>CALSLT010000054.1 GCA_943787265.1 uncultured Planctomycetaceae bacterium | reverse complement strand
ACAGCTCGGCGATTGTCAGTTCGTCGGGATGAATTCCTGATGAAGAGTCCGCGCGATGCACCCAGATATGGTTACCAACACGTCGCGGGTAACATCCTGTCAACAAGCCCGCTCGCGACGGACTGCAAATGGGAGCCGCTGCATAGTAATCCGTGAATCGGATTCCCTCATTGGCCATCGCGTCATCCGCGGTGTTTTGACTTCGGTCGCGCCATAGCAGCCGAGATCGTAGTAGCCCTGGTCGTCGACGAAGATGAAGACGATATTTGGCCTGGCGGGAGCCGGTGCCTTCGGTGGCTAATGCGGGTCGTGCGATTACGAGTACGACACTCGTCACAAACGCCATGCTGTAGATGAGTGATTGCATTCTGTAATGTGCGGCGTTGCTTGAACGACTAATAGACATAAATAAACTCATTCGAATCCAGCATGACCAGACAGACATCTGGCAATGCGCTGGCATGGCGGCCAAAAAAATCTGCTGGTTGCAGATCGGGAACGACGTCGGTGTGAACCGATAGTTTGAGTCGTCACGCGAACAACTCCAGGACAGGCTCTTCGCCGTCACCGACGGTCATGGGGCGACCGGAAGGCGACAGTCGCTGGCTTTTCGATTTCCATACCGGCTGCGAATGCGATGCTGGCGTGAAAGGCTCCGATCGAGTTACGGGATCTTCGTCAACGTAGTATCCAGCGTCGTCGCTCTTGCCGTAGACAAACCCCGCCTTCGCACCTCCGCCAGCGAGAACGGTTGAAAAGCAGACCGGGTGATGGCTGCGGCCGTCGCCATCGAAGTTCGGCTTGCGACCAAATTCGGTCGGCGACGACGACCAGTGTTTGAGTCCAGCATTCGCGCGCTGTTCAAGGTCGGTGATGAGCGTTGCGTAGGCCCGGTCGAAGACCGGCGCGACGTCGGCCATTTCGTCGGCGAGCGCTTTGTGGTGATCCCAGCCGTCGTGGGTGACCTCGACGAAACGGACACCGGAATCAACCAGCCGGCGAGCGAGCAGGCAGCCCTGACCGAATGAGTTATCGCCATAGGCTGCCCGTTGTTCTGCTAGACTCGCTCGGACAGGTCGAAAGCCTTCAGGTCCTTGCTCTTCATTAAAGCGAGGGCATCGTCGTAGAAGCCGTTGTAGGCATTGACGCCCTTGTCATTGAATTTTCTTCCGGAAGTCGGCGTCGAGATCCGTTCAGCAATGTCAAGACGCTTCGCTGCCTGCGGACCTTCTCGCCGATTGACTCTGACGTCACTGATCCCCTGGCTGGGATCTCCGATGGCGAGCGGAGCGTAGCTCGAAGGAAAGAAGCCGTTAGCCTGGTCGGAACGGCGGTTGACGCAGACGCTCGCTGGCAGGGTCTTGCTGCTGCGCCCGAAGATAGTGAGACCCCCAGGCCCCGAGGTTGGGGTGAAGAATCGTGCCGCGAGGTTCGTAGGCAGTCCGCATGAAGTATTTGAGCTGGACTGATGGACACCGATCTTGGCTTCCATCGAGCGGGACCACGACAGACGCTGGTCAGCGACGGTCGCAAACTTCGGGAAGAAGTCGGTGACCTGGAAGTCGGCTGAAGTGTTAAATCGCCTTTGCCGGACCTTTGGACTTGCCCGTGTTTCGGATCCAGGGAGTCGATGTGACTTAAGCCGCCGGCGAGCATGAGCCAGATCACGCTCTTCGCTTTTCCGAACGCGGCGGGCTTCTGGACTGCCGAAGTTCTGCGGCAACGAGCTGAGTAGCCGGTGGAGCGATACTCAGGCCGAACGACAGTCGGCGGCACAGCGTTCTACGAACTGCCGGCGTGTCGGGGGATCGAAAGAGTTAAGATGTTGCTTCATGGAGTTTGCTTTTTTAGGAAACCCGACGCGTCAGCGAGGGATGGGAGTAAATGTTGATTCAGAAATATCCCTCAGCTGAGCAGACGTTTTATTCGGGTTGTCCAGGTAGTGGGTGACCGGACATCGCTATTGGATGAACATGAACTCGCGGGAGTTTAAAAGCACCCAGACGATTTCACCCAGTTCGAGCCCTTGCTTGAGTGCGGTAATACATTGCTTGGTGTCCCGTTTGGTCGGAGCCTTGCCAGGCATGTCCGGTAAAGGAAAGCGATTTGATCGATTTGGGTTTTCTGTCTTCCGGCTGTCTTAATGACCGATGAGTTGACATGAGGCTTTTCGATGACTTCACCGTTCATCATTGCTAATGATTCGGTAATCCCCCTTCGGTCGATCCATCATCCGCAACTTCGCGGGCTGATTGACCTGCGATTCTCAGAAAGTGGGTCGGTGGCATTGGTTGCGGCAGTTCTGAAGCACGTAACCATGCTGCTTCGACCGCGTCGTTTGACTTTCGTTTGCTTGAGTTCATGAACAGACCGCGTCCTCCTCACCATTCGAGACCTTTCCATCAGGCAGCAGTGTCTTGGCAAAGTCGAGAGATCTTCTCGCGATCTTCTGCGATTCCCTTTTCTGTCGTGGGTAAATTCGAAGGGAAATACCAGACGTTCCATCATTGGGGCATTATCCGTCTTCTAGCTCGGTCGATTTCCGGGCCTCGAAGGAGGAGAACGATGGAGTCCCATGTCTGTTCTGCCGTCATGCGACGTAACAATGGGCCCGGGAATCGAAATTCCTCGCCCTCAGCGGGTGTCACGCTGACCTGCTCTGATAGGCCTCGTGTTCAGGATAATTCGTTGGAATTTCCGGATGTCAAAATCAACGTCTATCATCAATTGCGCGATTAAACGCAGAAGTTCCGGATTGGTGGCATCTTCCAGATCGTCAAGATCTGTGACCGGTTCTTTGACCGCAACCCCGAAGAGTTTCTTCCATAACCGGTTGGCAATGGCAGCGGCGAAACGCGGATTCTCAGCTGAGGTCATCCAGTCGGCGAAGTGGCTTCGAAGTTGTTGCGGACGGATGTCGGTCAGGGGTGCTCCCTTTTTTCCATCCCAACTGATAAATCGGTGGCTGACTTTGTCACCTGGATTGCCATCGTTGTACGCGTAGTCCTCGGGGAACACTGTCGAGCGAGTGCTGTCGAAGATGACTCGTTCCATGTTTGGCTGAAGCAAGCTGACGAGATTCGCCTTGGAGAAGTTCTTATCGCGAAGCGTTATCGCTGGTTTGCGAGTGTCGACGCGCTCAAAGGCGGTGGAGCCAAAAAACGATGCCATTTCATAGAAGTCGCGCTGGGTCCATTCGGCGAAGGGATGGTCGTGGCACTGAGCACAGGCAACATTGGCCCCAAGAAAAGTGGTCAAGGTGCTGGAAAGGCTGTCCAGCGGCATGCTGGCATCTCGCAAGAGGTAAGCGGTGGCTCCATTCTCTCCAAGCCGGCCTTCGGCGGTTAGCATGTCGTGGACCAATTCGTTCCCACGGACGATTCTCTCGAAGTTGCGACTTCAGCCATGTATGGAAGGTCCAGGTTTTCCAATCCGGTAATAGTCGTCCTTTACACGAAGCATGTCTCCCAGCCAATTGAACATGTGAGATTCATGGCCGGGGGAATCCAGCAGTTCATCGATCAATCTGGCTCGACGGTCTTTGCGGGTGTCTGCGGAAAGCTTGCCAGTTCCTCGTCTGAGGGGATTCGGCCGATCACATCCAGGTATACTCGACGGACGAATTGAACTTCGCTGGCTGGCGGATTTGGTTTGCAGTTTGTGCTTCTTCAGATCACGTCGAATGATCTCGTCAATCTGACGGGATGCGTCTTCAGATTGGCCAGCCCGACTGGCGCTCTCGTTAACCTGTTTATTCTTGGATCCCTTCACCGAATGCGGATTGCCCTTTGGAGCGTCAAACGCGAGTTCGTCTTTCGCTGGCTGTCCATTTTCATCCAGAGGAATGTTGTCGTCATCGAAATCATCCGAAGGCCGCTGTTTCTTTCGACGTTGCGATGCCCCCTTACGACGTGAAGGCTTTGATTTCTTTGCCGGAGATCTCTTTGATCATCCGCCTCTCATCGCGATTCAGCTCAGGCCGTTTTTCAGGCTTGTTCGGCGTGGTGACGTCCGAAGCCTGTTGATTGTTTGGAGCATTGGCGGCGACGAGGTGTCCGTCGATCGTCGAACTCTGGCTTTCGGTATCTGATTCCTGGGCAGACTCTGCGTTCGTTGTGGCCTGGCTGCAGCCGACAACGATCAACAGCATCGAAGCGGCAAGTATTGTCGTGATTGTTGTTTTCATATTGCGTGGGGTGGTGTTTTGAGGTTTCGTATTTGACTCGGGCATGAGTGCTAAGGGTGAAGTACTGCCGACTCCGAAACAATCACACGGATCTGGTCGACTGCCGAACTCGCAGAAAGATCCAGCGACAATGTTCGTCGGTCTCGGCTTAAACGTCACAATGTCCCGGCCTGAATCCGGCAGGTGTTCAGGGCGGGATGGCTCAATACCACGCCGAGTTTCTCCGTAGTTACCCAGCGGATGCCCAAGCAATTTGTCTGTCTGAATCAACAGCGACGTCTTGCCGATTAGTCCGAGAATCGGTCGATCAAACGTGATCTGTCCGATGACTCTCGCTTCGTCGGATTCTGCCCGGGTGAACTCTCCGATCGGATCGAGCTGCAGCAGATAGCATCGAATGGTCTGCCCTGCGGTGACAGGATGCTTGTCCTTGCGACGCACGCGAACGTACTGCCCCGGTTCTGTTACGTTGACTTCGAGATCCGAATTCAGCCGAACATGTGAACGCTCAAGAAACACCAGAATGTGCTCGCTGTTCTCATAGAGTCCTGGCACGAAATCGGGACCGGGCGAAACAAACTTCATCAGCCCGGTCGCTTGAAGAACACCTGACGTCACAGGCCAGGCGTCTTCGTAACGCTCTGTCGAGTAGTCCACTGAGTCGATCGAGTCGGCTTCAGGTTTGGACCGGACCGCGTTGCCTTCGCGAACAAGCTGTGGCGTGTCCTCACTTACGGAACGACTGACCTCAACTTCGCCTTCAAAGACACAGACGTCGGTTTCCCCGTCTGCTCCCACCGAGACACCAAACGCAGTTCCCAGATCGACGACATCCATTGCCGGCGTGACAACTTCGAACCCCACCGCAGTCTCCGGTATGGACGCCGTGAGGATTCCACTGCTCAGGATTGTTCTGTCAGTTGACAAAATCTCAAACTCGGCAGGCCCCTGAAGCGTGACCGTGGCACCATTACGAAAATCCAATCGTGCCAGGCCAACATCCAGATGCAGTTTGCCCTTGCCGAACCCGTCTCCCAGCGATCGTTCTTCGCTTCCCCATCTCGCATGGGATGTATACGCCAGTGTGGCAATCGCTGAAGTGACATTATCTCGCTGTGGGTCAGTGTCAGGCCAATTCAAGACAAGCAAAAGTGATGCAGCTGTAGCCAATACCGCCAATGTGATTGCTATTACGCGCCGTGACGACGGCAAGTGTGACGCTGAGCGAAGTTCGGGTGTGTCTGGAAGATTCGGCAGCTGCAGATTCCCCAATACTCCGTGTTCCCATGCAAGCATGGTGTGAACCTGGCAGTATTCGAGGTACTTTTGTTTTGCGGCCGGATGCTGGCGCATCAACTCCGCCAAACGATGTCTTTGTTCCGACGAAAGCTCGCCCTCGGTCATTTCCATGAGGAGAGACTCCAGTTCCTTTCTCTCTTCCTCTGTCATACCGCTTCCTCCGGGCGTTGACCTTTGACGCACTCGATTAAAGCGGCGCGCGCTCTGAAAAGGGCCTGCTTGATTGAGTTCTCTGACTGAACGCTTTGAGCGGCTATGGATTTCAGAGTGGCACCTTCGGTGTATCGACGACGTATAAGTTCCTGATACCGTTCGGTGAGTTTTCCGATGCAGTCGCCCAGACGTCGTTGTTTTTCTCTCTGCCACTCGCACTGCTGCTTCGCGTCTTCAGCGATGTCTTGAAGGAAGTCATCGTCGAAAACAAGGCGATCCCGGGTGAGTCTGCGGCGGTGAGCCATGACCTGGAAGTAGGCAACTTTGAGCATCCAGGCACCGAAATTCGTCCCGAGTTCGAACTCATTCGCTTTACGCCAGAGAACGGAATTGGTCTCCTGCAGGACATCATCCGCCTGAGTGCGGTCGCCAAGGAGCGACAGTACATAGGCGTATAATCGGCTCTGATGGCTGGTCAGAAGCTGAACGAATTCGAAGGATGGTTCTGGTCGTTTTTCGGGCATGTATTTCCCTGATCAATATCTGGTCAGGAAGGATATACCGCGGGAATATGGATAGGTTACGGTTGAAAGCAAAAACGCAGGCCAGAAATTGGGCTGTCGGAGCTTCAACGATCGCAACTACTCGGTCGGTTGTTTCATGACGCCGTCTTTGCCACGGATTGAATTCACGAGGAAACGATGAAATTGGCGACAAGTCTCATTCTGGCCGCCGGACTGGCACTATCCATCAGTAGGGATGGCCACGCCGCGGGACCTCGGTCAGATGGCGAACGAACCACCTACGAAATCACCTCGCCGCCAGCAGCCATGAAGCTGTCACCGTTCTACAGGAAGTTCGTTTCGGCGAGCGGCTATCCAATTGTGAGTTCCGGCAAGGTCAATGATTACGCATTGAAAGAAGCGGCGTACCTTGCCGACATGATGCTGGCAAAGCGTCCCGACGTTCGCAAAGCGATGATCGAAGGCGGGTCACGACTTGTCGTCATGGCTTATGACGAGTTCACGACAGACGTGCCCGAGCATTCGCACATGACACCGAAAGATTTCTGGGACGCACGAGCGAGAGGTCTCGGGGGATCAAGAAAAGATCCAGTGTGTTCCTGTGGGGAAGAAAACCTGCTCGGCCTGGAAGGTGATCCCTACTTCTCCGAGAACATTCTGATTCACGAGTTTGCGCACAATATCCACCTGTGCGGGATGGTCGTCGTGGATCCGACATTCGATGAGCGGCTGAAAGCAAGCTACGAACGGGCAATGAAGGCAGGACTTTGGAAAACAAAGTACGCATCTACGAACCATGCGGAATACTTCGCCGAAGGAGTTCAGTCGTGGTTCAACAACAATCGCCCACCCGACCACGATCACAACCATGTCGATACACGGAAAGAACTTCGCGAATACGATCCCGGCCTGGCAGAACTCTGCGAAGAAGTCTTTGGCGATACGGAGCTCGTCTATACAAAGCCAATCACTCGTTTGACGGGGCATCTTGACGGTTACGATCCGAAATCAGCGCCGTCGTTCGTCTGGCCGGCTCGACTGGACAAGTCTCGCAAGGAAATCAAAGCAAACGCGAGTGCCCGGAAGTAGCCCCGATCAGCGTCCTGCGATAACACTCTGGAAAATGCACCATCACCTGAGGAACTAGCCAATGGCTTGCGATCGAGTTTCCTGCTCACTGTTAGGGATCATGTGTCTGAGCGTCCTGCAATCGGGATGCGGTGATGCTCCACCAGCAAGCAATACAACTCCTGGAAGCAATGTTTCTGATGGCGCATCTCCGATAGCAGCGAATTCCGACGAAACACCGTCGCCGGCCGTTGCAGAAAACAGTGCCGAGCCGATCCACCATTACTTGCATCAGGAAGAACAGCCTCACGCCGCCGAATGGGGATACACCGGTGAGATTGGGCCAAGCCACTGGGGAGACCTTAGCCCTGAATACGTACTCGCCAAAACCGGCCGTCGACAGTCGCCAATCGACATTGCAGCCGTCGAGCCTTCGTCGATGTCGGCGATTGAGTTCGCTTACGGACCTTCGCTGATCGACCTTGTCTATAACGGCCACACAGTGGAAGAAGTCGAAGACCACCAAAGCTCAATCACGGTCGACGGAAAGCGATACGCACTGCAACAATTCCACTTTCACTCGCCGAGCGAACACACCGTTAACGGCAAGCACTCAGACATGGAAATGCACCTCGTCCACAAGAGCGACGATGGGACCATCGCCGTTATTGGAGTGTTGATCGACCAGGGAGCCGACAATCCCGCTTTCGATCAGGTTTGGAATTATCTCCCGACTGAAACGAATCGAGAACGCAAAGAGAGCGTGACCATCGACGCAGCAACGTTGCTCCCCACCGACTCGAATTATTATCGCTACACCGGATCGTTCACGACGCCCCCCTGCACAGAGGATGTACTCTGGATAATTCTGAAGACTAAGGTCGAGCTGTCAGAAAAGCAGATCACAAAATTTAGAAATATCATCGACGGCAATAACCGCCCGGTTCAGCCGGTTAACGATCGCACGGTAGCAGGCCCTGCAATTCGCTGATGACGGGCAGCTCCTGCAACGCGGGGCGCACCGTCAGTCATGCCTGAGAGCCTGCACAGGGTCGATGCGTGCGGCTCGGCGAGCGGGGTAGAACGCGGCGGCGGTTGTGACGAATCCGCAAAAGATCGGAACTATCAGTGCCAGCCAGACGGGGAAGAGAAACATCGGCTCGGTGATCGTTTCGTGAAACTCGCCTTCCAGGATTGACCGCACCCACGAATCCATCCCGAGGGAAATTGCCCAGCCGCTGAGCACTCCGATTGATCCGCCGGCAACTCCAAGCAACATTCCTTCGATCAGAAAGATGCTCATAATTTGAGCCTCGCTGGCGCCGACAGCTTTCATGATGCCGATTTCTCGCGTTCGCTCCAGCACGGCCATGACCATTGTATTTGTGATGCCAATCGCCGCGACGAGTAACGCGGCGGCAGCAAAGCCCGTCATGCCCCACATGATCAAGGCAAGATTACGGAGCACGTGCTCCAGAAATTCGACCATCGAGTGCGTGTTGACGCCCGTCGTTTCCAGAGAATCGACAACATCCCGCACCGTTTCATTGGCGTCAGCTTTCACGATGGCTCCGTCAATCCAGAATTGTTCCTGCCCTGACAATCTGCCGTGGAGTTCAATCGCCGTCTGGACGGGGAATATCAGTTCTGTGCTGCGCCATTTCCATTCGAACGGCATACTTTTTCGCTCGTCATCCGTTGGTGACCGAAAGACTCCGACGACGTTGTACTCTTCGGAAATCGCAACGTAATCCTCTTCTTCCGGAGCCGCCGTAAACGCGCGCTTCAGCAACGACTTTGAATCGTCAGATACCTCAAGTTGTTCGACCAGGTCTGGAAAATTCAGAAGCAACGAACCGAGCAGCACTTTCTCGGTAACCGAAAACTCGGAGCCGCTGAAGTAGTCCAAAGAGCTCACAGCTTGTTTGCTCTGGTTGTAATTTTCGACACGGATTTTTTCACCGAGAAACTCTTCGACCTGGTTGTCGTCGTGAAAGCCCCAGTCGTAGACGAAGTACTCGTGAACGAGCACGGCCTTTTCGTCGTCAGACTTGAACCCCCGACCGGCGACGATCAAATGCTCGATTCCTTGCGGACCAGAAATTGTGGACATCGTCCGCCCATGTTCTTCCTGCTCGCCCCAATAGAATTGCCAGTATCGTTCCATGTCCGGCCAGACGTATTCGACATGCTCGAACTCCGCAATTCTGGTCAGTAACTCAGGCGTGATCGGCTTTGTCGGTTTCCATTCGCGGCTCGGCGAGTGTCTTGCGATTTCCTTCTTCAACCGAGCTCGTCGTTCGTCCGAAACATTTCCTTCGACGACTGCCTGCTCAATAGCCTCTTCCCGATCGCCGTACTTTGCGGAAATGTGAATCCGCTGCAGCTTTTCAGAACCCATAAACTGGTTTTCGATCGCGATGTGGACTCCGCGAAAAGCTGCCAGGCTTGTCACCAGCAGGCACGCACCGACAACGATGCCAAGCAGTGTTAACGCAGTGCGAGTTCTGCGTTGGAGCAGGGCGGTTACCGCAAGGCCGACCAGATCGATTCTTCTCATGGAGCGACCTCGCCATTGTCTGCTTCGGTTGAGGCAGCAACTGAGAGATTATCCTGAAACTGGCCGTCCTGAATTCTCAAGATGCGATCTGAGAATCGCTCAGCAAGATCATCGTCGTGCGTAACGAGAACGACCGTCGTGGCGTGCTCAGAAACGTAAGCAGAGAGAACTTCGATGACTTCGTCGGCAGTCGAGGAGTCCAGATTTCCAGTTGGTTCATCGGCCAGAAGTAGTTTTGGCTGATTGACCAGTGCGCGAGCAATTGCTACACGCTGCTGCTCGCCGCCGGAAAGTTCTGTCGGCTTATGGTCGAGTCGGTCACAAAGACCCACGGCGTCAAGTGCTTTTACGGCGGCGGCCCGTCGATCCCTTGCTGAGAAGCCGCCGAAGATCAACGGCAGTTCAACATTCTCGCGAGCCGTCTTCATTGACAGCAGGTTATAGCCTTGAAAGATGATCCCAACCGTCTCCAGCCGATACTGTGCCATCTGCCGGGATGTGAACTCATCGAGTCGAGACCCAAAGACGGAGATGCTTCCCGACGTGGTCCGATCAAGCCCGCCTAAAAGATTCAGCAAAGTGGACTTACCTGAACCCGACTTTCCGAGCAACGCGATTCGTTCACCGGTTGCGACTGTTGCGCTGATTTCCTTGAGGACGGGAATGCTGACGCTACCCTCGCCGTATGTCTTCACGACGTTTGCAAGTTCGAGAGCAGAATCGGGCATTGAGAATTCTCAAGGTGTTAACGTCGCGCCTGCTCGACAAATCGAATCAACCTGGAAGGACTTTTCTACGCAGCATTCTGTTTCTTTTTACGTCCGGGCTGTTTCCCGTTCTTTCCATTATTGCTTTCAGATTTCTTCTTCCGGTTTCGCCCCTGGCGTTCCTTTGCTTCCATTTCCGTCTGAGCACCTTTGTCACCTTGAGACTTCATCCACATCGCGAGTTGATTCTTCAGTTCAGCTTTAGCTTCCGCATGTTTCGGATCGTCTGCCAGGTTCTTCCATTCGAGCGTGTCGTGAGTGACATCGTAGAGTTCTTCGGCGGGGCGGTGTTCGTATCGGCGAACGACTTCTGCCGCGGCCGCATCACCGGCGTCCGCTTTCTTCTTCCACGAGACGAAAGAAGGGAGCTTTACGCAGGCGTTCTTAAACGTCACTTCGGGAGTGAGATTGACGATGTATTTGTACTTGCCGGAGCGGACAGACCGAATTCCGAAGTGGTCGGAACCGTTGTTGATTCCTCGAGTCGTCATCAGGCCGAATACGAAGTCCTTGTGCCTTGTTTCTTTGCCAGTCAATACGGGCAGGAAGCTTCGCCCGTCGAGCACGTCAGGTCGATCCTTCCCCGCAGCGTGAAGAAACGTCGGCAGGACGTCGACATACTCGACCATCGCATCGCTGGTCACTCCGGCCGCAATCTTCCCCGGCCATCGAGCGATCATCGCGCTTTGCAGACCGGAGTCGTAGCATGTCCATTTAGCGAAAGGAAAACTCGAACCCTGCTCACTGACGACGACGACGAGCGTGTTGTCTGCGTGGCCGTGTTTTTTGAGAAGCCGCAGACATTCGCCGACCTGCCAGTCGTAGTAGGAAATCTCCGCGAGATATTTGACATATTCGTCCCGAGTCTCGGGCGTGTCGACAAAGTTAGCTGGCAGTGTGATTTTCCCGGCGTCGTACTTCGAGGGATCTCCCATCGTGTAAGGAGTGTGCGGCTCGTTGGAACAGGCAAACAGGCAGAACGGTGTGCCGGCCTGGCTGCTCTCTTCGAACAGTTTTTCGACGGCCTTCATGTCGGGATTCTTGCCGCCGGAGTACTCGAATGGAAAAACTTCTTTGGGAGCGATGTGAGTCTTACCGCTTAACGCAACTCGATAGCCGCGAGGCTTCAAATAGTGAACGACACTCTTCGTACCGTCTTTGGCGAAAGTGTGATTCGGGTAGGCACCACTCTTCACCGGGTAGAGACCCGTGTAGATGTTGTGCCTGGTCGGCGAGCACATCGGAGCCGCCTGAAAACACTGCGTAAATCTCATGCCTTCTTTGGCAAGCTGATCAATGTTCGGCGTCAGTGCCTGCCCACCGTAACAGCCGATGTCCCGATGCGTGCAGTCATCCGCGATGATGAAAAGAAAGTTCGGCTGCTTCCCCAATTCGTCTGCGGCATTCGCGTCGAAACCGTTAGACAAGCAAGCGAAAACTGCAAGGCCTGCAAAGTAGAATTGGCGAAATGTGATTGGCATCGGCGACGTTCCTCCGTGTTGATAATCGATCGTTCGGGAAATATGTGTAGGATTCAGATTCCGACGGCAGAAGCTTGGCTATTCTTGAACGGTGCCGTCAACTGCTCGTAAATTCGAGCAATACGACATTGACTCTCGCTGGTCATGCGGCGCGAAAGTGTTAGTTGATGACGGGCGTGGAGGAGGCTCTCATCACGAAGGGTCACAAACTGCAGTTTCACATCTCGCTCTGCACTTGCTTCGTGGCACCTGGACCTCTTCCGTCAGTGAAAGCCTGGAAGCGTCCACGGTTCGTCAGAGAACTGCAGCTTATCGGCCGGCACCTCGGCAATAACGTTTCTCCCCACGAATCCATAGAAGCGTTTCCAGACACCCTTAATGAGCACCTCTTCGGCTTGCCATACGATCCCTGACTGATCGTACGACGCCGAGCGGCTTTTCGTTTTCGTTTCTGGATCATAACTCGGGCGAACGACTGGGAACTTTTTGAGCGTCGTCCAGACGGCAAACTTTGCCAACGGGAAATCGTCCACCAGGCGAATTTCATGGTTCGGAAACCTGGTCTCGAGTGAAAAGATCGCCCGTCCGACTTCAGCGTCTTCCGTCGTGGCTGGGTGGTCCAACTTCGCCAGGCGAAAACGAACACCTGGGCGACCTAATCTGGACGTCGGTTCAAATCCGGGGTCGCGATATTTATCGCCCCATTTATCGAGGAAGCGTTCAAACGTCGCGATCGCTGCATCCCGGTCGAGGATCGGCCAGTACAGCTCGAACAGCGGCGTCGCTTCGATCTTCGACAATTGCCAGGCGGCAAGGTCGCAAGCACGAATAGCAATTGGTGAGTCTGTCTCGGGAGCCAGCGGATCGTTCGCATTTCTCATCTGAGTTCGGATTCCTGAGCGGCCAACCTTGAGGCTCAGGCCCATCGTTTTGCGGTCGACCTTGACGTTTCCAGTGACAGAGCGATCTTTCAGTACATCCTGAAGAAGTGACCGGAATGCTGGAACTCCAACGAGCGGTGACTCGATTATTGAACCGCTTCCGTTTCCAGTCATCGAATTGGACAGTTTTTCGTGCAGCGGCAACCAGGAGGACTCGCTTGATTGAAATGTTAGTGTCGCCAGTTTCTGGAAGTCATCGTCGTCGGGAAATCTCCACAATGGCTCGAATATTTCTCCCTGCCGAAACGTCAGGAGGTCATTCGGCGTTGCTTCTCTAAGCCACTGACCATAATTCTGGATGAGTCTTTCACGAGTCTCTTCAGAAAGTTCCGGGGTCCGAAACGCTGCAACAAAAAGTCGTGCGACGGGACCGACGAGTTGTTTTGAATAGGGGCGGAAGAATCGGTGCCGAAGCATTTCGAGGTACTCATCGACGCGACGAACGATCGGTTCTGCGGACGAGGGATGATCCCACTCCGCCAGCATCAGTGTCAGTTCACATGCCGCTTTCAGCTCGTGAATATGAGCCGTGCTGTTTGCAGTTTTCTTCGACAGATCGTTCGCACGCGCGATGAGAAGATCGGTCACGCTGGGGTTCGTTCGAGTTCGAAGAGATTCACCGGCAAATGGCCAGTGTTTGCGACCCGTTGGTTCGATCCCTGAAGGAATTCGCGAACGAGTGAATCGACTGCGATCGACCTTGCGTTGTGTTGTTGCCTTCGCGGCTTCGAGCCACTGCGACTGGGTACCGTCTTCGTCTGCGAGTACCAGGAACCATCGATCTGCCTCTGACATCGCGCCGTATTGGTTGGCATAATTGCGAAGCTCTTCCGCGATTAGAAGCCGACTCGCCGAATCGTGAGCACCAGAGTAGCCGTGCTTGGTCAACGGACCGAAGGTCCTGGCGCCCAGAAGCTTCGTCAAGGCTTGATATGCCGCAACGTCTACGCTGATCAGTTCTCTGTGCTGATGAAAGTCACGATGAAAACTGACGGATCGCGTCAGGCGAAAATCGGTCTCGATACATTCAAGAAGCGGTTCGACTGCCGCCTGGCCTTCCTTCACCAGAGCCTGCACGATCGGAGATTGATAGATATCGACTCCGCCGGGTTGTCCCCATTGAGTCTGACTGACATCCTCAAGTTTACGGATCAGGGCTGCGATTCGTTGTTTCGTGTCGGTAACGGTCGCTTCGCTTTCTGAGGAGGCCCGTGCGAGCAGGGACGAATTGATACGTCGCCACTCGTCATCTGCAAGCCGGCCTGCATCACGGGCAAATTCAAGGTACAAGTGTGGCTTACCGTCGAACGCGGTTTGCCGTTTGAGGCCGCGAGCATTTGCAATCAGCTCGACCTGTGCAGCCGTCGCCGCGGCCTGTCGTGCACTGGCTTTCGCGATTACGTGATCTCCGCGAGCGTGCGCGCAGACGGCTCGATCAAAATGTGCCCAAACCCAGGCACCGGTAACTGTCAGCCAGAGTGACGAGTGGGAAGCGGACGATTTCTGGCTTTCCTCCGAGAATGCTGTCCCTTGTCTCCACGCCGACCAAAGTTTCTCAGCGTGAGCGGCTTCGCCAAGTTCGGCCAGGATGACAATTTTCAGCGGGTTCAACGTTTCGTGAGAAATCCCGCTTTGCTCGCGCAGTGATTTGCTACGGCCTATTGAAAATGTGGCGGGAATGGTTGGGTCGACTTTACGTCTCTTCGCAAGCTGCTCCTGTTGGCGCCGTCGTACTTTTTCATCTTGGCTGAGAATTGCCTGAATATCCGAATCTAGCGACACCTGTGTGTCTTTAACATTGACCGGATAGACGAGCCCGTTCCATGCAATCGCATATCGCTGGTCGTCCGGATCGAAATGTGCCGGCAGAACCCACGGGTGTGTGGTCGCAGAAATTCCTTGATTGGACCAGACGCTTCCGACGGTCAATTCAACCTCACGATATTTAGAACGTGATGGGATACTCAGTCCTTGTAGAGTCAGAAACCTGACGGTCTCAAGCATCTCCGGTGGCAAAGACGAATCCTGCGGCAATCGACTCACGCCCGGAGCGCGAATCACGGGCAGTGTTTTTTCCTCAAATGGTCCTGCTTTTGGCACTGCTTGCTGAGCAATCAGCGGCGTCTGCCCCTGTGATATAACCCAAAAATGAACGATGGCGATCAAAGAGTAGACGAATGCTCGATTCACGAATTGTCTCCATCCAGGACGAATTCAGTCTGAAGTTTCAATCGCCTACCAGAGTCTGAATCGTTCTGCGTTAAGTATTCTGGCGTGGCAAAGGATTTTGATGACTTGCGGCATGGCAAATTGCCATCAACGGTACGCAATTGAAATTGTGTGATCGTTTGTCTGATTGGCAATACCGGTTGAAGGTTTTTCGAATTCGAGCTGAAAGATGTGATGGCAACAGGCAGTTGGAACTTCGTTGATTTTGGCAGATTAACGTGGAAGTGAAACGGAACACAGATTTAGTGACCAACCAAAGCAGGGACTACATGCCTGCTGCGTTGAACCGACAGGCTGCGTCAGCTAAATGGTGCTTACATCGATGCAGTCTTGATAGCTGCTTCCATGATCGCGGGATTGGTCCTCTTTCCAGAGTGAACCAGGTTTTCACGTGGTCATTGAATTGAAACACAGAGTTGTCGATCCGATGGCTCAGAAACATGGAGAAAACACAATGGCGGATGTTCGAAGCGGAGCGGTCACTCTTAAAGGAAACGCGGTTGATCTGGCTGGACCTGAACTGAAAGCCGGTGACGCAGCTCCCGATTTCAAACTTCAGGACAACGGCCTTGGTGACGTCGTTCTGGGTGACAGCGCTGGCAAAAAGCGGATCATTATTACGGTGCCGTCGCTCGACACTCCGACCTGCCACCAGGAAACCAAACGGTTCAACGACGAAGCCGGCAATCTGGCGGATGTTGAAGTTCTGGTCGTCAGTATGGACCTGCCGTTCGCTCAGAAACGCTGGTGCGGGGCGGAATCTGCCGAAAACATCAAAGCACTGAGCGGTCATCGCTGTACCGGATTCGGCGAAGCCTACGGAGTCCTCATTCAGGGCGGTCCGTTGCATCGTTGTCTCGCACGAGCCGTGTTTGTCGCTGACGCCGACGGAAAACTGACTCACGTCGAGTATGTCAGCGAAATCGCCGACCATCCGAATTACGAAGCAGCACTCGCGGCTGTTCAGTAAATCGGCCAGACCGGACATATTGACAAACGGGACAGCCTGCCGAATTCGGCGGGCTGTTTCTGTTAACATACGCTGACGACTTTGTCACAAGGCACGCTGAATTCGACAATCTGGCGTTGATCGTTCAAATTCTGGCGAAGCTGCACCGTCTCATTGGGGTTAATTGCGGGCGTTGCGCGAGTTCGTTCGGGCAATATGCCCAATACGTCAAGTCTTTCTTCAGCATGGCAGCAAACCTATACTCGGTCGAAACTGTCAAACGTGGACTGATTCAGAAGATACGTCAGCTCGGTGAATTGAGGACTGTAAGAATGCGTCAACTCTGTGCGTGCGTCATACTCGGATTAGCAATATTGGTGTTGTCGGTTTCGATTTCGCAGGCCGCTCCAACTCCCGAGCAGCGAAAACAGCTTTCAGCGATTCAGAAGGAAGTTGGGACCGTCTCGTCGATGATCCGTCGTAAGAATTACGAAGAGGCGGAAAAGAAGCTGGAAGAGTTGAATGACCAGGCGACTAAACTGATCGCCGACGCCGAACTGTCACCGACAGATCGTGCGGTTTCGTCACTCAAGAAACTTCTCACGGTCAACCGGCAACGAGTGGCGAAAGCTCTTGGCAAACCCGACCCCACGCTGATCAGCTTCTCTGGCGAGATCGCTCCGATTCTGGATCAGCGCTGCGGCAACTGCCACGGCAGCGACAACCCACGCGGCCGGTTGAATCTAACATCCTTCGCGACGATGAAACGCGGCGGACAGAATGGAGTGCTACTCGTTCCGAAACAGGCTCAACGCAGCCTCCTCATGCTCCGACTGGTAACACAGGATGCTCAGGCTCGGATGCCGAAGAACGGCAACGCACTTGATCGGCCTGAGCTGGAAAAAATTTACACGTGGATCAACCAGGGAGCGATCTTTGACGGCGACAACGAAGCGACTCCACTGGCAGAGCTGAAGTCGGACGGAAGCAAAGAGCCGGACGCTCCACCCGTCATGATTACGAAGGCCACGGGCACTGAGAAAGTTTCGTTCGTTAGAGACATCGCACCGACGATCGTAAATCTTTGCACCGGCTGTCACCGAGGCAACGATCCCAACAGCGGACTGAACGTTGAAACTTTTGAGAACCTGATGCGAGGTGGTGACAGCGGACGAGTA
This sequence comes from uncultured Planctomycetaceae bacterium, assembly GCA_943787265.1. Classification (GTDB taxonomy): domain Bacteria; phylum Planctomycetota; class Planctomycetia; order Planctomycetales; family Planctomycetaceae; genus JABMPE01. The sequence continues at coordinate 18,560 of CALSLT010000054.1, read as the reverse complement.
ATCGTTGCTGGCAACCTGGACGGCAGCCGATTGTGGCAACTCGTCGGGGCAGGGGAGCAGCCTCGAATGCCTCAGGGACAGGCTAGAATTACTCGCAAGTTTCACGCCGATCTTCGGACATGGATCGAGGAAGGGGCGAAGTTTGATGGTGGCGATCCGAAGCTCCCCATCCGAAGCCTCGTGCCAACAGAAGATGAGCTGGCAATGGAACGTCTCGCCGCGTTGACGCCGGACGAGTTCCGTCAGATGCGTGAACAACGAACCGAAGACCAATGGAAACGAGTATCAGCTCGAGTTACCGCCCGATACGTAACCAGCGACGAGTTCTACGTGTACGGAGACGCGTCAGAAGATCGATTGAAACAAGTCAGTGACTGGGCAGGGCAGTATCTGGGCGAGTTGAAATCGATGTTCGGCATTCAGGAACGGCCAGTCTGGAAAGGTCGGCTGACAATCTTCGTGATGAAAGATCGATTTGGTTACACCGAGTTGAATCAGGTTCTGCACAGTCGGAGCACGGCTCGCGACATGCACGGCCATGCTCACATCACAACGGGATTTGAAGACGCATATATCGCCGTGGAAGACGTTGGCGACGAACCTGGCACGACTCACGGCGGGCTTCACCTCAGCGTGATCGACCACATCACCGGCGCTTACCTGCAGAAGCCAGGAACGAATCTGCCGCAGTGGGTTATTCGGGGAACTGGCCTGGCGTTGGCCGGTCGAGCTGTTGGCTCGAATGCCTACGTGGATGACATGGGAGCGCAGGTTCTGGACGCACTGAAGGGAATCGAGCGGCCGGAAGATGTCTTTACAGATGGGCGATTCGGGCCTGGCGAAGTTGGTCCAGTTGGCTATTCGGTAGTTTCATTCATGATCAAAGCTGGTGGCGGACGAAAGTTTGGTCAGTTCATCTCTCGACTTCAGTCCGGCGCGAACATGAGAGCAGCGGCCAGTGCCGTCTACTCGACTGATCTCAAAAGCCTTGGCACGGCCTACCTGAACAGTCTTCGGTAACGGCAGGGCAGTCTGCCTCACAGAGTCGTCTGACAGATTTCAGTTCAGACGAGGCGCGGCGTTCGGATACCCTGGTAGTGTGATCTCACGATCCACTACCGATCGTGCCTCAGGTGTGACACTCAGAGGCGGTGTCCTATACTCCGGCTGGCCCTTCGAAGGCGGCATTGCGTAATTTCTGTCTTCGAGAGTGAACTGCCCCTCACACGCTGAAGACGTACGGAGCACGGAAAGTTCAGGACGCATGTCAGATGTGATTGTAGTTGGCGGAGGCGTGATCGGCCTCTCGACCGCTTGGGAACTTGCCAGTCACGGCGCGACTGTCAAGGTAATCGATCAGGGAATGATCGGCCGGGAAGCATCCTGGGCAGGAGCTGGGATGCTGCCGCCGGGTAATCTCGTCGGTGAAACCAGCGGAGAAGGGCGACTGAGAGCACTCAGTTGTGAACTATGGGCCGAGTGGACACGCTCGCTTCGCGAATCCACAGGCATCGACAACGGATACCAGAACTGTGGAGCCATTGAAGTTTCGTTTGACCGCAGTTTGCATGATGAAGCAGATACCTGGGAAGCGGCTGGTAACAAAGTCGAGTTCCTTAGCGACGAGCGACGACGACACTTTGAACCGACAATCTCATCCAGGATTAAGGACGCCTATCGTCTTGATGAATTCTGTCAGGTGCGGAATCCACGGCATCTGAAAGCGCTCGCGGCAGCGTGTGCGGACGCCGGTGTCGAGTTTCTTGAGGGTTCGGCAGTCTCTGGGTGGAGAGTGTCTGAGAATCGTGTCACTCATGTTCGCACAACAGTTGAAGATTACGCGGCCGGACAATTTGTGATTTGCAGCGGAGCGTGGTCTCGTCAGTTGACGCAGGAAGCCGGCGTAGACCTGAACGTCGAGCCAATGCGTGGGCAGATCGTGCTGCTTCGATGCTCGCCGCTTCCGTTCCGGCATGTCATTCAGGACGGAGCGAGATACCTCGTCCCGAGAGCCGACGGTCGAATTCTTATTGGCTCGACCGAAGAACGAGTTGGTTTTGTCAAACAGAACACAGTCGACGGCGTGCAGAGTCTGCTTAAATTCGCCGTGTCGGTCGTTCCGGCACTGGCTTCGGCAGAAATCGAACGAACCTGGTCCGGCCTGAGACCGTTCTCGGGCCGCGAAGAGCCCTTCATTAGCCGGTTGCCTGCTCAGGAAAACCTGTTTGTTGCGACCGGGCATTTTCGTTCGGGATTGCAGATGTCGCCCGGCACGGCTGTGCTTGTCCGGCAAATGTTGCAGGGACAGGAATCGTCAATCCCGATGAATCCATACAGCCTGGTGGGATCGGTCCCCGGGCCAACAGGCGCGTCGGGCGAGGAATTAATCGCAGCGCAAAGCCATCAGCAATAGCGAGCTGCTTGAAACGCACGATGTCGAATTGGAGCGACGAGATGCCAGGCAAACGGATTGCGATCATCGGCGCTGGGCCGATCGGACTGGAAGCGGCCTTGTATGCACGTTTGCGCGACTTCGAGGTTGTCATTGTTGAGAAGGGCGCCGTTGCGGAGAACGTTCGGTCATGGGGGCACGTGCGCCTGTTCAGCCCGTTCGGGATCAACTCGTCGGAGTGGGGCAGGGGGGCACTGCCAGAAGTAGACTTGCCAGCTTCTGATTCCCTGCTGACCGGCTTCGAGTTTTTCGAGCAATACCTGCATCCGCTCAGTCAGCATTCACACCTGCAAGGTTGCATCCAAGAGAACACTCGCGTCCTCACAATCGGAAAGCGACATCTCTGGAAGGGCGATGCGATTGGTAGTCGCGCACGACTGGAAGCTCCATTTATGTTGCTGACTGAGTCAGCACAGAATGGCGAGCAAGTCGTCGAAGCAGATTTCGTGCTCGATTGCTCCGGAACTTTCGGAAACCACAATTGGCTCGGCGATGGCGGTGTTCCAGCAATTGGTGAACGCCAACTTTCCGAGCGGATTGACTACTGCTTGCCGAATATCACCGGCCAAGATCGATCTCGATTTGCTGGTCGCCGAACTCTGGTTGTCGGTAGCGGCTACTCAGCGGCTACCGCGATTGTCGCTCTCGGCAGCCTGCATGAGCAGGATGATGACACAGAGGTCTTCTGGATGACGCGTAAGACCGGAGAAACACCACTGTCGAGTATTGAGGAAGACACTCTGTGTGGCAGAGCCGACCTGACGGCCAAGGCGAATGAGCTTGCCTCAAACGCAGCTTCGAAGATCAACTGGCTTCCTGCGTCGTACGTTCGCGAGATCGATTCAGGCAGCGATGGCGACATTCAAGTCACGATCGAAATAAATGCGGAGCAGGGCGGTTCAGACTGTAAGGTCTTGGCCGTTGACAACGTCATCGCAAATGTCGGGTATCACCCGGATCGATCACTCTATGGAGAACTACAGATTCACGAGTGCTATGCCAGTCAGGGACCAATGAAACTGGCGGCGGCGTTGATGGGTGAAACTTCCTCGGATTGTATGACACAGAGCAGTCCAGGAACGGATACGTTGAAGAATCCAGAACCCGGCTTCTACATACTTGGAGCGAAAAGCTACGGTCGCGATTCGCGGTTTCTGTTGCGAATCGGACTGGAGCAAATCCAATCGGCGTTTGAGCTCATTGCAGCGGAGGCGGTATGAAGACTGAAACCAACTCCACGAAATGCCCAGGCGTCGCGCTGGAGTCGCTCGACGAGTTATGGTTTCAAGTAGCGGGTACCAGGTGCAATCTGGAATGCAGTCACTGCTTCATCAGTTGCAGCCCGACCAACGACAAATTCGGATACCTGTCGTTGGAAACGGTGCGAAGCCAGTTGGAAGATTCGGTCCGGCACGGAGTCCGCGAATACTACTTCACGGGCGGCGAACCATTCCTCAACAAAGAACTGGTACCAATTCTCGAACTGACTTTGCAGTACGGACCAGCGACCGTTCTGACTAACGCGACGTTTCTGAAATCAGAATGGATCGAGCGATTAAGGAAGGCGGAAGACGACAGCGGCTACTGCCTGGAGTTTCGAGTCTCAATCGATGGGCCAGATGCCGCAACGAACGATCCGATTCGCGGGGAAGGGACCTTTGAAAAGGCTGTCCAAGGCGTAGCATTGTTGGTCGAACATGGGTTTCTGCCCATTATCACGATGACCCGAGTCTGGGATGAAGTGGACGACCAGAAAGTGCTCGGTCAGTTTCGCGAGGTGCTCGCCGATCATGGCTATCGTCGTGCGAGGCTGAAGATTCTTCCGCGGCTGAAGATAGGGGCAGAGGCCGAGCGAACCGAAGGGTACGGCAAGTTTGACCGAGTCACTCACGAGCTGCTTGAAGACTTCGACATGGGGCAACTTATTTGCAATCACAGCCGCGTTGTGACCGATCGAGGCATTGCTGTTTGCCCGATCCTGCTCGATTCACCAGGAGCGATCATGGGCGAGACACTCGACGAAGCTAATCGTGAGTTCCCGCTGGCCTACGGTGCTTGTTTTACTTGCTATCAGTACGGAGCAATCTGCACGAACGCTGCATCAAGCTCGATGGAAGGCTGACGGGTAGCTCGCGCGGACGAATGGAACGACCAGGAAGGTAAGCTCTCGTGAAGATCGCGTTTTTTGGCGGAATCTATAACAACTACCTGGCTCTCGAAGCAGCCATTGAAGACGCAAATCAACGCGGTGCCGAGCGGATGTACTGTCTCGGTGATCTCGGAGCGTTTGGCCCGTACCCCGATCGAGTGTTTCCGTTGTTGCGCGATCATCAGATCGAGTGTGTTCAGGGAAACTACGACAACAGCATCGGAAACGATCTCAAAGATTGTCAGTGCGGCTACACCGACCCGAGAGACAATCGGTTCGCCCAGATCAGTTACAACTACACATACGCCAACACGTCGATTCAAAACCGGCAGTGGATGCGTGCCCTACCCTCCGAAATCCGGTTCGAAGTGGATGGCGTGCGATTTCTGCTCTGCCACGGCAGCCCTCGGAAAACCAATGAGTTTCTTTGGGAGTCCACTACCAGCACGCATTTTCTTGAACGAGTTTTCAATGACGCGCAGGCTGACGTTGTCTTGGGCACGCACTCCGGCATCCATTGGCAGCGAACGTTGAACGATAATCGCATGTTCGCAAACGTCGGAGTGCTCGGTCGACCGGAAAACGATGGCAAGAAAAACGTCTGGTACGCGATGATCGATACTGGTGGAGCAGGGGAGGTCGGCACCATCCGTCCTGCAAGTGCGGTCCAACTTGAGTTCATCCCCCTGCTCTATGATCACGAGCGTCTTGCAGCAGAAATGCGATCCGAAAATTTGCCGGACGAATTTGCTGAAACGATCCTCGAAGGCTGGTGGACGACGTGTCTGGAAGTGCTTCCGGGAAAAGAACGTCGATACGGACGGTACTGAATGCCGAGTATGAATTTGGAGCCTGACGCATCGAACATTGTTGTTCCGGAGGGGTGTTGTGCGAGCGGTCGTTCAGAGAGTTGCTTCTGCCAGTGTAAAAGTCGAAAGCGAAGTCGTCGGTCAGATCGAACGAGGCTTTCTGGTGCTGCTTGGTGTCGGGGCGGACGATTCTGATGCCGACGCCGTCACCCTCGCGGAAAAGATCGCTGGGTTACGAGTCTTCGAGGATGACGATGGAAAAATGAACCTGGCCTTAAACGATGTTGATGGCCGAATGCTGGTCGTCAGTCAGTTCACACTGTTTGGTGATTGTCGCAAAGGTCGACGTCCGAGTTTTGTTGACGCTGCTCGACCAGAGCAAGCCGAACGATTTTACGAATCCTTCGTGGCCGAAGTTCAAGGGCAGGGGATTCAGGTTGAAACCGGCCGATTTCAGACACACATGGATGTGAGTCTGGTCAATGATGGGCCGGTCACTTTACTGCTGGACAGTCGCAAGACATTCTGACTTTGGGCGGCTTTCATGGATGCTCGGACGGTAGAGACGCTGGCATAGACTCATCCAGTTTTCGGAACTAACCTCCGACTTGGTCAACTCTCTTTACCTCGTGGAATCGTGTGATATGTGGCTTGATGGTTGTGCAGTTCTCGTGATCGCCATGGCTGCATGGAAAGGCGCGGCCAAGGGAGCCATCTGGCAACTGGCTGTGTTGGGGTCGATTGTTGGCTGCATCCTGATTGCGGGAGAGGCAACGCCTCATATCGAGCAGGAGATCCCGCTTGCTCAACCACTCAAACACTGGGCAGCTCTGGCCGCCGTTTACGCTGGAATTTCACTGGTCGTATTTCTGCTGGCAAGAACAATTCGTGGTTGGCTGGAGAAAGTCAAATTCATCGAATACGACCGCCACTGGGGAGCCATTCTTGGCGCGATCAAAGGAGTTATTCTGGTCCTTGTTGTTACCTGCCTGCTGCTGATCATGGCTCCATCAACTCATGCGATGATCAAAGAATCGGCCACTGGCGCGGTCACAAATCAGACGATTAAATACACGGCTCCAATGCTTCCAGAGAAGCTGGCCTCTGCCCTCCAAAAGGCTCTTGATTCACCAGACGAACCAGCACTTGGCCTGCCACTGGATGAGTCGTTTCAGTTTCCGCGTTAGTATGCAGTTTTGATGCTTGAAGCAGGGTGGAGCATGATCAGTCAAAGAATGCCCTCAGCGGAAACCGCTTAAAACAAAGGCTTTTCGGTAGTCGCAATTTAACATAACAGACATTATCGGACGTTGCAGGTGGATTTACTAAAGCGTAGTGCTGGCTGTTAAATGCTCGCGTGTACGCCGTGGCGAGCAAGTTGACGGGGCTGCCCACAGCAACCTTGGCAAGGAGCCATCGCGGAAGCAACCGCTAGTTGGCGTCTGTGGCAAGCTGCTCCTCGAACACACCCATCCGTCGAAATTTTTGATAACGACGTTCGACGAGCTCGTCTTCGGGGATCTGTTTCAGCTCCCGAATTGCAGCGACTAATGAGCCCTTCAGATTCATCGCCATTTGACGATGGTTTCGATGTGCCCCACCGAGCGGTTCTGGGATGACCTCGTCAACAATCTCGAAGTCCAGCAAATCTCGCGAAGTAAACCGGAGCGCATTGGCAGCTTTGTCTCGGTGCTCAGCATGCTTCCAAAGAATGCCGGCACAACCCTCAGGACTGATGACTGAGTAGTAGGCAAATTGAAGAATCGCGATGTGATCTCCGATGCCGATTCCTAGTGCGCCGCCCGATCCACCTTCGCCGATCACGACGCAAATGATCGGAGTGTTGAGACGCGACATTTCGCGAAGACTGGTCGCGATCAGCCAGGCTTGGCCTCGCTCTTCGGCAGCTGGACCTGGATAGGCGCCTGGAGTATCGATGAAGCAAACGATCGGCAGTTTGTGACGGGCAGCCAGTTCCATCTTGCTGAGTGCCTTGCGGTACCCTTCGGGATGTGGCATTCCGTAGTTGTGCTCAGTTCGCTCGTCGATGTCCCGGCCTTTATGCTGACCGATGAACATGACCTTTTCATCGCCCAGTTTTCCGAAGCCCGTCAGGATAGCCCGGTCGTCTCCGATGGCCTTATCACCGTGCAGCTCGACGAACTCGTCGAAGACGAGTTCGATGTAATCCAGAACCTGTGGTCGTTCTGGATGCCGTGCAATCTGAACAGTCTCCCAGGCATCGAGGTTGTCGAACACTTCGCGTTTCATTCTGGTAATTTCGACTCGCATGTTGCGAATCGAGTCGCGCGTGGCTGGTGTTGGATCAGCCTGCGCTTCGAGTTCTTCCAACTGAGCTTCCATTGAGAAGATGGTCTTCTCAAACGGAAGTGGCGGAACGGGAATCTTCTTACGACGAGGTTTTGAGTCAGCCATCGGAATCGTTCTTAGAGGTAAGCCAAAAGACGATCGGTTACGGCTTACGTAGCGATGCGACTTGTGGTTAATGATGAGTGGATTGTTGTGGCAGGATGCTGCCAACAGGTTGCTGAGCGATTGAGGCAGGATTGTGAACTTCGTGGCAAAGAGAGTCCAGGCAAGCCAGACAGAAGTTACTCGATGTCTGGCAGATCCGTCATGAATTCCATGCTGTCACCCTCATCTGTATCTGGTTGCGGGGCTGTTGGCTGTTGACCGGGAGCCGGTGGCTGCTGGGCTGCTGGCTGCTGAGCTGCCGGAGCCATCGGTTGTTGCATTGGCTGGGGCGTCCCTTGCGGTGGCATGCCAGGTGGCGGTGCCATTCCAGGCTGCGGCATCCCCGGTTGCTGAAGCGGAACACCAGGCTGCGGCATGGGCATCCCGGGTGGCATCATTGGCTGCTGCGGATACCCCTGTGGTGGCATCGGCATTCCAGGCTGCGGCATGGGCATCCCGGGTGGCATCATTGGCTGCTGCGGATACCCCTGTGGTGGCATCGCGTAGCCCGGCATCATCGGCTGCTGCATCGGAGGCATCATCGGTTGCTGTTGTTGTGGTGGTGCCTTGCGTTTCTTCTTTGGCTTCTTCTTTTCTTCGGGCTTTGCCGCTTCGCCCTTAATGCTTGCGTTGGCCCGTCGCTCTCGCTCAGCCTTGCGTTTCTCTTCATCCTGTTTTTGTTCAAGCTGAATGGCTTCGTATTCTCGTTGCATTGCCGGATTCGATTTGATCATCGCCTGGATTTGAGCGTCCGCCCGGCTGTCACGGCGACTTCCCATCAACTCTCGAAGTTCTTCTGTCTGCGAGGCACTGAGGTCCGACCCCGAGGCTTTCTCACGTGCGCGTTTTTCAGCTTCTTCCTTCTGACGTTCTTCAGCTTCTTCGTCCTTCTTAAAGACCTGGCAATTGTTGAAGTCTCTGAGGACTTCGTCCATCGTTTGGTGACGATCCTTGGGCTTCTTCGCCAGCATCTTCAGGATGAAGCGGTCCATCTCTGGAGTAATCTTGTCGTTCCGCATCGACGGAAGCGGCGGGGCTGCCGCGATGTGCTTTCGTAGAAGGTCTTGTGGAGTGTCACCTTTGAATGGCGTCGAACCAGTCAGGCATTCAAAGAATGTGATGCCAAGACTGTAGATATCTGTCGCTGGAGTCGTCGCCTCTTTGCGGATTGTCTCCGGGGCGAGATACGTTCGTGTTCCTCGAATCGGCCCTCTACCGCCTCCCATCAGCTTGCCAAGCCCCCCTGCCGCTTTCACAGCCAGCGAGAAGTCGATCAGGCGAACCTCACCTGCACGGTTCAGCAGGATATTTTCTGGCTTAAGATCCCGATGCACCCAGCCTTTGCCGTGCATGTGTCCCAGACCAGCGCAGATACCTTCGACAAGTTGCCGGAAGTTTGTGTGCACCATTTCGATGCCGGAATTGATAAAGGCCTTCAGGTTTGGAGTCTTGAACAAATCCATCAGCAGGTAGCATTCGGTTTTGCGAATCACTACCCCGTGCATCCTGATCAGGTTTGGATGCTCCATCATCGCGCCGAGCTTCGCTTCGAGTTTAAGTAACGCCTTTTCGTCAGGATCCTGCATCGCGTTTTGATTGAGCAGTTTCATGGCAAACATCTGGTTGCTCTGCTCATGCATGACTTCCCAGACGATCCCCGATTTCCCGGACGCAATCGGGGCAATAAGGAGATAGTCGTCGATTTTGCTTTGGTCATTCGGGTCGTCTGACACTGCACTGTTTCCCTGTTTGACGAATCCGCGTGCGGCTTTCCTGCGAGAGCCGTAAATTGAGAACTTGAGCCGCTATTTAAAAACCTGCGGCCCCTGCCTTCTTCGATTGAGTCGACGTTGCAGGTTGACGCGATCCTGTGGCGTTGGACGGCAATGCCCGAACAACTGCTGGCAGCACCGCAGTCGAGTCAGCCAGCTCGACCGATGCAGAAATAATAACCTCGTCGTGTTTCGTAAACGGTCCGCTCACGAACACATCGCCCTTCCCGATCTGCCCGTGTAGAATGATGGGCACGTTTCGGACGATATGCTCTCGTAATACCTGTACGATTCGACGGCCACCAGTCGTCGTTGATACCGACTCAAGCGGAACACGAGCGACAGGATCATTCGGCGCGATATTTGGATACACCGCCTGGCCGCGAGCGAGTTTGCCATCGGCGTTTCTGATCGACACAACGGCCATCGCCACTGAGACCGCCAGATCCCGTAATCTTTGCTGATCTTCACTGATCGGTCCGACGGATTCGACGATTCCCACAACTGCCGCGTCCTCAACGGTCAGGGTTATCGTCTGACCGGCCTTCACCGTCTTTCGGTCCACAGGAAGTCGACATTGCAGACTGGTCAGATCGCCGATCGTGACGAGCGGATCGCCCTGCTTGACATCCTGCCCGTTTTGAACATGAACTTTGAGTACCGACGCTTCGTACGGTGCCCGCAACGATGTCTGAGCGCTGTCGTACATTGAAAGTGCCAGTTCGGCTTCGGCCAAAGCTACCTGAGCCTCGCCAAGCTGCACCTGCTCAGCTTTGCCGCCGCTTCTGGCAACTCGAAGCATGCCTTCAGCCACTTCCAGAGCAGCCTTCGCTCGCTTGTGAGTCAGCTCAAGACGTTTGCTTTCCAGAGCGACCAGTTCTGCCTGAGGCAATACTTTCTTCCCAGCTTGAGCCGAGACAGTTCTCGCGGTCGCATTAAATGGAGCTCGCACCGTCAACTCACGAGACGCTGTCAATGAAATCGCAAACTGATAGTCGTCAGGCGGAGTCAGGCGAATCATCCGCCGTTGAATCACGACAGGTTGCTGGCCACCCGCGGGCTGTTGAGCCACCGCCGCATCTCCAGCAGCGATGCACAAAACACAGGCTGAAATCAGGAAATATCGAGCCAACTGAAATTCTCCGTAAAGGTCGTCCGGACCATACTTTCCGAAAAGTCTAAGGTATGGCTGGTCGTGTCAGGTGTCAACGGGCGATTGCACCTGCCCTGCCCGCTCACAAAGCTAATTGGTCGGCAAAGATTGATTGGCCCGCAAAGATCGTTGCTCCGAATTGACAGCTCCCAGGCGGCGCTGAAATAGGCCGAGCGGACCTCACCGCGGCGTGTTCGCGTTTGAGCGGCCACCTTCCTTGTGTCGGCTCCTGCCAGGGACAATGATTTCGCATCCACAGATCGTCATGCGTTGTTTCAGCTTTTCAATCGATCTGAAATGACGATCCGCTCCTTCCTCCCGAGTGCCGCCCGGCAAAGGATGACTCCCCGTGCTACAGACTTCTCACCAGAAAGCCCTTCTGCCAGTCATCCTGCTTGGAGTTCTGGTGCAAAGCGTTTCGGCACAAACTCGCGAGTTGCAGTACTCAGGAACGCTTACGCAGAAGATTCGCCGCGGCGAGGCCCCTGCTCCAGTCAAGCAATTTGAGCTGTACACACTTCTCACTCCGGCTGGCGGCGGACAGGAATGTTTTCATCTGGTTTCCGAGCGAGGCGGCGGTGCGTGGGCGTGGCCGGAACGTTTCGGAACAGCAAAGATTGATGGGAATAATCGACGATCCGGTGGCCGACCACCGCACGTGCTGCATTCTCATGACAGCGTAAAATATCCAGTAGAGACTCCCCTGCCCTTGTTTGAGTTTGCTGACCGGCTTGCAGACAACGCCAGTTGGACTTCAGGACGTCTTGAATACTCGGTCAAAGGCCAAACAAAAGTTGCGGAACAGCAGTGCTGGGAAGTGGAAGCCGTCGACAACTTCGGTCGTCGGCAGAAGTTCTTCGTCGCGGAGAATGAGCCGATTCTCGTTGCTGCTGAACGGCGAGTCTTTATGGGCCGCGGAGATGAGTTCACGTTGCGAGTCTCGCTTTCCGGATCAAGAATGCTTGAGGCTGCTGAAGCGGCAAAAACACGCACCGCCATTGCGTCATTGCAGAAGATTCAAGGATCGCTGGAACGTTCAGAAGGGACGACCAAACCCGAGCTTTCGCCCGCTCAGATTGAAAAGGCGTCAGCCGTACTGCCGGCACTCGTCGAGGAAACTGAGGGCCTGCCACTGGCCAAACTGATTGTCGCCATGTCTCGCGACGTGCGAGCTCAGTCGCAACGAGCCGGAGACGTCACCAGTCTTCAGAAAAAGTTCGTTGGGCAACCGTTGCCTGGATTCGTTCTGCCAACGCTCAAAGGGGCACAGCTCGACTCCGCGTCGCTTAAAGGCAAGATCACCGTTCTGCACTTCTGGGAATATCAGGGCGAGCCGCTCGAAGAACCGTACGGCCAAGTCGGCTACCTCGATTTCCTGCTGAATCGCCGAGGACGCCTTGGCGTCAGTGCTGTCGGAGTCGCCGTCAACGAAGGATTCGCAAAACCTGAAACGCAGGGGGCTGCGAAACGTTCGGTGAGAAAGCTCCGAGACTTCATGAACCTCGGATACCCGATCGCGATGGACGGCGGAAATCTCATCAAGCAACTGGGCGACCCACGGCAACTTGACGCGAGTCTTCCGTTGTGGGTCGTTGTCGGCCCGGATGGAAAGATCGCGGACTATCATGTCGGCGTTTACCCGATCAATCCGGATGAAGGCTTGCGAGACCTCGATGCAGTCATCGTCCGACTCATCCGCGAGCAACGCTCACCCAAAGAGTAATCGGGCAAGCATCGAGCAATCGCTACTGGCAAAGCACGCAACGCCGAAATTTCGACATGCAGGTTGCCGTGCAGGTCTTCGTGCATCGCCACGCCTGTCCGTACCACGTTAATGGCGGTGTCGGTTCCGGAATGGGGGCGATGATGTGGACGGTTTCCGTTTGCGAATACACGTTGTGAATCGTGATGCCCTTAACGAGGCTGGCTGGCGACACTCTTGCGGGATTCTTCACTTTGATAAGTCCGCAGTTGCCGAGTGCCTCAGTCACGTACTCGGCACAGTGAAGCCCGTCGCCACGCTCGCCCGAGAGGTGATGCGCAACCGCGTACGGCCGTCCAAGTTGCCCGTCTAGCCAGCCGGCCAGCCGTTTCTGCTGACTTGAATTCAGTGGCCGAGCTGGTTGAAAGACGTGCAACTCGTCGGGGCTCTGAGTTCGCAGATAGTTTTCCAGCGTCTGGCATCGCACGCCGACTCCGTTTGCAGCGTCATACACGAACGGCCGACCGTTTCGCTGAATGACAGCCGCGACGTGCGTGAAAGGGCTTTGCGTGTAAACGCGAACGGCCAGGCAATCACCCGCGGAAACCAGCAGCGTTCCCGTTTTCAGCGTCGGCCGTATTTCAGAAGCTGCCTCAGCGATTGACGCTACCTGGACATTCTCACTCGCAGAGTTCGACGGGCTTGCTCCGGCGAGTGCAAGAACCAGAAGAAAATTCATATCAGAATCTCCGTTGCACAAAGGCAAAACTGAGACAGATTGCTTGGGACCAGCTTCAGGTACGTCTCGAACTGCGCGGACAACGAATTGAACTTGCCGCGGATCTATCCGGCAAGAGGAACTTTGCCTGTCGAGACTGCCAGGTTCTGTCGCAAAACTGACAAAGCAAACGAACTGTCAGCCCCAAACTGATTCTGATTGCGAATCTAACTGAGTCGCTTTGACGACAAAGTAGCCGCGATTCTCCAACACACTGACTTCGTCAAACACTTCGACGAACCGATCGGCGAACCATTCAGGCTGTTTTGTGACAAAATGTAAGCGTCCACCTGGTTTCAGACAGTTGAACGCCGCCTGAACGAAGATTTCCGCAATTCGGAAGTTCGAAAAATACGGTGGATTTGCCAGAGCAAGATCAAATGTGTCTGGTTCTGCACATCGGCCGGCAGCTTCTAGTTGAGTTGAGAAGTTTGCGATCTCATTTTTTTCCGCCCCCATCGCGGCAGACTGAACAGCTCGAGCGTTCGCGTCCATTGCTCGCACCTGAACGTTTTTCGCTCGCAGAGCAGCGGCGAAGCCCACGCTCCCGTTTCCGCAGCCGATATCCAGGACTCGAAAGTTGTCTTTGACAGCCTCCCCTGCCCTTGGCCCATCCGCAATCGTCAACGAATCGATGAGTGCCCTTGCTCCATTGTCCATGCGGCGATGACTGAAAACGGCTGGACGACTGCATGCGTGGATCAGTTGTTCTCCGTCGCGGAACGCAAACCAGCAACCAAAAATCCTTCACCTTCTTCAAGGGCTTCGGCCGGCTGGCAATGTACAGCCGCCCTTTCGGAGTTTCCCGGTTTGTTACCTTCTGGAAAGACGCTCGCAGCTGGTCGTGCAGCCAGCGGTCTTTCACATTGTCAGACGACGCGAACAGCCGCCCGTCCGGCGCAAGTCGCTGCAAAGTCTGCTGCAGATATTCACGCGCCAGGTCACTTTCGCCTTTGGCCGGAAACGGGATCACAGCGGCATCGCACTTGCCTTCTGGCAGATCCGGCAGACAGGTGATTTCGAGATTCTCGACACCTTCGTTTCTCGCACGAGCTGAATCAGCGAGAAAAGCGTCCAGAAAATTGCAGACAACTTGGGCGTCCGGATTCTTTCTTGCAATCTCGGCAGCCGCTTGCGCTCCGGCGTTGGAGACTGCGACGATTCGTTCGCCGCGAATTTCGTCCGCCACGTCCAGAAAAGACTGTTCAATGGGGCGAAGCGGCTTTTTCCAGCCAGGAAACTTGTCATCCGCGTCCGCGCGCAGGGCAGCTTTTTTCTCCCGTTGAGACTTCTTTTTGCTCTTTCCAGCCAACGTGAACTCCGAGCGTCCTGAGCGGACAGTGGTTAAGAGGCTGACCGGGCACGAAATGGTCAGTGGTCTCTGTAAGGGGGTAGCCAAGCTACGATTCGCGAACCGGACGGGTTATCGTCAACCGTGTTCAGCGAATCAAGGAGCGGCCGAATCGTCGGTTGCTCGATCAACAAAGCCGAATGCGTTATGCCAGGCCGTTTACTGCGGCGCGGGTCTCTGCCAGAGCGTCTGTCGAAACACGAGTCGAATCACACGATCATGCACAGCCGGGAACTCATTCTACAAGGACTGGCGACATCCGGCTGGTTCTGGTTCTGTGCTTCCGTGTGTGTCATCGCTGCCGTTTGTGTCGGCCTTCTGCTGAAATACGAGCGGACGCTGGTTTCTTCGCGAGTCGGCAACACTCTGCTCGCACTCCGGCTTTCGGTTCTTGCTTTGCTTTGCCTGACGTTTCTGCAACCCGTCGTGACCTGGGTGCTCGACCGCGACCGCTCGGCAAAGATCATTGTGGCGGTCGACGTTTCCGAGAGCATGGACACGGCCGACGCTCATGCCGACAAAGCATCGCTGTTGCGTTGGGCCAGAAGTCTGGAGCTGATTGGCAACGCAGCTACCGACGATCGACTGGACCGTTGGCTCTCAGAACTCGAGAACGGCCAGGAACCAACCTGGGTTCAGGAGTCGGAAGCGTCAACTGCAGCCAGCAGGGCCGAATTGACTCGACTTCGCAAAGAAAACGTTGAGCAGGTCATCGAAACCGTACGTGCCCTGCCCCGCCGTGAGATCGCCACTCGCCTTTTGAATGCAACCTCGCAGCCGTTGCTTAAACAACTGAACGAAATCGGAGCTGTTGAGGTTCGAGCCTTTGCTGCCAAAGCCGAAACCCTCGACGCATCGATTCTCGAAGAGTCGCTCACCGGGCCGATCCCGTCACTCATTCCACAGCAGTCTGATCTGGGGGTCGCCACTGACCTCGGCGTTGCGGATGACACCTCAAAAGTGATGGGCGTCGTGATGCTGACTGACGGTCGTCACAACGCTGACAAAGATCCGCTGGAAGCGGCAACGAGGTTGGGAACGCTTAACGCTCCCATGATTCCAGTGATGATCGGGTCAGAGCTTCGTCCGAAAGACATCTCGATTATTTCTTTGGAACATCCGCAGCTCGTCTTTCAGAACGACACGCCAGTGGTCAAAGCGAGACTTGCTGCCGACGGATTTCGCAACGAAGAGTTGACCGTCATCCTGCAACACGCCGACGGAACAGAAGAATCCCGCGTTGTCAGAGTGCCAACCGACGCTGCGGGAGCACCGTTTGTTGATGTCGACTTTCCACTGAATGCAGACACGATCGGTCGTGATGAGTACCAACTTCGGACGGCCGTCCAGGAAGGTGAAACCCGAGACGACAACAACCAACGATCATTCGCCGTTGAAATCGTCGACGATCAGTCACACGTTCTGCTTGTCGAAGGTGAAGCTCGCTGGGAATTCCGGTTTATTGACAACGCACTGAGTCGCGATGAACGAGTCGATCTGCAGCAGGTTGTTTTTGATCAGCCGCACATCGGAGTGTTGCCGACGACGTTTTTCCCGAAGCGGCTTCAATTACCAACAAAGCGAGAGGACGTCGCTGAATCGAAGATGGCCGAGCTCGATCTTCTCGTCGTCGGAGATGTCTCGCCAGCCGATGTTGATTCGAACGTCTGGCAGGTCATCGATGAGTTTGTGCGGGAGCAAGGTGGCACGCTGGTTCTACTTGCCGGAAAGAATCAGTTTCCGGCAAGACATGCGTCGCCTGAACTTCGGCAGTTGCTTCCCATGACGAATCTACGCGAAATCGACCTGTCGCGATCCGGAGCTGACAATTCACCACTTGACCGCGGTTTCCGATTGCAACTGACGCCGGACGCCGACCGGCATGCGATGTTTCAGTTCGATACGAATGTCTTCGAAAACCGTCGCGTCTGGTCGCAATTGCCGGGGCATGTTTGGGGGCTGACCGGAACGGCGAAGCCGGGGGGCGACCGTGTTGGCGACAGCTCATCGGCCGGACGAGTCTTCGCTCGAATCCGAACGCGACAACGCGATGATCGTGCAGCAGTACTATGGTTTCGGGCAGGTATTGTGGATCGGCATCGACAGCACGTGGCGATGGCGACATCGCATTGGTGATAAGTATCACCACCGATTCTGGGCACAGATGGCACGTTGGGCTGCCCGTAACAAAGCTTCCGCTGGCAACGAATTCGTCCGGCTGCTCGTCCAGAACAGCCAGTTGTCAGTCGGAGACGACGCCGTCTTTGAGGTCCGCTGGCAAAAGCGGTTTCTCGATCTGAATCCGGACTTGAAGGCGTCGATCGAGATCTATCAGGAGTCAGAAGTTTCGGGCGAGAAACCATTCAGTCAGATTGAACTCACACCGATTGATGGAAGTCCCCTGCTCTTTCAGGCGAGAGCTGTTGGCCTTCCTTCAGGAACCTGGACCGCGAAAGTCGCCGTCGAAAACGCAAACCTGGGCAGCAAAGTCAGCACGTCACTCTATGTCAGCGATCCTTTGACAGGAGAACTGAGTGATCTGAGTGCCAATCGAGACTTGCTGAAGCAACTGGCTGATGCATCTGGCGGCGAGCTGATCATGCCGGACGAGATTCACCGGATTGTGGAATTGCTGAAGCCTCCCGAAGAGTCGGCTCAATCCCGCGAAGAAACCACATTGTGGGACCACTGGATATTTCTGTTGCTGTTCTTCGCTCTGCTGACAACTGAATGGGTCGTGCGCAAGCTAAACGGCCTGCCGTAAATTACGACAGGCCGTTTGGATGCTCTTGGTTAATTAGTAGTTCGAAGTGCCTTGCCTTACTCAGGCCGTCGACGCCGAGCTGGTTTCTTCTTGCGGCGTGGTCCGCCTGGAGGTGCAAACGCTCGTTGCAACTCGTCAAGGCCTGTCGAACCATCCAGAACAAGACGCAGTGCATCTTTCTGGCAGTTCAACTGCTTCTCTTCTTTGGCCTGCTTTCGAATGGCGGCCGAATCTCCTCCGCCACCGATGACAGTTTTCATCGCTTCAGAGACGTCGATCATCTCGAAGACGGCCGCACGAGCGCGGAAGCCGGCCTCCGTCACAGGCTCGGCACGGTTCTGGCAGCTCGCCGGTTTTCTCGTCGGGTTCTGGTGGTCGAGCTTTCCGGTACAGCGTCTCGGTGTCTTCCGGCAGCCCAACTTGAGCGAGCAATTTTGGATTGGGGCGGAATGCTTCTTTACATTTCGGGCAGAGTTTTCGGATCAGCTTGTGACTCATCACCATCCGCAACTGCTCGGCAGCCAGCGCCGGGTTACCAACAAGTTCGACGTACTTGGCGATCCCGGTCGGCGGCGTCTCTGGCGTACAGCTCAGACATGAAAGTCATTTCGGTCGAGCCTTCCATGACCGCCTTGACGACTTCCGGATCGTTGAACTCCGCCATGTAAACGAGGTTGCCCTCGTTTCGTTGAATCCGCATGAACGTGTGCTCAAGCGTGTGTCCGTCTTCCTGCTCGAAGACGGGAACGTTCAGCACCGTTCGCGTGCCAAGGTCGCCGATGATATAGCACTGGTACATGTACGAATCGACGCAACGCAATGCGCACAACGCCGTCGTTGTCAGGCCCGATTCTGGCGGCCCAACGACGAGCACGACTCCGGAATTCGATTTACCGTAATGACGGACTCTTTCCTTGATGGTTTCAGGAATTCCGATGTCTTCCGGAGTCGCTCGCTTTGTCTTTGTGTTTCGAAAGACGACCGTCAAGTGCTCAGCAGGAGCCTTCTGCCCCTTGGCTGGTGGAGCTGGCCGAGTCTTGATTGACAATTCGAACGGAAGCTCCCGGTATTCGGCGTTCACTCCGCATCGCTGCGGTTTGTCTCGAACCTTGACGTCGCCGCCGCCGAGTAATTTGAGAATCTGAACCAGCGCGT
>CALSLT010000053.1 GCA_943787265.1 uncultured Planctomycetaceae bacterium | reverse complement strand
GTCGTTATCGCAAACGTCGGGGCATTGACGGACGAGGCCGCATCAGAAACCCGCGTCAGCATCGAGCAGCGTCGGCAAAAGTCGATTCACGCCCCGCCGCTTCGGTGACTGGGAGGGCGACACGGTTCACGGTGCAGATCACTCCGGCATGATCATGACCTGTGTGGAACGCAAGAGCGGATTTTTGATCACAGCAAAGATGAAAAACGGCACCAGCGCCCGGCTGAACGCTGCCAAAGAACGAGCGTTCCGCATCATCCCGCCAACGCTGCGTCAGACACTGACCGTCGACAACGGCAAGGAATTCTCCGGCCATGAACAACTGAGCAAGCGTCTGCAGATCGCCATCTACTTTGCACACGCCTACTCCTCGAACGAGCGAGCAACAAACGAAAACACCAACGGCCTGCTGCGTCAGTACTTCCCGAAGAAGACCGACTTCCGAGACATCTCACACAACGCCCTTGCACACGTCACGAACCGGCTCAACAATCGACCTCGAAAGAGACTCAACTATCTCACTCCACTCGAAGTTCTCACAAAAGCCGGCTTTGCACTTCAGATGTGAATCCGCCAACCAAAACGCCCACCAAGGTGATAACTTCGTCGCGATGTTCTTCCGAATTCGCTTGTTGTCTTCGACTGAAATGATCTCGTCGTCATATGGTGGCTCCCACTGCTTCATGGTTGACGCGTAGACAAGATCTCCGCCAATTCCGGGTTCCATACTAATACGCATAGTTCTCTCGCCCTCCGTGTAAAGGAGTAAGGCTCCATTTACCAGTCGAATCTGACAGGGGATTTTTCGTATTAACATCGCTTCTCTGATCTGTATCTTTTAACAGCCCGTTGAAAAAGCTGGCCAACTGACCTGGACTGAATATGAGTTCGCGCTATCCTGCTCCGGGTCTTGAGATTGAGCAATGGAGAATTACAGATGGCACTTGGTCAGCGTCGAACGGAGCGGCAGCAGGAACTTTGGGTGGCGACGGCGAAGTTGCCAGCTTCGATCGGGCATGTGTTTTACGACGCCCTGAATCGTGTGCTCCGCGACGGGGAGTTCGACAACTTTGCCGAGTCGTTGTGCGAGCCATTTTACAAAGAAGGTGGTCGTCCCGGCATTCCGCCAGGCATCTACTTCCGCATGATCTTTGTGGGGTACTTTGAGGGCATCGATTCTCAGCGAGGCATTGCGTGGCGATGTCGGGACAGCCTGTCGTTGCGGAAGTTTCTTGGGTACGAATTGCATGAGAACACCCCGGAGCATTCGAGCCTGACGCGCATCCGTCAGCGACTTCCTCTGGAAGTGTTCGAGCAGGTCTTTGCATTCGTGCTGTCGCTGGTCGAAGAACACGGGCTGTTGAAAGGCAAGACTGTCGGTGTCGATTCAACTCTTTTGGAAGCCAACGCGGCGATGAAGTCGATCGTGCGGCGGGACACCGGCGAGGACTGGGAAGCGTACGTCCTCGGTCTGGCCGAAGCTGACGGCGTCGAAATCAACAGCGACGACGACCTGCGGAAGTTCGATCGAAAACGCAAAGGCAAGAAGGCGTCCAATCAGGACTGGCAAAGTTCAAGCGACCCTGACGCCCGCATTATGAAGATGAAGAAGGGCCACACGCATCTGTCGTACAAGCAGGAACACACGGTCGACCTTGAGACTGAAGCAATCCTGTCTGCCGAGATCTATTACGGCAACGAGTCCGACGGTAAGACGCTGCTGGACAGCGTCAACACCGCTCAAGGCAACGTGCAGCAGGCCGACAGCGACGCGGCAATCAAAGAGGTCGTCGGCGACAAGGGCTACCACAAAAACGAAACGCTAGCGAAGTCCCGGGCGGACGAATTGCGAACATACATCTGCGAGCCGGATGGTCCGAACCGTCGCTGGACGGACAAGCCCGCTGATTACGAAGTCGCGTACCGAGCCAACCGCCGTCGTCTGAAAGGCGAACGCAACAAGCGTCTGCAGAAACTGCGATGCGAGCGTGTCGAAAGAAGCTTCGCTCACGTCTGCGAAACGGGAGGGGCCCGCCGCACCCGGCTGCGAGGCCTGGAGAACAACCGCAAGAAAGTCCGGCTGACAGTCGCCGCTCACAACCTCGGTCTGATCCTGCGAAAACTACTGGGCAGCGGCAAACCCCGAGAGTTCGCGGGTCTCCCAGGACTGCTGATCTCAATGTTTTCGCCACTTCAAGCCGCCCTGAAACGTTCCCAGCGACTCCTCAGTCGCACCAACCCATTCCACCGAGTCCACGACCATCAACACCGCCCGAAATTTCTCACACCAACCTGCACCTTATGACCAGCAACAACCAGCGTTCTTCAACGGGCTGTTAAGCCCTAGAGCGCTGGAAATATGTAATAGAGGATATCAATTCCCCTGCCCGTCAAAGTTGCTTGCTCCATCGCAAACACACTGGTTGCCCCAACACCAGTGATTGGAACGGCCGCTGAGGCGCTTGTTATGTTACTTGCGAATACTCTCGACCCAGCTCTCCAAAACGGGTAGAGAAGCGGTCTCGTGAATGGTGCAACAGTTTGAACTTTTGTAAGAATTTGACCACCTACAGTCATTTCAAGAACCATCCCCCCTTCGACTGCCGCAATACGAGCGCCTTTGTCTAATAGGCCACCGGTCCAAATTACGCCGTGTCCTGCGTGGGCAAATCCGTAATACATGACACCGTTAATTGCCGCCGTAGTTGCCGCAATCTGCAACGGATATCCGATCCATGGACCGATCTTGTCGTGAGACCAGTTTGAACCACTCGTCATGTCCATACGTGGCCGTGTAGTTTGAACTAAAATCAAACGCACCAAAGGTGAGGATGTCGGCGCCCACCAACCATTGCTCCGCGGTATGAATCGTATGCCGTTCCGTCTGAAAACGTGCTCCACAGAGTACCAGGCAGGTGCCACACGGTGAACTCGGACGCCCAGTAGTAATCGTTTGTCACTCATCTGTCCTACCCCGGAGCCGCACCAATGTCAGAGCTCATATTACCGGCCATTGGGCCGGCTCCACCTGGAGTGGTGTAAGCGAAATTCGAGAGTGGAGCGGCCGCAGTGTCGGCGTGAATCCACCAAGCAGATAGGATTGACCAGGCGACCCGAGGACGGACCAGGCAATCACAACGGGGTCGTCGAGCGATGAAAGTTGTAGAGCGGCGGCTTGCCATTCGGACATCTCATCGAGATTGAGGTCGTGTTGTTCGGCGGCAACCCCCTGAGCCAACGTAGTTAGTTCGGAGTCAATGTCTTTGGCGGACTGACGGTCCTCGTTGATAACGTTGGTGGCGTGCGACGTAGCAGCTCCCAGATAGCTATGGACAAATCCGTTCCAGAAGTTGGAGTAATCGTCAGCCTGAATTTTGGCTGCGTCAACTCCGTCGTCGGCCATCTGTTTCCACGCGCTTAACGCATTCTGGACCGCATTTTTTATGTCCGTAGCGACCCGCGTCACCCCACACAACTCCTGCCGCCGGCAGTCTGGCTGGTCTGTAGCGTCGCAGCAGCGGCGACCTGACTAACAAAAGCCGTGTTTGCGTTACCTAAGTCGGTCGCCAATTGGGTAGACTCACCCGCGACGTTATTCATGGTCGTTTGAATGTCGCCCGCCATGCTCCCGATGTAACTTTGATTTGCGGCGGCTTTGGCGGTCATGGCGTTTTCCGCAGCAGTGGCCATCGAGTTGTAATACGCGGTCCACGCTCCTGAAACGGCGGCCTGGTCGGGATCGCCGGAGAAAGCGGCCGTGTATGCCAAATCAACCGCGTTGTTGAAGGTCTGTTAGGAATCCAGCAGGCCAGACCAGAAGACGCAGCGACGACGTTCCGGCGCCGAAGATCTCGCGCCGACTGCAGAATTGCTTGAGCCGTGTTTCGCTTGCCCCGAGCCAGACTGCCCTTTCTTCGACAGGCCAGTAGCGTTGAAGCCACTCATGTCAGTTGCATCTGACACCTTCGACCCGAAGGGATACTCATCCACCGGCCTTTTGATCTTTGCAATTTCTTTTCTCAATCTGAATTCGCCGTTGCACTGTGTGATATTACTTCATACAGTGCATCTATCGCATGGACAAAGAGTGAGGGAGCTGTCTGGTGCTGATCAATGTGGACTTTAATAGCGGCGAACCTGTCACTCGGCAGGTAATTGCCCAGATTAAATGGATGGTTGCGACCGGCCGACTGGCTATCGGTGAAAAGCTGCCGTCCGTGCGGGAACTCGCA
Organism: uncultured Planctomycetaceae bacterium; assembly: GCA_943787265.1. Classification (GTDB taxonomy): domain Bacteria; phylum Planctomycetota; class Planctomycetia; order Planctomycetales; family Planctomycetaceae; genus JABMPE01. The sequence goes on along the minus strand of CALSLT010000053.1, from coordinate 29,201 downwards.
AAGCAACTAAAGGTGAACCCCACGACGGTAAGTCGCATCTACGCTGAGCTGTCTGCCGAAGATGTCATCGTTCTGCGGCAGGGACAGGGAGCTTTTGTGTCATCACGCCCATCGACGGTCACTCGAACGCAAGCAAAAAAACAGGTTCGTGAGCTGGTCCGTAGAATGCTGTCAGAAGGAGTCCGATTAGGACTGAGTCATGACGACATCCGGCAATTGATTGAGAACGATATTGAAAACCTTCGGGAAACAACCGATGAATGATTCATTGATTTCAGCCAAAGAGCTATGTCGTGGATTCGGCCGCACCGAAGCCGTGAATAACGTTAACCTTGAAGTGAATCGTGGCTCGATTCACGGGCTTCTAGGAACGAATGGTGCCGGCAAAACAACGTTGATTCGAGTACTGATGGGACACCTTTACCCCGACGGTGGCGATGTCGACGTTCTGGGAAAACCGCCACGGCAGCACGATACAGAAACACTACAACGAATCGCGTACGTCTCCGATCGAATGGAGTTGCCATCTCGACGGTGCCTGACCGACATTCTCAGACTGAATCAGCGTTTCTTCCCGAACTGGAACTCGGAGCTGGCGACACGTCTGACGGACGAATTCGGGATCGACCCGTCAGTCGCCTTCTCTCGACTGTCTCTGGGACAGAAACGTCGCGCTGTCCTGCTGCAGGCAGTTTGTCAGGGAGCCGAACTGCTGATTCTCGATGAACCGCTCTCCGGCCTCGACGCGATCTTTCGTCGACAATGCCTGGACATGCTGCTGGCGGCCACCGTCGAGCATGGTCAGACAGTGCTGATTTCTTCTCATCTTCTTCACGACGTAGAGCGAGTCGTCGACACGGTCACGATGATGCACGAAGGCCAAGTCTTCGCTGAAGGCAACCTTGAAGAGTTCAAGGGCCGAATGCGCCGAGTCCGACTCGAAGGTTCTGTTCCACCAGATCAGGAACAAACGCTTTCGCAGTTAAAAGTTGTGAGACAGCAACTTAACCAACAAGTAACAGATCTCATCATTGATGATTACCAGGGAAGAGACTCAGCAGGCACTCGTTCAGTCTCTGGGAAGTAACGTGAAAATCGAACACATGAACCTTGAAGACATTTTCGTCGAACTCAGCCTGCAGAGGTCCGAACAAACATTGGGAGCCGCCTCATGAGTCTACCCTTCATTCGTTATCAACTGTCTGCAATTAAGCTGGAGCTGTTGGTTCTGGGAGTGTTACTGACAGCCGTAGCGTTGTTGCAGCGCGATCCCATGACTGCAGCACAATCAGTCCACTACGAAGACCGGACGACTCAGTTTCTTGTCTATCTACTGGTAGTGCTGGGGCTCCTGCTTCCGATTCGAATCTTCTGTAATTTTGCTGGAGTTGCCGTCTGGCTGAGTGCCCGCGGGCTGACACGGCGGCAGCAGTTCTTGTCGGAGACTGGCCTCGGGACTCATCGTTGTCGTCCTGTCATTCGTGTGGGTCGGATTGCTGCAGGCACTTGGCGTCAGACAGCTTGTGCAGCAGTCATTCGGGTCGCCTTGGTTTCCAATGGTTCGGTGGCAGGAAGTCAGCGAGCTACTAGGTTTTTCCCGGTATGTCTGCATTCCGTTCTTTGTAACTACTCTGGTGCTGACGGCCACCATGTCAAAGCAGTCCATGTTTCCCGCATTTCGAATCGTTCTCGCGGTCATTGCCGCTTCAATCACCCTCAGCCCTCTCCTTGCACCTTACCCCATGAATCCGTTGACGTGGATCGTGTGGCCGATCCTGGCGATCTTCGCCGTTATCGCCTGCGGATTGTGGACTCAGAGCGAACAACACGGCCAGTAAGGAATCACTCATGCACGCCAAAAGCGAAAGGTCGAAACCTACTCGCATTTATTTGCGTAACGACGTTTCTATTTCCCATTGCTTTAACGCTGTACACGACTGCTGGTGAATGGGAGCGATTTGTTCGATGGTCCGGAAACCCAATCTTCATCGGTGTGGCTGTCGTGGCTGGTCTCCTGATTGTCGGAGCTGTCTGGTGGAAAGGTGCCGCTTCTTCGCCTGAGGTCATCCTCATTCCGGCAGGAGCATTTCTGATCTGCCAGTCGGCCGGAGTCTTTCGGTACGAGGCTCATTCAGCACAGACTGAAACAAAGCCACCTGCGATTTCGGTCGATAGCTATGATGGCACAGAGGTTCGGTGCAACGGCGTGCTTCTTGGGACGACCCCATTGACAATCACGCTGGACGAATTCGCTCAGCGAGTAGCTCCGGTCGACGAACCGCCGGTCCAGGAGGCCGCTTTCGTGTGGTCCAGATCTTCGACCGATTCACTCGCCAAGATCAACTGGAGCGCCCTGCCGTTTGATCCGTTCAATCCTGACTCGTCGAGGCTCGGACAGACAACCGACGTCGTTGTGAAACGTTTCACAGCAAGCCGCTACTTCTGGACGTTCAAGATCGGTAAATTCCAGGCTGCACGGTCCGGGCGTTCGATTTTCGAAACATAACAACGAACTTTCCTTACACGTCCACGGGTGGGAAACCGTCAGTCCGACACGCGCAGGCTTTGAAAGTTCTTGCGAAGGAAGAATCCGTAGACCCGCTGATTGCTTATGCAGATCACATCGATGCCCACCCTCCGCTCCGCCAGCAATTGACTCCTCGGCAATCTCATGAGTCGACCCCCGACGATTCGGCATAGTTATGAGCTGGAGCGATACTCGAAGGAGCCGTTGAGTTTTCAGGAAGCCGTCATTCGGCGGGACTGGCTGTGGATTGCCCGGTCGAACGATCCGAGATCCGTTCCATTGCTGAAGCTCTTTCTTGAGAACAGCCGGGAACATCACCATGACGATCGCAGTATTCTGACTTTCCGCGACCACGTCGTGGCGATTTTGATGGATTCAAAGGAGCCCGAGATTCAGCAAATCGTTCGGCGAATCATGTCTTCAGCGGATTGGACGCATTCAGACGTTCTGAAGTACTACATCGAGCGGCAAACTGGAATCGGGAGCAGACCGAGAGGACCTGACTTCATGGCTGGCCGGCCGCCGGAGCGAACTTAACAATTATTTTCTTCCGTTAATGCTGCGAATCGGTGGGAAGAATTTCGCGCAAGAGGCCGGGCCGTTTTCTGATAGCGATTGGTCGGCCTACATGCAAAACTCCGCCGGACGTCCCGGACGTCGTTGTGGAGTGGCTTGCGAAACAGTGGCAAGAGTCTCCATCCGGCAGACTTACGTTGGGACTCTCTCGACTGCCGGAACATCCAATTGCCTATTCCGCTGTCGCCGAAACGGATCTCAGCACGGCAATCCAAGTGCGAGACTTCATGCAGATTCTCAACTCGTCAAGCCGTTCCGACTGGATGAAAGAAGCATTGTCTGGAGCCGCATCGAAAGCGCTGGCTGCTGCCACAGAAGAATCGCACATTTCAGAACTGGCGAGATTCCTTGAACGCGTGCCAACTGACATTGGCCTCGCCGCTCTTGAAGCCTACGACGGTCCGGAAAACAGGACTGTAGACCGCAGCACGACGCGCGTGCGTGACTCTTTGAAAAGGCAAAAGCAGAAACTTGAATCGGAGCTGCAGCTCGCTCGCGATCTGATTTCAGGTGCCAAGTCATCAGAAGAGCTCGTAGACAGACTTCGGTTCGACTGGAAAGACGGCACCTACATCCAGGCAGAACTTTAAGAACACTCTCGCGGCGAGACGAAATTGCACCGCCCTGCCGACGAGCCAGCCAGCAGTCTGGAACGCGGATAAACACATGGATTGTCCTCGCAAGGTCCGATCAGTGTTGAGCACTGCGTCAGGCATGCCAATCAGGGATCTACCTCCGAGTTTGCCATGAATATGCGAGTCAGGGAGGGATGTCCTCCCCATTGACGCGGGAAGTCTCCCTGGACAACCACTCCAATCCTCGTAACCCGACTGCGAACCGCCGTACTGGTTCAGCCCCCAACACCTGTTGGTTCGATAGAAAAACTGATTGGCGAAGTTCGAGTGACGGATTCCGAGTGGGGGACGCGGAAGTGGTGCGACGATTGGCGACGGCAGCGGCGATTCTGCTTGCCATCACGGCTTCGGGCTGCATGCTGCCTGAGTATTACACGCCTGGTGGCTACAGCAGCACTTGCCGACAGCGACTCCAGGAATCGACGATCGACTGGTCGCAAACGTCGGAAGGTCCGATGCGTCAATCGGTCAGCTTAGAAGCTCATTGACCACTCGGCCGTGGACGTCGGTCAGTCGGAAGTGGCGTCCCTGGTAAGGATAAGTAAGTCGTTCGTGGTCGACGCCCAGCAAATGCAGAATTGTCGCCTGAAGATCGTGAACGTGGACTCCGTCTTCGGCGACGTTGACGCTGTAGTCGTCCGTCTGCCCCCAGGTAAGTCCTCCTTTGACGCCGGCACCCGCCATCCACATCGAAAAGCAACTTGGGTGATGATCACGGCCGTAATTTGCTTTCGTCAGCCCGCCCTGTGAGTAGACCGTTCGGCCAAATTCTCCGCCCCAGATGATCAACGTATCGTCGAGCATCCCTCGCTGCTTCAAGTCGCGGATCAATCCTGCCGTCGGCTGATCGGTGTCTCGGCACTGCGACGCGATTTGCTTCGGCAGGTTGCCGTGCTGATCCCAGCCTCGGTGGAAGAGCTGAATGAACCGCACGCCTCGTTCCGCCAGTCGACGAGCGAGCAGGCAGTTGTAGCCATAGCTTCCCGGCTTCTTCGCCGATGGCCCGTACAGGTCGAACGTTGACTTCGGTTCGGAACTCAAATCGGCCAGTTCCGGGACCGAAGTCTGCATCCGATACGCGAGTTCGTACTGAGCAATACGAGCTTCGATTTCCGGGTCGCCGGTTTCTTCCAGCTTCTGCCGGTTCAACTGGCCGAGGGTCTGCAACATTTGCAGACGGATTTCGGGACTGACTCCCGCCGGATTGTTGAGGTCGAGAACCGGATCGCCCTTCCCGCGAAGCTTCACGCCCTGAAACTTTGCAGGCAGAAAACCCGCTCCCCAGAGCCGATCGTAAAGTGGCTGCCCGGCTTTCGCCGTCCCGCTGGACGTCATCGCGACAAATGCCGGCAGGTCTGAATTCGCACTGCCCAGCCCATAGCTCATCCATGAGCCCATGCTCGGCCGACCAGGCAATGGCGAACCGGTCAATTGAAAAGTAATCGACGGGTCATGGTTAATCGTCTCGGTATACATCGACCGAATGACGCACATCTCGTCCGCGACGCCGCCAAGATGAGGCAGCAGTTCAGTCAGCCGAAGACCGGACTCGCCGTGTGAGCGATATCCGAATCGGCTGGGAGCTGTCACAAACTGTTTCTGCCCGAGCGTCATCGTGGTCTTACGATCGTCCGGATAGATCGACTTAGGAACCTCCTCACCAAATCGTTTAATCAGCTCAGGCTTTTCATCATAGAGATCGAGCTGCGACGGACCGCCGGATTGAAACAGGTAGATAACCCGTTTCGCCTTCGGTCGAAAATGCGGAAGGTCAGTCAATCCGCCCATCGCGTTGCGACCCGGAGCTTCGTCCGCAAACAGCCGCGGATTCATAATCGACGCCAGGCCAAGCGTCCCCAGGCCGGTGCTTGTCCGACCGAAAAAGTGACGGCGATTTATTTGAAGTCGGTGTTCAGGAATTTCGTTCATGGCAAACCGCTTCAATAAGTTTCATTTTTTTAACGCAGAGGTCGGAGAGTCAAAAAGCAGAGGAACAGGAGAGACTAATGGCTTCACAGAGTCCTTCGAGAACTCCGCGTTTTCTTCCTCTGCGTCCTCTGCGATTTCAAATTCTGTAACTCACTCCAGAGTAATCGCCTCATCGAGATTCAGCAGAATGTTGGCCAGCATAGTGAGCGCTGCGTGACGTTCTGCCGGTAACTTTTTGTCCCGAGCTGCCTCGCCAATCGCCAGCAGCTTTGGAGCTTCTGTCGGATTCTTTGCGAAGTAGTCCAGAAACTGGTCGTACGCCTTTGCCAGAGGTTCGCTTTCGGATTCTCGCGGAAGCCTTCCGGTGACGATTCGAAATCCGAATCGAATTTGTGAATCCGAATCCGAGTCTGCTTCCCGCATGATTCGCTCCGCAAGAAACCTTGCCGCTTCGACAAAGGCAACGTTGTTCATCAGCGTCAGTGCCTGCAGCGGAGTATTCGTTCGATCTTTTCGGACGAGACAAACTTCACGTTCGGCCGCGTTGAAAGTCGCCATCGTCGGCGGCGGCACGGTGCGGCGCCAGTAGGTGTAAAGGCTGCGACGGTAGAGGCTTGGCCCGTGATCCTGCACGTACTTATTGTTGGAGATCGACTTCCAGATGCCCGGCGGAGCATACGGTTTCACCGATGGCCCACCGATCCTTTCCTGCAGAAGGCCGCTGACAGCCAGAGCCTGGTCGCGAATCATGTGTGCCGAAAATCGGAATCGCGGTCCGCGAGCCAGTAAACGATTCTCGGGATCACGCTTGGGCTGCTCATGCGTAGCCACCGACGCCTGCCGATAGGTCGCAGAAGTGACGATCATTCGATGAAGCTGCTTCACGTCCCAGCCGGAACGGACGAATTCCAAAGCAAGCCAGTCGAGCAATTCCGGGTGACTGGGCGGCTCGCCCTGCACTCCGAAGTTTTCCGACGTCTTGACGAGGCCCATGCCAAAGAAGTGCTGCCAGTGTCGATTGACGATCACACGTGCGGTGAGAGGGTTCTCTGGACTGACCAACCACTCGGCGAGTTCCTTGCGATTCGCTGGTGCTTTGTCGGACACATTCAAACTGTCGGGCAAACCCGGAGTCAGCGTTTCCGATTTATCCGGCAGGTTGTACTGACCTCTTCGCAGCAGGTACGTCGGTCTAGGTTCAGGCAGCTCGGCCATAACCATGACTGTTTCTTTGCCCCCCGGCTTTGGACGCACGACCGAAACCTGAGACGTCACCAGCTCGTAGGGAGCGGGTTCAATTTTCACATCATTCGTCGTCGTCAGCAGAGGCCAGTCGTCCGGCACCTTGATGAGCGGCGGACTGTTTCCATTATTCGGCCCGAGGCCCCATTCAGCGACGTTGTTAAAATACGCAAACAGTTTGTAGTAGCCACGCTGCGAAACCGGGTCGTATTTGTGGTCGTGACACCGAGCACAGCCTAGAGTCAGTCCCATCCAAACTGTGCCCAACGTGTCGACTCTGTCGACGACGTATTCGACAATCCACTCGTCGGGGATCGATCCGCCTTCCGAGTTGATCCGGTGGTTGCGGCAGAATCCCGTCGCGATCTGCTGCCGGAGCGTCGCGTTGGGCAGCATGTCCCCGGCAAGCTGGTCGATGGTGAATTGGTCGAACGGCTGACCATCATTCAATGCCTGGATCAGCCAGTCACGCCACGCCCACATGTAGCGAATGCGGTCGTTCTGGTATCCGTCCGTGTCTGCGTAGCGAGCCGCGTCCAGCCAGGGCATCGCCATATGTTCGCCGTACCGATGAGACGCCAACAGCCGATCAACCACTTTCTCGTACGAGTTCGGCGATTCATCTTTCAGAAATCGATCGATCTCCTCCGGCGTTGGTGGCAGGCCTGTCAGAGCCAGAGTGACTCGCCGAATCAAGGTTTCGCGTTTAGCTTCGTGTGAAGGCTGAAGCGATTCACCGTCGAGTCTCGCCAGAACGAACTGGTCGATGCTATTTCTCGGCCATTCAGCATCCGAAACTTCCGGGATATCCGGTCGAACAGGCAGACTGAATGCCCAATGCTCCTGCCAGTCCGCCCCCTGATCGATCCATTTTCGAATCAGGACAATCTCTTTCCGTTTGAGCTGACGCGTCGCACTGGGCGGTGGCATCTGAAGATCGGGATCGTGCGACGAAATCCGTTCGAACAGCGGACTCTTGCTCGATTGACCTGGCAGAATCAGGGGCGAGCCTGGATCCCGGTCAAACACCGAGGCCCGCAGGTCCAGTCGCAAGTCGGCCTCACGAGTGTTCTCGTCGGGGCCGTGGCAGGCAAAGCACCGGTCGGCAAACAGCGGCAGCACCTGGCGACTGAAGTCAACGCGTTCGGGCTCTGCGGCCGAAGTCGGACCAGTGGCGCAGCAAGCAGCGAAAAAAGTGAACACTACCGAACGAAACATTGAACCATCCACAAAACCGCTTGCGTGCCAGTTATTCGGGCCTCGAACAAGACCAACCGGCCGACCAGCGTAACTGCGGCCGAAGTGCGATTCCAGACTCGCCACCTGCCGCACTTCCCGTCAAACCGCTCCGTTGACCGATTTCAGCCCGAGGCCCGAATGTCCGCAGAAAACCGGATATCTGCCCGTGAATGTGTACGTTCGGTTGGACAGTCTTTATCATTCTCCGCCGTCGCACCGCGGATTTCCTCCAAATCTGGAGTGGGAAATCCGTTCGTGCAACGACGCCCAACTAAATCGCCTCCCGACCAGGAGAGTTCTGTGCTGCACAGTACACCGACCCCGGCTGCCACAACGCTGGTGGAGATCAACGATCTTCGCGACATGTTGAGTAATGAATCTGACTTCGGACCGGCTCACTTCGCCGTGCTTCAGAAGGCCACGAACAAGCAGCAGGCAACGGCGTTTCGCCAGGAAGTCGACGAACTTCGCCGCACGGTGGACGGAAGCGGTCAGGCATCCGACAGCACCTACGCCAAGCTGGGAGCATCGCTGTACCTGCTCGGCCAGCATCAGGCAGCACACAACTACCTTGACCGCTCATCAACGAACGCAGTCGCAGCTTACGTTCTTGGATTGGTCTGTCTGTCACTCGACCGTTTTGAAGAAGCCGCCGAGCGGTTCTCAACAGCGGCAAGCCTTGGGCACGACCCGGTCGAGAGTGAACTCCAACGAGTCGGCGCGATCCGCCTGAATGGCCAGGTCGATGAAGCCGAAGCAGCTCTCAAGAAAATTGCCGCGAAAGCCGTTTCTCGAGCTGACTACTCATTCCAGATGGGCTGCATCCTGGCCGACAACGGCGACACACTCGGCGGCATCGAATACTTCGAACGTGCCGTCGATATGGATCCTCATCACACACGGGCACTGTTCTGGCTCGCGGGAGAAAACTCCCGACACGGTAACGACGATGAAGCCGTCCGACTTTACGAACAGGCTCTGTCGTCGCCCCCACTGCATATCGGAGCGTTGTTGAATCTCGGGCTGCTTTACGAAGATGCCGATTCGCTGGATCAGGCAGCGTTCTGCTTCAGACGCGTTCTGGAAGCAGACCCAACAAACGAACGAGCACGGCTTTACCTGAAAGACATCGACGCCTCGGAAGGCATGTACTACGACGAGGATTCCGTCAAAGCCGAGCAGAAGCGAATGCAGACGCTCACGCGACCGATCACCGACTTCGAACTTTCCGTCCGAAGTCGCAACTGCCTGGATCGTCTCGGCATGCGAACACTTGGCGACCTGACGGAAGTTTCCGAACAGGAATTGATGGGCAGCCGCAACTTCGGCGATACGTCTCTCAAAGAAATTCAGGAACTGCTTGTCGAGAACCACCTGTCGATTGGTTGCAACGTTGCGAGCAAAAAGGCCGAGATGGCCGAGCCGCCGAAAGATCTTTCGCCAGAACAGCGATCGGCGATGGAGCAGCCGATCTCCGATCTCAATCTGTCGGTCCGTGCTCGAAAGTGCATGTCGCGGCTGAACATCTCAGCAATCGGAGAATTGCTGTCAAAGTCTCCGGACGATCTGCTGTCATCGAAGAATTTCGGCGTGACTTCATTGAACGAAATCCGCGCGAAACTTGCCGATGTTGGCTTGAGTCTGCGAAACGACTGACCGCTCAATACTTCCTGCCAGGCGGAGCGTAGGTATGGATGTCGAACCGGCAACTGGGCAGCATCGTGTTTCCCGGCGGAAAATGATCGCTGCCGCGGCGGCGTCTGCGATTCCGTTGAGCGCCGGTGCCTGGCATCTACTGTCGAAGCATTCGAACGGACAGTCGTCGTCGAACGCTGCGGCCTCGCAGCAATCAACAGCGCCCATCGACACTTGGAATCCGCCCGTCCGCGTGAACCTCACGCCGTCGCCACTGACCGACCTGACGATCTCGATCGACGGACCATTCCGAGTTCTCGCACCCGGCAGTGCGAAAATCCTCGCTCAATCAGTGTCGATCAAAGACAAAGTCGTTTCCGCTGAAGGAAATGGGATTCGAGTCGGAGACGAAGTTTTCCCGATCAGCCAGATCGAAATTGTGACGGCCAAGTCGCCTTCCATCTGGATCGGACGAAACCAGTATCGAGGCTACGTTCGAATTTTCCGTCGCCCCGGTGGTCGGCTGATTGCCGTGAACGTTCTCCCGCTGGAAGAGTACCTAGCCAGCGTCGTGAACAGCGAGATGCCGGCATCATTCCCAGACGAAGCACGCGAAGCGCAAACAATTGCCGCCAGAACCTACGTGCTATCTCAAATGAAGGGGCATCCGCAATTCGATGTGTACGCGACGTCGCGGAGTCAAAGGTACCTCGGCTATCAATACCTCAATGACGAAGGCCGGCGGCTAGCGGGTGAAACTCAAGGCAGCCGTGAAATCGCAGCACGAACGGCAGGCATCGTCTGTACGTGGGAAGGAAAAGTCTTCACCACGTTCTACACCGCAGTCTGCGGCGGGCGAACGACGCGCGGCCGTTCGGTCTTTAAAGATGCCGTTCCAGCAATCGCCAGCGTCGAATGCGACTGGTGTCGTGAAGCGGACCGTTATCGCTGGACGAGTTCGATTCCGGTCGAGCGAATGTCACGTTCTCTGAAAGAACACTTCGCCAGCGAGAACAAAGAATTCGGACAACTAACGTCTCTGCAACCAGCGTTCGGAGATGCAGGCGATCTTCCGTTCTACATGGTCAGCGACGGCATCCAAACCCAAAAGATCGCTGGCACAGAACTCCGGCATTCACTGCCGATCGGCACGCTGGACAGCCCGCGATTCACAGCGGAGATTGACGCTGCGGAAGTTCGATTCTCTGGCGCCGGACATGGTCACGGAGTCGGCTTCTGCCAATGGGGTTCCCGAGGCCTCGCCCTCGCCGGCCGCTCAGCATTGCAGATCCTGCAATATTACTACCCGGGTTCCGCAACAGTCCGCCTGCGAGGCTGAGCTCCGTCCGCTTCAGTCGGCGCTTCGTATCAGGCTCGAAAGAACGGCCCGAACTTTGCCGCCGCAAACTGCTGGATGCCGCTCTGCACGCATTCAGCAACGGCATCCGCCGCTCGAACAACACCAGCCGCATCAACATCAAGATGCGTGCAGGCTCGCAGAGTTTGAGGACCCATCGCTCCGATTCGAACTCCTCGTTCACGCAAAGCGGACGAAAGCTGGCTGGCGTCACCGACTTCGGCATCCACATCAAAGAAAACCAGATTCGACTCGACTCCGTCCAAATCGACGCTGATACCGTCAATTTTGGAAATCGCCTCGGCGAATGTTCGAGCGTTCGCGTGATCGTCGGCCAAACGTTCGACGTGATTTTCCAAAGCGTAAATGGCTCCTCCAGCGATGATCCCAACCTGTCGTAACGCTCCGCCCATCATTTTCCGAACTCGCCGGGCACGATGAATCTGCTCACCAGACCCGACAAGTATCGAGCCCATCGGGCATCCAAGCCCTTTCGAAAAGCAGATGGAAATGGTGTCGAAGCCGTCGCAAATTTCGCGGACATGAACATTGGAAGTCGTAACCGCGTTGAACAGTCTCGCTCCGTCCAAATGCGTCTTCAAACCAACGTCGTGAGCCCATCCACAAACCTGCTGAAGCTGATCGACCGGCCAGGCACGCCCGCCGCCACCGTTCGTCGTGTTTTCGCAGCAAAGCAGCTTAGTGGTCGCAAGGTGCTGATTGTCGACGTAGACCTTGCCTTCCAGATCCTCCAACTTGAGCATTCCGTATTGCCCGCGGATCGTTCGGGTCGTGATTCCGCTGATGGCTGCCGGAGCTCCGCCTTCAAATCGAGCGATGTGCCCCTGCTCTTCGATCAGCAGCTCATCACCGGGAAAACAATGCGACCGAATCCCCATCTGATTGGACTGCGTCCCGGAACACGCAAAAACGGCCGCTTCTTTATTGAGCAATTCAGCGACCATCTGTTCCAGACGATTGACGGTAGGATCTTCGCCCCCCATGTCATCGCCGACTTCGGCCGCCATCATCGCCTGAAGCATCCCCTCAGTCGGCTTTGTGACAGTATCGCTGAACATATTGACGATAGAATCGCTCATCGTTTCCCTGCCTTTACAGTTCGTTCAAGCCGGACCGTTCGAATCCGGGTCCACAAACAACGTTCCCAGCCTGAGAATCGCCGTGGACTGTCTGGAAATCCCATGTCGTATACCCGAACATGCTACCGACGTGGGCTGAATCTTCCACGCTCGACGCACGCTTTTGCGTCCCCACCCCAATAACTCACTAAAACTGACAACTGAAAGTCGAATGGCAGCCACCAGAAAGGACACCAGCGATCTACCGGCAGTTCCCGTCCACGTGCTAATTGTGGACGACGACGAACCGCACGCGCAAGCTGTCGCCGAGAGTCTCGAACGAGTCGGATACGACTGCGTAATCGCCAATTCCGGCGAACGCGGCGTACAACTGATCGAGAGCCAGGAATTCGATGTCGTCATCACCGATCTCAAGATGGACGATGTCGACGGTCTGGGGATACTCCAGAAGACCAAAGAAGAGCTTCCCGACGCCGAAGTTATCCTGCTGACCGGCCACTTCTCCTACCAGTCGGCATTGGCCGCAGGACAGGCCGGCGCATCGATGTACCTGACGAAACCTGTCGATATCAGCGAGCTGCGTCAGGCCGTCGAGCGAGCGTCAACTCGCATTCGCTTACTGCGGAAAAATGCGGAACTGTCCCGACGACTCGACGAACGGTTTGGATTCGAAGGCGTCATCGGCAACAGCCCCGCCATGAAACGTGTCATCGACCGACTGCGACAGGTCGCTCCGACAGGTGCGTCCGTACTGATCCTTGGAGAAAGTGGCACCGGTAAAGAACTCGTCGCCCGGGCCCTTCATCAGAACAGCGATCGCAAGAACAAGCCGTTCGTCCCGCTGAATATCTCCGCGCTGCCAGAGAGTATTCTCGAAAGCGAGCTCTTCGGGCACGAACCCGGCTCTTTCACCGGGGCCGTCGATCGTCGAATCGGCAAGTTCGAATATGCAAACGGAGGAACTTTGTTCCTTGACGAAGTCGGCGAGATGCCGGTGGATACTCAGATCAAGCTGTTGCGGGTTCTCGAGAGCCGAAAGATTTCTCGCGTTGGGTCGAACGAGGAGCTGGAAATCAACGTCCGCCTCGTCGCAGCCACAAACGCCGACCTCGAAGAATCAATTAAGGACGGCAAGTTTCGCGAAGACCTTTATTACCGACTCAAAGTAACGTCGATCATGTTGCCGCCGATGCGCGAACGGCGAATGGACATCCCGCTGCTGATCAATCGCTTTCTCGACGACCTTTCCGAAAGTTACGGCCGAGACAAACCGACGGTAACACGGGGCGCCAGGCAATCTCTGACAGCCTGCGAATGGCCAGGGAATATTCGTCAGCTTCGAAACGTGATGGAGAGCATGTTCGTCCAGGACACCAACGGCGTTCTGGATATCGACGATCTTCCGGACGACATCCCCGCCATCGGCGGCGATTCTGACGACAGCGAAATCGGCACCGGTGGCCTGGGAATTTCGTCGGACGGCGGAGCTGATTCTTTGATCGGACGACCGATGGCCGACATCGAGCGACACTACATTGTAAAGACGCTCGAACTGACCAACGGTAACCGCCACGAAGCCGCCCGCCTGCTCGCCATCGGCGAACGCACGTTGTATCGCAAGATCAAAGAGTATGGCCTGTAGTCAACTGAGCAACGTGCTCAGCGGCTGAATCAGGCGACCAAAGAACGGGCGTGCGACCTCACACGTTGAGCTTTCGCCAGATAACTCGCGTCTTCGAGATCTTGTCATGGATCGTCTGCTTCTCCGGATCCTTTGACATCGTAAAGGCACCGACGATCAGCGTCAGTCGGCCGAACAATCTGGTCAATGCTGCGCCTTTCTCGATCGGGCTGTTTCCTTCCATGTCGGTAATCATCAAGCCCAGAGAATTCATTCCGAGCGTTCCTCGTCCTGGACTACTTTCGGTAAATGTAAAGTAGACGACAGGAATCAATCCTGAAATCAGTTGCCCAACCATATTGAGCGTACTGACCATGCCTTCCATCTCGAGGTAAATGACGGCTGAGTGCATCCCCAAAATCACAGCCCAGACGATCCCAATAAAAATAGAAACCAGCAGGATATCGAACATCAGAGCAAGATACCGTACCCAGAATCCGGCCGGGACGTTCTCCTCGCGACGATCTCCGAGACCAAGATCTCGTTGAAAGTAGTAGGAAAACAAACCAGTCGCCCGCATCACAAAGACTGCTGAGAATGCAAGCAGCACTGCGACGATCGCAATACTGACGATCAGCAGAACAATGCCGATCCCTGCCGCGGCCATTGAGAACATGAAGCCCCGCTCGTCGACCTCTGTGGCGATCCCACAAAGCTCGACCAATTTCAACAGGGCGTTTCCAAATTCCGTATAGACCCGTTTATAGAAGATCCCCAAAGGAACGATGACGGCAATGGCAGGCAACATCGCAACAAAGGTCACCATCCACCAATGGCACACACCTTTCATTGAGGCGAAGCCAAATCGAAATACGTCATACGGAACATAAGCCCGGTAAGTATACTTGGCAGACATGTGGCTCATCGCGACTGGGAACGCCCAAACTGGGATCAGGTAGATCACTCCTCCCACAATCGCGAGTATTTGCAGTTCGCTATCTCCGAGAGTGAGACTGCCCGTTGCCACCAGCAGTCCAACAACGGCGGCAATTGGCATCCAGACAACCCCCATCACGGCCAACGGCCATAGCAAAACTTTGTAGCCAAGCGCAACTCCAACAAAGAAATCGAAGTTGAATCGGTCTAAAGAATCTCGCTCGTCCATAGTGGCTTGCACCACAAGCGTGGACAGGTGCCAGAAGCATCCCATCGATGCACCACCGCTGAGCGCAGTCAAAAATCCCCAAAACAAGATGACTGGGATCTTCACCCAGGGACGGTCCTTGTCACACGTGGCACACTTAAATGTTGCCCAGATCGGCGGATTCGTACCTACATCCGTGAATTCTTTATCACACTCCAGACAAATGGGGACGTTCGGAATGCAGTAGTCCGCCGCCATAAACAGTGACACACAGAAGATAGTCGCAAAGAAACTGAAGGCCACAATCAAACGAAGTGCGAGTGTTTTGTTCTTTTTCAGAAACTCCTTCGGCCCCGACCAGACAACCTTCGGAAACAGGTCAATATCCGGCCCTTTACGTTTCCGCTTTTTCTTCTGCTTCTGGCTGAGCACTCCGGTCTCGATATCGACACCGCAATTCGGGCACTCGATATCTTCCTCGTCGACTTCCGTGGCGCACTTCGGGCAGATGCGAGCATCCTCATCTTCTCCGCCCTCCAGGTCGAGTGCCGAAAAGAAATCATCGTCATCGGCCGTTGGCCGCGGACGGGCTGCTTTCTTCCTGCGTGGTTTCTGACCATCCCCACCCTTGCCTTTGGGAACTCGGACGGGCTCGCCACATTTTCGGCACTTGATGACTTTTCCGCGAGCTGCATCGGGAGCAGAAATCCCCGCTCCGCATTCGCACCGAACTTTAACTGGCATGAAGAACTCTCCGAGGCGCAATGGCTGCCGCGAGCAAAACCTGCTCCGGCAAACAGCAAAAAGTTGAGAATATCCGACCCACGAATCCGAGCAACCGGATCCGGAATGAAGAGCCTACTTTAGCAGGGATTCACCGTCGTTTTCACGCGACAAACCCTCGCTCGCGACATAGTCACCAAAGGAAAGCAGATGTTCGTGCCCGAACTTCCCGACGCACTGACTTCAAAAGCTATCTTTTAAGACCTCTCTGCCGTCCCCCTGTGAAAGCCGGGGAGCCACGCAGCCTGTTGACGCGGCCCAGAGTGAATTCGCGACAGGTTCCACAGAACAAGTAGGAACGAGTACGAAGCTCTTAGCAACGATCCCGTCAAACAAGAAACCGCCATGAAGCCATCCAACCATCCGCCGCTGTATCTGCTTGTTGCGGTAACCTCGTTCTTTCTGGGCACACTTACTGACTCATTTGGAAAATCGGCCTCGACGGCAACGCGTGCCGCATCAACAGATCGAGCCATCACAGCTTCACCTGACAAACCCGCCCACGACGGCCCTTCTTCGTCGGGCTCGAATCCGGGACCTGGCAGAATCCCGCGACGATCAAACGGCATTCTCCAATGCACCATCAAATGAGGAAACGGTCCGTTCGAATCCGAGCGAAAAACAATCACCATCGAAACCAGCCTCCACTGTTCCCATCCTGAAAACTCACCTCGGTAACGTCGAAATTTTCACCGCCAACAACGACTGGAATCGGGACATCTCCGACCTCCCCGTCCACCGCATGTCCAGCACGTGGCTGCGGACAATCGGGAACTCCGACCATCTGCATCCCGACTTCGGAACGGTCTGGCGAGGCTCGCCCATTGGCATTCCTTTCGTCGTGGTCGATTCAGATCAGCCAAAAGTCAGAGTCAACTTCGAATACGACGACGAGAGCGACCCCGGTCCGTACCCGATTCCGAAAGGAGTCCCAATCGAAGGCGGCCCAGACGCACCGTACGAAAGCGATCGACACATCATCATGATCGATCCGAAAAAGAAACTGCTGTACGAAATCTTTCAGGCGATCCCCGATCCAGTTTTCGGATGGCGAGCTGGCTCCGGAGCAATCTTCGATCTCAGTTCCGACAAGTTGCGACCAGACGGCTGGACATCGTCTGACGCTGCAGGCCTGCCAGTATTCCCCGGTTTGGTCCGCTACGACGAAGTTACAGAAGGCGAAATTCGGCACGCACTTCGGTTTACCGTCGAACGAACTCAGCGAGCCTACATCCATCCCGCCCGTCATTTCGCCAGCCGACACACGGATCCAACACTGCCGCCAATGGGCCTGCGAGTCCGCCTTCGCGCCGACTATGACATCTCAGAGTTCCCGCCGAACGCTAAAGTCGTGCTGAGAGCTCTGAAAAAATACGGAATGCTCCTCGCAGATAACGGCAGCAACTGGTTCGTGTCGGGAGCCCCGGACCCTCGCTGGAAAGACAACGACCTCGCCACACTGAAGCGTGTCAAAGGTCGAGACTTTGAATGCGTCTATACCGGACCGCTGAAAAAGTAAGTCCAGCACCAAGCACTTCACCTACGAAGCGTAGGAATGACAAGAGCAGCGCCGGCATACCATCGTCAATTTCGCGTCTTGTACTTCCGAGCTTTGCCATCCGCGCCAATCTGCACGGTGTAGTTTGAGCCGTCAGCCGCGACAGACATTTTGACAAACACACCGTCGCACTCACCCAGCTTTCCAACATTGGCGATAAACTTTGCAGGAGCCTGCTGATCGGCTGCGAGTTTGACGTTCTGATGAAGCTGGTAGAGGTGCTTCAGCGACTCGACCTTCCGCAGTGTCTGCTGAGTGTTTTCATGCCCGCCCTTTGTCGGGCCGTTGCACATGATGGCGACGACCGGGTCAATCGCCATGACCAGTGCAGGATTATTGCTGTTCGGCAGGCCGTGATGCGTCACCATGAAAACGTCCACTTTGCCAAGCGGATTGTTCGGCGTGACGAGCTTCGCTTCGATGTTCCACGTCAGGTCTCCGCAGCAGAGGAACTTGAAGCCGCCGAATGTGGTCAGCAGACTGACGCTGGCCGCGTTGTCGGACTTGTCCTCAGGCATGGCCTCGTGAAGTTTCGCAAACGGATTTGCCGCTCCCGAGTTCTTAATCACCTCGCGGCTGGCCGTGACAACCTTCATCGAAAGTTTTGTATCGCCCGACTCGATCGGAAGACTGTCGCCGGCCTTCACTGACTTTGACTGATTTTGAGATGCGGCACGGTAAGCCACAATTCGGTCAACGAACTTTGCATCTTCCTGCAACGAGTCCGGAATTCCTCGATCCCAGAACGTCCCAATTTTGATTTTCTCGGTCAGTGCCGCGTGGTTTCCGTAGTGGTCGAGGTGCCAGTGTGACACCAAAGCGTGATCAATCTGCTTGATCTTCGCATGATTCTTTGCGACATCGACGATGCGGTCTCGATCCCGGAAGTCGTAGCCTGGATAGCCAGAATCAATCAGCAGCGATTCACCTTCAGGCGTCACAAACAGCGTCGCCGCTCCACCTTCGACGTCGATAAAGTAGACGTCCAACCGGCCATCGTCCGATCCGGCAGTGGCAAACGAAGAAGCGGCAGCAGTGACCGACAAGACAGCAACAAAGCAAAACGGCAAGCGCATGGCAAAACTCCGTCGAGGCAAATCAAGGAACGCGGAAACCTGGCATCGACTTTAACTCGCCTCGCCGCCGGAGTCATGCGTCACGGCGTCGCCTCAGCCTCAATCTGAACGAACTAGATCGCAGAAAGCGGCTGTTTGTCGCCAGTGCCGTTTTTGAGCTGACTGTTTAACCGGTCGTACAGATCACGATCAAGCGGATGCAACTGCTCAATTCGAAGACCAGTTTCGATCGCATGGAGCAGTGTTTGCTTTGCTAATTCCGCCTCGCCGGTTTCGGACCTCACAAACGCAAGATGAAGCAACGTTGTCGGTGAGTTGTCCAATTCGGCTGCCGAAATCAGGTCCTCGGTAGCCGCTCGAAGTCTCGACTGTGCCAGCTTTACGCATCCTCGAGTGTCGAGTAGTTGCGAAACCGGACCAGCCTCCGCGATTGCCCGCTCCGCATACGTCATCGCTTCGTCCAGCAGTCTGCCGCGCATCGCCAGATTCCATGACAACGCATTCAGAGCCGCAACGTTTCGACTATCAACGCGAAGTATCTCACGATAGAGCTCTTCCGCTTCGGCGTGCTTCCCGCTGAGCGACCACACGTCGGCAAGGTGCCGTTTCAGAACGAGCGACACTGGTTCTTCATGGCTCTTCGCAGCAAGGTGCTGTTCAACGATTTCTCGTCGACTTCGATTCGAAGCGGCACTAAGCATGTCGAGAGAAAGTCTTGCCGCAGACTCGGGAGGAAGTTGCTGCCACGTGAGATCGAGCAAACCAAATGCTTCGACATCACGACCGCGTTCCATCAACCAGCTGACAAGTTGGTCGACCTGCTTCGGTTCTTCCTCAGTAGCCATTCGAAGATATCGATCGGTCGCCTGGCTAAGAGCTGCTTGATCAGCCGAAACGTCATTCAGCAACGCGTCGCGGCAGGATTCTGCGGCCAGTAATAATCGTTCGACACGTTCGTCAGACTCAGTTGCCGCTTTGACGAATTCATCCAGTTCGGAGATCGCCGTAGAAGATTGTCCGACGGCGACAAGGTATCGACATCGCAACCGAACCAGCTCCGCTGCCGGAAACCCATTCGGAAGTCGTTCGAATTGTTCGCGAGCTTCGGGCAGCGCACCTGTCCGAATCTGATGCGTTATCAAATCGCTCAGAAACTCTGGGGAATTCAAACCATTCTTCGCAGCCTGATGAAACTGCGGAGCCGCTTGTTCCGGAAAGCCAACTCGAATGTAGAGTTTCCCGAGTCGCCAGCGATCTTCGTTATTCATCTGTCGGCGGTCGTCGAGTCTTTCCAGCAGCCCAATCGCCACCAGATGATCTTCCGGCTTCAGCGAATGCTGAAGAACGCTCGCCATCATGCGCAAGTCATTGACTCCAATGTCCTGGCTCTCTTCCGCGTTCCTGTCCATCAGAGCGGTCGCTCTTTGAAATGCTCGATAATCCCGTTTCTTTGCAAGCAGGATTGCCAGACTTCGACGCACAGCCCGCTGCTCTTCTTCAGAGATGTTGACCTCAGTTGAAAGCAGCCGCTCGAACAGAGGTTCCGCCAGATCCGGTCGACCACCACGAACGTAGAGTTCTCCAGATGTTGCGTTGCAACTACGTCGCGGGGCTGTTTGGTAATGTGATCTTTAAGGATATCGACCGCCCGCTGCAGGTCTCCGAAAACCTCGTACGTTCGCGACAGTTCAGTCGGCGTCATCGTTCGAGCGTGCCTTTTGAAAACATCCACGGCCTGTTCAGTCCGGCCGTTCTCCAGATAAAGCTGCATCAACGAAATCGCTGCGTCGCCATTCCGATCTGACTCAATCAGAGTGAGACGCAACTGACGCTCAGCATCCTCATCCATTCCTTCAGCCGCCAGAGTTTTTCCCTTCAAACGCGATGCTTCAGCGACGTCACCGGACAACTCGGCAATGCGAATTTGAAGTGCGAGCAGATTGCGATCTTCGCCATGTTCCCGGCGTGCCTGACTGAGCATCAATCGAGCCTTTTCAAACTCGCGTTTCGCCACGAGCATCTTTGCTGACAGAATCGCGACTTCGACGGACGAATCGCCTTCAGCCTTCGCATCAGCCAATAGCTCCGAAACTTCTTTCCAGCCTCTCGCAACCTCTGGAATTGTCTCGTTGTAGTCGATCAAGTGCTGAACCAGTTCCAGTCTCACGGCCGGAACATGAACAAGCATCCGATATTCGGCCAACGCTTCGGGATATCGCCCTGCTGTCGCCAGCGTTGACGCCAGTCCTCGACGAGCTTCGACCAACTGCGGCGCGTACTTGAGTACTCGACGATAAGCGACGAGTTGGTCTTCAACCTGTCCACGCATCCCGAGACAAACCGCCAGGTCAAGATCGACTTTCGCCAACTGCTCCGGCGTTTCAGCCAGAATTCGGCGAGCCGCCTCAAGCGTTTCCGTCGCGTCGCCCCAGCGTTGCTCAGACATGGCGACGCTCGCTTCCAGACGCAGCCGTTGCCCGTCCGTCACTTCCGTACGCGGCAACTGATCCAGCGACGTGCGAGCCTGTTCGACATGGCGATGAGCGATCGCGATATCCACCATCAGCTCGTGTATTTCGACCTGGTTTTCGACCGACGATCCCACCAGCAAAACGTCAGCAAGATCGAACGCGTTCTTAACATTCCCAAACTCTGCTTCGAGAACGACTCGGTGCAGATCAAGTTGCCTTTGACTCTCGACTGGCAGGTCATCCCGCGCGAGCAGAGTTTTTGTATGAATCGCAATCCGTTTTGCCTTGGGAAGCTGGCCATCCGTCTTTGCGTGACGAGCTCGGGCGATTCCGACCTCACCAACCGCCTGCAAAACAGCAAAGTTATGCGGTGCGAGAGCGAGAGCTCGTTCAATGTCCTGCCCGGCCGCGTCCGATTGGTCAGTTTGAACTCGGAACTCTGCTCGAGCGATCCACGCGTCGACATTCTGCGAATTCACCTGCACGAGCCTCAGCATCAATTGTTCGGCCGCTTCCGTCTGGCTGAGCTGTGCATGCTTTATCCACACAAGCCGTTCCCACGGCTCAATCAATTCCGGCGTGTCGTCAATTGCCGCCTGGTACGCTTCAGCGGCGGACTTGTGATTACTCATATGCTCGTGGCAAAGCCCTGCCTGGTAGTCGAACAGTCCCTCTTTCGGAAACGTCTGCTGCAACACTTTTGCGTGAGACAGGCCGTCCGAATAGCGGCCCAGTTCGATCGATGTCACGACAGCTCGACGGCGGATGTCGTCGCGAGTTTGATCTTTCCGCAACACACGTTCGAACAACAGAAAGACGCCTCGCCCGCCCTGAGGCGGCACCCGGGCGTCGTCACTGAGGATCGCGAATTCGGCCAACGCGTTAACGTCGTTCGGTGCCGAGTTGCAGTACTGCTCGAAGAAATCTAACGCTTCTTCAGTCTCTCCCGCGGTGACGGCCTGCCTTGCATTTTGAAGCAGATCGCCTGTGAGACGCCCCACCTGCCAACCATGCACGGCGTACGTTGATGCAAGCAATAGTCCGAGCACACCAGAGACGATGCCCAAAACTCGATAGTCAATCTGCCGGGGCTGCACTTCGGCAATCTGCTCGGAAGACAACGGCGTACGCTCGAAACTCGTACGACCAACCGACACACCTTCTGCCAGTGACTTCGCTGGCGACGAAACGTCGGCAACAACTGGCGACTCAAGCATCCGACTAGACACGCGAGGCACCGGTTGCGGCAAGCGCACAACGGGAGACTCCGGTAGCGTTCGGTCCATGCTGTCGTCACTTAACAATGCAACGGCTGATTTCCCCTCGATCAACACACATCGCAACAAGAGGCCGACGCCAACTCCAGCGGCGATTCCCGCAAAATTCGCAAGCAGATCGTCAATATCGGTCGTCCGTCGCGGAACAAACTGTTGAAGAAACTCTGTGATCACAGCATGAGCGGTCACAGCGCCAACGAGTCCGTACATCGTTCGCCGAGTCCCCGACGCGGCATACCACATCAGCAGGCAGGTCGTGCCAAAGTAGGCGACAAAGTGGTAGACCTTATCGATGACACCGTGCTTAAGCGTCCTGGCCGCTTCCTTTGGAAACGCTCGGAACAGCCACCACGGATCCTGCGACAACAGCAGGTACGTCAGAAACGTCACGCAGCCGGCCGCCATCACGAATCGCCCGCGAGCTGACGCAAACCAACTGCGCATCACAAAACCGATTGCGCGATCGACGACCGATCCCGGCACGCGGTCGTCGGCAGTTGCCTGTCCGTTGATTCTTGAAACGCTCATAAGGCTTCGATCAGTTCTTAGACTGCTTGTCACATCTGAGTAATTCTCTGCCGGCTCTACTGAACACGACTGTTGGCGGTGGCTTCTCGCGGCTCCGTCTGCACGGGCATTGCTTTCGACTTCTGCTCCGAGAAGAAACTGGCCAGCACGTCCTCACAATGCTCTTCGTGGCGTTTGAACCAGGCGTCTTCGGCATACTTCTTCCACTTGCCAAACGGCGGTGGCTCGATCAGAGGAAGCAGGTCTTCGATAAAAGGCACAGGTATCTCACACGCTTCGAACAACTGGAACAAAGCACGCTCTGGATTCGTCGTCAGTTCCTCGAAACCGACCGAGATGTCCGACCAACTCCGCCCGTAGACGTACGAAAGCTTCCACAGGTAGTAGTGCAACTGGTACGGGTGCTCGATCGCCTGCTCATCGAGAAACGGAAAGTGGTACTTCAAGTCCCGCGCCCAATTCAGCAGATAGAACCCGTCGACCTCTGCGAAATCCGCCATCTTTCCGTCGGGCGAAAACCGTTCGATCTTCTGCAGATTGGACGTCCACTGGTCCCGAGGATGTCGGTAAAGATGGACCAGCTTCGCGTTAGGAAAGGTTCTCCGTGCCCACGGCAATCGAAAGTCCAACCGGTTGAACTGCAAGACCGGTCGCCCATCCGCGCCTTCGACCAATTGTTCCATGTAAGACTTCATGCGAGGGTTCCACGAGCCTTCGCTCATGTAAAGGCCCTGCTCATTCCAGGCGTCGTCGAAAACGTCGCCCAGTTCGGCCATGCCGTCATACTCGGTCCAGTAGTCGGCGACTTTTCGGTGGGTCGAGTCAACGCGTTCGCCGCGAGTTACCGGGTCAAACCAACGTCGTTCGTTGAACGGTTCGTAGTACGACACAAAGCCTGGAATATTGCGGAACAGATTCCAGAGAAGCGTCGAACCGCTGCGAAATCTGGCACTGACAATGATGATGTCGTCGCGTTCGCACGTGAGCCGCGACTCCGCCTTTCGACCGACCTCGCTGTACGGCGATTCCCCAAGCACATCCGAGTTGACATCATGCGGACGCCAGTCCAGCAAGTCTCCGAGTGAACCAGCAACGGCCTGCTTCCCGTCATCGGTCGCGCAGGCCTTGTTCCAGACATCGAAAAACTCGTTCCGCATTGTGTCTCGAATCGATCGCATTTCGGTAAACCTGCAGGCTGTCGCTGAAGTCGTAGGGTGCGTTTCGACGCCCCTAAGAAATCTCCGAGTTGGCTTCGGAAGTTGTGACGAAAACAGTTTCGTACTCGACAGACTCATCATCTGCCGATGTGTTCTCCGGATAAGCGGCGAATTCATCGTCGACGTCACCGTACTCCTCGGTGAACTCAGACTCTTCTGAGCCGTCATCGTCTCCGGCCCCGAAGTGCTCTTCCTCGAACTCTTCCAGCTCGGCCAGGTATCGCGGTGCGCTGTTCAGCTTGAGGACTCCCATCCCAAGCAGCGCGGTGTAGTACGGAATTTCGAGCGACTCGAGGCTCACAAACTGAGCCGACACGACGAACCCGCAAAGTCCGGTGAATGACATCCTGGCGATGTACTTGTACCAGGGGTCGGCAACGTGCGTGCGTTTCCAGGTGACCTGCCAAAGCAAGGTCAGCACCGTCAAATAAAACCCGAGATACATCGCCAAACCAACCAGGCCGAGTTCTGCCCCGGTCTGCATCCACAAGCTGTGAGCTTCCTTTCCGTGCGGCCAGCCGTACTGCGACGCAATCATCGGCCATTGGTTCGGCCCGCACCCCATCACCGGCTTCTTCTGCATGACGTCGATGCAGTCTTTCCACAGGTCGACACGACTTTGAGCTGACGCTTCACGCTGCCCACTCTTCTTCTTGACGAAGGTCGTCATGAATCGGTCGCGAACTTCCGGACCGGCCATGATTGAAGCAGCGATGACGGCCAGCCCGAGCAAGGCGTACGTGCGAGGCCTTTTGGGAATAACGATGAACGCCCCCATGCCGGCCACGATCATCCCGAGCATTCCGCCGCGGCTGAAGGAAAACAGAATCGCGTTTGCCATCAAAGCGGCGAAAAAGAATGCCAGCCCCTTCTGCCATAACTTTTCAGAATGGACACCGAGGAAGAACGCCAGGCCGATCCCCGTCACCAGAGCGATCGCGGCGCTGTTGTTGTCCATGCCGCCGAAGCCTTCCCACCTCAGCAGGTTGTACCCGCCGAAGTAGTAGGAATTCATTTCGAACGCCATGTAACCTTGAGCCGCCAGGATTGTCCACGCAAGCTGTTTCAGTTGTTTCGTCGACGTGATCATCGTCAGGCCAACGATCATTGGGACGACGATCTTGCCGATCCGTTCGACGAAGTCCCAGGCCAGATCCTGATGATGCGGTTTGAACGCGCCAATAAATGCCCAGCCGAGGAATCCGGAAATCAGTAATACTGGCACGATCGATCGACCGAGTTTGAAGGTCGCCTGTTTCGTAAAGACCCAGCCGATCAACATGCAGCCGACAATGGCAAGACTGTACCGAGCTGCCGGGACGGACCACGGCCACATCGCGTCTGGCTTCAGAATCGCAAACGAAACGTAAGCCAGGAAACCATAAAACGGACAAAAGAGCCCGAAGAGGGCCCCTGCCGCAGTCATACCAAGTGTAAAGATTAGTCCCTTCATTTGATCTCTCGATCGGAAAGGGGCACTTGCTCAGCGGCGATCGCGTTGGAATGCTGATCGTTCTCCAGATGCAGAAACCTCATCAAAGGCTCAAGACACTGCTCCCACCGATGATGAGCCGTCACATAAGCTTGTCCCGCCACGCCGACGTCATGCCGAAGCTGGGCGTCGCCAAGCAGATGCGTTACACACTTGACCCATTGCTCAGCCTCGACAGCCTTGAAGAGCTGCACGCCATCTTCAACTCGCAGTCCAACCAGCGGATCTGGCGAAGCCACAACGGCCTTTGCCATTGCCAGCGCTTCCAGAACTTTGTTCTGAACACCTCGCGCAATGTGAAGCGGAACGACGGAGACTGCCGCCTGAGAAAGGTACGGCCGAACATCCGGCACCGTGCCAACGACGTCGACGCCTGGAA
Source organism: uncultured Planctomycetaceae bacterium (assembly GCA_943787265.1). Lineage (GTDB taxonomy): Bacteria > Planctomycetota > Planctomycetia > Planctomycetales > Planctomycetaceae > JABMPE01. The sequence continues at coordinate 3,415 of CALSLT010000053.1, read as the reverse complement.
TCTCAGCGAGTCTACGAACATCCGCGACTGGCTCGCGGCCGACGACGCTCAGAGTCTGATCCGGATGCTGCTGATGAATCTGCGGCCAGACGTTTCTGGCAAACCAGATGATGCCGTCAATGTTTGGCTTGTAGTCGAGTGCTCCGACGAAAACGCAGCCGCTTTGCGAGGACGCTTTTGGCATCACTCCTTCAGGATTGCCCGCTTCGGGCGTGAAATAGTCAACGTCGACACCGTTCGGAATTGGCTCAATCGGGCCATCCGGTCGGAAGGCTCGGTAGAGCTGAGCTTCCGGCTCGCTGACAACGGTAATGCCGCTCGCCCAGTCCGCAATTCCGCTTTCGAGTTCTCGTAGCCGGTGACCTTCCAGATTAAAGATCCCGCGTTTGAGGAACCCAGACGCCTTTGAGTAGTCGAACCATTTTTCACTGTCGACATCGATCAAATCGACGTGACGTGGAGTCTGTTCCAAACTCGGAACCTGCAGGTAAGGAGCCAATGCCGACGACGAGCACAGCGCCGTATCAAACGACGTCTGCGCGGACCAGTCGGCAACAATTCGCTTAAGCCGTGGTGACGAGAACGCACCTTCCGAAATCGTCTTGCCAGCCAGAAAGGATGTCCCGGCGCGCAGCCAGCGAAAGCGAGGCTCGACAGGGACAATGGATACGCGATGGCAGATGTCTCTCAGAGCTTGCCATGTGTCGTCAGAAACTGGCTCATCGGCCAGGCAGCCGAGCCACACGTCAGCTCGTTTGGCGATGTGACGCAGAAAGTTGCAGGTTCGAATGCGATCGCCACGGTTCGGTGGCATCGGGACGCGATGCGTCAGGATCAGGCAGGAGGGCCGAGTCACAGGTGTCGCCTTTTTCGAAGCTGCGTACGCAATCAGGAATTCTGAAGCTGCAGCTCGGCGATCTGTTCGGGGGGTTCGAACGACTCCCCATTGAGACCGTAAAGGCCATCAACCAATGAGTATTCGCTCATCTCGCTCGCAACGCTTCTGATCGAAGCGCTCATCGAATCGAACCGAAATCGAGGCAACAGCCAGTTCAGTTTGTGTTCGGTGGTGCGAAGATTCTGATAATGCCGAAAACGCGACATCAGGGAGCCCGAGAGTCTGGGCTGATCCGGATCCACCTCCCACGGATGAATGTAGAACATGAACGGGCAGGCGGATCGCGAGTTAATTCGACCGAGGCAGAACTCTGAAAATCGCCGAGGGTAGAGTCGGAAATATCCACCCCCTGAAACCGCTAGACGCAATTTTGCGAAAGTGGCGACTCCTCCTGGAAATTCATCAAGCGCGCCAGACGGTGTCTGAATTCGATGCGGTGACGGATCGGCCTCCGGAATACCGTAACGATCGTGATAAACCGGATAGATGCTGGAATCGCACGTGAAGCCTTCATCAGCAAGCACGTCCAGGGCCCATAAAGACTTGCGTGTGATGGAGAAACTGGGAGCTCGATAAAGCGTCACCGCATCACCGGTTAGATCCTGCAGAACGTCGCGTCCTTTGATCAGGTCATCGCGAAACTCGTCTGGCGAAAGATCATAAACAAGCCGATGCCAATAGCTGTGACAACCGACTTCGTGGCCGGCTCGATGAATGTCACGCACCAGTTGCGGAAACTTCTCAGCAACCCAGCCCAGCACGAAGAACGTACCGCGAGTCTGATGTTGCTCCATCAGGTTGAGCAGTACCTGAGTGTTCGCGACGACCCGGCTGGGCATATTGTCCCAGTCCGATCTCGAAACCTGTTCGGCAAATCCCGAAACGTGAAAGTAATCTTCCACATCCACGGTCATCGCATTTACGTATTTCGTCGTCATGTTTCGTTTCGAAAAATGTGTTTCTACGTCCGTCGTCAGTTACGGCTTCGTCATGCGTGCCGAGTTTCTGTCCATTGCTTGCCCGCAGTTCGCCCGCCATCCCTAGCCCGAATTCGCACCGTAGTGATAGTCGTACGAGTATCCGTAGCCGCTAAGGTTGGACTGAACGCCCACCATCACGCCGCCAATCAAATCGATGCCCAACATCTCGACGCGTTCACAAGCAACCGCGACGGCTGGCAACCGACTGGCGTGCGATCTCACAACCATGACTGCTCCGTCAACGTTTCGTCCGACAGACGCACCGTCGGCGACGTAGAGGATCGGCGAAGAATCAACGATGACGAACTCGAATTCCTTTTTCAGCTCTTTGAATAACCAGTCAGCTCCGTCTTTGGCGATACTCTGCAACGCCGTTTCATTGACTCGTCCAGCGGGAATGACACTCAACGATGGCTCCGACGTTGAGTGGAGTACCGTCTGAACATCCAGCTTCTCGGACAGCAATTCCGACAACCCAAGCTCCAACGGCACATTCAACAATTCGTGAGCACGCGGACGCCGCAAATCAAAGTCGACAAGGACGGTCTTTCGTCCGGCTCTCGCAAGACTTCCAGCGAGCTGACACGCAAACGTCGTCTTCCCTTCCTGTGCAGCCGCACTGGCCACCATGAGGACTCGACGGTCTTCAACATTCGGATCATGCAGAAGTATCGAACGCGTGCTGTCGACGGCTTCGATCAACGCGTTATTCCACAAAGCCATGCGAGACTCTTTGGGTTGCTCCCAGAATTTGATCAGCGGCTTCGGCATGGCCGGCAGGCTTCCGAGCAGATCAAGCCCCAGCGTTTGAGAAATATCCTGCGGGTCGGTAATCCGGCGAGAATGAAACTCGATCAGAGAAATCGCCAGGAAAACAAAACCGAGTGCTCCGACTCCGGCTGCTCCGGTAAGTTTCTTTTTCTTGCCTAGATCAAGAACCTGCGGAATCTCAGCCTCCTGCATCAGCGTAATTCGAGTCGGAGATTTCAGTTCGATCCGGTGTGCTTCCATTTCCGAACCGACTGTATCTGAGACCTTCGAAATCTGAGCGATCTCCGACTTCATCAGCTCCAACTCAAACGACGAACTACCAATATTCTTCACGAGGTCCGAATACTTCTCCAACTCTTCCGCCAGAAGTTTTTCCTGACGTTTAAGAATGTCGAGCCGCGATCCTGGAGTTGCATCGCCCGTTTTGGCATCAACGCCCACCGCCGAAGCCTGCAACTGCTTCAACTCTTCCCGGTACTTCAACAGCGTCGGGTGATTCTGATTAACGACCTGTGTTTCGAATCGATTGATCAATGATCTGAGTTGATTGATTCGGTTTGCGTTGACTGCAGCCTGAGTTGGCGGCGCCGCCCCACCGGCTCCTGGCTGACTTCCGAGTAGTACGGACGCTCCGGCATCAACGCCAGAGACACCCACAGATTGCTCGTTGATTTGTGCCCGCATCAATTCAAACCGAACGCGAGCATGCTCACGCCGCAGCAAAGAAATCTGCTCCAGAGCCATCTGATGCTTGATCGAAAGAGCC
>CALSLT010000052.1 GCA_943787265.1 uncultured Planctomycetaceae bacterium | reverse complement strand
TTTCAACTGATTGCTGAAGTCGGGATGTTCTGCGACAAACGCGTCTCGATCGACGGAGCTGTCGCTGTCCAGTCGTCGATGGTATTCGGCGATCAAAGCATGGAGTTGTTCGTCGGCTTCGGCGTGGCGATCTTCCGATGGTGCGGACATGAATCACTTTCGTTGTGTGCCGTGTGCAACCGTCTGGCCGTATTCAATCGTCTGACAATGTTTTTCGTAGATGCTGCATCCCTCGATGCAGCAGTCCGGCGACGGCCCGGTCAGATTTCTCCAAGTGCTGGCAAATGTCTTCGATCGACCAGCCATCCAGATGTCTGAGTCGAACGGCGAGAGCCTGGTCTTCCGGCAGTTTCCCGATGGCTCTTGCCAGTCGGGCAGCATTTTCGCCGTGCATCAATCGCTGGCTGGGGCTGGTCAGTTCTACGTCTTCGATAGGCTCCTGTTCAATGACTGTTGCTTCGTTTCCTACTGCTCGCTTTTGTGCTTCCAGATGATGCCGGGCGGCGTCGATCAGATTTCGTTCGTGTATCCGGTACAGCCAGCCCGCCAGTTCGTCTCCCGAGGCTCCGTCGAATTCGGAAAACCGTCGCACAGCGGAGAGGTACGTCTGCTGGACAACATCGGATGCATCGATCCGTCCCGCCAGACGACCGTCCATCGCGCGCTGAGCGAGCAGCCGCAGGTAATCGCGGTACTCGTCCAGCAGCACTCCCAGAGCCTTGTCGTCTCCAGACCGGGCTGCTTCCATCAATTGTCCGAGGCGATCGCTCGTGAGTTCCATTCCCGATTCACTGGCCTCTGTCTGTTCTGCGAAATTCCGGCGCGCAGATCGCGCGAAAAACTGACCCGATCAATAATTTTTGCCGGATTGGGTGACAGATGCGAGTGGGAAGCGAAAAGAATTGTCCGGATTCGTGTGCGGACGTTCCGGTGTGAGGCCGTTTTACTCGTTCCGGGGCAAGCGGCGGTTAGCGCTTTCTGGAGTGTGCCACTGGTTCTTCCGGTGGCACACCCCACGTTCTAATCGTTGGTCGAGCCAGTGTTGCTGGCAGGCGATGCTTTCGGACTGTTCGCAAGGACCACGCGGAAGCCCAGGAAGTTGAGCCGACTTGCCAAAAAAGATGCTCGTTACTTTAAACGGGCCTTCCGGCAATTCACTTGATGCCGTTGAGATGTTCGTCGTCACATTTCCACCGCGACTCACAATTCATTCGGCGATCTCGCGATCGGAGGCATTGGCACCCCGGCTCGCCCGCAGAAGGATGCGAGACGGATTCAGTTGGTGACAAGACCACGCGGAAGCCAAGACTGTCATTTCGGTCGTCCGGTGCTTCTTTGGTTCGAATTGCCGACCGGCTGCGTCCGGCGGGTCCGCCCCAACTGCCGCCGCGCGCTACACGTTTCGTACCCGATGAGGGGCCCAAGGGATCGACGTCACTGGGCGGTTTGGTGTAGTAGTCTCCTGCAAACCAATCGGCGCACCATTCGTAAACGTTGCCGTGCAAGTCATGGAGTCCGAATGCGTTTGGATTCAGCTTTCCAACTGGATGAGTCGTGCCATCAGAGTTGGCGTCAAACCAACCGTACTCGCGTAGGTCAACCGGACTCTTGCCCGCGGAATAAGGTCCGGTTGTTCCCGCACGGCAGGCATGTTCCCACTGCGCTTCTGTCGGCAGTGCCAACTTCATCGTTTCGACAGAATCGCTGCCGTTTACCTTGGTCAGGAATACCTGTACGTCATTCCAACTGACCATCTCGACGGGATGCGTTGATTCGTTCTTGAACTTCGATGGATTATTTTGCATCACTGACTGCCATTGAGCCTGAGACACTTCGTACTTGCCAAGGTAAAACGGCCGCGTCATGCGCACCCGATGATCTGGACCTTCATGAGGGATGCGATCAATCGACCATTGATCGTTGCCATTCCCAAATGGCACATTGGCCAACCTGGCATCTTCGGTGAACCGTGCCTGGTCCTTTGGAGTTGATCCCATGATGAATTCGCCGGGGGGAATCAGCATGAAGGCCATTTTTTTCGCCGCCAGGCAGTTCGACTTCCTTCTCGACCGGCAAACCGAGGTGCTTCGCCCAGGCTTCCTGATGTGCCTTCGCCTGTGCCGCGTCGAACGGGGCGACCGCGGGTGAGGGGCTTGTGGCCGATCCCGACTTCGCGCTCGGTGGGAGTACGGATGCGGAACCGTGGGTTCGATGATTGTCCACGTTGCCTTGTCTTCGTCAAAACCTCGCGCCACGACTCGGCACCAGGGGGCGAGCGCGGCAAACTCGCGGGCCGCGTCCTGACGTTCCGGTACTCCTTCGCCTTTGCGGCCACGGCCCATCAACGTCACCTCGCTCAACCGTGGCATGCGAGCGAACGGTTCCCAGTTGTCCGGCAGAGCCTCATAGAGAAACAGTTGCCGCAACGATTTCGAACGGGCGACTCCCTCTTCCTGCAGGTATTTCGAACCGTACGAGATATTCAGGTATTCCAGTCGCGGCAATGCGGCGAAGAACGACAAATCGATATTCGGCTGACGGACAAAATGAGCCAACTCGAGATGCCGTAGATGCACGAGTGACGCCAGGTGGGACGGACCAGCCGCGGTCGCTGCCGTAACCCTCGTAGCGAACTTCAACTCCAGCTTCTCGAGGTCAGTCAGCGTCCCCAGCCGTTGCATGACTTCATCCGTGACTCTCTGGGGTTCATGCGGATCGAACTTCACACCAACAATCGTCGCCTGCCCGCCGGGCAGTTTGTCGCTGGGTGTTAGATCAACATCCTGATCGAGCCCTGTTCGCAGCATGATTGTTGCACCCAGATCCCGTAGCCAGGCGATGTCTTCGGGCCGGGAGGGCTCCAGCGGCCAGCGCGATTCTGCCGAATTGACGACGGAATCTGGCACGTCGCTCGGGCCGGAATCGGTACCGAGTCGCACCCACTTCGCCCCGACGATCTTGCCGTGGTGGTTATTGCCGGATGAGTCTTTCAGGACGTCGCCCTGGCCTTCGTCGAAGTGGTACATGGCAAGCGTTTGGGCGTCGTTTTCGAAACGCGGCTCTGGTTTAAAGTCTTCCGAATATCTGGCGACGGACGAGACTCGGGCTTCGTCGATCTGTCCGAAGAATCCTTTACTGCCAATAAGAAAGTCCAGTGGAGTACTGGAATTCTCAGGGCGGTTTCCGTCTCCATTCGATTTCGCGACGAGTCTCCCATCAACGAAGAGGAGAGCTGGACTGTCTCCAGTTCGAACCAGTGCCACGTGAACTGGCCTTGCCTAGAACAACCGCTTCGTTGTCGGTGAGAGTGTCATGAAACACGTACCCGCTCGTTTTTCGTTCTGCAACGTTGAGATTTGCCAGAAGGGTTTGTCCAAGGATATGGACTTCGTCATGCGGCGGAGCAGTACGGTACGTCAGGTACGCTTCAATCGTTAGTGCTCCGCTATCCTGAAGTTTGAGCGAAGGCACTCTTACTTCAGCTGGAAGGTTTATATCCTCACCGGGAAAGCTGAGAGCGTAGTTGTCAGGAAAACTCTGGATTGTTGCCTCGTTTTCTGCCGTCTCACCGACGTTCATCCACTTTGCGCCCACGATTTTTCCGTGATGGTCGTTGCCGGATGAGTCTTTCAGGACGTCGCCCTGGCCTTCGTCGAAGTGGTACAGGACGGTGGTATTCGCATCGGACCGAAAACGGCGAGCCGGCGTGAAGTCCCGATCGTACCGGGCCACATCCGAAATACGGACTTCACGGAACGCACCGACAAATTGCTCGCCTCCCAATTCAAACTTACTGAGTGGCAGGCGTTCCTTGACGTCGCATTCGCCAATTCGCTTGCCATTCAGAAAGAATCGACGTTGACCGTCTTTGCGAACAGCGGCTACGTGAACCCATTCGCCGTGGTGATGGAAGTCGGTCATGATTTTTTGTTTCCCGGCAAGCGACCAGTGTTGTGTCCCAAATCGAATTTGTTCGGAAACTCCGATTTGCAGTGGTGCTCTGCCTCCCTGGGACATCGCCCCGAGAACATAAGTAAACTGTCCTTTGCGGCCTTTCTCGAACTTGACGTATCCCTCAAACCGTGACCTCTTCATCCGACTGTACGACCAGGCCTTCGATCGGAAGGCTTCCACTTCCGTCAAATTGGAGTGCGTACGCGTGGACGGCCGTGCTGTCCGTAACTGGACCGGTTTCTGGCACGCTGGAACTACCAACGCGCACCCACTTCGCCCCGACGATCTTTCCGTGGTGATCGTTGCCGGATGAGTCTTTCAGAACGTCGCCCAGGCCTTCGTCGAAGTGGTAGAGGGCGAGAGTGTGCGAGTCGGGCTCAAATCGTTTTGTGGGAATGAAATCGGCGTCGTAGCGGGCGACACTGGAAATGCGAGTTTCAGCGATCCAGCCATCGAACTGGAACTCCCCGAGAAAATCCAGCACCCACCGTACCAAAGCTCAATGTTCCGTGAGTCTTGAGGAATTCAGCAGGGCGCCGGCCAACCAGTTCTCCATTCACATACAGTCGCAGTTCTTCTTCAGTTGCATCGCGGACTGCAGCAAGGTGAACCGAGTCACCAACCTGCATCTGAACCTCGGTTTCCCACGTCGATCGTGACCAAGTGCTGTTTGCCATCCTCATTTTTACCGGCAATGTAGCCATAAGTGGCGCTTGCACCGCCGCCAAGTCTGTGCAGTTGATTGAACGAAATAAGATACGAGTGAGGCGCGATGTACTCCCAGCGTTTCTGTGGCCCGCTGATCCAGGTTTCGATTGTGAGAGAAGGCGTCGTATCTTTGAGCGTTGGAACGATGATAGATTGCGGCGTCAGACTTTTGTCAACGGGTGTGAACTTCAACGCGAAGTTCGTTCCAGAATTTACATCGACGCTGTTGCCAGAATCGAGATTGTCCTGAATACCACGGACCCACTTCGCACCAACGATCTTTCCGTGACGATCGTTGCCGGATGAGTCCTTCAGAACGTCGCCCTGGCCTTCGTCGAAGTGATAAAGAGCCAGTGTGTGCTCGTCGGCGACGAGCGGTCGGTTCTGCGGGGTGTACGCCTCGTCGAATCGGGCAACGCGGGAGATGCGGAGTTCGTCGATCGTCCCGACGAAATTGCCGTCGAGTTCCCGATGACGGTTGAATACGCCGCCGAGCGTCAGAAGGTCATCGATTGCCCCTTTGGTATACGTGTCGTCGATTCCTAACTCAGTGAAGACCTGACCATCGACAAAGAATCTGACTGTTCCGCTATTGATGACGAAGGCCAATTGTGTTGGCTCGCCAGGCTTGACCATTGGTCCGTAGATGGTGCGCCGCCGATGTTTATCTGCCGTGATATAAGATCCCCTTCCAGCCACCACCGGCTTTCGAACGGCCAATGTCAACATAATGTCCTCCCGCGTATAGAGACACCACGTTGTCGTTGTTATTGAGTTCGGAAACCGCTAAGGGTCGCCTCAACAGTAATGTCCCCACCGTCCCAGCCGAATTCAGGGATGGGAATCTCGGCGTAGCCGTCTTGACCGTTCAGCTCCAATGCGAAATTCGTTCCAGAACTTACATCTACGCTGCTGCCAGAATCGAGATTGTCCTGAATACCACGCACCCACATCGCGCCGATGATCTTGCCGTGGTGGTTGTTGCCAGATGAGTCTTTCAGGACGTCACCCTGGCCTTCGTCGAAGTGGTAGAGGGCCAGCGTGTCAGCGTCGGCCTGAAACTGCTGTGTCGACGTGGGCGGTGTGAAGTCGTCTAAATAACGAATGGCAGTCGAAACTCGGAATTCATCAATGGTTCCTTCGAATAAGTATCCGAGGTCCACGGCGCCGTCCTTATAATGTAGATCGTTCTTTAAAGTGACCCTGTCGACACAGACACCATCGACGTAGAGTCGAGCTTCTCCCGGTTCCCACACACCGGCAACATGAACAGTCCTGTTGGGGGCCGGGTCTTCTTTTCCTCTCGCCCGGAAGCCAGACCCCTCCAGCATGAATCCGATGCCCTGAACTCGTTCAATCTTGAAGAGCTGATAGTGCGCACCGCCGATGAGCGAGCGTTCGGGACGTTCCGTATCCGTATCCGTGACAAAGGCCTCGATGCAGAGGGCGTTAACATCAGGTGGGATGTTTAGCGTCGGAAAACGAACGCGACTTCTCTTGGAGAACAACAGCGCGTTGTTCTTTCCAGGTTGGGCGTCGGCTAACCGGCTTGGGGAGACTGGGGCAGCCTTTGCCTTGTCGTCAACAATATCTTCAGTGATTGCCTCATCAACAACCGCCAGTTGTCCGTCGACCACGGCGACATGGACGAGGTTTTTGCCGTCCTTCGTCACCGTGAACTCTTTCAACTCCGCTTTGAGTCCGTCGCGTTCGATACTCAGCGTATGAGTTCCAGCAGACAGGCGAATCTGAGAGCCAGCTCCGTCAATGAGCACGTCGTCGCCGTCGACTTTCAGTGAAATCGCCGGATCCTCGACGGTGATCTTTACGTCGTACTTGCCGCCGAGGTTGATGAAGAAGCTGATCCCGGCGAGAAGTACCGCCGCTCCTCCAAGAGCACCGAAGGTGAGTAACTTTTTGTTCTTGCCTGGCGGTTTGTCAGCAGAAGCAGTGGACCGGCTGGGCGTCACAGTTGTCGCGGACATTTCACTATCGACGACGGCCGGAAATTCCTCGATTGCTGGAAATTCTTCGGGCTGCGGTTCGGCGCGAGGTTCGCCCGGCGTGGTCATGGCATCTGTGGCTTCGACGGCGTCGGACTTTTTCTTTTTCGACTGGCCAGGAACACGAGACGTTTCCAGCATGCCGCTTTCGTCGGTCGGAGCGTGCAGGCCCTGCAACCACTCGGACAACGCCTTTGCCACTTCGTGCATCGACTCCGGACGGTCTTTAGCTTCCTTCTCCAGCATCTTGAGGCACAGGTCCTGTAGAAACGGATCCGTGTCTGAGTGCAGTTCTACGGGCGGTCTGGGCTGCTTCATCGATATCTGCTTGAGAATCGACATCAGGTTACCCTGAAACGGCAACTCGCCGGTCAGCAGTTCGTAGAAGACGACACCCAGGCTGTAGATGTCTGCTGGCGGGCCAACGTTTTCGTTGTCACCGTCAACCTGTTCGGGAGACATGTAAGCGGGCGTGCCGATCACCGTGCCTGTGTGAGTGAGTTTTTCCTCATTCTCGGCGGCACGGCGAGCCAGGCCGAAGTCCATGACGACCGGTTCGTTCTTGGTGTCGATCATGATGTTGGCAGGCTTGAGGTCTCGATGAATCACGTTCTGATCGTGAGCCTCGGCCATGGCCATCGCGATCTTGCGGATGACTCGAGCCGTCTGTTTGTCTGCCTGCCGTTTGGAACTCTTCGAGAAGTCGCGCAGCGGGCGACCTTCGATGAACGCCATCGTGATGAAGTGCTGCCCGTCGATTTCGCCGACGTCGTAGACCGGGCAGATGCCGGGGTGACGAAGATTTCCAGCGGCGCGGGCTTCCCGGTAGAAGCGTTCGAGCAGTCCTTTGTTGAGAGCTCCACCAAACTGCGGAATCTTCAACGCGACCTTGCGGTCGAGCTGTTCGTCCTGCGCGAGATAGACGGCACCCATCGCTCCGCGGCCGAGTTCGCTCAGAATCTTGTACCGACCGAACTGAGTCGGCGGAGCGTCCGCAGAAATCTCCGCATTGTTGTCGGCGACGGATGCGCTGTCTTCGATCATCGTCTGATCGTCGGCGACGGCCTGGGTATCTGCCGGTGACGAAAGGTCTGCTCGGGGGCCGGCGGCGGATCGGACATCTGGTCGACCGCCGCGACGCCGTCGAAATAGCTCTGCAGCGCATCGGCATGTTCGGGATGTTGCGCGACGAAGTCTCGACGGGCTGACAGACCGCCTGGCCTCGATCTTCGAGGCGGTGGAAGTCGGCGACGAGATCGTGAATTTTTTCTTCGGAAGGAGTGACCGGGCCGTCATTTTCCTGATTCATTACCGCTTGCCTCTTTCGATTGTTCCGCAAGTGCTTTTCGGAGATTCGTCAGTCCCCGATAAAGAAGACCGGCCACGGCCCGTTCTGACCGGTCAAGTCGTTGAGAGATGCTTTCCAGCGTCTCCCCATCCAGGTGTCTCATTCGCACAGCGTCCTGTTGATCATCCGGCAGCTGTGACATGACCGCCGCCAGACGGACGGCACGCTCGCCCAGCATGAGTCGCTGACTGGGGCTGGTGAGCTCGATCGGCGGGATCTCTTCTTCGACAAATGTTTCCTCACGATCGACAGATCTCTTTTGTGCCATCGCGTGTTTGCGAACGGCGTCCTGCAGGTTTCGCTCGTGAATCTGTTGGAGCCAGACGGCAAGCTCGTCGGGTGACGAGCCATTGAATTGCCCAAATCCACGAACCGCTGACAGGAATGTCTGTTGAGCAACGTCGGACTCATCAATACGGCCAGCGAATTTGCCACCGAGCCCTCGTCGACCGAGCAGCCGAAGCCATGGGCGATGATGGTCGAGCAGCTCGCCCAAGGCAGATTCGTCACCATCCCGTGCCTTCCTGATCAGAGTTTCAAAGTCGTGTTTCGTATCGGGCATTCCGAGTCCGACCTTTTGATTAGGCGTATTGCCGAACGCTGCGTCACGGGTGCAGTCTGAGAAATTCTGGAATTGATGGGCAGGATTCTATATTGAGTTGCATGTTCTGTCGCCTGTTGTGTTTACGGGATCAGAACAGTTCGGATTATTCGAGAGTACTTGTGGTTTTGAACGTGTTTGACAGCTCCTCGACGCGTAAGAACCGAGTTGCCATGATCGACTCCGGGAAAAATTCGGACGAGGCGATTAACATCGCGGCCGGATTCTGAGGCAACGTATTCGAGAAATACTTTCCGTCTTAGTGCGGCACCGACTCCGTCGCGTCGTCCACTTGAGGCTTTCCGCACGGAGTGTGGAGCCACTTTCGGGAAGTCAATTCGGACAAGTACCTTACCGACGTTTCACTATGTTGATGGAGAAGTTTCGCATGTTTGCTCGACTCATTGCACTCTTGATGGCAACCGTTTCGGCGTCGTCAGTCTTCGCGGCGAATCCCGACTTTGCTGCATCCAAAAGTTCGGCGAAGGTCAAAGTCTTTATCCTGGCCGGGCAGTCGAATATGGAAGGTCGAGGCTTTGCCGAGCCTTTGTCGTGGCAGGTCACTCAGGAGAAATTTCGGAGTCGCTATACGCACTTCATCAAGGACGGGGATTTTGACGCGTTCAATGCGAAGGTCGTTGAGACGAAGGATCCGAAGGATCGAGGCAAGACTCCGACGTATCTATGGAGCAGTCGGCAGGATGTCTGGATCAATTATCTCGGCAAGCACGGAGACCTGACCGTTGGCTATGGGGCTCCGAAAGAAGGCTTTGGTCCAGAATTCAACTTTGGCCACGTTGTCGGCGACCACTTTGACGAGCAGGTTTTGATCATCAAAACGTCATGGGGCGGGCGAGCGTTGGCTCGCGGCTTTCTGCCGCCGTCATCGATGCTGACCGATGCGGAGTATGCAGAACTGGCGGACGCTCAGAATGCCGAGAACGAAGCATGGAACAAAGCCGAGCCGGCTAAGATCGACGCGTACAACAAACGCGTCACCGAAGAAAATAAGACCGCTAAAAAGAAGAAACGGTTGAGGACGTTTAAGCCGCGAGAGATCGTCACCACGGAGCAGTACAAAGATCAGTTCGGCAAGGACTACCGAAATATGGTGTCTGAGGTCCACGGCTGTCTTGCGGATTTGAAAGGGCGATTCCCTGGCTACAAAGGGCAGGGCTACGAGATTGAAGGCTTCGTCTGGTTTCAGGGTTGGAACGACCAGTACCAGGACCGCTGGCTGACTTACGAAAAGAACATGGCCAATTTCGTCCGTGACGTTCGCAAGGAGTTCAAAGCTCCAGACATGAAAGTCGTGATCGGCCAGATGGGGCACGGCGGTCTGGAGCCAGACAAAGAGGATTCACCTCGTGACTTCATCAAGAAAGCTCAGGCAGCCGTGCCGGAGTATCCCGAGTTCAAAGGCAACGTCCTTTGCGTGAAGACGGACAAGTATTGGGACATGGAAGCCCACGCGATCTACACCGGCCCCGGCGGCTGGAGCAAAGACGTCGACAAATGGCGGCAATTCGGGAACGATCGACCGTACCACTATTACGGTAGTTCCTGGTGCTTCGCCCAAATTGGAACCGGTTTTGGGGAAGGAATGCTCGAGCTGCTGAAATAAGCCGTTCGACCTTTCTGCGGAGGTAGCAGACCGTTTCTGTCGGTCGCTAGACTGCGGTTGTTAATACATCAGGGAAGCCGGCTTCCTGGCTAAGCTCAGACTTCTAAATTCATCTTCAGGAATTCACTTCGTATGACAAAGCTCGTATCGACTCGTTCGTTCAACTGTGGTCCGTTCCGCAGAACTGCCGGATTCGCTCTGGCGATCTGCGTGACGCTATTGGCTTCCGGGGCAACCGCGGACGACGCCATCAAGCATTCGTTCCTTGGGTGTGGGAAAGCCAATCGGGCGGTCATTGTCGGCGAGGACGGCGAGGTTCAGTGGAAGTATGACAAGCCGGCCAGTGACGGATGGGTGCTTGAGAATGGCAACGTTTTGCTGGCTCTTTACCCGACTCCGGGATTTCCGAAAGGCGGCGTGGTTGAAGTTGAGCGTGCGACGAAGAAAGTCGTCTTTGCTTACAAGGGGCAGCAGAAAGAAATCAGCACCGTGCAGCAGTTGGCTGATGATCGATTTCTCGTCGCGGAGCTGGGACCGGAGCCGCGAGCGATCGTGATTGATCGATCCGGAAAGATCCTGCAGAAGATGCCGTTTCAATGCCAGAAGGGGAATGCTCACATGCAGACTCGTATGTTGCGAGTCCTGCCGAGCGGAAACTACATCGCGCCGCACCTCCTGGACTTCGCCGTCAAAGAGTACGAACCCGACACCGGCAAGGTCGTCAGCAGCTTTCCGACCGACGATCGTGGTCGCGGCAAACGAGACTGGCCTTTCACGGCGATTCGGCTGAAGGATGGCAACACTCTGATTGGCTGCACGAACGGAAACCGAATCATCGAAGTGGATGGCAAAGGCAAGATCGTCTGGAGCGTCACCAACGAAGACATCGGCGAGAAGTTGTTCGACGACGCCTGCGGTGTGCAGCGACTGCCAAACGGAAACACGGTCGTGACCAGTTACCACGCAAAGGGCAAGGCGGTGAAACTTTTTGAAGTCACACGTGAGAAAAAAGTCGTCTGGCGATACTCGGGGATGAACGACGGATTTCATCACTTTCAAATTCTGACGACCAACGACAAAACGATCGCGGACAATACCTGGAAGTAGCTGAGGGCTCGCGTTTCGGCTGCAAACGCAACGTGTTGATTAAGTGTTCGAGTCTGCGATTCGTCGATCGGTTGGCTGATGGTGATTTACGGAACAGCTCTGTTGTCCGGCTGCCTGATTGCGGGAGTCGTCGCGGGGCAGATGCTTGGGCATCTTGTCGGTGTTGATAAGAACATCGGCGGAGTCGGCATTGCGATGCTGCTGTTGATTCTCGGCAGCGATCGGTTGCAACGTTCCGGCCGAATTCAGCCGCCCACAAAACAGGGCATTCTGTTCTGGAGTTCGATGTACATCCCGATCGTCGTCGCGATGGCAGCCAGTCAGAACGTACTCGCAGCGGTGAAGGGTGGGCCGATTGCTCTGATCGCTGGTGTGACCGTCGTGCTGGTCAGCTTCGCTCTGGTGCCAGTCATCAGCCGGATCGGGCAGTCGGATTCTGAAGCGGCGCAGTCTGAGACGTTGTCGGCGAAGGACGAGCCATGACAGAGCTGCTTGAAGCCGTCCAGGCAGTTCTCGTCAAATATTCTCTCGTGACGGCCTTCGCGGTCGTTGGCGCGACGGTTTGGTTTTCTTACCTGATTTCTGACCGACTGACTCGAGGACGTTTGCACGGTTCGGCCATTGCCATTCTGCTGGGCCTGTTGCTGGCTTATGTCGGCGGCACACTGACTGGCGGGAAGAAGGGAATTGCCGATGTCGAGGTACTTTCGGGAATCGGCATCATGGGCGGAGCGATGCTGCGCGATCTGGCCATCGTTGCAACCGCGTTTGGTGTGCGGATGGACGAGTTCCGTAAGACCGGGATCAGCGGCATCGTTTCGCTGCTGGCCGGAGTCGTCATCTCTTTCATCGTAGGAGCGTGCGTTGCGTTCGCGTTTGGGTACCGGGATGCCGCGAGTCTCACAACGATCGGCGGTGGAGCGGCGACTTACATTGTTGGACCGGTGACGGGGACGGCTCTTGGGGCGGAATCGGAAGTGATTGCGTTGAGCGTCGCCGCGGGTTTGATCAAATCGATGCTCGTCATGATCATGACACCGTTCGTCGCTCCTTATATCGGACTTGATAATCCACGGTCGGCCCTCATCTTCGGCGGGTTGATGGGAACGACTAGCGGAGTCGCTGGCGGCCTGGCTGCTACTGATCCAGAACTCGTGCCCTACGGAGCGATGACCGCCACGTTTTATACTGGCCTGGGTTGTTTGCTCGGTCCGTCCGTCATCTTTCTTGTGGTTCGTGCCGTCGTTTGAGTTTTGAAAGAAGATGAATGCCGCAGTAGCGGTCAGCCGAGAGGACTGAGGTCGTGGAAGAACTTCAACTGGTTGCACGTGCGAGGTCGCATGGTAGTTCCGTAGCCATTCGGTCGGGGAGTGAGGAATGGTCGTACGATGAATTGCTTGACCGCTCGGCGCAATTTGCAGGGGCATTACTGGCTGATGCCGATGATTTGAGTGAGTCGCGGATCGCGTACCTCGTCCCGCCCGGCTTTGACTACGCAAGTGTCCAATGGGCAATCTGGCGAGCCGGTGGTGTCGCCGTTCCGTTGTCTCTATCCGCAACGGAGCCCGAGCTTGAGTACACGCTGACGGATTCGCAGTCGTGTTGCGTCGTTGCGACTGCGGAGTTTGCCGGAAAGATAAGCGGGCTGTGCGAGCGGCTTGGCTTGCGGCAGTTGATTGTCGACGAAGTGGCCGTGCCACATGACGACGCGTTGTCACTGCCGGTTGTAAAGAACGATCGCCGAGCGATGATTCTTTACACGAGTGGGACAACCAGTAAGCCGAAAGGTGTGGGTGACGACTCATGCGAATATCCAGACGCAGATCGAATCGCTGATCGATGCGTGGCATTGGGAATGCTCGGATCGCATCCCGCTGTTTCTGCCGCTGCATCACATTCACGGAATTATCAATATCCTGTCCTGCGGATTGTGGGTCGGTGCCACTGTCGAGACATGCCCACGTTTTGAAATGGCATCAGTTTTAGATCGCGTCGCTGCGCGAGCGTATTCAGTCTTCATGGCTGTGCCGACGATTTATGTAAAGTTAATCCAGACGCTGGATTCGATGTCAGAGTCCGAGCGCGTTCCCATCGTGAAGTCATTTTCTGAGATGCGGCTGATGATTTCCGGGTCGGCGGCGCTCCCCGCGAGTGTCCACGACAAGTGGTTTGAATTGACCGATCAGAAGCTGCTTGAGCGGTACGGTATGACTGAAATCGGAATGGGATTGTCCAACCCGTACGAAGGCGAGCGACGGCCTGGGGCGGTTGGTCAGCCGTTGCCAGGCGTCGAGATTCGGTTGAAGGCTGAGGGCGGTGATATTGTCGAAGTTGAAGACGAGCCAGGCGAGATTCAGGTGCGAGGGCCGGGTGTGTTCCTTGAATATTGGAACCGCCCAAAGATTACGGAAGAGTCGTTCGATGGTGGATGGTTTCGAACCGGTGATGTCGCCGTGCTTGAGGCAGGCTACTACCGCATCATGGGGCGGCAGTCAGTCGACATCATCAAGAGCGGTGGGTACAAGCTGTCGGCCTTGGAGATTGAAGCGGCGTGCCTGGACCATCCGACCATTTGCGAAGCGGCCGTGGTGGGCATTCCCGATGATACCTGGGGCGAGGTTGTCGGGTTGGCGGCTGTGTTGAATGAAGGTGAAGGGCTCTCGCTGGAAAGTCTGCGCGAGTGGTGTCAGGATCGGATTTCAAAATACCGAATTCCAAGTCGCCTGGTCGTGGTTGGAAAGCTGCCTCGCAACGCGATGGGAAAAGTGACGAAGCCTGCTGTGTGTGATTTGTTTTGACTTTCGGTGTAGAGCTTCGTCGAAGAGTTTGTTTGTCGAAATGTAACTGGTTCAAGGAAGTGCTGACCGTGAATTTTCGAATGAGCTGCCTGATGCTGATATTGCTTGTTTCTGTGTCTGGTCGTCTGGCAATTGCCGAATCGGCTGCTGGAACGCTCTCTGAGGACGGCAAGTATCGAACAGTCACCGACGTTGCTTATCGGAGTGGAGACGGCCTGACAGACTACATGAAGGAAAGATGTCGCCTTGATGTTTACTACCCGACGGCCGTTAAGGATTTTTCGACAGTTGTCTGGTTTCACGGCGGAGGGTTAAAGGCAGGCAAACGCTCGGTCCCGAAGCAGCTCAAAGAGCAGGGCGTGGCCGTCGTGGCGGTCAACTATCGGTTGCATCCCAAAGTCAAAGCGCCGGCCTACATCGAAGATGCTGCTGCATCCGTCGCGTGGACGATCAAAAATATCGAGAAGTATGGCGGTTCTTCGAAACGCGTTTTCGTCAGCGGGCATTCGGCGGGCGGTTACCTGACGAGCATGGTCGGACTCGATAAACGCTGGCTGGCTGCTCACGACGTTGATGCCGACAGCCTTGGAGGATTGATTCCTTTCAGCGGGCACACGATCACGCACTTCACAGTCAGAGCAGAGCGAGGGATCGACGGTAAGCAGCCAATCATCGACGACATGGCTCCGCTGTTTCATGTGCGGAAAGACGCACCGCCGCTCCTGCTGATTACGGGCGACCGGGAGCTCGAAATGCTGGGCCGTTACGAAGAGAACGCTTATCTCTGGCGAATGATGCAGGTTGTCGGGCATCCTGATACGGAGCTGTTTGAACTGGACGGTTTCAACCACGGCCAGATGGCTGTGCCCGCCCATCCGCTACTGCTTCGATTTGTGAAACGTATCAATTCGAAGAAGTAGCACAGCGGCGTCCAACTTAGAGGTTGATGGCCCTCACGCTGAAATTCTCAGTGCGAGGGCTCTTCTTTTGCGCGTAGTCCGATTCTCGTCTGACGTCTCCTTATGCATGGGGGAGGTGTTTCCGGTATGCCGTACGGGGAACGCTTTGGATGTAGGCTGCCTGCGCGAAACTGTGCGGGTTGGCACGCCTCGTCCGCATTTATCGAGATCAACGGATGGCGAACGTTTGATTCGTCTGGACCATGCTCACCGATATTTCCGGAAGAGTCGGATCACCGTCGAGGTCGCTGAGGTTCTTTTGAAACCATCGATCGAGCGGTTGAATGTGTCAGTTGTCGGATCAAGGTTGATCGCTGGTGACCTCATGAAACGTCGTTTGAACTGGTTGGTTGGCGGTATTGTCGTCGGATTTGCACTTGGGCAGCCTGTGCGATGTCATTCGCAGGACGTTCCCGAACAAGTCGCGGCAGCTTCGTCTGCGTCGGACGCTGACTTGGATCTCGCACTTGGAGACGATCTTCCGGACGGACTTGGTGATGAACTTGACGAGCTGTTGTCACTCGCCGAAGGCGATGTTGAACAGCTTTCGCAGGTGAAAGTCGTCGCGCC
Organism: uncultured Planctomycetaceae bacterium; assembly: GCA_943787265.1. Lineage (GTDB taxonomy): Bacteria > Planctomycetota > Planctomycetia > Planctomycetales > Planctomycetaceae > JABMPE01. The sequence goes on along the minus strand of CALSLT010000052.1, from coordinate 19,103 downwards.
GGCGCTGCAGGAAGTTGTCTCTACCGTTTCGCGTCAAAAAAGTACGGTGGGTAAGTCACCAGCCGCGGTGTTCGTTATTTCAAATGAGATGATCCGTCGTTCCGGTGCTCGCAGCATTCCGGAAGTCCTGCGAATGGCCCCTGGCGTCCAGGTTCACCGTGTCGACTCCAACAAATGGGCGATAAGTATCCGCGGGTTTCTGGGGCGATTCTCGAATAAGTTGCTTGTCCAGATCGACGGACGAAGTGTCTACACGCCGCTCTTTGCTGGTGTTTACTGGGACGTTCAGGATGTTCTTCTCGAAGACGTCGAGCGAATTGAAGTCATCCGCGGCCCGGGGGCAACAGTGTGGGGAGCGAACGCCGTCAACGGAGTGATCAATGTGATCACGAAAAAGGCGAAGGATACTCAAGGAGTGTTCGTCGAAGCTGGTGGCGGGACCGATCGTGGATTCTCGTCAGCGCGGGCCGGCGGTCAGATTGGCGACAACGGTTGGTATCGCGTTTATGGAAAGTGGTTCGAACGTGACGCTGGCGCAGGGCTGGGGTTTAACCCTGCCGATGACTGGCGAATGCAACGCGGTGGTGGCCGTATGGACTGGGAACTTGACGGTGGAACCAGCCTTACACTTCAGGGTGACTATTATGAGGGATCGGCCGGCGTTCGGCGAGGTGTCCCGGTCGCGCTTCCGGAAGGCCTCAGGACGATCGGGAGTGATGAGAACACGCGTGGCGGCAACGTGCTGGCTCGGCTTTCGCAACAGATTGACGAGACGACTAACTGGTCACTGCAGGCGTATTACGATTACACGTTCCGTGAGCAGGAAGACTCGGGGCTGACTGAAGATCGAGACATGATCGACATCGATTTTCAGTTTCAGTCATCACCCTGGCTTGATCATTCGATCGTGTGGGGCGTCAGCTATCGCTACAACCAGGATGAGATTCAGAATGCGCCATTCTCGCTCGTTCTCACTCCAGATGAGCGAGATTACGAGCTGATCAGCGGGTTCATCCAGGACGAGATGACTCTGATCGATGAAACCTTGTTCTTTACGGCGGGATCGAAGTTCGAACACAACGACTTTACAGGTTTCGAGTTTCAACCGTCAGTACGTTTGCTGTGGACGCCCGACGAAAGACATTCCATCTGGGCCGGCGCGTCGCGAGCCGTGAGGACTCCGTCCCGAGTTGAAGACGATGGCCGCGCGACGTTTCCTCCCGTTGTGCCACCTGGTTTGTTTCCGGTGTTCAAAGGGAGTCGAGACTTCGAGTCGGAAGACCTCGTTGCCTACGAAGCGGGTTATCGTGAGCAGATTACGAAACAGCTCGCAGTGGATGTCACCGCCTTTTTCAATGACTACAACGATGTCCTGGGAGTGACTCGCGGGGCACCAACTCCGGAGGCTCCCGAAGGGCTGATCATCCCAACACTGATTAATAACGACGGGCATGCTCAGAGCTACGGGTTTGAAGCGAGTTCGTCCTGGCAGATCGCTCCCTGGTGGAAGACGTTCGGTTCTTACAGTTTTCTTCGAGTGGTTGGAAGAAACTCGAACGATCCGCAAAACCGTCTGTACCTTCAGTCGTCCTGGGACGTTACGGATGACATCGAGTTCGACGCGATTCTTCGTTACGTGGACGACGTTCCGTCATCATCGATTAAGCACTACACCGTGATGGATTTGCGAGCGAGCTGGGAGCCGAGCGAAGGCGTTGAGCTCTACGTCGTCGGCCGAAACTTGCTCGACCGCGATCACCCGGAATTCTTTACCGATGCCAACCGCCCGACGTCAGCGACATCAGTTCGACGTGAGGTCTTTGCAGGTGTCAGTCTCCGATTTTGAGATTGGTAAGGATGCCACATGTTTCAAAAACCTGAGATTGTTTCGAGTGTTGTTGGCCTGCTGATTGCTTGTCGATTGACGCTGATGATAAGTGGAAGGACTGTCACAATCGATTCTATGTGCATTGACGGCTCGCGATCGTACCGAACTTTTGGCCGGAACCCGTCTGGTTTCGGCGGCAACTCTCGTTGGACGCGAGGTCTTCGCCGGTATCAATCGTCGTTTGCAGCGATGGCGGTAAACCGCAGTCAAAGATGGTCCAGAATTGTCCTATCCTCTCTTCGAGTTGTATCCAGGTAGCCATGTCTAATGGCTCAACCCATCACAATCGAGACTTCGTAGAAACTACCAGCGACATGGCGTCACAGAATCCAACATCAATATCAAAGTTGCCTGATGCAGGACGAGTACCAACTCGCCTGTCACCGGGTCGGCGATTGGTGTTGGTATTGGCGATGGCTGCCATTGGGAGCTGTTCCCTACTGATGCCTGGCAAGGTGTTGGCTCAGGCGAACAATGCTCAGGTGGTTGTTGCGGAAAGTGAATGCAAGGTTAAGTACGTTTATCTTTACAGCTTCGGGCTGTTGACGAAGTGGCCAGAGGCGACGTTCAATCGTACGAATAATAACTTCGTGATAGGTGTACTTGGTGACAAGCCGTTCGGTCACATTCTCGACGCGATTGCCAAACGAAAGAAGATTGAGAATCGACGAATCGTTATTCGGCGATTCAAAACGATGAAGGATTATCAGCCGTGCCAAATTCTGTACGTCACGGAATCCATCGGTCAGAAAGATGCGAAGGCCGCGGCAATTGAGCTCAATAATGACCCGGTGTTGATCGTCGGCGAAATTGCCGACTTCGAGTTCAACGGCGGAGTGATCGCGTTCCGGATCAATAACGGAAATGTGAAGTTCAGTCTAAATGTAGATGCCGTAAAGAGACGGCAGTTGATGGTGAGTGCTCGTCTGAGTCGGTTGGCTCAGACCGTACGTGACATGGATCGTCCTCGCCCAGTTGTGGCTGTCGGTGATCGGTGATGTATGCGACTTTCCAATCAGAACCTTTCCATTCGTGTCCGGCTGACGTTGTTGGCAATTATCTCGAGCGCGGTCGCGATCCTCGTGGCTTGTGGAGCGTTTACGATCCACGGCATGCGTGTGATGCGTGAGGCACGTGTCGCTCAGTTGCGGACTCAGGCTGAAATGCTGGCGTTTAACAGCGCGGCCGTTTTGCTTTTTAATGATGACGAAGCAGGCAACGAACTGCTGGCATCGCTCAGCAGCACTCCAGACATCCGTCAGGCGGTTCTTTTTACGAGCGACGGTCAATCCCTTGCTAGCTTCGTCAGAGAAGGCGGTGAGGATGGGAGCCGTGTCGTCCATGTGCCTGAGTTCGATGGTAAAGAGCATCGATTCTCGACTGACGATCGGCTTGAGATCGTTATGCCCGTCAAAGAGGGCGATGATCTTGTAGGTACGCTTTACCTGGAAGTCGGAACGGAAGACCTGGCTCAGCAGATGGCTGAGTATCAGTCAGTCATGTTCATTGTTGTGGCGATCTCGCTGCTTGTCTCGCTGGTTCTCGCGCTGGTGTTGCAGTCAGGGATTGCACGGCCTGTTCAGAATCTCGCGGCCGTTTCCAGTCGAATAACCCAGGAAGATGATTACTCGCTGCGTGTTGAAGGCCGGGCAAGCGGTGAATTGGGCACGTTGTATTCAGCGTTCAATAACATGCTCGATCAGATTCAGGCGTGGAAGGCTGCATTAAAGACCGCGAATGTCGAACTTGAGTCCGCTCGCGACTCGGCCGAGGCCGCGAACTCAGCCAAGAGCCAGTGGCTCGCCAACATGAGTCACGAAATTCGCACGCCTCTCAACGGCATCCTTGGGTTCACAGAGTTGCTACGGAGAGGTGCCGACGGCGGCGATGAGGCAGAGCGAAAAGAGTATCTGGATATTATTCACGGCAGTGGTCAGCATCTTCTTTCATTGATCAATGACATTCTTGATCTGTCAAAGATCGAGGCCGGGCACATGGAAGTCGAAAGGATCGACTGTTCGGCACATCAATTGATTGCTGAAGTCATGTCTGTTCTGCGTGTTCGTGCCAACGAGAAAGGCCTGGACCTGAGCTATCAGTGGCATGGTCCGATGCCAGTCACTGTTCGAACCGATCCGTCACGGCTTCGACAGATCCTGATTAACCTGATTGGGAACGCGATTAAGTTTACCGAGTGTGGAGCCGTTCGAGTCGGGGCCAGAATCGATGTGTCGGGGTCTGAATCTCAATTGGTTGTTTCAGTGACAGACACTGGAATCGGGATTCCAGAGGACAAACAGAGTTCGGTTTTCGAGGCGTTCCGACAGGCCGACAACTCCGTTACCAGGCGGTTTGGCGGGACAGGACTGGGGCTCAGTATTTCGCAACGCGTCGCCCAGCTTCTCGGTGGGGCGCTGTCCGTCAATAGTTCACCGGGTGAAGGAAGTACATTCACCGTTCGGGTGAAGACGGGGCCTGTTGAGCTCGTAGCGCCGTCAGAGTCTGAACGGACGGCCGAATGTCTGACCGCCAGTGTCACGGCACCGGAAGATGTTTCAGAGCTTCGTGCCCGGATTCTGGTTGTGGATGATGGTGACATTAATCGAAAACTGGTTCGACTGGCGTTAGAGAAGAAGGGCGCGGACGTTGCGGTTGCCAATGATGGCCTGGCAGGTTTAGAGGCCGCGTTGGAAGGTGATTTTGATCTCGTGCTGATGGACATGCAGATGCCGGTGATGGACGGCTATACCGCGACGCGAAAGCTGCGTCATGCCGGGTATGTCGGGCCGATCATTGCATTGACTGCCAACGCCATGCGTGGCGACATGGAAAAATGTATGGAGGCAGGATGTAGCGGGTATCTGTCAAAGCCGATCGATCCAGGTGAACTTGTCTCGGTGGTGGACACAACGCTTGCTGGCATCGAAAGAGTCGACGCTGGCGAAGAATCAATGGCGGTCGAGCTTGAGCAATGTGACAACGAAACGCCGATCGAGTCTACCTTGCCGACAGACGACTCCGACTTCTGTGAGGTTGTCGTTGAGTTTATCGAGCAACTGAACGATCGTCTCGCGGAACTGGAGGATGCCCTCGCCGCGCGTGATTGGACAACGCTCAGTGAGCGTGCGCATTGGTTGAAGGGCGTTGGAGGAACAGCTGGCTTCGGATGTTTTGTGGCGCCGTCTCAGTCTCTGATTTCGCAGGCAGATGACCGCAATGTCGGAGGTGCTGAAGTTGAGATGCTGCACCTTCACTCGCTTGCGGCGCGATTGGTGACGCCAACTCCTGCGGCATAAGCCGCATGTCGTGTGTCGGATACCTGAAACGGGCAGTATCGCACACTTCAGGGCATCAGTCCCCGGTGCTTGGCCTAAGCTTGTACACCACTGATGTGCTCATTTGAGTCGTGAAGTGGATGTTGGCCTGCTCAGCAAATTGTGCAAGTCGGCAAGCGTTGAGGCTGTCAGTTCAGTGCTTCTCCGTGGTCTGTTCACGGTTTGAAGCTAACGCTGATGCCTATAATAAGTCAGCAGTCTGATAGGTGTGCTCATGCAATTGCTCGACGAAACACAAGCTGAATTGAAACCAGGTGGGGATGCCAGTTCTCTTGATGAACTCCTTTCGGCCATCGTCGGACAGGCTCATGCTGATTACGTGGGGGCGGTTTGTGAAACTGCCAGCAGTTCAGCATCGAGAGTCGGCCTTGGAGAGCGGCCATCGAATGCGGCTGATCTAATGTCGTCTCGCGTGATGATTGTGGACGATGAGCCAATCAACGTGAAAGTCGCTAGAAAGTTTGTAGGAACGTTGGGGTACTCAAATTTTGTGACGTTGACCGATTCACGCAAAGTTATTGAGGCACTCCACGAAGAGAAGCCGGAAGTTCTTTTGCTTGACTTGATGATGCCTGATATCAGCGGTCTGGACATTCTGGAAGCGATGCACTCTGACGCGGACTTAAAGAGAATCCCTGTCATTATTCTGACGGCGTCATCAGATCGTGGTACACGGTTGCGGGCACTTGAGCTTGGAGCAACAGACTTTCTGGCGAAGCCGCTTGACCCAGAAGAACTGGCACCTCGCATCCGCAATGCACTTTTGATGAGGTCGTACGAGAACCACTTGCGCGATCATGCTCAGACTCTTGAGGAAACCGTACGCCATCGCACTAACGATCTGTGCGCATCCCGACTCGAACTTCTACATTGTCTCGCCCGAGCGGCGGAGCATCGGGATGACGATACAGGTAAGCACGTCGTTCGAGTTGGTCGTTTTGCTGCGTTGATAGCGCGCGAAGCCGGATATCCCGGACCGTATGTTGAAGTGCTGGAACTGGCCGCACAGCTTCACGACGTGGGCAAAATTGGAATCTCCGATAACGTCCTGTTGAAGGCTGGCCGACTGACCGATGAAGAACGAGCGTTGATGGAAGTACACGCTCAAGTTGGTGCGGATGTCTTGAATGCTCATGTTGATATGCTTGAGAATTCGTTGATTCGCCATTCAGAACTTGGGTCGGTGCTTCCTCGATCGTCCCAGTCGCCGCTGACAAAACTTGCAGCCAGCATCGCCTTGACGCATCACGAAAAATGGGACGGTTCTGGTTATCCGAACGGACTCTCTGGCACAGATATTCCCGTTGAAGGACGCATGACGGCGATCGCTGACGTTTTCGATGCTCTACGTTCCACGCGGCCGTACAAAGAAGCATTTTCGTTTGACCGTAGTTTCGACATTTTGCTTGAAGGTCGCGGCAAGCATTTCGACCCTGAAATGCTCGACTACTTCCTTGCTTGCCGTAGTGAGATCGAATCCCTCGACAAGGAACTTCGTGAAGACTGAGTCGTTGTTTCATCCATCGTAGTGATTGGCATTTCAACGAACGAATCGCTTCTTCGATTCTGATCATCCGGTGATTTCCGGACGGTTGCCAAGCAGGCACGACGCGAATAACGTCGCCGCTCGCATTGGCATTCACTGATCGGTATATCGAGGAAGAAGCGATGTCTGCTGTGGGATTTCGAAGGATCGTTCTGACCACTCTGGCAGTGTTATTCTGCCATCCGTGTGCTAGTGCGGCAGACTCGACTGGAATGGTCGGGCGACGGGCCGGAAAAGTTCTTGAGCATTCTCAGCCACTCGACCTGAAAGTCGGAGAATCGGCAGAGATTTCCGCGCGGGTCATTCGTCCGAGCACGCTGCTGGACAATGCACGAGTCAGAGTGTCGATCGTCGCGGTCCACTCACAGGACGCATCCGCAAAAACTCGTGACGTTGTACTCAGCAAAGTACTACACGCTTTGGACGGCGACTTGTTCACAGTTTTTACCGCGAAGACCAATGCGACGTACAGAATTGAGATGACTCCGGAAGAAGGAGAGATCACTCTCTTCGAAGGCGACCGTTGGCGAGAGACGGGCTATGTCGATGAGTTGCTCGCAGCACCTCGCCAGGTCAAATGGAAAGCTGGCCAGACGGCGACGGTGTCGACTTCAGTACGCAAGATCGCGAACATCGTTGCCGCCGATGGATCGTTGATCATCGAATCGGAGCCCAACAACTCCCCAGCCGAGTCTCAGTCGATCCCGCTCCGCGACACCGCAGACGACTATACGCTGCAGATCGTTGGAACCAGCGACGACGTTGAATACTTCGACAATGGCGAAGTCGGGACGGGATCGGGCGACGACTGGCTGCGTCTTGAGTTCAAAGGTGCGGAGACGCGTTTGCTGACGGCCTGTTTGACGATTCCCGATCAGATGGTTGCTGCGAGGGTTCGTTGTTACGCGTTGCCGAAAGATAAAGTGACGGTTACGGCCGGAGAGACACTCGATGTCGGTGCTGAATACGAAGAAGGGAAGAACTCCAATGAGCGAGTTCATCAGCAGGCCGAGCAGCATCGCATTGCCATCAACCGAACCCTGAAGCCGGGGCATGTTTATTTCCTGCGTGTCGAAGCAAACGCGCCGGGCTACGGACTTGAGTTAGGGATTGTTAAACCTGCACCGTTCGAAGAACCACGCCAGGCTGTTCGATTCGGATTGTACGATCACCTCGGTCAGGTCAGTTCGTGGCTTAACAACCGCCCACGCGGCGCGAGCGTTGAACGCCGGATCCGGGATACGGGAAATCTGCTCGGTACGCACTGCATGAGTTGCCACACTCAGTCTGGCGTGTGGGGGCCGGCGATTCCTTTTGCACAGGGGTATCGAACTTCGAACGTTCATCTGTTTCGAAACCTGACGAATATTTGCTATCAGTCACTTCGTCCGACAAATGATCTGGTCGACGCTGCGAACAATACCAGTCTCGCTCCACTAGACATTGGCGATGGTCCGGCGGGAACCCGTGTTGCCGGACACAGCGTCGTTTCTCTGGAAAGGTTTACGTCGCCGCGCAAGCTGCAAAGTAAGCAACATCTGCGAGCGTCAAATTTCATTCTCCAGACGGCTGATCCTGGCGGGATCAATGCAGCAGGTCCGGGAGCGAACGTCGGGAAGGGAGTCGTATTTAACTACGCTGGCGAAGTGCTGTTTGAAGCGTGGAAGAAGACGGGCAACCCTCAGTTCTTCCGCGCGTTGGAAGACAAGGTGCGAAAGACGCTCGACGTCGATCCGAAATACACCGACGACATGGCTCATCGAGTCGAATTGTTACGTCGTTACTTTCCGAAGGACTACGTCTCGCAAGTTGAGACAGTCGTGAAGCGTGAAGCGGAGCAGGGGACGGCAAAGCCAAAAGTTCCAAGCAATTCTAAGCCAGGCGGGAGCGTCGAAGACGCAAAGAAGCTTCAGGAGCGAATTGATCAACAGGGAGCAGCAGACATAGCTCGGCTGAGAGCGATTCAGAAGCCGGACGGAACCTGGGGTTTCAATCCCGGTGTCTCTGAAGGTGACTCATGGAAAGTCGACGGCGACAATAAATCGGAACCGTCGCCGACGGCACTCGCACTGATCGCATTTCAGGCCGCCGGGTTTGGACCTGACGATCCGACTGTGGCGAAAGGCGTGAAAGGACTGCTCGGGCTGCAACATCCGAGTGGTTACTGGAAGGGGCAATCTCAGACCGGATTCGTTTCGACGAGTTACGCGCTGCACGCACTGTCGCGACTGTTTCCGGTCGATCCACCAAAGCATGAAGCCAGTGATTTCACAGCAGCAGTCGACGAAAGTCTTCCGGAAGCAATCGAACGGATTCGCCGCGCCGCAATGGTCGACGAACCGAGCCTTCTTCCGATTCTTGTCGAAGCGAGCAAGCACGAAAGTCCGCTCGTCCGATTCTGGGCGATGATGGGGCTGGGAGTTCGACATGCGGACGCTGGTGTTGAGCCGCTGGTAGTCGGACTTGGCGACATTGCTAAACCGGTCCGCGAGGCCGCTCATTGGGGGCTCCGTCAGACACTGATCGATGATCGAGGCTGGCCGGAAGTTCTCGCGGCATGTCAGTCCGACGATGACTACGTGCGAGAGGCTGCTGCCCGAGCATTGATCATGCGCGTCGACGGCGTGATGCCGGAAATGTCTGTCGAGTGGGGCGATCTGACGGCAGCACTGGTCAACGCGATGAATGCCGATCCACATCCGGCGGTTCGAGCGACGGCTACTCGAGCTGCGTGGAACTGGTGGATCTGGAATCCGCCAGTACGCAAGGACATCAATCTGGCTTGGATCGATCTTTTGCAGCGTCCCGAAGGAAACTCGCTCGTTGAGAACTCGATCCGTTACCAGTCGCAGGCGCTGTTCATTGCCAACGGCCACAAAGCGAACTCAAGTCGGACGCATCAGTACAAAGAGTTGGAAGAACTGATTGCACAGCTCGAAGAAAAGCTGAAGGTGGCCGGTAAGAACGAACCGTTGACTGCTCACCGGATGGCGAGACGGTTGGTTGGCATCGGAGCCACGTATTACAACAACTCGGGCGGCGACGGTGGACCCGGGCAAATGGGGTACATCACCAGGCGTGCGTCCGAACTTTTCGGCGAAGCGGCGATGGACTATTTCTCAGAAGTCGAGCTGACCTCGAACCATTTGACATCAACGGGGCCCCTGCGAGTCGGGCTGGAAGGTTCTGCCAACGTTACGTTTGACGATCTTCAGCAACGCCTGATTCAGTACTCGCTGGAAGGTCCGGAAGAGCTTCGCCCCATCGCGGCGGCCAGTGTGTCTGACCCTCGTTCTGCTCAACTTGTGGCGGTGCCCGAGCGAATCGAGCCGTTGATGCAACAGGTTCATCGCGGTGCCGCCGAACCCGCTCGTCGGCCGCAGTTGTCTGAGCCGATCCTCAAAATGTTTGCGACGATTACGTGGGTGATTCCAGACAATCTGGAGCAGCAGCGCGAAGTCTTCAGTTACTTGGTGATTAAGCCGGACAAACTTCTGACGGACGCTGAATTGAAGGCAGTCGCTGATGCGGGTGAGCGAGGAAAACTTGAGCGAAGTCAGGAATCGAACTGGTATCTCGCTCAGAAGCTGGGCGATGCAATTGGCGCGAACCCGGACCTGCACCTCGACGCGATGATTGAATTCCTGCCAGGTGAATTTCAGCATCCGCAGGTCGCTCGCTTCTGGTTGCCGAGTGTCGAGTGGCTGCTGACTCACAAAACGAAATTGCCGGATGTCATTCCGGGGAAGCTGCCGCCAATTGATCCGTTGGAGGAAGTGAGAACGCGGGCGATCGGACTGTTTCTCGATCAGTTGAAGGAAACAGCAAATGCGGACACCCGGAAGACGGCAGTAACACTGGCTCAACGTACGGCGCTGCGTCGAAATCCGGAAGTGCTGACTGCCCTGGAAGCGATGCTGAAATTCGAGAAACGCGACGACGTGGTGAAAAACGCGAAGAACGTTCTGTCGCAGAATCGTGATAACTTTGTGAAGGAACTGACGGACGCGGTAAAGGCCGAGCAACCGGCAAGGATTGCAGTTGGTTCAGATGGTCTCTCCAAGGATTTCGTGGACGACTTTGCTTACTTCAGAGATTACGTCACGCCGGAGATGAACCGCGTTTTGCGAGGGGATCAGCGAAGTTGTTTTGCCTGCCACGGTGTGCCCGGTCGAGTGCCGCCTCTTGAATTGAATCGTCCCGATGATGCCGGCTACCTGCCAGTCGGTAAGTTGTTAGAGAACTACCGCAAGCTTCAGAAACGCGTCGACCACAATGATGTCGAAAAGAGCTTTCTGTTGAGGAAGCCGCTTAACGTTCAAACCGGGCAGGAAGAAGGACACCAGGGCGGTCGCCGCTATCAGCCAATGGACGACGGCTATCTGATTCTGCGCAAGTGGGTGTTGAACCAGACGAAGCATCGAGCAAAACTTGGTGGATAGCTGATTTACCTGAGACGTTGGCAACGTGACGGAGCGAGAGATGAACGCAAAGCTGTATCGAGTGATTATTCAGGTTTCGGATATTGAAGCCGCGGAAAAGTTCTACGGTCAACTCTTCGAGCAAGTCGGCGAACGTGTCAGTCCGGGAAGACACTACTTCAATTGCGGCGGTGTCATTCTGGCTTGCGTTGATCCTGCGGCCGAAGGCGACGATCACACTCCACGAGCGAATCCGGATCACGTCTACCTCGCAGTTGGAGATCTTGAGAGTTCGTTCGAAAAGATTCAGCAATTACAATGCGAATGGATTGAGCCGGCTATCGAGACTCGCCCCTGGGGCGAACGCAGCTTCTACGCGAAAGACCCGTTCGGCAATCCGCTTTGTTTCGTCGATGAGTCGACGGTGTTTTCGGGTGGGCTGCTGTAGCTTTACGCGGCCGGATTGCGTCGCGGCGTCCGAGGCGAGCGTTGTGTTGGGGTGGCCAGATTGAGCACCAAGGACAGTCGAGAATTTGTTTCGGAATCTCGGAGCGACAAGTTGTTAAGGAGAATTATTGTGGATCGGCTCGTCTTGGCATTGGTCGTTGGATTTGCGTGTGCTCAAGTCGCCCTCGGACAGAGTCTGACGAATCGAAGCGGTGATCTGGACGCGTTGCCGAAGGTTCCGGCTGGATTCAGCATTGAGTTCGCGGCTCGCGAGCCGCTTGTCCGAAATCCGTGCGCGATGGCTTTTGATTTCGCAGGCCGGATGTTCGTGGGGATGGGGCCTCAGTATCGAAGCCCTAAGCCCGATACTCCCGGCGACAGCGTTTTCATCATGATTGATCAAGACGGCGATGGTCGGTTTGAGTCTAAGAAGCAGTTTGCGACTGGCTTTAACTCGATTCAGTCGATTGCCTGGCACGGTCGTGATTTGTGGATCGCCAATGCGCCGGACCTGACCGTTGTCAGGGACCTTGACGACGACGATGTGGCCGATGAGTACGTTCGAGTATTCACGGACCTTGGCAATCTGGAGCACGGTCTGCATGGACTCAATTGGGGACCGGACGGGCGGCTCTACATGTCCAAAGGGAATTCAAAAGGACTGACTCAGCCGGGACGGATTGCACCGAAGCCGTTTCGAGATCTGTGGGGCGTCGCGACTCCTGAAGGTTCGCCTGATCTTCCGACACCAGTGAAGACTTCAGCAAAGAATTACCAACGCGCTTATCACGATCCTACGGACGACTGGGGCCGTGAAGGCGGCGTCCTTGTCTGCGACGACATGGGCGAGAACCTGGAAATTGTCTCGCGCGGTTTTCGCAACCCGTGGGACATCGCTTACGACAGTGGATTCAACTGGCAGGGTACCGACAACGATCAGAATGAGGGCGACCGCGTCTTCACGCCGTTCTTCGGTGCTCATTACGGATGGGGGCATCCGTGGAGTGCTCACTGGACAGGGAAGAATCACCCACCGACGGCTCCGATTTCCGGTCGCGTGTTTAATGGGTCGGGAACGGGGATCTGTTTTTATGACTCAAAGCAGTTTCCCCAAACGTATCAAGGTACGTGGTTCTTCAATGATTGGCTTCGCCGAACCGTTTTCTTTTATCGACCGGTTTGGGATGGCGCACTCACGCAACCGGAAGGTGGCCAGTGGCAGGAGTTCATGACTGGTGGCGATTCACTGTTTAAGCCGACGGATATCGAAGTTGGACCTGACGGCTCGCTTTATATTCTCGGCTGGGGACGCGGCTACGGGGCTGAGTTTGACGAAGCTGGTAAACAGTCCAACGAAGGCCGAATCTTCCGCGTCACCTGGAGAAACGCCCCCGCGTTTGTCGAGGCCTCAAAGTTTCGAAAGCCGCTGGAAGATTGGACGCAGGCTGAACTTGTGGAAGAGTTTCGAAGTCCACTTGTGGCTCGAAGAGTAGGAGGGCAGGCCGAGTTAATTCGTCGACACGCTGGGCATGCGGAAGAGAGTGTCTTCGACGGCTATTACTTGAGTGACGGCGATGTTTCATGGCACACGTGGTCGTTGTGGACGATCGGCCGATTACATCTCGACAGCAGATTTGTAGACGATCGTTTTGGTCAGATCGCAGGCGACCAGACTCTGGATTTGAATGTTCGGATTCAGGCATTGAGAATTCTCGGTCACCGGGTTCGTACTGGTGCAACGTGGCGAGAGTTGCCTGAAAAGGCACTACGACAGGTTGGCGATGCGGAGCCTCGAATCCGATTGGCAGCGGTGCTGGCAATTCGGCGAGCGAAGCAGAACCAGGCCGTTGATGTTCTGGTCGATGCTCTTGCCGCGGAAGAAGATCGAGTTGTGTTTTACGCGGGCTGGCAGACGCTGCGTGAACTGGTTTCTCGCGATGAGCGACGGACGCTGCTTTCAGATGCGCGGCCGCAAGTTCAACGAGCCGCTCTGTTGTCGTTGGCTGAAGATCGAGATTTGCAGGACGAAGAGGCTCGGCGATTTTTGTCTGACGTCGATGAGCAAACTCGGCAGGTGGCTGCGTTGTGGCTTTCGAAGAAGTCGGCGACTCCGTTTCTGGAAGTTGATCCACCTCCCGGACAATTCGAAGGCAGCGTGGCGGTGGAAGCTCGATCTGCGATGAAACCCGCGGATATTCGAGTCACGACCGACGGAAGCGTGCCCACGCTGGAATCGCCTCGCTGGGCAGGGAAGATCAACATTGCAAAGTCGACAACGCTTCGAGCGGTCGTCTTTGTGGATGGAAAGTCAGTTGGTCCGGTAGTCACGCTGGCTTATCGCAAATTGACTGCGAACGAAACGGCGGCTCGCAGCGGCATCGTTTCTGTCAAAGCTCAGTCCGGTCGAAAGTATCGTGTGGTTGATGGCGGACTTGCCAAAGGGAAATTGGCCTACACTGATCGAGCTTACCGCTTCGAAGACGTGCCGGCCGAGTTGGCCGAGTTGGCCGGTTCGTTGCTGATGAAGACTCCGAATGATGATTCAGGTTCCACAGGCAGCGATTTTTTAAGAATTGAAACCGTACTTCCGATGACCGTTTTGCTGGGGTACGACACGCGGATTGCTACTGAGTCCGAGTGGTTGGCATCATCGACGAGCGGATTCACACGAACCGGTAAGACGATTCGGACCGGCGATGCGACATTCCGCCTGTATTCGAAGAGGTTTGATTCAGGGTGGATTACGCTTGGTGGGAATACGAGTGACGGCGACCCCGGAGGCAAATCGAATTATCTCGTGATCCTGAAGCCGGAGCCGCTTCCTAAGCTCAGCACGCCGACGGCTGTTACTTCCGCCACGTCGATGCTTGTTCGAGCTGACGCTGATCGGGGAAGGACAATTTTCCTGGCGAGGCAGGGAGTCGGTTGTGCCAAGTGTCACCGGGCTGATGGCAAAGGGAAGAGTTTCGGTCCCGATCTGCGGCACCTGGTGCAGAAGCGGGATCCCGTTCACATCGTAAAGTCGATGCTCGAACCGAATGCTGAGATTAAAGAAGGGTTTGCGACGCAGACCATCGTTACGGTCGCGGGGAAGACGTTCAGCGGGCTGCTGCGTGAAGAGACCGCTGAAGCGGTCACGCTGGCTCAGGCCGACAAGCCTGACACAATTATTCCTGCTTCGGATATCGACGAGCGTTTCAGCCAGAAGGTATCGGCGATGCCCGACTTCCGGACGTTGCTTACGCCGCAGGATGTTGCGGATGTCACAGCGTGGTTGCTCAGTCGCAAAGACGACGACAGCGCAGATGGACAGAATGTAGCGGCGGCCGGTGGTGGGCGAGCAGGCAAACGCAAAGGAAGTGTTCGAGATTCCGAAGTTGCGAGTTACTCGGCAAAGGATGCGAAGTTTTCGTTTGACGAGAACAGTGACCGACTGGTTGTGAAGTTGAACGGGAATGAATTCGCAACGTACTTGTATCGGCATAAGGAATTGACTCGGCCTGGATGGGTCCATGTTTACTCCCCAGGCGGCGTGAGGCTGACTCGGAATTTTCCACCGAGACCAGACGAAGATAGGGGGGCGGCCGATCACAAGTTCATGCATCCAGGCATCTGGATCAGCTTTGGACACCTCGACGGCGAAGATTACTGGCGATTGGCGTCGCGGACTCGGCATGTTGAATTTGCAGAAGAGCCGTACGTGAGACCGGGCCGAGCCGGTTTTACCGTTCGGAATCACTACCTTCGACGTGATGGCCAAAGCGTTGTTTGCGAAGAATTAACGAAGTACACGCTGATCACCACGCCGGATGGAGTGACGATGCTGGTCGACGCGAGCTTCAAGTCAGACGATCACGACTTTTACTTTGGTGATCAGGAAGAATCCGGACTGGCTGTTCGGATGGAATCGAAGCTACGAGTGCAGAACGGAAGCGGCACGATTCTCAATAGCCACGGCCAAAAGAATGGTGCCAACACGTGGGGCAAAGAAGCGAGTTGGGTCGACTACTCAGGCATCACTGCGGGACGCAGAGTTGGCGTGTTGGTTGTGCCGAGCCCTCACAACGCGAGACGATGCTGGATGCACACTCGCGACTACGGGCTTGTCGTCGCAAATCCATTCCCGAAACAACCAAAGGAAAGACGCGAGCCCTACGTGAAAACGACCGTCGCGAAGGCGAGGAGTTTCGGCTTTCGTACGGAGTACTCCTGCACGATACCCCAGAATCCTCAAGGGCCGACTCAAAGCGGCGGTACGAAATGGTTTCGCGGCTGATGCAGACATCTCGGAATAACGATTGACGCAGGTAACGCAGACGTTGGAAGAGTCTAATGGCGAAGCAGGAAAGTAAACCGATGCAGAAGGTGCGAAAGATCGCACTGCAATTGCCGGAGGCCGAAGAAGGAACTTCTTGTAATAAGAGTGCGTTTCAGGCTCGAAAGAAATCATTCTGTTTCATGGGGCAGAAGGACGATTCGTATAATGTGATGGTAAAGCTGGTGGACTCACTGCCCGAGGCCGAAAAGCTAAAGGCCGATTCGCCGGAGCGATTCAAAGTCGGATTGCGTGGCTGGACGACGTTGATCTTTCCGCACTCCGAGTCACCACCGTCGGGCCTTCTTGAGAAGTGGGTCGTTGAGAGTTACCGGGCGCTTGCCCACAAGCAGTTGGTAGCTTCGCTGCCTCAGGGGACTGCCCCTGCGGGCAAGCCCCCGAAAGGTGCGTCCGCAAAGAAGAAAACTGTTCGACGAAAGACTGTTACGAAGAAATCTGCCACTGCTAAGAAGAAACGGTCTCCCAAAAAATGAGGGGATCGCAAAGCGAAAATCAGAGGAGCTGATACAGTAGTTGGGACGGCGTGGTTGAATTTGTTGTTTGAGCTTGAGAGGCACCGATCGATGAGTATGCTGACTCACCCAACCACTCGGCGTGAGATCCTGCAGGTCGGGACGATCGGTCTGATGGGCCTTTCCCTGACGGACGTGATGCGCTGGCAGGCGGCCAGCGCAGAGCAAAGCAGCAGTGACAAGAAGATTCGGTCTGTTATCTATGTCTTCTTGAGCGGTGGTTTATCGCAGCACGAGAGCTTCGATATGAAGCCCCTGGCTCCCGATACTGTGCGAGGCGAGTTTTCTCCGATTTCGACGAAGACGCCCGGACTGCAGATTTGCGAGCACCTGCCAGAGCTTGCCAAACGGAGTGACCAATGGAATCTTGTCCGATCGTTGTCGCACGACAGAAACGATCACGGACAGAGCATTCACATTATGAGCACGGGACGCAGCCAGTTGCCGCCGGGTCTCGATCGGAACAAGCCACAGCCAACGGATTTTCCATCGATGTTGTCGGTCGCCGGCAGCCAAATGGAAGGACCAGGTGGGCTTCCTGCGACGGCCGTTCTGCCTCGGCTGATTACGAACGTCAATCGAGCGACGAGGCCGGGGCAGTCGGCTGGTATGATGGGGCCGGCTCACGACCCCTGGCTGATCAACGCTTCTAACAAGTGCGATGGTTACGGAGACTGTCCGAATTGTTTCCACTTCTCGAATAAGCCGACATACAAACATTCCGTCAACCCGGTGTTTCAAGCTCCCGTGTTGAATTTACCTGACGGGCTTTCATTGAGCCGTTTGGATCGTCGAGCTGACTTGCTGGCAGACGTTGAGCAACAACGACGGGACTTGGATCGCCAGACAACCGTTTCGCGAATGGATCGTCACCGTGCGGGAGCTTTGTCGTTGCTGACCTCGGGGGACGTTCGCAAAGCGTTCGACCTTAAGAACGAAGAACCTCGAAGACTGGATGCGTACGGACGAAATCTGTTCGGTTCGTCAATGTTGCTTGCACGCCGGTTGGTGCAGGTTGGCGTGCGGATGGTTCAAGTGAACCTTGGCCGAGGTTCGACCTGGGATCAGCACGGTGATCTGTTCCCAGCGTTAGGCCGATTGCTGCCTCCCTTTGATCAGTCGCTATCCGCGCTGCTGGACGATCTACGCGATCACGGCATGCTGGATTCGACACTGGTCGTTGTTGGCGGCGAATTTGGTCGTACGCCAAAGATTTCAAAACTCAGCGTTTACAAGCGGCCAGGGCGAGACCATTGGGGAGCCGCTCAATCGATCCTGCTTGCTGGCGACGGAGTTTCCGGCGGTCAGGTTCTGGGAGCGACTGACAACATCGGCGCATACCCGATTCGAGATCGTCAGACTCCGGAAAATCTTGCCGCAACGATTTACTCGACACTTGGCATTCCCGCCGACGCTCACTGGCACGATCCAGCTTCGAGACCGTATCCGATTTATCATGCTCCTCCGATTACGGGTTTATCATGAGATCTACTTTCGTTTCGACTCTTCTTCTGGTTGGTCTGTCTGTTTTCCAGGTGACTGCTGAAGACCGTCCGTTGCGTGTGGCGACTTTTAAGGCTGACGTGACGCCTCCTTTGGGATCGCCGTTGTGCAACGGTAACGTCAAGCCTGTTCTTGAAGTCGTAACGCCGTTGACCGCTCGCGGAATCGTTTTGCTGGGGGCGGGAGAGCCGATCGTTCTGTGTGCTGTCGATTGGGTCGGTATCGCTAATGAGAGTCACGACGTGTTTCGTAAGTCGCTGGCCGAGGCTGCGGGAACGAAGATGGAGCGAGTCACTCTGCACACTCTGCATCAGCATGATGCTCCTGGCAGCGATTTTGCGACGGAACGCCTGCTAGCCAACCACGGGCTGGGTGGGATTTATTCGAATCGCGGCTTCGACGAAGACTCGATGGCAAAAATTGCTGAGGCGGTAAGAGTCTCAACGAGTGATGCACAGCCAGTAACACATGCTGGCCTGGGCATGGGGGCGTGTTGAGAAGGTGGCGTCGAATCGTCGAATTCTGGGGTCGACCGGTCGAGTAGTCCTTCAGCGGCAAAGTTCTGGTGGTCGGAACCCGGCGGCTCGTGCAGCACCGGAAGGAACGATTGATCCTGACGTGCGGTTGCTTTCGTTGTGGAACGGCGACAAGGCGATTGCCGTACTGACTTGGTACGCGACTCACCCGCAGAGTTATTACGGTCGAGGTTCGGTGAACTGGGACTTTGTCGGAATGGCTCGGGAAATCCGCGAGAAGGGCGCTGCCAGGAATTCCCCACATTCATTTCAACGGAGCTGGCGGCAACGTTGCGGCTGGAAAGTACAACGATGGCTCAAAGGAGAAGCGGCCGCTTCTGGCGGGACGCCTTGCTGCTGGCATGAAGCTTGCCTGGGAGTCGCAGAACAAACAAGCAATGGTAGCACAGGACGTAGGGTGGAAGGTGGTCCCGGTTTCCATGCCAGTTCGTGACTCGCTGGAGGACGATGAGCTTCTGTCAAGAATTACGAATCCGAAAATGAAGGACCGTGACCGGGTTCGAGCCGCGCGTGATCTGACGTTCTTGCGACGGACTGCCGGTGGACATCGAATTCCGTTGAGCTGTCTTCGACTCGGAA
>CALSLT010000051.1 GCA_943787265.1 uncultured Planctomycetaceae bacterium | reverse complement strand
CGCCAATTCGACGTGCGATTTCGATGTACGCTTCCTGAATGATGTCCAGCGAGTCGACTCGTCCGCGCAGCCGACGATCCAGACGAAACTCGACCATCCGTTCCAGCCGTGGCTGAAACTCGGAGAACAACTCCGCAACGGCCTTGTCTCCGCCACTGATCAACTTGTTGACAATCTCATCGTCCATCAACCCAATGTGACTTCGCTGCGAGACGAAAGCAAACCGTAGTTACCGCAGGACTGACCAGAAGATCCACACCGCGGCAATTCCAGGCAGGCGAACGATCGTCATTGTCCGCATTTCTAACCGATTCGGCTGTGGATGCGCCGGGTGGTTTTTCAGTACTCCCAAAAGGTAACTCGGGCACTTCAAAGAGCTTGCCACAGGCGTGCGGAGGCGATTCAGGATGGTCACGTTGGACATCTCACTGACATTTCGAACTGCTATAAGGCTGCTGATTCTGGCCGGATTTGTGGCCGCGAGTCTGCAGACGGCCGCGAGTCTGCAGACGGCCGAGATTGCCGCTCAGGACAGCCCACGCTCCGGCAGATCACGAGGAGATGATGCATCGAGGAATCGGGACGACCGGGACCGTGTCGAGAATCGGCAGGGTTTTCCTGAAGATGATCGCCGAGGCAGGTTCGCATCCCCGCCAGGCAATCGAAGACCCGACTTCAACCGCGAAGACCGCAAGCCTCAGCCAAAATTCTTTCGGGAAGGTGAGTTTGAGAGCCAACCGATGGACGACGGATTTGTTTTCGTCAATGGTGAATTTCTGGCACGTCCCTACACCTTCCGAGCATCAGGGAAACAGACTTTCGTCAACGATGTCCTGATCGCCGAAGAGTTGCTGAGCGTGGCCTCAACGCTGGACCTCGATAATGAGGAAGGCTATGGCCGCGAGGGACGAAGGCGAAGTCAGGAAACTCAGCAGACCTACGCTGAGTACTTAAGCGACCGTTTTGCACAGTCGCGGCAGGTGATTGTGGCTTTTGACGGCCAGTCGCCGGCTTTGCTTTCGAGGACCACGGGGGGAACGATCTATTGAGCGTGCTGGTTTCGGATGCCTCATCGGTCGGAATTATTGCCTCGGCTGCTGGCGAATGCCGGTTCTTCTGAAGTCGCTTCGACGTGGTCTGACTGGGTTCAAGGTTTTCGGCCCGAGCGGCGAATTTCTTGCCGCAGCCAAGCCGATTGTTGACCGTATCGAGGCGACGGTAGGCGAAGATCAAGCTCGTCATGCGGCGATGAAGCGGCTGGACAGTTTCGCCTACCCGCTGACGATTGCGGGGATGATCATGAGCGTCTTTGCGATCGGCCAACTGATGTCGAACCCGCCGAATGGTGGCAAGACGCCGAGACGAAATTGAGATGTCCCCCCGAAGTCGTGAAGATCGTCACCCGTTCGCTCATTCTCGTCGTTGCGTTGTCATTGCTCGATTTGGTCTGGACACTTCTGGCGTCTCAGGCCGGAACGATGCGGGAGCTGAATCCGGTCGGGGGCCGACTGATCGATGATCCGGCGAAGCTGATCGCTTTCAAAGTCGCCATGACAGGACTGGCGGCTGGCCTCATCTTTAAACTTCGATACTACCGCCGAGCTCAACTGGCCTCATGGTGGGCTTGTTTGATCCTTACGTTTGTTGACCGTTCGGTGGCTGACGTTCAATTCGATGCTCGCATGAACGCGGCGATTTCGTTCTGCATTCGCAAAGCTCGTTAGAGCTTCTGAATTCTCATAACTTTTTGACAACCGACGTGATGAAGGAACCGCGGAAAATGAAACGTCTCATGAAACTATCCAGTGTTGGCCTCGCGCTGGCCATGATGCTGACAACAGTCGCCCTGGCTCAGGAAGAACGACAACGCGATGGAGCTGGACGCGATCGCGGCCAGCAGGGGCAAGGTGATCGGCGGCAGCGAGGTGGCGATCAGGGTGGCCGCCAGCGAGGCGGTGACCAAGGCGGTCGTGGTGGACAGCGGGGCGGGCGGATTTCCAGGCGGTGGTGGTCGTGGACCGGGAGGTGGCGGCGTCGACAAGCTGACATTGGCTTCGGCCAAGCCGATTCAGGAAGAACTGAAGCTGGGTGAAGACGAGCTCTTCTTTGTCGCCCAACTGACAGAAGATTTCCGCGCGGACTCACGCGAACTTTATTCCGGCATCGATTGGCGAAGCCTGTCTGAAGAAGATCGCAAAACGGAAGTTTGAAGAAGTTGGTAAGAAACGAGCTGCACTTGTCAAAGAGTCGGAGAAAGGCCTGGCCGAACTCCTGACGGAAGAACAGGTCAAACGTCTCGACGAAATCGCTTTGCAGCTAATGGGAATTCGCGCGTTGGCGAATGAGGATGTCCAGAAGAAACTCAAGGTGACGTCAGACCAGAAGACCAAAATTGATGACACGATGAAGGCGGCTGACGATGATCGCCGTAAGATGTTCGAAGAAATGCGGGCCAGCGGCGGCGGCCGAGACGGCTTTGAAGCAATGCGAGCGAAGTTTGATGCAGCTCGCAAGAAGTCCGATGATAAGGTGCTGGCTGCTCTTACGGACGAGCAGAAGAAGAACGTTCGACGAAATGAAGGGCAAGCCTCCTTGAAGTGGGATCGTCGAGCGCTCTTTGCCGGTGGACGCGGTGGGCAGCCCGGCGGGTGGCCGCGGCGGCGATCGTGGACAGGGCGGCGGACGCGGGTGGAGACCGTGGCGGTGATCGGGGTGGCCGACCAGGCGGTGAAGGCGGCGGTGATCGAGGAGATCGACCTCAGCGTCCGGCTGCTGAATAATTTGACGATGCGACAAAAGAAAAGCTCGCTCATTCACTGCTGGAATGAGCGAGCTCTTTCGTTTCGCAATCCTTGCCAGCAACGGTGGGCCTCTTAGCTCCGCTCAACGGACTGGTAACAGAAAGCCGCCGCTCTCGTTGCGTCGTCCGGTTCCGCACCTCCACGGCAGCTGGCGTGGAATCGGCTTCCGGGAGAGCGGCGGCCCCTTCTTACGATCGACTTTTCGTCAGAAAACTTTCGAATCAAGAGGTTTGATTGCTCATTTGTCAACTCCCTGCGATTGATCTCAACTCGTCAGTCTCGTCGAGTCGGGCTTCACATTCCACCTCTTCGACGGCTTTCTGTCACTCGGCAATTCGTTGCCGACACCACTCCTGAAACCGATCGACGCCTACTGCTCATGCCTGCAAAATATGCTACCGAACTGCCATCACGTCTCGATTTTACAGTCGAAGCTGCCAAAGAAGCCTCAGACTTCATCATGTGTCACTACCAGTCTCCTGAACTGGCAGTCGAGCGAAAGCGTGATGCGTCGCCAGTCACCGCGGCAGACCGAGGTGCCGAAGAACTACTCCGCCGCCTGATCGGTATTCAGTATCCCAACGATGGAATTCTCGGCGAAGAGTTTGAAGAGAAGGCCGGCACCAGCGGCTGGCGCTGGATTCTTGATCCGGTGGACGGAACAAAATCGTTCATTCATGGAGTGCCGCTCTTCGGAACGCTGATCGGGTTGGAGTATGACCACAAACAGGTACTCGGATTGTGTCGATTTCCCGCGTTGAACGAAGTCGTTTTCGCTGCTGAGGGGCTTGGTGCCTGGTGGCAGATTGGCGAGAACCATCGCCGACCAGCTCGCACGTCCGATGTAAAAACAATGGACGAAGCCGTTTTCTGCACAACAACGATCCAAGGTTGGCGTCGAGTCGGACGCCAGGCTGCGTTCGACAAGCTTTGCCGATGCAGCAGCAATCAGCCGAGGATGGGGGGACTGCTATGGTCACATCCTGGTCGCTACTGGCCGAGCTGATCTGATGGTCGACCCGTTACTCAACCCGTGGGACTGCGCCGCTCTGGTGCCGATCATGCCAGGAAGCGGGCGGTCACTTCGTTGACTTCAACGGCGCGACGTCCACCATCCACTCAAACAACGGCCTGTCAGTAAACGGGCACTTGCGGGATTCAGCGTTGGAGATTCTGCGGACGTCAGAAGATCAGGGAGACTGACGGACTTTTGCTTGGATTCGGTAGCCTACATCGGCGATTCGTCAGTGGGAAAAAACCGTCACGGCCGACAACGTTCGAAGAACCCACCCCGGGACTCGGACAACGCCTCGAAAGTTGCCACATCGAGTGTTGCATGGCCGAAGATCATCGACTAGAGTTTCGCGTCTTAAGGATTAGCCGATCGACGCAAGTCGTTTGACAGTCTGGAGATTGCGACAGTTGAGTCATCGTCCGCGAGAATTTTCACTCACTTCGCGACGAGAACGCCCAGTTCAAGACTCAGCGAAACCTGACAACCCACCAACAGTTGGTCAGCAAAAAACAAGGGCGGATAGCTCAGTTGGTAGAGCACAGGATTGAAAATCCTGGTGTCGGCGGTTCGAACCCGCCCTCCGCCCATTTTATTTAGTACGCCGAAGACTGCGATTGCCCACTTGTGGTGGACACCTGAAATAGTTTTTTAGACGGCTAGTTTTGCTTGATACTGTTCTTCACATTCGTCAGGTGTTCGGTATCCGAGGGTCTGATGGATTCGCTTTGAGTTGTAGAAAGTGTCGATGTACTGGAAGACGCTGAGCCTGGCGTCGCAGATGTTGTCGAAGGATTCGAACTTCGTCCACTCGTGCTTGAGCGACCAGAAGAAACGTTCCATGACGGCATTGTCGTAGCAGCAACCCGTACGACTCATCGAGCAGGTCATGTTGAGAGTTTTCAGAGTCTGTTGGTAATCATCGCTGGTGTACTGCGAGCCTCGATCGCTGTGATGAAGCAAGCCGTTCGTATCGGGCTTTCGTAATTCAACGGCGTTACGAAGAGCCGAACTGACCAGTGGTGTGGCGAGACTTTCAGAAATCGCCCAGCCAACGACCTTGCGGCTGAACAGGTCCAGGACAACAGCCAGGTAAACCCAGCCGGCAGTCGTCGGCAAGTACGTGATGTCGGTCGCCCACTTTCTGTTCGGGGCGTCGGTTTTGAAGGACTGGTTGAGAACATTTGGTGCGGCCGCTTTTGCTGGATCAGAAACGGTTGTTGTTGGCGAGAACTTCTTTGAAACCTTGCTTTTCAGTCCCATTTCACGCATCGCCGTGGCGACTGTGTTACGGCATGCTGCTTCCAGAGAGTCATCCTTCTTGAGTCGATCAGCAATTTTGTAACTGCCATAGATTCCGTGGGACTCGTCGTATACCTACTTGATCGATGTGCGAATTCGAGCCGATCGTTGACCCCTCAAGCCGGCCCGGCCTTCAGCCACCTGTAGTATCCGCTCGTGCTGATATCGAGCGTTCGACACATCGATTTCACCGAAAATGAGTCACGATGCTGCTTGATCCATGCGTATTTCAATGTGACTCCCTCGCGAAGTACGCTGTGGCTTTTTTTAAGATTTCACGTTCCATTTCAGCTCGCTGCAAACGCTTCTTCAGACGCTTGATCTCATCCTGCAACGCAGCGGCCGAGGCGTCGTCATCGCACGGTTCAGGCTCAGGAGCCAACTTTGCGTGCCAGTCCCTGAGACTCTTCGCACCAACGCCAACGGCGTCCGCTGCCGCCTTGAACGAGTACCCCTGCTTGACGACAAGGTCGACTGCGTCCTGCTTGAACTGATCACTGAATGAACGACGTACACGCTTCGATTTCTCTGGCATAACGGTCTCCTGAAAGAATTCTTGGAAATCTTTCAGGTATCCAACAGTCATGGGCTAACGCAGACTTTGTCTATGCAATGTCTCGCGAAGCGGAGGGGCTTGCGCTTCAGAAGCTCGATAAACCAATCACCGAAACGGCGACGATCCGTCTGAAATACAAAATCGGACAGAAAGTCGGAGTGACCCGCAATGGAGCTCTCGTTGTGGCGTCAAAATCAACCAACACTGACAGCTTCAAAATCGGTACAGCCATTGGCATGAACCAGCACGTTGCGTTCGCTGGCGGATGGGGCAACGTTGGATCAGCCGCCGCGAAGAAAGCGAGCTTTGCGGATGAAGACACGTTCGAGATGAAGCTGAATGTTGCAAAGAGGACCGGTTCAGCTGTTATCAACGGCTCGTCATTCAACGTTGTGTTGCCACCGAAGCTCAAATCCGTCGAGTACGTTGGTTTCTATGCCAAAGCAACTTCGACAGAGTTCTCCGCCCCGGTCATCGAGTGAAGCTCTCTTGCCAACTGTAGAGCTCGGAGCCAGGCAATGAAGATAGCCGTACGAAGCACTAGGTCGTACGGACATTCAGACCATGTCTGTGATTAGTGCTGCGAGCCAGATGAAGCCGGCGAAGTTCGCCGGCTTTTTCTCGTAGCGTGTGGCGATGCGGCGGCAGCGTTTGATTCTTCCAAAGAATCGTTCGATGAGATTGCGGTGTTTGTAGACCGTCCTGTTGTATCTCTTTTTCTTTTTGCGTCCGGCATTTGGCTTGATGCACACCTTTGCCCTGAGCTGTCGGGCACGCTTGCGGATCGCGTCTGAATCGTACGCGGCGTCAGCGATGATGGTGCCCACATCACCGCGTTTGAAGTCTTTGAGCAACTGTTCTCCCAAAGGAGCATCGCCAGGTTGACCGACCGTCAGCTGGAAGGTGACAAGCCGGCCGCTCCTGCCAGTTACTGCGTGAACTTTGGTCGTCAGTCCGCCACGAGAACGGCCAAGGCAGCGTTGTTCGTCAGCGTCTTCTTTTTTTCATCTGCCAGGCGGCGTCCGGTGGAAGCGACCGGGTGAGCTTTGATGCTGGTAGAATCTATCTGTACTTCCTGCAATTCGTCTGTCAGTCCTGACTCACCGATGGCCAGGAAAATCCGCTCCCAGACACCTCGGGAACACCAGCGATCGTACCGCTTCCAAACCGAGTTGGGTTTTCCGTATCGACCAGGAAGATCTTCCCAGGGAATGCCAGTTTTCAGCACAAACAACACGGCGTTGATAAACAATCGATTGTTACGACCTGTCCGCCCTGGATCACTTTTCTTTCCCGGGATCAAACTCTTGATCACATTCCACTGTTCATCGCTCAGTTCATGACGTCGGACCATCGTGCTCCTCCTTGAGACGATAGACATCCTCATTCAAACTAACGACAAACAGCAAGATGAATGTCCGTACGACCTAAAGTGATTATTCGAACTTACTACCGATAAAGATGAGAGTCCTTTGACCTCATCGAACCTGACAGTGAGAAAGAGCAAAATGAATATCGATCCGACGCCCGTTGTTGCCGTGACTCTTCGCTTTTTCGCGAGTCTTCTTATTCTCAGTTCTTCCGTTGCATTGTCGGCGGAAAAGCCCAACGTGCTGTTCATCTCGGCTGATGATATGAACTGCGATCTGGGAGCGTATGGGCACCCGTTGGTGAAGACGCCGAATCTTGATCGTCTTTGCAGGATGGGCGTTCGGTTTGACTCGGCGTACTGTCAGCAGCCGCTGTGCGGGCCCAGCCGAGCCAGCATCATGACCGGATTGCGGCCTGATACTCTCGACATGCACACGCTGAAGCATGAGCTGCGGCAGAAGAATCCGGACGTCGTCACGCTCGGTCAGTTGTTTCGTAACAACGGGTACTACTCCGCTCGAGCGGGGAAGATTTATCACTACGGCAACCCGAGCATGATTGGGACCGATGGCAATGACGATCCGGCAACGTGGGACGAACGCCACAATCCGATCGGCATCGACCGATCGCAGCAGGAAAATATCACGCGTTACGGAGCCGGTCAGGAAAAGAACAAGAATCTCGGTATCAGCATGGCCTGGTGGGATCCGGAAAGTCGCGATGAGGAACACACTGACGGAATGGTCGCGTCGAAGATTGTCGAGCTGATCCACCAAAAGAAGGACAAACCGTTTTTTCTGGCTGCTGGATTCTACAATCCGCACTGTCCGTACGTAGCTCCGAAGAAATACTTCGATCTGTATCCGCTCGATCAAATAACCATGCCTGATCCAGACGAGGCGAAGCGCGATCTCGAAGACGTCCCGGCGATGGCTATTCAGCGAGACATGAGGAACTGGCCCTACTATTTTAAGGACGTCACTGTCGAGGAAGCTCGCAAGTGCAAGCAGGCGTACTTTGCGACAATCTCGTTCGTTGATGCTCAGGTCGGACGACTGCTGGATGCACTCGAAGAGAACGACCTGATGGACAATACAATCATCGTGTTCTGGTCTGACCACGGCTACTTCCTCGGAGAGAAAGGCCTGTGGTACAAGCGGAAGGCCTTCGAACGTTCTGCTCGAATGCCGCTGATCGTCGCGGACCCCGGTCTAAGCCAGGGCAAGCACACGACTAGGCCGGTCGAGCTGCTGGACCTGTACCCCACGCTTGCTGATCTGTGCGGATTGAATTCCCCTGAGAATCTCGAAGGTAAATCGCTCCGGCCGCTGCTTACCGATCCCGCAGGTTCCGAATGGACCAAACCCGCTGTCACTCAGATTTGGCATAACAGAAAAGCATGGGGTTATTCGATTCGGACCGACCGCTACCGCTACACCGAGTGGCTGGAAGGAAAAGCGGGCCGCGAACTCTACGATCACTCGACCGACTCCGGGGAAGTCACCAATCTCGCGAACGATCCGCGGCACGCGAAGACGGTGGCTGAACTGTCAGGCCGACTGGAAAAGTACGTGCAGTTAAAACCGCACAAGCGATAGCCGACTTGTGACGACGTTCAAATAGCAGACAGTGCACATCGAGAGAGAGCTTCACCGTGAAAACACTTCTGTTAATAGTAACCGCGGCTTTCGTCGTCGGTGGTACTCCGCAGGCTGCGACTTGTGGCGACTTGGCTTCGGGCGAGTACTTCATGACGCAGTCATGGTCTCAGGAGAAAGATTTCAAGCGACCGTACTTCGTCAGCGTGCCGCCAGACGCCGAGCAGGGAAAGTTGCCAGTCTTCGTTTTCCTGCATGGGAACGGAGGCAATGCGAAAGGAGCGATGAATGGATTTCGGAGGGGACACCCGACGCTGGCAGCTCGGCATATCATGGTGTTTCCAGACGGCTATCTGAAGAGTTGGAACATCGTGTCGGAACGTTCGAAAGCGGACGATCGCGGTTTCATCGAGGCGATCGTTGAAAAAGTGACGACGTACGACAACGCCCAGAAAGACAACGTCACCATCATGGGCTCGTCGAATGGTGCGGCGCTGGTGAATCAGTTGGCCATTGAGTGCAGACTACCGAACATCCGTTACTACATCGCTGGCGTTAGCCCGTTAAACGTCTTTCAGCATGACGGCAAAAACTTCAAAGCTAAAGGCGACGACAACAACTACAGAGCTGTTGTCACGCCGGTGGCCGGCAAACGTCTGATGAACATTTCGGGGACAGACGATCGACTTATCCCGTATCGCGGAGGCCTGTCGCGAGGCATCCCTGCAAAGGGTGGTAAGCTCGGGTTTGTCGATGCAGAAGAGTCGATTTTTCTCTGGGCAAAGGCAATGGGATACAAAGGCGAGAAACTGTCTCGGCCGAGCAGAGTTACCGGGAAACTGGAGATTTTCAGTTATCGCGACGGCGAGGTCGTTCACTACAAGGTCGCAGGCGAGGGGCACGGCGCGACGCGTGCAGTCGGTGAAAAGGCTCTGCTCGAGTTCCTGGGAAACTAAAAGTGAAACATTCAACGGACCTGATTCACCTGCTGTAACGCCCCTCCCGTATATACTCGCGAAACCAGATCACGGAATTTTTCCTCTGGCAAGCAGCGAGCAGCATGGCAGACAGCATAAGCCAGCCTGACATCGGGCAACGGCTGATCTCAGGCGACGAAACCGCCCTTGAAGCTGCGTTGCGCGCTCACGGCCCGCCAGTCAAAGCACTACTTCGACGTAAATTCTTCGGGCCACTGACGGAATCAGACTTCGAGGACGTCCTGGCAGTCGCCCTCTACCGAATGTGGCAATATCGGACACGTTACGACTCTTCACGAGCGTCGCTGCGAGTCTGGTTTTACCGCATTGCAGAAAACGTAGCCCGCGATGTGCTTCGGCACGGCTGGCAAAAGGCCAGGCAACTGGAAGTCGCGTTCGAGCCGTTGGCTCTGTCAGCGGTCGTCGATCATCGAACAACGAGCCACTCCGCTGGCACGAACGCATCACCAGGTCAATCAACCAACGATACAGACTTAGAAGATGACGACGAGAAGTTTGATAGTCGTCCCATTGGCGAAGACTTGCTTGAAGTCCTGAAGCTTTTGCCCGAGGCGCAGCGAAAAATCCTACTTGCCGACGCGGAGTCGACTGATGGAAAAGTCGCCAGCCAGGATCTGGCCAGCGAATTGGGAATTCCGGCCTCAACGATTCGAGTCTACCGCCGCCGGGCACTGGAGAAAGTTCGTTCCGAGATGGACCGCCGCGGCTGGGAACAGGAGTCGTAACAACCAGTCCGTAGTCCCGGTTTCGACCAACGTAAAAGGCCAACCGGTCGGAACTATGTGCTGTACTTATTCCGGCCTACGCAACGCTCAACTCAATCATTAGCGAGTTCGCAAGACTCCGCGAATTTCCATTCCGCCTACGCGGGACAAAGTCATGAATGAAAATAATGAGCGGGACGAACTGTTCCGCAATCGAATCAAAACGGCGCTGCACCAGCTCAATGGTCAGCCAAACGGCTTCGACAGTGACGCATCGATCGAAGAGGAGCTGGCATCGATTGACGCCGCGCCGATGGGCGATGCCGAAGTCAACCGAATTATGGATCAGGTTCAACGTTCAATTATCGAGGCTGCCAGGTCCCGCGCAGGAGTTGATGTCATGGAGAATCGGAGTTCTCGAAACACGAAAGCGGACGTCGCTGATCACGGCGAAAATTCCTACCGTCAGCGGCGACCGCAAAGTGGCAGTGCCGCGATTGTCGCCATCGTCACGACATCGTTGTGCCTGTTGACGGCTTATGGCCTGTTTCAAGTAACCAATGAAACGGCACCGGAAGACAGACCACTCGTTCCGGGCACCCAGGTGGTCTACCAACTCGACCCGCTCAAACGGTCAACGCATCATTTTCGATACGTTGCTCAGCCGCGACCTCAAGCCGCTGCTCCGGAGCGGTTGGTCGTCGGTCAAACTATTCGCACGGCTGCCCGCGAACGCCGCCGCGCGTTGCTGCCTGATGGTTCGGTCCTATACCTCAACGAGCAATCGACAGTTGCTTTGACGGCGAATCGAACGGTTGCCCTGCATCGAGGGCAGCTTTTTGTCGAGGTCACTCCTGCGAACCTGTCGGACCAGGGACCGTTTGTTGTTGAAACACCAGATCGATCAGTCACTGCCCTTGGAACCAAATTCGCGGTTTCTGCTGAAAACGAAAAAACTGAAGTCCTTGTCACTCAAGGAAAGGTCCGAGTCAGCGGTGCAAAGGCCGTTGTCAACGGCGGACAGGTTGCGGCTGCGGAAGACAAAGAGGCAGAAGTAACCATCGACGCGGCGCCGCGAGCGTCGCAAGCGTTGTCCTGGACTCGTGACCTTATCGCCGCCGCAGAAAGGTCACTCGTCCCACGCAGTGAGCATGGCGGAGGATCGCTGGTCGTCGTCGACCCATCCGGTCAGGAAATGAAGCTGTCGCTTCGGAAGTTCCACGTCGACGCACATATTGAAGACGGTTTCGCTCGCACAACGATCGACCAGACTTATTTCAATCATACGCATTCCCGGCAGGAAGGAACCTTCAAGTTCCCACTTCCGCCCGACGCTTCGCTGTCGCGGCTCGCGATGTACGTCAACGGAAAGTTGATGGAAGGCGGCATGGTCGAACGCGATCACGGTCGCAACGTCTTCGAACAAATTATGCACACGAAGCGCGATCCCGCTCTGTTGGAATGGGTCGACGGTAGTACGTTTAAAATGCGAGTCTTTCCGCTGGAACCTCGACAGGAAAAACGGATCGTCCTGAGCTACACGCAACGGCTTCCCAACGACTACGACCGCACCGAATACCGTTTCCCGGCTGGGCACAGCCTTGACCGTGTTCGCGACTGGTCAACGCGGCTGACTGTGACTAACGGCGCTGGCAAAACTCGCTGGTTCAGCCCGACACACCTGCTCAAAGCAACTGAAGACGATGGCAACCTCGTTCTGGAAGGGAACCTTCACAACGCTGTCCTTGACAAAGACCTGGTTGTCGAACTTACCGATGCTGCGACCAAAGATGCAGACCTCTCAAGACAGATTACAGAAACCGTCGCTTTCTCAGGTACTCAGCACGAAGGCTTTAACTACCAGATGCTGCGGTTTCGCCCGAACTTGAATGGCGAGTTGCAACGTCCTCTTCGAAACTGGGTATTTCTTTACGAGTCGTCCGGCGATCGCAATCCGCTACTCGCCCGAGTTCAGCTCGACGTGATCAGCACGATGCTGGAACACGCCGAGCATGACGACACGTTCTCGATCATCAACGCCGCCACGAAATCAGAATCCTTCCGCATCAAGCCGGTCCGATGCTCGAAGAAAAACGTCGGCAAAGCAATCGCCTGGCTGGAAGAAGCTCATCTTGTCGGAGCATTGAACCTTGAAGCCGCTTTTGCCAAGTCCAAACCGTTTTGTCGATCAAATAATGACACGATTGTTGTCCACGTCGGCTCGGCGAACCCGGTGCTTGGCGAACGCGATGAGAAGAAGCTGCTTAAGTCTCTGCCTTCCGATGCTCAATACGTCGGCGTTGGAGTTGGTAAACGCTGGTCACGGTCTTTCATGAAAGCAGCCGCGGGACGCAGCGGCGGACACTTCACGCAAATCAATCCTGACGAAAAAGTCGGATGGAGAGCGTTCGAACTTCTTTCAACATTGAACGCGCCTCGCCTTATCAATCTGAAAATTGACAGTGGCCGCAAGGGCGTGAGATTCCTCACTTTTGCAGACACGCTTGCTCACGGGCAGGAGTTTGCAGCCATCACTCGACTACCTTTGAAAGCGAAGCCTCTCACCGAAGTCACGGTGACAGGCACGCTCGATGGTCAACCCTTCAGTCGAACCCTGCCGGTAACCAGTGTCTCTCCGCAGGCCGATTATCTCCCTCGAACGTGGGCGCGTCTGGAAATTGACCGGCTTGTCGCGAACAGTTCGGCCGCGAACAAAGACTCGATTATCAAGTTGAGCAAGGCGATGTACGTGATGTCGCCGTTCACGTCGTTGCTCGTGCTCGAAAACGAAGCCATGTACGAGCAGTTCAATGTCGATCGAGGACGCAAGGATCACTGGGCTCTCTACCCGGCTCCGGAAACGATTCAGGTTGTTCACGAGCCAGGCCCGACGCTGCCGAAGAACGAGAAGCCAGTCGAAGTGCTGACGCGACAACTGAAGATGCAGACCGCAAAAGTCGACGTTGCTAAGGCTAACCTCGATCTCGGAAAACGCGACAGTCGCTCACCTGACCAAATCGCCCGACTAACGTCTCGCGTGACTGAGGAAGAGCAAAAGGCAGAACTACTGAGCAATCGGCTGAAACATGTCGAGCAGCTTGCCAGTCAGGAGTCTGCGAATGTGGCAAAAACTGTGCTTTACCGCCGTCCGCCGAGCATCACCGTTCCAACTTCGTATGTGTATCAGAATTCTCGCAGCCGCCGTTTCTCGACTTCGTCATGGGGCCGGAATCAGTTTGGCTTTGGACGCCGTCTCGGAGATGCGCGGCGGACCGAACGGCAGTCGCGAAATTACTGGCGTTTTCAGCCGGACCTCTCTCCGAACAATTTCAACTTCTCGGCGTCTTCGAAGTCCGAAGCAGTAATCGATAGTTTTTCATCGGACAACAACGCCAACTCGTTGTTTAACGATCCCGGAGCAAATTGGGGTGCCTTTCGCTACGACTCTGACGGCAGGGATTTTGGCGACGAATTCATTGTGGACCGGATTCGTGAGTATGAGTCGGCGTACCGAATGCAGTTTAGCGACGTAGACTTTTCAACATCGCTTTCTGCTGGTTTCATTCCTCGAGGCGGGACAGGCAGGAACGATCTGAGCTTCACCAACGACGGAGAATTGTTAGATGCGTATAACTCATCATTTGATGTCGACCTTAACGGCAACGGACTTGTTGATAAATTTTTCTTCGAAGCTCGGCCTCGAATTGTTCTTAGCGAAGAGTCCGCTCTGATTTATCCCGGATTTCTCCCTTCGATCAGCACTCCGTTTCGAACGCGACTTGAGAGAGACAATTCCGGAACGGTCGTCAGTGTCGCTCGTCCACCGTCGAGTTCATCGGTTAGATACACGGTCCCCATGTGGGGCGAAGATTCGAACGGTGATAGCTCACTCTGGGTAGATTCTTCGCAGTTGTATTTCGACTGCGGACTTGTCGACCAGGACCTGGATGGAACTCTGCTTGACGACTCGCTTTCGTTCGGCACTGAATTTATCGACGGCCGAGTCCAGAGTGGCATCAGTCAGTTTCCGACTCTCGATGGATTCAACGTCAACCTGTACGACGACGTTGATTTCGTGGTCGACTTCCGTGACGAGTGGTTTCTTAGCGAATTTTCCACGAGTAATCGTGAGCAGCTTTTGCGAGGGCTTTCTCGAAGGACTGTCGACAGTAGATCGGCGGGCGGCAGGGGCCGAATCCGAAACCGTTCTTTCCGTGAGAAGATTCCGGCCTACGGTGAACTCATCGAACTTTCGATTCAACGGCCCGGAGTCCTGCAGAACATTCTTAACTACGCACCGGGAATGCAGACGTCGACTGCGGACCTGTTGGCAGTTCTTGATGCAGAGTCAAAACCTTCTCAGTCGACCGCACTGGGAGTAATTGACGAGGCCGCGCGGCGACTCATTGAAAAGGCTCGCAGTCTCGGCTGGGAAGAAGTTGACCTTGCCAGGGGAGACAACAGTTCGGGCCTGAAGTTACTCTGCAATGGTGCCGGGCACTTGAGACTTGAACGTCGAACGTCCGACGGCTTGTTGGAGCAGGTGACTTCTGACGGCGAAACACTGCTGCACCTTTACCCTGAGCTTGGCATCGGTGCTCGACGGTCGATCACGAAATTCCATCGCCGAAGTCTGCTGAATATGACGCCGTGGCTGCTCCCACCGGTGGAAGACCTCGCGATCGGTTGCAACATTCTGCAGGTCAACGATAAGACGATTCGAATCACTCGGATCAATTCCACGCGGGTCGACAGCGACACTGATGAATCGAAGACTGAATCAAAATTCGAACTGGCTATCGAGCTTGTCTTTGGCGACTCCGGGCGATTGGCCGAGCGACGGCTGATCAAGCTGACGAGTGATCCTGAATCGGTGGAACAACTCATTTGCCGCCACGTTTACGAATCCAACGGCGGTATTCAGATTGTCGATAAAGACGACAAGTTGCTGAGCGAGTTGAAGTTCCAACGAAAGGGCGTCACTCGCCCATCAAGTTCGCCGTCCACGGATTCGCTTGTGATTCTTCCGTTGCCTTATCGGTCAGCCGATTCGTATTCGCTGACTCTGCCAGCTCAACCAGCCGGGAACGGAAGCGTTGACTACTCGCAGCTTTCTGAAGCTGACGCCATGAAGCTCGTTGCAACGCACGTCGCGAACAGCGCCTATGACGCGCTTTGGAATGTCATCAATCAGCGATTCGTTTCCAAAGACGATTCTCGAATGGGCTTTGCCGTTCTGCTGTCCGCCTCAGCGTCGACTAAGAACTCGCAGCCGATCCACGAAGTGGCGTCTCAGAATCAAGGATCGAGTGCTCTTGGAAGTTTCCTTGTGCAGCATTTCGATTGGTGGAGAGACCAGGATCGAAGCAAAGAATTCGTTCTTCCCGACTCAGCAAGTCCGTTCATTCGGCACCTGGCCGATGTTCACAACTTGTACGCACTCTGGTCGAGTGGTCGAGCGACTGAGGATCGCACCGAGTCGCAGGTCAATCATGAGCTAAGCCGAGCCATCGAGCTGATCCGAGAATGCTCGTCAAAACAAACTGCCTGGGCACTGCTTAACGTCGTTCACAAGTCCATTGACGAGACGATTTCGAAAAAGAAGCTGCACCAGCGGCTGGCCAAAGAAGCAGCTTCATTCGAGAAGGTGCCTGGGTTATTCGCATCGGCAAGGTATGCACAGGTTCTCTGGTTGATCTCTGCCGGGAAGATGGACAAAGCTCGGTCGCTCTACAGCAGTTACCGTCGCGACGCGATTGCCGCGGGAATCACTCCCGCAGTGTCGGATCAACTTCGTACGGCATTCAAAGACGCGTTTGATGATTCCGAGAGTTGGAGCAGGATGATCCTGGAGTCTTCCGAGTTGCTGGTTGAACAGCAGCGTTCTCTGGAACTGCTTCAGCTTGCTCTGAACTGTGCGACCATCGCCGAACACGACACAGCTCGCCAGTTGTTGGATAGAGCGATCAAGGGAGTGAATGTCAGGAAACGCCCGGACCTGCTGATTGTCGGTCTGCAATGTCTGATCACGATTGACGATTGGTCGCGTGCGGAGGATTTTGCAAGACATTTGATGAACTTCAAGAAGGCTCATGAGAACGCGTCGCTCTGGCGAACGGCTTCGCAGATTGCAGCGGCACTCGGAGACGATGATGAATCGCTGAGGCGACTCGAACAGGCGATGCGTGTGGAATTTTCAGCATTGCCTGCCACCGTCAACGTCGAAGCGTTCCGCGGCGAGTACAACAAACTCTTCGACCGCTTCACGGATTATTCCACATTGATGCTGGAAGCCGGTAAGCCTCTGCCGGATGACTTCATGAAGAGGGTCACTCAGGCAGCGGATGCGTGGCGATCGATCGACCCCGATTCAACGCAAGCCTGCCAGCGAACGGCGAAGCTTCTACAGCTCATCGGTCTGTACGACGGCGCGTGGGAGTATTGGACGACCCCGCTGGTCAACACTGCCGACAGCTCTGACGCCTGGGAGAATCTGGCCACAGCACTGACGGAATCAAAGCAGATTCATCGAGCGAGCCAGGCATGGGGCGAAGCGTTTGCCGCTGAGCCAACCGATCCGGAACTTCTCTGGAAGCATGCAACCTTGCTCCGGAATAACAACAAGCCAGACCAGGCAAAGAAACTGCTCACGCAGATCATAAACGGCAAATGGCAGCCGAGGTTTGCTCACTTCAAATCGAAGGCAAAGGCTCTGTTACAAAAACTGTAGGCATACCGGCATTGGCAAAGCCTTTTCGGCAGCGTGTTGTCAGCCGAAAATGCCCGAGATTGGTCGACCATCGGCGATGCGGTAGGGCCGTCCGGTTTGGTCGTGCATTTCGGTGCGCGGGTCGATGCCGAATCGCCAGTAGATTGTTGCCGCTAGGTCGGCTGGTGTGACCGGGTTGGTTTCGGGGTAAGCACCGAGTCGGTCGCTGGAGCCGAATATGGAACCGCCTTTGATTCCGCCGCCGGCCAGCAGCACTGTGTAACAGTCTGGCCAGTGGTCGCGTCCCGCGTTGGTGTTGATCTTTGGCGTGCGGCCGAATTCTCCGAGGGCAACAACCAGAGTTGAGTCCAGCAGGCCGCGGTCGTCGAGATCTTCGATCAGCGCTGCCAGCGACTGATCGGCCTGGGGCAGCAGGTATCGTTTGTGCTGATGAAAGTTCTGGCCGTGCGAATCCCAGTTTCGTCCCTGCTGTCGGAAGTCGTGGATGTTGACAAAGCGGACTCCGGATTCGACGAGACGCCGCGCGAGCAGAAGATTCTGACCACGGAGATTTCGGTGTGGAGCTCCCGCCGCCGCGCCGTCTCCCGGCAGGCGTTCCGGTTCGACCATGCCGTAACGTTCACGCAGAGCGGCTGGTTCGTCTTCGATCTTCAGAGCCTGCTGCAGCTTTGTGGAATGGAGCAGCTCGTGAGCCTTGCTGCGGAACTCGCCAAACGATTGCGGAAGGTTCGAGAGGGTCGGCGCGAGGTCCAGGCCGCTAAGTAAGTCGCGTCGTTGCGAGATTCGGTCGAGTGTTAATTCTGCCGGGCGGTTCAGCGAGTTCATCTGGTACTGAAGCTTCTTCGAATCGCCGCTGACCAGCAGCGGGTCGAACCGGTGGCCCAGGAATCCGCCACCCTGACAGGGAGTCGTCACGACGTTGTGAAATTGCCAGGGCAACATCGCGTGCGGAACGTCCAGTTGCTCGCCTGCCCGCAGCATTGAGAGGACCGCTCCGTGGCAGGGGAAGAATTGATCCATCGCAGCGAACTCTTCGCGGTCGCCATTCGGCCCCTGGCGTCCGGTATGAGTTTCTGTCGACGCCGAATCGTGTAGTCGGTTCTTGTGATGCATGCTGCGAACCAGCGAGACCTTGTGCATGACGCGTGCCATGTTTGGGAGGTGCTCGGAGATTCGCAGGCCCGGTTGCGATGTCTCGATGCTGGAGAACTCGCCGCGTACCGAATCCGGCGCGTCTGGTTTTACGTCGTACGTGTCCAAGTGGCTTGGTCCGCCGTAATAAAAGACGACGATGCACGATCGGATTGAGTTGGGAGCGGCGATGCCAGGTGCGGCTGCTCCCGCGGCACAGGCAGACTTCACGGCCGATAACGAACTCAGCAGCCCCAGCCCGCTTCCAAGCTGCAAAAGCTCGCGGCGGGAAGGCTGATGAGAATGAAGTTCGACCGGAAACTCAAACATGACTGACTCGGCAAACGGGACCGACAAATCATAGCAGAACGATCACTTAACCATGCAGCGTTCCGTCATTTGGAGATGTTGAGACTTTAATCAGATAGAGCAGCCCGCTTACGGATGTCGTCCAGTGTGTACTCTTTGAGAATCTCGCCGTCGCGGAAGACTTCAACCATTTGGTCGTCATCGTCGCTGCGTCGATCTTCTTCGCGGATGCTCACAAACTGACCGTCGCGTCGTACCAGTGTGAGTCGT
Source organism: uncultured Planctomycetaceae bacterium (assembly GCA_943787265.1). Classification (GTDB taxonomy): domain Bacteria; phylum Planctomycetota; class Planctomycetia; order Planctomycetales; family Planctomycetaceae; genus JABMPE01. The sequence continues at coordinate 16,575 of CALSLT010000051.1, read as the reverse complement.
CCGGCTTTCGATCGTTTTCCTGAGTCCGTTACTGGTTGCTTGAAGACATCGCGATGTTGGCCGTTGACCGTAATGTCAGAACACTTGAAAGCGTATTTCGAGGTGTCGCGGTTCAGCTTCTGCAGCAGACCTCCGCCCGAGCCGAACGCAATGTTGTCGGTTGACCATCCGGCTGCCGTCGTTGCCTCAAGAATTCGGGACAGCATGGCACGATCAATCCCGTCGCCCTGAATGACTCGCACCTTCGGATGCAGAACTTTGAAACCCTTGTCGTTGGTTTCGTTTCCGAACGCCTCGCCGAGAGTCTCCAGCACTTTGCAAACAATCTCCGGCGGATCGCCGGAGTCGGGGCGGACGACCAGGACGCCGTCGCGGTTCAGAACGTCGGCTTTGAGTTGGTCGCCCCAGAGATTTCGGCACGCATTGAAAATGTCGTACGAGTCGCTGACGACGGCGACCAAACCAGTCGGAAACTGATGCAGCATGTTTCGCATGGCGTCGACTTCGTGGTCAGCTCCCCACGACGTCTGCGTGCTGTGTTCGGCAGCGGGAATCGAGAAACCGGCCATCTCGCAATCGTAGTAGTCACGAGCGACGATCAGACCTGCGACTGTGTCAGTTCCTCGGAAATTGACGAGATGAGCTGTTCCTCCGACGCCGGCTGTCTCAACGGAAGAGACGCCGCGGAAACCAAAGTCGTGCAGTTTGAAATCGATCAGATCGGGGCTGCCGGTTTCCTCGAGTGAATCGAGAATCGTCTTCTTCATCTCCCGCGATTGCGTCGCCACAGTACTGGCATACCAGACTTGTACCAGCAGAGTCTCCAGGTAATTCGTCAACCAGTAGCATGCGGGGTCGGTGTTCTCGATTGTCATCAGAACGTTGCTGACGGGGATGGCGGAGCCTTCAGGAACGGCTCGAATGCTGATCGGCAGTCGCCCGTCATGCTCATTGACGATGTGTTCCCAGCCGGCTCGATTGAACAGCGTCTTGTCACCGGCAAAGTGCTGAGCGAAGAGTTCCTCGGCCTCGTCAATCTGGTCCGGCTGAACCACCCGTCCGGCGAGGTACTTCTTGAGGTAGTACTGAAGGCCGAAGAAAACCGTTGATGAAAAATCGCCGCCGCGAGACTCGAAGTAAGAAAACACGGATTCCGTTTGCGGCGGATACTGTCGATGGTGAGTGACTTTATAGCTGTCGGTCAGCAGGATGAGGTTTTCAAAGCCTTGCATTGACGGTCCTCTTTCGTCGTGTTTTCGATGAAGGGAGTTGCAACGGGAACTACGGATTCCTGCCATGCTTGAGCGGTTACCCGAGCTTGAGGTTCACTCGATCGATTGCTCAGCCTTTGGTGCGGAATCCGATTTTTTTCAACTCGTCACGGACTCGATCCAGGTTGTTGCCCTGGATTTCGAGCTCTTCGTCTTTGAGCGTTCCCCCGGCACCACATGCTGATTTCAGCCGTTTGAGCAGTTCGGGCAGGTCATTACCTTCGGCTGGCAGCCCGCGAACGACGGTGACAGTCTTCCCCTTCTTTCGCTTCTCGACAGAGAGTTTCACTGTTTGTTTGCCAGGATCAATTTTCGGAGCCGGCTCGGGCGGGCATTTGCAGACTTCTTCAAGTTCGCCGCACCGCTCGCAGGTGGGAGGTCGGTCAAATTCCGTTCCTTCGAAAAGCCTCATGTTTGCTTCCGGATTCGGTGAAAGGTGATTTCACGGCAATGTGTACAGTCGCTGATTAGGTAGGTTCGTGGGTGATGCAGCGGACGGCAAGCTACGTTTTCGTGTACCGGTTAATGCGGATTTTTCGGTTGGGGAAGCGGGTGAAGGAAGGTTGGGGTTGCGGGGGGCGGTTTGTCGAAGAGTCGAGGTGAGTGGTACTCCCCTTTGTGTAAACCGTGGCCTTTTTTTGAGTGCTCATGATTGCTCGCACATTTGAACCTGATCGGGATGAGTCTGTCGCTGGAAAATCTGGCGGAGCAGGGCAGGGCGGTTTGCGTCGCGACGGTGATTGTTCGAAGTTGCTGAGTCGGCGTGCGCGAGGCGTGGTTTCTTTGCTGCTGATTCTGCATCTGCTGGCGATTGCTTCTGCGCCGTTGGCGATGGAGCCGTCTTCGTTGCCAGCTCAGAAAGTGTTTGCGTTTTTCAGGCCGTATCTTGACGGCGCGTTTTTGAATCACGGTTACCACTTCTTCGCTCCGGAGCCTGGACCGAGTCATTTGATTCGGTATGAGCTGACGTTTTCCGATGGTCGCGTTGAGGTTGGCGTGTTTCCCAATCCGGCGGAGCAGAAGCCTCGGTTGAACTATCACCGGCATTTCATGCTGAGTGAGTTTGCGAATCGGTTGGCGGTGAATGACGCTCAGCAGCCGGCTTTGCATGAGCTGAGTCAATCGTTTGCTCGGCACTTGATGAGCGAGCGAGATGCAGAGTCTGCGACGCTGTTTCTCACTCGGCACTACATTCCTTCGCCGCAGCAGGTGAAGGAGGGCATGACGCTCGATTCGGAAGAGTTGTACGCCGAACGGCTGCTCGGCACGTTTTCGCTCGACGCTGAATCTTTGGCGACGCGGCTTTCCAATGAGAGGCTTGCGGCTGGCGCTGTCGGCTTACCGGATTCAGATGCGGTTCCGGCTGCTCGGGAACCCGCGGCTGTGCGATTGAGTGGTCGATTGGATTTGCCAGGTGATCTGCAGGCTGGGGAGGTGATTCGATGATTGGTCGATACTTCCGTGGACTTTTTCACGCGACGGTCGATGGTTGGAACCGGTTCTGGTTTTCCGCGGCCGATCCGGCGTCGCTGGCTGTGATTCGAATTTCGATCGGGCTGTTGCTCGTTTATTCGCACGCGATCTGGGCGTTGAACTCGGGCAGCTTTTTCGGAGCGGATGCCTGGCTGAACGTCGACGCGGGTTCAGCAATTCAGGCGGATGGTTACCTGGTCAGTGCGTTGTGGTGGGCTGATGGCTCGCCAACGACGATTGCGATTGTGCATGGCGTCGCGCTGGTGAATGCTTTGCTACTGACGTTCGGGCTTTGGTCGCGAGTGGCCGCTCCTGTCGCGTTTCTACTGACGGCTTCGTTTGCGAATCGGAATCCAGCAGCGCTGTACGGGTTCGACCAGGTGCTGGGTTTCGCGACTCTTTATCTGTGCGTGAATCCAGGGCACGGCTGGCTGTCGATCGATCGGTGGCGAGAGTTCAAACGCCGGGAAAAGTTTGCGGGTTCTCACGCGGTGAGAGATTCTGAGATCGTCGTCTCGCGGCCGAGCGTTTCGGCGAACATCGCCACGCGGCTGATTCAGCTCCACCTGTGTTTGATTTATCTCGTGGCCGGACTGGCGAAGCTCAAGGGAGCAGCGTGGTGGAGCGGCGTCGCCTTCTGGGGAGCGATCGGCAACCTTGAGTACCAGACTCTGGATATGACGTGGCTGGTTGATTGGCCGATGGTCGTCAGCCTGTTGACGATGTCGGCATTGGCCTGGGAGATTTCGTACGCAGCTCTGGTTTGGAATCGTTGGACTCGGCCGATTGTCCTGGCGTTTGGCGTGATGGTGCACGCGGGGATCGCTGTTTGCTTCGGGATGATGACGTTTGGTATGGCGATGATCGTTGTCAACGTCGCATTCGTGAGTCCGGGAGTGATTCGTTCGTTGTTCGAGCGGAAGGATGTCGATCCCTGGACGGAGGCTCTTCAACGCTCGTCGAGCCAGCAGTTCAGCAAGGCACCAACCAAGGCGGCACCGGTCGGAATCGCTTTGCATCAGGCGGACGATTCTCTCGAACGCGAGCCAGTCGGGGCGACTTCCTGAAGTCTCAGTCGTTGTGAAGCTTTCGCAGCCGGCCGGACAATCGCAGCATGAGTTGGATTCGCTCGAACTCGTCGAGCCATTCCTGAGTGACCTGATCGAGCAGCGACTGATCAGCTCCGCCGATGCCGGTCGGGCAGCTGGCACCGAGTTGTGTCTCGGCCATGTTTCGGTATTTGGCCAACGTGCGGTCTCCGTAGCGGCCGCAGACGAAGTTGTCCTCGCTGAGGAACAGTGCTGAGGGAACTCGCTGTCCGCCGCAGGTTGAAAGTTCGTCGGCCAGGTCGGAGTGCTGATCTCGATCGAAGAATCGCAGGTCGACCGTGCCGTTTGCCGAGGCGACGAAGTGGTCGAAGATCGGGCACTGGTTGACGCAGTCTCCGCACCACGCTCCGGCAACGACGAGCACTTTCATTTTTCGGACAAAGCCCGACAGGATGTCTCGTTGAGCGGCCGTCAGGTTGACTTGTTCGTGAACGGCGGCCCAGCGTTGTCGCTGATCTTCGTTGCCGTGTTTGGTCAGGAAGTCGGAGTAGCTCAGGCCGCTTTCGAATTTTGTGGAGAAGTCCATGTTGTCGTCTTTCGGTGATGTGCGCTCGTTGCGGAATTGGTCGCGGAAGTTTGTAGCGAGTGACGCGTTTTCTGATGGCTGGCTTTCGAGACTGCAAGCGTGACGGCCGCTCGTTGACTTCGCCATGAACGACCGATACAACCAGCCAAATCTGCAGATTGGCGATATTGCCCAGCGTTGCTGGTTTGCCAGTTTCGACATCTGCACGTCGCGGCGAGCGGATGTCTCGTCGTGTGGTGACTTTCGGCAAGACGACAACGATCGGGAGATGATTCGATGAGACGACCAGCACGACGGTTTGGAATCCTGGTTCTGGCACTGGCTCTGGTTCCCGGTCAGTTTTCGACAGCCGATGCCGGGGTGATTCCCTGGTTGTACGACGCAGTCTTCGGCCCGGTCGGCCACTATGGATATGGCGGGTACGGCTACGGCAGCTACTCGAGTGCTTACCGATATCCGTACGCCGGTTATCAGGTCAGCTATGCCGTGCCAGTCACATCGACTCGTCAGGTTTCGTCGAGCTGTGGATCGACAGGTTGCGGGACCGCAGGATGTGCGACGTCTGCATACTCCGTTGGATATCGTCCGATGTTTGTCCGTCCGAGCTACTGCTCGGCGGGCGGGTGTTCGACCATCGTGAGTGGCTACGGCTATACGACCAGTGGTTGCGGAACGTGTTCGTCCGCCGCTTCATCAAACAGTGCCTGTGCGGCGAAGACTGCCTGGAAGTCCAAAGACGCAAAGAACGCCAAAACGGAATGGGAGACCGAGGTCATTCGTGGCGAAGCTGCAGTGCCGACTCCGGCTGCTACTGATGAGGCTCCCAAGCCTAAGACTTTTGCCGATGAACCAGCCGATCCTTCGAAAGCACACCCCGAGGTTGCTGTTGAGAAAGTTGTGACCGGTGGCGGAACCGACGTTGGAAATGGAGCGGCTGCGGAAGCTGACCCGAACTGGGCGACGACGGGGAAGCCCGCTCCCGAACTTGCTGCTGAAGCAGCGCCGGCTGTTGCTGTTGAAGAAGCCGCGGCGGCTGAAGCAGTTGCCGTGGAAGAGGCGGTTGGTGTCGCTGCCGAAGGTGCCCCGGGGGACGCTGGATTTGGCGAGACGAAACGCGGACCTGAAGAAGACGTGAACAAGATCTTCGAAAAGGCCAAGGTTATTGAGGGGGGTGAGGCGGCGGCGGAAGAAGCGACGACTATAAAGGCTCCGCTGCTTGAAGGCGGGGATGCGTTGCCGGGAGCTGATGAGACGCCAGGGGCTGATGCTCCTCAGGCATTGGACCTGAAGCTGGAAGAACAGTCGAGCTTGAAGTTCCGCGCCCCGGTTGAGCGGATCGCTTTTCGAGCCGGATTTGGTCGTGCGACCGTCGCTCGGACTTCAGTCGTCGTGAATGATGACTACGTTGTGCCGACCGCTGTGGCTTTGCGATTGGTCAGCCGCTAGACCGTTTCGCGGTTTCCAGACAGAGGCAGTTGCGCTAAACGCTGCTGTTGCTGTGGTCGCTTTCGAGCAAAACAGTGTGAAATGAAGTGGCGAAAGTATGATCGGTCGCTCTACTGGTTCGGGATGTGTTTCTCGAGCCACGGATCGCTTGCCGGTTTCGACGGTGTCGTAGCTTCGTCTGGCTTTGCCGGAACTGCAGAGCCGGTTTCGTACTTCACGGCTCTCAGTGGCTGGTTTGACAGCGGAACGAAGGCAGTAGGTATCGGCGGAGCCCAGGTGTACGAGTCGGATGATCCGCCTTCTGCCAGTTCAGCTTCCACTTCCTCGGGCAAGTCTTCGATTGATTCGTTCGGTAAGGCTTCGGCGGCAACAGGCAGGCTGATCGGCGCGGACGTGTCGGCTTGTACGGTTTCGTCGTTCGTCTGCGGAATGCTTGCGACCGGATCGGCAGTTGCGATTTCGATCGAAACTGACGGGGCTGGAGCTGAAGTTGCGACTGATTGTTCTTCAGGGACGGTGTTTTCAACGGCTGCCGGCTCTTCGGGGGCTGATTGAGCGGCCGCGTTGCTGGCTTCGACTGATACCGTCGTCGTTGCTTCAGATTGCCGTGGCTGTGGTGTAGGAAGTGGGTACGGCGGCGGAGGCGGATCGAGCGTGAGGTCCTGTTCGATGGAGCTGAACTGGCCATTGCTGATTTCGAAAAGTGCCGACTGAATTTCTTTGAGCAGAAACTCGGCGACGTATCGAAACGGGTTGTAGACGCAGATTGTCCACACCAGATTCCAGGGCCAGCAGATGGCCCAGGCGACAATCTGTGAGGCTCGGTCTTTGGGGTCGGGTTTCGTCAGGCCTGCGAGTCCGGTTCGGGCCTGACGTTGGTCATAGCCGGGAACCATTGGTCACGTAGTCCTTCCAGACGGGTTTGAGTTCGTGGGTCAGTTGGTGTCCGCCTTCGGCTGCTGCCATTCGGCAGGCTTCTGACCACAGAAGATACTTGTCACGCAGCGTAGGCTCCGGGCAATGTTCGGCGTGTGACCTCAACATCGTGGCGGTGCTGCGAAGGTTTCCGGGGGCCAGCCATGCGGCTTTGTTTCGTTCGTATGTTTCGCGCATCTGACGGACAAGCAGCCACCAGCGAAAAGTGGCCCATGCGATACCGATAAAGAGGTAACAGCCAATCCCGGCCAGCAGCACCCATGCGTTGTGCGAGAGCCAGGTGGGGAAGCTCATGTTGTGAAGGTCGCCAAGTCCAACGGTCGTCCATTGAGTCGGGAAGAAGGCGATGCCGACGATCAGCGTTGCGAGCGTTACTCCGGCGGCGACGGGGTTGGCGGTTTCGACAAACCAGATAATCAGCCCGGACTGGACGATAACCAACGTCCAGAACCAGAAGCTTTCGCTGGTGAGGATTTCGCTCAACATGGGACAACCGGGGATTTACGCGAACTGGAACTCCACATAACCCGGACACGATATCAGTAACCTGATTAAGGGCTGTTTTTTTGTGTTGATCGGGATGATTTTCAGCAATCGGTCACGAAGCGTTTTCGGGTTTGTTCCTTCTGTCATTCCTATCCGAAGCGACGGGTGTTGAGGGCGGGACGGATTTGTGCAGAGGTGAAGCGTGTGTGGGGATCCCGTCTGTATCGAGAATCGAGTCAGGCAGGATTGGTCTTCGGTAGGGGGGGCTTCCTGGAGTTCGCGACTGGCGACTTTGGCTACGGATTCAGGCCCGGGAGTTCTCGAATGGCAATCCTCGGTTGGCGTTGGGTGAGGAGTGGCAGTCCATCAGCGGTTGGCTTGTTAATCTTCATACGAGTTCTTCTTTTGGACGCCGCTCCATGCCGATTTCGATTCCTCCATCGCCAATTCCACGCAGTTGGATATGCGGGTTTCTGGCTCTTGCAGATTTGATCAGCAGATGCAGGTCTGCTGTAAAGGCGTCGATGCTATCGCCTCGCATGTTGCAGCAGTGTCTCGTTTGCATGGTCGATGATTTGTTCTGACTGTTGTCATGGCAAGCGGAGTGTCGCAGCTCGTTTCTGGCATGGTCAGCATGTGGTAGTCGGAGCCGGCGCGTTCGATTGCGACGAAGTGCGAAATCTGCGTCGTGCTGAGGACATACGTTTTTCGGGTCTCGGCGTGATCGTTGGTGAGGTCTGGTTCTGCGGTGGTGAGTGGCGATGTCGCTGTCCGGCATGGAGGAGCCAGTGATCAGGCCGCCGCCGTGTGGGTTGCTGTCTTACTCTGAATAGGCTGGTCGCTTTTGCGGGTTCACCTCGACCTTGCCCCTGAATTGTCCGAGCCAATGAGTTCTCTCTTGGCGGGAACTCGCCTGGTGATTGTTTCGGGTTGTAGAGCTCAGTCTGTGATTGAGCGTAGGGCTGGGCTATTGCAGTGATGCTGTTGGCGGCTGATTCGATAAGAGCATCGTCTTTCGTTGCGTTAGCTGTGGTCTCGTTCCGGCCTTCGGAATTTATGTCCGTGCAGTGTCACGACATGGCGATCAGTAAGGCATGCAGCGATGTGTTTGGGGTGTTGCCGCGTCATGATATCGCTGTTTGGTATTGGCAATGACGCAGTCTTCGCTTCTCTGTGTTGTGGCGTCCTTTTCTGCGTTTGGTGAGCGACTGAGTGGCTCGAATTTGCTTCCCGACGCCAGGAACTGCTCGTTGGCGACTTCCATTTTCTGAGAAATCAGAGCGTATAGGTCATCCCCTGAGTTGCGACGTGACGATCGAGCGACAACAATCCCGCGCCGCTGATGGCAGAGCTGTGCACTTTTCGCGTGCACTCGCACTCATCCGACAGGTTGAAGCTGAATCATGGCCAAGAAACCTAATAAAGACGACATTCTGAGCAAGATTCGCAAGCAAGGAAGCGGCACCTCGGGTGGAGACGCTTCTGCGGCGGACGCTGCGGCTGAAAAGCCAAAGGCGGCCCCTGCTGGTGGTCCTGCAGACATTATGGCGAAGATTCGGGCCCAGGGAGCTTCAGGCTCAAGTTCTGGGGCTGCTGAAGAAAAGCCTGCGGCAGCGAAGAAGGCTGCTCCGAAAAGTCCCGCAGATATTATGGCGGCGATTCGTTCTCAGGGGGGCGGAGATGCCGGAGCGTCCGCGGCTAAGTCTGCAGATGCTCCTGTCAAGAAGGCTGCCGCAGCTGCGGCGCCGGCCGGTGATCTGCCTCCTGTTGACGAGATGCTGCGGCAGATGAAGGCTGGTAAGGTGAGTGGTGGTGAAGCTGCTGTGGCGGCTGCTCCTGCGAAACCGGCCTTGAAGGTTCCTGTGCGGCCGGCGAAGAAGTCTGCTGCTGCGGGGGCGTCGACTCGGCGTGGGTTTGTGTCGTGGTTTGCGGCGGCCTGGGTGTTGTTGACAGTGACGTCGGCGACTTGGGTTCTGGGTCTTGCTCGCTTTATGTTTCCGAATGTTATTGTTGAGCCGCCATCACAATTTAAAATTGGATCTCCTTCAGATTATCCGCTCGGGACCGTGTCTACGAAGTGGACGGCAGCTCGTGGGATCTGGGTTGTGCATACGGATCAGTATAAAGGTAAGTCGCTGATCTATGCTCTTGCGTCAGTTTGTACTCATCTTGGGTGTACGCCGAGTTGGCTTGAGGGTGAGCAGAAATTTAAATGTCCGTGCCATGGCTCGGGTTTTTATATGACGGGGATTAACTTTGAGGGTCCAGCTCCGCGGCCGCTTGAACGAGTTGGTTTGGCGGTTGCTCCTGATGGGATGCTTGAAGTTGATAAGAGTGTGAAGTTTCAGGAAGAAAAAGGGCAGTGGGAAGATGCGAAGTCGTTTGTTGATGCTTCGCTTGTCTGATTTGCTGTCGGTTTGAGCTTTCTGATTGTTTGTTTTGCCATTTTTCTCAGGTCGTGTTCGTCCTGAGTTCCGAGGGACCCATGTCTGTCGGCGACTACATTCGCGAATCGCAGATTTGGAAGAGTGTCTTCCGTCATCCGGCGCCGTACGATCGGCGAAACCGGGTTGTCGTGATGTTGACGAACTTCTTTCTGCATTTGCATCCAGTTTCGATTAAGCAGAATGGAATTGCTCTTTCATACACGTGGTGTATGGGGGGGATTACGTTCTTCTTGTTTCTTGCAGAAACGATTACTGGTGTGTTGTTGATGTTCTACTACCGGCCGACGCTGGAGTGGGCGTTTAACGACATTCTTGCGCTGCGTGACGTGAGTACGCTTGGGATTATGCGTGAGATTCATCGCTGGGGTGCTCATGCGATGGTGATTACGGTCTGGTTGCATATGTATCGAGTCTTTTTGACTGGTTCGTATAAGCCTCCGCGAGAATTTAACTGGGTGATCGGCGTTATTTTGCTGAAGTTTACGTTGTTGCTCTCGTTTACGGGGTATCTGTTGCCTTGGGATCAGCTGGCCATTTGGGCGATTACTGTCGGGTCGAATATGGCTCGTGCGACTCCTGTGCTTGGGAGTGAGGGGCCGGGTTTTCAGTTGCTGAATGTTGGTGGCTATGACCTGATTACGACTGCGAGCGACGCTCGTTTTCTGTTGTTGGGTAGCAAGTTTGTTGGCGAAGAGACGTTGAATCGATTTTATATCCTGCACTGTGTTGCGATTCCGTTGGCTGTTGCTGGTTTGATTGCAATTCATTTCTGGCGGGTTCGTAAGGACGGTGGTATCAGTCAGCCATTGTAGGGCGGGCTGGTGTTGGTCTGGCTCGGCTAGGTTGTCGTGCCGTGTTTAGCTGGTGTGGTGGCTGCTGTTGTAGTCACGTGCTCAGGATGACGGGTTCCGATGCATCATCCCAATTTGACATCAAGCGTCATCTTTGGACTGGGTTTTTTATACCTGGTTCAGTTGGTGATGAACTTCTTCTGGACTATTCGTAGTCTGAAGAATGATGGTCATTGTCGGCTGCCGTCGCTGTTTGGTGGTGCCGAAGTTCCAGTCGCTATGTGGTGGGGGCTGTATACCGCTGTTCTCGCGATGCTGACGATTGCTCATTTTACAGGCTACTCGAGTCCTGATTCGTTTCTGATTGTCCTGCCTGACTGGTTCAAAGGGCTGGTTGACGTTGCAGTGAGCGATCCTAAGTGGTTCTTTACTGAAACTGTCCTTGTCTTTGGGGCAATTATTCTGCTTCGCAGGCAGCTTGCGACAGATACGGCAGGGTGGATTCTTCTGAATGCTTCGACGGTGTTTCTTTCGCTCAGTCTGACAGACTGGGATTTTCGCCAGATCGTCGGTAAGCCTGATAATGTTCCAATTGTTGGGATGTTGTTTATTGTTGGCTTCTTTACTTGGCTGAGCTTCAAGAAGGCGAATGAGAATGATTCGCGGCTTGAGCAGGGGTTGGGCCCGCTTGAAGGCGAAGATAACGAGAAAGTTCTTGTCTGGCCGGACTTGGTCTATACAGAGCTGATTGTGATGATCGGTCTGACGGCGTTTTTGTTCTTCTGGGGTGTGTGTCTTGAGGCACCGCTTGAAGAGCCTGCTTCGTCGGTCAAAACTCCGAACCCGTCTAAGGCTCCCTGGTACTTTCTCGGTCTTCAGGAAATGCTGGTCTACTACGACCCGTGGTTAGCTGGTGTTGTGTTTCCGAGCACGATTCTTGGTGGCATGATGGCGCTGCCTTACATCGACTTTAATAAGAAGGGGAATGGCTACTACACGTTCAATGAGCGTAAGTTTGCTATCTCTGTCTTCTTGTTTGGGTTCCTGCCGCTTTGGGTTGGGATGATCGTGCTGGGGACGTTCCTGCGGGGGCCGAACTGGAATATGTTTGGTATCTATGAGTATTGGGACGTTCATAAGCTTGAAGCTTTGAATAACGTGAATCTCTCTGAGTATTTCTGGCTATACGGGTTGGGCGTTTCAATGCCTGTGCCGGATGCTAATGGCTCGTTCATGTCTCAGGTGGGGACTATCGTTTGGCGTGAGTCGCCTGGGATTGTTCTTACACTTGGCTATCTGTTTCTGCTGCCGTCTGTGATGGCGATGACTATCTTCCGAAACTTCGCGTTCCGTATGGGTTTCTTTCGGTTCATGGTGTTTGCGAATCTTGTGCTGCTGATGGCGGCACTGCCGGCGAAGATGGTCCTTCGGTGGTTGTTTAACTTGAAGTATCTGGTCGCGATTCCTGAGTACTTCATCAATATCTGATTAGCTCTGTGGTTGTTCGCTGGCGATTGCTGGCGACTTCTGTGAATTTTGTTTAACTGGCCAGGTCCGGACGACAATGCCTGCAACTGACCAATACCTCCGCGACATCAAGAAGGTGCATGTTGTCTTCTGTCTGTCGGCAATCGCTTTTGCGGTGTCGACGGCGTTGATCTTGTATCGTGACCATGACGACGAGTGGCGTGGGTATCAAAGCGACTTTGATGCGATTCAAACGGCCGTGGCTGAGAATGACATCGAATCTGCTGAGTTGTCTGCGGCGGGTAGTGTTGAGGGCTATGAAGCCAGAAGTGCGGAGCTTCAGGAGAAGATCGATGGCCTGACAGCGGAGCTTGAGTCGAGTAATGGTCGTTACGCTGAAATGACAGATGCCGTTGAAGAGACGGCGAGGCTCTACGATCTGAAAGGTCGTGAGGTTCGATTCAAACGGGCTGACCGCGATGTAGCAAAAGCCAATCTTGATCTTGGTATTCGTGATGCAGCCTCTGAAGACGAAATGTCACGACTACAGGGGACATTTGATGCTGCCTTAGCTGTAGTTGTCAGTTTGGAGCTTGAGTGGGAGCAGCTTGAGACTAAGTACAGAGACGAGCAGAAAGATTTGTCAGCAATTACTGCTGATCGCGACGCTTTAGATAGCGAGTTGAAGGCTTACACCTCGCAAGTTGTTCGGATAGAAACTGCACTCGATGATATTGCTCCTGATGACTTCCTGAAGAAATACAAACGCAAGTTCATGGAGCTGCCGATTATCGACGGCTTCAATGGGCATCAGAGAGTTATTCAGGACTGGTTGCCGGAACTTAAGATTACATTGGGCATGTCCCAAACGGCTAGGTTTGATCGATGTCGAACCTGTCATCTTGGGATCGACAAGTTTGGTGCTGGTAACGTTCCGAGTTTCCCGCATGGCACAGGTGGAGATGGTTCTCCTGAGGGTTGGGTTGCCGCGAATGAATTTCCACATCCATTTGCCAGTCATCCGCGTCCAGACGTCTATTTGACTGCCAGTAGCCCGCACCCACTTCCTGAGTTTGGCTGCACAATCTGTCACGACGGGCAAGGGTCCGCCACGAGCTTCAACAACGCGCAGCATGGACCGAATGATCCAGTCGAGTCTGACGAGTGGAACGAGCAGTACGGATACAAGCACAATCATTTCTGGGAGTATTCAATGCTTCCTGAGCGGCTACGTGAGTCAGCTTGCCTGAAGTGTCACCATGATGTGATTGAGCTCGGTGTTAATCCTGAGTACGGCCCGACAGCGCCTAAGGCATTCGAGGGTTGGGAACTTATTCAAAAGTACGGATGCTTTGGTTGTCATGAGATCAACGGGTACGACGGGCATGATCGAATTGGTCCGGATCTCCGCTTGGAGCCAACCGTCGAGGAGCTGCCAAAGTACGCTTCTGATCCGAACATGGTTCCGGGCAAGATGCGAAAAGTTGGACCAGGTCTGAAGCATGTTGCTCAGAAATCCGGAGCCAACTGGATTGCTTATTGGACTGAAGACCCGCAGCGGTTTCGAGCGTCCACCCGTATGCCGAAGTTCTTTGGGCTAAGTAATCTTGACGACCACGCGGGAATGGAAATCTCCAAGGTTGAGTTGGCAGGGCTTGCTCAATATCTAACCAAACAATCGACGGAGATCGAACTTGATTCTCCGGCCGAAGGCTATGAGCCGGATGTTGAACGCGGAAAAGAGTCAATGGCGAAACGAGGGTGTATCGCCTGTCACAAACATTCTGATCCAGCATTTGCCGGTGGTGAAGCTGACTTCGGGCCAGACCTGTCGGTGACCTCTCAAAAACTGCTCGCCGGCAAAAAAGGGTTTGATTGGGTCTATACTTGGATTCGTGACCCGCAGCGGCACCACCCGAGAAGTCGAATGCCTAATCTTTTCCTTGAGCCGGTTTTGGATGGTGATGGAAATGTGACCGAAGACCCCGCAGCAGACATCGCAGCGTTTCTTGTTGGCGAAGGGCCGAAAGAATGGCCAGAGCCGGAATACGATAAGCAGGCCGCTGATGATCTGGCTGAGTTGTATTTGTCAGGGAAGCTGCTGACTGCTGCTCAGTTTAAAGACTTTATGGAGACGCGTGTGTTCCCGCTCGCGAAAGAAGATGTCAAGGGTGATGAAATCGAGCTGGTTTATGAGGGCGAAGGTGCTCCAGATGCGAATCAGTTCCAGACGATGATGATGAACTATTTGGGGCGTCGGAGTGTTTCTCGTTATGGCTGCTATGGCTGTCACGACATCAACGGCTTTGGCACTGCCCGTCCAATTGGCACGGCATTGCAGGATTGGGGACGTAAAGATCCGAGTCGATTGGCATTGGAGCACGTCGCAGAGTTTCTCCACCATCATGGTGAGCGTGACGGAACCAGTACTGCCACATTCGTTGCTGATGCTCTTAGGAATGAAAAGGCAGATGCATTTGATAGTGAAGAAGAGCGTGAAGAAGCACTTCGAACGAGCTTCTTCTACGACAGTCTGATGCATCACGGTCGGCCAGGCTTCATTTTCCAGAAGCTGCGGCACCCTCGCAGTTATGATTTTGAAAAAACTCAGTCCAAGACCTACGTCGAACGTCTTGTGATGCCGAAGTTCCCGCTGACTGACGAAAACATTGAGTCGATCGCGACGTTCGTGTTGGGGCTGGTCGCTGAGCCGCCCGCTTCCCAATACGTCTACACGCCGGATCGTCGAGCTGCAGACCGCAATCAAGGCGAAATCCTGCTTCGTAAGTACAACTGCATCAGTTGCCACATGACGGATATGCACGAAATTGAAGTGGCCATTGCAGATGGAGATCAGGCGGCTGAACCAACTGACGCTTCTGCGTTCCATGGATTCGCCTTGGACAAGCTGCTGGAGATTCGTCCTCCGCAACAGGCATGGACAGGGAAAGACCATGAAGTGGTTATCGACGGCGAAGACAACGAAACTCTTCCGACGGCTAAATTCCGCGGAATGCTGATGATGACTCCAGAGAACTCTCCGTTCTACGACGAAGACGACCCTGATACCTGGCAGTACAGCTTCACGACATGGGAACCAGCTTCTTTGACGAAACCTGGCTCTGATGAGGATGGTGGATTGAAGTTGCCGGGTTCCTTGTTTGTGACTCAACAATCAAACATTGTGAATCTGAAGAGAGCCCAGACTGGTGGTTTTGCTGAGTGGCTTGTGCGGAGAAGCATGGGTGACGAGTTCAACCCGAAAGGGTTCGACGACGCTTGGCAGAATGGCCCACCTCCACTGTTTGGCGAAGGTGTGAAGGTGCAGACTGAGTGGCTCTACCGATTCCTGCGGGAACCTGATCAGATTCGATATCTGAAGACTGGCATTCGAATGCCTAAATTCAACATGAGCAGCAACGAAGCTCGTGTTCTTGCGAACTACTTTGCAGCAGCGGATGGAGCAATTTATCCCTACGAGGCTATTCCTCAGTCGGATCAAGGATATCTGGCTGAGATGCAGGAGTTATTTACTAAGAATCATGCTGAACGTGCGAGTGAGCATTCTTACCTCCAGGAATCGTGGCAAATGTTGAGCACGACGCTCTGCATCAAGTGTCATAGTGTTGGCGGAAGAGCGTTCAGCGCGGCACCGAATGATCCAAACGTCACACACGCGCCAAATCTGGACAGAGTTAATTCTCGGCTTCGTCCGGACTGGTTGTCCGTTTGGGTGTCAAATCCGAAGTGGATGGCTCCTTACACGGCGATGCCGATTCCGTTTCCGAAAGGGCAGAAGCAGTACACTCCATTGTTTGGAGCAGATGCGGAGTCGCAGACAATTGGTGTTCGTGACGCGTTGATGAACTACTACAGGTTGCTGGAGAAGAATACCGAACCTCTACCGCCTTGGCGCGACCCGGCTGCGGCAGCGGCCGAGCAGGCAAATCTCAACTAACGGTAGGATTTTCGGAGAACAAGCCATGCGAGATCTAACAGCACTTGTGATTGTTCCGGCTGCTTTGCTGGTCCTGATCGGTTGCACCGAGTCTGGTTCAATTGAACCGGGTGGTGGAGCTGCGTCGCCGACGGCTGTGACAGTTCGCGGAGGTGTTGAAGTTGCCGGCACAGGAAGTACAGCGAGTACCACGGGCGGAGAAGTTGAGCTCATTGGTGATCCTGGAAGTATTTCCGGCACCATTTTATTTGACGGAACGGCTCCAAAGCTTGCGCCGGTGGTGGCTCAGGGTACTGCGAAGGCTGATCCCGCAGTGTGTGCAAAGAATGGAAATATTCCTGACGAGTCGCTGGTAGTTAGCACTGGTGGTGGCATAGCCAATGTTTTTGTTTACCTCTCGAAGGCTCCGAAGGGGTTTGAATTCGACAAGCCAGCGGAGCAGCCATTTCTTGACCAGAAGGCATGTATCTTTCAGCCACACGCTTTGCTTCTTTGGTCAGGTTTAGATTTCGAATTAAAGAACTCTGATAAAGTTCCGCACAACGTTCAGACTTTTCCGGCCAGGAATAGCGGAGAGAACAACAATCTTTCTCCAGGGTCGAGTATGAAAACGTCATTCCGAAATGCGGAGCCAGCCCCATTCCCATCCAAGTGTGCCATACATC
>CALSLT010000050.1 GCA_943787265.1 uncultured Planctomycetaceae bacterium | reverse complement strand
GACGGGTAAGTCTCGCTGCCCGGACTGCAGCATGAGACGGGACGTCTCGCATGCTGTCGAATTCAGATCGATGGTAGTGGCCCACTCTGTCATGGCCTCACTGACCCGACGGTTCTCTGTCTGAGCCTGTAGCTCGGAAAAGCGATTCTCAGCACCGGCAGCGAGAAAGACGAAGACGCCCACGAGAACGAGGATTGGATTTGGCATGATGAATAGGCCTGCCACTGCGAACCCGACAGCCATCAGCTTGCCGAGAGAAGATGCAATAAGAGTCGCTCGTCGATGATTGCTCACCATCGAGAGAAGAGCCCGGAAGACTCGACCGCCATCCATCGGAAGGGCCGGAATCATGTTGAAAAGGACGAGTGCGGTGTTGGCGGCAGCGATATCGCGCAGGAAGCCCGATACTGTGGTTGACGGATTTACTAACTCAACAGCTCCTGCGACAATCCAAATGCCCCCGGCAATCAATGTCGCGATGACGACGTTGACGGCTGGTCCGGCGAGGGCAATGACCAGCTCGGATCGGGGAGTCTTCGGCGGCGACTCCAACTGGGCGAGACCACCGATAGGTAGCAAAGTGATGCTACTGGTGCGTATCCCAAATCTTTTCGCTGCGAGTGCATGCCCCAACTCATGGAGCGCAATGCAGGGGAAGATGGCACCATAAAATGCGACTAATCGGAGCGCCCACGGATCGGTGTCCAGTCGCGACACAGAAACGCCAAGAGCGATGGCTGTGACAACGAGGAAGGTCCAGTGCAGGTAGATGCCAATCCCCGCGACCGATGCAATTCGAAATGAGCGAAACATGAGTGAACTCCCATTATTCATAGGACGTGAACCTCAGGGCGAGCATCACGAAGGTGACGTCGCCCGTCTGCCTTTTCAGTGGACCGCGGACCGATTCGTGTCGCGAATATGGTTTTGCCCGAGGTCATCCCGCGGTCGTTCAGCAACGCCAACCGCAGATCCCAGATAAAAGAACACAAGCGAATACATCGTTGCCATGACTGCCAGTACTGAAGCGATCTGCATTTCACTCTCTGTCGGATTAAAGAATTGCCTGTTTGTGATTGGGGATCGTTGGAAGTCGTTACTCAACGCGCCAATGGCACCGAAGCTCAGACACCAAACGCAATCAATGCAAGTACGGTTCCTCACTGAGTCAGGACGGGGCTGCCGACAGCAGGCGTTTTCTTGACGTCCGCTCCCACCCCGTCTGACTCGGCAAGCGGTGCGATTGACCGATTAAATTGTGTTGGACTCTCGATGACTTCCTCGTGGGTGTGGGGCCGCCTGCAGTTCGCGGAGTGCTCGAAGCCACGCCGGCGGACCATTTCGAATGATCTGATTGCTCATCTTGAAGCTCCTTGACGCGATGTGTTTAAGTGGTCTTGGGATTATTTGTAGAAGCACTGCAATCGCAGCCCACTGGATATCCGAAGCATTCCTCACTGGATCTGAATGTTTCCCCCTAAACCCGAGTTGGTCGAGGGCAACGCTTCCGGGACGTCTATAAATCCCTTCGAACTCTGACGCGAAAGGACGAGAGATGGACGAGCAACTTGAGCAGCAGCCTCACAACCGTATTCAGCTTGTGATCGAACATGCTGCCGGTGTCACAGAACACACGATCGCAGCGTTCGAGACAGACTCGGGCTACCTATTGCAGCAGGTCGAACTGAGCGTGCTTTCCGGGAGCCCCGATTGCATTACCGACACGCGTCTGGTTGAGGCAATTCGTCTGTGCAAATGGGCTGCGCAAAACCAAAATGTGTTTGACGGACTGGTCGCCCGTTAACGACAAACTGAGCTCTTCAGCAGCAGGTCGGCACCGAGGATGCAGGACATGTCGGATTTTTCAGCGCAGACACCACGCGGCCTTTCGCGAAGAACGCCACGCAATGAGTCTCGACGAGATCCTTACAGCGACCTGGCTGAAGCTCAGCGACGCTGTTCAGTCACCGTCGGCCGGCTGGCGTCTACCGGTGCTCGGCACGGTGTCAGACGCGAGCCCGGCTCTGAGAACGGTCGTCCTACGCGACGTAGACGTCGAGTCGTGGACGCTGACGTGTTACACGGATTCACGATCCAGCAAAGTCAGACAGCTCATGGCAAACCCACAAGCCAGCTGGCTGTTCTACTGCCCCGAGGAACGTATTCAGCTTCGGGCCTGCGGACTTGCGTCGATTTCGACATCTGGTCCTGAAGTCACGACTGCGTGGGCGTCGGTGCCTGCCTTCAGTCGACAGAACTATCTCACAGAAATGCCACCCGGAAGCACAGTTGAGAACTGCGCTGTTGTTGGTGGCCTGGACGGTGACGGTGACCGCGAGGTGTTTGCTGACGGGATCAATAACTTCGCAGTTCTCCGGTGCACGCTCTCGCAACTGGTCTGGCTTAGCGTGGACGGCCAGCGACAGGTCTCTTCAATCTTCACTCGGACTGATAACGGAGTCACATCCGCCTGGCGAGTGCCATAAGCGTCGGCGATAAAACAATCCCAGACGTCGAAGAACCTTTCAGCACCTCGTCCATCCTTGCCTGGTCGGAATTGGAGCGGCGTAGTGTGGAGAGAAAACTGATTTCGCGCACCGCTAACTAATTCGTACTCAGCTCAACGACGGCGGCATCACCGGTCTGACCTGAATCGCGCTCTTCGTCCAGAAGGGTCAGGGCGAGGAAAAGAGCGACAAAAACCACGGCGAAGAGCAGCATGAGCCCATGAAACGCGTTGTCATACTTCAGGTGCATAAAGATCAGCGCGATCAAACTCGCTTTGATCGTGGCGATGGCCATGGCGACGGCAACGTCCCAATCGCCCAGCGACAGTTCAGCGGCTGCAACTGTGACTGCCGTGAGTGCGATCAGTGTTCCAAAAACTCCGATCAATGTGCGGACCGGAACTACGTGCACGTGCGTGTCGCCGTGTGTGGATGCGTTCGTCATGGGGCTCGGCTCAGATCAGATAGAGGAGCGGGAACAGATAAATCCACACGAGATCGACGAGGTGCCAGTAGAGTCCTGCGAAGTCCACGGCGGCGAAGTTGGTACCCGAGAAATCGCCACGGATCGCTCGTACCAGCAGCCAGATGAGAACTCCGATGCCGCCGATAATGTGCAGTGCGTGCAGACCAGTCATCGCGAAGTAGATGCTGAAGAACGTTCCGAGTTTTTCAGTGGGGACTCCGTTGATCTCGGTACCAGGTTCGGCGGTGATAGCTCCCTGCCAGAGTAGGCCGTCGTGGACTTTGTGGGAGTACTCCACTCCTTTGACGCCGAGGAAGAAAACGGCACACGCGATCGTGATGCTCAGCCACATGACCAGGCGTCGTCTCTGGGAGAGCTGCGCCGATCGCACGGCGAGTGCCATCGTCAGGCTGCTGAACAACAGGACGACTGTGTTAAGGGCTCCGAGTGAGACATCAAGCAAGCCACTGCCGGCGGTGAACACCTCGATGTGCCGGTTGCGGTAAATGGCGTACGCCACGAACAGCCCACTGAAGAAGAGAATTTCTGAAACCAGAAACAGCCACATTCCGAGCTTCCCAGCTTCGAACTGCTGGGCGGCAGAATCAAAGTGGTGGGCGATCGGCGACCGATGGTCGTGGTCGCCAGAATTCGGACTGGATGGTTCGGAGTGACGAATCATTGAATGGATCAGACTGGAAGCTGAGGTGTCGCAGGCGAAGGTGCCGGTGGATCCGATCCGTTATCCGCGCGACGCACGAATCCCCCATTCGCTTCATCAAAGACAATCTCATTGAGTGCGTATGGATCGTTCGCAACCTGGACGTGCTCGAAGTTGTGGAGCGGCGGCGGTGACGAGGTGTGCCACTCCAGCGTGGCGGCTCCCCACGGATTGGCCGGGGCGGGTCGACCTTTGAACAGAGAATGGATCAGAACAGCTGCAGCCATCATGAGTCCAATACCCAGCAGGAAGGCTCCGATGGTCGCGACGACATGCAGCGTTTGATACTCGGGGAGGTAGTTGTAATAACGCCGCGGCATTCCGCGTGTTCCCAGAATGAACATCGGGAAGAAAGCCAGATTGAACGCGGCAAAGATCGACAGGCAGGAGAGCTGGCCCCACAGTTCGCTATACATCTTGCCGGTGATCTTCGGCCACCAGTAGAAGAGGCCTCCGAGGAAAGCGACCAGCGTTCCACCCATCATTACATAATGAAAATGGGCCACGACAAAGTAGGTGTCATGCAGATGCACATCGGTGGCCAGCGCCCCAAGAAAGAGACCCGTGAGGCCGCCAATCGTGAACAGGAAGATGAACGAGAGGGCATAGCACATCGGCGTCGCGAGGCTGATCGATCCCTTGTAGAGCGTCGCCAGCCAGTTGAAGACCTTAATGCCAGACGGAATCGAGACGCTGAATGTCAGGGCACTGAAGATGACGGCGGCCAGCTTCGTGCTGCTCGTAAACATGTGGTGGCCCCACACGAGGAATCCGAGCAGAGCAATCGCGATGCTGCTGTAAGCAATGAAGCGGTAACCGAAGATGCGTTTGCGGCTGAATACCGAAATCAACTCACTGATGATCCCCATGGCCGGCAGGATCATGATGTAGACCGCCGGGTGTGAGTAGAACCAGAAGAAGTGCTGGTACAAGACCGGGTCACCGCCCAGCTTCGGATCGAATATACCGATCCCGAGGGCTTTCTCCGCGACCAGCAGAAGCAGCGTGATGCTGAGAACGGGTGTGGCTAGAACCTGAATGATCGAAGTGGCATAGAGCGACCAGAGGAACAGCGGCATTTGAAACCACGTCATACCCTTCGGCCGCATTGTGTGCAGGGTCGCGATGAAGTTGATCCCGGTGAAGATTGAGCTGAATCCGAGGATGAAGACTCCAGCCGTTGCGGTGATGACACTGGAGTTTGTCGTCGTGCTGTAGGGCGTGTAGAAAGTCCAGCCCGTGTCCAAACCATTCAGGGCGATCGCTGCGAGCAGAAAGACCGCTCCAAAGACCCACAGGTAGTAGCTGGCGAGGTTCATTCGCGGGAACGCAACGTCCTTTGCTCCCAGCATGACTGGCAACACAAAGTTCCCCAGCGCCGCCGGAATGCTTGGGATTATGAACAGGAAGACCATGACCGCGCCATGCAGTGTGAAGGCATGGTTGTAAGTGTCGGCTTCCATGACCGTCTTCTCTGGGGTCAACAGTTCCAGCCGAATCGCCAGCGCCAGCAGACCACCGATTAGAAATGCTCCCAGCACCGAAATCAGGTACATCACCCCGATTCGCTTGTGATCGAGCGTCAACAGCCAGGAGCGAATCCCGCGCGAAGCCGTCAGGTAGTTGGAGTGATTCTGCGCAGTCTCGTCCACGGTCGGGATTCGATTGGCACCTGCGTGTTGCGTCGTGGCTGACATGTCTGGCTACTTCAATGTCTTGATGTACTCAATCAGGGCGTCCAGCTCTTCGTCTTTTAACTGCCCCTGGTAGGTCGGCATCACGGGACGGTAGCCTTCTCGGACCTTCGCCTGAGGCTCCAGTATTGACTCACGGATGTAATTCTCGTCGACAACGAGATTTTCTCCCGTGGTCATCCTCTGCGTGCTGCCGAAGAGGTTAAAGAAGGAAGGTCCGACTCGACGACTGCCGTCGATCGAATGGCACTGGCGGCAACCGCGTCGCGAGTAGAGCACTTCACCGGCCTTTGCGGGCGTCAGCGTCTTCAACAGATTCGAGGCCTCGTCGAGCCAGCGATCAAACTCGCCGGGACGATGCACGATGGCGTTTGTGATCATGTCTGAATGCTGCTGTCCGCAGTATTCGGCACAGAAGAGCGGGAATGTGCCCGCCTGCGTCGCCTCGAACCACATCTTCGTATAGCGCCCGGGAATCAAATCTTGTTTTACTCGGAACGCTGGCACATACAGGCTGTGGATCACGTCGTCCGAATTCATTACCAGACGCACCGGCCGATCAACGGGTACGTGCAGTTCGTTATCGATATAGCCATTGGGATACCGGAAGGACCACGACCACATCTTCGCGGTGACGCGAATCTCGTAGGCGTTGTCCGGCACGCTGCTCATCTGGACGAAGCCATATGCCCCGTAGCTGAAGATCAGCATGAGCAGCAGGAAGGGAATGACGGACCATGCGACTTCCAGCTTTGTGTTGTGTGAGGGCCCGCTGCCGACGCGACGTTCATCAGTCCGGCGGTACCGAATGACAAAGTAGACAAGCAGACCGACGATCAGCAGGAAGAAGACGACGCAGATTGCAAGGATGAAGCCGAACAGCCAATCGACATTGTCGGACACCGAGGATGCGGACTCCGGAAACCACGACGAAATGGCGGGGATGACCAGCGCCGGAGCAAGTGTGTGTGGTGCTGCGGCGGGAGCTGCCTCTTTAGAACTGGCACTGGGAATACGCAGACTGTCACTCGAGCGTCGTTGTCTGCGCCGTACCCATGCGGGCACCAGCCAGAGTGCGAGGACAGCGACTGTCAGTCCTCCGCCAGCACTCATGATGTTCCGAGCGACCGGACCATAGCGGCCTGCCTGTGCGTCGTAGTGGAAGCAGAACAGTAATAACTGGTCGAACGCAGAGCCCAGCTGGCCTTCCGACGATTCAACCAGTGCGAGTCGCACGGAAGTGGGGTCGTACTGCACCCCGTAGAAGTAATGCGACACACGACCGTCGGGCGTAATCACCATGAAGACCGCAGCGTGAGCGTATTCTCTCTGTTCCGGAAGATACTCGTATCGGAAGCCGACTGCGTCAGCGATGCGCCGGATGTTCTCGCGCGTGCCTGTCAGAAAGTGCCAGCCCTCGCCCGCACCGGCGACGCCATAGGCACGCAGATGCTTCTCGCGAGCCAGCGCGGATTGCTCTACGGTTTCAAGAGGGTCAATGCTGACGGAGACAACATCGAAGTCCGTTCCGGGAACGAGGTCGATCTCGCGAAGCACATCGACAAGTCCCTGCAACTGCAGTGTGCACAGGAGCGGGCAGCGAGAGTAATTCAGCGACAGGATTGTAGGGCGAGCGTTGATGAGCTGACTCAGCCGCACGGCCCGGTCGTCGTGCGTCCGGAACTGCAGGCTCAGAGGAATTTGTTCTCCCGTGCGTTCTTCAATGCCCACACCCTCAAGCTGGCTGGGCAATGCTGCCTCGTCAGCGTGGACGACTGCGGACGCGCTGAGTGACAACAAAGCCGGAAAGACAAAGTGTAGAAACCACCTCGCGGAGTTAATCGGTCCTGGAAGCATCATCAGCCTCCAATCGTTCCTGAGACTCTTCGGACAGCGTCAATTCCATAGCTCGCTGAATCGGTATCTGTACGAGTCCCTGTTGCCGGTCGATCCATGCGTAGGACGCGAGACGGCCCTCCTGTTCGGCAATAAGCTGGTCCGTTCGCGATGCAGGATCCGACTGTGCGGTATACGGGGACAGTGACGACTCCATCTGCAGGTAGAGCACTTGGATTGCGACAATGACAACGAAGGTCAGCACGGCGCTCACAAATCCCGCGAGGGCGATTGTTGATGTCTTGAGGTTTTGAGGCTCGACCATGCCACATTCACTTTCGCGAAATCTGTCGGGCCAGTTCCCACCAGCCGTGATTAATGGTTGGCCGGTGGGGATCAGCCCTTTGGGTTACTCAATGGTTGTGAAATTTCAGCGATTCCACTGAGCAGCGGATCGTTGCGCGGAATCAGCGAACGGCCGGCTGCGGCGGATACAAATGCCGAAGCTGTCAGGACAATGAAGCCGCACGCCAGCAACAGGTCTACCAGTCCCGGCGCGGACGCTCCGGCCCGGCAACGCTCGGCATGATGAGCCAATACAGATCGATCCAGTTTGCAACCAGGATGATCACCGACCAGAACGCCAAAGTCGGGGCGTGCCGCTTTGCTCCGCGCGACATCAGTCCGAAGAATGGGAGGACAAAATGCAAGGCGACGAGAACCAGCGAGACTTCAGCCCAGCCGTGAATCTGGCGGTGATAGAACCAGCCGGTTTCTTCTGGAATATTGGCATACCAGATCAGCAGGTATTGAGAGAATGCGATGTAGGCCCAGAAACAGTTGAAGCCGTACAGCAGCTTTCCCAGGTCATGCAGGTGTTCGACCGTAACCTGGGGGAGCAATCCAATTTTCCTGAGCCCGAGGACGACGAGCGTGAGAGCTGCGAGGCCGGCGACCATGGCTGAGGGCGAACAGATAGGATACCCAGAATGGAGCTGAACCAGTGCGGATCGAGTGACATGATCCAGTCGAATGATGCGAGTGTGATGGTCACACCAAGAACGATGAGCCGTGGTCCGCTTCTGGCACGCAGGCGGGAAAGCTGGCCTTCTGCGTCTTTGCGGTCGCCTCGAACAGAACCCTCGTAGAACTGCAGCGCAAACCACCACCAGATGCCGAGGTAGATCACAGGTTCTTATGACAAAGAATGGAGCATTCAGCCACGCAGCCTTGCCGCTCAGGATCGGGTCTTCCATGACGTGAGCCGCATCATTCCACATGAACAGCGAATGACTGTCGGCAAGCAGCGCGACCAGGATTGGAACGGCCAGCCAGGCGATGGGGCCAATGGTCACACTGAGGCACTCAGCAACACGCCGGACAACAACACTCCATCCTGCTTTCGTGAGATGCTGAATGGCAACAAAGAGCAACGCTCCCAGTCCGACCGTGATACTGAAGAGCCAGTTGTGCAGCCATGCACTCCAGAACTCGGTCGCGTTACCCGACACGATGGCAATGAGCGCGGCGACGACCAGGCACCCCAGGCCGACCGATCTCAGCGGTCCGGCCACTTTCCCGCTGAAGGCTTCTGAATGGGGCGCAGGATGAAGAGCGTGAGACATCAGTTGGTCTCCCGCAGGGTTTCGAGGACATCGGCAGGGACATCGGCCGGCTGAGCGTTACGGCTGCTCTGAAGGGCTCGAAGGTAGAGCACGATGGCCCAGCGGTCCTCCGGCTTAATCTGTGACGCGTAGCCAGGCATCTTCCTCACCCCATTGGTAATTGTGTTGAAGAGTCTGCCGTCGGGCTGGTCGCGGACGGACCGGTCATGCAATGAGATCGGCTTGACCCACGTGCCCTGCTGCAGTTCGAGAGCGCGGACGGTCACGATTCCGTCACCGTCACCACCTCGACCATGGCACGCCGCACAGAAGATGTTGAACCGCTCGCGGCCACGCGCCATCAGTTCAATGGTCGGCGATATTGGAATCGAATCGAGCCACTGGGAAGATTCAGGTCCTGGTGGAGCATCCGATGTGTAACCGGTGCTGATGGCCGGATCGATCGGCATGTCGCCGCGTGCCACGGTGCCGGAAATCTGTAGTCGCATCGCGCGTCCATCGTCAAAAAACGGGGAAGTCGTCTGTGCTTTGAATTTCGCCTGAAAGTCCATGTCTTGAATCGGATGGATTCGCGGCTTCTCGGATGTCGTCGCTCTGGCCTGAGCGATCAGCACTGGCGGAATCAACGCGAGGGCGACGAGAGACACGCCCGCTGCTTTCAGGAGAGTCGGCATGGCGACGGACGAGACGTCCTGTTCAATGGATTCAACGGACGTCGCACCGTGCTCGGTGGTAATGACACCGAAGCGGAGCTCGTCAAAGCGGGGATCGTCAGACTCGGCGACCAGAGCAAACTGATCACTGGTGACTCGCCGAAACACCTGAGTCCGGAAAAGCGGATGGGCGAGTCGCGGCAGCCCGTTGAAGAGCAGGACGCCAAAGAACGCCGCGAAGGCTGCCAACAGAATGGCGACTTCGAACGTCACGGGAATACTGGATGGAATGCTCATCAGCGGCTTGCCACTGATCAGAAACGGATAATCGATTCCGTTCATCCAATGCTGCATCGCGAATGCGCCACCTGCACCGATCAAGGCGCCGGCCAGAACCACCCAGGGAAGCCGTGTTGGGGCAATCCGCAGTGCCTCGTCGATGCCGTGCACGGGATACGGTGTGTGAGCCTCTAACTTTGTCAGCCCGGATTGTTTCAGGGCTGTCGCGGCCGACAACAACTTTTCTGCTGACTCAAAGATCGCGATCGCCCCGAAGAGCCGTGATGCTGGCTCAGGTTCGTCGGTCGTGACAGGTGTTGGTTCAACGGTGGTCGACATAGTCGGCGAATTGTGTTTCAGGACTCGGAGACAGATGGCGCGGGAAGAACGGACTTCACTTCGGCCATTGCCACCATCGGTAGGAAGCGGCAGAAGAGCAGGAAGAGGGTGAAGAACAGGCCGAAGCTGCCGACGAACATCAGGACGTCGACAGCAGTCGGTCGAAAGTAATCCCAGCTCGAGGGCAGGAAGTCGCGGCTGAGAGAAGTCACCGTGATGACGAAGCGTTCAAATCACATGCCGATGTTGACGCAGATTGCGACGCCGACCATTAGCCAGGGCGAAGTACGAAAGCGTTTGAACCAGTAGAGCTGAGGAATCAGCACGTTGCAGGTCACCATCGTCCAGTAGGCCCACGCGTAGGGCCCCTGCATGCGATTGAGGAAGGCGAACTGCTCGAAGCGATTGCCGCTGTACCACGCGGTGAAGAATTCAGTCGCGTACGCGTATCCCACCATGCAGCTCGTGGCAAGGATGATGCGGCACATCACGTCCAGATGTCTCGGAGTGATGAGGTCTTTAAGTCCAAACAGGTGCCGCGCTGGAACAAGAAGCGTGACCACCATCGCAAAGCCACTGAAGACGGCTCCGGCAACGAAGTAAGGTGGAAAGATGGTGGTATGCCAGCCTGGCACGTGTGATACGGCGAAGTCGAAGCTGACAATGGTGTGAACACTGAGTACCAGCGGTGTCGCGAGTGCGGCAAGGAGCAGGTACGCCTTTTCCAGAACATGCCACTGCCGGGCGGAGCCGGTCCAGCCGAGGGCAAACAGTCCGTAGGCAAACTGGCGGACTCGCGAAGTTGCCCGGTCGCGAAGTGTCGCAAGGTCGGGAATCATCCCTAGGTACCAGAACAGGAGCGACACGGTGGCATAAGTCGAAACGGCAAAAACATCCCACAGTAGGGGACTGCGGAAGTTGGGCCACATGGCCATCTGATTGGGATAGGGGGCCAGCCAATAGACAAGCCAGACTCGGCCCACGTGAATGGCTGGGAAGATGCCGGCGCAAGTGACCGCGAAAATGGTCATGGCCTCGGCGAAGCGATTAATGCTGGTTCGCCACTGCTGGCGGAACAGAAACAGAATCGCGGAAATCAACGTTCCCGCGTGGCCGATTCCAACCCAGAATACGAAGTTGACGATCGGCCAGCCCCAGAACACTGGCGAGTTGTTACCCCAGACGCCGATGCCGGTTGCGATCAGATATCCGATCAGCCCGAACAGCATCAGGGTGAGCGAGCTTGAGATTGCAAATGCAATGTACCAGGCACGCGGCGTCTGCGGCCGTTCGACGATGCTGCACACGGTTTCGGTAATCGAAGAGAGCGTCTGCTCTCCGTCGACCAGCGGCGGCCGCAGCGACTCACTCGGAGTTCGTGTTGGGATGGGGACGGCGGACATCAGGTTGTCGCTTTGAGTACGGGGTTTGGATTGCGGATGCGCGCGAGGTACTTCGTACGTGGTTTGACGTTAAGTTCGTCGAGCATTCCGTAGGCCCGCGGCTTTGACTGCTCGGTGGCAACCTCGCTGCCGGAAAGCTTCAGGTCACCGAACGTGATGGCCTGAGCCGGGCAGGACTGCTGACACGCGGTCTGAACTTCGCCGTCTTCGAGCGGACGACGATCGTTGTCCGCGAGGATGCTGGTGTTGCGGATGCGTTGCACGCAGTAGGTACACTTTTCCATGACGCCGCGGCTGCGGACGGTGACCTCCGGATTGAACGCGAGCTGTTTCAGAGACTGCTCGGGCTGCACGACCGGCAACTGGTAATCGAAGAAATTGAAGCGGCGGACTTTGTACGGACAGTTGTTCGCGCAGTACCTCGTGCCGATGCAGCGGTTGTAGACCATGTCGTTGAGGCCGTCGTCGCTATGGACCGTAGCGGCAACCGGACAGACCTGCTCACACGGAGCGTTTTCACAGTGCTGACAGGCAACCGGCTGCTGAACGACCTCGGGGTCATCCATGTCGCCAGTGAAGTACCGATCGAGACGCAGCCAGTGCATCTCGCGTCCTTTGAGCACCTGCTCTTTACCGACAACCGGGATATTGTTTTCTGACTGACAGGCGACGACGCAGGCGTTACAGCCGATGCATTTCGATAAATCGATCGACATGCCCCACTGAGGACCGTCCTGCTCTGGCTGCTCCCAAAGCGCGATCTCTTCGTGCCCGTGATGAGCAAAGTCAGGATGCTCCGCGTACTCGTCCACTGTTCCCTCGCGAACCAGGTCACCAACGCGTCCGCTGATTTCTTCAAGGCCAACTCGGTCGATGGCGAAGTGTTCCTGTGTGGTCGCGAACTCGTGGCGTCTTCCGGTCGACGTGATCGTCACACCATTCTCGAAGTGCATGTGCTCAATCGACCGGAGCGTTGAAACGTTGACTCCGACGGGATCGATGTTATGAGCAACATGCCCGGCGACGGTTCCGGCTGCGGTGCGACCGTAACCGAGTTGCAGGCCAATCGAGTTTTCGGCCTGACCGGGCAGGATGTAGACAGGAGCCTCGACCGAACGTCCGTCAGACCCGATCGTGACCACGTCTCCATGCTCAATATCAAGCTCGCGAGCGGTTGCCGGGCTCAGCAATGCGGCGTTGTCCCAAGTCAACTTACTGAGCGGTTCGGGCAGTTCCTGCAGCCAGGCGTTGTTCGAAAAGCGTCCGTCGTAAACAGCCCGGCCCGGAGAAAAAAACGACCTCCAGCGAACGCTGGGGTGGTGTGAGCGAGATGGCATCAAGCGTCGACTGAAGCGAGGAAACAACCGGCACATTGACCGGCTCGCACGCGCTGCCGGCAAGGAAGCCGTCGTGCAACGTCGTGTCCCATGCTCGCTCGGGGGGCTCTGGAGTCAGTGAGTAGAACGTCTCCTGAATGAACCGCTTCCCGAGGTCTCCTGAGGCCGGCGGGTTTCCGGTGTTGAAAGCAGCAAGTAGCTGGAGCCCCGACCGGCCGGTGAGTAGCGGTTCGATCAATGGCTGAGAAATGGAATACGTGCCCTCGCTCGAACGCGTGTCACCCCAGACCTCGAACGCGTGAGCCCGCGGTAAGTGCCACGTGCACAAGTCAGACGTTTCGTCACGGTACGCGCTGAGGTGGATCGAGGTCTTCGCCTTCTGCAGCGCGTCGCCGAACTGGACTTCCACCGGTGCATCGTACACGGGGTTCCCACCAAGCATGATCAGTGTGTCGACGTTGCCCTCACGAAGTTCGGCAGAAAGGAAGTCAATTGCGGCCCGGTGGGACAACCGTCCGGCGACAGGCTCCGCCGTATACCGGACGGTTGTCCCGGAATTTTCCAACCAGTCATTGATGCGATGAACTCGGGCATGAACATCAGCTGGCTGCGCAGGCCCAGCCATAAGCAGCGATCCACCTCGCGTTTGGACGAGGTCATCAGCCAGTGCTTCGACGAATCGCAGTTGACCCGGTGCGAGGATTTCTTCCGGAGAAAGAGGCAAGCGCGAAGCAAGTCGAGGATCGCTGTTGTCGCCGGATTCGCTTCGGCTCGTCTCTCGAGGAAAGTCGCCCAACTGTTGCGAAATCAGTGCTTCGAGAATCGCGGTGATGAGTCGGATTGATGATGACTGCATCGGCAAACGGTGATCGGCCTGCGCTCCGGTGACGGAAAGCTCACTCTCCACTGAATAAACACGATTGAAGAACGAACCCGAGTCTGGATCGCGATGAGCAGCCCAGTCGCGAACATGCCGCGTCGCCGCCGGATGCATTCCAAGCGGATCGGCATCAAGGCAGGCGACGACGCGGGCACGATCAAAGTCGTAGTGCGGGCGCAGGACGCGACCGAAGGCAAGTTGCGCACCACTGCGTTCGTGGTCGCGTGAGAAACTCTCGTACTCCAGGCAGACGGCTTCGGGGTGATTTTTCTGTAATTCTTCAAGCAGCCGCTGATAGGTCGGGGAAGAGGTCGCTTCACTCAGGAGAAACAAACCTTTGCCGTTGCCCCTCTTGAGAGCAGCGAAATGTCGTGAGGCGAAGCGATCGAAGTCGGACCAGTCGCGAGTGAATCGCTGGCCTGCTGATTGCTCAATGACGGAGTCGCTGCGATCTGGATCGTAGAGATTCAGAATCGCCGCTTGGTCAAAGACGTCTGTGCCCCCCTCGCTCAACGGATGGTCGGGGTTGCCCTCAACTTTGGTCGGTCGACCGTCATAACAGGTAACAAGCAGTCCGCGGCCGCTGCCGCCGACCTCGTGTGAGGTCGCGAAGCGCTGCGGTACTCCGGGCGTCCGATTGGACGGCCTGACAGCGAACGGCGCGAACTGCTCGGCCTCCCAACGACAACCACCGACACCACCAAGCACAAGTGAAGCACCCATCAACTGCAGCCATCGGCGACGTGAAATTCCGTCCGGCAGCTCAGAAGCTGCTTCAGGAAACTCGCGATGCAGCATCTCTTCGAACTGAGGAGTGCCCTGCAGTTCGTTGAGACTCCGCCAGTATGTTGTTCCAGTATCTCGACTCATAACGACTTACCGATGGCAGGTGGAACAATTGGTAGATGGATTCAACCCGAGCTCTTCCTGAACCCGTGCTCCGATGACTTCCGAGGCTTCTTCTGGAACCCAGTCAAGCTGAGCGATCCGGTCGAGCGGTCTTAAATGCGGCGCAGGCTCGCGATGGCAGTCGAGGCACCAGGCCATGCTGAGCGGCTCGACCTGCTGCACCACTTCCATCTGGTCAACTCGACCGTGGCAGGAGACACAGCTGACTCCGCGAGTCACGTGAGCGCTGTGATTGAAGCACGCGTAATCGGGCAGGTCATGGACGCGTTCCCATTTGATGGGGGCACCGCTGGCCTGGCTTTCGAATACGGGCAGAAGCTTTTCACTGTTGGGATGCACCGAAACGGTGGCGACACTCCCGTTCGCATCAGCAGGGTTGTGACAGTTATTGCAGGTCTGAGTTGGTGGGATGGCCGCGTGTGCTGCTTCTTCGACTGTCGTGTGGCAATAACGGCAGTCCAACTTCAACTGACCAGCGTGCAGTTTGTGACTGAACGGCACTGGCTGCTGCGGTGCGTAACCAACGTCTGTCGTTTCAGGTGATGCGCCGAGTGCGAGGATTGTCACTGCGTACAGGCCAGCGGCCCCTCCGATGATCGGCAGAAGCCGTGTCAAACGGTTTGTCCATGCTGGAAAATGAAAACGTTCGGAAGGCATTGACTTGCCCCAGGCATTAATGAGCGATCTCCGCCGGATCCATCGACCGAAGACCCTGGTTTTCAATCAGTGGCTCGACCGATTGGACTGTTTCCTGACTCTGGGATTTCGCGGTTCGGTCGATTCCCGTTATCAAGCATTGAAGCGTTTGAGTCAGACGACGGGTGCAGACCAGCCAAGAGCAGGATGGATATGGTCTCGAATGGATGTCTTCCCAAGCTCCAGCAACTGCTGAATCGGTCGGTCGCCTAAGAAGTCACGGGGTAAGTAATCGAACTCACCGGTCGGAACGGTGTCCGATGACCTGCCTGCACGCGATTCAGTTTTGGTGAAGTCCTTTGCAGTCCCGAACGTGGCTCGAACGAACAACGATTAGTGGCTGTGGATGCTTTCCATCTGGACGCAACGATGTCGACGCGCGGTCAGGCCGTGTGCAAACGCAACAGCCGACCTCGATCAAACCGACTTCACCCGTTGAAAATCGAAGACGACACAGAACCTGCCCGCTGACTGCAGCGAGCGGTCGAATTGAATTGCGTTTGAACGAGGCTTTCTGAATGCGACTTTGATACCCGCTGAAAACTGACAGCCAGTTTGGAAATCAAAGGGTGTTCCGTCGGCAAGACTCCCAAGCAGGCAGGAAAAGGCTTGTGCGAAATTCTCGGTCAAACGTGCTGCCAGTTCGAACGATTTCCAGTCGTCGCCGACAAGCTGGCTTCTATAACCAACATCTGAAAAGTGTGTTTGAAGCGTGCCAACGCCAAGGAGAACTGTCATGTGTAAAAATCTCTCAGACGTAACTCTGTCCGCATCCGGCGTCGCAAAGAAATCTCCGCGGCGCAGCGAGATTGCCGAGCGATCGCGTCTCGTTGAACGAGCTCGGAAAGTGGTGACGCAGGAAGATTGTTTTATTTACGCACCCGAGTTTGAGTCACTCAGCACGGAACGAGTCGAAGCCGATGTGGCAAACGCAAAATTATTCATCCCACCGACCGAAAAACCGCCGGTGGGTACACCACCGTACCTCGCGCATCTTTATTCAACTTCGCTGCTCACAGCGGAAGGCGAACGGTTGCTGTTTCGGAAGATGAACTTCCTGAGATATCGTTGCAACGTGTTGCGTTCGAGCGTTGACGTTGATTCTCCCAACGAAACAACGCTTGCGGTCATCGAGAGTCTCGCGGCAGATGCATTGGACACTCGGTCTCAGATTATCGAGTGCAATCTTCGACTGGTCGTGTCAATTGCGAGGAAGTTGAGGCATCGACTGACCCTGTTTGACGAGCTGGTTGGCGAAGGGAATCTTGTCCTGTTGAATGCCACCGACAAGTTCGATTACTCGCGCGGCTATCGCTTCAGTACATACGCGACCCTGTCGGTGCAACGACACATCTACCGTTTGCAGGAGAAGGCCCGTCTCGGCCGCCGGCAGGAACCGAACGTCAACAATGATTTCCTGGAAGAGCTGGAACGTCGGACTGAGTCGGATCAGGGATTAATCCGCGACCTGCATCGGCTGGATGTGTTGATGAGTGAGGCCCCGCAAATTCTTGAGGATCGCGAGCATCTCGTGGTGCGCGAGCGGTTCGGTCTGGATGTGTCAGGAAAAGGTAAGCCCCTGCGGGAGCTGGCTGCAAACCTCGGAGTCAGCAAGGAACGCATCCGGCAAATCCAGATCAGCGCGACAGATAAGCTGTTCGATTTTGCTTTCGAATCAGGTTTGCTCAAGCCGTCCATCTGAGGCAGGGGGCTGAGAACTCCACAGGAGATATCGCTATGGCTGCATTTCTAATTCTTGGAGCGACCGGTTCCGTTGGTTCGGGACTCGCACGACGCCTCGTCAATAATGACTGTGACGTTTTCATCGCGGCGCGAGACGCAGGACGACTTAAGAATCTTGCATCCGAGTTGGGGTGCCCGTCGGCCCATGTCGACGCTTCCGATTCCGGAAGCTTTACTCGCTGCTTTGAAAAGGCGGCCAGCACATTTGGGGAGATTGCTGGGGTCGCAAACTGCATCGGATCATTACTGCTGAAGCCGGCTCACACTACGACGGACGACGAGTTCCACGCCACCGTCAACGCAAACCTGTTCTCGGCCTTCGCCACGGCAAGAGCTGCCGGAAAAACTATGAAGCGGAACGGCGGATCGGTCGTACTGGTGTCCAGCGCTGCGGCTCGGATCGGAATGCCCAACCACGAAGCGATTGCAGCGGCCAAGTCTGGAATTGAAGGTCTGACGATTGCGGCCGCCGCCTCATACGCGAGCCGTGGGATTCGCTTTAACGCTGTCGCACCGGGTTTGACAAAGTCGCGGATGACGAGACACCTCTGGGAGAACAAGACGAGTGCCGAAGCTTCAGTCCGGATGCACGCGCTGGGCCGTCTGGGGGAACCGGACGACGTGGCAGCCATGATGCAATGGTTGCTGTCTGACGAATCGAGCTGGATCACGGGTCAGGTGTTCGGAGTCGACGGCGGGCTGTCGTCAGTTCTGGGTCGGACGAAGGTATCGAGGTAATTGAATGCGACTGTTGCTTTGTCTCAATCTCTTCTCGACACTCGCAATGGTGGGCCTGATCTGGTTCGTCCAGATCGTGCACTACCCGATGTTTCGCAACGTCGGTGAAGGATCGTTTCTTGACTATGCTCGGCTACATCAGAAGCTGACCACCTGGGTGGTGGCTCCACTCATGCTCGTCGAAGCGTTCACAGCGGTCGGGCTGCTCTACCGTTCTCCCGCCTCGATCCCACCGAGCTGGCTATGGACTGGCGTCGCGCTCGTGTTTGTTGCCTGGCTCTCGACTGCTCTGCTCCAGGTGCCACGGCATGGCGCCCTTGCCGAAGGCGGGTTCTCGACGACTCATCACTCCGCGCTGGTCACAACAAACTGGGTCCGCACAATCGCCTGGACTGTCCGTGGAGCCCTTATGACGATGATTGTTCACCAACTGTTATCTCACAGGAGCTAATACGTCGATGGAATCGTTTGTCGGATCACTCGGACTCGTGCGGAGTCGCGCAGCCTCGCCGGCTCGATGGCTACTAATGAAACGTGCGCAGCTCGAATTCATCCACGCTGATCGGCTTTCCGGAGATTCCTATCGCGACTGTATCGTTCGTGAAATCACGTGGACTCTGAATCTGCACCGACAGAAAGACTGTCTTGTTTCGAGCTACTCCCGACTCCACCTCTCGCAAGCCATTTATGTTCCATCGGAGACTCAGAAAGTCTGGTTCGATGTGGAGTTCTTCGTCGCCGAACTCTACACCGAAGCCGCCCGACGATCTGTGGCAGACAATCCTCATGCCGTCTGGCTGACGGGAGCGGAAGCGGGGCAGGTCGTTCGAACGAAGGTCTTCCCATCTGCGAACGCCATTCGCTCCTGATGACCGCTGCAGACGTTATTTCAGCCTGGTAGAAAGAATCAAGCGGTGCGAAATCTCGTCCTGGTACTCGGTGATCAACTCGACTCGCAGTCGGCCGCATTCGACGGCTTTGATAAGACGCAAGATGTTGTCTGGATGGCCGAAGTTTCCCAGGAAAACACGCACGTCTGGTGCCACAAACTGCGGATTGCATACTTCCTTTCCGCGATGCGTCACTTCCGTGATCAGCTCTGCACTCGGAAGATTCAAGTCGCTTATCACGAACTGACGCCCGACCCCGGGCGTGACCGTGGAAGTTCCTTCTCCGAAATTCTCACGCACGATGTTCAAGAACATGGTCCTGAGAAGCTGATCGTTGTCGAACCGGGCGACTGGCGAGTGCGTGCCGAGCTTCAGTCAGCAGCCGAGTCTCTCGACATCGAGCTGGAGATCAGGCCGGACCGACATTTCTACTGTTCCACTGAAGAGTTCCAATCGTGGGCGAGTGGCAAGCAGAACTTCGTCATGGAGTTCTTCTATCGCTGGATGCGGACGAAACACGACGTCCTGATGGACACACACGGCAAGCCGGTCGGTGGTCAGTGGAATCTCGATCACGACAACCGCGAGAGCTTCGGAAAGGCCGGCCCGTCTGAATGTCCCACACCGAAAACATTTAAACCCGACGCCACCACCCGCGACGTGATCGCCATGGTCGAACAGAGATTCGCCGATCACCCCGGTTCGCTGGAACACTTCCTGCTGCCCGTGACGCGGCGGCAGGCTCTGTCGATGCTCAAACACTTTATCGAGCACACACTGCCGAACTTCGGTCGTTACGAAGACGCGATGTGGACGGACGAGGCGTTTCTCTACCACTCGCGATTGTCGGATCCTCTGAATCTGAAACTGTTGGATCCACGCGAATGTGTCGAAGCAGCCATGATCGCCCACCACAACGGTTCGGCGTCGCTGAACAGCGTTGAGGGATTTGTGCGACAGGTTCTCGGCTGGCGTGAGTTCATCCGCGGTATTTACTGGCGTGAAATGCCGGAGTACGCCGAGTTGAATTTCCTGGAACACGACCGGGACGTACCCTCATTCTTCTGGGATGGTGACACGGATATGGAGTGTGTCCGACAGTCGATGCAGCACGTCATCAACCACGGCTATTCGCACCACATCCACCGTCTGATGGTACTCGGCAACCTGTCTCAGCTATTGGGAGTTCATCCACTGAAGTTCCACGAATGGCACATGGCCATGTACGTCGATGCCGTTGACTGGGTATCGCTCCCGAATACTCTCGGTATGAGCCAGTTCGGCGACGGTGGTATTGTTGGCACGAAGCCCTACTGCTCGACGGGCAACTACATCAACAAAATGAGCCCCTTCTGTCGCAACTGCCGATACGACTACAGGAAACGCACCGGCGACGATGCGTGTCCGTTTACGACGCTCTACTGGGATTTCCTCGATCGGAACTACGAACGTTTGAAAGACAATCACCGCATCTCGTTCGCGATCAAAAACGTGGAGAAGCGTCGTGAAGATGACACAGAGATGACCGCCATCCGAAGGCAGGCATCGGAACTGCAAAACGGGCAATGCGGGCGGTAGCAAACAACCTTAATTCGGATGCCGTCGCAATTTGAATTGTCGCGTCTAATGCGAGTTACGAGGGCAACCGAAATCCTGCTGAGAATGATGACTTTGAACCGCTATTTGGAGAGGAAGTAATCATGGGCGATGTGATGATGCGAATATCACTGCTGGTTCAGCGGGGAGCAATCTGCCAGTCGTGCGGCTGCGAGCTTCATGGCGAAATGACTGGTTCACCGCGTTCGTGCACCGACTGCGGCCACTCGCCTAACGACGAATCGTTGTCTCGGTCGCCGGATCAAACTGCTTTGGCCACTGGCGACTCGCCGAAGCGTTCGGCTAGTTCCACGTAATCCGGTCGATCGGAAGCCTGAGTGTGCTGGAAGCCGCTGTGGATCTGGCCACAGTGATAAATATAGGCGCCGGGCATCTGGAAGCCGTTGCCTCTCAGACGGCCGACCCCGTGACGATTGAGGACAGCCGCCATGAAACCGCGCAGCCAGACACGTGGACCAAGCAGTTCGGTAAACGAACCAAGGTCAAGCCCGAACAGGCGGTACAGTCGACAGTGTGGATCGGCGATCCGTGGAACGTCGTCCATCTTGTACTTTTCGAAGAACGACGCGTCGCGTTCATTGTCTCCCATGTGCACGAGGACGATGCCGCAGCCTGATGCTTCGATTTCGGCGCGCTGCCGTGACAGGTCGGAAAGGGCTTCGCGGCAGAACGTGCATCCGGCATGGCGGAGAAACATAATCAGTTGCGGCTGCCGGTTGGCAAGTTCATCAAGAATGCTTCCCTGATTCGTGCGAAGTTCGCTGAGCGGGTCGTCGGCCTCTGGGGTGTCGTATGCCGTGTTCACACTCTGATGATAGCGAATCGCGCCCCACAGGATGGCAGCGAAGGGGAGCCACCAGATGAGGTCGTTGGTGATGATCGTCCAGCCGACACTGGTTGGCAGTGTCCCCGCGTTAATTGAAAACACGAATCCGATGGGGCCAAACACTTTGCCAAGGAATCCGACGAGCGTGATTGGCCAGTGACGGTAAACGTCTCGGGAAGCGATCAGATACCCGATGCCATACACGCCAACGATCATGCCGATGCATTGCCAGAGTTGTGCGATCGGGGCCCCAGATTACAGTCCCAGCAGATTCAGTGACGTCTGCGGCGCCAAAACCGTGAATGCACCCCACACAAGGTTGTAAACGCCGGCCGCGAGAAGAACGGTCCGCATCCATGGACGTGATTTCAATTGGCTGTTCATTGAAGTCTCCTCGGGGGCGTTGCAGAAAAGGATCAAATGATCTGAACATTGTCACCTGGCATTTAACTCTGCCTCAAGGGCGGATACCAGACCGGGCGAAAGCAATCCGGCGATCGCTAGAATCTCGGGGCGTATGCAAGGCCTTGCGGCGTTCAGTTAATCAGGATGATCGGGCCCACTTTGAGTCACCTCACTATCGTCCGGTTGCGAAGTTCCGATAGCTATCCCGATTGTCGCCAGCATGCACGTGGCGAAGATGCCAAAGCCGATCGTGAAGAGTGCCAGATCAGTCACTGCGGCCTCCCAGGATTAGAGTTCCGAACGAAAGGATCGACGGTACCCAGAGCCCTACGTACAGCCCCTGTTCCTTGCTTCCGTTGAACCACAGATAAACCGAGAGCAGAAACGAAAGGCCTGCCCCGGCGACATAAGTCGCCTTCGCAATACTTCTCTTTGTCATCAGATCACTCCGAGTTTTTGCCGTGATGCGTCCTCGCGACCAATGCCAGGCAGGCATCTCATGGCCAACGAGTGGGACGCTTAATGGCTTACCGGAGATTCATAGACTCGATCAGTGCGAAGCAAAGATGGATTCAAAAGGTTTGGCGACTTCACCGAGTTTTTCCAGGCTTCGTTGAAGCAACTGACGGACTCTCTCCTTGCTGAGTCCGAGTTGTTCTCCAAGCTCGCGAAACGTCAGGCTCTTACCCGAGCCGTCCAGTCCGAACCGACCTCGGACGATAAACTGCTCGCGTTCGTCGAGTGTGTCCTCGAGTTTCGCGATCACGGCTGCGGCAGCAACTTTGATCTCGTCCTCAATCAATTCAGCCGGATCAGTTTCGATCATCGGTTCCTGAGCCATTACCTCGGCCTGACAGGCGTGCTCGCGCTGGGCGCGTTTGCGGCGACGATCAATCACACGGTACAGATGCCTCTGCACGGCATGTGTCACATAGGTGCTGAAGCGGTATCCTCGTGAGTAGTCAAACTTATCAATCGCGTAGATCAGGATTCCGTTACCCTCGGCGACGAACTCATCGAACTCCTCACTGGAGATCGACAGCTTGCCCGCGATGGATGCGACGAGACGAAGGTTGGCTTTGGCCAGCTCTTCGCGAGCCGCCTCAGCCTCAACAAGAAGCCGTTCCATCTCTCGGACCTTCTTCTTCGCCGGTCGCTTCGGATTGAGAGTCGCCTGAATGGCACTCGCCCGGAACCTCAGGAAGTTCAACTGCTTGAACAGAAGTTGCTCACCTTCAAATGTCAGCAGGCGGCTCTCCTGCAAAGGTGCCAAGAGCGACGCTTCAACGCGATTCGGATCGAGCGATCCCGGGGCCTGTGCTTCTTCCGCGTAGAGCTCGAATTCGATGTCGTCAAAGTCAGATTCGAGCGTGTCGTCAAAGTCACCGTTGGGAATGAAGTCGATCGGCCGATCAAGGATACCTGCGGCGGAGACTCCCGTGTCTTGGTGAGCGTTCATCATTACCTCTCCTGAAATTCGTTCAAGACGTTATGACTGTCAGTGTCGTCAGTGAGAGTATCCGCCTATCGCTCCGTTCCACAACAGATAAAAACATTCAAAACGTTCAATATTGAGAAATAGTGAGGCCAGTTTGGCTGAATCCAAGTGCTCGTGGCAGCTTTGTGTGTTCAAAAATAATTGCATCCATACACATCAATTCAAAATTGAAGACGATAGAGAGAGTGAATGCCGACGCCATCACTACTGTCTAGTCGGGGTCTAGCTTCGCAATACGCCCTAGGAAGACGTTGGGTCTAACCGGTGACCGCAGATGTTTCAGCATCGCCGCCGGCTCAGAAATTCATCCATATCGTTCACGCGAATGCCGGATCCAGCAGCTCGACGGCATTCCCGGACGGATCGGCAACGTAGACCGAGCGCGTTCCGTCTCGATGTGTCTTTAGCGGACCAGCATTCAGGGCGGCGGGGGCGACGAAACCGATGTGTGCCGGATGGTCGCCTTCGGTCACAAGAGCCAGGCTCGAATTCGCGAATCGGAGCAACGCCCAGGATCCGTCCTCGTAAGTAACCTCGCAGCGGAAACGTGACCGATACCACTGCACGGAATCGGCCACGTTCTGGACGACGATTGCCACGTGATGCAGCGAGTCAAGTTGCTGGACAGGTTCACTCACGGCTGAGTCCCGAAATGAAGATTCGCGGCAGAATCATGAGGGACAGTGCCGCGCCACACTGTGATTACTGCCTCGGTCGAAGTAGATGTCTCCGCCGATCTGTCGGGTTGTAGAACGTCGAAGTGGGCGGCCCACCATTTTTATTCGTGCTTTGAGAGATTCCGTGCCTATAAATGCAACTCGGTGCAAGACTTTAACTTTCCTTGCCGGTAGATGACTCGCATGAAGACGTATGTATCGCCACGTCAGGTTGCCAGAGCGCTGGGCGTCAGTGAATCGACACTGAAACGATGGTGCGACCGGGGCCTGATCCCAATGCAGAAGACAGCGGGCGGACACCGGCGCATGGCGGTCAGTGACGTGATCGCTTTTCTGAGAGACAGCGGACAGGAGCTTGCTCAGCCCGAACTGCTAGGTCTCCCGGCAGCGGTCGGACGGACGCAGTGGACTCTCGATCGCGCGCGGGATCAGATCCTGCGGGCACTCATCGACGGCCAGCACGACGTCGTCAGTGAAATTGTCGTGAGCCTGCTTGTCGCAGGTCATGACCTTCCGGCAATCTTCGATACCGTCGTCGCGCCGGCTCTGCACGAGCTTGGCGAACGGTGGTCCTGCGGCGACGTCGTGATTTACGAGGAGCGCCGCGCGTCCGAACTCTGCATGGGAATGCTCCGCGAGCTGCGCAATCGACTACAGCCTTCTCGCCGCGCAGGACGGCAAAATGCCATCGGGGCAACTCTGGAGCACGACGTTTACACGATCCCTGTCACCATGGCCGAACTCGTCCTGCTGGATGCTGGCTGGAACGCCACATCACTCGGCTCGAATCTGCCCGTCGATACTCTGCGGGACGCAATCGAAACCCTGCGTCCGGAACTGTTCTGGCTTAGCGTCAGTTACGTTGAGAACGCTGCCACATTCCAGACGGAACTCGTAATACTCAAATGCGCGGCCGAAACCGTTGGCTGCCGCTTCATTGTGGGTGGCCAAGCGGTGACGCGGTCCGATCTCAGCGAATTTCCAGGCGTCGAGCATTGCCACTCATTCCGGGGCTTTGCGGAAGCGATCGAATCGACTGAAGCGAGCCCGAGTGAAGATCAGCCGTCTCGATCTCTCGCACTCTCCAACTGACCGGGCGACGACGAATGCCGGAAGGACACACGATACATCGCCTCGCTCGAGACCACCGGCGTGACTTCGTGGGACAGAATCTGCAGGTGTCGTCACCGCAGGGACGATTCGAAGTAGAAGCTCGCAAGCTAAACAGAGACCGGCTTCTCGATACCGACGCGTGGGGCAAGCACCTGTTCTACCACTGGAAATCGGGTCACATCGTGCACGCCACCTGGGACTGTACGGTAAGTTCCGCAAACACAAGTCGCCTCCGCCCGCCCCTCACGGAGCCGTCCGCATGCGTGTCGTTGGTGACAGGAAAGCCTTTGACCTGATCGGACCGACTCGGTGCGAACTGATCGCCGAAAGTGACAAGCAGAAGCTTCTCGATCGTCTCGGCGAAGACCCGCTGCGAGACGACGCGGACCCGGAAGTCGTCTGGAATAGAATCAGCCGCAGCCGGGCTCCCATCGGCAAACTCTTGCTGAATCAGTCGATCATTGCCGGAGTCGGCAACGTGTTCCGGGCCGACGCGCTATTCGACCAGGGCATTCATCCGGAGCGTCCCGGTCGTGAACTGTCTCGCGAAGAATTCGACGCGCTGTGGCAGCGACTCTGTGAGTTTCTGGCAATCGGCGTTCGGTACAACCGGATCATCACAGCCGATCCCGAGACCATCGGTCGCACTCGCGGGCGGATGCGAAAGGGCGAACGACTCCTGGTCTACAGAAAGGTAACATGCCCGGAGTGCGTCTCTGCGATCGACAGATGGGAGCTCGGTAACCGCTGGATGTACGCCTGCCCGGCCTGCCAATCGTGACTGGTTTGAAGCTGATGTCACTGACCGCTGCGGGATGAGTGGCGACTCATGTATCCCTTAACATTGAGCTTTCTCGCCGTGTTGTCACTGCTCATGTAGCGGATCTTCCCAAAGATCGGGCGTTCCGGTCCCCAGGCGCGGTCGTAGCGTCCCAGGCACCAGAAGATGCCCGAGTAAGAGTTCGGGTTGCGGCCGTCGACCGCGTAGCGGTTGTTGAATTCGATCAGCACACGCAGCGCCTCGCGCGGAGTCTTTGACCACTCGTAGATCTTCTTGCCCCACAGCATCCGCAGGTAATTGTGCATGCGGCCCTCTGAAACGAGCTGGTTTTGAGCCGCATTCCAGAGTTCGTCGTGAGTCTGAGCTGCGTCGAGTTCGTCCAGTGAGTAGAGGTGAGGTCGCGCGTCGCCCGCGTGTTCTTCCATGGTCGTGCGTGCCCAGTCGGGAAGTGACTCGTACTGATCATAGTCGTCGCGCTTCGAGCACATGTTGTATCCCAGCTCGCGCCAGGTAATGAGTTCATCGAGAAAGCTTTCCGCTTCGCGACTCATGCCCCACCAGCCTTCGCGGCTGCCGCTGGCCTTCTCCGCGAGATTCGACTCGGACCAGTTCTCGCGTTGAAGGATGCGGGCGAAGGTTTCGTGAGCGGAGATGTGTCCGAAGTGCAGGTACGGAGACAGTCCACTCGCGGCGTCGCTCTCCGGATCATTGCGATCGTCTGCGTAACGGGCGAGCCGATCCGCGAGGAATGTCTCAAGGGTCTCCGCAGCCGCATCTGTTCCACCTTCGAACGCCGCCGGTCCGACGTGGTGGCTGATCGGAAGCGACGAAAGGGAATCCTGATCAGCTTTGAGCAGTGCGTCGTCTGCTGCCGGCCAGCGTTTGGCAAAGCCCCGTGGGAGACGGGCCAACTCAGGCAGTCGCAGTTCTGCCAGTGGCTCGGGATCGGGCCAGTCGAGCATGTGCGGCCGTAGTTCCTTCTGCAGATAGCGGCGGAACGAATGAGCCGTCGTGAAGACTCTGTCAGTCGCCCGCATTGGCAGCAGTCCATTGGAATCGATCGCTTCCAGTGGTACCGACAGGCGTTGCGATACCGCTTTGATCATCCGGGGGAGAAAGAAGCATGGAAAATCGTCCGTGACGACCAGGCATGCCCTGGCCGCGAATGCTTCCAGCATGCCTGATCCCGCGCCGTGCTCGCGTTCGACATAGGCGAGATACCGGATGCAGCTTTCGCGAGCGATGGCCTGATTGTCGGCCATGCCCTGCAACACGAATCGATGCAGTCGGTC
The DNA here is from genome assembly GCA_943787265.1 of uncultured Planctomycetaceae bacterium. Lineage (GTDB taxonomy): Bacteria > Planctomycetota > Planctomycetia > Planctomycetales > Planctomycetaceae > JABMPE01. The sequence continues at coordinate 60,965 of CALSLT010000050.1, read as the reverse complement.
GTTGGCCCACTGGTATCCACAACGTAGCGCTTCGAGCACGAGGAGCGGCTTCTTCAATCTCTTTGCGTGTTCGACGGCGCGCTGCAGTGAGAAATTCCACTCCAGTCGACGGTTCGCAATCATCCAGTAGAGGACAAAGTCGCCGTCCCGTCGGACGGCGGCGTCATTCAGTTGGCGAATTCGCAGTTCCGGGACAGAGTCGCTCACAGCGTAGTGCTCCTCGATCTGTCAGACGGCCAGAAGTTATTGTCCGGGTTCGACGAGTTCTGCGGATACGTCATCAAACATCAGTTCGACATCCGGTTTGAAGACGTTGCCGACCAGAACATCAGTGACACGTCCGCGGTGCTCAGGGAATCTTGCGAGGAAACGGCCGAAGTTGAAGTCCATGTCGTAGAAGGCATACACGAGTCGGCGGAAATTATCGACGCCGACGTCGTAGGTTGCCTGCCACGATCCCAGTCTCTCGGGAGAGAGGTCTTTGCTGATCAGCGCGGCGTTGATCGTATCGGCGGCCATCTCTCCGGACTTCAGCGCCAGGAACGCACCGCTGGAGTAGACCGGGTCGATGAAGCCGTACGCATCACCGACCATGACCCATCCAGCCCCGGCTCCCGGGCGGCACTTGTAGGAAAAGTCTTTTGTGACTCGATAAGGCTCGATGCGTTCCGCGACAGCAAGCCGCCGTTGCAGCGGCGGGCAGCGATCGAGTTCCTGCTGGAAGACCTGCTCGGCAGATTCGCCATCGCCGGGAAACATGTAACCGAGAGCCCCGGTGCAGCCAACACTGACAACATCGTCCGGCAAGGGGATATACCAGAACCACGATTTCTTCTCGCGTGAATTCAGGATGATCGTGGCACCTGCATCGCGACCGGCATCTCGATGTGCACCTCGGAAGTGGCTCCAAACGGTTGCGTTCCTGAGCACCGGGTCGACCTGCTTGAAGCCCAGCGTCGACCCGATCAATGCTGATTGACCGGTCGCATCGACAAATACGCGAGTTGCCACACGGTAGGCACTGCCGTCCGACGAGCACAGATCCAGTTGTTCAAAGGAGCCACTCGGACCATCCGGCGCCCGCAGTTTCGTCTCGGACATAATCGTTGCACCACGCCGTCGCGCGTTGTCGACGAGCATGCGGTCAAACTCCGACCGAATGACCTGCCAGGTGTGCCCCGGTCCTGTTGATTGAAAACCATCAAAGTAGAAAGGCTCTGATTCACGTCCAGACTCTGTGACGAATTGAACGCTGTACTTCTTCGGAAACGGCGACGCAAGCATCTCGTCAATCATGCCCAGACGGCTCAGCACATCGTTCGCGGCGGGAATCAGTGACTCGCCAACGTGCAGTCGCGGTACGGACTCCCGCTCGACGAGCAATACGGAGTGACCATATTCGGCGAGGAGTGCTGCTACGGTCGAGCCTGCCGGTCCGCCTCCGGCGACAACGACGTCATAGTTCAGCAATCGTGGTCCACGAGTCATCGCGATGCCCTTCGTCGACTTTTCAGTTCACAACAGGTGATACTGGCGTCTCACGCTGCGACTCGCTGAATCGACGGTTGTCGGCGACCCAGTCCTCGCGTGTGTACGCAACGACAGATGTGTCTGTCTCTCGCACCTCCATGCGATTCAGGCGGAATCCCAGAGACGTGATCTCCGTAAACAGCACGAAGCTGAGATTTTCAACGCTGCTCGGAAAGTCGAGCACCTTCAAACGGAACTCTTCACCAGTCCGCTCAGCGTGAAGCTGAAGCGTCTCGTACAGCGGGTCGTGCCTGTGGATCAGCATGCCGTGGTCATACTCGTTCTTGAGCATCGGTTCGATCTGCTCGTCGAAGTCACCGAACAGCGTTGTCAGGTTGCCGGTTCGTTCGACTTCAAAAAAGCAGGTCAGTCCGTAGCGGTGACCGTGAATGTTGCGGCACTTATCCTGTAGCTCCTCATTACGGTGAGCGGCGTAGAACTTGTATTGCTTCTGGATAATCATCTCATGCCCCTCAATTAAATGTGGCTGGCGGAACGTCGGTGACGGCTACTTGTGATTGATGAGCGACAGGATCTCCGCGCGACTGGCCGGACTGGTGCGGAAGATACCGCGGAGAGAACTGGTGACCGTCAGCGTCCCGGACTTGCGAACTCCCCGCAGAGCCATGCATGAGTGCTCAGATTCAATGACTACGGCGGCGCCCTTTGTGCCGAGTTTCTCTTCCAGCATGTCGGCCACTGTTTGAGTCATCCGCTCCTGCACCTGAGGACGCCGGGCCACTTCTTCGACGACCCGGGCCAGCTTGCTCAGCCCGACGACTCGCCCGTTTGGCAGATAGCCAACGTGAGCAACGCCAGTGAACGGCAGCAGGTGATGCTCGCACATGCTGGTGAAGGGAATGTCCCGCACGAGGACGATCTCGTCGTAGTCCTCTGGGAATGTTGTTTCGAGATGCCGGGCAGGATCGAGATGCAGCCCGGCAAACATCTCCTCATACATTCGCGCAACACGAGCGGGCGTATCGAGCAGGCCATCACGTCGGGCATCTTCACCGACTGCCTCGAGGATCGTGCGAACCGCGGCTTCGATCGCCGGTTTGTTGACGGGCTCCTGTAACTGAGCAGCTTGCTTTGACGGCACTGCAGATTGTGGTTCTTCGGAACGGGAATCATTGAATGAGTACGAATCGAATTCTGCGACGGATTCTGATGCATTCATGAGATCGAGAGACATGAGGAGCATTCCTGCTGATAGTGAGTGAGTCGTGTTCAAGAAAAGAGGCGAAGCGGCATACACCGACTTCGCCTCTTGAAGAAGAGCGGACCGGGACTTGCGTGCGACTAGCGAATGTCGGCCATCATTACGCGGTAGGCAGCGTCGAGGCCGCGTCGCATGGTCCAGCTCTGTGCGTCGCTGCAGCTCGTCGCCTGAGCGTGCTGCATGGCTGTCTGCAGGTGACGAACGGCGTGAGCGGGCATCTCGTGATTGCTGTCGAGGAGCGAGTTCGCAGTTGTCATGTAGTGAAGGGCACAGGCTTCTTTGTGACCGGAGTTGTAGAGGTCTGTACCACGGGTTACCGCGTGATGAATTGTCACTTTCGCGTCGGCCTTGCTCACCTTCTTTGCCGGCGGCATCAGCACAGCGTCGATGACGTGAATCACACCATTCGACGCTTCGATATCGAGTGCCGTCAGCTTCGACTTATTAATGAAAGCACCCTTCTTTCTGGCACTGATTTTCAGCGTGGAACCGGCCAAAGTCGGAGCCTCTTTCAGCTTCAAAGCCTGATCGGAATACACTCGACCTTCAACGACGTGGTAGAGCAGAATCTGCTTGAGCTGATCAATGTTCTCTGGCTTCAGCAGGCTCGCGACAGTTCCTTCCGGGAGGCGAGCGAATGCTTCGTCGGAGGGAGCAAAGACAGTCAGCGGCTTGTCACCCGAGAGGGCGTCAACCAGCCCAGCAGCTTTAACAGCAGCGACGAGCGTCTTGAACGTCCCGGCTTTCACGGCAGTCGCCGGAATGTTGTCGGAAACGGGCAGGATCACGGAGTCGATGACATGAATGACCCCGTTCGAACATTTGATATCAGTCACCACGACTTTCGCCTTGTCGACCATTACTGCGCCGTCCTTCACCGCGATGTCGACGCGGTTGACCGTTGAGTGTTGTCGCATTCGACAGTTTCACAACCTTCGCGGCATCGACGGCTCCGGGCACGACGTGATACGTAAGAATTCCAGTCAAGGTGCCCTTCGGCCTCAGGTTTGAGCAGCCCCTCGACAGTGCCTTTTGGAAGTTTTGCAAAAGCTTCGTCAGTGGGAGCGAAGACCGTAAATGGCCCTTTACCTTTCAACGCGTCAACGAGGTCGGCGGCCTGAAGAGCGGCAGCCAGAGTCTTGAATTGACCCGCGGCGACGGCCGTTTCAACGATGTCCTTCTTCTCCCCAGCCCGGATGCTTCCAGACAGAGTGAGTACGAGTCCGGCCAGCGTGAGCCCAAGAATTGTGCGGCGATTCAACAACATGTCATTAATCCTGTTTTTTATTTGAGTGAAGTGTGTGGTGAGCGGTAAGCGACTTTGACTAACCCTTGACTTGTCTGGCCTGACATGCAGGTTGTAGGACTCGCTCACATACCGACCACTGGAAGGCGAAGCGTTTTCAGGTTTTCGATGAAGAAGTTGTCAGCGTTCGGCGGAACTTCGATGGCGAGCTCTTCTAAAGGGCAGCAAACAGGGTCCGCAGCGCTGACGCCGTCTCAAATGGTGGGCTGCCATGCGATGGCATTGGTTGGCCGCGGTGCCTGACAGTGCTCCGACATTGCGTCATCGCCTCAGTCACAAGATTGTGAGGCGACGTAAGAGATATGTCTCTTACGCGCGACCAGGTAGTTCAATGGCAGACTGACATCAAGTGGCGGAAGGGGATTTCAGAACCAGGTCGGCTGCCCGGCGGCCAGATTGCATGGCCCCCTGAATCGATCCGTGTTCCCGGAAATCTCCGCACAAGATCAGATTGTCGCGGAGACACGCCGTTTCACCTCTGGCATCCTGCCGCCCCGGAGACTGGTCCGGCAGCGCGTATCCAATGTGGTAAGTGCGCAGGTGCTGCCATTCCTCAACTGAGTTGCCAAACCAGTCTCGCATCTGTGCCACAACCCGTGATTCCAGAGAGGCCAAATCGTCTGAATGTCTGTCGAGAACCGTTGCCGACACGAGATGCTGCCCTTCAGGGGCGTAGTCAGGTGCGACGAGGCTGGGCACGGACAGATTGTTCACCGGGCCCGAGCCTGTGCCATTCAATACGAGTATTGGTTGTTCGACGGGAGACTTGCGGCATCGAAAATACACACAGCCGACTGAGCGCTGAGTCTCTGGGTAAGGAATCTCTGGAAGCAGCTTCGCGGCCGCGGGTTCTTCCACAGCAAGAATGACGGACTGCGCGGCCAGTCGTTCCCCGGACGTCAGGATTACGTCAACTCCATCAATCGAGGCCACGGGGCAATTCAGGCGGATGCGGCCCGGTGGCATCCTTGATGCCAGCTGGCGCGGAATCTCCTGCATTCCGAGGGCCGGTATGGCAGCTGCTCCGCTGTTGAACATCGAGAAGGTGAAGTCGAGCATCCGTGTCGACGTCTCAAGAGCCGGTTCGAGAAAGACACCGCCGAAGAACGGACGGAAGAATCGCTCGATGATACATGACGAGAAACCAAAGTCGTTCAACCACTTGATTGCAGACTGTTCGTTTTCGCTGAAGATGTCACTCAGTGGCATCTTTCGGGAGCGGCGCTTCATCGCGACGGTCAGCAGCTTGTCGCGCAGAGTCGCAGCCGGTGACAAGGCAGTCGAGACGGCTGACAGCGGCCTGCGGGTCGGATCGACAAAGCGAGTGAATCCATTGTCCAGCCGGATCAGTGCTCCGGGATCAAATGTGCGTAGCTGCAAGCCCTCGTAATTCAGCAGAGCCTGTGCTTCCGGATAAGCCGTCAGCAGAACCTGAAAACCACGGTCGAGTCGAAATCCGTCGACAATATCGGTACGTATTCGTCCCCCAACGTCGTCGGATGCTTCGAGCAGCTGCCAATCAACACCGCGTTCTTGAAGCGTCTTGGCTGCGGTGAGACCAGCAATACCGCCACCGACAATAATGACATCCGGCACTGTGCGGCCCTCGAAGAGCTGTGAGAGATTAATCGGTTCGGCGAAGCAACAAGCGGCAACGGAACTTCATGTCCCGCTGCCACTCGGAAATCACGCCAGGTAGACCGGTTTACGGAATTAGAACTCGATCAATGGCGTGTATCAGACCGACTTCGCATTCAATGTCAGTCTTAAGAACATTGGCTTCGCCGACGGTCACGCCTGAGTCGGCGACAACAACTGCGAGAGCTTTGCCGTTCATCGTGTCGGCGGATTCAATGCCAACCACCTGCTCGGCCGTCACGCGTCCGGACACAACGTGGAACGTCAGGATCGACGCCAGTTTTTCTTTGTTCTCCGGCTTAAGCAGATCGTCGAGCGTACCATCCGGCAGCGCAGCAAATGCCTCGTCTGTCGGAGCAAACACGGTGAATGGAGCACCCTCGGACAGAGTATCCTTAAGTCCGGCCGCTTCGATCGCCGCAAACAGCGTTGTGAACGACCCCACGCCCTCAACTTCAAGCGGCTCACCATCGTGGGATTGTTCGGAAGCCTCGTCGGCGACCGCTTCCTCGACGTGTTGAGCAGCGTCTGCATGACCCGAACCGTTAGCGTGGTCTGCGTCCTGCATTGGGAGCAGCGTCGGTCGCAGGCTCGGTAGAGACTGTCTGATCGCTCGTCTCGGATGCAGGCCGGTTTGAGTCACTGCAGCCAGCAATGCTGACTGCGACTGAAGCTGCAAGAACTGTCGATGCCCAGTGTCGAAATAGCATGATTGACTTTCTAAGTAATCCAGGTGCTCGTGAACTGACACGCCTTCCGTCTCTCCATCCGGATTTATTGGCAGCTGAAATGGAAATCCAAGTAAAAATCCAGATCGATTCTCAAATCCAGTTGCGCCGAGTCATTTCATGAACTGCTGGGAACAAACGATTGGCTATCGCCGCATTGCCGTAGCGAGCTGTTCGATGACCACATTGTCTGTCGGGAATGCCAGCTCCGGTATGTCGTTCAGATCGACGAACTCTGCCCGCAGTGCGTCGTCACCAGCTGAAAGAGCCCCGCCCGTCTCTCGACCGAGATACCACACGCCAACCGTGTGGCTTGCCGGGTCGTGGAAGTTTGACTGCACATTAAAAACGCGAATCAGTTCGCATTTCAGTCCGGTCTCTTCGTGCAGCTCGCGACCTGCTGCGGTTTCAACATCCTCATGCCATTCCACATGACCGCACGGAATGCACCAACGCCCGCATCGACGCTGCGTCAGCAAGACGCGATGATCGCGGAGCAGGATAACCGCAACGCCCACAGTGGGATTGCGAAAGTGGATGCGGTCGCAGTCTGAACATCGTTGCCTTGGTGTCCCCTTGGTCGTCGAATGCTGCCAGTCTGTTGCCGCAATGTGGACAGAATTGGTAAGTCATTGTTTCGATTGCTCCATGAGTTTTTGTAGTACTGTGCAAGCCGTCGGCAATCTGTGTATACCGTGAGCCTGACTGGTATCTCGGAGAAAACGGCCTGCTGCTACTCGTCCACGTCAGCTTCAATCGCGACCGCCTCTGAAGTAAGCGTCTCCACAATCTCGGAGGTAACGATCAGCCAACTCGCTTACGATCCCTGAGCCACGCCAGCGTCTAAAACGGAGTAACCGTCAGCGAGCAGTTTAGAAAGCTCGTTCCGGCTGAAACCCGTCTCGTTCTCAAGCAACACACGATTCGTCTCCTGCAGCACATCCTACGAATCTGCGTCGCCGAGCAGCGACAGGATGTAGCTCAGTAAGCGATGCTGGTGAGCTGTAAGAAGTTCAGGAAAGAAAGGATTAGATTCACTCATGAAGCCGACTGCGCACTCGATCCCGTTAGGGACGTGAGTCGTCTCCGCCACTTTCCCAGTACTTACGCGCCGCAATTGCCAAACGATCGGAGGCGGATTGACTTCGATCGATCTGGTGCAGATTTGCTGTCAGATGGTGGTCTTCAATCGGAAACGCAATTTTTGGGGTGAGATCGGGGTTGGTTACTGGAGCATTTTCGAGAAGATGGCGTGTGTGCTTGAAACGTCCTTTTGGGAAGGGAGTCCCAACGATGGCACGTCATCTGACGATGGTAGATCGAGACCGCAGTGCGGAATTGAAACATCGAGGAGCCAGGCAGAATGCAATTACACGAGCGTTGAAACGCCGCCCTTCGACGATTTGCCGCGAACTGAAGCGTAACGGTTCGGGCGATGAGTACCTGGCAGGCCAGGCTCAGCAGCGAGCGGAGAGTCGACGCCGTGAACGTCCTATTTTTGCGTAAGATGGACGACTCTGGAATCAAGTCATCAGTGTGCCTGCGGCTGAAGCAGTACTGGTCGCCAGAGCAGATTGGCGGGCGACTGAAACGTCTGGCTTCAGGGCAGCGGGTGGTGAGTGCTCGCACAATTTACAACTGGATCAACAGCCGAGCAGACCACAAAATCTGGCGCAAGTTGCTGAGGAACTGTGGAAAACGAGTATTTCGCCCCCGAAGACCCGATCGAATTGGCGCCCTGATTAAAGATCGTCCGAGAGTCATTGAAGACCGTTCACGGCTCGGGAAATTTCGAGGGCGATACTGTGCCTGGATCGGCAAACAGTGGCGGTCTGGTAACACTGGTCGATCGAAAGTCTCGCTACACCATCATTACCAAAATTAATTCCAAGCACGCTGACCACGTCTACCAGAGGATCAGAAAACGTCTGAAGAAACTCGACCCAAATCTCCGGCACAGCGTGACGTTTGACAACGGCACTGAGTTCGCCAACTGTAAACGACTGCGAAGATACCCCGGCATCGAGTTGTATGTGGCTGCGCGGGGTTATTCAGTGAGCTCATCAGGGTGGTCGTCAATCCGCGACAGCAGGAAGGAATTCATTCCGTCGGAGAAATGTTTCAACGTCCTGCGTACTCGTTTTTTCAAACGCTGGCTGAGTCATGAAGCTGTGACCGACGCCTTTGTAGACCTTTAAGTCGAACTGCTTGCCTGCTGCTCGGGCATTCTCGACAAAGGCGTTTTGATATTGAGCCAGATGATCGCGATCGCCGAACAGCATCAGAGTCGGCGGCAGCGGATCCTTCGGCAAAATGCGAGACGCGGACATCTTCAACGCGTCTTCGACCGGATGCAGTAACTGCCAGTCCCGGGCGTTGAACAGCTCAAGGACTTTCTGGAATCGAGCGATTTCTGCGCCTTCGATTCCTTCGTCCTTGCCCAGTGACTCCGCCAGCTTGATCAGGTTCACTCGATGATCGAGCGGCACCGAATAGCCTTCAGGAGTCTGCCGCGCAAATCGCTTCAGATGTGGAACAAACACCGGAGCTGCATCGTTCGTCCGTTGCAGCAGCTCGTCGGTCTTAACGAACCAGATGTCAATGCCGTCAAACGCCGGACAGTACAGCACAAGTCCGTTCGGACGATGCGAAACGGAATTATCGTCATTCGAGTCCTCAAACGATTCATTGATGCACGACTGCAGTGCGAGATCGCCGCCGCCTGATGTCCCCGTCGCCACGATGCGCTGCGGGTCGATTCCAAGCGAGTCGGCATTCGCCCTGAGATAGCGGATGACACTCTTCGTGTCCTCGACCTGATTCCGCGGCCGAGGCAGAGACGTAATCTCGTCGAGACTCAACTTCGGAAGTTGCCCGGAATTCACCGGTGCGAGCTGCGGCTTGATGATCACCATGCCGAGTCGTCTGAAATGTTCTCGCTGTGCGGGGATATTGCAACGAAAGATAACCAGTGCCGAACGCTTGTCAGACGCCTTCCAGCCGTCCGGGAAGTAAGCAGTCAGCGTTCGGCGCGGATTCGGCTTGTAGATGAAGTTCTTCGTCACAACGGGCTGTGACTGAGCAAATGCCCCGTCGTCGCAGAACGCTGCGTCCGTCACGGCAGAGGCGAAGAGCACGACGAAGAGCGCAAACGTGATCAGGTTGTTCCGTCTCATGGCAGTCTCTCGGGAGGTCCATCAGAATACGAAACAGATTGTACGAGCCATCCGACCGTCCCGGCAGGCTCGCGGTATCCTCCCACGACCGGCATTCATGACTGCGGACATTTCCTATGCGCTCCGCCAAGCATTTGACTCGCCTGACCGTCCGAGAAAACAACCCGCGTGCGATCCCTGAGCCCTGTAGAAATCAATCACCCGGGACTTGGCGATCCACAGCACCCAGCCAACGAATGGCCGACTTGAGTCATACTCATCAAACCGACGTGCCAGCTCCTGAGCGATTCGTTGAACGACGTCTTCGGCATCATGAAACCCAGTGACGGACGCGAACACGTAGGCCGAGACCGAAGGCTCAGCCTCAAGCCAGCATTGGGCAAATTGCGCTCGTTTCAGGTCAGGATTCATGCTTCAACGCTAACAGTGACATACGGGGAGACTCCCATTTGCCGGTATGCCGTGCGCCCCGGCAAATCGTTAACAGGAATTTTCCAGAAGGCCGCATTTTCACCGAGATGGTTAGCTTCTCAACATCACGGCCGCTGACCATCGGCGTCTCCATTCGCGTGTGCTGGGTGTCTGGTCTGGTATTACGCGGTCTGATTCCGAGCGACAGTCGAGAAAGAACGACCGAACAACCGACTCCGGAGCAGACTTATACACGCGACGATCAGGCGAACGATGAATGATTGATTTAGCCGACACATTTTGGAAGTGCGGTCAAACTGATAGCACGAGAACCTGTCCCAGCGTATTCACCTGTCATCAATTTTCGCCGCACCGGTCGACACCAACCGAGTGGAGCTTCGCAAATTTTGGGATAGAAAGCTCTCGACTTGCAGAAGCTGCATCAAACATATGAAGAGGGACAGAATCAAAACTGGCTCGGCCGGTCTTGCCAATACCGCAACTGATCTACCTCATACCACACAGGTGGGACACACAGTTGTCCCACCTGACAAAAACTCGACGAATTCTTGCTTGCCAACCTGCGTCCCGTCGATAGCCTGAGGCCCAACACGAAACGGAACATGTCGGCCATCGGATTGGCCACCTCAAGCAAGCCCCGTGACCTGGTCTCACCACACAGTTCACGACCAACACCGAAAGCCTTCGGGGCGAGGATCGACGAGATGCTTTGTACTGACGCACGCTACCGCGCAGTCGCCTTTGCGCGAGAACACACTGGCACTCGCTTCGATGTGCCACCTCCCCGATTCGAAACGAACATCAATCAAGTTTTCGTTTTGAACAGCATTCATCAATGGGGAGAAGTATCCAATGGCGTCATTCAACAAAGTAGTCGTGATGGGGAACCTGACTCGTAACGTCGAGCTGCGGCACACACCACGCGGTACGGCCGTGTGCGAACTTGGGCTGGCCGTGAATCGGTCGTGGTTCGACAAGAAGTCGAACAAACGAAAGGAAGAGGCGACGTTCATCGACATCACGATGTGGGGGCGGCAGGCAGAAGTCGCCGCCGAGTACCTATCGAAAGGCAGCGGAGTTCTCATTGAGGGGCGGCTTGAACTCGAGCAGTGGACCGACAAGAAGTCGGGCCAGAAGCGATCAAAGCTCAAGGTCGTCGGCGAGAACATGACCATGCTGCCAAGTAACCATGCAGGCCAACCGGTCAACGAGCCCTCGGCAACGTCGGACGACGACTCGTTCGGAGTCGGCGTCGAGATGAGCGCGACATTCTGAGCGTTGGTCGACGCCAGTCGCTGAAAACCACAGAGACTGAATCATCCTGAGCAATCTCGTCTCTCTCCTCCTCCTGCTAGGCCGGCTGCGCCAACGGTGCGCGCCGGTCAGTCGGGCTCTCCTGTGAATCCCTGCACCGTTTAGGCAATAGCTATGAATCGCAAAGCTCTCATCGTGACGAACGACGACGAGGTAATGGACATTATTGACGATACGCTGGACTCGCTGGGGCACGGATTCGACCGGGCTCGCTCGAAACAGCAGGCGGTCCGACTCGCCACCGCTGGCTCGTATGACTACATCCTGATCGACATCGAGTTGCCGGCAAAACGACAGGACGCCAGGCTGGACCGCGTGCATGGCTATCACCTGCTGGAGGAACTTTATAAGAAGAGAATCCCGGCCAGGACTCCCGTGATGATCATGGATGGCCAAGTTGCCTGTCTGAATTATGTCGCTGACTATCTGAAGAAAGGGGCTCAAGGATTCGCGGCTAAGAATCCAACCGACAGCCATCTGCTGGCAAAAGCGATTCGCGGAACGCTGGGAAACTCGGGGAACGTCAAAGAGACCAGCATTGCAGCAGGGGCATTCTCAGGCGGCATGCTGAAGATTTACCACGATCGAGCCGAACTGCTCGGCATTCGTGTGATGACTGATACGGGATATGGCCGGACCCTCAAAGTTCTGCGAACCCTGTCCGTCCTCAGAAATGACAGGTACATCGCCATGAGTCTGTCTGAACTTGCGGAAGCCGCGGGTTTCGAATCGCAGAACTCGCTGACAGGATGCATCAGGCGATTTCGAAATAACTGCAGCGAACGGTTACAGCGCTCTCATCAGGTGGTCTGCGGTCGAGACGATGTTCTGTTACGAAACGAGCAGGGCTATCAACTGGCCTCGTGGATCAAAGTGCAGATCATGGACGGCGGAAATTGCACGGCGAATGGCACTACTCGTGATACCGGTGCCAAACAGAATGGCACTGCAATTGGCATCGGTGCCAAAACTGATGGCACTGCAGTCGATGTCGATCTGTCACTGAACGACAGGCAACGATGGGTGTTGTCAGAGATCGAGAATGGCGAACGTCTGCAGCGGTCGATGCTGGAAGAGCATTTCGAAGTCAGCCCTCGCACGGCAAAACGAGACCTCACCCAACTGCGTGATCGGAACTTGATTGTCTGGGTGAGGGATGGCAGTGGCGGATACTATCGGACGGATTCTTCGCCGGAATCCGCGGCCTGAATCATCGCGAGGATGCCCTGTTTCAGGGGTTGCGGTAGAGCTGGCCACGCCTCGACAACCTGGGCGAGTTCAGTGTCGATTTCTATGTCGTTTTCTGTTTTCGTGAAGCACGGCACCATAGTGGGCACCCCGACATTCTCGATCTGTTGTAACTGGCGACTCGATCCGCAGTTACGTTCTTCAGCCACCGGATTTCTAATCCGGCGGTCGTAGGTTCGAGTCCTACCGGGCGTGCTATTTAAGCCGTTAACCTCAAAGGGTTAACGGCTTTCGTTGTTTTGCGAGCATCCTGAAGAAATCAGCTCGTGCTACCGTTGAAATCGTCCTCAAAATGCCTTCTGAGAATTTCTGAATTTCCTGCCGCCCTGCCCCAAAAAATATAATTCTCATCAGTCCCCAGCCCAGAACTGCCGAATCGAGCCACCCTGAATCCAAGACATCCCCATCGAACAGCAGCTCAAACAAATGACTCGAATTCAACCTCCATCCACGGCTCTTGCATCGTACAGATTGACTGCGGTACTCTGATTTCGTGAGTCATTGACCGACACAGGATCCCCTGATGTTTCGATGTCGAATTCCAATCGCAATCTTGCTTGCTCTCACGCTGCCCTTGCAGTTGCAGTCGTTTGCGAGAGGAACTTGCTGCCAATCAGGACAGAAATCCTGTTGCTCGGTTTCAGTCGACAAGTCCGACGCTCAATCGAAATCGTGCTGCACACAGACAGAAGCCCAGCCAACTGGTTGCAAGCACTGTGCTGCTGCAAAAGCCAAGTCGATTCAGTCGTCTCTTGAACGCTGCACCTGCCACTGCAAAAAAAATCCGCAGGAACGACCTGCAACTGAGTTTCGACGAGAGCTACACCTCGAGTCCATTCTTACGTCTCAAGACTCAATTTTTGCAGTTGCCCAGCCGCCTATTCCGGCGCCGCTGAAAATTGAGATCACCAACCAATCGCCCGGGCTTCGTCTGCATGCGATCCATTGTGTCTGGTTGAACTAACGATCCGCCGTGCGTGATCGAGTTCTCAAGTGCCGTAATGTCCTGGACACCAGGGCTGCCGCTGAAGCTCGTCATGCTTGCTTTGCGTAGACGAATCTCAAATTCAATCGAGTTCAGAAGGAACTACACAATGAAGAATATCATGCTGCTTAGCGGTGCCTGTCTCGCTTTGATCATTGCTCTGACGAATACTCAGGCTGAAGAAAAAACGAAGAAGGTCACCACGGTGAAATGTGTCGTCGCCGACAAAGAAATTGAAATCGCCAAGGCTGTTTCAGTTTCATACAGGAAAGCCAAGGCGTACGTTTGCTGCAACAACTGCAAGGCGAAATTCGAAAAGGACTCCTCGAAGTTCGCGACGAAGGCTAACCATCAACTCTTCCAGACGAGCCAAGCAAAACAGGTCAAGTGTCCGTTGTCTGGAGGAGGCATTGATTCGACGAAGACGGTCAAGGTGAGCGGCGTCTCGGTCGCCTTCTGTTGTGGCAAATGCCAAGGCAAAGTCAAAAATGCGAAGAGCGACGACCAACTCGCACTCGTATTCGCGGACAAAGCATTCGACAAAGGATTTGAAGTTAAGAAGAAAGCCAAGAAGTAACTGACGATCGACAAGCCTCGTGAAATCGAAGCGGGCACCTGAGAAATCGGGTGCCCGTTTTTTTGTTTGAGTTGGGGAAGTTATGGTGCTTGGAATTCATGATTGGTGATCCCCCTTTGCTTACGGACCAGTGAAACAAAATGACTCAAAAGCCCCCGGACGAATTGCGTGATCATTCACGGACGCTCGACGATATTGCGATCTCGTTTCGAATGCTTGCTGATGAGCTGGAGCAGAGAAACGTTGGCGACTTTTACTCGGACGGACCTGAAGATATTTCTCGCAGCGTCAATACACTGATACAAGCTCGCTCGAAGGTCGAAAAAGCGATCCGTGAAGGCTCCTTTTGAGTTTCCTTGCAGGCTTTCGCAATGCGCCATCGATCGAGGCTTGGACGGTTCGCAATGGGCTATGCACGTTGCCATGATCGCAGCCCCACTCCTACTGCTGTCCAGATCTAAGACGCAGTCTGAAAGCTGATGATGCAGTCACGGAAGTTTCGGCGGCGTGATCTTCGGGACTTTGCCTGATAGCGATTTTAGAAACTCGACCATCGCATCGATGTCTGAGAAACTCAGGAAATCGAGTGCTTCAGTATCCAGACTCAAACCATTCGGACCTGAAGCAGGAATGCCACGAAAATAAAACGTCACGACTTCTTCGAGCGTCTTTTGTGAGCCGTCGTGCATGTAAGGGCCAGTCTCGGAAATGTTACGAAGACTCGGTGTCCGGAATCTGTATCGATCTTCCGTCTTACCGGTAACCTTCGATCGACCTTGATCTTTGAATGACACGCCAAGCCGATAAAACTTTCCATCGCTCAACAGTGGTCCGTTGTGACACTCGACACAGCCAGCGTCGCCACGAAACAGTTCCAGGCCTCGTTTAGATTCATCAGAAAGAGCGTCTTTGTCGCCCGCAAGAAACCTGTCAAACGGGGAAGGTTCAGTCACGAGCGTTCTTTGAAATGCTGCCAGAGATTTTGCGATCCCGTCACGGTTGGGTTTGGTTCCGAAGACATTTCTGAACTCCGTCACGTATCCAGGAATCGCTGCCAGTTCTGATTCGAGTTCATCCAGCCCCTGATTCATCTCGACTTTTGATTCGATCGGGCCAAGAGCCTGCTCTTCTAAGCTTTTCGCTCGCCCATCCCAGAAGAACGACTTGAAGAATCCGACATTCAGACAGGTCTGAGTGTTTCTTTCCAACGGTGTGCCGTCAGAGCCAGGCGACAAAGCAAGTCCATCGCCGTATGCCTTCCCTGGCATGTGACATGTGGCACAACTCATTTTGTTGTCGCCGGAAAGACGAGAATCGAAGAACAGCTTCTTGCCGAGTTCGACCTTGGCCGGAGTCGTCGGATTACTTTTCGGAGCCTTTACTTCGCGTGGCAAAGGAACAAGTTCTGAGTCAGACGTCTTCCGTTCTTCTGCTAACGATTTGGACGACAGACAGATGATTAAGCTGATGGTCAGCAAACGGTGCATTGGAGTTCTCTGATTCTGAATTCGCGTGTCAGATAGATGTGCGCCGTGAATTAGCTTTCACCGTCATCCATGAAGTTTCTGGCCCAGCGCGTGAATGCGATCGAACCGATTTCTACAATACGATTCTGCAAACGTCACCCAGATCATCAAACGGATAAGATTCTCAGAATGAAGCATTCAATCCTATTTGCTCTGACAATTTTTACTTCGACCGTTCTTCTTGCCCAAGACGAAAGCGTCAATCCCGGCATAAATAAGTCCTTCAAGAACCCGAATGCCGAACAGTTCATTGGGCGATTTGAAAAGGAAGGCCGAGACGCTTTCGATCATCGCCACGAAATCATTAAAGCCATCGGTCTCAAGCCAAGCATGACTGTGGCTGACATCGGGGCAGGAACGGGGCTGTTCACCAGACTGTTTGGCAAAGAAGTAGGTCCCAAAGGCAGCATCTTTGCAGTCGACATCGCTGAGAAGTTTGTGAAGCACGCTGAACTGACTTCACAAAAGGCAGGTCTGAAAAATGTCGTTGGAGTCGTCTGCAAACCTGACTCGGCCAACCTGCCACCAGCATCAATCGACCTGGCTTTTATCTGCGACACCTACCATCACTTTGAATTTCCGACGAAGACCATGCGATCGATTCACCGGGCATTGAAACCTGAAGGACAGGTCGTTCTGATCGACTTTCATCGAATTGAAGGAGAAAGTCGTGAATGGACTCTTGGTCATGTCCGGGCTGGCCAGGAAGTCTTCACGAAAGAAATCGTCGCAACAGGGTTCCAGCAAGTTGAAGAAAAGAAAGATCTGCTGGACGAGTCATACTTTGTGCGATTTACAAAAGTCGAAGACGGGACAGAATGAATTGTCACGGAGCGATTCTTCTAATCGCCCAGGCATGGGCAGACGAAGGTCGAATTCATCAAGAACATCACTCTGGCAAAACTCAGCGTCTTCCAGAACGTCAAAACTTTCTATAACTCAATGAGTATCCATCAGACGCTCGAAAACTAACCATCTGCCGAAGTCAAAGAACAGCACTGCGAGATACCAGCCGTCGAATAAACAGTTTCGGGAATCGAGTCCAAGTAACCAATCGCAAGCTCTTCCGGTGCAAGCTTCATCATCCTAACTCCGAGCTTTGTTCCGTGGATCTGGTAACGGGTCCCCACTGCCTTCGAGTTTGATCAGGACGGACATCTTTCCGGAGTTGCCGTCGTTGATCTTGTGCCAGTCGTCCTGGCAGCGGAGCACGAGTTCTCCGTCGGCTTCCGGAGTGAACGTGCCGTATGCTCCGAGTTCGAACGGCTCACCGAGTTTGTATTCGCGACGGTCGAAGATGGCTCCAATCAAGCGGCCACGGCCGTCTTCTGCACCGCCAGCGTCAACCAGTTCCGCGCTCTCATCGACCTGCCATTTTCCGGATGCCGAGTATTCGTACTTTGTCCCAGCTTTGACACGACAACGCGAAGCCTGCCAACCAGCTTTCGACTGAATGGAACTCGTTAGTCTTCTTGAACCGCGAGGTGAAGTGAACTTTGTCTTCCAGTTCCAAAACACAAGGTCGGCGCGGTAGCCGATGTCGAAGTGTTTGAGAAAAAACAGGTATTCGAAAGAAATCTCTTCAGCCATGCTGCCATACGCGCTGTTAAACGAAGCTCGTTGTCCCGTCAGCATGGCGAGTCCGAGCGGGCGAAATCTGTCACGGTAATTCGGATTGTTCGCCAGCAGGTGGCAAAGAGCCCAGCGCCACGCGTAGTTCTGCCACGAGTCACCCGTAACTTCTTTCGAATTCACGATCGCGTTCAAAGTTTTCGGCGGCGACGAATGAATGTACTGCACGACGTACCGGCCACAATTAACGCTGGCGTCGCCTTCGTTCCAGTAGTTCCCCATCTCCGCCATACCCTCGGAATACCAGAGCGGACCGGTTCGGCCAAACGTCTGACCGCAGTACGCATGCACGGCTTCATGTTGAGGCGTGCCGCGATTGGCGTAGGCATAGACCACGGCCTTTGCATCGAACTGCCGGCCCAATGACCGAACAGTTGTTGCCGTTACTCCAGCTTTCCCCTGGATGCTCGCGAGTCCAACCGGTGCGATCGAATTGGGCGGCCAATTATTTAAGTCCTTAACGACAAAGCACTCGATCGTCTTTCGATTCGGCTGTGCCCAATACTTCGAGATCAGTCGAAGCATGTTCTCCAGCCGTTCGAGCAAGTCTTCGGCATCTTTATCGTTGAGGTCTGTGTGAAGCAGAAAGTTTCGCGACCGTACGTCACGCGGCGGTACACTGGCTGGCTGAGGCTTGTCATCCGCTGTTTTCGTTCGCTGAGCAAGTCCAGTCGACGAGGAAACCATTATTGAGCAAAGTGCCAGGCCAGCAATCAAAGCGAAGCGTCCGCACCGAAATCTTCGAGCAACCATCGACAAGAATCTCCTCACAGGACAGAACGACTGACGAGTTCAGAAATCATGAGGAAGCTGCACGGCAGAGTAAATAACACGCAGACCGACAGTGTGCAGTTTATGACAATTCCAACGTCGAAGTCGGCGATCGCCGTACAACCGTTACTCAAGAAATCGATCACGCTCAGCGGCAGTCGGCAGTCGACAGGTTTCTTTCTTACCAAACAGGCGGTACCGACTCCGAGCGATGATCTTGTAGCCGAGATCGCGAAGCGGTTTCGGAATGAACCACAACAGCGTTCCGAGAATGCTCCATAGTCCACCGATCTTCCAGAAGATCCGGACGATTGCACTGGACCGAATGTGCCACGACTCGCCGTCAAGCAGAACGACGGTATCCAGGCCTCGGACAATCTCTTCGGGAAGGGATGCTTCAGCCGTTGAACCTTGAAGTGGTGCCACGCAAACTCGCCCGCGGCGATCGTGTTTCAGCACGAAATCGACGAAGCGGTTACAGAGTCCACAGACGCCGTCGAAAAACAGGATAGGTCTCGGCTCAGCCACGGGTGTCATTTGGGGCGATCCTGATGAAGTGTCACCGTACAGTACCGCTTTCAGCCGCGAGGCTTAACCGGATTTTCTGGTCGGATAGCTGGCATACTCACCGGAACACGACGCAGCGATGTCGAGAAGGCTGTAAAACGGCCGTGCGAACAGCATTCCGTTTTGCCAGCTACCCTTCCGGCAGGTACGCTGTCGGAACGAATGAAGGTTCCGGCTGATACGTTTTGACCGGGTAAACGCAAGGTTTCAGGGATTCTGACAGTGAGCGCAATCGCGACAAATCTGCTGCCTCACGCAAAGGTAACGGCAGCGACTCAGCCTGCCGGCACCGTTGACGTCGCGGCTCGTGATTCTGACGCTCGAGCCTACTTATCAGCCTGTACGATTTCGCTGATTGTCCACGCGTGCCTGCTCACCGCCTGCGGACTGATCTGGTACGCGATCCCTTCCCAGAACGAAGGCCTGCCATCGATCGACGCTTTGATGACGATGTCTGATTCAGAATCGTCGGCCGACGGTGAACTTCAGTTTGAGGACGCGCTCGCATTGGCCGATCTGAGTCCGCCACTCATTACTGGCGGGCAGTCGATGGCTGATTACCAGAGTCAGCTCACGAATCCTCATGACTCCTTAATGCCGACAGGCGAGCAGTCTCTGCTGATCGCAAGTGCGGTGAGTTCTCCTTGGCTGAACGCGAACGTTGGCGGCGCCACGACACCGGTTGGTTCGGCATCCGGTTCGCGAGATGGCCTTGGCAGTGGTGACGGATTCGGCGACGGAGAAGGAAGCGACGCTGCGGACTCGTTCTTTGGTCTCAGGCCGATTGGTCGACGAGTCGTTTTTGTGCTGGACTGTTCTCGCAGCATGAACCATCCCCACGACACTGAAGCGAAGACTCGCTTCAAACGCATGAAGCTCGAACTGATCAAGTCGATCCAGGGAATGGGGCCGGAGTCCGAATTCTATCTCATCTTCTTCAACGACTTCTCGATCCCCATGCCATCGCCTGTTCCTGTCCAGGCCGCCGAGCAACCGAAGCTGAAATACCTTTACTGGATGAAGGACATAAAAGCTGAAGGGAATACCGAGCCAAGAATCGCTCTCCAGCACGCACTAAGACTGCAACCGGACATTCTGTACTTCCTGACCGATGGCAGTTTCACCTATCGCGTTGAGCAGGATCTGTTGAGCCTGAAGTCGGGAAAGACCGAGATCCATACCTTCGCCTTCGATGCCCCATTCACCGACAACATGCGACGCGCGTACAACCGGCTGCTGGATGACGACCGAACTGGTGCCCGCGAAACGGCCGGCTCGCGCAGCGACTACCGAAAACTTGTCGAAGCATTCAGCTCGCACCAGTTCATGAAACAAATGGCTAAACGCCACGGCGGACGCTTCCGGCTGATTCCGTACGACGGCTGACTCACATCGCGGCGGGCCCACACCAGACGTACGACCACCGATGGCTCGACGACGTGGGGCTCGCAAGCAGGCCCAGTTAATCTCGTCGTCAAGCAGGGCTACTCGTTCAGGGAGGCCGAGGAGGCTGTTGCAACAAGCAACCTGAGAGGCCGGCACGAACAACTGGCAAGCGAGCCCGGTCGTCCGCGATGACTCTTCCACGGCGGTGTTACAGGATGAGATACAGCAAAGGTGGCCGCACCGAATGTTCTCAATCAGTCTTTCATGGAGATAGGCGTTCAAAACGGACCCACTTCGGAGAGCTGATCGGCGTTGAAAATGGCCCCACCGTAGCAGTCTCTGGAAGCTTTGAATCATTCAGGTTCAGAGCTTTGGGGGCGAAGGATGCTTACGGTGGACGGATCAGGCGTGCTCATCGTGATGGGATGAGCATTCGCGAGATTGCTCGGCGTTTTCATCATTCGCGACAGAAGGTTCGGCAGATTCTGCGTGGTGAGTCAGAACCGCGGCCGTACGCGAAGCGGTCGCGTCAGTCAGCTCCCAAGCTGGGACCATTCAAGGCTCGGATTCTTGAGATTCTGAAACAGGATGAGTCTTCGCCGCCGAAGCAGCGTCATACGGCGATGCGGATTTTCGAGCGGCTGCGGGATGAGGACAGTGACGATGCTGGCGACGAAGGTCGTTATCAGAGCGCTTACGATTCGGTGCGTCGCTTTGTGAAGCAGCATCGCAAGTCGAAACGCGAGACGTTCATTCCTCTGGATCACGATCCGGGGCAGCGTGTCGAAGCAGACTTCGGCGAGATTCAGGTCGACTTTCCGGACGGTCGTCGCAAGGTCAACGTGCTGATTCTGGTGTGGTCGTATTCGAACGCTCCGTTCGCGATTGCGTTCCCGACTCAGCGGACCGAGGCGATTCTGGAAGGCATGGCTCAAGCGTTTGGCTTCTTTGGTTGCGTGCCGAAAGAAGTCTGGTGGGACAATCCTCCGACGGTGGCGGACGCCGTTCTTTCAAGCCGCGAGCGGAAGGTCAACTCGCGCTACGCCGCACTGGCCAGTCACTTTGCTTTCGAACCGCTGTTCTGTCTTCCGGCCAGCGGCAATGAAAAGCCGGTGGTCGAGAATCGCGTGAAGACGCTGGAGCGGAAGTGGTCGACGCCGATTCCGCAGATGCAGATGGCCGAACTCAACGTCTATCTGCGCGAGTGCTGCGTACGCGACCATGACCGGAAAAGCAGCGGCAAAACGGAGACGATCGGCGTTCGTTTTGAGCAGGACCGCGATGCCTCTGCGGGATTACCGAAGCACGGTTTCGATACGAGTATTCGACGGGAAGCCAAAGTTGACAAGTACCAGTTCGCCCGCTTCGACAACGTGAGTTACAGCGTTCCGCGGCACTGTGCTTTTCAATCGGTCACGATGAAAGCCTACGTCGATCGCGTGGAGATCGTTCATCAGAACGCGGTCGTGGCTACGCATGAGAGAAGCTATCTGCGATTGCCCACTTGTGGTGGACACCTGAAATAGTTTTTTAGACGGCTAGTTTTGCTTGATACTGTTCTTCACATTCGTCATGTGTTCGGTATCCGAGGGTCTGATGGATTCGCTTTGAGTTGTAGAAAGTGTCGATGTACTGGAAGACGCTGAGCCTGGCGTCGCAGATGTTGTCGAAGGATTCGAACTTCGTCCACTCGTGCTTGAGCGACCAGAAGAAACGTTCCATGACGGCATTGTCGTAGCAGCAACCCGTACGACTCATCGAGCAGGTCATGTTGAGAGTTTTCAGAGTCTGTTGGTAATCATCGCTGGTGTACTGCGAGCCTCGATCGCTGTGATGAAGCAAGCCGTTCGTATCGGGCTTTCGTAATTCAACGGCGTTACGAAGAGCCGAACTGACCAGTGGTGTGGCGAGACTTTCAGAAATCGCCCAGCCAACGACCTTGCGGCTGAACAGGTCCAGGACAACAGCCAGGTAAACCCAGCCGGCAGTCGTCGGCAAGTACGTGATGTCGGTCGCCCACTTTCTGTTCGGGGCGTCGGTTTTGAAGGACTGGTTGAGAACATTTGGTGCGGCCGCTTTTGCTGGATCAGAAACGGTTGTTGTTGGCGAGAACTTCTTTGAAACCTTGCTTTTCAGTCCCATTTCACGCATCGCCGTGGCGACTGTGTTACGGCATGCTGCTTCCAGAGAGTCATCCTTCTTGAGTCGATCAGCAATTTTGTAACTGCCATAGATTCCGTGGGACTCGTCGTACACCTACTTGATCGATGTGCGAATTCGAGCCGATCGTTGACCCCTCAAGCCGGGCCCGGCCTTCAGCCACCTGTAGTATCCGCTCGTGCTGATATCGAGCGTTCGACACATCGATTTCACCGAAAATGAGTCACGATGCTGCTTGATCCATGCGTATTTCAATGTGACTCCCTCGCGAAGTACGCTGTGGCTTTTTTTAAGATTTCACGTTCCATTTCAACTCGCTGCAAACGCTTCTTCAGACGCTTCTTCAGACGCTTGATCTCATCCTGCAACGCAGCGGCCGAGGCGTCGTCATCGCACGGTTCAGGCTCAGGAGCCAACTTTGCGTGCCAGTCCCTGAGACTCTTCGCACCAACGCCAACGGCGTCCGCTGCCGCCTTGAACGAGTACCCCTGCTTGACGACAAGGTCGACTGCGTCCTGCTTGAACTGATCACTGAATGAACGACGTACACGCTTCGATTTCTCTGGCATAACGGTCTCTTGAAAGAATTTTTGGAAATCTTTCAGGTATCCAACAGTCATGGGCTAACGCAATCAGACCGGAACTATTGTCAATTGTCGTGGCCTGAGGCTGAGTCAGGCGGCGTTTTCCTGCAGGGTTCCGTCGACGAAAAGTTGTCCCTGGATGACGAGTGTGATTTGTTCGTAGCCTCTGAGTCTTCTCCATTTCTTTGAGGCGGATTCGGCCAGCTTGAACATCATGGCCAGACTGGTTCGGCGTGTGCCGCTGCCTTTGGTTCGGCGGTGTCTCAGACGGATGGTGGCAAAGGTCGATTCAATTGGATTGGTCGTTCTCAGGTGAGCCCAGTGCTCGGCGGGGAAGTCGTAGAAGGTCAGCAGTACCTCGCGATCTTTGCTGAGTGATTCGCAGGATTTCGGATACTTCGCTTTGTATTTTTCCACGAAGTGATCGAAGGCGTTGTTGGCCGCTTCACGAGTTTCGGCCTGCCAGATGTCGTGCAGGTCTGATTTCGCTTTGGGCTGCACACTCTTCGGCAGGTTGTTGAGCACGTTGGCTGTTTTGTGAACCCAGCAGCGTTGCTCACGCATCTCAGGAAAAACCTTTCGGGCGGCGGCCCAGAAGCCGAGTGCTCCATCGGCGACTGCCACTTTCGGAGTCATCGCCAGCCCGCGATGCTTCAGGCCGAGCAGCAGTTCGCTCCAGCTTTGTTCGCTTTCGCGGTATCCGTCGAGGATCGCGATCAACTCTTTGCGACCATCTGCGGTGGCACCGATCAGCACGAGAATGCACTGTTTTTTATTGGCATCGTCTTCCAGTCGGACGTTGACGTGGATACCGTCGGCCCACACATAGACGTACTGCTGCTGAGACAAATCGCGTTTGGACCACTCTTCGTATTCGTCGGACCATTGTTCTTTGAGTCTGACAACGACGTTAGCACTGAGTCCTTTGGCTCGCTCTCCAACAAGTGCCTGCAGGGCTTCAGAAAAATCGCCGGTGGAAATTCCTTTCAGGTACAGCCACGGAATCAGCTCTTCGATCGAGTTCGTTCTTTTCAGATACGGGGGCAGCACCTGCGGCGAAAAACGGACTCGATCGGCCGCCTCGGGAGATCTGTCACGAACTCGCGGCTGACGCACCGGAAGCGTGCCAGCTGCCGTTAAAATTTCCCGCTCGGGCAGTGATCCATTGCGAACAACCAAGCGACGGCCCTGCTCATCTCGGCGACCAGAATGCTCTGCCAGAAAATCATCGACTTCGGCATCAATCGCCGCCTGCAGCATCCGTCTGGCTCCCTCGCGAAGCAACTCATCCAAAGGACTGCGGCTCTCGAAATTCGCTCGAAACTTCAACACCTCCGGCGAGGGAATCCCGTCCTCTGAATCCCTGGCTGGAATTTGATCAACATCTCTCGTAGCGTTTCTCATGGCGTATCCTTGTGCCCATTGTGGGCGGCTGAAGAGTCAATTCCCTCAGCAGGATACGCCACCTTTCTTCAATCTCTCACGCCACGACTTCTGACAGTAACTCCGCATCTGGGCTACGATCGTGGTTTGACGTTTCGTCTTGCTCTCGCGATCCACATGAATACGACTGGGCGAAACCGATTGCTGCGACCACGATATACACGTTAACAACCTGAAGTCGCCATCTCATCAACGGCCCCGCGTTGGTCGTGACGCTGGCATAGGCCAACGTAATTGCGCCAACAACGAGCAGCACAGACAGGAATTCAAATCTGTGATGCCGCATGACTCGACGCCCCCCCCCCCCCCGAAACAGTTTTGGGATCATATACAGAACGATCAAGACTTCCGGGAGCGCAATCCATTGCCGGATGCTGCTCATCTCGGTTGGATTAACGCTGACGAAGAAGAAGTAGAGTCCGATACTGACGCTCTGAGTCGTCTCTATAGCTGACCTTCCAAGACTCGGGACAGCGTCTTTCTCATAAACGGCCCCGCTTCCACTATTCAGTTTTCGTCGAACTTTGTTCCAGCGATTGACATCCGTCGCTCTCTCCGCCTTACGGGTTGAAGATAGCTCGGCAACGGCAGCGGGACCAATGGCCCCCACTGCAAGGACGGCGACGAGTATATTTCGGCATGCCAACTGTGGATTCTTTCTTGACCAGCTAAATAATAATGTCGCCAACCAAGCCGCTGGAATTAGAACGACGAGTGCAGACGCCATGTATGCGCGATAGCCAGCCGTCAGGCACAGCCCCAGCGGCAGCGACATCATGTGCAAAGGCTTCCCAGCAGATGTAATAGCCGTCATGCCAAAGAACACGAGGCTCATCCCAAGCGCACTCTGTGCGTCGCGAACTGGGAGGCAGGAGTAATAGACCAGCGTCGGGAAGATGCATGCCCAGACGCCGCAGCGGAATGCCGTATCGGCGTCTGAGACATAGCGAGCCATTCGCCATGTGATGAGAATTACGAGGCTTCCACACAGCGAGTTAATTACTCTTACGGCAAGCATCGAATCGTCGATCAGGTAATAGGTAATCCCGACAAAGTACTCGTAGAGGTGATCGAGAAACCCGGTCACACGAGCAGGCCAGTCTGTGTCGCCGCCGGTTCGGTAGTGCTCTGCAATCTGCTTGCCGGTCTGATCGTACATGAACCCATCTCTGGTCAGCTTCAGCGTCTGCTCGACCCCGCTAGACTGGAACACAATGACCAATGCCAATCGCAGCAGCAGCCCGAAACAGAAAACTCGGAGAATTCTGACGGTCTCTGCCGACGTTACGAGGTCAGGTTCCCTGTCGACCAACATTTCCGCTGCCTCGAGTAAACGGACACATTCGAGTGCGACTGACATCTCGCGTGACGTGTTTGGAGGCAATGTTCCAACAAACGAGAGTGATGCCGCAAGATCAGATCGACCACAGCCGCGCGACGACTGAGACCGGAATCACGATTTCGCGGCGCGATCGGCGATCACGGTCAGGTGCTGCTCGACTGACTCCGCCAGAGCCTGCACGTTGTAGCCGCCTTCGAGCAAGCTGACGCATCGTCCATCGCTGTATTCGTCGGCAACGTCCAGCACGAGCCTCGTTAGCGTAGCAAAGTCTTCAGTTTCCAAATCCAGCGAGCCGATCGGATCCAGTCGGTGAGCGTCGAATCCTGCGCTGATGATGACCAGTTCTGGCCGACAGCGTTTCGCGCAGTCGGCGAGGAGTTGCTCGAACTCTGTGAGGTACTGGCGTCTGGCCGTCCCGTATTCAACCGGTAGATTGAAGACTGTGCCGAGTCCCTGCCCCGTTCCAGTTTCTTCCCGAGTGCCGCTGCCCGGATAAAACGGAAACCGATGCGCCGAGAGAAAATAGATTTCGGCATCGTCGTAGAAGATGTCCTGAGTACCGTTTCCGTGATGGACATCCCAATCAACGATCAGAACGCGAGAAAGCTTGTGCTCAGCAATTGCCTGCCGCGCCGCAACAGCCGCATTGTTGAACAGACAGAACCCCATCGGATCATCGGCCAACGCGTGATGCCCCGGCGGACGTGTCAGACAGCAGGCTCGAGTATGCTCTTCTTTTAACACTCGGTCCACGGCGTCGCAGGCGGTTCCTGCTGCCCGCATCGCAACATCATACGACTTCCGGCTAACGACGGTGTCCGCTTCAATCCTGCCGCCGCCCTGCTCTGCAAACTCGCGCACTCGTTCAATGTGTCCCGCCGAGTGGACTCGCGCGAGCTGCTCGATCGTCGCTGGCACGATCTTCCCTGCCTCAAATCGACCGGGCAATTTTGCCGCGTCCAGATGAGCAGCCACTGAACGTAGTCTTTCCGCCGACTCAGGATGCTTGCCCGTTTCGTGCTGCAGAAAGATCGGATCTGTGTAGAGGAGTGCCATTCGAGAAATCCCTCAAGCTGAGTTGGCCGAACACTCAAAACTTCGTTTCGGATCGTAACTTGCGTCGTCGAAAAGTCTCCACGAAAAAAAGGCACTGGCCAAGCTGACCAGTGCCTTTGATAGTTAGTTCAGAGAAGGCCGTAATTATGCCTTCTTTGCTCGCGACGCTTTCGGCGGTGAAACCAGACCGAGAGACGTTCCCGACTTCTTGGCGTATCGTTCTTTGCTGCCGTCATCGAGGTAACGGAAACCGACTCGCGTTGGTTTGTCGGTGGTTGGGTCGATCAGAGCGACTTTGCAAGCGTGCAGCGGCACTTCGATGTCTAGGCGACCGCCCTGCGGGCTCTGCGGGTGCCCTTTCTTGATGTGCTTACGAGCAACGTTGATTCCCTGAACGGTCACCTTGCTCTTCTTAGTGTTAACGGCAGTCACCTGACCGCGTTTGCCTTTGTCCTCACCAACAAGAACCTGGACCGTATCTCCATTGCGAATGTACATCTTCAACGCTCTCCTCAAACCGGCTTCGGTCTGAATCTGTTATTCTGTGTCTGAAACGACGCTAATCTCGGATTTTCGTCGGCAAAAGCGCAGGAAAGATAGCCAGATTTATGAAAGGAAACAACAGACCGCCCTGACCTTCCGATGCCTTATTTCGCATCTTTCTTCGGTTCTTCAGGCTTGGCATCTGCGGGCTTCTTCTCAGCAGCGGCTTCTTTCTTATTTTCGGCAGGCTTCTTCTCGGCTGGTTTTGCGTCAGCAGCCTTTTTGTCGGCTTCAGCCTTCGCTTTGGCAGCATCAGCCGCCTTCTTAGCTTCGTCAGCCTTCTTCTTTTCAGCTTCGGCTTTTTTCTTCGCTGCTTCAGCCTTCTTTTTGGCTTCTTCTTCGGCCTTTTTCTTAGCGTCTTCTGCTGCTTTCTTCTTGGCTTCCTCGGCTTTTCGCTTCTCTTCTTCAACCTTACGGATGGCTTCTTCCTCGGCCCGTTTCTTATCGACGACCAAGTCCGGGATGATCTTCAGGTCAGGTCGGGCTTTCTTCAGCTTCGCAACACCTTCGATGTCGACCTTCGTCTGCCAGATGTAAATCTTCTTGAGATTCTTCATCGGGACGATCGTATCGAGACCTGCGTTCGTCACGCCGGTTCCGTAGACGTTGAGGTATTCAAGGCTCTCAAGCTTAGTCAGGTGCTTCAGAGCGGCGTCTGTGACCTTCGTCTTTTCGAGGTGCAGCTTCACCAGTCCGGTAGTTCCAGCGAGCTGAGCGACCCCTTTATCGTCGACTTCTGTCCCTCGCAGATTCAGCGAGTAAACGCATTTCAGGCCTTTGAGCGGAGCGACGTGGTCATTCCCGATTTTTCCATCGGAGAGGTGATAGGCAACCTCAACCCGATTGTCGTTCTGAGCAACCTGCAGCGTCATCGCTCCGAGCTCTCGCAGCTTTGCCAGAGCGGCGTTATCCGCATCGGTGAGCTCAATGTTGACGCCCTTGGGCTCTTTGGCATCTTCAGCCTGAGCCGTGACCAAAGCAAACGGGGCGAGAGAAATCTGCAATGCCGCAAACGCACCAAGTGTCAAAAGAAATCGCATCGCTGCCTCCTTCGTGCTGAGTTGCTCAACCTGGAATGACTGAGGTGGGAACCTTTCGTGTGGAATCGTCAAAAAGTCGATTCCGCGGAGAAATGATTCTATTCAGCCAACCCAATATGTTGAAGCAACTCGACGTTTTGGCAGTCCCGACGACGCGGCCTCGGCTCTCCATTCCCGACGGAAGAGCCGCCCTCGTCGCCTACTGATTCGAAAACAGTACAAAGATTCCCGTCAACGATTACTGCCCGATCGCCCATTCTCATCTCTGAAACGCGTTCAGCTTAGAACGAGTTCAGCTTGTCCAGGATGGCCGTATCCAGAACGAACGCGTTGTCGATCTCGGTGACTGAATCGAACGTGTCACCCACGTCCGGTGTGTCATCACCTGTTCCGGCCAACCCGGTTTCGCCGACCTGGACATCACCTGATGATCCCTGACCGCGAATGTCGTCCGCTCCGGTCCCGCCAAGGAGGGTATCGGCGTCAGAACCACCGAGCAGGGTATCCTGGTCCGCCCCACCCAACAGCACATCGCGGCCAAGGTTACCGTTGACCAGGTCGTTGCCGTTTCCGCCGTCGATGATGTCGTCGTGATCGCCGCCGACGAGTGAGTCATCGCCGTCTCCCCCCTTAATCACGTCGAAGCCGCGTTCGCCGAGCACGGTGTCGTTGTCAGCACCGCCATCCACCGAGTCGTCACCCCGACCACCGAGGATGCTGTCGTTCCCGGCGTCTCCGTAGAGAAGGTCGTTGCCGTCCTCACCGTTGATCAAGTCATTGCCGTCGCCGCCGCGAACTGAATCGTCGCCGTCGCCGGCGTTCAAGGTGTCGATCTCTGAACCACCAGAAATCGTATCATTCTCGGTACCGCCGTTGATCAAGTCAGCACCGACATCTCCGTTGAGGATGTCAGCCCCGGCACCGCCGGTCAGGGTGTCTTCTCCAGCTCCGCCATCGATCGAGTCATCGCCCGAGGCACCGTTCAGATTGTCGTCGCCAGCCGAACCTTTCAGCGTGTCGTTACCTGTGCCGGCGGTGACGATGAATGTCTTGCCTGCATCAGTGTTGAGCGAAGCGTCGAGCGAGTTGTTGCCATTTCCGAAGTCGACAACAAAGGCCGCGTTGCCATCTGAGCCGTTCAGGTCGCCGATAACCGTGATCGTGTCGTTGCCATCCAGCGTGTTGAGCTCAATCGTTTCAGTTCGCTTGAAGTTGACTCCGTATGTAGTCCCCGAAGTCTTACGAAGTTGATTGAAATTCGCGTTCCGATCCAGCGTAAAGACATCGTCGATCGCTTCGCCTGTCAAACGAATCGTGTCAAACGATGAGCCCTGGCCGTCCAGGTTATCGATCCCCTGGCCACCGGTCAGCGTGTCCTGACCGGAACCGCCGAAAGCAGTATCGTCATCGGCTCCGCCATCGAGATCGTCTCGGCCACTGTTGCCGTTCAGATTGTCGATACCAGCTCCGCCGCGAATCATGTCACCGCCGGTTCCGCCGATCAGCGTATCATCACCGTCGTTGCCATTCAGCGTGTCGTCCTGCCCTTCACCCAGCAAGCGGTCGTTACCGAGACCACCGTCGACCAAGTCTGCCCCAGCCCCCGCGAGAACGGTGTCGTTATCGTCGCCACCATCGATGACGTCAGCACCCGTTCCACCATCGATACTGTCCAGGCCGGCACCACCGTTTAGCGTGTCGTTACCACCGTTGCCGGCCAGCGTGTCATTGGCAGAGCCGCCGTCAAGGCTGTCGCTGCCAGCTCCACCAAGCATCGAATCGTTGCCCAGGCCGCCGGTAAGAGTATCGTTGCCCGACCCACCGTTGATGAAGTCGTCGCCATCGCTACCAACCAGTGTGTCATCGCCGCCTTCGCCGTTGATCGTAACGTTGCCGAGTGTGTAGGCACTCGCATCGATGCTCGAGCTCAGATCGCCACCAGTCAGGATGAACTCCTCGACTCCACTGATCGTGTCGCTGAGCCCGCCGACAGTCAAAGTCGTATCGGTCAGGACGATCGACTCTGCGTCGACAGCAACTTCGGACACCTGGTCATCGCCGGTGCCGCCAACAAGAGTGTCAGTCCCGCCGCCGCCTGACAGTGTGTCATTGTCAGAACCACCGTCGACTGAGTCGTCACCTTCACCGCCGGCAACAATGTCAGTCCCACTTCCACCAAGGACGGTGTCGTTGTCTGCTCCGCCGTCGACAGTGTCGGCGTCTCCACCGCCATCGAGCGAGTCCTGGCCACTACCGCCGGCAATGTTGTCTCCGCCGTCGCCGCCAGTGATCGTGTCGTTGCCAGCTCCGCCATCCAGGCTATCCGTCCCGGCACCGCCGTCGATGCTGTCATCGCCGTCTTCGCCCAGAATCGTGTCGTCCTCAGTGCCGCCGATCAGCGTGTCGCCATCGGCACCACCTTCGATCGAGTCGTTGCCAGCTCCGCCGTCGATTGAGTCAGTACCCGATCCACCTTTGACGGTGTCATTGTCAGCTCCACCGGCGAGTGAGTCGTTTCCTGTCCCGCCGTCGATGCTGTCCGTCTCCTGTTCCGCCGTCGATCGTATCGTTCAGAGTTCCGCCGAGCAGAGTATCTGCACCGTCACCACCGACAATCGACAAGGCGATGTTGGTGGCCGTTGCGGTGAGGGTGTCGTCGCCGTCTTCAGCGTCGATTGTGAATGATGCCCCAAACCCTGCATCGAGTGCTCCCACTGTGATGGTGTTGTCACCGTCGCCAGCGTTTAGCGTCAGCGTCGAAGTTGGGTTTGTAAACTCGACACTTTCAAAGGCACTGGTTCCGTTGTCGCTGATGATTGTACGACCGCCAGCATTGGCAACGTCGATATCGTGGTCACCCGGATTGGCGACCGAGTTGATCGTGAATGTTCGATCAACGGCAGCAACCGTGTCGAGCACTGGTTCGAGTTCTGCGTAGGTGATAGTTCGAGTCGGCACCATAACGCCGTCATCAATCACGATCGTGCCGGAATCAACACCAGTCGACGTATAAACGACACTGTCGAACGTGATTGTTGCAGAGCCATCGACGATTTCCAGAGAGTCGCCAGATGTTTCGTCTCCACCGTCAATCACCAAGCCACCGTCCGGAATCGGGTTACCACGCACAAAGTCCACAATGAACCGGTCGTTCTGTGTGCCTGGGTCGCCATTTACTGTTTCAGTGTTACCAGTCAGATCAAAGTCCCGCACGAACAACGGATTGAACATGCCATCGTCGGTTCCGTCACGGAACAGTTCGCCGGTCGTCGTCGGATTGGCGGCCGTAGCACGAATAACCCAGACAGTCGGAGGCAGCTCGTCATCAACAATACTACCTGTTGCGGGCACGCCGAGCGTTGTTACAACTTCGGTGTAGGAAGCCCCCCCAAGTGTGACAGTCCCAGTATCGAACCCGAGTGTAAATTCTTCAGCGGTACCCGTGGCTCCACCTTCGAAGACTGAATCACCGATGATCGCCACATTCTGAGTGACAGAGGTCATTCCAATCGGAATCGTAACGGTCTGGCCGGCCAGAGCCGTGAAGTCGGCCCCACCCGTCGCGGTTCCGTCTGCTGTGCTCAGGTCAACTTCCACTGCCAAAGCATTCTGAACGGGAGTGACCCCGTCATCTGCAACCATCGTCACAGTGAATGGCAACACCGTATCAACACCTGTTGTTTCGTTGACCATACCACCAACAATGACGAGTCGAACATCGTCATTCTGGATCGTACCAAGCCCCTGCCCATCCAGTAATTGAGCTGAACTGGACGCGATCGTCAGATCAACAGCGAATGTTTCAAAGACTTCAGAAGAAGTGTCACCGGCAACAACAATCGAAACAGTCTTCGACGTTTCACCTGGTGCAAATGTAAGCGTACCAGCCTGTGCCTGGTAATCCACACCAGCTGTAGCTGCATTCGGCCCTGGTCCGACTGACGTAGCAAAATCGACCGCCACCGTTTCGACTGTTGACTCGGAAAGAGTCACTGTAAAATCGAAAGTGGACGTTCCTGAATCCAATTCACGCTGCACGACATCATCAATCGAAACGGACGTGTCATCATTGAGAATCGTCCCTGTCCCTGCGATTGTCGCCTGAGTTGCTCCCATCCCATCAACCAGAATCGCGTTCACAGGGTTGGAGAGAACGACGTCAAATGTCTCGTCCGCCTCGATCATCGTGTCGCCATTGACAAGCACTGTCAGCGAAGCCACGAGTTCACCTGGAGTAAACGTGATCGTCCCCATATCCGGCAGAAAGTCATTGCCGGCCAGAGCAGTGTTGCCGACGTTTCCACCTGTCATCGGATCAACAATCACCAAACCTGCGATCACCGAGTAGTTGACGCTTACCGGCTGAATAGTCGGACGTGACAAGCGAAGGTTGAAGACCATCGGTGTCTGGCCGGATGCTCCCTCTGCGATTGAGACCGAATCAATCAGGATTGAAACGCCACCCAACTCGAAGGCACCGATGTCTGCACTCGTGTCTGTTGGACGAGGTTCACCGCGCTGATCCTCATCCGGGCCGCCAGTATTGTCTCCACTATCGATTGCCGGACTACCTGACAGCACAGCGTGCGTCAGAGTCGGACCGCCGTTGTCTGATAGTGGCCCTAACACTGGGTCAAACGGACTTGCTGTCGAGCCAACCTGGTCTCCGTTGACTCCATTCGTAAAGCCTGTCGCTATGCCGACGTCACCAATGAGGTTGGTGCCTTCGGAAATGAACACTCCGCGAGTATCACTGTCAGGCGTCGTGGCGGCTGAGCCAGTGTTGAATGCGACAATCGTGTTACGGAGTCGCACTTCATTTGAACCATCATTCGCGATCCCACCGCCTCGTGTCACTGATGAGTTCGCGGTGACCGTCGTATTTCTGATCGTCGTAGCACCGACTGTTGCGATACCTCCACCAACTCCGCCAGCCTGATTCCCAGAGAACGTGCTGCCCGAAACGATCAGCTCATCACCGTTGAAGACACCGGCACCGTTAGAACTAGATCTGTTTCCAGCAATTGTGCTCTGAGTGATTGTCAACTCACTTTGACCAATGAGCGATGCGATCTCACCCTGAGGATGATCGGTCGCCAAAGTCCCATTCACACCTCGAGTGATGGTGAAAGAGTTTCCCGCAATCGCTGTGACTCGCACTTCCTCGCTGCCAATACGCAAGTCGAACGACGGAGTTGTCGGGAATGCGGACACATCAGAAACCGTCAGCGTAATCGCCGTATCATTAATGCCGGTCGCCAACTCACCAAAGCGGTGAATATTGTAAATACCGCCACCACGAGAATCGGAAACGTTGCCAAATTGATCATTCCCAACATCGATGCCGCCAATTGTGGTTGCGGTAAATGTTGCGGTTCCGTCATTGAATACACCGCCACCTTGAGCATTGGCCTGATTGCCAGAGATTACTGATGAACTGACAACGAGAATGCCTTCGTTAAACAGCCCACCTCCCTGCACATTCGCGTGATTTCCTTCATCGACCATGTCGATTGGGTTGAACCGACCACCAACCAACGAGTTTGTAATCGTAGTCCGCCCTTCGACCGTGACATTCGCACTGGCAACATGAGTCGAGGCCGTCGTCCCATTGACGCCGCGGGTGACCGTCAATACATCATCGCTGATTCCAGTTACCGTCATCTGTTCGTTGTCGACGACAATCGTGAACGGAATGTTCTGAGGAAGTACCGTCCCATCGACAACGATCAATGTCGTCACGACATTGTCGATTGCTGATTCCAGCGAGGCAACGACATTTCCAGTAAAGATACCGCCACCAAAATCGGCGGTATTGCTTTGGATTCGCACTCCGTCAATGAACAGGACGCCACGATTACGAATCCCCCCCCCAGCCTCGGCAAATCCACCAATGACTGTGACACCACTGAGGTTTAGTGTCACTCCAGGGTGGACATCAAAAACACGGTCAAGGCTAGCTCCATCGATAATGGTTTCACCCGCACCGGCCCCCATGATTGTCAGATTGTCCGTAATGTCCAAGTCACCCGACAGGGCTCCGTCTTCGTCTCGCCCAGGAACTGACAACGTGAATTCACCGGCACCAAGAACAATTGTATTATTGCCAGGCAACGTATTGGCTTCGATAACCGAGGCCCGCAACGAACTGAATCCATCGGAATCAGCACTTACTCGGTCGCCAGGGAACACATCAACTGTGTCAGTGAAACTGTTGCTGACGAATCCAGATTCGTAGGCCCCGATATCAATCGTAGCGATCCCGTTTCCGTCACCGTCAACAATACGTGAGAAGCCACGTTGATCGGTCGTAGGCGGGTTGACGTTATTCCCAGCATCCCGTGCCGGACTGCCCGAAAGTAGAGCATGGGTCAGTGTCGGCCCGCCATTGTTAGAAAGTGGGCCCAACTGCGGGTCAACGACTGCCGTCCCAAGTGATCCAACAATGTCTCCTGCCAGGTTATCTGTGAAGCCAGTGCCACCACCAATGTCGCCGATCAGGTTATTTCCTGAGGAAGTAAATCCGAATCCATCGACATCTGGATCAAGTCCACCAGAATTGCCCGCGATGATCGTATTTTTAACAGTCACCGGATCAAACGGAGCGTTATTGAAGACTCCACCACCAAACGCATCCGGCGTCATGTCATTGTCTGTGTCGACTCCCGCCGCTGAGTTCTGAAAGATCGTGCTCTGAGTAATCGTTAACGACTCGCCGTTAAACAAACCACCGCCAGCACCACCAGCAGCATTCCCAGACACCGTGCTGTTCACAACGGTCATAACCCGTTGATTGTTGATTCCTGCCCCATTGCCAGCCGCAGTATTAAGGGAAAGCGTGCTTCGCAAGACACTTACGACATCGTCGGAGTCATGGTAAATGCCACCCCCGTCTGTTCCGGCTGCATTCGCAGCAAACGTAGTGTCTTGGATCGTCGCCCGCCCAGTGCTGGTATTATGCACCCCGCCGCCGCGTAGAGTCGCCACATTGCCTTCCAACGTCGTACCGGTCACGGTCAAAACTGCAATGTCATTGTTCTGAATCGCGCCACCTTGCTCTGCAGAGTTTCCGACGAATTCTGAATTCGTCACATCAAGAACATTTAGATTCTGAACGGCTCCACCGTCACGCCCAGCTTGGTTTAAACCGAAGCTACTCGCGGAAAGCGTTAATGTTCCGAAATTCTTAACTGCACCCGCATCTCGTGCCGCTTGATTTGCTGAGAACGTGGAATCGGTAACCGTTATGACTCCTGCCGACTGATTGAAGATTGCTCCGGCGTCGAACGACGAAGTGTTCAATGTAATTGAACTGTCTGCGACCGATACAGTACCGTCGTCATTATACAGACCACCACCAGCGAATCCGGAGTCATTATTCGTAAGCGTGCTGTTGGTAAGTATCAACGATGCCGTCTGCTCGTTGAAGATCCCACCACCACTGCGAGTTGCCGTGTTGTCTTCGAACACCGAGTCAGTGACTGTCGTCACTGAAACATCATTAACATAGAATCCGCCGCCATCGCGACCTGCCGTGTTCGCACGAACGGAGCTGTCGCCAATCGTAATAAGCCCGCGACGGTCGTTGTAGATGCCCCCTCCGTCGAAAGTTGCAGTGTTGCCAGCAATTACCGTTCCGTTGGCAAGAGTCAGTGTTGAGTCGTCATCACTATACACGCCACCGCCGAACTGAGCGGCGTTATTACTGACTGTCGATGCAGTAAGAGTCAGTTGGCCTGCACTGTCGCTGTGAATCCCGCCACCGTCTCCGCCTGTCGTATTACGAGTAATGCTCGACCCGGACACCAGAAGCTGTCCGCTGTTAAGAATTCCGCCACCATTCCCACCGCCTTCGACCAGTCCACCGGTCACGGTGACATCAATGACTTCCAATACCACATTATCGAGGATATGAAAAACTCGATCAAGATTGTTGGCGTTGATGACCGTCTGAGCAGAACCAGCTCCCATGATTCGCAGGCGACCGGACGTGTCCGTAATGTCGAGGTCTCCAGTCGCAGCTCCATCTTCTCCGACGGTCCAGGTGTCTGCGTCGTCGGACACAAGCGAATTGCCCGTCAAATCAAGAACATCCGAATCCGTAGCGACAAGTGTCAGTGTATACGTTCCATCGGCTCCTGTTACCGTACTCAGATCAATTGTGTAATCAGACATGCTGCCGCCGACTGAGTTCACAGCCAACCCGCTGATATCAAGGGCGACTGCACCACCACCAATATCACGCGTCAGAGTGAAGTCTGAAATATCCAGACCGACCACTGGTTCGTCGAACTCGATTGTGACAAGCCCGGCATCGTTGATCCGCGGATCCGGACGAACGTCGACAATCATACCTGTCGGGGCAGTGGTGTCCGGCACGATTGTCCATGTGTCCGTTGCACCGACCAGAAGAAGATTACCACCCGTGTCCTGAATGAAAGAGTTAAGCGGATCAAGCGTCAGAACATACGTCCCGATCGCGTTCGTAACGCTTCCAAGGCTAATTGTGTACTCTGACGCACTGCCACCAACACCCTGTACGGTGACTCCTGCTGCGACAAGGTTGATATCCTGCGTCCACTGACCTCCGCCCGAGTATGCTCCGTCCCCAACAGTTCCGTTCAGAGTAAATGTGGTTGCATCGACCACGGTGATCGTAAACGTACCATTAGCCGCAAGATTTCCGTTAACTCCCGCAATTGTAACGAAAGACCCACTCGTCAACCCAGCAGTAGACCCTGTAACAACGGAGATCGGACCGACGCCCAGACCACTGGTCCCGAGAATTGCCTGAGACTGCGTCAGCGTAAAATCAGACGCACCAACGCCGGTAACATTCTCAGAGAAATTCACATTGACTGCGGTAACGGCAGTCGAACGCGGATCGGGCTGAACCGGGACGATTGCCACCGTTGGCACAAAGCTGTCTGTACCTCGGACGGTAGCAACTGTCGCGTCATCAATCAGTGCATTGCCAAGGACATCCTGAATTCCTGAGCCGGCCGCGGTCAAAGTCAGAATGTACTGACCGTCCGCCTGAGTCACAGAACTGAGATCAATGGAGAAGTCAGTCGGACTTCCCTGCTCAACAAGTATGCCGGCTGCGACGAGATCAACATTTCGAGACCATTGGCCTCCTCCGATATAGTCGCCGTTTCCGACCGCCCCATTCAGACTGAATGTCGCTCCGTCGATCACGGTGACTGTGAATGTTCCATTCGCTGATGTATTCCCGAGCACATCAGCGACCGTCACAATGTCACCCGACACAAGCCCCTGAGTAGACGTGGTCGTAATGACGACTGGCCCCACGCCGCTATCTGACACACTCTGAATCGCACGTGTCTCATTCAGTGTGAAGTCAGTAACATCTACACCTGTGACCTGCTCTGAGAATTGCAGATCTGCAGTGCCGACATCGACGACCGACACGTCAAGCGTGAACGAGTTTACTTCTGGGCCAAACGTATCAATTTCATCCTGTGTCAGAACAAAGTTACCAGCAGGCACGATGATGGTGTTTTCACCGGGCTGCGCATTTGCTTCCATTATCGCCGAACGGAGTGTGATCTGGACACCGTCGGTAAACGGATCAACGTCCAGTAATCCATCGCCAGGAGTAATATCCGGCAGGTCGCGCGAATCATTGACAAACAGTCCACCGAACTCGAATGCTCCAATATCGACGGTTGATCCAACATCAACAGCCGGCGTCGCATTGCCGTCACCATCCAGGATACGCGAAGATCCACGCTGGTCAGCATCAAACGAAAAGATACCTGTATTATCGCCAGCATCGATCGCCGGGCTCCCCAAAAGGAGAGCGTGTGTCAACGTGGGGCCACCATTATTGGTGAGTTCTCCCAGTAACGGGTTAACGGGAGCACCAGTGGTACCGACCTGGTCGTTATTGACACCATTCACAAAGACGGTGACTGCCCCTCGGTCGCCAATGAAGTTGTTTCCCGAAGAGGTAAACGCTCCGCTGATATCAGCGCCAGAAGAATCGGCAGCATTACCGGCAATGATCGTGTTTCGCACATCTGTAGACACCGTAGTTCCAGCACTGAAGACACCACCACCTTCGACATCAGCTTCGTTGTTCGTGATCGTAGAGTTCAATAATGATAGTGTGGCTCTGTTGCTGATCGCGGCTCCTCGCCCACCGCTTCCGAAAATGTCGACTTCTGCAATATTTCCCGAAAACGTACTGTTGACGATCGTGGTCGATCCGCTTCCAACATTAATCAACCCGCCTCCTTCAAGCCGAGAACGATTTCGCAGATCCGAAGTTTCGTCAACGATGCCACCAATAGTACTGCTGAGAATAGTGAGCGTGCCCGAATTGCGAATACCTCCTCCGGAGCTCCCTGCGGTATTGTCAGCAATTGATGTGCGATTGATCGTCAAAACACCGGAATTATTGATACCGCCACCGTCATCTTCTGATGTGTTCCCGACGATAGCTGAATCCGAAATGGTGACGGTACCAGTGGAACGAATTGCTCCACCGTCTTCACTTCCGGTAACACTCCCGCCAGTCAACGTCACGCCTGACAGATCAAACTGAACTCCGGAGAACACCTGAAAGATTCGCTCGCCTAATGCTGACGCGTCGATTGTCGTCGTACTGGCTCCATCACCAATAATGGTGAGACTGTCGCGGACATCAAGGTCTCCACTGAAAGCAAAATCTTCCCCTGGGCCGACGTCGGTGAGAGTGTACGTACCGGCTGGCAGCACGATAGTATCAGCGCCTGGCAGAGCATTGGCTTCCATGATCGCTGCTCGCAGAGACACGGCACCACCCGCGTCTGCAACGACTCCATCACCTGGAGTTGCGTCATCTGAATCGACCAACGTGTTAACAGTAATTGTGGTTTCTGTCGTCCAGCTCCGAACGATCGGTGAGATAAAGTCATTCGGCAGCGCGCCGATTGTTTGGATATTACCGCCATCCGTTAACGTCAATTCATAGAACCCGTCAACGCCGGTAACTGACGTCAAGTCGATCGTATAAAGCGTGTCCGTCAATTGAACGACAGAGACGCCACTCAACGATACTGGCTGACCGGGAATACCGTCTGTGGTATTGGCGTCCCGTGTAAGACGGAAGTCGCTCGCGCCGGAAGTCAGGTCGACACCCATGACTGGATCGGAGAACGTGATAGTCAATTCACCAACAGAACGAAGTCGAGGGCTCAACACGGTACTGATGGTTGCAGTCGGAGGCTGAACGATTCGCTCCCACGTATCACTACCAGCTACTCCAGAGGCAGCCACGACTTCTTCCAACAGGTTGCCAGCCCTGTCCTGAACGTCCATCTCAGCCGTCACCACTTGCAGTTCATAAGTGCCTGCGGCATCTGTCACATTGGTGAGATCGATTGCGTATTGAGCAGCCGTCCCTGGAACAGGCGAGACCGTTACGCCTCCAGCCGCAAGGTCAACGAGGACGGCAGGGTCTGGCCCCGCAGAGTCTGGATCAAGAAACAGCCGAAAATCACCCAAACCAACACTCGCAACGTCTTCAGAGAACCCAACGGTGACGACCCCGGCGTTAGCCGTGAGTTGATTGCCTGGGTCAGGCGCAACGTTTAATTGAGTGACTGTCGGTGGAGCCACATCAACACCGGTAAACCAAGCGTCCTGAGCCGCTTCCCCCGCAATGAGCGCCGCGTCGGCGGGATCCTGAATAAGAGGATTACCTGCAAGATCCGTGATATCGCTGATATTGACTGTCAGTTCATAGTTGCCATCGATACCAGTTACTGAACTCAGGTTGATCGTGTAACGACTTGGTGTCTGCTGTGTCAGTTGATCACCAACCGGCAGAGAATTCAATGGAACGTTGACGCCACCACGCGTGAGCACCAAGTCGGTAACATCAAAATTCACGACACCTTCAGGGAAGCCAGTCACACTGTCCCGGAAGATAATGTTGACGAGTTCGACGGCCGTTGTGCGAGGATCTGGAGCAATGTCGATGATGTCAACAATGGCCGGCGTCAGATCAACCTGCCATTCAACCGTCCGACTTAAAGCAAGAACATTTCCCGAGGCATCCACGATCCCGGAAGAGCCCGCGTTTAACGTCAGGCGATAGGTACCTTCAACATCCGAAACTCCACTCAAATCAATTGAGAACATCGTCGCCAGTCCCGCAACCTCATCCAGCGGAACGACGGTAGCACCAGCAGCGTTCAGATCGACGACCTGAAAACCGCTCCCAGTATCTCGACGCAGTGTAAAATCGGACACGTCGACACCCGCGACCGTCACTTGTTCGGTGAAATCAAGCTGCACTGCAGCAGGGACGTCAATCCGCGGTGACGAAACCGTCACAAAGCTGCCTACAGGGCCGATAATATCCGTGACCCAACTGTCGAGCGAAGCCAGAGTCGCGGACACAGCATTCCCCGCTGCATCCTCAATCAGTGAGCCGTCCCCATCAAGAAACAACTCGTATGATCCCGGCGCCCCGGTCACCAGATTCAGGTCGATCGTGTATCTGGATGCCGATACCTGAATAACGCTTAACCCGGCAAACGAAACCGTACTGCCGTCTCGCCGCAGTTCAAAATCGTTGATATCAACGCCTGTAACGTCCTCTGTAAAGTTGATCGGTATAACGCCAACCGCTGCGTTTCTCGGATTCGGATCAACATTTACCGAACCGGATACCACTTCAGGGGCCACCGTATCAATTACGAATCGCTCTCTAGCTTCCAGTTGCAACGGATTATTGGAAAACTCTGAGTCAAAAATCGCCGTAGGCTGCTGCGTTTCGATCGGCAGACGAACCCACTCCTCGATGATTGGCGGCGGAACAAACTCATCGGTCGGATCAGGATCAGGACCGGCCAGAAATTCATTGCCAGTGATATCTACAAAGTTACCGTCTACCGTAAGACGGAAGTTGCCATCATCGCCAAGCCCAGTTGCAACACTACTTAGATCCAACAGGTAGCGTGACGCAAATACTTCGCCACCAAAGAATGGGTCCGCAATTGCACCACTTCGGAGGATCGGATCAACTGGCCGAACAGTCAATCCCACCAACTGGTTGGAGATGTCAACAAACCCACTTCCGTCTCCACGGTCGAGTTCCAGAGTGAAATCCATAGCAGCATTAAATCGATTGACTCCGGTCACTGGCTCCGAAAACTCAAGTGTAATAACACCAGCATCGTCGTCGACACGAGGACTCGGCGCGAAGTCCGTTGCTTCCGGAGACGACTCCGTATTGAAGAGATTCGCAGTAGGACGCGTCGAGTCAATGATCCACGGGACGATCGCATCAATTGCAAGAGCTTCGCCGCCGCCATTCATAAGTTGGCTAGGACTACTTTGATCGTTGACATGGCTGAGTCGCAGCAGATAGGTACCATCAATGGGGTTGCCACCAGCATCCTCAGTAACCGATTCCAGATTCGATACCGTGAATGAGATTCCGGGCGTAAAGACAGAAACAGTAACTGCCGACAGATCCAACTGTTCGATGCTGCCGTCCGGATTGGTCCGAATCAACAGCAAATCTTCGGGTTCTGGCGTTCCGACAACTGGCTCATCAAAGTTCAAAAACGCCGACTTCACAGAATCGCTGTAAGTACCAGTCGTGCCATTGACATCGTCCGGCACACCTGGATCCGAAACTGCAAGTGTCGGAGAAGGACCTTCCGGGATTACGACCCACTCATCGAAGTCCGCAAAAGCAAGTTCAGTGTTCGACACATCAAGTATCGGTGACCCGTTTGTATTCAGCGTCAAACGATAACTGCCAAAATCGTCCGTTTCGTCAGCCAGGTTTTGAATCAGGAACTGAGTCGACACCGTCACCGGGCTCAACGAGACTGAAATCGTTTCTGTGAAGTTGGGATCGGGAATAAGAGTCGCCCCAGCCAGGCTTACCGGGAACGGACCGTTCCCAATATCTCTAGTCAATATAAAGTCATCAAGCCCCAGAGTGGTGGTCCTGATCGGCTCATTGAAGACCACGCGAACCTCAGGCACGCCTGTATCGCGCGGATCCAGTGAGATATCCACAATCTGCCCGGTCGGAGCCAGGTTAGACCGACTCCATGCTTCCGTAGCAAAATCTGCGAGCGTCAATCCAATTCCGTCGATGATATCCGGATCAAACGAAAAGACGCCTCCAAACGC
The DNA here is from genome assembly GCA_943787265.1 of uncultured Planctomycetaceae bacterium. Taxonomy (GTDB): domain Bacteria; phylum Planctomycetota; class Planctomycetia; order Planctomycetales; family Planctomycetaceae; genus JABMPE01. Next base: position 18,596 of record CALSLT010000050.1, on the reverse strand, counting down.
GTCGGTTCCAGCAGCCGTCCCCGCTGTTCCGTTCAATACAAAATTGTCCGCATCAACAACCGTGATGCGATAGTCATCGTCAGCAACAAGGCCAGCTAGACCGATAATACTCACCGTCTGGCCGGTGGCAAGTCCGTGGTTAATCGCAAGAATGTTAACGGGGTTTGTGCCATCCGACGTCGCAGTATTAATTGCCCCTGAGAACGCATCCAGCAGATCCAGACGGTAGTCGCCTACGGGATCAGTGACCGTACTCAAATCAATTGTGTAGATCGAGGGCGAAATCTGTTTAACATAAAGATTGGCTCCCGTCTCACTCAGATCAACTGACGTGAATCCAACTCCGTCACCAATATCGCGAGAAAGTGTGAAGTCGTAAATATCGACGCCAGTAACAGGCTCAGTGAACGCCACCGTCACGACCCCAGCGTCAGAAAATATAGGATCCGGTGTGATTGGCGCAATTTGTGCTTCCGGCGCCGCATTGTCGAGCGTCAATTCATAATCACCGTCGACCTGAGTCACGCTGCTCAGGTCAATCGTGTACTGAGACGGCGTTACTTGAATCAACGGGATTGTGCTGATGTCAACAGGAAACCCGTTTCGCGTAAACCGAAAGTCATTGATGTCGACATTGGAAACCGGTTCAGTGAAGTTGATGGTAACAACTCCAGCGTCTTCCGCACGAGGATCAGGTGTGACGGCCACAATTTCAGCAACTGGAACTGTCGAAACTGCAGGATCGACAAAGCTGTTGGTTCTCGGGTTTGTTGGATCAGCCTCGTCCACCAACGGTGTCCAGATTGTGTAGCCAATCTCAACCAGCTGTGGATCAGCAAAGGCAGTGAAAAATATCACACCAAAGTCGTCGCCATTATTGAACTCGTCCTGCTGGCTGTTGCCGGACGAATCGAAGCCCTGGGCAACACGGAACGTCGATGGTCCCATCCCGTCGTACACAAACGACAAATTATTAGGATTGTTAACTCCGACATTAACTGTTGGCTGCTGGTTATTAAATACCCAGTTACCTGTATTAGCCAAATGATCAGGACTATTTGTCCCCTCCGTACCCACAAGACTGAATCGTGACTGATCCGGCAGTCCCGTCGTTGGGTCGGTTGGAATCTCGATGAAGAACGTTCCATTAGCGGAATGAATCTGACCGTTGACGAAATCAACGACTTCAGCATCAGTAATCTCTACGACACTGCCAGTAACAAGCCCGTGACTAAGATCACTTGCCTGCACACTGGCTGACGCCGCCCCTGGCCCTGGGACACCGGGAGCCAACTGTACCGGTGTAATCTGAACCTGTATTAGATTTGCCAGATCAGGATCAAAGCCAGACCCGGGATTGACAATCTGTAGCCCTTGAACTCTCAAAAATGCTTGAGTAACTGGCGTATCTCCAGTTGCACCAGCCGGAGTAAAAACGACTACAGGTGAAGTTGTATATTGAGTACCGGGATTAGTGACGGTAACTGACTGAATACCGAACGTGCCGATCCCTGAAGCCTGGACACCAACTGCTGGAGGTTGAACAACCAGGGTCGGTGCAGCAGTATAAAGGCTCCCGCCGTTTGTAATGGTAACACTCTGGACACTCAACGTTGCCAAAGCACTAGCTCCAGCGCCACCACCACCCGTAAAAATAATTGCCGGTGGCGACGTATATCCACTCCCAGCATTCGTCACAACAACACTATCGACCGACGCACCATTAAGAATCGCAAAGCCCTGGGCCCTTACACCACCAGCTGGCGGTGCAGTAAAAGTCACTGTTGGTGCTGCGGTGTAACCACCACCTCCCGCATTAATAGTAATTGCCCCCGACACCCCCATGACAGCAATGCCTGTCGCACCATTCCCGCTGACGTCACCGACAGCGTTTACAAACCCAACCGCAGGAACCGATGTGTAGCCAGTCCCAGGATTGCCAACAGTCACACCTTCGATGGAGTCAGTCAGTGTCGCAGTAGCTGTTGCGCCTGCACCACCCCCGCCCTGTAACTGTACGATCGGAGTCGTAGTGAAGCCGCTTCCTGGATCCGTCACCTGAATTGTCTCAACATTCATGACAGCCATCGCTGTCGCACCAGCGCCACCTCCACCTGCAATGGTGACATTCGGCGATTCGATAAATCCACCATTCGGCAGAAATGGATCAACAAGAATTCCGCCAAGCTGACCGGCGGTCCCAATCGTCAAAGTAACCGTAGCATCAACGACTGCGCCCACTCCTCCACCACCGACAACCGACACAATGGGATCGTTAACGTAACCTGAGCCTGAATTGGTAATAACGATGCCTGTCAACACCCCCCCTGTGATCTGCGCGATAGCCTGCGCCGTCTGTCCTCCCACCAGTGGAGGAGGCTCAATCACAATAGTTGGCGTCGCTGCGTACCCAGCTCCCCCGTTCGTAATATTAAGAGCGGTCACTCCTCCGCTACTGCCAATTACAGACGTCTCCGTTGTGATAATAACCGGGTCGGAACCTTCACCGCTTGTAGCTGAGAGGACCCGCCCTGTCGATGTTGGAGCTGCATTGGGAGCACTAAATGGTGCCAGACCTGAGCGGGAAGCCACATTCTGCGCACTTCTGGCGCGGGTACCTCCGACAGGAAACGGACCAGCTGGTCCGTCTTGAATTGGTGGGTTTCGCCGGTCACGGGATTTGAAGACGGGTTCTGCGTTGTTGTACTGCGCCAATTCCGAACTACTGTTTGGTAGAACGTCAAGGCTGTTTCCTGAGTTTCCTGAGAACACCAAATTGAGACGTGCCAGTGGATCACGACGATAGCCGCCGCCCAATCGGTAGCTCGGCGTGGGAGTTATCCCCCAGTTATCACTGGATGTCGGCGGAGTGACCGTAGATGTGAATGAGCGAATGAAGACATCGTCACCAAAGTTACCTTGAAAATCATTGCCGACAACATTGGCGTTCACTCGACTATTAGTACCGTCTTCAGTGAAGCTGGCGTTGGCTTCAACATCCCCCACTCCTTCCCGTGAACCTGGATTGACTGTGTACCCATCGGCTTGGTTATTGGGGCTTCCCGCATAGGTCGACCCCACAAACATCACCAAACCAGCAGCCTGCAGGGATGTATCCCGACCGTTGTCATCAATCGTGTTTGTGTCGAGCTGAAATATTAGATTTGGGCGAGTGTCCAGAGAACCATTGGCTTGAAATCCAGCAGTGCTGGATGCATTCTGATCCTGAATACCTGCAGAATTAACAACGTACACACCTTCCAGACGATTTCCTACGATCAGATTACGGCCGGCTTCCGTGCCATCACCGATCTTGACGTTTGCATCAACAGAAGAGTAATTCTGGATGTCAATCCCACGTCCGAAATTACTGTCAATCGCGTTGTCCAGCAATGTCGCCTGGATGCCCCGTGTAAACTCGATTCCGTCGTTGCCACTTCCAGTAATCAGATTGCCACGAATACTGGCTGTAACAAACGTCGCATTGAGGTCGATTCCAATCCCAGCATTTTCGATGAAGGTGTTGTTCTTGACCGCTATGTTAACAGGCTCCTGAACATCAATGCCTGCTCCGTTGATTATGCCACTTGGATTCGCCTGATTCGGAGCCGTCGATCCGTTGCGTCCACTGCGATTGATCGCGTTGTTGGTAATCGCAACGGTGCCAATTCGCCCAGTGTCGTCGATCTCAATCCCGTCGTCGCCATTTTCTTCGATCAGGTTACCACGGCTCAGGCCGCTTACTGGATCGACTCCTTCAAGTCCAATGACTACAGGACTCAGTGGAGACGTTCCAAAATCACCGTTGAGCAGAATCCCGCTGTTACCGTTATTGGATATCGTATTAGCGATCCATGTTCCGGAGACATCGCGTTCGTCAAGCCCATCGTTAGCACGAGTTGTAACTTCGATCCCCTCATCCGAGTTGAACCGAATTATGTTCGCCGCGATATCGGCAAGAACGTTGGCATCGGCTTCAGCTCGAAGACTGATGCCTCGAGCACCAATTCCGGTGTTGCCAGCAATCGTGTTTCCCCGGATCTCGAAGTCGAGTGTGTCTAGCGCTCCGTTGCGGGCAATGATGTCAATGCCCGCTCCAAACGCTGAAAGACCACTCCCTGCGTTGATATTGTCAAACGCAGCGGAAGCGTTGGCCATGATGGCGTTGTTGCTGATCGTGATCGCTCGAGTCTGGCCATCACGTGGATTAACGACATTGATTTGCCCATCGTCGTCTCGTTCAAACTTGATACCATCATCAATCTGATTAGCAATAAAGTTGCCATCGACCAGCAAATCCTGAATCTCGGACTGTTCTTCGAGATTGATGACGACACCAGCACCAGCGTTACCGCCATGCAACGGCAAGACGGCCGCCCCGGCTGAATGAGAGATTCGCCGATTAAAGACGCCATCATTGTTTGAATCTTCCCCACCATTGAGGAAGCCATCTCCGTTGGAATCTTCATCTGTACGCGTAACGGTCAACGTATTGTTGACAACGTTTGTGACAGTCATTCGCTCGCCGTCAACAATGACGTCGAAATTCAATGGCAGAACTGAGGCAGTGGCATCGTGATCAGCGGCAGTCGTTCCGTTAGCACCGCGAGTTACGGTCAGCACATTTCCATTTCGGCCAGTAACCGTCAGTTCTTCGTTGCCAATCCGAATGCGTGCATTCGCTGTCGGTGGAATACGAACAGCATCAACCACAGTGATCGTAGTGTCCGTGGCACTGATATCACTGACGATGCTGGTCGTGAAACCGGAAATATCGGCGACAATCACACTACTACTTGCTGCTAACATTGGAACAGCGAGACGACCGCCGCTGGCAACACCGATCAAATTATCAGCAATCGTTGAACGCCGCAGAATGTTCGTCGCTTCACGGTCAGTGTCGATGCCAATCAGGCTGACGAACACACCGTTTCCATTGTCGTTGTTGGCGATATTTTCAGCACGCGTGATCGTATTCCGACTGATGTCGAAAACGCCGCTAGCCGCGTCTTCGAGTACAACAGCGATACTGTTGCCACGATTTCCATCGAACCGGTTTTCGGTAATCGTCAGGTCAAACGCATCCGCCGTATCATCTGCGGCAAAATCCAGACCGCCTTCGCGGAAACCGGTTACGGTGTTTCCGGTGATCGTCGCCACAATCGAAGTATTCTGTGGCAGGTCAAACTGGAGGCCGGCTCCCGCATTGCTCGCTGATGTGTTCGTGAAGGTATTATTCGAGATGCCTCTTCCGGTAAAGGAAAGCAGCAAAGGCCCTCCGTTCTCTGCGACAAAGGCATCGGAAGCAAGCGGTGTGACCAGTAACCCGTCAGCAAGCGTATCAATGATGGTGTTGTCGGCGACAAATCCGTCAAAATTCCCGTCTGAAAGATTCCAGGAGATACCGGCTCCACCGTTGGCGCCATCACCCCGAATCGTATTTCCCTCGACTCGGACGTCAGTCAGTAGTGAACCAACCGCCGTGAACCCAATACCGTCGATGCTGGATGAGTCGATAAAAGCGTTGTTCCGAATACTGAGACCATCAACGGGAGAATTGTCGAGGTCAACCTGAATCCCCTTGATCTCGACGTTGTCGGAAATACTGAAGCTTGGTGCTTCCGTGTTTCGCAAATTCAGGAGAATGCCTTCTTCACCAGACAACGTTGTGTCAGTGATTGTGCTTCCTGAAATACGAATGTTGCTTAATGTTGTGGGTAACGTCCACGTCCCACCACTCACGTACGCCCCATTGACAACGCCGCCGGGCAACACACCGATGAGGCCACTGGTATTTTCCAGAATGAAGAAGTTATCAGGATCACCAGGATCACTAATGATTGTGTCCGTCGTATTGGCGGCAACATTCCCAGTTACGCCCTCTACAGTGACTCGAGAGCCCTCCTGCAGACCGTGATCAATCGAGAAGATCTGTATCTGAGGATCATTTGTGGCATCTTTAATGCTCCCCGTGGCCCCGTCGGAGGTAATACTGACCCCGTCGAGAATACTGTCCGTAATGTCCAAGCCGTCCAGAACACTATTTCGAGTGACACTATTGACGTTGATGTTTACGCCAACGCCTGAGCCGCTGGAAACTGTCGTGTCGAAGATCGTGAGGGTGCTCAGTTCAACATCCGTCAGATCGATATCGATTCCGCCGCCGGTGTTGCTAGAAATCGATGAGGATTCGATGATCAGCCCATCTTCCAGCGAGATATTGTCCAGATTGATGTCGACACCAGTCCCGCCCGTGCCGGAAATCGTCAATGATTCAACGACAATGCTTTGCAGACCAGTCAGGTCACTGAGGTCAATGCTAACCCCGCGGCCACCGTCACCGGGAAACGCGACGGAGTCGATGACGATGCGGTCAAAATTTGAGACCTTGTCGTTATCAGGGTCCAACAACGCGTTGTTCACCAGAATCCCCACCGCGGGATTCACGTTGGTGCTATCAAACACGAGCGATGTTAGAAGCATCCGATCTTCCAGCAGCTCCGTCGATCGACTCCTGTGTCCGGGAGCGCCATGCAACTGCTGCTCGTTGCGACTTCGCCGACTCCCGCGACGGCGACTCTGTAGCGATTGACGAAAACTCCGGACCCACGATGTCAACAACATGCCTGATCTCCCGAATATTGCTCGGTTCTGTATGTCTCAATGTTTCTTGGTGCGAGAGGCCGCGACGCGGCCAATCAAAGCAGCCCCTCACTTCAGCTCTGCCGTGAAGCCATCATGACTCCACCTGCGGACATCCCTGCCCGTGCAGACGATGCTGGTCGCGCAAATTCTGCGCTCGTTCTCTGTGAATACACTCGAAGTGGCACGAGCAAAGCTGGTGCCACTTCGCTATGACGCGTTGTAACCTGTTGATCCAAAGCAAGTTGAGCAAGAACTCGAAAGCCTGTCGCGACTTCGCGACAACAATCAGGAAGCCTGACTGAAGCGGACCCCGAGATCCGGCAAAACCAGTGCTTCGTGACATTTCGAAAACTCAGCGACATTGTGTCTGCCCAGCCTCTAAGTGCAAGGTGTATCAAGAGATACTGCCTCGCAACGCACATCGAAACATCGCTGTAGCTCACTATTCTTCTCATCTTGCCTTCATCTATCGTGAGTACAAAAAGTCCAAAAACTTCCCGCAAGTTAGTTTTGACGTCGTCCTGCAACTTCCGGTTCCCGCCAGTTCCCGGCCCTACCTGATTCTGCCACGAGTCCTGACGGGAAGATCCTCAGTTAGTGACGAAATGGCACGCCGTAGTCGAGCCGGAGCTTCTGCGACGAGAAGACGGAGAATCTCCACACACTCTACACCTTCATCGGTGCGAGGAATGCCGGCACACAAGCAGTCCCGGTGGACGGTCAAAGGCCGACGGAAAGTTGTGCCGGCTGTAGGAGCAAATCCCGATGTTCAACTCAAAGACACCCAACGACCATCGGTGAATATCTCCACTGATCCGGAAATTCTCGTCAAGCCGCATAACTTCTCAGGTCGATACCGACAGAGAGACCCGGATTTCCGGCGGACTTTCGGGCATTGCGCACGCACGTTTTCGGCTCAGTGTCCGCCTTTTCGATCTGGTCAGCGTACTTCCACGTACGCAGTATTAGATTCCGGCGGAGGAGCGGAAATGAAAAGCCTCGTTGCCCTGGCCTGTGGCCTGTTGATCATCACTAGCGAGGTGAATGCGCAGGGGCAGCCGCTTCTGCCGGGCCCGTCTTCTCCAGTCGCTGCCGCTGCAAACCTGCCCAAACCGATCTACACAAGCCGGCAGGCTTTCAGAATCCCTTACCAGTACGATCCGCAAGAGATCGCGCGGCTGGGCTCCCAGGAAGTCCGGCTGTACGTTTCGCAAACTCGTGGTCAGAACTGGCAGGCAGCTCAGAAAGTCAATCCTCAGGTTGGTCGATTCGACTTTCAGGCCGCTGCCGATGGCGAATACTGGTTCGCAGTTCAGACGGTTGATCGGAACAACCAACTGCACCCCGGCGGTTCAGTTTTTCAACCGGGTTTGATCGTCGTCGTCGACACAACAAAGCCGAGTCTGAAGATCGACCTCAAACAGTCAGAGCCTGGTCGGATCGCTTTACAGTGGTCGATTGACGATATCAGTGTCGACACGACTTCGATCATTCTCGAATTCACTCAAACCGGGATGACTGACTGGCAGCAACTCTCTGTCAAACAATCAGCAAGCGGCCAGACTAGCTGGGCCATTCCCAACGGTGGACTCGTCGCCGTTCGCGGTCGAGCCAAAGATTCGGCAGGCAACGAGGTTCAGTCTCAGTACCAGATCGATATCAGCCCGACTGGAAGTTCCACGCCTGGAGCAACAACGCCCCCCGGAACTCCTGACTTCAACGAACCGATCGCCTCGCAACAGAATCCTCTGTTGGCACAGACGCCGGGGCAGTTCGATTTCCCATTAGGAAGCCAAAACCCAGCGATTACCGCACCAGGCACGAATCCGTTGCTGGGAGCACTCCCGCCTCGGCCGAGCAATCCACCGAACGGCTACGCATCGAATCCCGCAATTCCGTTGCCGGGTGATTCGCCCGCACAACCATTACCGTCGGGTTCTCCATTCGGCCCCGCCGTCACGGGCACAACTCCGGGAGCAGGTCTCGGCAGATTTCCCGCACCTGGCGGAAACGTTTCAGGCTGGCAGCAGAAGAATGTTTCTGCGATCCCCGGAACCGCCAACACCTCTCAGATCCCAGCTTATCAGCCGCCGGTTCCCGTCGGGCACCGAACGGTTAAGAGCCGACAGTTCAACATCGACTACCGAATCGACGACATCGGCCCATCGGGCGTTTCGACCATCGAGCTGTTTGTCAGCCAGGACAATGGTGACAAGTGGTACCGATACGGTCGCGACGAAGATCATCGCAGCCCGTTTGAAGTCGAAGTCCCTTCCGACGGGGTCTACGGATTCGTCATGCGAGTCGTCAGTGGAGCCGGCCTGACCGATCCTTCACCGCAGCCGGGCGAACGTCCGGAAATCTCGATCGTTGTCGATTCGTCGCCGCCGGTCGTCAACCTGTTCCCGCTTCAGCAGGGCACCGGAGCCGACGCCAACCGAATTCTGATCACGTGGAAAGCCGCCGACCAGAAGATGGCCGACCGACCGATCGCTCTGTCATACGCCGCCAATCCGGACGGCCCGTGGCAGCAGATTTCCGACTGGTTGCCCAACACCGGCCAGTACATCTGGAACGTCGGTCAGGGAATCCCGCCGAGGCTCTATGTCCGAGTCGTCGCTCGCGACGCCGCCGGAAACCTGGCTCGAGTCGACACTCCACAGCCGGTCCTGGTCGATCTGGCCAAACCAACCGCCCGCATCGTCGACGTCGAATCGTCAATCTCGAACGGTGCAGGCAGCTTCTGATCGACCGGCCTGACCGTAGGGTGCGTCGCGACGCACCAGCAAATTGATCAGTCAATTCGGTGCGTCAAGACGCACCCTACATCACTGATTGTCTCGACTCACTGCGGAGTTCTATCGCGTCCGCGTGGGCAATTGCGTTCCTACATCGCTGGCTAGATCTTCCTTCACTCACTTCCGAAGCGACGCCTCAGCTTCAGGGTATTTCGCGACCCATGAAAAGTCCCCGAGGATTACTTCACGAAGATGCGTGCTCATCAGATCACAAGCATTGCGAACTCCAATTTCCGTATTTTCGAGTGTCTGAAAAGGCGTCGCATTTTTGAATCGGTAGAGCGGCCCAGTTCGTTCAGATAGTGGAAGAAAAACTAACATCGCTTGGAGAAGTGTGAGCGGCCGATCGAAATTGGTGTCCTGCGGGAGAAACCCAACTTCGACGTCGCCATTCATGCCGTCCATAAACATGAAATTGCTCTTCGGAAAGACCATGCACACACCGTCCGGCGCTTCGTCTTCCAAGTGGTACGCTTCTGGCCAGTCGTACTCATCAGCAATCCGCTTTACGAGATCCAATGTGAGAAAAGATACTTCCTCATACATACATTGCCCTCTGACTATCCCGTGATGCCAGCCAGCTCTTGGTCAATCCCGCCAAACCAACTGCGCGTGAATCTCCAGTGGTGCAGACAGCTGCTGACTATGAATTCGACTGAAGGAGCGTTCAGGCGGCTTCAGCAACTTGCGGACGAGCAGCTAGGACTCGGCTTTCGGCGAGGGCGAAGCAGCCGAAGAGGACCGCGTTAAAGGCCAGGTCGCTGGCGATTGTGTTGCGGAAGAAGGGCAAGGCCTGGACGTAGCACTGGGTCAGGCCAGCGAGGTCTGGAGTGTGGAAGCCCATTGTCATCCACCAGCCGAAGTTCGACACGAGGAAGAAGACGATCGAGCCAACAAGCGAGCCGCCAGCGATCGCGAAGACGCTGCGGGTTCGGGTCCGGAGAAGCATCCCAAGCGAGACGACCAGCACGAAGGCTAGGTACGTGAACACGGTCAACTTCCAGGCTTCCGACCACAGGTTGCTGTGGCGAGTCAGGTTGAGCAGAACATCGCTCAACAAAAGAGCCGACAGCGGAACCAGAAACGCGGCTTTTCGCGAGCGGAAACAGGCTCCGCCAAACAGAGCCATCGCCCCGATCGGGGCAACGTTCACAAATCCATGATCCACCATCCGGCACAAAGCGGCCAGCAGCACGAGGGCCGTGAGGATGAGAAAACGGGGCTGTCGAATGAACGATTCGTTCGTTTGCGGAGTGGTTGGCTGCACGACTCGCCGCCTCTTTTATGGTGGAGTGATTGTTGGATTTGACGCCGAATTCGCACGCGACCGAAAGCCGCCACGTGGATCAAGCCGCAGAGCATAGCGTGAGACACTTCGGACTCAAACGGAGAGCTGCCGGGAATCCTCGGAAAGCACAACGCGACGCCCGTTGCGACGGTCAGGAATGTTCGGCTACCCTGCCCACATGCAGCCGGAAAACCGGCACGCCCCATACAATTTGTCGAGTAAAACCTCTCAGAAAGACGGACGAAAATGGCTACGGAACGAACATTTGTGATCTTCAAGCCGGACGCTGTGCAACGACGACTCGTTGGAGAACTCTACAGTCGCTTCGAACGAAAAGGCCTGAAGACGGTTGGCCTGAAAATGCTGCAGGTCACCAAGGAACTCGCTCAGAAGCACTACGAAGAGCACCTCGAACGACCGTTCTACCCGCTGCTCGAAGAATTCATCACGTCCGGCCCGGTCGTCGCGATGGTTCTCGAAGGCCCGGAAGCAATCGGCGTCGTGCGAGCAATGCTTGGAGCCACCAACGGTCGCGAAGCCCCGCTCGGCACCATCCGAGGCGACTACGGAGTCAGCCGCCAAATGAACCTGGTTCATGGCAGCGATGGCCCGGAAGCCGCCGCTCGAGAAATCGCCATCTACTTCAGCGATGCCGAACTGTGCGACTACGAAACGACTCTCGGCGGCTGGGTTTGTGCCGACGACGAGAAATAGGCTTTTGGTTAGTGCCGAAAGTCGATGCCGATCGTTCAACGCCATCCAGCGTGAACCGATCGTTTTCAGTTTTGGCATAGTCTCCTGCCCACAATGCAGCCATCGACGTCCAGTTGACACGTCGATGGCTGCTTCGTGCAAGAGCGTCACGATTGAAGCCCGACTTCGAAACCGACATCGGAAGGGCCGTGGCCGGTTAATTAAATGCCTTCGAAGCTCGGTGGGAATTTCAGATGAACTCCGAACGATTCTCGCTTGCGGTCGCGACGCTGCTCCTGCTGACACGAATGTCCAATGCCGCTCCGCCGAATGTTTCGTTTGAGAAGATTCAATTAACGGATCGCTACTATTGCGACGGGATCGACGCTGGAGACATCAATGACGATGGTCACGTCGATGTCGTGGCCGGGCCGTTCTGGTACTCAGGCCCGGATTTCAAACAGGCTCATGAATTCTACCCGGCCGTTCCGCTGCCGCCGGAGGCATCGCCCAGCAACAGCATGTTCAGCTTTGTGCATGACTTCAGCGGCGATGGTAAGCCGGACATTATGGTGCTCGGTCGAGTTCATAAGCACGCGGCATACTGGTACGAGAATCCCGCCGACGCTGACCAGCTCTGGGAGAAACATTTTGCTTTCGAACGAGTACGTGGCGAATCACCGACGCTCGTGAATTTGCGTCGCGACAAGTCACGGCAGGTCATCTCCCACTGGGATGGACGATGGGGTTGGATCGAGCCTCAACCAAAGCAGCCTCGCGAGCCGTGGAAGTTCGTGTCGATTGGTGAAGACGAAGACTGGCCGCAGTTCTATCACGGCGAAGGAGTCGGAGACGTCAACAGAGACGGCCGACCCGACCTGATCATCAACGACGGCTGGTACGAACAGCCAGCGAAGTCGAGTGAAAACTGGACGTTCCATCGTGGGAAGTTTTCTACTGATCGAGGTGGAGCTCAGATGTTTGCGTATGACGTTGACGGCGATGGCGACCAGGATGTCATCTCGTCACTGCATGCTCACCTGTGGGGACTCGCCTGGTTCGAACACTTCACAAATCCTGATGGCTCGATCAACTTTCGGGAGCACCGAATTATGGGTGACCGTTCCGAAGAAAAGAAATTCGGAGTCGCGTTCTCTCAGCCACATGCGCTCGAACTAGCTGACATCGACGGAGACGGCCTGAAGGACATCGTCTGCGGAAAGCGCCGCTGGGCTCACGGACCAACTGGCGACGTGGAGCCAGAGGCTGCGCCGGTCGTTTACTGGTTTCAGCTCACGCGTCCGACCGTTGGCGAGGTGAAATATGTTCCGCACTTGATCGATGATCGTTCCGGAGTCGGCGTCCAAATCCAGGTGAAAGATGTGAACGGCGACCAGCGTCCCGACGTGCTGACCGGATCTAAACTAGGCTCGTTTGTCTTCTTGAACCGAGCGAAGCACGCTGAAAATTCGAACTGATGCGCAACGAAAACGACGCCTGCCAACTGTTTGACAAGCGTCGTTTCGTATTGCCGAATCTGAGACCGAATGAAAACTCGGCTACGCCATCAGCGGGGCGCGGCCGGCTGCTCGTCGAGCGTCGGCGACCTGGCCAGCGTGGAAGCTCATGTGAGTCGTCATCGCGGCCAGGCAGGCACCGACCGTTCCAAAGAACGGACCGAACTCTTCGGGAGCGTGGCTCTTCTGATCAAGGTCTGCGTCGGTCAGAGTGTCCAGATGAGCGATCGTTGCCGCACGGATTTCTTCGGCCTTCGCGAGCAATTCATCCATTGATGGATAGTCGCTTGCTTCGGTCGACGGGGTCAGCCCCATCGAAAAGCATTCCAATTCGGGAAAACGGTTTGGCTGCCCGAGGATGAATCCGTCGAGCAGATCGCTTTCCGCTCGAACGACATGCCCAAGAACCCACAACGGATGGTTGCCGCCGTTCGGAGTTGGTTGAGTTAACGGCGAGTCCTTCATGTCAGTAATCAGGCCCATCGCCCAGCCACGGCTGTTCTCCAGTGACAACTTGACGAAGTCGATAACGTTCATGGTCGTTCTCCTCTGCCTTGAATTGAATTCGGTATTCTTAAAGTGGGGATGTTTTCGAACAGGCAACAATGTGTCTTAGAGCACTTTTGGAATTAATCTGCAGTTGCGGTAGGTGTTTGCAGTAGGCTTCCTGAGTTGATCAGACTCAAGGAGGACGAAGATGGCTTCATCGTACGGAATGGATTTGCGGAATCGAGTGATGGCGGATGTCCAAGCGGGGATGTCGGCGGAGAAGGCTGCCGTGAAGTATTCAGTTTCACCGCGGACAGTTTACAACTGGAAGACGTTGCGCACTGAGAAAGGGACTCTGGAGCCTCGTGACGGGAAACCGGGAGTGAAGCCGAAACTGCAGGAGTATCGCGACAGAATCTTAACCGTCGTGGAGCTGAATTCCGGGATCACGCTGGAAGAACTGCGCGAACGCCTGGAGTTGCCGGTATGTTTGTCGACAGTGTGGCTGGCTCTAAAGACGTGGGGCATCGTGCTGAAAAAAAGTGATCCACGCAGCCGAACAGAAGCGGCCTGACGTCGTGCAACGTCGGCGCTGGTGGAACATCCTGCTTTCGCAGCAGCCAGTCGAACGCCTGGTGTTCCTTGACGAAACGGGAGCCAACACAAAAATGGCTCGGTTGTATGGCTGGGGACCAAAGTCCGAACGGGTTGTTTCTGACGTACCTCACGGACGCTGGCAAGCGACGACTTTCGTCGGTGCGATTCGCACTTCAGGAATGACGGCTCCGATGGTGATTGACGGAGCCATGAACGGCGACCTGTTTCTGGCTTACGTCCAGCAGCAACTGGTCCCCACACTTCACCGCGGCGACATCGTCGTCATGGACAATTTAAGCAGCCACAAGAAGCCCGGCGTCCGCGAAGCCATCAGCCAGGCTGGAGCAACCCTGGCGTACCTGCCGCCTTACAGCCCCGACTTAAACCCCATCGAACTGGCGTTCTCCAAGCTCAAAACTCTCCTTCGCAAGTTCGGCGAACGAACCGTCCAGGCACTCTGGGACCGCATCGGCAAACTCGTCGACGAGTTCACCCCTGCCGAATGCCGGAACTACTTCAGACACTGTGGATACACTGCAAACCAACTCTGAAAATGCTCTAGCAGACCCCTGGAGCCTCGGCCGGAGATTCGTGCAGAGCTACTCGATTGCCCTCTGTGTCTTCGAAGTGGGCGATGAATCCGTGCTGACCAATGCTCATGCGAGGCATCAGTGTCTTGCCGCCGTTGCCATCGATCAATTCCAAAGTTGGATCAATCGCGTCGACGTGAATGTAAACCAGAGAGCCGTCGTGCGAAGGCGTGTAGCCATCGCCTTTGAGTAACGCACCAGTCGAACCAGCAGCGCCCATTTCCATCGGAAACCAGCCCATCTTGTTTGGCCCCCATCTCCGACTCAGTGATTTCCAGGGCGAGAATCGTTTCATAAAACGCTTTGGCCCGACTCAGGTCAGTGACGGGAATCTCGAACCAATTGACCGGATTAACGTGTGATGGCATTTTGATTTTCCGTTCTTCGACTGGCTAAAACTGCGTGATTGATGTGCGGACAACATTACGTTACCTTTCAGTCACATTATTGTCGATTCTCGAAACTGTCAACCTCGGAGATGTGAATGGCCGTCACCACGAAGAAAGTAGAAGGACGCCGGAAAGTCCGTTACGCGTCGCTTGACGAGTTTCTTCAGGAAGCTGAACGACTTTCACAGGCTGACGTCCGGATGCTGGGCAACTGGTCGAAGGCACAAATCTACGGGCATCTGGCCCGTACGATGGACGGGTCCATCGACGGGATGAACTTTCTGCTACCAGCGCCAGCCCGTTTCCTGATGTCACTTCTTATGAAACGAAAGTTTCTGTACAGGGCACTGCCGGCCGGATTTAAAAGCGTTCCCGAGTTCGTTCCGGAAGACACTTCGCTCGAGGATGAACTCGGCGGCTTGAGAAAGGCGATTACCAGACAGCAGGAAGAACCGGATCGAGTGCTTCACCCGGCATTTGGCAACATCGGCAAAGAAGGCTGGATCAACTTTCATTTGAGACATGCCGAACTCCACATGAGCTTTCTCGTAGAAGCAGAGTCCAAGTAACTCGTTCGCAAAGACATATTCCAACGAAGGAAATCCAATGGCCGACATTCAGGATTTGACACTGGACCTTACTCAGTCAATCGAAATTGACGCGGCGATCGGCGATGCATGGCGAGCTTTGATTCGGCGTCTGACAGAAGAAAGTTCAACTCCCGACAACAAACCGATGCCGATGGTCCTTGAAGAGTGGCCAGGCGGCCGCTGGTTTCGTGACCTGGGCGACCGCCAGGGGCATCTATGGGGCTTCGTGCAGGTCATCAAGCCACCAACGCTGATCGAAATCCAGGGCCCAATGTTTATGTCGTACGCCGTGGCCGGGCATATCCAATTTCGTTTAGATCAAATCTCGGGCGGCACTGAGCTGTCGCTACGACACCGAGCCGTCGGCATGGTTGACGACAGTCATCGAGAAGGTGTTGTGCTCGGCTGGGACAACTTTCTGAATGGCGTTAAGAGACTGTCCGAGTGATATTGTAGGGTGCGTCTTGACGCACCCTTCGTTCCGGTGGTGCGTCAAGACGCACCCTACGGTGACTGTCGCTGCGAGAAGGTTATGGCCAAAGATCTCGATCACGTCTGGAAAGCACTCTCGGACCCAACACGTCGAGAGATTCTGGACATGCTGCGCGACGGCCCGCGACGGACGACCGCGATCGTCGAAGCCTTCCAACAGCTTTCACGTTTCGGCGTTATGAAACATCTGGATGTTCTGCGTGAGGCAGGGCTGGTTAAAACGCGAGCCGAAGGGCGATGCCGGATCAACTCGCTCAACGCCGCACCGATCCGCGACATCCTCGAACGGTGGATCGGCAAGTACGAAGCTTACTGGTCGAACACGTTGCTTCGAGTTAAAGAGGTCGCCGAGTCTGACTCGAAGGCCAAACCGAAAACGAAGAAGAAGGGCAGGAGCGCGTAAGATGGCATTCAGCGAACAACACGCTCAGATCCTGCGGGACGCTCTGTCAGATTTGTCGGGAGTCACCGAGAAAAAAATGTTCGGCGGCCTGTGCTTCATGCTGAACGGCAACATGCTCTGCGGAGTCCACAAGGGTGGCGGCATGGCACGAGTCGGCAAGGACAACGAAGCCGCCGCTTTGGAACTGGATGGTGTCGAACCGCTGTCCTTCACCGGCCGCCGCATGGGCGGAATGGTCGATGTCAGCGAAACAGCGATCGAACACGACGGCATCCGCGACGCCCTGCTGACTCTGGCCAAAGAGTTCGTCGAATCGCTACCTGCCAAGTGACGTAGTCGGGGAATGACTGCCAAATTTTGCAATCGACATCCTCACCGTGAGTTGAGGATCACTCGACCGATGACGTTGTTGAGCGGGATCGTTTCGGGTGGTTCGTTGTTTCGCTCGATGGTTAGTTCGGAGGCCGGTTTGTCTGATGCGGCCACTCTGCCAAGCATGGATTTACCGTCGTCGTTGCGGTAGACGATTATGTCGCCGGGCGAGTATTCGCTGGCTAGTTTATAGACCAACGTGCGGCTGTTCTTGCGAATCTCCGGCGAGACGGCGTCAGTGGCCGCGACAAAACTTTCGGCAACCGTCGTGCGGATAACCATTGCCAGAATCACGGCAACGAGGATGGAGATGCCGAGATTCTTGAGCTTCGCTTTCCACCAGTTGTTGGAAAAACGATCGCAGTCTGCAGCAGCCTGACTCTTCATCGGAACACCTCGCGAGACGTGAAAACGAACGACGACTTAGCAACCGGCAGGAGTACCCGAAAGAGTTGTCACAGGTTTCAATAATGTTCCGGCTATTCGTCCTTGCCTCGCATTTCACGGATAAAACGCGAAGGAATTGAGAGTCGTTTCTTGCCCCATTTCTTGCGGGCAGCGGCTCGGGTCAGGGTGAGGTGATCCTGGGCTCGGGTGATGCCGACGTAACACAGCCGGCGTTCTTCGTCGATCGCCGAGCCTTCTTCGTCGACGGCCCGCTTGTGTGGTAGCAGACCTTCTTCCATCCCGACCATATAGACACGCGGAAACTCCAGTCCCTTCGCACTGTGCAGAGTCATCAGTTTGACGGCCTGCTCATTCATCAGCTTCTCTTTGTCGTCACCCATGTCCGGACCGTTGAGCAGCGTTTCTTCGAGATACCCCTGCAGCGACGGCTTGTCGGATCTTGCAACGTACTCTCGAAGCGAGTCGATCATCTGATCGACGATTTCCGTCTTCGCAACCTGCATTTCTTCCTTCTTGTACTGCTTCCGAATTTCGCTGTCGTAGTCGATTTCGTGCAGCAGGTTTTCGAGGATTGTCGGCAAGTCTTTCGGTGAAGTTCTCAGTTTCTTTCGATAAGAATCGAGCAGCATCGAAAACCGATTCATCGCTTTGACGGCTTTGTCGGTAATTTCGCCGTCGGCGTGTGCTCCCGGAGCGGCGTCCCAGATCGGGACTCCCTCGCGCACAGCTCGCTTTAAAACCTTCTCGATCGTCGCATCGCCGATGCCTCGCGAAGGGACGTTGATGATTCTCAGCAGCGAGTTCTCGTCGCGCGGATTCTCGAGCACCTTGAGGTAAGCCAGGATGTCGCGAATTTCGCGTTTGTCGAAGAACGACTGACTGCCCATCATCACGTAGCGAATCTCGTGACGACGAAGCTCTGATTCGAAGACGCGAGGTTGTTCGTTCGTGCGGAAGAGAATGCAGATGTCCTGCGGCGGGACGTCCTTCTTATTGATCATGAACTGAATTTCGCGAGCGATGTATTCCGCCTCGACTTGCTCGTCATCAAACTCTCGGAAACGCACATCAGAAACGGACGTCTTGTTCGCTCGAAGTTCTTTGTCGTGCCGACCTTTGTTGTGTTTAACCAGTCGGTTGGCGAGGTCCAGAATTCGATCGGTGCAGCGATAGTTTTCTTCGAGGCGAATTGTCTTCGCGCCTTTGAAATACTGACCGAAGTTCAGAATGTGCGTCACCTCGGCGCCACGCCAACCGTAGATTGATTGATCATCGTCGCCGACGACGCAGATGTTGTTGTGCTTTCGGACGAGCGCTTCGATCAG
>CALSLT010000049.1 GCA_943787265.1 uncultured Planctomycetaceae bacterium | reverse complement strand
CCGTGATGACCCGTTGTACAAAGTCTGCATTAGAGGTCTGCGCGAGGCAGGCCAGCAGGACCGCGGCGAGTAGTCCGTTAGGGCTCCAGCGAGGGGAGACGTGTCGCGTATTTGGTAGACCCTCTCGCATGAGGGACGCTCCTTATTCTAATTATTGGGCTTCCGGCACAAACCGGTGAAGGTACTGTTTACTTCTGATCGACGATCCGAACCAGGACGCAGCGAGATGTCGTTCCTGGTGTGGCGACTCAGTTTAACATCGTGCTGTGTTCTATGAATCCGTCAGTCTCGATTCGTCAATCAGCCGCCAGGTTCACTCGAATGAGCTCTTTGTCGTTTCTGGCGAAGACGCTCTTCATGGCAAAAGCTGGATGAGACCAGATGGTCATACGACGTTTGACAGGCCGCGTTGGCTCGATCAGCTTCGCGCGGCTGATTTCGTCGTACCCGGATGGCGACAGGCGAGCGATAATGAGGTCGCCCTGTTCGTTATGGATAAAGAATCGATCCTGATGAGGGATAATAAAGGCGTTCCACCAGCGTCCCTGGCCGGTCGCATCGAGTGTTTCCCAAAGACGTTTTCCGTTGGCAGCATCGAGACAACGAAGCTGGCCGTAGCTACAGATGGAGTAGATATTTTCTCCGTCAAACCACGGCGTACACATGATGGGATGCACTCCGTCTGTTCGAATTTCATTGTCGCTTGTACCAGCCCATGCGACTTTTGCACTCGCTCCGTCGTCCGCGACCTCGATCATGCGAGGGCCGTTGTAGAAACTGGCAACAAAGAGTTTGTTTTCAAATCTGCGAGGAGTCGCGATTGACAGCCCCCGCGCGAACACGGGAAGGAATTTGCCAGATGAGTTCTCCACTGCTCGGATCAAGCGAAGAAATCGCCTCCGGATGCCACATAATCAACTGTCGTCGTCCGCCAAAGTCAAAGATCACCGGTGGTGCGTAGCCGACGGCGGTGTCCTGCAGGGCTCGCCATCGCTCTTTGCCAGTAGCCTTGTCAAAGCTGACGACCAGACTGTTTTCGTTGCCTCCCACTAGAGTGATCAGCTGGTCGCCGTCGACCAGAGGCGATGCCACCATTCCCCAGGTCGGGAGTTGTGTGCCAAATTCGTCAACAAAGTTATGCTGCCAAACGACTGCTCCATCGTCGGCGCTGAGGGCAGAACATGTGCCCGACTGCCCCGACAATGTAAACACGATCGTTGTCGATCACCGGCGTGCAGCGAGGTCCGGCCGGATAGCTAATGGAGTATCGAGCCTCGTAGTCGTGTCGCCAGATGACTTTGCCCGTCGCCGCGTCGAGACACAAAACCCGCTCTCGCTGTTCTTTTCGAAGCCGATCCATCACGTAGACGCGTCCGTCGGCGACTGACGGCCCGCCGTATCCTTCACTGATCGGTGTCGACCAGACGCGAGGCAGGGTGTCCGAATCGGGGAGCTGATCAACGATTCCGGTTTCTCGCCAGACGAGATCCCGCTGTGGACCGCCCCACTGTGGCCAGTCGTCGGCCGTTACATCGAAAATGCCAACTGACAGAAATACGAACAGCCCGGCCAGTCCGACGAGCGAGTTAGCATGTAGTTTGCGAAACATGGCCGCAGCTCCTTCTGGTTAAGACTGCAACTCACCGGCCGGCGTGCTTGCAGCCAACTCTTTGATCATGTCGCGGGTCGCAGCTTCGACAGCTTGTTCCCAGTCGTCTGGGCCAAACTGCTCGTTGTATGGAGCTTTGTTATATGCGAAGTTGATCCCCCGTGAGCTGTTAATCAAAGCTCCTAAACCACGCTCATCAAAGCCGCCCGCGACTTCCGATGCGCCAGCTCCCTGGGACCCAAAGCCCGGCACAAGCAGCGGCGTCTTTGGCATGGCCGCCCGCAACTCGGTCAATTCTGCTGGATAGGTTGCTCCGACGACGGCACCGATCGGGCCGTACCCCGCACTCGCCCCTCTGCTTCAGTGTTGAAACTTTCGACAACATCGGCAACGCGTTGGTAGAGCTTTTGACCGTCGGTTTCACGATCCTGGAAGGTCGATGCTCCGGGGTTGCTCGTCCGGACAAGAACATAAAGCCCGGCGCCTCGTTCGGTCGCGACTCGAACGAATGGCTCGAGCGTGTCTTTGCCGAGGTAAGGGTTCACGGTCAACGCATCGGGCTGCCCAGATTGCGGCGTCGGGATCAGAGCCCGCCAGATAGGCGTTTTGCGTACGCTTCTGCCGTCGATCCAATGTCTCCGCGTTTGGCATCGCAAATGACGATAAGCCCAGCGTTACGAGCTTTACGGATCACCGTTTGGAGTGCCTGGCACCCCGCTGGGCCGTATTGCTCAAAGAATGCAGCTTGAGGCTTTACCGCCGGAACTAACGGGGCGACGACGTCGATGATTCGCGAGCAGAATTCATCAAACGCGCTGGCCGCCGCTTCCGTTTCGCTGGAAGTTCGGTCGCGAGCCGCTGCGATGATCGATTTCGGGAGTTGATCCAGTCGTGGGTCGAGGCCAACCAATGCGGGAGTTTTGCGGTCAGCAATCGCGGCATGGAGTCGGTCTGTGTAGTGGTTCATGCCGCGGATTGTTACCGCGATTGCTTAGCGGGAAAAGTCACTGGGTTTGGGGATCAGTCGAATTTGATCGTTGTTACGAATCCGCATTGTCCATCAGGTACTGAAACGGTGCCTGCCCGAGAGCCTGCTCCAGCTCGACATAAATTCGGACGAGTTCAGGAACGGATGACACTCCGACTTTTTCCAGCACGTTGTGACGTCGCGTTTCAACCGTTCGGAGACTGATCGAAAGGTCCTTGGCGATGACCTTATTGAGTTGCCCGTCGATCACCCCCTGCATGACGACCAGCTCTTCCGGTTTAAGCTGTTCGAAACGCTGAAGGAGCGACTTGTGCTCCTGGCTGGCCGCCCGGCGGTCGCTGTCAGTTGCCAGAGCTTCGATGATGGCTTTCCAGAGTTCGTCTGATGAGCAGTTTTTTTCCAGCAACGTGATTGCACCATTGTGCATTGCCTGAACGGCGTTCGACACATTGGCGTAGGCCGAGATGACGATTACCGGAATTTCGCACCCTCTTTCACGCAGAGCGACCTGCAATTCCAGCCCCGTCATGCCGTGTTCAATGCGCAAGTCGGTGACGACACAGCCGGGGGCAATGCCAGAGTACGCTGCCAGAAAATCTTCACCACTGGCGAATGTCTCAACGGGCAGCCCACGAATGTCGACCAGTGCGGCGATCGATTCTCGTACGGCTTCGTCGTCGTCAATTACGAATACAGTCTGCTTGTCAAGTAGCGGATCAGTCTGCATCTGCGTGTATTTTCCCGTCGACGCGCAAAGTGAAAACAAACTCCATTCCACCCTCAGCTAGCTGTTCGGCCCGAATTGCCCCGCCGTGATCTTCGACAAATGAGCGGCTGAGTGCCAGTCCGATCCCTAAAACCGGATTGTCCGGTGGTGAAGAAACCCTTCGAATAGCTGTTCAGGAACGATTCCATGGGGCAATCCCGGACCATTGTCTCGAATTGATACGGTAACGTAACCGTGATCTTCAGAATCGAGGCGAATTTCAACCTGAACCTTGCGTTCGTCGCTTGGGTGAGTGGCCAGTGCCGCGTAGGCATTGTTGAGCAAGTTGGCGAACGTCTGCTCGATCAGGACGCGATCACAGACGATTGCCGGTACGTCGCTTTCGACTCCCACGGTCGTTCGGATTCGACTGGACCGAGCCCGGCCAGCCGTCAACTCAACGGCATCGCGGACGATTTCGCCGATTTCACAGGTTGTTCTCTCGGACGTTCCTTTCCTTGCGAATGAGAACATTCGAGTGGTAATCGCGTTGACTCGTCGCGCCTCGGAAACAACTTTACCGGCGACCTCACGGATCTGGGGGAGACGCTCCTGAAGATCTGGTCGACTAAGTGATTCCACGCAGACGTCAGCAAACGTGGAGAGCGACCATAACGGCTGGGCGAATTTCGTGAGCGATACCCGCGACGAGTTGTCCCATCATTGTCAGCCTGGAAACGTGTGCAAGTTGTTTTTCCTGCTCGCGTTTGCGGTCCTCTTCCAGTTTCTGATGGGTGATGTCCCGAACGTGTAGCAGCACGGCTGGTTCGCCGTTATAGGTGATCGGGGAAATTCGAACTCCGACGTCCACAACCTGACCGTCGCTTCGCAGACTTCGCGATTCGAATTCAGAAATTTCACCGGAAAGTAATGAGCCGGAGCGAGTGCTCGCTGCGCGTCTGTCTTCAGGAGGGACAAGTGACAGAACGTCTTGCCCGATCAGTTGATCGCGAGAAATCCTGTGCAGTTCGCACGCGGCTTCGTTTGCATCCAGCACAACACCATCGGGTGATTCGACAAAAATGCCATCGGGTGAATGGTCAAAAAGATAACGAAACCGCTCACTTGCGTGCGTGAGCTTTAGCTCAGCCTGCTTCAGAAGAGTAACGTCACGGATGATGGCAATTTGCTCAGAACTGGAAGGCAGAGGAAGAAACCGAATTTCAAACTCGCGGTGAGCTGAATTTTGCTCAACCGAGAAATGAATCGTTTCTTGGCGGATGCCAGCCGCCACGTTTGCGATGGCGGCTCGGACCTGGCCTGAGACTTCAGAAGGCAGTAGATGCCAGAGAATCTGGTCGGAGGGAGCTTCGGAGAGTTTTAGAAGTTTCGTCAATTCATTGCCGCTGTAGCTTTCGATAATCGTTCCGAGTGGGGAAATGCGTACCAGAGCATCTGGATAACTGTCGAAGACTGACTGCAACTCGTCCGTTCGATCGGTAAGTGCTCGGTGGTGCTGATCGTGTTGGAGTACGAGTCCGGTCAAATCAGAAAACGCAGCGATTGCTTCTTTCTCGTGAGCTGTGAATTTACTGGAAGTCGTATGAAACACCGCCAGTTGTCCAAGTGGCTGGCCGTTCTGATCAGTGACTGGTTTCATGATGCCGCAATGGTAGTTGCAGGCGTTTATTGCACGGGAAACAAGCTCTACAACAGACGGTGGAATACGTTCACGTTCGTTACTCGAGTTACTTGGTCTTGTGGCTGTTACGTGAATGTCAGCGTGCTGACGGGGATTGCCAAATAGATCATCGATTCGAACTGCGTCGATAAGAGTGACGATTTCTTCGGCTGTACTTCCATTCGACAGTCTCTGCAGAGCATTGCCGGCTGGTGTTACATTAAATACTGCCCCGTGAACGTGCGCCGATTGACGCTCAAGTTCGGCCGTCAGCGTAGCCATGACGTTCTCGACGGGTTGGCTTGTGGCAAGAGATTCCAGGACACGACTCTGCCCGTCCCGCAAAAGCATTGCTTGTGTTTGCGGCGTGATATTTGTGAGCGAAGAAAAAAGGCGGGACCATGAGTCTTCCTCTCCGTCGGCCACTGATACGGTGAATAAAACGTTGATCCTCTTGCCGGAGAACGTGTAATTAACATTTTCTGACTCGAAGGTTCGTCCGCCCGCCATGCGAAACAGGACGTGTTCTCTAAGTGCGGCCATCGAGTCTTCGCGCATAATACTTCGTACGTGACCTCGAAAGTCGTCAATGCTCGAAGCCTCGAACATTGTGAGAGCGCTTTGATTGACCGTTGTGATGCGGCCAAGGGAACTTAGGTGAATGAGTTCATCAGGATTCTCCTCCAACCAGGTTCGAAGGTCGTCGACACCGGATTCGGAAATTTCAATAAGCCGCTTTCGAACATCGCTCCAATCCATTTCGATCAACGCAGTCGGGGACTCATCGAACAGACGGTGGAATCGTTTTTCGCTGTGGATCAACCGGTGACGAAGATGATGTTCGTCCGTGATGTCAATCATTAACCCACGAAGATGACTCACTGCTCCTGCGTCATCACGAGCCAGGTAGACGATGTCCCGGACCCATTTGAAAGCACCGTCTGCGGCGAGCATACGATAGGTCATTGTATGTTCAGCCCCTGCCGCTGTTTCGAAAGCGCAGAAGCTGAGCACTGACTCGCGATCTTCGGGGTGAATTATGCTGGGAAAGAAGTCCGGGTTGCCGATCCAGGCGGATGTTTCGTACCCGAAGATCTCTTTGGCTCTCGGAGAAACATAGGTGAATGCGTTGGTGGCCGGATCGAATTCCCAGGCAAACCCCTCCAGTGCATGAAAAACCTGCTCCAGCTTGGCTGCGTTATCTCGATGTTCTTCTTCAATTCCACGGAGACGAGCCAGTTCTGCGTCGTCGCTGATGACGAGTAATACTGCCAGGCGGCCGTCAGTTTCGAACTGGCTGCACGTCGCAGCCATCGTTGCAGATCGATGACCGTCGTCGTTCAAAAACTGAATCAGCCCCGATGGTTGATCGGACCCCGGCTCTTGACTGTCTTGCCAGATCGTAGAGACATCAGTGCCGTCTGAAGTCTCGACGATTGCTGAGATGTGCTGATCAACTAATTGGGCACTGCGGCGGCCAGTCAGCCGCTCCGCATGGGAATTGGTCGCGAGGATTGCAAGCGATTCAACATCAACCAGGAAAACAGCTTCGGGCATCGCCTGCAGGAGCTGCTGTGCGAGCTCGTTGTGAGCGACTCCTGTCGGGGGTGAAGACGACGACATCTACCTGGCCTTATGAAGCGAGCTGAGTCGATCAGCCGTTTTTTGTTCTTCTTTTTCTTTGCAGCAGACTTCGCTTTTGCCGTTGCCGACTTCTTTGCTGCTTTCTTTTTCGTTCCGGATTTTTTGCCAGCCGATTTATTGTTTTCAAAAATATTGTCCCAACCTTCTGTGAACTTCTTGGACGTTCCGGTGTGGACTGTGTAACCCGTCATGATTCTATCCTGTAGAGCGGTCGCTAGATTTGAGAGTGACTTTTTCTTTTCAATGGCCCGCTACTTTGCGGGATCTGGCAGTGTAATCAGTCGTGCGGTTTGATCGTTGGAAGTAATCAGCAGAGTCGAATCGTCCGGTGAGAACACTCCGGAGTAACTAACGACTCCCTGAATTTTGCTCAAGGAGCGGCTTGCTGGTCTCGACGTCCCAAATCCGCAGCGAACCAGAATAGCCGATAGACAGTAAACGAGAACCCGTCGAGTTAAATTGCGTCTGGTAGATATCGTCGTCGTGCCCCCGCAGGACGGCTGTTGTCTGACTGGAATCTGTGGACCAGAGGTAGACGTTCCGTTGGGAGCCAAGTCCCATTCCCGCTGCCACAATGCGACTGTCGTCAGGACTGAAAGCTACGGTGTAGATCGCGTGTTCCGGCCCGTCGAATTGCCGAATCGTTTGACCATTGCTTACGTCGAACAATCGAACTGTGCTGTCGGCTCCAGATGCAACGAGCTGTCGACCATCCGAAGAAAAATCCAGCCCGTACACCGCCGATGGAAACGTGGCCAGAGTCTTGATGGCTTTGCGAGTCTCCACATCCCAAAGCCGGACTGTCTTGTCGGCAGACGTGGAAGCGATCGTTTTTTCCGTCGGGACTGAACGCCACGGAGTAGACCTGTTGCGAATGGCCGGATAATCGACCTTTTTCGGTTGGAGAAGCGATGGACCATTCCCGCAGCGTCGCATCCTCGCTGCTCGTTCTCAGCGACTGGCTGTCTGCGGTCCAGGCAACGTCGGAAATTACTCCGGTGTGCCCACGCAGAGTCTGTGATGCATCGCGGCCAGGCGGTTCGGCCGGTTGTGGATTCAACGGCGTCGGGTCGAAACATTGCAGGGTTTTGTTGGTCAGTGCCGCGACAAGTCGCTTCGAATCAGGACTGTAGCTGACGCGGTGAGGCTCAACGGGGACGTTGAATCGGAAGTGCCCTGACGAGTTGCCGACGTTCCAGGTACGGATCGTTTTGTCACTTCCACCGGCGGCGACCTGCCGGTTGTCCGGACTGAGGCTGACGCAAAGTGCTGGGCCTTCGAACCCGGTGAAACTGAATTTCGGAGAGCTGTTTGACGCGATCCACAGTTTGACCGTTCCGTCCGCTCCGGCCGTTGCGTATTGAGAACCGTTTGAGGCAATTGCTAGATCACTGACTCGAGCATCGTCAGCACGATGAACGATCTGCGCCGCGATCGTCTCAACTCGAATCGACCCGTCAGCGTGAGCTGTAACGATCGACTTGTTGTCGTTTTGAAGAGCAAAGTCGACGATTGTGTTTTCGTTATTGGCAAATGTCTGTGCGATCGCCTGAGCTTTCAGATCCCATAAGCGGACGGTGCCGTCGGCAGCGGAAACCAGTTGAGTTCCAGACGAGTTGAATGCCACTTTTTGAACGGCCGACGAATGGCCGTTCAGTTGGTTGACCATTTCAAGGCTCTTTGCATCGATCATCAACACGTTGCCAGATGCAAGTCCGACGGCGATGACTGCATTGTTCGGCGAAATTGTGATGGCAGCGACGTTGCCGTCGAAATCAACGCCGCGTGTGGTTCTGCCGGTTGCTGAGTCGCGAATCCACAACTTCTGGTCGTCGCCCGCAAACAACAAACGTGAGCCGTCCGAGGTTGAAGTGAACGCTCGGACTGCTTTGGGGCGTTTACTGAGCGAGCGAAACTTGCCAGCTTCGCCAATAGCATGTGCAAGGATGTCGCCTCGTTCGGTGCCAACAAGGATGTCTTTTCCGTCGGTCGAAAACATCAACGACGTCAACGGCGACCTGGCCGCGACGGTCTCAAGTACCGATTTGCCCGTCCCAGCGTCGTAGACACGCACCACGAGATCGGAACCAAGCGTGGCGACTTGACTGCCGGTTCGGTTAAACGCAACGGCTTTTATGGTGCCGGGATTGCCTTCAAGACTATGCACAAGAACGCCGTCGGCTCGCTTGAGAAGCTTTGCGGAGCCGTTTTTATCAACAACGGCGATCACTGTGCCTTTGGGGTGAATTGCCACGGCGGTGGCAGGCTTGGCGGTTCCTTCGAACGTCAACGTCGGAGTGATGGTCGTCGGCCACCGACGGACGTACCCGTCTGGCGCCGCAACTGAATATGTATTGGTTGTTCGGTGTGAACCCGACGCCCGTTACTTCACCGTCGTGCGCGATCAATCTGTCGATCTGATTTGAACCATCTGCTGCCAGACTGACCACAACGACGGAGCCAATCGACGCACGCCGCCGCCAGTTTCTTGTTGTCGTTTCTCCATGCTAGCCGAGTGATTGCTCGGCCGATCGAGATCTCTCTGGCTGGCTTTGAGTCGTCTGTTGCACTGCTGGCAGAATCGCCTGTCGCTGCAGAATCGCCTGTCGCTGAAGTGGTCGCCCAAACTCGGATCAACCCTTTGTCATCGCCGGTGGCGGTTAGCGATCCGTCTTTGGAAGTCGACATCGCCGTGACGGGATTGTCGTGAACTTTGGTCGTAGAAACTGGATCGCTTTTGGGGACGTCCCACAGACGAATTGTGCGGTCGCACGATCCAGACGCGATAAGCTTTCCGTCGGGCGAAACGTCAACAGTCAGGACGATCCCTGTGTGGCCTTCCATTGTTCGCAGAGTTGTCTGCGTCGCGATATCCCACAGTTTCAACGTTTGATCAAAACTGGCTGTGACGAGTGACTTTCCGTCCGGAAGAAATTTGCCGTCGTATACTACTTCCTTGTGCCCTTTGAACTCGATCGGCTCCGCGGCCAGGGAAGCTCGTAAGCTCAAAACTCCTGCTGCGAGTCCTGCAGCGAGAATCAGCGTCCGTCGGGAGAGGCGAGCTGCGCGATTCTGAGAGGACCGCGGCGTGACCTGTTGAGGCGTTTTTTTTGCTAAACATTGAGCAACTCCTAATCGCAATCCGTGGCGAAGTTCGGGGGCCCTGTCGCTCGTTCCTTCGTCGCACCATTCGCGACTGCAAATTTGACCTGACGGTGGTCAATGTACTTTTGGTCGATAATTCAGTTACCGGATCGACGCTGAATCGGCCCCTTGCCGCCTGGGCCTTTGGGTTTTCTCTTGGGGGTGGGGGCTGGCTTGCCGAGAATTCGCTCGATCGCGTCCAGCAGCACATCCATCGCGAACGGTTTGCGGATGTAGTCGTCGACGCCGAGCATCTCAGCATAAGCCTTGTGACGGCCTCCCTCGTTCGCTGTCACCATGATCACCTTCGGGCGAGTTTCGTCCGGCATTTCCTTGAGAAACTCAAGCACCGGGAAGCCGCCCATCTTCGGCATCATCATGTCGGTGATGACAAGTTCGGGACCGAACGACTCGATCTGGCGTCGGCCGTCGTTTCCGTTGTTGGCGACGGAGGAGCGTGTAGCCAGCGGCTTCAAGCACTCGTTGAAGCGTCGTGGAAATCTCGCGGTCGTCTTCGATCAGTACAAGCTTTATCTGGTCGGCCATGCGATGTCCTGCAGCGGGTGAGAGTTCAGCGACCGTCGAGTCCAAATAACGTCTTTGGCAGAGCGGACGATACTACCGCAAACGTCGGTGTTTCATCCAGTACGGGCCGTTTTTGTCGGCCATTCCGACTCGATTGTGTAGCCTGTTTCTGAATGATTCTGCAGGTTGTGTCATTTCAACTTTTTGAGCACTTCCGGAATCAACTGCGACAATCGTTCTCCGCCGATCGCCGCGACTTCCAGAATCTTTGGCAGATCGACCGGTTCCAGCGAATCGGGCAGGCACATATCAGTGACGATCGAAATGCCGAGCGTTCGCAAACCGGCATGTTTCGCGACAATGCACTCTGGCACTGTCGACATCCCGACGCAATCCGCCCCAATGAGTCGCAACATGCGGTATTCAGCACGAGTTTCCAGGTTGGGGGCCGGCGACGGCGACGAATACTCCCTGCTGAGTATTCAGGCCCAATTCCAATGCTGTTGCCCGTGCCAGGCCGAGCAGACCGCGATCGTACGGTTCGCACATATCGGGAAAGCGAGTGCCAAGATTGTCATCGTTCACGCCGATCAGCGGGTTATCTCCGAGCAGGTTGATCTGGTCCTCGATAATCATCAGATCGCCCAGTTCGTACTGCGGGTTCATTCCGCCAGCCGCGTTCGTGACAACCAGGATTTCGATCCCCAGCGCTTTCATGACGCGCACTGGAAACGTCACCTGCTGCATCGAGTAGCCTTCGTAGTAATGAAAGCGACCTTCCATCGCGACGATGGGGACTCCAGCGAGCGTGCCGCACACCAGTTGTCCAGCATGTGATTCGACGGTCGATGTCGGAAAGTGTGGAATGTCGCCGTAGGCGATGACGGCTTCCTGTTCGATCTGACTGGCGAGTCCTCCGAGTCCCGTTCCCAGAATCAGCCCGACACGAGGCTCACCTTTCCAGGTTTCGCGGATCGAGGCGGCGGCTTCGTCGATTTTTGGCTGCAAGTCCGAGCACGAGCATTCTCCGTCAGAACCGAACATTTGTTTTGAAGAGCGGTCCGCGCGTCATCGTGGACCGGCAAAGTCGAAGAATACCGAAGACCGACTCAGATTGTCGTGCGACGGCTCGGTTCGGACGATTGCTCTCAGGAAGATGCTTCTTCTAAAGCTGGCTGGAGACGCGATTTCCACACTGGAACGCTGGAAATTGCGTAAACGGTTCCGGAGAAGAAGCAGGCCAGTCCAACGCAACGAAACAGCCAGTCATAGCCAAAGTGAAACGCGACGTAGCCGAGGATCGGTGCTCCCGCGATGCAGCCCAGATCGAGAACCATCAAGGACAGCGCGGACCCGGCGCCACGCACCTCAGAGGGAAAGGTGTGGAGGAATAGTGAAGTCGCCGTGTGAAACATAAGAGCGTGCCCGGTGCCGCAGAGCAGGGCAGGGGCGGCGAGTCTCCACGGGTGAGCTGCGTCGACCCACGGAAACAGGAACATCCCCGACCCCATCACGGCGCAGCCGACCAGCAGCATTTTTCGCCGCCCAAGCCGGTCGGGGATTTTTCGAGACGAGATTCGAACGGTTAGCCCCCATCCCGCATAGCAGACAAAGAAAAGCCCCATTTCCGATATGCCAGGAATGGAGATGCCGACCTCGTCGATGTACTTCGCCAGGAAAATAAACGGGATGGCCATGCACAACCCGAAGGTCGCCACGACCAGCACAATCGCTCCGGGCCAGCAACGGATGATCGTGTGGAAGAAGTCGGTCAGTCGCGCCGACGATTGCCTGGTTTCTGCGGCGGGTGGTTCCAGGAAGAACAACAGCAACGCCGGAATCACCAATGACGCTTCGGTCACGATGAACAGCGTCCGAAAGTTGGAGTACTCGCGAGTTTCTCCAAGGATCATATCTCCCAGCGCCGGGCCGAGAATCATCCCAATGAATCCTCCGACGCCAAGAATGCCGATCGCTTCGGTTCGACGCTCCGGCGGCGCGTGATGAGTGATGTACGCGAGGCTGCTCGAAAAGACGAATGCGGCACCGAGCACAAGCAATGAACGACAGACGTAAATGCCGATGCCAAGATCCGACAGACCGAAATTCACGGCCGCACCGATTCCGAAGATCAGATAACCGAGTAGCCAGACGTTGCGAGCGCCGATTCGGTCAATGCACTGTCCGATCCAGGGCCGCAGAAATAGCCCAACAAGAGAGCCGGCTCCCATAATGAAGCCGACCTGCTCGACATCACCGCCGAGAAAGTCGATCCACCGCGCGTAGTGCGCCATCAGCGTGTTGGCCAGAACGAAACCGATCTGGCTGAAGAACGCGCAGGCGAAGGATCGATCGTAAAGCCGACTCACGGGGCAGGATGTTTCTGAAGGCGGGTAGGGGCAGAAAAACCGTAGGGTGCGTCTTGACGCACCATTGCGTGTTCAGACGATCGTTGGTGCGTCAAGACGCACCCTACGGAAGACGGACCAACTTAATAAATGGAACAGGAGAAAACGGGTAGAGCAGAGACACGCTTCGAAGCCCAACTCTGTTTCCTCTGCTTTCTCCTGTCATAAATTTCTGCGTGATCACTTCTTCTTGTTTTCGGCCGCCCACTTGATGCCGCGGGCCAGAGTTTTCAGAAATATGGCATCCTCAAACGTGGCGACCGAGTGACCGTACGTCGTCCCAAAGACACGAGCTTTGCCGTAGCGGTTCGTCCAGAAAACCGGGTTCAGTGACTGGTTCTTTTCGCTGATTGAAGTCGCCAGAATTTCGGTGTTCGGCCAGACTTTTTCGATGATGTACAGCTCGTCTTTCGCGGATTTGTAGTCGTTGGGGAAGCCCTTCATGATCGGGTGATCCTTCGCGACGACTTTGACCGGGTAGTTGGCCTGATGGTCGTGCCGCTTGCTGGTGACTCCGAGAAACTCGCGCCAATCATCGACGTCGGCCGCTCGGTAAGTGTGCATCGCACAGTGAATGACGACGGCGTTGACTCCAGCTTTGTGCGGGCCGGTGACCTTCCGGATGTAAGCCGGATCGGACGTGTTGGCGAAGCATTCGTTATGAACGACGACGTCGTAACCGTATGCCCATTCCGGGTTCTCATAGAGAGGAATCTGTGCTTTCGTACCTTTGCCGCCCTCGTTGACAACTTTCCATTCGGCCGCAATGCCCTGGTCCTTCAGAGCCTTTTGCATGGCCTTAGTCTGGAAGTCGTAATCGTGGCAGCAGCCGCCGGTCACGAGCAGAATCTTGATCGGAGCGTCTTCGGCCTGGATGACTGGCGAAATAACGAGACAAAGAGCAAACGCAGACAGAGTGGTCAGAAGAGGTTTCATCGCGGACTTTCTTTGAAGCAGAGCAGGGAGCTCTGTGGTGGGAGTTCGAGTTCATTCAGTAGGCAGAGTGAGAAGTGTTTCGCGTTGGGATGCTGCCTGCAAGACATCGAGCAACTCAGCAATTCATTCCGAGTCTGCTCGAAATGTGAAAAGGTCGGCGTCCTGCAGGTAAAACTCCAGGCGGATCGATTGTCCCGTCAGGTCGTCCAGCGAGCGCTCTTTCCAGCGAATTTGCTGAGCGACGCTGTCCCCGGTGAACTCGTCGCAGTCGTCATAGTTGAAGCCGTCAACGGGCCTTCTTCGAGCATCGCTTACTCGAACCCGCAGAATTCCTTCAGTCGCGGCGGCATTTATGACCAGGTCTCCGCCGGGCCAGACGATTGACCGAGTGCAGACGACACCTCCGCCCTGTGGACCTCGCATCGAAACAAAGCCTTCCTTACGAATTTTTGCGAGTCCGATTGCTCCGTTGCGGTCGGCCGTCCCGTGTGGACCATCCCAGCCGCTGTAATAAATCCACCATTCGTTACCGACTTCCAGCCATTGAGGACTCGCGAAAATCATCTCGTCGTCCCAACTGCCGTCCTCGCCGTAGGGAATGATCGGCTTGCGTTCGCTGAATCGTTCAAAGTGGAAACCGTCGCGGCTGACTGCCAACTCTGTCTGGACGAAATCATTCATCCGGAACGGTTCGAGAAATCCCCAGTAGATGCCGTATCGGTGTCTGGTCGGCATGCCGTAGAAGAAGTTGAAGTGCGTGGCGCTGTCGACTTCGTCCGGGACGAGCACTGTTTGAGGTTGCGAAGTCTTCAGCCAGTCGGTCCAGAGGTCAGGGCTGCTCATGCGAGCAACTCGGCGAGAGGCTCCTGTGTCGATCATTTCCTCGCCGAATGCTCGGTAAATGTGCTTCGCCCGGCAGTACATCACGAATTCGTTTCGAGCCGCATCGAACGAGACCGTGTTGTGATGATCGCTGTGGAGGTGCGCGATTCGTTTGTCGCCTTCTTCGTCCCAATGGATTCCGTCCTGCGACCCGCGAATGCGAATCCCGTTGTAGTCGTCCGGGTCGCGTCCCTTCGCTCGGTAAAGCATGAGCCACCGATAGCCTTTTCGAGCAGGCTCGGGGACTTCCAGAAGGTACGGGCCGCTGATTTCAGTGAGACCAGTCTTCTTCCTCGCGATCACGATGTTGTTTGGCTTTTTCGTCACCCACGGAAACTGGTTAAGTTCCGGCCGCGTCCAACTGACCCCGTCTTTCGATTCGGCGTACGCGATGTACGTTCTGAATTTTCGCACCTTCGCTGATGAGGGCAGCGTTTCGCGAGTCCCGTCTGGCAGCAACGTTGTCGCACGAATGTTTGCCTGGTAGTACATTCGAAACAGCCTGGCATGCTCGTCGTACATGACGGAGCAATAGCTGGGAGTGTCGTGTGCCAGCACCGGGTTAGCGGCGTGTTTGGTCGCCTGGTGAAAGACGCGAGTGACGGCCTGCCGCTTGTACTTGATCGCCCAATGGTTATCGACGATGTAATTGTCAAAGACGAACTGTGGTTCGTGGCCGATCGCGATCGGTTCTTTTGGCAGGTCGGCCGA
The DNA here is from genome assembly GCA_943787265.1 of uncultured Planctomycetaceae bacterium. Taxonomy (GTDB): domain Bacteria; phylum Planctomycetota; class Planctomycetia; order Planctomycetales; family Planctomycetaceae; genus JABMPE01. The sequence continues at coordinate 38,096 of CALSLT010000049.1, read as the reverse complement.
ACTCGGTGTCGTTTGTGTCTGCAGAATTATCACGCAGGTAAGCATCAGGATGTGTCGCATCTTTGTCTCCGAAATTGCCGGCGGCTGACTCGTCATTCATGGCGGCTTTCGAGCACGATTGCAACTGCCGGGTGCCTCTCCGGCATTCCGCGGCGCCATTGTCTGCGTCAGACGTGTGTGGCCAGAATCGGCGTTCGGACTTCGGCGATATCGCGTGCCCAATCGTGGCGCACAGGCAAATTGCATCCGAAACACAGTATGGCTTCCCGATGGCCCATGCCGGACCGCTCGGATAGTTTTGGGCTTAACGGTAATCCGCAACTGCTCTGTGCTTGAGCATTCCGCATGATCGATGGAAACTGGTGTGTGCTCTGTAGATCGCACGCCAGTTTTCTCGTTTAGGCATTAACGTCGTCAACGATTGCCAGTTCTCTGGTATAGCATGGGCGGAAATTTCGTTTTGTCTCAGTTGGCGTGTCACAAATCTTCAGTGATCCGGCATCCGAATTTCGAAATAGTCATTCGCGGTGGTACGGTCTGGTTGTCGAATCAGTCCGCCATCGAATCGAGAAAGTGTCGGATTTGCGCACATTGGAGTGTTCAAGGTTGAGGCACAAATTCTACTTGCTTAGCATAATTCGTGTTTGTAACTGTTTCAGGATGTCGTTTTGGCGGCGGCACAGACGTTGCACTCCAGAATTTCGGAGTTTTCCCGCCTGTGTCACACAACTGTGATTTATCCGGCAGATTTCAATTTTCCTGCCGGTAGCTTCTGCGTTTTTATTTTCGTTCTTGTTTTCTTGTCCCACGTCTTAGTTCTAGAGAGGGTTTCTACGATGGATGAGTCGAAGCTCTACGGAGAGTTAACCCCCAGCGGAGGCGGCGACCCGATACCTCTGCTGAAGCGAAAGTTGCTGGTCGGACGCCGCCCGAGTTGCGACATCACGCTGCGATTTCCCAATGTGTCTTCGCATCACTGCGAGCTTGAGCTGATCAATGGGTACTGGTTTGTTCGCGACCTTGGCAGTGCTAACGGCATCAAGGTGAACGATTCCCGTTGCGATCAGAAGTGGGTGTTTCCTGGCGACACGTTGACCGTTGCCAAACACCGGTACGAGATGAGTTACCACGGCCTCGGCGATCGTCCCGAGGATGAAGAGGAAAACCCGTTTTCGAAGAGTCTCATGGAAAAGGCGGGACTCACCGGAGGCGGACGTCGAAAGCGAATTCCAGAGCCTGTCGACATTCCGAAAGTTCAAACGGACGACGACGTCGCTATGGAGTGGCTGATGGGTGACCGCGGCAACTGATCGACGTCAATTGATAATCACAATGAAAATTGCGAGGCCCGTCCGAAGTGATTTCTGACGGGCCTTTTTCATTGTGAGTTTGGGGTAACGCAAAGCCCGACTTCAATCGGGACTGGACTCGCCGTTTATGCTCAGCGGGTAGAGCTACTTGGAACTGAGATTCCAGACAGGATCAAACTCGATCGGGGGTGACTTGATGTGCTCGATCGATCGGCTCATCAGCCCGAGGCTTGGGAGGTCGAAGGTCGAATCGGTGGCGGCCAGAAGCGGGTTCAACGATTGGCAGGCTTGTGTCCACTCGCCCGCTTCGTAGTGGGCAAGCGCGGTTTCGTAGATGTCTCTTCGTTGCTGCCACGAATCATCGGCGTCGCCTCGCAGTTCGAATAGCGAGACCGGCGTATTCATGCCGACGACTCGGACCTGACAGACTCGTCGGGTTTCGACTGATGAGTCAAGTTTTGCGCGGACGTCGCCTGTGACCAGAATTGGTACGCCCAAATGTTTCGTCGCGCCTTCGACGCGACTGGCGAGGTTCACGTGATGGCCGAGCGGTCCGTAATGTGGCTTTTCGTCGCTGCCAGTGTTGCCGACCATGGCGACGCCGGTGTTCACGCCGACGCCGATGCCGAGTTCGGTATCGAGTTTCTCCCCCCATTCTTTGTTGAGGTCTGGGAGCTGCTTCTGCATGGCGAGGGCGGCCTGACAGGCAAGGAGCGGATGGTCTGCCTGATCGACGGGCGCGTTCCACATGGCCATTAATCCGTCGCCGAGATAGCAGACGGTTGTTCCATCGAACTCACGCACGCACGCATTAAGCCGGTTCATGATCGACTGAACCAGGCGGCAGACATTTTCGGCACCGATTCTTTCGGACAGTCGAGAGAAGTTCCGAATGTCGGCAAACAGAACAGAGATCTCCCGGTCTCGGCCGCCGAGCAGTTCTGGATCCCGGTCGAGTTCTCGCGCGACGACGGGCGATACAAACTGTTCGAACTGCACACGGCGTCGCGCGGCTTCCGTTTCGCTTTGCACCCGTGCCAGGCCAGTACCGACGACAGAGGCGATCACCTGAACAAGCTGAGCTTCGAGGTCGCGAATTCCGGTGGCGGCGGTCATCACGCTGGATTGTCGAGAGCCGTAGATTGCCCCGATGATTTCTTTGCCGCTCGAGTCGAAGACTGGCGATGCGACGGCAGATTCTACGTTCGTCAAACTTTCTGAGGCTGCAGCCGGATCGTCATCGAGCACGAACGTGCGTGCTTCGTCAACGACGTTTTGCAGGATCGTTCTACTGAAGTGGAGTGAGACTTCGGGGGTGGCTGCGTGTCCTGAAAGAATCTTCCAGTCGCTGCCGTCTCGCAGAAGGACAAGTCCGCAGTCGAGTCCGATCAGATCGACGATGGCACTGGCGGTCTGTTCGTAGAAGGCGTCTGATCCCGGCGTCGCCTTCTGGATATTGACGAGCGTCTCAAACCAGCCCACGAGTGTCGTGCTGTCGGGCACTCCGTCAAACTTGAAGGCTCCGGATTTGCCGGAGGAGGAGACGGGAGCCGAAATCGTTCGCATCGAGGAACCGCGACTGCCAGTCGCAGCCGGTGACTGAACTTCGATATTGGTTCTGCCCGTCGTTAGTCGAACGGGCACATTTACAAGCAGTTCCGAGCCAGGGCCGATCAGAGTGCCGTCGGCAAGTGTGACGGGCACTTTGCTACTGACGTTTTGCACGCGAACGGTGTCCGGATCGAATTGCTCGATCAAGAGTTGGTCGCGAGAAACGAAATCGTCGATCAGCACCTGATGGCGGGCGCCGGTCATGGCAGGGCTGCGTCCGAATTCGACCGGGCCAGCTTCATCGTGGGTTAGTTGCTCTCGCTGATTCGCGTTGGCGTAGGATATCTGAAGCATGCTTGATCGCTGTCAGAGTGTGAGTTTGGGAAATCGACAAAATGGCAGAAGCTGCATCTTTTGATCTCATCGACAAGTTGCCTCACATCGCGATGCAGTATCGTCAGGCAACTTCCGTACGCGAATGATTCTTACAATCGGCAGAGCTTGCCGAGTCGGGGATAGCGTCGCGCGGTGGTCGGTTATGCGGCGTGACACTTTGCTGCGTCGCGCTACTTGCCGACGCAGTAGAGGTGTTGTTCGCCTCGGATCAGCAGGCGGTTGCCGATCGGGACTGGTGAGGCGATCAGCCGTTCGCCCATTTCGTTTTCGGCGAGGAGTTTGAAGCCATCGCTGATGTCGGCGACCAGGACGACTCCGTCTTCGCGCGGGACGTAGAGTCGATTCCCGGCAATTGTCGGCGAGGCGTAAAACTTGGATCGATGTTTCGGGAATCGATCCTGCCAGAGTGTCTTTCCTGTCCGGGAGTCGGCGCACACAATTTCGCCACCGTCGCGAACGACGATGACCTTGCCGTCGACAAGGCTGGGAGTCGGTACGAACGATCCGACGTTTTCTTTAGTCCACACTCGGTGGGTATCGGAAACGTCTCCGCTGCCGCCCAGACGAATGCCGGCCAATCGTGCTCCGCGGCCGTAGGGAATTACGGCGATGTCCCCATCGACAACGAAAGAAGCGACCTGAACCCAGTTACGTTTTTCTTCGGGATTGAAGCCTCCGCATGACCACAGTTCGCTGCCGTCTTTCGCATCGTGAGCGGTCAGGTGCTCGGCTCCCCAAATGAGGATCGTCTCGGTGCCGTTCTGGTCCAGAGCGATTGGTGTGGTATAGCTGTGGTCACACTCGACCGGCACGTTGTAGTTGCGGGGAACTTTCCACGTTTGTTTGCCACTTCGTTGATCGAATGCGACGACGTATGAATCTCCGCCGTGCATGACCGCCACGATTACGTCCCGCTTCGTGAGTGCTGGCGACGTTCCCTGATCCCAATACAGTTTCAACTTGCCGTAGGATTCCTGCAGATTCGTTTGCCACAGCAAGTTCCCGCTAAAGTCTAACGCGGCCAGGTTACCGCTCTTAAAGTAGGCAAATACTCGTTCGCCGTCCGTAACGATAGAAGGGTTGCTGCCTGACCCGTTGCGATGCTTGCCTGGTACTCCGGCACCGATGTTTGTCGTCCAGGTCAGCGTGCCAGTCCAGTCGTAAGCAATAGCCAGATCCTGTCCGTCCTGAGTGCTGGTCAGCAGAATGTGGTCGCCCCATACAACCGGCGTCGAACAACCAATGCCCGGAAGCTTGACCTTCCAGAGATGCCCGTCGTCCTTACTCCATTTTACTGGGCAATTTGCGAAGGCAGCACTGCCTGAATCCTCTGGTCCCCGCCACCGTGGCCAGTAGCGATCGGGGATTTCGGCGGCGAAGAGTTGAGTGGCAACGGCCAGGACTGCAAAAGTGGACAACAGACGGAACATGGAACTCTCCTGTGCTTCCAAACTCGTGGATGACACCCCGCATTGTTGTCGACGTTTCGTTGTGACGCGACTCAAATGAGTTTCAGAATCCGGATACTGACGGAGTTGCGGGACCGGGAAACCAGAATTGAAACCATCGCTTCGTCGGATTTACTCCGTCCGTGTTTCCAGAATGGTGAATCCAGGTCATGATTGAGGCATCAGCATTTGCTGGCGGAAGATGTATTGTTGACGCACGGAGTTTTCGAATGAAGCCTGCTTTCAGAAAACCTGCAGTTGCCACGCTGGTTTGTGTGCTGGCGACGGCGATGCAGTCTCCACCTGAGACGCTTGCGGCGGACGTTGCTAAAGTGGAGCTGACTTTCGAAAAAGACATCCTGCCAATCATCAAGGCAAAGTGCATTCGCTGCCACGCAGGAGTTGAGCCAAAAGCCGGCCTGAATCTGACGAGCCCGGCCTCGCTGCTGACTGGCGGCAAGTCTGGCGCGGCGCTGCGAATTCGGGCAGCGGAATTCAGTCTGCTGTACGAGATGGTCAGCTCAGAAAAAATGCCGCCCGTTGGGCAGAAACTGACAGCGGACGAAAAAGGTTTGATCCGAAAATGGATCAACGATGGAGCCAGCGGCGTCAGTAACGCGGCGGCGATCGATCGTTCAGACGACGTAACGGATGCGGACCTTTGGTCGTTTCGTTCCCCAGTACGCCCCGCTGTCCCGAATGTGCGAAACCGTGATCGCGTGCGGAATCCCATCGACGCTTTTGTGCTGAGGCAGTTGGAGAAAAACAACTTGCCATCTGCACCGCGTGCCAATCGGCTGACTCTGCTGAGGCGGGCGTCATTCGACTTGGTCGGGCTGCCGCCGTTGCCAGAAGAAGTCAAACAGTTCATTGCGGATGACGGGCCGGGGTCGTACGAACGGATGATAAATCGAATGCTGGCCAGCCCGCAGTATGGCGAGCGATGGGCGCGGCACTGGCTCGACGTCGCGGGGTTCACGGAGTCGGCAGGAATACTCAACGAGGATCGCGCGTTACCACTGGCATGGCGATATCGCGATTACGTCATTCGAGCTTTCAACAGTGACAAACCGTACGACAGGTTTTTGCAGGAACAGATCGCTGGCGATGAGTTGACCGACTACTGGAACGCCTTCGAGAACGAAGACGAACTGCCTGAGGAAGTCGTCGAAGGGATCATTGCAACCGGCTTTCTGCGGACAGCGGCGGATCCCAGCCGGCCAGACTTCAGCTCGATTAAGAATGCGGCGGCTCAGTATTTCTATCCGACTCTTTTTGACACGCTGCAGATTGTCTGCTCGTCGACGATGGGACTGACGGTGCAGTGCGCTCGGTGTCACAGCCACAAGTTCGATCCGGTGCCACAGGTCGATTACTACCGCATGCAGGCTGTGTTTACGACGGCGTATCGTACCAATAAATGGATCCCGCAAATGAATCGTCGGCTGCCGATCGCCTCGAAACGGCAGAAGGAAGCAGCGGCAAAAAAGAACGCCGAAGTTGATGCCACAGTCAAAGCCTTGAAGGCTGAACAGGCAGAATTGAAAAAGACATTCACAGTTCGCGTTTTCGACGATCAACTGCAAATGCTGCCGGAAGAGCTGCGTGAAGATGTCAAATCAGCTCTGAGTGCGAAGTCGGAAACGCGAACCGAAGTTCAGAAGTACCTCGCAGGAAAGTTTGAAAAGAAACTGCGTCCGCAGGGCAAAGAACTTGAAGAGGTCATCGCCAAGTACCCCGAGTACACGCAAGGAACGAAAGACATCAGCACGAAGATCGCCGCAGAAGAGAGTCGACGATGGCTCTTTGACGAAGTGCGAGCCTTGTACGACCAACCGGGCGAAGCGACGACTCCTGTTTTGCTGCGAGGTGACGCGCTCACGCCGGGACCGCTGGTCGAGCCGGGAGTGATTTCAACGATCGCTTCTCCAGAACCGTTCGAATGGTCGGCTCCGGATTCGGAATCGAAAACCAGCGGGCGTCGGCTGGCCTTTGCAAGATGGCTGACTCAACCGGAACACCCATTGACCGCTCGCGTGATGGTTAACCGGATCTGGATGCACCATTTTGGCACTGGCATTGTCGCAACGTCGGACGATTTTGGAGTGTCAGGGTCGTCGCCGTCGCACCCTGAATTGCTCGACTGGCTGGCGACGGAATTCGTACGCAGCGGATGGAGCGTCAAACACGTCCATCGATTGATTTTGAATTCGAGTACCTGGCAGCAAAGCTCACGAATGGCTGCGCAACATCGGTCTGTCTGTGAAAAAGTTGACCCGGACAACGAACTTCTGTGGCGGCAGACGTTGCGACGGTTGGAAGCGGAACCGTTGCGTGACGCCCTGTTGGCGACGTCGGGAACCTTGAGTTCGCCAATGTTCGGAGCCGGACAAGCCGTCGCCAGGCAAAAGGATGGTGAAGTCATCGTGCCGGCCGGGCAGGATCAGAATCGTCGATCGATTTACGTGAAACTTCTGCGGCTCAATCCTGAAACCATGCTTGAAGTTTTCGATCAGCCGAACATTTCGGTGAACTGCACGCAAAGGAGCACGTCGACTGTGTCGACTCAGGCATTGACCTTGCTCAATAGTGACGCGATGACTCGTGCCGCTTCGGCTTTTGCACTTCGTGTCGAGGCTGAAGGGGCGAATGATACTGTTGGGCGAGCAGTGCTGACGGCGTTTTCTCGTGAGCCAGGGGGGAGCGAACATGAACTGCTGTCGGAGTTTTTCGAAGCCCAAAGAGTAAGATACCTTGAGCAGCACGCTGAAGCTGACCGAATCAAGATGGATGTGGTTGCTGAAGCACGCCGCAAGGCACTGGCTGATCTTTGCCACATGCTGATGAGTTCCAACGAGTTTGTTTACGTGGACTGAATGATGAATCAATTCGATCTTCTGTCACGACGCGATGTGCTTAGCCGGTTGGGGTGTGGATTCGGAGGTCTTGCGTTGGGGACTCTTCTCGGGGAGTCATCCATCGCCGCTAGCGATCAGCCCAAAGTTTCGGCGGACTTTCAGCCTCGAGCGAATGCGGTAATTCAGCTTTACATGCACGGCGGCCCCAGTCACATGGACCTGCTGGATCCGAAGCCGGTCCTTAAACGCTTTGACGGGAAAGCTCCGCCGAACGAAGTGGCAGATGACGAAAAGCGAACGAAGAATTTGATGGGGTCACCATTTCAGTTCCACAAATGTGGTCAGAGTGGTTTGGAATTCTCGGAGATTCAGCCTGGTGTTTCGGAACATGCTGACGACATCGCGGTGATTCGGTCTATGTTTACTGAACACCGAAATCACGAGCAGGCGATCTGGATGGCTCAAACCGGGATGACAACCGGTGGACGACCAACTCTGGGATCGTGGTCTGCTTATGGCCTCGGAGCTGAGAATCGAAACCTGCCAGCGTTCGTGGCTCTTCCTGACCCAGGTGGTGCATCTGTTAACGGCGTTCGAAACTGGACGAGCGGTTGGCTGCCACCTCGATATCAGGGGACGGTTTTTCGGGAACAGGGCAGTCCAGTGTTGAATCTCCAGCCAAAGCAGCCTCGCCCACCTGCGATCGAGCAAGCACGCGCCAATCTGCTCCGGCAGCTCAATGAAAAACACCTTGCAGAGCGTCCCGGGGAGTTGGAACTCGAAGCTCGCATCGAAACGTTTGAACTGGCCGGCCGGATGCAACTGGCCGCGACCGACGCACTCGACCTTTCTCAGGAAACCGAAGAAACACATAAACTCTACGGACTGGATAAGGCGACGACCAAGTCATACGGGACGCGGTGTCTGATGGCTCGCCGGCTGGTGGAACGCGGAGTTCGTTTCGTGTCACTGTTCATGTCGGGCCAGCCCTGGGACACCCACTCCAACAACAACGAGGGGACAAAGAAGTGCTGCCAGCGCACGGACCAGCCTATCGGAGCGCTACTGACTGATTTGAAACGGCGAGGCCTGCTGGATTCGACATTGATCCTGTGGGGCGGCGAGTTTGGAAGAACGCCGGGGGCCGAACAGCGCAACACAAAGATTGCTTATGGGCGAGATCATCACCCCTACGGGTTCAGCATGTGGATGTCAGGCGGCGGGATCAAAGGCGGGCAGCACTACGGGGCGACGGACGATTTCGGCTACAGAGCCGTTGAGAAGAGATGCCAAACAGCAAACGTGCACGCGACTATTCTGCAACTGCTTGGGCTGGACCATGAATCTCTAAGCTGGCACCACAATGGCCGAGACGAACGTCTGACAGATGTCTACGAAGCGGCAGTGCTCGACGAACTTCTTGCATAGTTGCCGTAACGTCCCGAGACACTTTTCCTCGCCGGTCTGAAGTCATCTTTCCTGAAAGTTGTGCCAGCTTTACGTCCTGCTTTCGTCATGTCCGACAGTTTGTGTATGCGTAAAAAAACACCGAGAACCTGTCGGTTCTCGATGTTTTGAGTTGTCGGTCGCTTTGTTAATCAGCAATCAGGCGATTGCCAATTAGACAGGGCGAACGTTTTCAGCACGTGGGCCTTTGGGGCCGCTGCCTGCTTCAAAGGTAACTTGCTGGCCTTCTCGCAGTGCTTCGAAATCGATGCCTTCCACTGCTGAGTGGTGGAAGAACATGTCAGTTCCGGAGCCGTCTTCGATGAAGCCAAATCCTTTGTCAGTAATTCTCTTAATTGTTCCTTCAGCCATTCTCGTGTTCCAATGCTCTCGAAAAATTTGTGCCGCCGTCGATGCGCGAAACATTCACGCTACGTGGACCACACGTGGATTTATAGTGGTCGCTGATGTCGAGCTTCTCCGGAACGGAACTCTTTCGACACGAGCCAGTCTGCCTGAAATAGTTAGAAGAGCCCGTCGAGTTCTTCCTGAGTTGGCTCAGCAGGGCCGCCTGATGGATTTTCTTCGTCTGAGTCTATTCCGGCCTCAGCGTCTTCCTTCTGTTTCAGACGGCGAGCACGTTTATCCTCAGCCTTGGTCTTTTTTTCCATCTCGCGCTGACGCTTGGCGAATGTATTCTGATTCTTTGCGATGGGATTTCTCCTTGAATATCGACGGGGCTCAATAATCGTTTCGGAACGCGTCTCGGGTTAGCCGGTCGTTTGACCTGACTGTTGTTGTCGTCGTGTTCCCTTACGGCGTCGTCGTCGCTTCGGCTTCCCGTCAGTTGCCGTTGCTTCAGTCGAGCCGTGACCTGCAGTACGTTGTGATCCGGAATTCTTCGATGTGTCCCCTGATCGTCCTTGTCCGCCACGTCGGGGGCGCGAATTTCGGCGGCCGCCTCGTTGAGGAGCCGCTTTTTTACTTTCCTCTGATACGGGCTGAGGAGCTGGTTGTCCAGGGGCGAGCGGTACTTTTTGGCCAATCAGCTTTTCGATCGCCATCAGATCTCGTCGCTCATCGGATGTGCAGAACGAAATCGCCAGCCCTTCAGCACCAGCACGACCTGTGCGGCCAATGCGGTGAACATAGCTTTCCGGCTCAGTGGGAAGATCGTAATTCACGACGTGAGTGACGCCGTCGATGTCGATTCCTCGTGCTGCGACGTCGGTCGCCACAAGAACGTCGATCTGTTTTGTGCGGAATGCTTCGAGTGCTCGCTGCCGAGCCCCCTGTGATTTGTTTCCGTGAATGGCCGCCGCCTTGATCCCGGCCAGAAGCAGTTTCTGAGCCAGCATGTTGGCGCCGCGTTTGGTTCGGGAGAAGACGATCGCTCGATCAACGTCAGGCTTCTGCAGTATCTTCTTGAGCAGTTCTCGCTTGCCGGTTCGTTCGATGTAGTAAACCTGCTGCTCGATTCGCTCGACGCTGGTCTTCTTCGGCGTCACGTTGACGCTCGTCGGGTTGGTCAGAAGCTGCCGAGATAGCTCGACGATGTTTGGCGGCATGGTTGCTGAGAAAAACAGCGACTGTCGCTTTTTCGGAAGCTGTTTGATGATCTTTTTGAGGTCCGGGAGGAAGCCCATGTCGAGCATCCGGTCGGCTTCGTCGAGCACAAACACCTGAAGATGATTGAGGTGGATGTAGCCTTGATTCATCAGGTCGAGCAGCCGGCCGGGAGTCGCCACAAGAATATGGGCTCCCTTGTTTAATGCTCGAACCTGGCTGTTCTGGCTGACTCCGCCGTAGACAAGGACGTGTTTCAGCGGCAGATTCTTGCCGTAAGTGGCAAAGCTGTCGCCAATCTGGATTGCCAGTTCGCGAGTTGGTGCCAGGACAAGAACGTTCGGGCAGTTTGGCTTGCTACGAGGCTGTTCTTCGCCCAGACGGTCGAGAATGGGCAGCGCGAACGCGGCGGTCTTGCCGGTTCCGGTTTGAGCACATCCCAGAACGTCGCGGCCGGATAGTGCGGCCGGAATCGTTTGAGCCTGGATGGGCGTCGGTGTTTCGTATTTCTCGTCGACCAGTGCTCGATGCAGCGGTGCGATAAGGTCAATTTCCGCGAAAGTCTTCAAAATTGTTCCTGACAAGGTGGTCGGAAAGCCCGAGCTTCGAGAGCCGAATTTGCGTACACCGCAGAAAACGACTGCTGGAAGGCTGGCTGAGATTCGTCGATAAGGCGATCTCTCAGTCACAGCGGGCCGTGGTTGACGTCAATTGAAAAGCGAACTCGCTTACTCAGGAATTCCGGACAAACAAGAAAGTCACAGAACTCAGTGCGTCAACTACGACGCCAGCGGCTTTTCCAGAGCGGTCAACTCAACCGATGGTTGGCAGCAATCAGGTGGGACCGGATTGTCCACACCATGTAAAACGGGCGGCAAGAGAATCCAACTCCGCCAGATCACCCGTTCGATCGGAAAACGCTATTCGGTTAAATTTGAACAGCGTTACTCGCTTTATCCGATCGTTTCCTGCCAGCATTCATAGTGAAAACTGGCAAGGACAAGGAGTCTACCGCTGTTCGGTGCGAAACGCCAGACGGACACAATCGCATGGCAGACTCTGTTTGACCGATGGAGATGATTCATTCAGCGTTAACGAAGCACAGCAACTGACCATTTTCGAGTGAGATGAGAATCCTTCCGGACGAGTCGACCGCGACTCCGCCTTTGACGGCGACGGCGGGCAGTTTTTCGACCCAGAGATCGCTTCCATCGTTCACGTTGATGGCTGCCAGGAAGCTTTGATCGGGCTTCTCGTCAGGATGGCCGGCGCCCAGAAGTCGGTCTTCGGTGACGACGAAACTGGTGAAGCGTCGGTCGGCTTTGTCTTTCCAGAGGTCTTTCGGGACGGCGCTCCCTCGGCCGCGCCGACGGAGAAACTCGCGAGCGGCGTCTTTGACCATTCCCTGAGTTCCGGGAGGCAACGGAGTCTGCAGCGATAAATTGCCGAACATGCTGCCTTCATAGCTGGCGTCGTGGCAGAGCGTGTTGCCGTCTCCGCATTTGTATTCGAGCGAAACGTACTTTCCGTAATTGGGATAGTACGGGTAGAACGCCGTGCGGAATTGCGAGCTGACGTCGGATCGCGGCTCGTTGAGACACTCCAGAGTTTTCAGATCGTAGCGAGCTGTCTCGTAAACCCCGCCGCCGAGGAATCGCAGTTCGCCGTTCACGATCTGCAGGTTGCCCTGCATGCTGATTCCGCTGTCGACTTGTTCGGACAAAGTTCCCGATGAGTCATTGTTGGCTTGCAGCTTGCCCGTCGCTGCGTCCAAGGCGACGAGGAACGTTCCGTCGTAGTGAGTAATTCCGGCTGCCGCGTAGACCGTTCCGTCTTCGACGACGACTCCGCCAGCGACGGGCCAGCGAGATAGCAGTCGGTCGTAAACACTGATCCAGCGATCCTGCGGCGCGACTCGGAATGTCCACAGCGGTCGGCCCGTTTTCGCAGCGAAGGCGTAAACGCGACCGTCAGCACATCCGACGAAGACTCGATTTTTGGCAACCGACGGTGGGTAGTAAACCGGGCCGGCGGTGTAAGCTTTCCAGACAGTTTTACCCGAGTTATCAAGAGCGCGGACAACTCCCGTTCGGTCGGCAATGAAGACAAGTCCGCCCGCGGCAACGGGAGCAGTCGGCAGTTCTGAATTGCAGATTTCTGTTTGCCAGGCCAGCTTAATCCCGTCCGGTAACGCGTTTGGTGTTTTGTCGGTTCTTTCGTTGTTGCCTCGCCACGTTGTCCAGTCAGCAGTGTGAGTGTTGAGACTTGGCACTCGTGACGGATCTCCAAACACGGTGAGCGCATCGGCGTAAAGATCGTCGCCCAGGTCATGCGAGTGTTCCGCGAAGTCGCCAGCAGGACGCAGGCCGATGTTTCCGTAGAGCGAAAGCTGGCAGCCGCACATCCACGGCCCCCAATAAAGATGACCGTTCGAAATCAGCACGCCGTCCTGGCAGGGCGGCCTCATGGGGGCAATGTGCGTTGCCTGGTTGGATTCGGTCATGACTCGGACCGTCCCGCCAGAAGCTCGGAAGAAGATGCTGTCCGCACATCCGGTTGCGCGGGTACACGCCCGTCGTGCGGGAAAACTCGCCAGCACATTGCCGGTCTTATAGTCGAGCCTCATGCCGCTGGATTTCTGAGGTCCAGCTGCGTAGACGGCGTCATCTCGCAGGACGAGTTGCAGGTTGCCGACTTCGTTGGTCCATTTCAGCTTCCCGTCGACGGCTGACGCGACAACCATTTCTTTCCGCTGAGGCCCTGAGAAGAACAACAGATCGTTCGCACACTTCATATAGCACGTCGTGGCGTACCCGGTGATGTAGTGCTGAGCCCGTTCGTTGGGACCGATCGCCGCCAGCAAATCCTTGTCGGCGTTTCTCCAAAGGAGCTTGCCGGTTTTCGCGTCGATACATGCCAGGAAATGCTCGGGGCTACAGACATAAATTTTGTCATCCTTCATGCAGACGGCGCGAGCGTCGAGGAACTCGTCGTCTCGATAGTGCCATAGTCGCTTGCCGGTTTTTCGATCCAACGCGACGAACGTGCGACCGTGCCCGAACGCAGTGCGAGGATCCTTGTAGTCGTGCCCTTTCCACATGCCCCACGGCCAATGGCCGAGACCTCGCCGACTGGACCTCATCGTTTCGACTTTGATTTCAAGATTACCGACCAGCGCGAACAGGACGTCGTGCTGCATGGCCATCCATTTCCAGGTCGGACCGTCGCTGATATCTTCGCCGATTTTGATTTCGCGAGTTGTCTCTCCGGTGCGAGCGTCGATCACCTTGCACGATTCGTGATCGCCCAGGTAAAGCGAATCGTCCGTCGCGATCATCGTGTTTCGATGGATCATGAACCCTTCGGGCAGCGGGCGTCGCCAGAGAATTGTTCCGTTGTAGGCGTTGATGCAGAGCAGGGTGTTCAGCATCTCGTTCTGATTCGCCTTGTGAGCGATGTGCCCCATCGCTTTGAAAATTCGTCCTCCAGCGATGACAGTCTGCTCGGGCATCGGGCTGAATTTCGGATCAGCGATGAACTGTGTCTGAAACGCCCCTTTTACAAGTTTATCGTTGGACTGAGGATTGTTGTCCGGCCCGTGATAAGGGTGACTCCAGTTGTCGATTCCTTCAGGCACTGGCTTGACCAGCTTGCGGTCGCCGATGATTGCGATGCCGAGCGGTCGCAGAACTCGCAGGACTTCCGCGTCGGTCACTTGATCGGCCGCCGCCTTCGCCACCAGCACTCCGTCGGCGAGATTCTCGCTGAGATGAATCGACGAAAGCGGTCCGGCATCCGCAGATATTCGTATCGTTAGTGAGTTGGCTTTCTCGGCGGCAACGCGGACGGCATTGACAGCAGAGGCGTCCGCCGACTGAAAGTAGATTCGAGGGCCATCGCTTGACGCCAGGTTTACAACGTTCTGCGCGTCCGCATTGGAGAACCCAAGGACTGCGACGATGCCCTTTTGAACTTCAAGCTTTGCGGCTGCGGCTTCAATCGCGGACTGAGCCTGAACGTCCTGGCCGGGAACCGGCAGGGCCATGGAAACGACAAGAGCAACGCGAAAGAACCGGTGAGACATGGGGAACTCGCTCAAAAGCGTCGGCCGATATCGGCTGACTGGTGAGAAGTCGTGAGCCGTCAGTCTGGAGCGGTGATTCTAGCAGCCTCCGCAAAACGCTTGCCACCGGGCCGTTCTCGGAGCACGTCATCAATTGACGAATCGTGCCGTTGTACTTTCAAGATCGAGGTTCGTCGCTCAAACTGCGATTTGTAAGTGGACAGGTAACTCGACCATCAGAGCTCATCGACAAAGATCGGTTTTAAGCATGTTGAATCGACGGGACTTTCTGGCACTCTCCAGCGGAGCGGCTCTCACAACTTTAGGGACGCCTGCTCTTGCGTTTCCCGAGTCGCCTCGCAAGCGGCTGGCGGTTGTCACGACGTCGTGGCGCTACCGGACTCACGCGTGGCACATGGCAGAACGATTTCTGGCCGGGTATCCGTTGCGAGGAAAGTGGCACAAACCGGCGATTGATGTCGTGTCTGCTTACGTTGATCAGCGACCGGAAGACGATCTGAGTCCAGGCCGCGCGAAAGAATTTGGTTTCACCGTGTATCCGACCGTGGCCGAAGCTCTGCGATGCGGCGGCGACAAGCTTGACGTCGATTCCGTGTTGCTGATCGGCGAGCATGGGAACTACCCGGTCAACGAGTTCGGGCAGAAGCAGTATCCGCGTTACGAGTTGTTTTCGCAGATTGTCGACGTGTTTCGGAAAGACGGACGTACGACGCCGGTTTTCAACGACAAGCATCTGTCGTGGAAGTTCGAATGGGCGAAGAAGATGGTCGACACGTCGAAGCAGATGGGCTTCCCGATGTTGGCCGGTTCGTCGCTGCCGGTGACCTGGCGAATGCCGTCGGTCGAAATGCCAAACGATGCACCAATCGAAGAAGCCCTCGTCGTCGCGTACGGTCCGACGGACATCTACGACTTCCATGCCCTGGAAACTTTGCAGTGTATGATGGAACGGCGTGCCGGTGGCGAGACTGGAGTTCGTTCCGTCCAGGCTCTGAAGGGCGAAGCTGTCTGGACGGCAATGGCAACCGCGAAGAATCCAGAAAGTTGGAGTCGTCGTCTGTTTGAGGCGTGCCTGTCTCGCAGTCAGACACTCGCGCAAGGGGAGTCCTTCAGTCATCGATACCCGACTTCTGAGCAAATGCGGGAGTGGGTTAAAGATCCGATCGCTTACCGCATCGAGTACGTCGATGGAACTCGGGCGACGATGCTTCTGATGGATGGCCTTGTCACGGACTTTACATTTGCCGCAAAGTTGAAGGGGCGAAAAAGTCCACTGTCGACACTGTTCTATCTTCCGCCGAATCCGAATGTGGCTTACTCAGCCGCTTTGATGGAGAATGCCGAAAAGATGTTCGTTTCCGGCAGGGCTCCGTATCCGGTTGAGCGGACACTGCTCACAAGCGGGCTGGTTGAGGCCGGACTACACTCTCTGGCAGATGGCCAGAAGCAAATGGCAACACCGCACTTAGCGATCGAATACCGTCCGTCGAAAGAGTCAACATTCTGGCGGCGTTAGAGCAAGCTTTCGACTGTTTGTTTTGCAATTTGCGGAATGTTTTCAGCCACAGAGATCACAGAGGACACGGAGAAATGTATTCATCAGCAACTCGGTGGCCTGAATAATCAACAGAATCGTGTCAGGTAGATATTCTTCGAACAGGAGAAAACAGAGGAAGCAAAGTTCGACGATGAATATCAACTCTGTTTCCTCTGTTCTCTCCTGTCTAAACTTTTTGTCGTTTTGAATTCATAACTGAAGAATGAAGCAAAGCATACTTTGATCAGGAACTTCCCAATGCGATATTTCGTTTTGATACTTACCGTCTTTGTCCTGACGCCGATAAGTTCACAAGCTGCCGATTTCTGGAATCAGTTTCGCGGTGCGAAGACAAACGGGTACTCGCCGTCGGATAACCTGCCGCTAGAGTGGAGCGAAGACAAGAACGTCGCCTGGAAGACCCCGATTCATGGAAAGGCGTGGTCGTCGCCTGTCGTTTGGGGAGAGCAAATCTGGATGACGACGGCGACTCCCGATGGCAAGGAGCTGTCAGCGGTTTGCGTTAATGCGAAGTCCGGAAAGATCGAGCACGACGTCAAGGTGTTCGACATTGCGGAGCCGATGTTCTGCATCCCGTACAACAGTTATGCCAGCCCGACACCTGTGGTCGAAGAAGGCCGCGTCTGGATTCACTTTGGCAGTGCAGGAACCGCCTGTCTGGACACGAAGACTGGCAAGACTGTTTGGCAGAGACAGGACCTGCCGTGTGATCACCTTCGAGCCGCCGGTTCGTCGCCGATCACTTTCCGAAACATGCTCATTATCAACTTCGACGGAGCGGACCATCAGTACGTTATCGCGTTAAACAAGGAGACCGGCAAAACCATCTGGAAGACAGATCGGACGATCGACTATGGCAGCGACAATGGAGACCGCAAAAAGGCCTACTGCACACCGACAGTGTTCGAACACGAAGGCCGACTGCAGATGGTCAGTCCGGCGGCGGTCGCGACGATCTCCTATAACCCGCTCGACGGCAAAGAACTGTGGACCGTTTACCACGGAGGCTTCAACGCGGCGGCCCGACCGATCTACAGCCACGGCCACGTCTACATCAACCTGGAAGGTGGCAAGCGATTACTTGCCGTTCGTCCGGACGGAACGGGCAACGTGACCGACACGCACGTTACATGGACCTGCGGAAAGTCGACTCCGACACGCCCGTCGCAACTCGTCGTTGGCGACCACATGTTTATGGTCAATGACAAAGGCGTGGCTTCGTGTCTGGATATTAAAACCGGAGTCCCCACCTGGACCGAACGGATCGAAGGTCGACACAGCGCCTCGCCGATCTACTCGAACGGTCGCATCTACTTGTTCGACGAAGACAAAGGTATGACCCGAGTCATTGCTGCCGATCCAACGGAATACAAACTCCTGGCCAGCAACAAGCTGAGCGGCGGTTGTATGGCGTCGCCCGGTGTTTACGAAGACTCGCTGCTCATTCGCACCAAAACGCATCTGTATCGAGTTTCAAAGTAGGATGATTGCCAACAAACAATCTGCCAGCTGATTTGAATTTTGAACCGGACGACAAATGCTCCGTTCGTTCGGCCCAGCAAGCAAGCACTTCTTACTCCAGGACTTTAAGCATGTCATCAGCCGAAGTTGGATATGGAGATCTGCCGGCCAGGTTACAGTCTCATTTGGAACAATTCTGTGCGGACGTTGCTGCTGAGGCTGGAGAGAACCTCATTTTGGTTGCCGTTTATGGCAGCGTTACGAAGAGCGGCAAGTGGGTTGCTGGAGAGACTTCGGTCTCCGTCCTGGTTGTTCTGCAGGACGCTTCGATTCAGTTTTTGAAACCAATTGGTGGCGTCATCAGGCGAGCGATTAAGTCATTCAACGCAGCTCCGTTCGTGCTTAGCCTGCATGATCTTCAGACTTCGACTGACATCTTCCCGATCAAGTTCCTGGACATGCAGACGCACCATCTTCTTCTGTCTGGCCGTGACGCTTTGTCTGAACTTGACATCTCAACCCAGCATTTGCGGCTGAGGTGTGAACAAGAGCTGTGCAATTTACTTCTGCGGCTGCGGCAGGTGTATGTGAGGAACGCTGGTGATGACGCCGCTCTGGACCAGGCTGCGGCTCACGCGGTCGAGCCGTTCTTTATGGCGTTAGCAGCCCGTTGAAAAACTCGGCCGACTGACCTGGTCAGAAGATGCGTTCGCGCTATCCTGCTCGGTGTCTTGATATTGAGCGATGGAGGATGACTGATGGCTCTTGGTGAGCGTCGTTCGGAGCGGCAGCAGGAGTTGTGGGTGGCGACGGCGAAGTTGCCGGCGTCGATCGGGCATGTGTTTTACGACGCCCTGAATCGTGTGCTCCGTGACGGGGAGTTTGACAACTTTGCCGAGTCGCTGTGCGAGCCGTTTTACAAAGAAGGTGGTCGTCCAGGCATTCCGCCAGGCGTTTATTTCCGCATGATCTTTGTGGGGTACTTCGAGGGAATCGATTCGCAGCGAGGCATCGCCTGGCGTTGCCGGGACAGTCTGTCGCTGCGGAAATTTCTCGGGTACGAATTGCATGAGAACACGCCTGAGCATTCGAGCCTGACGCGCATCCGTCAGCGTCTTCCTCTGGAAGCGTTCGAGCAGGTCTTTGCGTTCGTGTTATCGCTGGTCGAAAAGCACGGGCTACTGAAAGGTAAGACCGTCGGCGTTGATTCGACTCTGCTGGAAGCCAACGCGGCAATGAAGTCGATCGTTCGCAAGGACACCGGCGAGGACTGGGAAGCATTCGTCCGCCAGTTGGCCGAAGCTGACGGCGTCGAGATCAAGAACGACGATGACCTGCGAAAGTTCGATCGAAAACGCAAAGGCAAGAAGGTTTCCAATCAGGACTGGCAAAGCTCAAGCGACCCTGACGCCCGCATCATGAAAATGAAGAAGGGGCACACGCACTTGTCGTACAAGCAGGAACACACGGTCGACCTGGAAACCGAAGCGATCCTGTCCGCCGAGATCTATTACGGCAACGAGTCCGACGGCAACACGCTGCTGGACAGTGTCAACACTGCCCAAGGCAACCTGCAACAGTCCGACAGCGAAGCGGTGATCAAAGAGGTCGTCGGCGACAAGGGTTACCACAAGAACGAAACGCTGGCGAAGTCCCGGGCGGATGAATTGCGAACATACATCTGCGAGCCGGATGGTCCGAACCGTCGCTGGACGGACAAGCCTGCCGATTACAAAAAAGCGTACTGTGCCAATCGACGTCGCCTGAAAACCGACCGCAACAAGCGTCTGCAAAAATTACGGAGTGAACGAGTCGAACGCAGCTTCGCCCACGTCTGCGAAACCGGCGGAGCTCGCCGCACCTGGCTGCGAGGCCTGGAAAACAACCGCAAGAAAGTGCGGCTGACAGTCGCCGCTCACAACCTTGGTCTGATCCTGCGAAAACTACTCGGCAGCGGCAAACCCCGAGAGTTCGCCGGTCTCCGAGGGCTGCTGTTTTCGGTGTTCTCGACCGTTCAGATTGCAACCAGACGCTGCCACAGACTCATCAGCTCCGCAAGCTCGTTCCACCGCCTCTACTGCCACCGCAAACACCATCCAATTCGGACCTCAATCTGCACACCATAATTCGACGATACCCTGCATTTTCAACGGGCAGCTAGGGGCGGCCGTTTATTTGACGACCGAGCTGCTGCCTGACTCGGAGTCTGCGATTGCTGACTCGGCCGCGAAAGTGATGTCGCTGGATCGGGAAAGCCTCGATCGACTCATGGCGTTTAGAGAGGGCAGCCGGGGAGCCGGTACTGACGCGGTGAAAGGACTTTTTAATGAACTGCTGGAGCCAGTCGAACTGGCGGCGGACTACGTAGATACCCTCGAAGCTGAGTCATCCTCAACCGGCTGAGCGGACAGGAGAGGGAAAGTCGAAATGCCAGGCTTACCGATCAAGGTGACGTGCGAGTGCAAGCACCGTTTCCGCGCGACGGCCAGACTCGCCGGGAGAATGGTGAAGTGCCCGAGCTGCAAGACTTCAATGGCCATTCCGCCGCTGCATGCCGACATGGTCAGCGCGGATGGCCAGGAGTGGGAAGCCTGTCCCGAGTGTGCCGGGCCGTTTCTGGCCAAAGCCGAGATTTGCGAGAACTGCAGCTACAGCAGGCGCACGGCCGAGATCCAAAAATCGAAGGATGCAACGTTCTGGTATCGAGTAGTGCCAGGCGTAATGGCTGCCGCTGTGCTGATGTGCCTGGCGCAGACTCAACTGGGAAGTGTCGAGTTTCTTTTGTTATTCGGATTTCTTGGACTTTGCTGCGGGGCCACAACGATCGGAGCCGGCATTTACGATCTGGGTAAACCTCGCACGTTCATGGTTTGTTTGATCGCTTTTGAGCTTGTCGGCTTTGTAAGAATTCTCTACGGCACGTCAAACGGCAGGGACAATTTTGGATTTGTCCAGATGATGATGGTTGGTTGTCCTGTCGGGGCAAGTCTCCTGTTTGCAATTTTCAACGACGGTGAGGATCCCGACTGGTTTTCTTTCAGCAGTGGTGGGGGCTGCGGTGGTGGAAGTGGCTGTGGCGGATGCGGAGGAGGCTGCGGTGGTGGTGGAGACTGACAATCCAGAGCAAAGCGAAGTACTGCTGATCGAAGTCGGCGCCGTACAGCTGAGATCGCGGCTTTCCCGCTGACGTTACTTCGTGAGATCAGCCTTTAGTCAACGAGATAAACGCACTCAGAAAGGGGGCACGAATTGTCAGGCTTACGAATGAAAGTGAAGTGTGAATGCAATCGCCGCTTTCGAGCCAAGTCGAAACTTGCCGGACGCACTGTGAAGTGTCCTCATTGCGAGCGTCCGATCTCGATTCCGTCACAAGCTTTCGACCAGCATGGAAACTCGGTTGATGCGCCAGCTGATGCAAACGCTGAACCAGAGCCTCTCGGGTTGGGATGGAAACGGTGTCCCCAGTGTCGTGTAGCGCAACCAGAGTCAGCCGATACTTGCAGCGATTGCGGTTACAGCGAAAGTGAGGCAAAAACGCGGCGTCGAGTCCTTGATGGGGAAATCATATTCAGGCGCCGGTTGGTTCCGATTGTATCGGTGATTGCTGTCATCTCGTGTTTCGTTCAATCTCAGATGAATGGGCCGCTGTTTCTGCTTTTCTTCGTCGTTCTCGGGTTGTGCGGATTGATCACTGCGTGCGTCTCTCAGATTCATGATATCTCCAAAACGCGGGTGTTTGTTCTTTGTCTGATCGCTTTTGAAGTGATCGGTGGAGCCCGAATCCTTTATGGAGTGTTGATCGGGATGCATAGGTTTAAGTATCTCGCTTGGATGATGTTCGTCATGCCACTATTGGGATGGGCCGTCCTCTCAATCAACTTTAGTACCCGCGGTCGCAGAAGGTGGAGCGGACGCGGTGACGGAGGTGACTGGTCGTACGGATCAGGTAGTGGGAGTTGCGGCGGTTCAAGTTGCGGGAGCAGTTGCGGATCAAGATGTGGCGGCGGGTGTGGGGGAGGAGGCTGTGGTGGCTGTGGAGGAGACTGATCGATCAGAGCTGATCGAAGTGCCGCTGGTCGGATTGGGCTACCGCCAGCCGCTGGCCGAATGGATCAGCACTTGCCCGTCCGAAGTTCATTGCCTTGAGATCACCGCTGAGCACTTCTTCGATCACGGGCAAGCTCGGCTTGAGTGGCTGAGTGAGAACTACCCTCTGTATGTGCATGGTCTGGGGCTGTCACTGGGGACGCCGGGACCGCTCGATGCAGAGACGCTCGACCAGTTCACTAAAGTCGTTTCCGTTGCGAAGCCTGACTGGATCAGCGAGCACGTCGCATTCACTCGGTCCGCCGAGGTTGATCTTGGGCACCTGAATCCAGTCGCCCCGACGATGCGTTCGTTGCAGACACTCGTCGACCACGCTCGCGAGTTGATGGATCGATGTCAGAAACCGTTGATCCTCGAGAACGTGACAAGCTTCCTGCGTTTGCCTGGCGATTTGTCGGAGCCGGAGTTTCTGAATCGTCTCTGCGACCAGGCGGGATGTGGATTGCTGCTCGACGTAACGAACCTCCTGATCAACGCTCGCAATCACGAGTTTGACGAGCTGGCCTGGCTGCGGGAACTGGATCATCGACACATTCGGCAGCTTCATGTGGTCGGATATTCACAGCGAGGTGGAGTCTGGCATGACAATCACGGAGCGGCTATCCAGGACGAGCTGTTTCAACTGATCGCCGAGGTTGTCCAGAGCACGTTTGTCAGCGCGGTCATTGTCGAACGTGACATGAATTTTCCACCAACGGATGAACTTCGACGAGACCTGTCCCGGCTCGAAGATGTGTGCGCGACGGCTCGACAGCGGAGTGTTCATCACCATGGGTGACGCGACGATCGACGACGATCAACATTCCAACGACGAAGTGTCGCTGCTGGCAAGGCTGCTCGGCGACAACGAGTTGAGGCAACGTTTTGTTGGTGATTCTCAACTGGTTGCTCGAGAGCTAACAGACAATCCAGGCAGCATCGAATTTCTGATGAGGCTTGATCATCAGCAACTTGAGTGTCAGGCAGAAACGCTCGTCGCTAAACGTCAACACGAGGTTGCAGAACTCTTGCCTGAGACGTGGCAGCAGCTCGGTCGAACTGCTGTCTCACGATTCAGGAACTACGTTGCCGAATCAAGCTGGCCCGACGGACACACTCGTCATATTCGGGATGCAGATGCGTTTGCAGGCTGGCTCTTTGATCGACAGATTTGGGAGCTGGAGATTGCTGAGTGGAATCGACTTCGGTTTCGTCTGACGGAACGACGTCTGGCGCTTCGAATCCTGACAGATGGCCTGATTCTGCCCCGATTGCAGATACTCTTTCGGAAAAAGGATGGACGCATCATTGAGTCGATGTGGGGATGGGAATGGCGGTGTCAGGTCACCAGATAGCCGGCAAGTTACCCGGGGTTTTCGACACACGGCATCTGTTTGCCGCACGCCATCGGGCCGTTGCCAGAGCCTCAATGGCTGTCCTGACGTTTGCCGTTCTCATGGATGATGCTGCACTTTTTGAGGAATGACTCGGGGAATGTGCGGCCGAGTTTCTTTGCGGCGTCGAGGTTGGCAGAGAGTTTGACGACGGCGACTTCTTCGAACGGGATGTCCGCTGGTTTTTCGCCGAGCAGGACTCGGGCGGCGATGTCTCCGGCTGCGTAACCGCTTTCGTAGAAGCTGATGCCGACTCCCACCATCGCGCCTCGGCCGGCGGAGTCGGCGTCGCTGTTGATGACCGGGATGTTTGACTGCTGGCCGGCCTTGATCATTCCTTCCAGCCCCTGGTTGGCGGTGTTGTCTCCGACTTCCCACAGGACATCGACTCCCCGAAGGACTAGAACCTGCGCTGCCTGAAGAACTTCGCTGGTGTTGGTGACGGTGGCCTCTTCGAGCTTCAGGCCTCGATCAGCGACGAGTTTCTGCGCGACGCTTACCGCTTTGCGTGAGTTGGCTTCCGCATCGTTGTAGACAATGCCGATCGACTTGAGGCCGGGCACGACTTCCTGCATGGCGTCGATCATTTTTTCAAGCGGGGGGAAAGAACCGACGCCGGTCACGTGTGGCAGATGGTCGGTGGCGGACGTGCCCGCTCCGGCAGCGATGGGATCGTAGACTTCGGTAAAGACGACCGGCTTGTTTTTGACTAGGTTGCTGGCCGATGTCAGGCACGGAGTTGTCAAGCTGATGATCAGGTCGGTGTCGGACTGGTCGACCTTCTGCATGATCGGAGGGATTAACGCGAGGTCTGCCTGCGCGTGGACGATTTCATACTCGACGTTTTGGCCATCGACGAAGCCTCGTTCAGCGAGTTTCTTGTGCAGACCTTCGATCGTGGCATCGGTGACGGCGTCCGGAGCGAAGTGGACGATTGAAATTTTGTAGACGCGTCCGCTTTCAGGCTGAGCCGGCGGAATTGCGGTTTCATGTTTCTCTTCGTGTACGCCGGATTTGTCGACGATGATTTTCGCTTTCGAGGCCCAATCGGCTCCGAAAGTCCAGTCGTCTTTGAAGGCGTCGAGGGCGACGAGGTTAATAGCCAGTTGTTCGGGCACGAGATTTTCGACGGGGATGTCGGCGGTTGACGCACCGTTCAGTACTCTGCCGGCCAGCTGGGCCGCTTGCTCTGCCGACTTCGTAGTAGTCGGCGCCTGTCGAAAACAGCACGCCCTGTTTCACGTCGCTGGGCATGTTGGTGAAGACGGGTATTCCGCCGTCCTTCGCGGCGGCGACCATTGCGTCCAGAGCCGTTGCTACGGTGCTGTCGCCTCCGGCCCAGATCGCCTGCACGTCTCGCGTGACCAGAGCTTTTGCTGCTTCCACGACACCGGACGATGACTCGACAGTGACTTCGACGAGTTCGATGCCCATGTCCTTGCAGACGGATCGAGCCATCAAGGTCGAGGCTTCGGAGTTTGACTCGGCAGGATTCCACGCCACGCCGACGCGTTTCAGTTTCGGATTTGCCTGTCGAGCGAGTTGGAAGACAGCTTCAACTGGTTGAAGTGTGCCGTGCCCCGTCATGTATGGCGGGTGCTGAGCGGGATCGTCTCGGCTGATGCCAATTCCCGCTCCCCACGGATCGGTGGTCAGCGTGAAGACGTGAGTTTGCTTTGTTTCTGTGTTGGCATTGGCGACGGCCTGCAGAACGGGGGTCGACAAAGTTAGTACGAGATCGAAATCTCGCCCAACGACCTCTTTGGCGATCAGGATGGCCGTCGACCGATCACCTTCAGCGTTGTATCGAGTGATTTCGATTCGGCGCCCGTCGACGAATCCTGCTTCTGCGAGCCCCGCAACCATACCCGCTTCGCCGTCTTCCAGCACCGGAACGGAAACATAGTTTACCAGAGCGACTTTCAACGGAGCATCCTGCGCTTCGTCTTTCTTGTGGCGTCGCGGGTCGGACCACAACAGCACCGCGGCGGCGGCGATGATCAGTGCGATGCCGACTCCAAGATGTCTCAGAAGTGCGAGTAATCCGGCCACGAGTTCAGTCCTTCGCGATGGGCTAGACATATTGAGCCCGCAGCATTTCTGCCGCGGATTCGTCGAGTTGGTTGGCACGGCGGACATCGTCGAATCGAGCCAGCAGGTCCTCGGGACGTAGCCGGTCTTTCTCGACACCGCTGATGTCGTGAATGATCCGGCCGCGATCCATCATGATCACTCGATCGCCCAGACTCGCCGCCTGCTGCATGGAATGAGTAACCATCAGCGTGGTGAGTTTGTCTCGGTTGATGAATTCCTGCGTGAGCCGAATTACCTGATCGGCGCTGCGTGGGTCGAGCGCGGCGGTATGCTCGTCGAGTAGGAGCAGTGATGGTCGCAGCAGACCGGCCATCAGCAAGGTCAGCGACTGCCGTTGCCCGCCCGACAAAGTGCCAATCGGATTGTCCAGGCGGTCTTCCAGATTCAGGCCCATAGCTGCCACGCGATCCCGCAACTCACCGTGCCTTGCACCTTTCAACGCGAGTGACAATCCTCGACGACGACCACGAGAGGACGCCAGTGCCAGATTCTCGGCGATTGTCATCGACGGAGCTGTTCCGCTGAATGGATCCTGGAAGACTCGGCCGATTAGTTTTGCTCGACGATGCTCCGGCCAGCGCGTGATGTCTTTTCCGTCAAGCTGGATTTGTCCGTCATCCACGTAGAACGCTCCGGCGACCGAGTTCAGCAGCGTCGACTTTCCGGAGCCGTTTGTTCCGATGACGCAGACGAATGATCCGGCTTCGATGTTCAGATCGACTCCCTGGAGTGCTCGCACTTCGTTGGGCGTTCCGGCGAAGAAAGTCTTGCGGAGTCCGGTCAGGTTAAGCATCGGCGGGCTCCTTTCTCAGGACACCAACCGTGCGTTGTACAAACGAATTGAGTGCCGGGAATCGTGTGAGCATTTTGGGGAGAACCAACGCCGCAAAAACGAACGCTGCCGTGATCAGTTTCAGGTCGTTCGGGTTGAGTCCCCATCGCAGAGCGATTGCGACGAGCAGGCGGAACAGGACCGAGCCCATCACCGCTCCGGCGATCAGGTAGCCGATCTTCTTTGTGCCGACGAGCGACTCGCCCAGGATGACGCTGGCGACTCCCCAGACCAGCATTCCAATTCCCATCTGCACGTCTGCGAATCCCTGGTACTGAGCAAGCAATGCTCCTGCCATGCCGATCAGTCCGTTTCCCAGGAAGAGGGCGAACGTCGTCATGAATTCGACATTGATGCCGAGTGCTCGCGTCATCCGAGTGTTGTCGCCGATCGCCTGCAGAGCCAATCCGAAGTTCGTGCGGAAGAATGCGAAGAGTGCCAGTCCGACACCGCTCGACACAACCAGCATAAGCAAGAGCGATGCAACATCTCGTGAGGATGCCTGCCAGCTTGCAACGTGAAGCATCGACCGATCGCCAAACAGGAACGTCGCCAGTCCATCGGCGTAGTCCATCACCGTTCTTTGAGTCAGCAGGGGAATATTGCTTTTGCCCATAATTCGAAGGTTCACCGAGTACAAAGCCGTCATGACCAGAATGCCGGACAGCAGCCGGTTGATGTCAAATCGAGTATGAAGAGTTGCAGTGACAGCTCCGGCAGTTGCACCGGCCGCCGCGCCAGCGAGTGTTGCAAGGACCGGGTGAACGCCACCAACGATCAGCGAAGCGGTTGTCGCTCCGCCCAACGCGAGCGAGCCGTCCACAGTCAAATCCTCGAAGGCGACGACTCGAAAGCTGATCAAAATTCCGTACGCGAGCAGCGACAGGATCAGACCGATCGTCAAAGAACCAATCAGCAGTGACATCTATGATTCCCTCCGAATGTCAGAACTGATGGGCGAAATCCAGCACCCACCGCTGACGAGTTCTGATTCGCCGGCTCCGGTAACGGGCCGATCATCACGCAGCAGATGCAGTACGTCCTGAATCGAACCCGACTCGAAGAGATCACGAACCGATTTCTGCAGGTCAAGCGTTCGCTTCTTGAGCGGTCGATACGGAAAGACCGCCGCGTGGAAGTGTCCCAGCAGTTCTCCGGTCTCGTCGATTGGTCTCAGCAGGGGATTGAGTTCTGAACACTCTGTGTTGTTTGATGCTCGGCGAGCGACTCCGACAATCGCGACCAACGACCGGCGGTGAACCTGTTCGGCACTGAACGAGACCCACTCCCGCACTTCCGGAAAGTGGAAACGGCTCGCTTCACCGGCACCGACATTCGCTGCCTGGCCAATCGGCTCTGCCGGCGACTTTCGAAGTTGAGTACCGACCAGTCCTGCGCACTCGGCCAGAATGACGATTCCAGCCGTGTCACATTCAGTCAACTTGAGCGATTGATCAACAAGCCGTGAGAGCGTTCCGGGTTTAGAGATTTCAGTCGGACTGAAACGGAGAAGATGAGAGAACTCGCCTTCACACTTCAGGCCGTACAGGAGTTGGATATCCGGTACGAAATCTTCTTGAGCGATCTGGTAATCAGGCAGGCCCTTGCCGGCAGGCGGTGATTGTGCGGAAGCTCCGGCAACAGACAGGACCTCTCCGAAATTCGAACTGGCTGTCGCAAATCCGTCTCCGAAGCCGCCCAGCCCAAGTCCGATTGCAGACTCGGAAAAGCTGACTTGCTGACAGTGTCGTTCTTCAAACTGGTCGCTGAACACCGGCGACGGATCGCCGTAGATCGTGCAGCGGAGCTCGGCGCCGGTAGCCTGTCGGTAGATTTGAAAATCGATGCCGTCTTCGCTGGCGACTCGAGTCTTCGACAGGCGAGTCATGGTTCCGGTGGAAGCACCCTGGCGGGCGATGTTTGGATCACACTGCAGTTTGTCGAGCAGTTTGGTTTGACTGAGGACTCGCTCGACCGGCTCGGAGAGGTTGCACAGCCCAAACAGTCCGTTCAATTTCTGAAGTTGCGCATGCGAGCCGAGGAAGGCGCTGACACCTGCCGAACTCATGTACGTGACAGCGCTGAGGTCAACGAGAATTCGGTGCCAGCCGTCGTGGACTGCTTCTTCTATGGTGTTGCGGAAGTGCGTCGACGAATCGTTGTCGAGCACGCCTTCCACAAACAGTTCCAGCAGTTCGCCACTGGATTCCAACCGGATCTGCATTCAATGCACCTTTTGCACGTCGCGACTTGTTTCGACGTTTCACGTCAATAGGTTCTTAACGTGTCGGACACTGATGTGAAACCAGGGGAGCCTGGGGGCTGTACCGCCGGAGCATCGCGAATACTTTGCATGGTCCTGAACCTGAAGCAGCGTGCGTCCAGTTGGAAGATTGCGATTCGTTATGCCCAGGCCGTTCGAATACGTCATCGGTTTTGTTTCTGGCCGGTGATTGTCAGAAACTTCTCCTTCTTCAGTTGCATTGAACTGATGGCTTTGTCCGCGGGGTTGAACAGTTCCAGGTTCACGAGAGTGCCGGTTGGTCCAGTCATCAATTCGTTGCATTCAGCCGCAGTTTTGCCTTTGACGGAAACGTCGTTGATTTGTGAAATCAACAGATCAGTTGTTAGTCCCGCCCTTCCGGCAGACGATTGCGGGAAGACGATGAGGATTCGAGCCATCCGACTTTTCAGGTCCGGCCTCAGCCAGAACCCGATGCCCTCAACTTCACGCACCGCGTAGCGAAGGTTCTGTGGAGCGAACGGCATTCCCTGTATCAGCGTCCAGCCGATTCCGTTTGGATAAACCTTTAGTTGATTAGTAAGCACGACGACGCCTCGACGATTCTTCACGTCGAAAGTTACAAATGCGCGACCGCCGAAACCGTGGCCAGCATGGCCCAGCAGTTCCGTCCCAGGCGGATTGTAGACTCCGGAGTCGCACCACGGTGTGGCCGTCTTTCCAAACTGTGGGACATCGGTGTGTTGAATTGTGTGCGACTTTTTCATCGAGACTGCGAGAGCCGACTGCTTGAGTCCGACTTGGGCCTTGAGAAATTTCAGCATGTCGTTTGCCGTATTGAATAACCCTCCGGCTGGAGCCATCGCCTGAAAGTTCCAATGGCCAACTCGACTACCGTCTTCCAGATGACCAGCAACGCGGCGATCTTTCTGTTCGGTAGAAAGGACAATGCGTGCATCGCTCATCTTAAGCGGCTCACAAATACGGTTGATGATCAGCGATTCGTATTCGTTTTCGGTTCGAGTCTCAATCGCATTGCCGAGCAGTGCCATTCCGACATTGGAATACTGAAACGCCTGGCCTGGAGTCTGTTTGAGTTCGAATTTCGAGACTGTCAAGTACAGGTCTTGTGCCGTGATGGCTTCGGACGCTTTCTTAAACTTGCGGAGGTCGAGTTTGCCGGTTTCGGGGTCAGTCGCATCCATCATGGCCTGTGCATGAAACGGTAGTCCCGAATTCTGGACGGCAAGGGTACGCAGAGTGATCGACTTTTCGCCGTGTCCTGGCACGTAAATGCCAGAGGGCAGGTGTTTTGCGACTGGATCACCCAGCTGCACCTCGCCTCGCCGTTCTGCGTCCAGTGTAAGCAGTGATGTGAATACTTTGGTCACCGAGCCGAGTGAAAAGACTGTGTCACCATCGACTTGCTGGTCGGTATCGTAGTCGAGCTTTCCCGCGCTGAAGGCTCGGCTTTCG
Source organism: uncultured Planctomycetaceae bacterium (assembly GCA_943787265.1). Lineage (GTDB taxonomy): Bacteria > Planctomycetota > Planctomycetia > Planctomycetales > Planctomycetaceae > JABMPE01. Next base: position 8,294 of record CALSLT010000049.1, on the reverse strand, counting down.
TGCTCGTCTACCAGTCCGATCACCATGCCAGCGTTGCTGTCAGCAAACTTATCATCCAGGAATGACTGAATCGACTCGGCATACGATCCGATGAACGGGCTGTCCCCCGCGGCCTCGGATTTTGTGCATACCAGAAATAACAAACACGCGATGTACGCGATGATGTGTTTCACGCGAGGTTGCATTGTTCTGAGTCCTGAAAGTCACGTTGTATTGTTGAGGTATAGGCGGCTGTTTGTGTGCCAAGTTTTGCTGTCTGCGGCGGGCATGGCGGAGCATTAGAAGTCGTCCGACGAGACATTTCTGCCAACGGTGACGGTCTGAATCCGAAGATGAAATTTTACCTGTCGTGGTCGGATTCCAATACGTTGCATTGTGCGTTGCCACACGTGGAGGATTGTTTTCGTCTATCGTCAGCCCCGGTTTTATCCATTCTTGCAGCTGGTTCGTGGAACTTTGTGTCGCTCGGATCACTTAGTTTGACTTTGTTTTGTCGATTCACTTCGGTCGCCATGTCTTAGCAGACCAAAGATTGTGCCAACGACTTTGGCGGCTGGGGATTGGCAGACTTGCGTTGGAAATCGGGTGACTTGTTTGACGAGACGGAAAATCGCATTGTGACCACGTCATCCAGAAAAGCGGTGGTCTGATTGTGGACAGCGACGTTGCTTAACCACGAAACTGCTCTGCGCTAAACTAACTGCGTTCGTCAATTCACTGAGGTCTGGAATCACTTGTCATGACATGCCCTCGCTGCGAAGTTGAGCTCACGACATCGAAATCCGGTACGTCTTTGCAATGCCCGAAGTGTTTTGGTTGGTTCGTTTCATCCGCGGACATCCATACCGAAGCTCTGGATCTGGCGACCGAGTCACCGGAACAGGAGCAGCTTCGGTGTCCTGCTGATGGCAACGTAATGAAGACCGTTCAGCTCGGTGACGCGGCCTTGGATGTCTGCAATCAATGCGGCGGCGTGTGGCTGGACGCTGGTGAATCTCTTGACGATGCAGATCGATCGAGTTCGCTCAGTCGGTACTTGCTCTACACGGCAACACTTCCGGAACGCGTCGTTCGTAGTTCTGTTGGTCTGGCTGCTGGCGCGGCGACTGAGGCAACTGGCTTTCTCGTTCCCCAGGCGTTCCAGAGTTCGAAGACTTACGAGATCGTTGTGCGGAACTCGCTTGGTATGCTGACTCGTGAAATCGGCGGCGTGAAGAAAGCCAACGAGGCCGGGAATAACGGCGGGAGCGATACTGAAAACGAACAGGAAGATCTGATGGCCCGTAAGGCGGTCGGCAACTTCGTCGATCTGGCCGGACTCGCGACTCTGCACACCTCGCCCGTCTGGATGATGGCGATCGTCAGTGACCTGGCCTACGGAGCGGGGAGTTGCGTTCAGGAGCTGGCGGTCGAACTGCAAAAGCAGGGGCTCATCGACGACGACGCGACGATTCACAATGTTGACGATGTCCTTTCTGCAGTGAAGAACGCATCCGGAAACGCTGCGTCTATGTTCGACACTCCGCCGCTATCGGTCGATCAACTAAAGGAATCTCTCGATGCGACACGACAGGAACTCGCCTCTGCCGACATCCGCTCCATCCTTCCGGAAGCCGAGTTGAAGAAGTACTGGGATGAGATGAAGTCTGTGGCGACTGATGAAAACGTGTCGCTGCTGGGAGTCTCGGGAGCCGTTACGATGGGGACGCTCAATCGAGTTAAGACCGTCGGGAAGGGGACATTCACTGGCGCACAAGTTGTTGGGGGACTCGTTTCTCGGCCGTTCATCGATCACTACAGCGAGTCTCTGACTACGATTAGACAGGACGGATTGTTTGTAACACTGAAAGAGACCTCAGCGCCTTACGTAGAAGCTGTCTGGACCAACTTCAGCGATAGCAAAGGGACCTGGACCGAAGAATTGCTCAGTGGTCGAGCCGTGAAGAATGGCTTCGACAAGCTTGGAAGCTGGCTGAGTCGAGAGTAAGGTCGACGTCGCCCCATATAGAGAAGGAAAACGATGAAGATATATTTCATGCCCGTTTTCACGTTATCCCTGCTTACCGCTGCCCGAGCCGAACCACCCGTCGCACCGAGTGGACCGTTAACGTCTTCGTCCGATACTGCCACAACTGACAAGACGATGGCCGATGCAGACAGGCAGCAGGGAGTGTGGAAGCCCATTGCGGCAATCATTGGCGGCGCTTACCTGCCACCACCAGCTCTCAAAGCGACGACGCTGTCAATTAAAGGGATGAATTACGAAGTCACTGTCGAGGGAGAAGATCACTCGGACAAAGGCACGTTCACGTTAGACACCACCACCACTCCGAAGCGAATGACCATTAAAAGCACGGCCGGACCCAATAAGGGAAAGACCATTCTGGCGATCTACGAAATGAAGAATGAAGTCTCGATGCGTGTCTGCTACGACCTATCTGGCAAGGAGTTTCCCAAAGAGTTCAAAGCACCGAGGGGAACGCCTCTCTACCTCGCTGGATACCGAAAACAGATCGATGGAAAATTCGTCAGTCCGAAAAAGCAGATACTCATCAAGGTGGACGGCAAAGAAGTACGCATTCTACTGAGTGCCCAAATCTACGAACACTGGCAGAAACAAATAGCGTCTACAAACGCCACATCAGAGCAAAAGCGAAACTCGGAATTGTTGACGCAGGTGATGCTCGCTGCGTATCGACAGGGCCTCAAGGACGCAGGGCAAGCTGTGACCACACAACCGTAATTGGTGTCTGCTAACAATCGAGGACTGCTTCATGCGGTTTTTCGATGGCAATGTCCTTCAGTTGGCGGCCCCCGAATGAACACAGCATCGAACCCGTGACGACGACGCCTGCCCCGAGCAGTCCAATTGCGTTGATCTGGTCAGGCATGATTCGACCGGGCCAGACGGATGCCGCGACGTAGGACCATGCCAGAGTGAGAAGCGGACTTGTGCAGACGACCGTGCTGACTCGAGATGACTCCCAGTGTTGAAGAGCTTCGGCGAAACACGTGTAGCTGATCAGCATGTTGGCAACGCAGTATCCCAGCACGATGTACTGCTCAGTGCTGAGGCCCTGGATTTGTGACAGCGTCGAGAGTGGCAGCATGAGTACGGCACCAATCACGTACAGCACCAGCATCAGAGATGGCGCGGCGCAGGTTGTAAGCAGTTGTTTCTGCGCGAGCACGCAGGACGACCAACATACAGCCGCCAGCATGATCAACATTGCGCCGGTCGCATAGTCCGACGGATTTCCAGAGAACTCGCTAAGTCGTCTGTTAAAGAAGAGCAGGAGACCGACGATTAGCACCGCAAGACCGGCGAGTTGAGTCGAGGAAAGGTGTTCCCGATACAGGACCACGCTTCCGAGAAGTACCATGAACGGCGCGATCTGCATGACAAGCTGGGCCGCGCCGGGGGGGATGTAGTTGAGCGCGTACTGGTAGATCGCGAAGTTGCCAGTCAGTCCGATTCCGGCGATTGCGATCAGCCAAACTCCAGAGCCACTCATTAGTTGCCGCATCGGCGGAAGGCGTCCTCTGCACGCAAGAATCGTCGCCAGAATGAAGCTGACCGACGCAAAGCGATAGAAGGTTGTCGTCGGGGCATCGATCCGATCCAGCAGGAGACTTACGGCGATTGGGGCCGTGCTCCATAAGCACGCAGTGATTACGGCCAGCGCAAAGCCGAGCTGCCAACGGCCGCTGGGACGATGTCTGTTGCAATCGGTCGCTGATGGCTGTTGCTCGTCTTGTTTCACAACGGCGTTTCCTCTTTCGCAGCGACGTTTTGCATAGGACGAGGATATTTAACATTCATCAAACACGCACGACATCGCCACGCCAGCCGTCAGGTGTCGCTTCAGCGATGACAAGGCATTCACCAGTGCCGTCAGCCTGTGCGACGACCTGGCCCTGTTCGTTCCAGATCGCGCTTCGACCAGCAATCGGATAGTCGCCCGTGGACGACGCGTAGTTTGCCATGACCGCCAGCATTTCATGACGATGAGCGATGGCCGAAAGATTAGATTCGGCGTCGCCAATTCCGTTCGGCGTGATCGCAACTCCTGCGGCATAGATGTCGGCGCCGAGCTTGCTCGTATCTTCCGGATGCAGCGGATTGTTGATATCCGCACAGATGGCAATGCCGACTTTCGCACCGCAAAACGAGCACGTCACGACGTCGTCGGACGCCTGAAAGTATTCCGCTTCCCCCGGATGTACGAAGCGTTTTCGATACACAGCAATCGGCTGCTCCGGCCGGAGTATGAACGCGCCGAGAAATGGTTTTCCAACTGTTGAGCGAATCGGACATCCGGCAATCACCATGATGCCAAGTTCGTTTCTGACGTTCTGCAACGGCAGTAGAACACTGTCATCCGCATGGATCGCGGTTTTCATTGCGAGCGTGGGTTCGTAGCCGGTCAGAGACAATTCCGGAAACACCACCACATTTGCGTGATGCTCACTGGCCTTTCGAACAAAGGCCACGTGTCGTCGCACGTTCTCACCAATGTCACCCGCGATGGAAGTTGATTGAGCAGCAGCGATTCGGAAGTTGTTCTTGTTCATAGGGATGAATCTCCGGCAGTGTGGTTTTCCGGAATCGAAAGCTTCACGTTGCTGCAATAAGATCTGTGTAGATCATCGTCGTGCGTTGGGAAGTCTTGCCAGCGCCTGCGGTATCCCTGACGTTTTGATTGCCCGATAGAAATCTGCAATCGGTTACGATCTTTCTCTCAAACTGAGCCCGTGGATCTCGTTCGTTCGGCTCATCGTCCGCAACCGGGCGAGATGGCTGACAGCTTGCGGTTACGAGTAGAAGAAGGGCTGACAATCGAGTCTTATTCACAAGAATTCTCCTTTGCCAAGACAGATGTCAAGAACGCTTCTTCTTAGTTCTCCATGAACTTGACTTCCTGTTACACAAAAAGTTTCGAAATCGTTGGCGAGAGACAATCTACGACAGACTCCCAATGTTGCGGTGCTTCGGCTTGGTCGGGAGTCGTCCTCTATTCACACACGCTGGCGCGATGGATTGATTGGTCGGTCAAACGATTGCCTGCTTGTTCGGTCAGCTTCACTCGGCCAATTTGCGTTGTTTCTCTGGTTTCGGAGATTCGCCCGCGGCTGCAGTCGATCGATTTGACATTCGACAGTCAGGATTTCATACCAGTGGCGGATACCCAGCATTGTGCGAACATGCTCGCTGGCGAGTTGCTCCATTTTCGAATGCTCGTTGCATGTTCAGGCATCCGGGCCAGGTCCAGCTGTTTGGCCAGGTATTCACTGATGAAGTCGACCGACGGATAGCATTCGTATCGCGCACTCAGTGAGACGTCGCAAAAGCCTGCGGCGATCAGGTAGTCGCCAAGCTTCTTTCCGATTCGGAGATTGCCGCCATTGGATTTCTGTAGTGTCGCGTATTTGTTGATTGCGTTTGTGACGTCAGGTGATGAAGGAGCCAGTAACGTCCCATCAAAGTCGGGACTGCAGACGCCGACGATCCCTCCGGGCCGCAGGACGCGGGAAAATTCGTTCAACGCATCAACCGGTTCTGAGAGATGTTCCATCAGCGCGTGGCAGAAGACGCGGTCGAACGAGTTGCTTTCGAAAGGCAATTCGTAGCAGGATGCTTGCGTGAACTCGACATTATTGATGCCTGCGTGTTTGGCATTTCTTCTGGCAACTTCTATTTGTGACTCACCAAAGTCGATTCCTTGGACGCGACCGGCGGGTACCGCTTCTGCGATTCCCAGAGAGATTGATCCAGGGCCGCAGCCAACATCCAGCACAGCATGTGACTCCTCAAGGTGAGACGCGAAGAAACGACCGTGTGACTCAAAGCTGCGCTGCAACATGAAGTCCGTCGCGTTTTCGGTATGCCCTGGCGTGTACGATTCCTGACTCATTCTGCCAGTTGCTTTCTGTGGGCTTCGGCCAATTCGGCCATGCTGCAGAATCGAAAGTCATAGTGCGGCATATCAGCCGGCGGCGGCGTTGCTCCGGACCCGTCTTGAATGTGTTGGCGGTCGATCCAGCAGGAATTCAGACCGTGCCGATTGGCTGGCGCATGATCGTGAAACAGGCTTTGGGCGGTATGCAGAATCTTAGATTTGGCGATTCCCGCCGCAGCAAGCCGATCGATCATGTAGTTGAAGTTGTTGTCGTCGGGCTTGTAACTGCCGATGTCCTGTGCGGTGTATATGGCGTCAAAGGTAATGCTGAGTGTGGCGTTGCTTGCGGCGAAGCTTTCGTTGTCGACGTTGGAGAGAATCGCCAGTTTGAAGTGCTGCTTCAGGTAGGCCAACGCTTCAACCGAATCGGGGAAGGCGGACCAGTTTTTCAGGGACTCACCGAATCTCAAACATTCGTCCCATGAAACAGGTATCGCCCACTGTTCTGCCATTCGTTTGTAGACGGTCGCCATCAGCTCTGAGTAAAGCTTCGTTGGCGTGTGAGCCTGTTGGATGGGTTCAAGTCGTGCGTATGCCTCAAGAATCTCGTTGCGACTGAGCTCTTTATCCAGTCGGGTGGTCAACGGCTCGAGAGACTCCAGTAAGCCACTTTCCCAATCGATCAGTGTGCCATAGCAGTCGAACGTCAATATTTCAAAGTCGGTAAGTTGCAAAGGAATTCCTTTCGTAACAGGTGCAATTTCGTGTGCCGAATTTCGAGTGGTTACTTGCTCGCCTGAATCACTGTCCAAAGCAGGAATCGCCACGGACAATCGATGGTTGTGAATCCGGCGTCTCTCAACCAGTCAAGTTGATCGGGCAGCGTGTCGTGATGGTCGCATTCTGCCTGATGCTGCATCCACATGTCCCACTCCGTTTCGGACGAACCGGCTTTGATCGAGAGCTGCTTCCAGTTCTCCATGTGGCGAGTATTTAACTCTTCGTTTGCGCCGGCACATTGGTCTGCAAAACAAAGAACTCCGTCTTCGGTCAACCAATCGTGGATTCGCTTGAAAAGAGATTGCTTCGCAGAAGAGTCAAGGTGATGAATCGCGATGCTTGAGACGACGAGATCAAATGAACCTTTGCTGTATTCAACAGTTCCGAAGTCGTTCTGTTCGCAAACAAAACCATCGCATGTTTCAAGACGCGTTTGACAGAGGTCGAGCGAGTTCTGTGACAGATCCACGACACGTAAAGACGCCTTCGGAAATGCGTCATGAATAGCCACAGAGAGATTGCCGGTCCCGCATCCGAGTTCCAGCACCGAGCCGAACGAGCGATCCGCCGGAAGATAATCCACCAGAGCCCACAGCATTTCCCGATAACGCGGGAAACAGCGTTCAATAGCCTTTGTGTAGTCATCGGAAAGGGCGTCAAAGAACAGCCCCACGTCATCGAACATTGAGATACCTCAACTGGAAGCAAACCATCAGCCATCGAATCGTCAATCGAGAAATTTCTGGAGATATGTGACATCAAGGGCCTTGCCGAATTTTCTTCCGATCTGTTTAAACGTCCCGACAACCTCGAACCCGAAACTCTTGTTCAAATGCAGGCTGGCGTCGCTGCCTTCTGCGGCGCCGGCAATGAGCGTATGAAATTTGAGCCGCCGAGCTTCCTCGATGATCGCTTCCTTCAATTGACGACCGATGCCGTTCCCGCGGTGTTCTGCCTTTACGTAGAAGGACGTCTCTGCCGTGTCTGCATAGGCTGCGCGGGGTTTCCACTCACTTAGACATGACCAGCCGACCACTTTTGCGTCGAGCTCCGCGACGAGTATTGGATGCCGGTCGTCATGACTCTCAAACCATGCTTTCCGGTTTTCTCGCGTTTTGGGTTCCATGTCAAAGGTGGCCGTGGTGGTCAGAATCGCTTCGTTGTAGATCTCGGTAATCGAATCGACGTCGGAGACCGTTGCATGGCGGATGTTCAACATGAATGCGTCTTCCGTAGATGTCCCAGCGACCGGTGTCGTCACAAGTTGCCTGCGTGCGTGATTGAGGTATTTATTGGTCGGACCTGATTGAGAGTACTTCGAGTTCGGCGACCTCAAGACCTACATCAGCAGCATAAGTCGTGACGAAGAGTGTCGACGCAACGCAGCCTGAAGTAAACGAAAGTGAGCTCTCCTGGATCGGGATGAACGTTGAGAGAGGAACTGTCGCCTCTCGCCAGCCGTCAGCATCCGGGGGAGTTATGCGCTGTTGAATATAGGCCTGAAAGTTTCCAGAGAACGCGCCGGATTCAGTGTGAGTCACCACAAAGATTCCCACATTCAATGGACGCCGAGTTCGGAATCGGACTCGCACAGCCGAAGCCTCATGCAATGTC
>CALSLT010000048.1 GCA_943787265.1 uncultured Planctomycetaceae bacterium | reverse complement strand
CTGGTGCCGTTTTTTCATCTTTGCTGTGATCAAAAATCCGCTCTTGCGTTCCACACAGGTCATGATCATGCCGGAGTGATCTGCACCGTGAACCGTGTCGCCCTCCCAGTCACCGAAGCGGCGGCGTGAATCGACTTTTGCCGGACGCTGCTCGATGCTGACGCGGTTTCTGATGCGGCCTCGTCCGTCAATGCCCCGACGTTTGCGATAACGACCGTGACGCAGGAACGAGCGGAAATGGCTGCGGTATTCGCAGGTCTCCAGCCAGCGGTAGATCGTCTGATACGACACTCGTCTCGATGAGTTACTTTAGAAAGTTGTGTTTGAGGAGAAGTTGAAAGAGGCGGCGTGTTTCGAGATGAATTGGTTGTTCAACAAGATTCCAAATCATTTTGAAAGGCACGCCACCATGTTTGAGAGTAACGGTTCTTCAATTTCTGATCCAATTGCTAAGAGCGATTCAGGGGCGGATTCCCCTCGTGACGCGTTGACAGAGATTCTTCGAGCGGGTGCTCAGAAGATGCTGGCTGCGGCCATTGAACAGGAAGTTGCCAGCTATGTTGCCGAGCGGGCGGGGCTGCTCGATGATGGTGGGCATCGGCTGGTGGTTCGCAATGGGTTTCTACCCGAACGTGAGATCATGACAGGTGTGGGAACCGTCCCGGTAAAACAGCCTCGCGTTCGTGATAAACGTTCGCCTGAGCAAAGGGAATTCTTCACGCCAGCAGTTCTGCCGAAGTACCTCCGCAAAACGAAGTCGATGGAAGAGTTGATTCCTTGGCTGTATCTCAAAGGAATCAGCACCAACGATTTTCCGGAAGCTCTGCAGTCTTTACTTGGAACTGATGCGAAGGGCTTGTCGGCTTCCACGATTACGCGGCTGAAGTCTGTCTGGGAAGACGAATACGCCGAATGGTCGAAACGATCTCTGGCGGGGAAACGCTACGTTTATCTGTGGGCCGACGGCATCTACTGCAACGTCCGTCTCGAAAATGACAGGCAATGTTTACTCGTCCTGATGGGGGCCACTGCCGACGGCACGAAGGAACTTATTGCGGTTGTTGATGGCGTCCGCGAGAGCGAACTCTCCTGGAAAGAAGTCCTGTTGAATCTGAAGTCACGTGGCCTTGAACAGGCTCCGGAACTGGCCATCGGCGACGGGGCTCTGGGCTTCTGGAAGGCTCTCAGGCAAATTTTCCCAACCACGCGAGAGCAACGCTGTACCGTTCACAAAACAGCGAACGTTCTGAACAAACTTCCGAAGAGTCTTCAGCCTCAAGCCAAACGTCTGCTGCACGACATCTGGCAGGCTCCGTCGCGGGCCGAAGCCAACCAGGCCTTCGATCTGTTCCTGGACACGTTCGAAGCGAAGTACCTTCAAGCCACCGAGTGCCTGGCCAAAGATCGTGACGAACTGCTCGTCTTCTATGACTTCCCGGCGGAAAACTGGTGCCACATTCGAACGACGAATCCGATCGAAAGTACGTTCGCCACGATCCGGCTCCGCCACCGAAAGACACGAGGTTGCGGTTCGGCTAAAGCGTCTCTGACAATGATGTTCAAGCTGGCTCAAAGTGCAGCCAAAGGCTGGAGGAAACTCCGAGGCCACACCCACCTCAAAGACCTCATCCGAGGAGTACGGTTCATCGACGGAGAAAACGAGCACTCACTCAAGGAAAAGAAACTGCAGCGATCCTCAGAAAACAATCCATCAAAAGAAACCGCCGCCTGAAACAACAACTCTCAAACACGACATTTGACAGTTACTCGTCTCGATTGTGTCCGGCGGTAATCTCGCTTCATCCGGCCAGCGATTTCTTCCGGTGACCACTCCTGAGACAATCCGCTACGGACTGACTCGTTGATGAAAGGATCGTCCATCTTCCGGATGAGCGGACGCTCGCGACGACGTCGGGCAGTTCGTTCCTGAGCGGCCACGGCTCGATAGCCTTCCGAATCCCTGTTGCGAGACAGTTCGCGACTGATGGTCGACGGAGAACGATTCAAGTGCTGAGCGATCTTTGTCGGACCAGTGCCCGAATAATGTAACTGAGAGATGACTTCGCGTTCTTCAAGAGTAAGCTGGTGGTACGGCATCGCAGGTTCTCCGTTGAATAGTGCATTGTTCGCACAACTATCCAACTCCCTGCGGTGTTCACTTTCCAGCAGTAAACCGCCTCGAAGCCCATCCCGTCCGAACCAGAGCTGAGTTCTGATCCGTTGCACTTCAGATGTGAATCCGCCACGGAAAACTCCGCGAAATGGTACGGAACAATTGGAATTGGAACCGTCTTCGGCTATTGGTTCCACGCGAACAGTGTTTCAATTCCGATCAATTGTCAGTAGCGCACTATCAATGAGTGTCAGTGCGGAATCAAACTGCTCATCCACGAAGTAGAGCGTCCATAATTCTTTGCGGTTTTTGCCATCTTCTTCACGCTTTGGGTAGCCGACCAGGTCCAGCAATTGAAATGCGTACGGGGCGGCATTGTCGATCTCGACGGAGTACACCAGCGACGGCTGATCATCGCCTGGCTGGTCTATTTCGATGACCAGCCGGTAGGGCATCGGATTGTCTGGATCGGCGGGCAGAATGTAGTCGGCCGGATCGAATGAACTGTTTTGAGTCGCGCCGGAGACTCCGTCCACTTCCAACTGCTCACTCAGAACCTTGCCGGATTCCTGTGCTTTCCGTTTGGCCTCTTCCCAGCCACGGATTTTGAAATCCCAGTAGGGAAGAGCGGCTCGGCCGACTGCCAGGTCGTCCGGTTCGTGCAGAGTTTTAATGTGGTAGAAGGATGCGTTTTCGAGCCAGATCGCGACATGCGGTGGCTTCGTTGCGTCGAAGGCCTTTCCGGCTCGAATGGTTAGGGCCATCTTGTAGTGCGGGCCCGGGCTGTAATGGTAAACAAGGCCGTCATCCTTCATCTCGAACTGGTCGATGGCCGGGCCCAGGTTTTGGCTTAGCGCCAGAATGCTCCGGATCGGACCAGGTTGCCAGAGGAAGAATCCTGTCAGTCCTGCAATGATCGTCAGCGTCAACCACAGGACTTTCGTTCGCATGTATTGCGACAGGTGGTTGAGATTGTTTGCCACATGCAAAGCGATCAGCCCGACGAAAACGAATCCCATCAGCGCATGCAGTCCGACGACTTCGATTGAGAATGGCCGCGCGAAGGCAAGGATTCCTGTCACGGCAAGAACGACAAAGCTCAATGCAGTCAGGAGCGAGACGAAGCTGCGTTGGTGTTTCTTCATAAGGACTTCAGGCAAAGGAATGAGGTAGAGGAACGCACTTTGATCTCAGTCAGCTCTTCTTAATTCCTTTGCCCCCATTAATCTGCCTTAATCATTGCGGTCTTCTGGCATGTACGCCGCGTGCCTTTCAACATCGCACGAAGGCACAAAGAAGCAGCTACCTCGTTTTGACTCTTCGTGACTTGGTGCCTTTGTGTGAGATTCTAACTACGCCTTCCCCGGGACAATCTGCCCGTGTTCACGAAGCAACGCGTGAATCTCCGTTAGCGGAACTTCCAGCGGTGTTGTTCCTGATTTCGCCGCCAGTGTCGCCGCGACGCCCGCGGCCTGGCCCATGCCCATGCATGACGCCTGAACTCGCAGGCCAGAGTTCGCCAGTCGGTCACTGCTGACGCATCGGCCAGCCACGATGATGTTGCGGCTGCCCTTCGGGATCAGTGCGCTTAGCGGAATAGTTGGCACTTTGCCTGGCTTCAGTGGCTTCGGTCTCACTCCCGTTTTGGTGTGGAGATCGACAGGGTAGAATGCATAGCTGATGGCATCGTCAAACACGCGACCGGACGTGTAGTCGTTCACCGAAATCAATGTCTCGCCCTGGATGCGGTAGCTCTCGCGGAAACCGGTTTCCGGCTGCAAGTGCATTAGCCGCTTCTTCTCCTTGCGAACGCGGGCGAGAACCGACTTTCGTCCCGTCATGTTTGCTTCCGTTGCGGTGCGTGAGTTCGTTGAATCGGCTCCGTGCACGTAAAGGCGATGAAGCTGTTTTCTACCAATCGCACGTTCTCCCCCCAGCATGAACAGATACGATCCCGGCTGCCGTTCTTCTTCGCGCAATCGCGGAAAGCCCAGCATGCCGACCACTTCGGCCCCGCCCGTGCAGTCGATGATCTGCTTGCACCGCACCCGTCGCTTTGTTCCAAATCCGACGCAATCGACCTGCCAGCCGTCGTCGGTCTTCGTCACGGCCTGCGGGAATTCGTAGTAAGCGATCTCAACGCCGGCCTGGGCGCACTTCTCTTCGGCGAGGATCGCGTAAAGAAACTGGTTGACATGAACCTGATTCTCCCAGTGGCGCTGCGGAACTCTGGCGAAGTTCGGAAGTTGTCCGCCGTCGAGTTCCACACTTTCCTTGACCAGCTCCCAGCCGATCCCGGCGATGACCTGCTTACCCCACGCGTCGAACAAACCAGGGAAAGCCACGCCGCCGGTCGTCGTTGTGCCGCCGAGCTGACTGTTCCGTTCCACAATGAGCGTCTTCGCTCCAGCCCGCCCTGCCTGAATCGCCGCGACATGCCCCGCCGACCCGCCGCCGACCACAAGCACATCCACTTCGTTGGTCACTTCCGGCTCGGCAGCATCGGGAACGGTTTGAGCCGTCACATGTGAGGTCGAAGTGATGGCCAGGCCTGCCGCCGCAGTTCCCAGCAATCCGCTTTGCAGGAAGTCCCGGCGATCTGTTCCATTTTCGTTCTTGTTCATGACGATTTCTTTCGAAGTTGAATTCGGTCGATTTGTAGTTGCTGTTTCCGAACGTCGGATTGGATTCGAATGATTTTGAGTCCGGGTCGATCAAATGTAACGGTCCCGATCGAAGTGTCTTCGAGCTTATCGCTGCCGGCTGAAATCGTGCCAACACTGATCATTGAATAGCCAGTGTCTGCCTGGGCAGCCTTGTCTTCCACATCGTCGACGAAGACCGAACACGAGTCTCCCACCGAGAGCGTCGCGCCCAGTGAGTAAGTCCCGGGTGTTGGCACATCCAGCACAAGATCCAGATAGCTGCCTTTTCCGGCATTGAGATCGGCACAGATGATCTGGCCGCCGGATGCTCCATGGAACGGTTGAGGGAAATGGCAATTGCCGCGGAGTCGATAGTCGGACGAGGTTTGGCACGGCGTGGCCTCGGCCTCAATCCAGCCGTCCTCAGGGATCTCCGGATAGCTGAATGTCAGGTGCCTGGAGAGACGCTCGATGACCGGGGCATACTCGGGGTCCGTTGCGAGATTGTTGAATTCGTGCGGATCGTCGGTGAGTTGGTAAAGTTCGATCTCACCGGTGATCAGCCGTGTCATGCGATAGTCGTTGTCCAGAACCACGTCCCAGCGGATGCCGTCCGACTCGCTCGACATGACGACGGGCTTGTTCCAATCGACATTCGGTTTCTTGAGTAAAGGCGTGAGACTGTTGCCATCGAGTGGTTGAGGCGGCGGCGGGACCTTCAGCAAGTCGACCAGAGTCGGATAGAGATCCTGAAGCGAAACCGCCTTCTTGCATACAGCGCCCTTTCGGATGCCGGGGCCGGCAATGATCAGATTGCAGTGGGCGGAATCGTACCACGGCTTCATCTTCGACCAGGCCTCTTTTTCGCCCAGGTTGTATCCGTGGTCGCTCCACAGCACGACGTAGCCGTTTCTCGAGTGTGGGCTGGCATCCCATGCGTCGAGAATCCGCCCCACCTGCTCGTCGGCAAAGGTCACGCACGCCAGGTAAGCTCGAACGAACTGTTTGTCATAGCCTTTCTCCGCCAGCATCCGGTTGTAGCCCTTGCCGAACTTTGCCTCCAGGTGAGCCAGCAATTTGAACCGCTCAGCCAGGTCATCGAGATCACCGGCGCGGCGTTCCGAAAACTGGACCTGATCGAGCGGGTAGAGGTCGAAATACTCCTGCGGCACTACCCAGGGCACGTGTGGGCGATAGATCCCCAGCGAAAGAAACAGTGGATCTTTGACGGTGGTCAGCTTCTCGATGCCGTGGCTGACCGCGATGTAGTCGGGCATCTGCGTGGTCGGCACAGCGGCGACTCCCCAGCGGCCTGAGGGATTCAAATTGATCCCGCTCTCAGGCTTCTGCCTGGGGGGCTTGTTCCTGCCGATGTATTCATCGAACTCGTCGCGATCTCCGTTGTGAAAGTTCTTTCCAATACCGACGCTCTTCCAGCCGTGGCCGGAAAGAAGCTTGGGCAGGGTGATGGCCTTTCGAGCGTAGAAACGCCAGGGATGGATTGCGTTGTCATTGACGATGTTGCCGGAGCGTGCCGGGTGAATCGCAGTGAAGATGGCGCTGCGTGACGGAAAGCATGTCGGCGAGGAACAGATCGCATTGGAAAAGACGACCCCGCGCTCTGCGAGTCGCTTGATATTCGGCGTGACCGCCTGCGGGTGCCCCTTGAGCACGCTGTTCCAGTCGTTCCAGTCGTCGATGTTCAGAAACAGGACGCTGGGGCGTTCTGTCTGTGTGGCATCCTGCGCCCGAACGGCGGGAATGCACGAGCCTGCTGCCAGGCAAAGTGCCAGGAGCTTGAGAGGACTAGTTGTTGAATGAGATAACACCTGTTGCGCTCTTCCCGTTCCGCGAAGTACATGACAGTGATTGAGTTGTGCGGTCATAGTGGTTTGCCTTGCTCGGTAGCGGAACTCGTCAAGAGTTTCGGTCTCGCCGGAGTTGCCGAAAGTCTTGACGACTTCCGCTACAGCCCAACCGACATCCTTAGCTGTCACAAACCATTAGAAGGTTTCCAGATCGTCAAGTCGGTGGATGACTTCGTTCGCAATTTACTCGAGTCATCTCAAACCAGCCCCGTCAGCGTTCCGGTGCTGCTTGCGAAGCGGTCGGTCTCAAGGCCCATGTTGTGGAGCATGCTGAGGTAGAGATTGGCAAGCGGCCTGTTGTTGTGCGGGTTGAACGCGAGGTGCTGGCCGTGGCGGAAGCCGCCGCCTGCGAGAATGATGGGGAGGTTGAGATTGTTGTGGATGTTGGCGTCGCCCATGTGGCAGCCATAGAGCACCATGGTGTTGTCCAGCAGGCTGCCGCCGGGCTCGTCGACCTCTTGGAGATCCCGAAGCAGCTCGCCGAACAATTCCATCTGCGCCACTTCGATTTCTCCGAGCTGCTTCAACTTCGCCTCATCTTTACCGTGATGGGAGAGGTTGTGGTAACCACCGAGCGACCGGCCGTCGTCAAATTTCACGCCCGGCGTGCGCACGCTTCCGAGGAACAGCGTAATGACCCGGGTCGAATCCGTCTGGAAGGCGAGGCGGGACATGTCATTCATCATGCGTACCATTTCAAAGAATTCCTTCTTGTCGCCTGGGTATTCCGGCATGGCTTCGTCCACCTTCGGCTTGGGCCGGGCTTCCCAGGCTTCCGCCTCGGCGAGCCGCTGTTCGAGGCTGCGGACCGCGGTTTGAAACTGGTCGATGCGCTCGCGGTCTGAAGCGCTCACTCGCTTACTCAGGTCCGAGCTCTGCCCCAGCACCACGTCGAGAATGCTCCCTTTTTTACGCAGCCGCACCAGTTGCGCTTCCATTGCCTTGCGATCGCCCTGAAGGAACATTTTCTTGTACAGCGCCGCGGCGTTTTGAATGGTGGGAATCTCGACCCCGGCCTGGGTGTAGGACAGGCTCCGCGCATCATTTATCCCAAGGGAAAGCGACCGAAAGCGGGTCTCGTGCCCCACTTGATTGGCCATCACCTGGTCCAGAGAAATACTGTTGCGAAAACTTGCTCGCCCGGGGTGCGGCGCTGCGGTCAGAAACGTTTTGTCAGCGCGGTGCCCTCCATCGACGCCGGGATGGGAGAGCCCGCTGAACACGGTGAACTGTTCGCGGTGCGCCGCGAGTTTTTCGAGGTAAGGAGACAACGCATAATTCCGGCCCGAAGTTCCCGGGAAGAAGAGTTTGGGAATGAAGCCGAGGTCCTGGTTGATGGCGATCATGCGCTTCGGAGAGGCCTTCGGAGGAGCGGCCCCGAAGGATTCGAGTACGGGCAGACTCAGACCGACGCCAGCGGCGCGCAGGAAGGTTCGACGGGATGTTTTCATCAGCTTATTTCCGCATGAACAATGGGCTTTGAATAATTTCATGAATGATCGTCCGAACGCCAAACGCCGACGCCCGACTCTTTTCGAGAATCGCTGAAACGTCATTGCGATCCGCGAAACCAACTCGTGCTCCCGTCGCATACACCAGGAGCTGCTCGGTCAAATTGCGGGCGATGGCTTCCTCATCCTGCAGCAAGAGTTTTTTGAACTGGAGTATGTCGTCAAATTGCTCGCCCCCGGGCGTCACACCGGAGGCATCGACTTCCTTACCGATGTAATGAACGAATTCGTTACCACTTCGGCCCACTCCCTCGATACGCACCGATCCCCCGCCGAGCGAGCGGTAGTTCTCCCTCCAGCGCCCCATGACGTCGAAGTTCTCCAGCGCGAAGCCCGGGGGATCAATTTTGTCATGACAGCTGGCACAGGATGCATCCGCCCGATGCTTCTTCAGTAACTCTCGAATCGTCGCCGCACCACGGATATCCGGTTCCACGGCCGGAACGGACGGTGGCGGCGGAGAAGGAGGATCGCCAAGGAGTCGCTCCATCACATACACCCCGCGCAGAACGGGTGAGGTGACCGTTCCGTTCGCTGTCACCTTGAGCACGGCCGCCTGGGTGAGAATTCCCCCGTAAGGGCTCTTCTCCGGAAGAGACTTGCGCCGGAACGAAGGGCCGAAGACCCCGGGAACTCCGTAATGCCGTGCAAGACGTTCGTCGACGAAAGTGTAATCGGCATCGATGACGTTCCGAGACGGCCGATTGCCAGCGATTAGATCGGCGAAATAGCGACGCGACTCCTGGACCATCGAGTTCACGAGCCACCAGTCTCCAGCGTACTCCGGATAGAGATCCCGGTCGGGATCAGTGTCGTTGATCTCGTCGAGCTTGAGCCAGGAATTAAGGAACTCCTTCACGAAACGTTTCGCTTCAGACTTGTCCAGGAGGCGATCCACTTCCGCTCGAAGCGTTTTGGACTCGCGAAGCTTTCCTTGTCGAGCCAGGGCGCGGAGTTGCTCGTCCGGCATCGATTCACCCAGGAAAAACGAGAGGCGCTCGGCCAGTGCGAAATCATCCAGTTCGCCCGGTTGCCCGCAATGGAAGAGGAACTCAGGCGAAGCCAGCACCGCCGAATACGTCGCGATCATCGCTTCCGTAAAAGAGTGGTCCTCATTCAGCAGCTGCTTCGCATATCGGTAGAATCGGTCGAACTCCACTTCAGCAACCGGCCGCCGGTACACCCGCTCCATGAACGTTGCCAACAACGTGCCCGCATCCTTCATCGGTTGTTCCGAGACCGCCTCGACATGGCGGCCCGCCTGCTTGAAAGAAACGTCGCCAAACAGCGCCCGGTAGGACGCAGGCGGCCATTCCTCGACAATCGGGCCTTCGACCTCGAGCCAATGAAAAGCGACCCCGGGATATCCGCCATCCGTTTTCTGGATGGTATGCGGCATCGCCGGAACCATCGGGCTGGGCAAGCGCATGCAATCGAGCTTTACCATGGCCCCTTTCTCCAGGAAGGCTTCCAGCTCAGAATCCTCGGGCGTTTCCGGCGGCGCTTCGAAGACTCCGATCGGCAGCATATTCCGGGTGTTCGGTTCGTCCAGAGTGGACGAATACACCTTGACCGGCTCGCTCCGCTTTCCGGGAAAGACGCGGTCGTTGACGGGAGTCGGATAGCGTCGCGAGGCATCAAGAACCAGGTTCGGATAGAAACGCGGATTCTTGTCTCCTTCCCAATCGACGTAGTCCGTCTGGCGAAGTACCGATCGTGCCTTCAGGCGAACCTTGTAGTCGCCACGAACCGGGGCTTTGAATTTATCAAAGCCGTAGTAAAACGGAGTGTAGGCTCCGCGAAAAATGGCGGTGGACGCCTCCTCCGGGGGCCGAGACTTCCCGCCCTCTTTTTCCAGGTCATCCAGGTGAACGAACTGAACGGCATCCGCGATGACCCATCCCCGGGCGTCCTTGTTGCTCAGCGATACCTCCGCGGTTGAGCCGAAGGTGAAACGTCCAAGGGGAAACCAGAGACCTCGAATGGTCGGCTTTTGACTTTGATCAATGGACAGGTGGGTTTCGCCCTCGGCGTGGCGAACCCGATACGGGGCGGTCCTGGCCAGGCCTTCTCCACCACCGAAGCTCACCCGCACTTCGTAGGTCCCGGGTTTCGGCAACCTGGCCTTCCACGTGATCGCGTAGGCACCCGTGTTCTTGTTGTCGTCAGCCAGGTAGTGGGCTCCGACGTGGTTGGAGCGACGGGTGGACTTGCGCCAGGGCCCGGTGCGTTCCGCCTTGGTATCGTCAACGGTGATCCCCACGGGTTGGGACTGCTTGACCGGATCAAAGCCTCTCTTGCTGAAGGAATATTTCTCGTTGATATTCAAACCCTCTAGCGCGAGGGAAAATCGCGCCCATCCACTATTCCCCGTGCCGGCCCACATCCTGCCTTGTTCGCGTGCGTAATATCGCCGCTTCGTGGAACCAGGCTTCGTGGCGGGAAACTCGATAGCCCGGCGAAGCGCAAACTCTGCCGCATCGAGGTAGGCATCGACCTGCACATGAGAAACATCAAGGGCGTCGCCCACTTTGGCGAAGCCATGAACCTCACCATCCAGGGGTAACTGATCTGCGATCTTAAGGTGAGGGTCGTGCAGGAGATCGCGAAGGATGTTCTCGTACTCAAAACGATTCACCCGTCGCGAAACGGCGCGTCCGTGTTGAGCGTACCTCTTGTCCTGGAACCGGACGATTCGACTCGCCAGATTCTTCACCGCCGCGCCGCGCTCGGCATCGGTCAATTGGCTACTCTCTTTCGGTGGCATTTCCCCGGAGGCAAGTCGATCATGAATCTTGACCCAGACACTGGTGGTGTGCGGATCCTCAAGATTCCATTGCAGCGACGGAATATTCAATCCACCCTCGGCCTCCCCGCCGTCATGACAATCCACGCAGTGGTTCTCGAAGAGCTTGGTCAATGTCTCCGGCAAATCCGCCCCCTGGCAAATGGGCGCAAACAGCCCCAGGCTCAACACGATGATCGCGGCGAGTCGCACTGAAGCATACGTCTGGACTGTTTCTTTCATTCTCTGTCACCTGTTTTATTCGCAAACGCTATCGCCCAACGGTGACCGCTAGCGATCACGAATCGGTTTGCTGGTCACCACGAGTCTAATCATTTCTCTGACTGCAAACTTCTCTCCGGCACCACTCCATCGATCGATGCAAAGATTCTCTTCATCTCGTTCCGGACATCCGCATGATTGCCTTGTTCTTCCGGTTGGTTTTCGCGGCGACCCATCTCGTTAACCCTGGTCAGCTTTCCCTTGCTCGTATAGCTCCATTCCTTGGTTCTGATCTGGCGATTGCTCTTATACTCGATGTGAACCCATTCTTTTGAGGGTGCTTCTTTACCCAGGAGCTGCGGGAAGAAGCTTTGTCCGTGGACGCGTTGCATTCGGTTTTGGCGCTGAAGCGAATTTCAAGGAACGTGGGCAGGAAATCCGCCAGCTCGACGAGGTCGTCACACTGCGTTCCGGGCTTGATCGTCTCCGGCCAACTGACGATGCAAGGGCACGCGCGAACCCCGGTCGGTCATCGTCATCTTGCCCCCCTTGATTCTGGTGCGGTTCTCTCCCCAAGTGGAAGTCACGGGACCATGCGTGCCGTTATCCGCGCAGAAGATAACGATCGTATTGTTACTGATTCCAAGCTCATCCACGGCATTCACGAGGCGACCGACATTCTTATCCAGATACTCGACCATCTCGGGAAAACACTCCGGACCATTCTTTTGCTCTGAATCGGGCAAAGCTACTCGTCGTCTGACCGCCGGGGACTCTGACGTATGGAGTATGAACCAATAAGGCCGGGTAATAGACCAGGAACGGCTCGTCCTTCTTTTCGTTTCATGAAATCGATCATGAAGTCTGCCAGGACGTCCGGGCCAAACCGCTCGGCAATCGATTCTTCTTCAACTTTGCCATTCACGCGGAAATGCGGCTTGTAGTAGCGCGATCGCTTCGTGCCATGGCGGTCAAACATCTGCCAAAGGCAATATTCATCGAAGCCGAAAGCCTTGACCGTATCATTGCGTTCAAGCCACGAGACATTCCACTTCCCGGCGATCGCGGTGGCGTAACCCGACCTGCTTCAGTTGATTGGCAAAACTGTTGAACTGCTTCGGGTCCAGAGAGCTGTCATCTTCCCATTTGCTCAGCACATGCCTGATGCCGGTGAACCCCGGATAGGTGCCCGTCATGATCTCGGCTCTCGATGGAGAGCATGCCGGGTTGGCGAAGCAATGGGTAAACAACATTCCATTGCTTGCCAGCTTGTCGAGATGCGGCGTCCGGACACCGCGGCCTCCGTAGGTATTGAGCGCTTCGATTCCCAGGTCATCGGCGAAGATCAATATGATGTTGGGTTTGTCGTGCGGAAGAAGCCCGGTAGTCGTTCGTTCTACTTTCTTCTCTGGCGTCGGGGCTCTGTTCTCCCTGAGTGACTTTTCCCAATCCTTATGCTCCACTTTGAATTTCTGGAAGGCGTTGTACTCTTCGGCTGAGATCTGACCGTCGGAGTTGGTGTCGATATGGGGGAATAGCCACTCCCAACCCTTTCTTCTGCTGATTCCATTCGTCCTGGGACTTCCAGCGCGACCGACTTGCCATGCTGGATCTCGATCCTGAATCCGATCAAGGGTTTGATCCAGGTCGTCCAGCTTCTGCCGGAGCTTGTTGTAGGGAACATCCTGCACGGGAATCTCGGCATCGACCGCCATGGCGGCGGCCACGCCCGCGGATTCGCCGAGGACCATCCAGACCGGCTCCATGCGAAGAGACGTGAAAGCGATATGGCTGGCCGAGACGCAAACGGGGACGAGCAGGTTGTCGCACTGTCCCTTGCGCGGCACGATGGCTTCGTAGGGGATCTTGTAGCTGCCGTTGTATTTCCCGCCATCGATGTAGACGATGGAAAACGCACCGCCCTGCACAGCGATTTTGCCATCCTGCGCGACCACCGCATACGGCCAATCGTCGACCCCATAGGCAGCGAGACCCACCGCGTGGGGCGGATCAGTCCTGCCCTCCAGGTCCTTCTGTGTGACGACGTACGATGACACCATCCGGCGGGCTTGGCGAACATAGAACTGGTTAGGCCAGCCTCCGGTCTCATCGAACACCCCCTTCCTGAAGGTCGTCTTCATCGCGCGTTGCTTCATGCTTTTGGGGGCTACGGGATCGGTTGTTGCAAAGTGGATCGCGTTGATCAGGAACTCCTGATGGAACTTCCAGATCCTCGACCGCGTCGCCCAGTCGCCGTTGGGGTACTCTGCGTTACAGCCGTAGACGGTGGACCCCATCAGGTTGCGATTCGATTGGGCGCCCCCGACGAACGGCCCCCTCTTGTTCGTGGCTACTTTGCCGAGTGTTGTTCGCATCTTTCGACTCGAAAAGATGTCGACACCGTCGCGAATGGCTCGGCGGTAGACTTCAAATTCGGCTGGATCATAATTCGCCGGCTCGGGAATCGGGATGCCCTTGCCGCTCATGTCGAACTCGTATCGGAAGCAGTACCCCATCGACAACGCGTCCGCGCTGCCCAAGGGCCCGATCTTCCGATCCTGAATGAACGGGATCAACCCGCTCTCAGGATTGCCGGGCTCGACGTAGGGGTCGATGTCGTGGACCCACAGATTGGGACGCACTCCGGCAAGTGATTCGTCGTAGTGCTCACGCGCCTCGCGGCCCCAGGTGTAGCTGGCCCCACTCATCCCGAGCACATCGCCCTCGTAAGAACAATCGATGAACACCTTTGCCGAGACCGTGATGGCATTGCGCTTCTTCGGCTCAGGAATAGGGCAGCCGGTTTTGTCGAAGGGGGCGTAGTCGAGGGTGATGGACCGGATGGATTGGCCCGCCTTGTCCTCCCCGAAAGACTCGTCCATGGCCATCGGCTTCTGGCGCGTCGGCGAGTCGATCGTGGCGTCCCCGACCTGGACGTTGCCCAGGCGGTGCTCGTAGATCACGGTGATGCCCCGGTCTTCGACCACTTTCTTGAAGCGCTCGCGATACTGTTTGTTGCCGATGCCCTGTCTGGCATGCCCACCATGATGCTTCTGTTCCTGCACCTGCACCCCCTGCATCAGGATCTTGTAGGTCGAGCCGCCCACCGTGCTGCCTTTGCCCCAGTCCAGGTGGTTGATCCCTCCGCCGGTCATGCCGCCGAGCCAGCGGCTGGGCTCGATGAGGATGACATTGGCGCCCTCTTTCTCCGCAGCCAAGGCCGCCATGACGCCGCTTGCCGTGCCGCCATATACACAGACGTCTGCCTCGTGACGCGCATCCTCTGCAGCCAGACAGTTTTGCCAGACCAGTAGAGCGCCCAGAACAATGGTTACTCCCGTTCCCTTGAGGAAAGTACGTCTTTTCATGACTTCTCCTGATGTTCGATCTGCTTCGTTAATCATTCTCTCCCCATTGTTAAGTGCCGTCCTGGAAACAGTACGTGCCTCCACCGTCTGGCGACGGTGGCTACCGAGAGTCCTGGTCCTGGCTTTCGGATATCGATTCAACGGGCCTGCTGACGAATCGCCAAAGTTGGTGGAGGCAACACGGGATGACGGCGGCTGGCGAATCCGTGAACCAGGGTACCGCCGTTGTCGCGTGCTACTGTGTCGCGGACGACCTTAAGCGAGATTTCTGATGTGGGGTGTTTGCGAAGAAATTCGGATAACGCTTCGGTGCGAACGCGAAAGCGGCCTTTTTGTACGCCTTGCGGAATCGTGAATGATCCAAGGTGGACAACCTCGGGGGTTCCGAGGGCTGCGGGAAATCGATCTTTGTGCAGGATCGATTCGTCCCAATCGGTGGCATCGCCGATCATGCCGTAAACGCTGAATGTCGCGTCAGGCATATGAGAGGCCAGGCCCCAACCAGTCGGAGCAAAATAGAGCAACAGCTCGGCTTCCTCGATGCGCTGCTGATTGATGTCTTTCAGGTCGAAACCGATGTACGCGATTCGGTTCACACGACCACCCCGGATCTCCTTCTTGACCAGGAGCAGTACATCAGAGTTGTGATCTTTCACGTTGCCTGTGTAGGCATCTTTCACCGGCTCAAGCAGGGTCCAGTCCGGGCCGTGGTCGACAGGTTTCACCGCAATCGTCTGGTGCTCGTGTTCCGCGTCATCAGTCGCCGCACCGAGCGTTTCGCCGATCACGGTATTCCGTTGGCCGGTCGTCAACTCGACCACTTCATCAGACTGCGCGTACTCCACCTCCACGCGTCCCTCGATGACCTGCGTATGAGTTTCGCCGGTTTCTTCGTACACACTCACGGCGAAACGCGTGCCATAGTCGACGACATCTGCAGAAGGGGTTTTGATTCGAAATCCCACTGCCGACTCGGGAATGTCTGATACGGCGGTGCCTCGAGTCAGCTCGCAGTTCATCGCGTCGACCAGAAACAAAGTGGCCGGAGCTTCCAGAACGACCTCGGCTCCCGAATCGAATTTCAACGTGGCCAGCCCCTCGGCGAGCCGCAGCGTGCCCTGATCCAGCCGACTTCCGTCAGCCGTCGGCAAATCGCCGCTTTCCCACAACGCGGCGCGGGTTTGCTCCAGTGTTGCGAAAGTCTCGTCGGCTGGATGTTGCGGCGAGAGGACCAACGCCAGGATGGCAAGCAAGGCCGCCGCGAACACTGCAAATGGCCGGCGGCTGAACACACGCGGCGGCACACCGGCGACAGATGCGTTGAAGCTCTCGGCGGCAGGCTGTTCTTCAACGGCGATGGTCGCTGATTGAATCTGCTGCTCGAACATCGCGGCATCGGTGAACCGACGCATGTTGTCATCGTCGGCCTTCAGCCATTCATCCAGCTCAGCCTGTTCGTCTTCATTCAGTGAGCCGTCCAGCCAGCCGGCGATAAGTTTCTCCGGATCGGTCATGGCGTTTCTCCTTCCGCACGAAGCTGCCGCTTTACACACTCGCGCAGTTGCTGACGAATCCGCTGCAGAGCGACTCGCACAGCCGCTCCCGTTCCACCGATCTGCCGCGCAATCTCTTCGGCCGTCAGCTCGTCGTAGTAACGAAGCCGCACCATCTGCCTCGCCCGAGCCGCCAGTCGCTGGATGCAGTCCTGCAGAAAGAGCGAACGGTCGGACACGCGCGGCGACAGTTCGCCCCATGTCTCGGTGAATCGTGCCAGCAGATCAGTATCAAACGCGACACGACTGCGAGCCGCATCACGATTCAGGCTGAGCACCTGAAATCTGGCAATCCCCAGCGCCCACGCGACAAACGGCCGCTGCTCGTCGTACTCGTCAAACCGGCGAAAAAGGACGAGCGACGTTTCCTGCAGAACTTCATCCGCCACCGCACGATTGCGCACCAGCGCCCGCACATACCCCGAAACCGCCGGCTGAGCGGCAGTCCAGAGTCGCATGAATCGCAATTGTTCCTGTTCGTTGAGCATGGCTACGGGGTATTTCCACGAAACGCCGTCAACGTAACAGGAAAAACGAAAATGCGATGACCGCCCTCATTTCGAGTTTTGCTTCCCTCTTTTGGCCGGGGACGTCGAGGATGGGGATGGAACTGCTTGTGGTTACTGCTGAGGATGTGCGTTCGAACCGGCTGCTCCACATGCTTCGCAGTCGTCATCGTGAGGCGCTATCGCAAACGATTTGGCCTCGCGATCGTTCGATTCGGCGATCCACTGTCGCAGAAAGTCCCGGTGCCGATTGAGCGTGGTGCAGAATTCCGGGACGCCGGCCAGGTTCTTCATCTCGCCGGGATCAGTCTGCAGATCGACGAGGGACTCGCGAATGGTGCCGCCGGTATAGACGCAGTATTTGTAACGGTCCGAGCGGAGCATGCGACCGGTGTTGTTCTCGGCCACAATGTACGGACGCCGGGCGTTATCGTCCTGTCCCTCGGCGAGAGGCCGGATTGTACGTCCCAGCAGATGGCCGGGGATTGAGACGCCGGCGTAGTCACACAGAGTCGGCAACACGTCCAGACCGTTCGAGATCAGGTTCCGGTCGTCGACCACACCCGGGGGGATCACCCCCTTGTATTGCATGATGAAAGGCACGCCGACCGAGTTCTCGTAGAAGACGTTCTTCGAAGCCAGGCGATGGCTGCCGTCCATGTCTCCATGATCGCTGGTAAAGATCACGAGCGTGTTTTTATCAAGGTCATTCTTGTCGAGAGCGTCCAGCAAGCGGCCGATCTGAGCATCAACCCGCTCGGTCAGACGGCAGTAGATCCAACGATAGTTTCGCCAGTCGCGTTCGTTGTAGTCCTTGCGGATCAGCTTTGCCGGTGTGGTTGCCGTCACCTTCATGTTAGCTTCGATGGCATCCGGCTCACGGTCTGGAATCTCGCTGTTGTCGGGCAGCGGTGGCAACTCATCTACGGGCAACGCTTGAGCCTCGCGGTAGAGACGATCGACCAGCGGCTTGCCTTTCCGGTCCGGCTGGCGGGCGTTGTACGCAAAGCAGATGTCGTGCGGATTGATAAACGACGCGACGGCAAAGAAGGGCCTGTCCCGCTTCCGGGTCATGAACTCGATACACGCGTCCGGCAATTCGTCTCGCTGGTCCTTGCAGTATTCATCATAGCCAGCCTTCAGCGGCGAGAGTTCCGGCGCCATATGCACTTTGCCACCGTAGAACGTGTCATAGCCACTGTTCTTGATCAGCTTGCCCAGTGAGTTGGCACTGACGTGCTTCGGAATGGTCGCCTTCATACCGTTGTTGAAGACACCGAATCGTCCCGCCATCATCCCGGTCGCCATCGAGATCCGGCTCGGCACACAAACGGGATTGGTCACGTAGGCTCGCGAGAACCGAATCCCCGACCTGGTCATGGAATCGAGCGCCCGCGTCTTCAGATACGGATTGCCGGCGCTCGACAGCATCCGTGCGTGATGCTGGTCCGTAATGATGAACAGGATGTTGGGGCGGTCTGCTGCCACGGCTCGCGACGTGAGAAGAAACAGCAGAACCAGGCCAGGGATGATGGGGCGTCTTCCGGGTTTCATCTTGTTTCCTTCTTCAATTCGCCCAACTGCAGCTTGCCGTCGCCGTTGCGATCTAACTTTCTGAACCGTTTTGTGAGCGCCGCGACGTTGCGACCTTCCGGTTTGCCGATGAATTCTTCGAGAGTGATCGCTCCGTCATTGTTCCGGTCACGGCTCCTGAAAAACTGATCCCGTGATGGACGCTTCGGTGTTGAGGTGTCAGTTGTGTTTTCGGGTTTGGGATTCCTGGCGTTTCCAGCTTCGGTAGTTCCACCGCCGGGATACTCCGAGTTGATATTGGAAAGATGGTCGATCAGCTCTTTCTTGAGCGACGCGTAAACCTCAGGGAGTTCGGTTCGCAGATCGTTCTTTTCGGCAACGTCTTTGCTGAGGTCGAAGAGGGCGAGATTGGTGTGCTCCAACTCGGCCTTGAGTGCGGCCCAATCCGGGGAGTGCTCTCTCCCGACATCGCTCCACAATTTGTAGTCCCCCTTGCGCAGCCCGATGTTGCCCCACAGCTCGAAGATCATGGCTCGCTCCGGGATGGTTTCCTTTCCGGCGGAAAGCATGTGCGGCATCAGAGACATCCCGCGAACGGGGTTCCTGCCATTCATTTGTGGAACCGGGATTTCGGCAGCGTCCAGCAAGGTGGCAAAGATGTCGCAGTGCATTACCTGATCATCCGAGATCATGCCCTCAGTCAGTCGGCCTCTCCAGTGCATCAGTAACGGCACGTTCAGCCCGCCCTGATATGTCGTCGCCTTGCCTCCCCGAAACGGTCCGTTGTTCCCGGGAAATCTGCCACCAGCTGCGCCTTCCTCCATGGTGCAGCCCCCGTTGTCGCTGACGAAGACGATGAGTGTGTTTTCAGCAATTTCCAGTTCATCTAACACGTCGACCAACTGCCCGATGTTGTGGTCCATGTGTTCGAGAATGGCGACGTAGTCGCTGCGCAGGAAACTGACGCCGCGGTCGAGAGCCTTTTTCACCCAGGCTTCAGGAGCGGAAGCAGGTTTCGATTCATCCGTGCGAATCGGACCGTGCACAGCGTTGTAGGCGAGGTAACAGAAGAAGGGCTCATCGTTCGTGGCGTTTTCCCGAATGAACTTTTCGGCCCATCCGGTAAACAACTCGGTCGCGTGTCCTTCGGCGTTTGGATCGGTCTTACGATTGTGCATGATTTTCGATCGACCAGGTTTGATCCAATAGGGATGGGCACCTGCCAGAAATCCGCGAAACTCGTCGAACCCGCGATCGTTCGGTACTTCTCCGTTCAGCGCGCCCATGTGCCATTTGCCAAAGGCTCCGGTTTTGTAGCCGGTCTCGGCGAGATGCTGCGAAAGCATTTTCAAATCGCGTTTGATACCGCGATATCCCGGCGATCCGAGTGGCAGCTGTCCGGGGCCGCGCCACATGCCGTTTTCCGTCGAGTATTGACCGGTAAACATGCACGCACGAGACGGTCCGCAGAGCGGAACGGTGTGGTAGTTCGGAAACCGCACGCCTTTGGCAGCCAGCGCGTCCAACGTCGGAAGTCGCACCTCGGTCTTATCCCAGTTCGACGGCAAATCACCCCAGCCATGATCGTCGGAAACGATGAACAGGATATTGGGGCGGTCTGCTGCTGCCGCCCCAGCCGTGACAGGAAGCAGTAGAACCACACCGAGGATGAGCCGTATGTTGTTGACCATGCGAGCTTCATTGCTTTCTGCGTTCTGGATTGCGCTTTGAATCTCGAACGAAATCACAAAGACACGAGGCGATCGGGCCCATGCTTTGTGTCTTCGTGCCTTTGTGTGAGATCGCTGAACTTTGCTGCAACTGCGCCGCGTCGGCGAGCACTCAATCATTTCTGGAAGTACTCGTGTCCCGAATTACCGCCGCTGATGAGGTAGGCAATCAGGTCGAGGATCTCGTCTTTGGTCATTCGGTTAAACAAACCGGTTGGCATCGGTGATGTCTTCGACACGATCAACTCCTCGATTGAATTGCGGTCGATGGTGACGCGTTTGTTGGGGTCGGTGAGATCTGTGTTGAGCGTCAGCCTGTCGCCGCTCAGGTTGACAACCACGCCGTTATGAACCAGTCCTTCGTCAGTGACGACCATCACGGCAGAGAACTGGTCGTTGATGACTTTGCTCGGATTCACGACCTGATCGAGCAGATCGTGAGCTGAATAGCGACGACCAGCTGTCGAGAGATCTGGACCGGTCATGCCACCTTGATTCTGGAATCGGTGGCAGGCGAAACAGCCACCTGCTGCGAACATCTTCCGGCCATTGGCGAAGTCCCGCTGTGTCAGGTTCGAACGGGCTGCCTGCGATAACTCATCCAGCGTCCATTTCTTTTCCGGTCGTCCCTTGAAGATTGCTCCGAGGTTTTCGAGAGCGGACTTCTCTACTGGCTTCTTCGCGAGAATCTCATTCAGTGAATCCTTCTTAGAATCGCTCAGCGATGCGACGGCGTCATTGCGGATGAACTCGATGTACTTTGCGAAGCTTGCTCCACCTCGGTAATTCGCGGCTTTTAGAAACCACTCGAAGTACGCTGTCTGCAGCTCATCGGTCCAGCCAGCTTTCAGAAACCGGATCGAGCGGGCGTACTGCATCTGCTCTTCCTGAGTCGGAGCCGCGTCGATCAGCGCCATGGCTTTCGCCGCAACGGTTGGCGTCTGGAACCAGGCAAGTGTTTCACACAACAGCCAATTCAGCTCGAAGGACTCGGACGGGAACAGGGGAGCCAGTGCGGCGGTCAGTTTCCGAACGGTGGCATCTTCAGGTCGGCCAAAACGCGTAAGGATTATTTGCAGTGTGCGCTGCACTGTGAGCTGACTGGTTGCGTCCAGCCGTGGCAGATCGATTGCCAGAACAGCGGCCAGCAGTCTGTCACGGATATCTGTATCAATCGGAGGACTGGATTCGCTTCGATGCTGCGGGCAGGCGCCGGACACTCGCGCGAGGGCCAGCAGAGCTTCGACCTGAATCTTCGAGTCCGGTTCCGTCAACGCATTCTCCGCCCATGTTTCAACGGGCTGATGTTCGATCGCAGTTCTTGCTGCCCAGCGGATGAAGCGGTCGTCACTGGAAAGGTGTGACCATGCGATCTCGATGGCGGTGGGATCCTGTCGGCCGTGAAACTTCTCCAGCGATCGACGACGTTCCATCAAGTCAGTCGTCATCGGAGCAGCGTCGACCAGTTCCGTTGATTCATCGCCAACATACGTGACGCGATAAAGCCCCGATTGGACTCGTCGTCCGCCGATCGTGAAGTACATCGCTCCGTCGGTCGGATGAATGATGGCGTCGGTGATCGGCAGCGGCGCGCCGGTAAGGAATTCTTCTTTCGTCGCCGTGTAGCTCGAACTGTTCGGATTGAGTTTCAGGTGAACGGCGTAGAGTTTGCCCCAACTCCAGTCGAGTGCAAACAACGCGTCCTGATACTTCGCGGGAAACTTCGCGCCGTAACCGAATGTCATTCCCGTCGGCGATCCCGGTCCGATGTCGAGGATGCCGGGAAGATTGTCGGCGTAAAACGTGGGCCGTTTGCCCGATCCGTTTCGCCAGCCGAATTCGGCTCCACTAATCACGTGGCAGATTCGCGGCGGACGATACCACGGAGTGTTGAAGTCGAATTCCATGTCCGCGTCGTAGGTGAAGAGTTCGCCGTCACGATTGACTGCTGCATCAAAAATATTTCGAAAACCTGACGCGTAGGCTTCAAACGATCTTCCTTCCGGATCGACTCGGTAAATGACTCCGCCCGGCGCGAGCACTCCGGTGTTGTGACCTCGTCCGTCCGGCATGCGTGGCAGGAGATGATCTTCACCCCAGACCTGCCGGACGGGCGATGTTTCCGCCAGCTTCGGCGGAGTCGTGTTGTTTCCCGCGATCAGAAAAAGTCCCTTGCCGTCCGGTGTCGGGACGACAGCATGAATTCCGTGGCCACCCTTCGCCGTGATTGCGCGAAGCAGTTCCACCTTGTCGAGCTGGTCGTCGCCGTCGCTGTCGGTAACGCGATACAGGCCAGACTGCATCTTCTTTTCGAAATCATTAACGACGACATACAGAGCACCAAAAGCCCACACCATCCCGTTCGCCGCGCGGATGTTGGCAGACACCGGCTGCACATCGTCGGTGCTCAGAGTCTCTCCAATCGCCGGCGGAGTCATTTGATACAGCCCGCCATACTGATCGCTGGTCAGCAGCCGGCCTTTGTTGTCGGTGCAGAGATTGATCCACGACCCCTGCGTCTCGCCGGGCACGGAATAGAGCAGTTCGGCTTTGAACCCCTTCGCAACCTTGATGCGTTCAACAGGCGTCGCCTTGTTGCCGGCTTTCTCGGTCACTGCTTCGATCGCGGCCTTCGCGTCTTTGCCTTTGAGATGACGCAGCCCGATGTCTTTGAACTCGACCGTCATTGGTTTTCCGGCGTGGAGTTGCAACGCGAGGATCCCTTTCCGCTTCGCTTCCGGATGATTATCCGTCAGGTCCATCGTGGTCACGCCGTTGACCTGATGAATCTGCCGATTGCCGACCGCGATGATGGTCAGCTCGTTCCATTCGGTATCGACCAGCTTCTGGTCCTTGTCGCCAACTGCACCGACGACCTGCGGCTTGCCGTCGGCTCCGACAACAACTCGCTGGAAACGCCGAGCCACAATCCCCCGCCACTTCTCGGCGTAGAGCATGCCGAAGAACTCCGGCTTGGGATGCAGATCGGCCTGATAACCTTTGGCGACAAAGTCTTCAGGCTTGCCGACCAGTTCGCTGCGGTATTGCACGCCGGAGTTGTTGCCGGCAAAGCGGACCTTCGCCTTGAAGACGAAGTCGCCGACCTCGCCGCCCTGCCAGACGAGGAACGTGTTGCCTCTTGGTCGGTTTGTCCTTCGTGGTTTGACCCGAAGATGGCGCCGATCTTTGACGGACCAGAACTCGGTCTTCCCGGCCCAGCCGGAGAGGTCTTTGCCATTGAAGAGCGACTGAAAGTCCTGAGCACTGGCCGCAGCACAGAGAACGGGAGTCAGGATGAGTACGGAGAGTAGTTTCATCGGTGTAGACATCATTTCTGGTTCTGGATCTGAAATAGATTTGTGCAGAATGTCGTGGAGAGGCATCAGGCAAGAGGCAAGTCGCATTCACAGACTCGCTACCGTGCCCCCGCAGATTCAACGCGGAAATCCCAGAGAATTTCCGGGTCGGGCGAATTCACGCAGTCGCGGATATGCCACGTGCCTGAAGGCATGAGCCCAACGCCAATCCTTCCTGGCAGCACGCAGAGATTCAAGCATTCCTGATCAGAACAGCGGATCGCTCATTTCGCTGTTCATCTTCTCCCAGATCGTCCGCAGTTCGGTGACGCGTTCCGGGTTGGACTCGGCGAGATTCGTGGCTTCGGAGATGTCGCTTCGAGAGATCGTAGAGCTCCCACGGCGCTTGACCGGGCTCGAGCTTGCGGCCCATGCGTAAGCAGTTTCCAGTCGCCGTGGCGCAGCGCGGTCTTTCCACCCTGACGCCAGAAGAGAGTCTCGTGCGGCCGTGCCGCTTGTCTTTGCCGGTGAGATACGGAAGCAGGTTCACGCCTTCGACCTGCTTCGGCATTTTCGCTCCCGCGACCGTGGATGCGGTGGCGAAGATATCCATCGAACTGGCCGGCTTGTCGTAGACGTTGCCTCGCAGGCAGGTTGCCCTTCCACTGGACCATGAAGGGAACTCGGATCGCGCCTTCATACATCTGCCCCTTCTCACCTCGTAACGGCCGATTGGAAGAAGTGAGTTCCCGCGTCGGACCACCGTTGTCGCTGAGGAAAAAGACGAGCGTGTTTTCTTCAAGGCCCGACTTTCGCAGTTGATCCCATCACGGGCGCCGACGCTGTCATCCATATTGGCCAGCATGGCGGCGAAGATGCGGCGGTGGATGTCTTCGATGTGAGCAAACTTCTTCATATACGCGTCCGCCCCCTGCAGCGGACTGTGGACGGCGTTATAGGCGAGGTACAGAAAGAACGGCTTGTCATCGTGGCGGTCGATGAAGTCGACGGCTTCGCGGGTGAGAGCGTCGGTGAGATACTCGGTTTCCACCACAGGCTGGCCGCCGCGGACGATGGGGTTATTGGCGTCGTAGTCCGGTTCGTCGTTGCCCATGTGCGTGCCGTAAATCAGCCCCTTCTTCCCGATCCAACGGCCTTTGCCACCGCCTGGCAGCGTTTTGCGACGCAGCAGAGTCGTCACGCCTTTGTAGGGCGGCGGGACAAAGTAGTGGCCTTCGTGGGTGAAGCCGAAGAACTCGTCGAAGCCGTGGCGGAAGGGGTGGTACTTTGCGGCCCCGCCCTGATGCCATTTGCCAATCAGACCGGTCGTATACCCGGCATCGTGCAGGGACTCGGCAATCGTGACTCTCCTCAGGAGGCAGGCCGAACCCCGGTTCTTCATTGCGAGCCCCGGTGGGATTGAACTCGTAGCCGAAGCGCGTCGGCGTACGGCCCGTAAGCAGCCCGGCACGAGACGGGACTGCAATTCGGACCGGCAACGTAGCCGGAGGTGAAACGCACACCATTGGCAGGCGATCGAATCGATATGCGGCGTGGGAATCTCGGGATTCCCCTGGCAGCTCAGCTCCCCGTAACCGAGGTCATCCGCAAACAGAACGACGATGTTGGGTTGTTCGGCAGCCGAAGCAGGAACAGCCGTCAACGCTGACAGCAGCAGGGCAATCAGCGGTGCTGAATCGAGCAAAGCGCATAGTGATTCTCAATGGGCTGGTGCGGGGAATTGATTTGCCAAATGTGGCGCCGAACGCGTCTGCACTCCGGCAACTCGCCGAGTGTGGCGCAGCGGGTCACTTCGAATTAGCCTTGTGGCTTCTTCTTTTTTGGGCGAGGTTTTCGGCCAGGCACCTTTGTGGCATCGGCAGGTATCGGCGCGTCCGCCAATGACAGCAAACCGCCTGCGGGTAGACGCTTCAGTTCGATGTCTTTCGCCTGAACGCGCATCGCCGGTCCTCGGTGTACTTGAAACGCGATCACTCCCTTCATCAGGCGACCGTCTTCGTGATGATCAATAATCTCTGCGCAAACCGCTCCGTTGAGCTTGTGAATCAGTTTGTTGCCTGTCGCAATGATTTCGAACGTATTCCAATCGTCCAGTTTGATTTCCTGTACGGGACCGGTCGTCCCCGTGATCCACTTGTCGCCCCGCACCATCGACGATCACTTTCTGACCGTGCCTGGCCACGATACCGCGTCCCCGCTCGTGGTACAGCATCCCGTTGTTCTCCGGCTTGGGATGAATATCGCACTGATATCCTCCCACCACGTACTCGCCTTCGTCCTTGAGATGTTTGGATCGATACTGGATCCCCGAGTTGCTGTTGCCGATCAATCGAACTTTGGCGCGGAGATGAAAGTTCTCGACCTCGCCCTCCCAGATCAGGAACTTGTTGTACTTCCAGCGGTGCATCGTCGGTCGTCACACCCGTAATCGCGCCATCCTGCACGGACCAGAGTTTTGGATCACCCGACCAGCCTTGCAAACTTTTGCCGTCAAAGATTCGTTCAAAATCTGGCCCGTCTGCCACCAGCCGGCCGCCAAGTGAACTGATAAAAAAAACAGGCAATCACAATCAAATGGTAAAGACGCATCATGGTTCCCCCCCCCCGCCCCGGTAAGTTGAAGTTGCTGCGAATAATTCAATGACTAACAGTCACGATCGCCGGTCGCCGCAGGTCATAAGGAAGTTCGCGCTAAAGGTTTAAGCAGGCTACTGGTTTCCATCGAAACGAGATTGGCTTTCCAATCAGCAGGCCACGCAATTAATCCGGAATCGCTTAGTCTGGATCCATGTCCTGTCCTTCCCAATTGACGACCCCGTCTTCATAAAGACTGCAAAGCACTCGATCACTTGCGGATTGAACGACATGGGACATGCCTCGTTCGCTACCGCTTCTTATTCGACGACCTCTCAGTTTCTCCAATTTCTTTCATTGGCGGGCCAGCGTCGGCAATCAGTTCGTCGCAACGTGTTCGCAGCTTCTGCAGCGCTGAATCGTTTTCGTTGTTCAGCGCCAGGTTGGTCAATTGATCGGGATCATTTTTCAGATCGAAGAGAAACTCAAACGGAGGCTTATCCGGTCCGTCGACGAAGTAGCGGGCGTACGTCCAATTCGTATCGCGAACACCTTCCCAGCGGGGGATCGTTTTGGCAACGGCGACGAATTCACAAAGAAAATCAGTTCGCCAGTCGGACACGCCGTCACCGCGAACCAGAGGCGCAAGACTGCGACCGGTGTGGGCGTCCGGCGCTGGAAGTCCCGCCAGGCTGATCATGGTTGAAGCGAGATCGCTGTTGAGAGCAAGTTCCGGCAGCACGCGCCCGCGTTTGGCTTCCGGAAGACGTGGATCGTGAACGATCAGCGGAACGCGCAGGGACTGTTCGTAGTGTGTCCACTTGCCTGCGAATCCACGGTCGCCGAGATAGTAACCGTTGTCGGCGGTGTAGATGATGATCGTGTTGTCGGCGAGTTCCTGTTCTTCAAGCTGCTTCACAAGCCGTCCGACGACGTGATCGATTCCGCTGAGCATGCGGAAGTAGGCCCGCATGTTCGTCTGGTATTTCTCCGGAGTATCCCAACGCCAGAAGTAACGCTGCCTGTTGATCGACTTCTTCAGGAAATCCGGCTGTGCTTCATAGATGCCAGGATCGCGCAGCTTGGGAAGCGGCATCTGCTGATCCTCGTACATCCCGTTCGTCACCTTCGGCCAGGGGTAGTGGCCGATGCCCGGCCGCTTGTCACCGTCTTCGGCGTGAGTGGCATTGAAGCTGAGTTGCAGGCAGAACGGTTGATTCTGCGGTTGCTCTTTCAGGAATTCGGTTGCCCAGTCGCCAAGAATCTGTGTTTCGTGCCGCTCGCTTCCGTCGGGTTGTTTTTTGAAATAGGGCCTGCGACCGATTTTTCTGCGGACGTCAAACATCGCCGCTGCGGATTCCGTCGAGATAGTGACGTGCTCTTTGCCAAGGTGGCCGGTTCGGTACCCGGCGCGTTTCAGGACAGCGAAGTAAGACGATTCGCACAGTTTCGGATTGAGCGGTCCGGGAGTGGCTCGGTAGAGATGCTTGCGTTCATAGCAGCCGGTGAAGAGGCAGGCTCGCCCGACCCAGCAGGTCGATGTCGAAACAAAAGCGTTTTCGAATCGCACGCCATCTTTCGCGAGTCTGTCAATGTTGGGAGTCTTTACGATCGGGTGGCCAGCACAGCCGAGCGTGTGATTGCGCTGATCATCGGCGTAGAGAAGCAGAATGTTCGGCTTTGTGGTTCCAGCATTTGCCGAGGCACTGGGTTGCTTTGGCCTCCGGTTTGTCTTTGGCTTACGTTCTGGCTTTGGAGCCGCTGGCGCAAACTTGCCAGCCTGGCGTTCGTCGGCAACGTACCACTCGTTCAAAACTGCGCTGAGTTGCTTCACCCGCTCCGGATTTCTGCTGGCGAGATTTCTCTTCTCACCGGGATCATTCTTCAGATCGAAGAGCTGAGGTTCGCCGCTCTGCAGGCGGATACTTCATCTTTCCGGGCGCGCCGTCGTAGGTCAGCAGGAGCTTGTCATGGCCGTGGATCACCCAGCGATAAAGCAATGACGCCTGAGGGTTTTCGATGTCGGCAATGTCGTGAGCGAACGACTCACCGAACAAAGTGTCACGCTCGATGGCTTTGCCGGATTTCAATTCCGGCAGGAGATTGAGTCCTGGGAAGTCGTGCGGTCCTGTTGCTCCGGCGGCTGCCAGAATGGTTGGGACGAAATCGATCGACGAACAGAGTTCGGGACGGTCGGCTGCGGGAATCGTTCCCGGCCAGCGGAACATAAGTGGTGTTCGAGTTCCATGTTCATTCGGGCTGCGTTTGGATCGCGGTGCGTAGCTGCCTGTTTCCGTTTGAATCCAGCCGTTGTCGCAGACATAGAGAATGAGCGTGTTCTCTTTGATTCCCGAGTCGTCGATGTGATTGATCAACGCCCCGCAGGTTTCATCGAACCACTCACACATCGCGTAGTATTTGGCGATTCGCTCGTGGACTCCCTTCGCCTTGTACTTCTCGAACAGCCGTGCCGGAGGAGTGTGAGGCGTGTGCGGCATGAACGGCGCGTACCAGACAAAGAACGGTTTTTCCGCAGCCACACTTCGATCGATGAAATCCGTGACAGGCTTAATCCCATGGCGGCCGATCCTCAGTCCCGCATCGCCATGTCGACCGCCTTTGTTCGGGAAGCCTTTGGTCATTCCTTCGGTGAAACCGCCGCGCCGAATGAACCTTCCCACCACTTGCCGCTCTGGTGACTGACATAACCCCTCTCGGCCAGCCACTGCGGCAGAGCGCCAGTCTTGTCGATATGCGAGATCAACAGTTCAGTCGCGCTCTTGCCCGCTTTCTCAGCGTGAGCTTTGTTTGCTGGAGTGTTCCTCGGATCGTTTCCGGTCGTTTTATTCTGATGTGAATAGAGACCGGTGATCAGCGTCATCAGCGAAGGACGGCACAACGCCGTCGGAACATACCCGCGCCGAAACAACGCGCTTTCCGATGCCAGCTTGTCGAGATGAGGCGTCTCGATTTCCGGATGCCCCATGAATCCGTAATCGGTGTAGCCTTGGTCATCGGAAAGAATCAGAACGACGTTCGGTGGCGTTTCGGATTCGGCGTACGCGAATGAGCAGGCCAAAAGAAGAACGCAGAACGCGGTAACTATTGACTTCGTCAAGGTATTGAATCTCCTGTCGTCAAACTACGATCAGTGTTTGTGTTATGAATCTCGCACAAAGTCACGAAGAGAGGAAATGATTTACTTTGTGTCTTCGTGCACTGTTCCTGGAATCGGTTTCGACTGCACGGTAGCGGCAGTCACTAAACTATTTCTGAAAGTACTCATGCCCCGCATCACCACCGCTAATGAGGTAGGCGGTCAGGTCGAGGATTTCGTCTTTTGTCATTCGATTGAACAGGCCGGCCGGCATCGGTGATGTCTTCGACGCGATCAATTCTTCGATCGAATTACGGTCGATGTTCACTCGTTTGTTGGGATCAGTCAGGTCGGTGTTTAGCGTCAGCCGGTCACCGCCCAGGTTGACGACCACGCCGGTATGAACGAGTCCTTCGTCAGTGACGACCGTCACAGCAGAGAACTGATCGTTGATGACTTTGCTGGGATTCACCACCTGGTCGAGCAGGTCATGAGACGAATAGCGGCGGCCAGCTGTTGTCAGGTCCGGGCCGGTCATGCCACCCTGATTCCTGAAGCGATGGCAGGCAAAACATCCGGCGGCTGCGAACATTTTTCGGCCGTTGCGGAAGTCTCGCTGCTTCAAGTCCGTGCGGGCCGCCTGCGACAGTTCGTCCAGCGTCCAATTTGTTTCTGGTCGTCCCTTGAAGATTGCTCCGAGGTTTTCGAGAGCGGACTTCTGCACTGGCTTCTTCGCGAGAACCTCTTTAAGCGAGTCCTTCTGAGCATCGCTCAGCGATGCGACGGCGTCATTGCGAATGAACTCGATGAACTTCGCGAAGCTTGCTCCACCGCGGTAATTCGCCGCTTTGAGAAACCACTCGAAGTACGCGGTCTGCAGCTCATCGTTCCAGCCGGCTTTCAGCAGTCGGATCGAGCGGGCGTACTGCACCTGTTCTTCCTGAGTCGGAGCGGCGTCGATTAGGGCCATGGCTTTCGCCGCGACGGTCGGTGACTGCAACCAGCCAAGCGTTTCGCACAGCAGCCAGTTCAGTTCGAAGGACTCGGCCGGGAACAGTGGAGCCAGTGCGACGGTCAGCTTCTGAACGGTCGCGTCATCAGGTCGGCCGAATCGAGTGAGAATAATCTGAAGTGTGCGCTGCACTGTGAGCTGACTGGTGGCGTCCAGCTTTGGCAGATCGATTGCCAGAACAGCTGCCAGCAGTTTGTCGCGCATCTGTGTGTCGACCGGCGGACTGGAATCGGTTCGATGCTGCGGGCAGACCCCTGCCACTCGTGCAAGTGCCAGCAGAGCTTCGACCTGAATCTTCGAGTCCGACTCCGTCAGCGCTTTGTCGGCCCATGTTTCGACGGGCTGATGCTCGATGGCCACTCGTGCTGCCCAGCGGATGAAGCGGTCGTTATTAGAAAGATGCGGCCATGCGACCTTGACGGCGTTGGGATCCTGTCGGCCGTGGAAGGCTTCCAGCTCGTGTCGAGACTTTCTGGCTGTAGCTGAACTCGCCAAGAGTGTCGGCTCTTGCCCGTTGCCGAAAGTCTTGGCGACTTTCGCTACGGGAGTAGTCGATTCCTCACCGACATACGTCACCCGGTAGAGCCCCGACTGCACTCGCCGACCGCCAATCGTGAAGTACATCGCTCCGTCGCCCGGATGAATGATGGCGTCGGTAATCGGTAATGGAGCCCCGGTGACGAATTCTTCTTTGGTCGCCGTGTAACTTGAACCGCTCGGCTTCAGATGAACGGCGTAGAGTTTTCCCCCAGCTCCAGTCGAGTGCGTAGAGCGCGTTCTGATACTTAGCCGGGAACTTCGCGCCGTAACCGAAAGTCCACTCCGGTCGGTGACCCGGGGCCGATGTCGAGAACGGCAGGAAGATTGTCGGCATAGAACGTCGGTCGTTTTCCGGCTCCGTTTCGCCAACCAAACTCGGCACCGCTTGTCACCTGACAGATTCGAGTTGGCCGATACCACGGCACATTGAAGTCGTACTCCATGTCGGCGTCGTACGTGAACAGTTCGCCGTCGCGATTAAACGCGGCGTCGAAGATATTGCGAAACCCGTTGGCGTAGGCTTCAAAGTTCTTACCGTCCGGATCGACGCGATAGATGATGCCTCCCGGCGCGAGCACACCACGATTATGTCCCCGGCCGTCCGGAAAACTCGGCAGAAGGTGATCTTCACCCCAGACCTGTGGTACCTGCGATGTTTCCGCAAGTTCTGTTGGCTTCGTGCTGTTGCCCGTGATCAGGAACAACGACTTACCATCGGGGCTGGGGACAATGGCGTGCACACCATGATCGCCTCGTGCGTCCATTGCCCGTAACAACTCGACCTTGTCGAGATTGTCGTCTCCGTCACTGTCTGAGATGCGATACAGACCCGATGGAATCTTCTTCTCGTAGTCGTTGACACCCACGTACAAGGCATCAAAGGCCCAGACCATTCCGTTGACGGCTCGGATGTCAGCAGGCCACAGGCTGTACGTCGGCAGCGCTGAGAGTCTCTCCGGCGGCCGGTGGAGTAATTCGATACAGCCCGCCGTACTGATCGCTGACCAGCAGTCGCCCTTTGTTATCCGTGCAGAGGTTGACCCACGACCCCTGCGTATCGCTGGGCACTGAGTAAAGCAATTCGGCCTGAAACCCCTTCGCAACTTTGATGCGTTTCACAGGAGTCGCCTTGTTGCCGGCTTTCTCAGTCACAGCATCGATCGCGGCTTTTCCGTCTTTGCCTTTGAGATGACGCAGCCCGATGTCTTTGAACTCGACCGTCATCGGAGCACCGGCGTGAAGCTGCAGAGCAAGGATTCCTTTCCGCTTTGCTTCCGGATGGTTATCCGTCAGGTCCATCGTGGTCACGCCGTTGACCTGATGAATCTGCCGGTTGCCAACCGCGATGATGGTCAGCTCGTTCCATTCGGTGTCGACAAGCTTCTGAGCCTTATCACCAACCTCGCCGATGACCTGTGGCTTGCCGTCAACTCCGACGATAACTCTCTGAAACCG
This sequence comes from uncultured Planctomycetaceae bacterium, assembly GCA_943787265.1. Lineage (GTDB taxonomy): Bacteria > Planctomycetota > Planctomycetia > Planctomycetales > Planctomycetaceae > JABMPE01. Next base: position 5,023 of record CALSLT010000048.1, on the reverse strand, counting down.
CCGAGCAACAATCCCTCGCCACTTCTCGGCGTAGAGCATCCCGAAGAACTCCGGCTTCGGATGCAGATCAGCCTGATAACCTTTAACGACATAGTCCTCAGGTTTGCCGACCAACTCGCTGCGGTATTGCACTCCGGAGTTATTGCCCGCAAAGCGGACCTTCGCCTTGAAGACGAAGTCGGCAACCTCACCCTGCCAGACAAGAAACGTGTTGCCTATTGTCGGTTTGTCCTTCGTGGTCTGGCCAAAGATCGCCCCGTCCTTAACGGACCAGAACTCCGTCTTCCCAGCCCAGCCGGAGAGGTCTTTCCCATTGAAGAGTGACTGGAATTCCTGTGCCTGAGCGGTCGCCGCAAGGAAAGAAAGCAGCGTCAGTGTCGTGAGGAGTTTCATAGGTCTGGTGGTTCCCGCTGTATTGCCAGCCAACGGCTGGTGGTTTGTGTCGGCGCCGACGCGCCGAATTTGGATTCAGAACAAGTCGCAACGCCTGTTCACGCGAGTCTGTTCCGGTTGAATTTCGGTAGGACGAATCGCCGCCACTGTCGAACTGCGTCAGTATTCTTCCGGATTCAGCCGCAGGCTTCAGTTTTCTCGTCAGGCTGCTGGCGACAGCAGACCGCTACCACTCGGCGTCAGATTCAACGCGGAAATTCTGATAATTGACAAATTTTTCGAGTGGGCCGCTCCAGAGACGTCCTCTCGTGAGAGCCGTTCGCAAGTTGCAGCGCTCAAGGCCCTGCTGGAGATTTCAACCTCGTTCAGAATTGCTGGGTAGCGGAACTCGAAGAGTTTCGGCCTCGATGGAGTTGCCGAAAGTCTTGATGACTTCCTCGACGGCCGAAACCTCATGTTCACTACGGTCGGTGCATCATTCTATTTCTCCGGTCCCGAACCCTTCGAGCCATCAAAATAGATCCCGTCCACGTTGACACCTTTAGGAGTACGGGGGTCGCCGTTCAGTCCGAAATAGACGATGCGGCAGTTGTTGCCTTTGCTCAGCTCGTGTCGTTTGTCACTGATTCGAACGGTCAAGGTGTGTTCCTTTTCCGGGTCGAGTCCGTCGCGCAGGATATAGATCCGGTTCAGGTGCAGTTTGAAGCTGTTCTTTGCAACAAACAAATCCTGTTCCACCCAATCGGAGCCATCGACGCTGTGCTCGATGATACCGGCTTTGGGTCCGGCGATCACCTGGATGGCCACCGCGGAACCCTTGAAGGGGAGGTCAAAGCTGTCGCCCGGCTTGTGTCCGATCAACTGCGGCCGCTCGTTCCAACCCGTTCGCACCTTGCCGCCTTCTGCTGCGGCATCGTAGTCGGTCTGAACAGCAAAGCCGTTCAGTTTTTGGCGATTCGCGGCGCAAACAGTTTGCCTTCGCTATAGGAGGCCGGATCCAGTTTCTCAGGCATCGCATGAGCAACGACCGGACGGGGCTTTCCCGACCACGCTTCATCGAGCAGCCGCTCGATGCTGTCTGCATAGAGTTGCTGTCCGAAGGGCGATGGGTGCACCCCCTTGATGTCATCCTTCCAAGTGAACTCTCCACGCTTGATGCGCTCGTAAATCTCCTCGGTGATATCAAGCGTCGGCACCCCATAGTGCTCGGCCACTTTGTCGAAACTCTGAATCACCTCGGGCGTCTTCCCGTTCTCGTAATCTTCGAGCTTATCCGTGCAGGCAAAATGCATCATGACGATGTCCATGTCAGGGTTGGCCCGCCGCGCGCGCCGAACAATGCCTTCCATGCCACGAACCGTTTGGTCGGCCGTTCGTCCAATGGCACATCGTTCACCGCTGCTTCTTCGAACAGCAGATCGACTTTTCCCTTTTGAATGACGTCCCGATCCAGTCGAAACGAGCCATACATCGTTCCGGTTGAACCGACTCCGGCGAGGATGAACTTGAACTCTGTCGACGGGAAACGCCGTTTGAGGTTTTCCATCACCTTCTTTCGCCAGGGCATTCCAGTAATGGAGCCACCGACAAAGGCGACCGTGCCTTTCCTGGTCGTCTCAAAGATGTACTGCGAATTCTTCAACCCGTCGTGCAATTCGAACCAGTTCTGTTGCAACGGTCCGGTGTAGTTCTGCCAGGGGTACGAAGCGGATTCTGTTTTCTTTGGTTTCGCAGCGAGGCCGTTTCCTTTTTCGGTTTCCCTTTTGCTCTTTAGGCTTCTTTGACTGAGGGCTTTTCGTCCTGGCTTCCGATTGGCGTGCCGTTCGTCGCGGCAGCGGCGGCAGAGATTTGTCCCAGGCTTTGATGGACTTGAGCATGCTCGCCGCCTGCTCGGGGTGCTGGCGATGACGTTCGTTGTTTCGTTCGGGTCGTTCGACCAGGTTGATAGAGCTCGTCGCCATCACGCCGGTTCACATGGTATTTCCATTCGCCGTGCAGGGCGGTCGGATACTGCTTCTTCCAGTAGAGAAGGCGTTCCGGATTCTGATCCTTTCCCAGCCAGATATCAGCGACTGCATACGTCAGTGGGAACGCAAAGCGCTCGGCGGGCGGATTTCACAGCGCGGTGTTGTTAGTGGTGTCCCGGTTGAGCGTGGCTGGCGGCTCGTGGCCGGGGGTGGGCCTTACTTATTTCGTCTTTGTTTCGCTCTGGCTTGAGCGGACTGGTCGTTTGCGGCGTTTTGCGTCGCGGAGGCGGTAGCTTTCTCCGGATGCTTCGAGGATATGACAGCGGTGAGTGAGCCGATCGAGAGTGGCTCCCGTGAGCCGTTCGCTGCTGAGGACCTCAGTCCAGTTTTCAAATGGCAGGTTGGTGGTCACGATCAGACTGTTGCGTTCATACGCCGTGCTGATCACGTCGAACAACAGTTCTGATCCCACCTTGCTGGCGGGAACGTAGCCGAGTTCATCGAGGATCAGCAGGTCCAGCTTCGATAGCTGTTTGCGTAACCGCATCAGCACGCGTTCTTCACGAGCTTCCATCAATTGTGTAATCAGCTCCGTCACCTGAAAGAATCGAACGCGCCGCCCGTGACCACACGCAGCGATTCCCAATGCAGTGGCGACGTGTGTTTTGCCCGTGCCTGAATTACCGACGAGCAGGATGTTCTCCCGCTTGTCGATGTACTCACCTCTCATGAGTTCGGTGATCAACACCTTGTTCAATGACGGCTGAGCTTTGAAGTCGAACGCGTCGAGCGTTTTGTGATTCGGAAAGCAGGCTGACTTAAGTCGCCGATCGGCGGCACGACGTTCGCGATCGATCAGTTCCAGTTCGCACAACTGCAACAGGAACGCCAGGTGATCCATATTATCAGTGGCGCACCGAGCCGCGACTTTTTCATGTTCTGCCAGCATCGTCGGCAGCTTCAACGTCTTGAGATGATGTTGAAGAAGGACGGTGCTTTTCGTTTCTGTTTTCTTCATACCGTGGCTCCTTTCCCGAGCAGCGTCTGGTACACGGCAACATCCGTCTGAGCGACGCGTACAAGCTTTAAATGCGGTCGGCCGTCCAGGCTGAACAACGCCACGGGTTCTTCCTGCTGATACTCCAGGATGACCCGAATGGCATCGGCGCTGGTGGCATCGATCTCCAGACCGTTATGCACGGCTTGCTTGAGAGCTGGCAGCGAATGACGTTCCAGTAACCGGAGCACCTTGATGAACTCCCGTGTTCCGTGGCCGCCGAGTTCTGCTTCCAGACGGCGACGCAGAATGCCGAAGGAAACAGGCAGGTCCCAGTTCTCCAGAGGCTTCGCGTGATCGAATCCCCCCGGCTTACGTTCCAGCAGAGCCAGATAATGCACCGGGTCGAAGACCGGCTTCGCACGTCCCCAGTAACGAGGATGACGAGCCACCAACTGGTCGTTACAGATCAGTCGTACTTCATTGACCGTGGCCACGATCGTGATCTTCCGATGCGCGTACTCAGTTGGCACCGAGTAGTCGTTGGTCTGAAACCGTACCAGCGACAACGAAGTGGCATTCCCATGATCGATCCGATGCGCCTCGAAGGTTTGAACCGGAAGCGGCCTGAAGAACCGCTGGCGTTCTTCAGCCAGCAGCACTGACTTGGGCGACGGCTTGCCGCGCAACTGCCGTCCCAGATCAGACTGGCAATGACTCTCCAGTTCTCGATTCAATGCCTCCAGCGAATCAATCCGTGGCACTGGAACCAGGTAGTTCTTTCGAGCAAAGTCGAGCAGTCGTTCGACGTGCCCCTTCTCATTCGGACGACGCACCAGACAGAAGTGTTCTTCAAACAGGTAGTGACTCTGAAGTCGCTGAAACTCGTGAGTCACCTTGCGTTCGCGATTCCCCGTAATCTGTGCCACGGCAATCTTTGAATTGTCGTAGCTGATCCGAGCAGGAACTCCGCCAAAGAACTGGAAGGCACGCTTATGGCCTTCCAGAAACACTTCCGTGCATTCTCTGGGAAACGCTTGAATGTAGATCGCATCCGAATACGGCAGCGTCATCACAAACAAAGCCACTTTCGTCAGTTCGCCCTCCAGCCACACATCGGCAAACCCGAAGTCGACTTGAGCTTCACCGGGCGGGTGCGAGAGCGGCAGAAATACTTCGCGATTCGTCTGCTTCCACGCTCGAACCGCATCCTTGACGATCGTCTCGCCGCCTTCGTAATCGTGTTCGTCCCGCAGACGCTCGAAGATACGCTTCGCCGTGTGCCGCTGCTTACGATGCACCTGCCGATCACTCTTGAGAATCTCGTGAATGATGGGCAGAAACGGCTCCAACTTCGACGGCCGAGGCTTCGTCAGCCGATAGCCCGGCGGCTCAGGATGCTCCAGCATCTTCTTCAAAGTCTGCCAGCAAATGTCGTATTCACGACAGGCTGCTCGCTTGCTTATCTCGCCGTTCAACACGCGACGGCGCACTTCGGTCCACAAATCCATGTCTGTGATCACCCTGTCACCTGCCTCATCCAGAACCAGACTCCCGGAAAAACCGAAAGACTGCCTGAACTTCAGCAAATGATCATCTGGGCGCTGTGTAGTCTCGCCGCCCGCCACTCACCGCCGAGCGCTTTGCGTTCCCACTGCCGTATGCA
>CALSLT010000047.1 GCA_943787265.1 uncultured Planctomycetaceae bacterium | reverse complement strand
GGAGTCATCTTCTATGAACTGCTGACCGGAGAGTTGCCGTTCCAGGGGCAACCTGATGTCGATCCTCAAGCAGATCTCTATGAAGGATCCGCGCCACCCAGCGAAGTTCAAAGCGATGTGGATCCGTTTCTTCAGGACCTGTGCCTGAAAATGCTGGCCAAGGACGCCAAGGACCGCCCGGAATCGATGGAGCAGGTGGCGAAGGAACTCGCCGAGTGGCTCCAGGGACTGCGCGCTCCCATCGACGAAAGCGGCATCCTGGAAACGTCGCGTGTCCCCGGTCAGAAGAAAGACAAAGCCCTGGCACTCGAAGCCACCGATGCCATGCCCAAGCCAGGCGTCCCGCGTATCGAACCACAGCCCGAAGAGTTTCCGGCGGTCGAAGAATTCCCGGTCGTCGTGGACACTGAAATGTCCGCGACCACCGTAACTCCAGGCCGTTCCACCGCTCGTGCTGCTCAACCGCCAGGAAAAACAGAAAGCTGCTCACCATCGGCGGACTGGGTGGAGCAGTTCTGCTGCTCGCCGGCATCACGTTCTTCTTCACACTCGGTGGTAAGTACGACGTGAAGATCACTGTCGACGATCCTGCGATCTCGCTGAAAGTGGATGGCGACGACGTGCTGATCGATGGTGTCGGATCGCAGATTCGGCTGTCGGCTGGAATCCATACGTTGAAAATGGAGCGCGAAGGACTGGAAGCAGAACTCGAAGAATTCACGGTCAAAAAAGACGGAAAGAATGCAGTCCACGTCGCTGTTGTCGGTGGCAAATTCACAATCCGCAACGAAAAAACACCCCTGGTTCCAGATGTTGACCAATCTCCGTCGCAGTCATCTGAACCACCTGCTACCAACTATGCGTTGATATTTGATCCGAAGAAAAAATCTCATGTCGAGATCCCAGGTATCAAAGCTTCGGCCAGTGGTCCATTGACGATTGAATGCTGGGCGATACCTGCACGAGAAAAGCAACTCGCCTCGTTAGTTCGTCTTTATAACCAGCCAGGCTGTTCGTTGTACCAGTTCAATGCAAACTGGGCGTGTTCCCGTTTCGAGTCCGAAGGCCAGTACACGACAGGACACGCAAAGGTCCGGGCTGACTCGCGAGTCCATCTGGCGGCGACCTGGCACGATGGATCGATGACATTGTTTGCCGATGGAAAGAAGGTTGGAAACCAGAAGCAAAGTCATATGGACCACGTACCTGACCAGATACAACGTCTGTATCTGGGAGGACAGCTTAATCGTGAGCAGAAATCTCCCAGCTATCTTTGGGGCGGGTACTCTGGATGAAGTTCGAATCTCAAACATCGTTCGCTACGACGCTGAATTCACACCAGCCCACGATCACCAGACAGACAAACACACGCTGGCCCTGTACCACTTCGACGAAGGCCAGGGCGACGTTCTGAAGGACTCATCCGGTAACAACCACCACGGCAAGATCGTCGGGGCGAAGTGGGTGCGGGTTTCCGGCGCGTCTCTCCCGGCGGAAGTCGATCTGAAGCGTGGACTCGTCGGGCACTGGAACTTCGATGAAGGCGCAGGCACGACAGCGAGAGACTCGTCCGGCAACAACCATCACGGCGTCCTGAAAAACATGGCCGCATCGGCATGGGTCACTGATGTAAAAGCTCTGCCAAAGATTGAGGGCAACGAGGCTGCTTTACAATTCGATGGCATCGATGACGGTGTTGCCATTCCCAAAGTCGTCGAAGGCGATCAATTCTCTCTCAGCATGTGGTTTCGACAAAATGGTCGATTCGGCAACCTACTCGCATTGCTTCAAAATGACGGGTGGAAGCCAGGCGACGTGCATTTTCAAATTCGTTCGACAATGCAACTGGGGCTCGGCATCTACACCCCGGATCCTGCAGAACAGTGGTCTGACTCGAGTTCGGAACCAAGTTTCGAGCAGAGCCAACGGCTGAATGGCAACATGCCGAGGTAACGCTCGGCGGCGTTGAAGGCGAAGTGAGGTTCTACATCAATGGCAAACTCGATCGCCAGATAAAGCTGCGGAGCATTGCAACAATGCCTCGAATCGGTCCGGGCTTGATCGGAGACTGGAACTCACTCGATGACGGAGGGACAGGCTTAAAGCGGAGAGCATTTAACGGGCTGATCGACGACGTTCGGATTTACAACCGCGCGCTGAATAAAAACGAGATCGCCGTACTGGCTGGTAAGCCTACAGGACTTGATGGCAAGGGTTCCCCGTGGATGTCCCCCCTCGCTCGGAAGGACGGAGACAAAGCTGGCGACAACTCAAGCCAAAATGCAGCAAGTGGTCGCACGATTGATCTGTTACCACTGGTGGATGTCAGCCTTGATGCCGTGAAAGGCGAATGGAAGAGTGATGGGAACGCACTCACCATTCAATCAACGACACACGGCGTCATTGAAATCCCTTATCAGCCGCCCGAAGAATACGACGTCACTTACGAATTCACGCGTCGGTCCGGAAACCGCGACGTCTCACTGATGCTCTGCCGCGGTGGCTCTGCGTTCGGATACAATTCAGGGCAGACGGGGATTCACTACGGCTTCAGCGATGTCGATGGAAAGCCAGCCTTCACGCGTCATCCCGATCTCCCGCTTAAAAACGGACGCCGCTACACCGCTCGCGTGGAAGTCCCGCCGAAAACCGTCTGAGAGGATTTCTTGATGGGCGTCTGGTCAGCGAAGTCGAGACCGACGGTCACAAGTTGTCCCCCTTACCCCGACACAAGGCTGCGAAGCGACAATCTGCTGGGCTTGACCGTGTTCGGAAGCTCGGCAACGTTTCACAAAGTGCAGGTGGTCGAAGTCACTGGCACGGGAAAACTCACACGAGGCACCTTGCCCCGTGTCGAAGCAACAACACAGACAAGCCATTGGCTTCCTTTGGGTATCGCGGCCAGCTTCCATTCGGATGTCATTTCGACTGAGTCACGTAAATCGGCAGACCAGTTCACGTTCAATGGAGGAACAGTTGCCAGCGCAAGTTGGTTGCGAAAACGCGGTTTGTCCGAACCAGGGCTCCCCGACGACGGGCGGGTGTGGCCATTCCCGGTACTGCGCCGGCCACATTCTTTCAGACCCAGCTCCCGCCTGAGAAGAACGCGATGCTTGTCACCAGCCCGGACGGCGTGCAGCCGAAAACCGATCACCGTTGAACTGACAGCCGACGAACGCCGTGCTTACACCGAGATTGCGATTTTGCATTGCACTTGTTGGGGAAACGGCAAGGTGCGTGTAACGCTCCGCTATGAGACAGGGCAGGAGGAAACAATGCTCATCCCGGCGATTGACTGGTCGCCAAAGGATCGAATCGATCCGTTGCCGGAAAACCTGCGCGTTGCCGTCACCACAAGAGATACGCATCCGCAGTTCGGTAGCACCGTGGACATGCTGGCCCAAACAATTGCCGTCGACCCGCAGCGGCCCCTCCGTTCTTTGACCTTTGCGTTTGATTCCTTGAAAGACGGGAATAAAAACGCCCGCAGCCGATTCACCGTGGGAATCTTCGCCATTAGCGCACGAGTGGCCTCAGAAAACTCCGTCGAGGCCACATCGCCGGGCTCCACTGGCTCCGCCAGTGCTCATCCACCCGTTGTCGCTCCTCGCAGGTCTGCACTGGAGTTCGATGGCGTCGACGACTTTGTCGACTTGCCACGGTTTTCCGAAGAAGAGTCGTACACGATCGAAGCGATCTGTACTCCGTATCGGTACGCTCACTCTCAGGTTGTGTCCAGCAGAGGTTTCTATCTTGGGATGAGTTCCGAGAAGGATATCTGGCAACTGACTGGCAGGGGTGGTAGTAACACGAATTATGTGCATATCACGAGTCCGGAGCCGATCAGGATTGGTCAGCAGGTTACACTGGCGGGAGTCCATGACGGGAAGAACTTGTCCCTGTTTATCGATGGAAAACCAGTTGGCCGGCAGCCAGCCGGCAGACCCGGACCGGCGTTCAGGATCGGTTCTCAACTCGCCAGGTCAGGCAATCATTTCTCTGGAACAATTGAAGCCGTACGAATCTCCCGCGGAGCGCGGTATGACAGGGATTATTCAATCGCCGAGCCCTGGCAGTCCGATGAATCGACGATTGCCGTCTACCACTTCGACGAGGGTCAGGGTGACGTCCTGAAAGACTCCTCCGGCAACGACCACCACGGCAGGATCGTGGGTGCCAAGTGGGTGCAGGGCAACGGTGTTTCCGCTTCTCCACCGAATGCCGAACCCGTCGTGAATTCGGACAAGGTTCGTTGGCCTCTAAAGCCGTCCAATCCGGAAGACATCGCCTGGCTGCAGGAATTTGGTGTGATCCAGACACTGCGCTCTGGTCCTCAGAAGGAATCCCGGTTGAGACCAGATAACAAGCCTCCAGCCGGGGCCGCCACAATCGTCGGAATCATGTTCCCGGTGCACAACGCCAAATTCAAACCCGAACTTACGGACGGCGCATTGAAACGCCTCGCAACGCTCGTCGATCTGGAGTCGTTGGCCATCCGCGACATCTTTCAGAAAACATCTGCAACGCATGCTGGCTTACAACAGTTGACTTCACTGGTCCATCTGCGCCGCCTTGCACTCCTCTCCTGCTTTCCAGTCGATTTCGATCCAGAGTTTTTTGAAGCATTCCAGGATCTGGAGTATCTAACACTAGCGAATGCGAAGGGCTTATCCTGGGGGCAGAGCGTCGCCCGGTTACCGTCTCTTCGGGAGCTTGTGCTTCACAACTCGTCATTGGAAGATTTGGAGTCGATGGGCTTGCCGCCGAAATTGTCGAGTCTGGTGCTGGCGGGCGCTCCGAACGTCGGCCGGCCGGAAAGAGATGCCGCGGCGAAAGAGTTCGCCAAACGCGCACCGTGGTGCCGTATCAGGGTGCAAGATGCGCCCGGCGAAAACGTGGTCGTCATCGAACCCACCGCACCTCTCCCGGGATCCTCAGGCGCCCCACCACCGCCCGCGGTCGCCCCGTTCGGTGCGGCTACGGCGCGACAGCATCAACTGACATGGGCAGACTATCTCGGCGAGCCCGTCGAGACGACTAACTCGATCGGCATGAAGCTCACCGTGATTCCGCCTGGTGAGTTCAAGATGGGCGAGGGCGAAGCGGCGGTCGACGTCACGCTGACCAAACCGTTCCGCTTCGGTTTGCACGAGGTCACACAGGGTCAGTGGAAGACAGTGATGGGGACCGAGCCGTGGAAAGGGAGGGAGTTCGTCCACGAAGGCGAGAACGTCGCGGCGACGCATGTGAGTTGGACGGAGGCGACGGAGTTCTGTCACAAGCTGACCGACCGGGAGCGAATCGCCGGCACTCTCCCCAAAGACTGGGAGTACAGTTTGCCGACGGAGGCCGAGTGGGAGTACGCCTGCCGGGCCGGGACGACGACTAAATATATGTTTGGTGACGCCGACTCCGATTTGAGCAAGTATGCGTGGTACGACTCGAACGCGAAGAATGCTGGTGAGGCTTACGCCCACGAAGTGGCTTCGAAGAAAACGAACCCGTGGGGCCTGTACGACGTACACGGCAATGTCAGCGAGTGGTGTCCGAACTACTGGCACGGAGACGCATTGCAGCGTGGTACGGACTCCAAGGGGCCTAGCGAGCGCTCAGACCGGGTCTACCGGGGCGGGAGCTGGAACATCTCCGCTGGTGGCTGCCGATCGGCGAGCCGAGGCAAGAGCGCTCCATCAAGCCGGTACGAATACGTAGGCTTCCGCGTGGCTCTGAGCCCATCTGAGGACTCAAGCAAATAGCTGGCGAGTTCTTTAACGACGACAGTGTTTGAAAAGGCCTGTTCCGAAGCCGCTTGCCCCAGGACCACGATCAATGAGAGCAAGTCTGGATGAACGTGGCGTCACATTATGGCGATCAGGCGCAATAGATTGCTGTCTCTGGTCGTTTTCTGACAGGTTGCCTATTCTGGACGACTGAGAAAACGAACGGTTGCGAGAATCATTGAACTAATTTGACAGACGTTCCCGTCGGGTGCCGGGAATGGCACAAAGTCGCTGGGAGCGCATTTGTGGCGGCGAGTATCGATGACGTCATCAAACGAATCGAAGACAGTGACATTCTGAGTGATGTCGAACTGTCCGCCGTGCGCGAAGATGCAAAAAACGTTGACGGAGACGCGCAGAAATTTGTCCGTCTGCTGGTTAAGAACGAACGACTCACGGCCTACCAGGCTCAGGCCATCTGGAAGGACAAAGGCCGCAAGCTGTCGTTCGGAAATTACCTGGTCGAGTCCGAACTCGGTCGTGGCGGAATGGGCGTTGTCCTGAAAGCTCGCCACAAGCGAATGAAGCGGCATGTGGCGATCAAGGTGCTGCCGGCCAAAATGACCAGCAACGCCGACGCGATTGCCCGGTTTCAGCGGGAAGTCGAAGCAGCAGCCCAGCTCACGCACACCAACATCGTCGGTGCGCACGACGCAGACGAGATCGACGGGCAGCACTTTCTGGTCATGGAATTTGTTGACGGTCGCGATCTGTCGTCGGTCGTCAAAGGCAACGGCCCTTTGCCGATCGAACAGGCAGTCACGTGTGTGATTCAGGCCGCCCGCGGATTGGAATTCGCGCACGAACAAGGCGTGATTCATCGAGACATCAAGCCGGCTAATCTGCTGCTGGATTCAAAAGGCACGGTCAAAATCCTCGACATGGGTCTGGCTCGCTTCAGTGACTCGGCAGACGTCGACACTCAGGCCGAACTGACCGGCACGGGCACCGTGATGGGCACGGTGGACTACATGTCTCCCGAGCAGGCGCTGAACACCAAAACCGCTGACGCCCGCAGCGACATCTACAGCCTGGGCATCACGCTGTACTACCTGCTCGTTGCCCGACCCGCCTACGAAGGCGACACGATGATGGCCCGACTGCTGGCGCATGCCAATCAGCCAATCCCCTCGTTACGCGACTCAAGACCGGACATCGCCGAGCCGGTCCAGACAGTCTTTGAAAAGATGGTCGCCAAACAGGCCGACGACCGACACCAGACGATGACGGAAGTGATCGCCGACCTGGAAGGCTGCCAGGGCGACGGCGCCACAACCGCCGTCGATGTCGAGCAGCTTCAGTCTGAAGCACCGACAGCGTCCGGCCCCTCAGACCTGTCTAAAATGCTGAATTCGAGTGCGCCGACGGTCGACGAACTGCCAGTGACATCGTCGAAGACTCCGGTCGACAACCATGCGCCGACAGTGATCACGTCCGATCCGGCAGCCGATGCCGTCGCGGCCACGGCCCTTACGCCCCCCGCTCCTATTGATCCAGAAATTCCCACGATCAACACGGACGCACCAACGATCATTACCTCGTCGCTATCCAACACGATCCAGACGGGCACGCTTCAGAACACGGGTGGTGCGAACTCTCGGTCGGATCGCTCGGGCTGGATGTCTGACAAACGAATCCTGGGCGGTATCGGCGGCGGAGTTCTGCTGTTGATCGTTATCGCCGCTATGGCCTTCAAATCAGATCCCGTTCCGAAGCCCTCCGGTGAGCAGATCGCGGCAACCACCAAAGCCAAACCGAAGACCAATCCGGCATCGACGGGGCAAACAGGAACGCTTGAAGAAGCCGGAACCGCCACAGAAGCTCAGCAACCTGGTGAACCGGGATTTGCTCTCGAATTTGACGGCGACGACTATGTCGACGTGCAGATCGGCGACGCGAAACTCGGCGAGGAATACACGCTCGAGGCGTGGGTCGAGATCGCCGACCCAGAGGACACGCAGAACTTCACGGCCGTGATTCTCAACTGGCGAGGCGAGTTCGACGCGATGGCGGCACACCGGCACTTCACGAACAGTGGAACCAACGACGTCGTGGGGACCTACCAGGGAAGCCAGGGATACCAGCATACGAAGACGGAGTTCTTCAAGGGCCGCAAGCACCTGGCCGTGGTCCGCCGCGAGGGAGTGATCTCGGTCTACATCGACGGCGAACGAAAGAGCAAGACCGGCCAACACATGGGTGATGGTGTCAATGTGCAGGAGCCGAGTCGACTGAAGATCGGCGTCCAACCGAATGGCAGCAAGATCGCCAACTTCTTCTTCGGTCGCATCGACGAAGTACGGGTCTCAAACTCGGCTCGCTATACGACAGAAGACTTCCAGCCCAAGCAGCGGTTTGGCACCGACGGAGACACGCTGGCCCTGTACCACTTCGGCGAAGGACAGGGCGACATCCTGAAAGACTCATCCGGCAACGGGTATCACGGCGAAATCGTCGGAGCGAAGTGGGTGAGCATTGGACGGACGAAATCGTCTGTCCGGGCGGTGGCTGAGTGGATACTTGCCAACGGCGGCTCCGTTGGGACGGGCAAGAAAATCTGGTTCACAAATTCAAATTACCACATCATCAAGCATGTTGACGACCTGCCCGAAGATCTCGGCCTCATAAAAGTTGTCGACATGCCTATTCGTAATCAGGCGATGGCCGATCGCCTTCCGGATCTGGCTCGATTTAAGAATCTCGAATCTTTATTGATCTACGTCGAGAGGGACGCTGGCTCAGCAGACCTGGCAGAAATAGGGAGTTTGCCCGGGCTCAGTGCAATCCAGATCGGAGGATATGGCAACAGCAATAACCTGAAATACCTGGCGGAAATGCCTGCCATCCGGACGCTCTCGCTTATAGGCCAATGGTTTGAGGACAAGCACTTGGCCCACATCAAGGACATGCGAAAGCTGGAAATGCTGGGAATTCAAGAATCGGCCCTGGATGGCTCCGGTCTATCTTCTCTACAAAATCTGAAGAACCTGAAAGTCCTGTATTTCCGAGCCTCCCAGCATATGGGTGATTATGGCCTGGAGCATATCAGTCAACTTCCGTTGCTTGAGAGTGTGATGTGTCAGGGCGTGGCGTTGACCGATGCAGGACTTCGACAGCTCGAAGTCTTAAAGACGCTGAAGCAAATTGACTTGACCGGGACCAAGGTCACGCTCCCCGGAATGACTCGCTTCAAGCAGGCACTACCCGACTGCAGAATTAAACTTGGTACTGGTGACTTCGAATTGCCCGACCCAAAAAAGGCGACGGCTCATTCTCCGGCAGTCAGCGTGCACGAACTCCTCACCTCACCCGACTATGGATGGACAGAACCGGTGAATCTGGGAAAGTCGATAAATACTGGCGGCAACGAGGCTGGGGCTTGTCTCTCGGCTGACGGACTTACGCTGTATTTCCACTCCGACCGATCTGGAGGATCTGGAACGCAGGATCTCTGGCAGACGACCCGAAGTGCTCAAGACCAACCCTTTACACAGCCAACAAACATGGGACCACTGATTAACTCCGGTGATTCTGAGCAGGGACCTGCAATTTCGTCTGACGGACTGGAAATGATTTTCTTCTCGAACCGTCCAGGAGGTAAGGGGGAACTGGACCTCTGGCGAAGTACACGCTCGTCAGTCAATCAGCCATTTGGAAAACCGACCAACCTGGGCGACGAGGTCAATTCCAATTCTCTTGATGCACACCCATCGCTAAGTCCTGATGGAAAGTCTTTGGTCTTTGTCTCCACGCGTCCCGGAGGAAGAGGAGATGCAGATTTTTACATCGCAATGCGAGAGAATGCGAAAGATGAGTTTGGGAAGGCAGTTCACCTGCCTGAAATCAGCAGCTCCACGGGAGACTTCTGGACTCGATTTACGCCTGACGGAAAAGCGATCGTCTTTGGTTCCTATCGTAAACCAAGAATTGGGGCAGAGAATCTGTGGATTACTAAAAGAAACAGCCAGGGTAGCTTTGAGAAGCCAGTTCAGTTTTCGGGGCCGATGAATACGAGTCACATGCAAGGAGCGGCCACCTTCACGCCAGATGGGCAGCAGGTAATCTTTGACTCAGCACGTCCTGGTACTCAGGGCAAGTTCGACATCTGGATGTGTCGACGTTTGCAGAATCGTGATACCAAGAACAAAGACAAGCCCGCTCCTGCCATCGCCCCGTTCGACGAAGCGCAGGCGAAAGCTCATCAAGAGGCGTGGGCGAACCACCTCGGCGAACCGGTCGAGACGACGAACTCGATTGGCATGAAGCTCGCCATGATCCCGCCCGGCAGTTTCACGATGGGTGAGAACGACAACACGGTCGACGTCACGCTGACGAAACCCTTCCGACTGAGTCGCCACGAACTGACGCAGGGACAGTGGAAAACCGTCATGGAGACGGAACCGTGGCAGGGGCAGAAAGGCGTACAAGAGGGCAAGAGCGTCCCTGCGACTTTCGTGAATTGGACCGATGCCACGGAGTTCTGCCTCAGACTGACCGCGCTGGAGCGAGGAGCCGGGAAGCTCCCCGAAGGATGGGAGTACCGGCTGCCGACGGATGCGGAATGGGAGTGGGCCTGTCGGTCGGGCACAACGACAACGTACTCGTTCGGAGACGACGAGTCGCAGCTGGGGGAGTACGCCTGGTATGAAACGAATACGAAGAACGCGGGCGAGGCGTATGCGCACGCAGTGGGTCTGAAGCGTCCGAACGGCTGGGGTTTGCACGACGTGCATGGGAACGTGTGGGAGTGGTGCCGTGACTGGCGGAGCAAGTTAGAGGGTGGCACGGATCCCGTGGGCCCGTTGGAGGGCTTGCACCGGGTCCCCCGGGGCGGGAGCTGGAGCATCACTGCCGGGCAAGTCCGGTCGGCGGATCGCGGCGGGAACCCCCCGTGGCTCCGGCTCGCCGGTCTGGGCTTCCGCGTGGCGATGACGATTGACACAACGAAGCTCGATGTCGTAGCGAACGCACCGACTCCCACCGGGATGTCGCTCATCGAGATGCACACCTCGCCCGATTACGAGTGGACCGAACCGGAGAACCTTGGCCCCATCGTGAACTCGGTCGGCATAGAACTGCGACCAACACTCACCCAGGA
The DNA here is from genome assembly GCA_943787265.1 of uncultured Planctomycetaceae bacterium. GTDB lineage: Bacteria > Planctomycetota > Planctomycetia > Planctomycetales > Planctomycetaceae > JABMPE01. Next base: position 98,739 of record CALSLT010000047.1, on the reverse strand, counting down.
TCAGTTGACGATCTATTTCCCCAGAAGGGGGAAGGTGAAGCAGGGAATCTGGAAGTCTCATAGAAACAGCATCGAAGAGCCATTTGGCGAGCCCGTCGAAGCAGATCCCCCGTTCACCTTCAGAGAGAACGGAGTGTTCCTCTTCGATCGCGACCTCAAGATCGTCTACACAACCCGGATTGATGAAGTCGAACAAATCTGGATTGCTTCTCGATCAGCAGTCGATCAGCCGTTTTCTGATGCTGAGTACACAGGAGTTGATGGCTCCTGGCCCGCAATGACAGCCGACGGTCTGACGATGGTCTTTCGGTCTCCCGATGAGCCAAAACCGCAAAATTTGTGTATTGCCGAACGGGCGACACTCGACGACAGGTTCGGTCCGTCTGAAGTCATCCAGAAAGGCGGCACTGAGCCGTACCTCTTTCGTGACGGCTTGACATTGCTCTTCGGGTACAAAGACGGAAACATTGTTGTCTCACGACGTTCTGCTCGAGATAAGCTGTTCGGAAAGCCTGTTCCGCTTGGTGAGCCCTTCACGGCAGGCACCTATAATGGCGGCGCTTGTGTAACCACCGACCAGCGGAAGATCTATTTTATTTCCCGCCGACCGGACTCAGTGGGCGACGCGGATATTTATCGATCGACACTCGTCCCGAAGACTTCAGTCCCAAAGCCTCAGAAGCCGAGAGCCACGGACTCTGCCAGTGCTCCACCACCTGCCGTTGCCCCATTCAACGAAGCACAGGCAAAGGCTCATCAACAAGCGTGGGCGAAGCACCTCGGCGTGCCCGTCGAGTATACAAACAGCGTCGGCATGAAATTCGTGCTCGTCCCGCCTGGGACTTTCATGATGGGGAGCACGGCTGAAGAAATCGCAGCGGCTCCGCACTTCGACACCGAAGATGATTTTTGGCCTGCATGCGCTCAAGCAGAAGGACCGCGACATCAGTCGAGCATCAGTCAACCGTTCTATCTCGCTCGGCATGAAGTGACTCAGAAAGCCTATACCCGAATCATGGGGCACAACCCCTCGGTCTTCAGCGAAACCGGAAGTCACAAACAACGAGTCGCTGGTCTCGACACATCACAATTTCCAGTCGAAACAGTCAAGTGGAACGAAGCCCTAGCGTTCTGCGATGCACTCAGCGAGCATGAGCAACTCGAACCGGTCTCACTCAATTCGCAAGACTTAACAGCCCACGCCTTTGCAGGAATCGGCTACCGCTTACCGACCGAAGCAGAGTGGGAATATGCCTGTCGCGCTGGGACCACGGCGACGTTCTACTTTGGAAGCCTCGATCGCGACTTGAATCGAGCTGGCTACAGCGGAGCGAACAGCGGAAACCGCCCACATCCTGTCGGTGAGCTGCAACCAAATCCGTTCGGTCTCTTCGACATGCATGGAAATATCTGGGAGTACGTCCTCGACCATTGGGATTTCGAATTCTACCAACAGTTCAAAGAACGTCCTGCGATCGACTCATTTTCAAGGAAACCTGCAACTGATGGAAGACGGGGCGTTCGCGGTGGTTTCTTTGCAGCTCCCGAGTTGCGATGTAGTTCGTCACGCCGTTTTGGGACCCTTGTTGCGCACGGCTATGAACACATCGGATTCCGCGTTCTGTTGTCTGTGGACGCTGTTCGACAAGCTGTTACCGCCGCCGTTCCCCCCAAGGACCTGGACAAAGCTGCGGTCGAGTTAGTCATTAGCAAAAAGGCCCAAGCGATCATCATGGCTGGAGGGGAACGAAAGTTGATCGAAAACGTTGCGTCGCTGCCATCGGATGACAAATTCGAATTTCGCGGTTTTGTGACCAGCGGTGTCCGGTGGAGTGCTCCGCCGACCGGCAGCTTGACCGATGCAGACTGCGTGCAACTCGCAAAATGCAAGAATATCGATCAGTTATGGTTACAGGAGACACAGGTAACGTCGGCTGGACTCGCGCATTTCAGAAACCACAACATTGAGTGGCTGGACCTCAATGAGCGGTTTGGCAAAGAAAGCATCCCCGTCGTTCAAGGCTTCAAAAAACTGAAGTATCTGGGACTTCCCAACGTCGACACGAACATCTGGATGGCAGCACTGAATGGAAACACTTCAATAGTCGCGTTGGACTGCAATCGCACTTCGATCGACAGTCAAGGAGCTGCCCACCTGGCAACAATGCCCAATCTGAAACTGCTCGATCTGACTTCGACGGGCGTCAGTACACCGGGATGGACCGAAGTCTCAAGGATGAAATCACTGAAGTATCTGGCGCTGGGGAGTTCTGGTGGCGTAACTGACGAAGGGCTGAAAAGTCTGGCGAAGCTGACGACTCTTAAGACACTGATCGTTAGCACAACCTCGCCATTCCCCTTTGTTGAGGAACTACGGAAGTCCTTAAAGGATTGCCAGATCAAACAAGGTAGAGGCAGCGAAGTGTGGACTCCATTGACTGCTGGAGCTGCATGGTCTGCACTCACAAATGCCCCGCCCCGTGAGTAACATCGACGAGAAAAACTCCTCGTTTTCGCCGAAAGTCCATAAATGAGGGGGCCTCTGATCTCCCTCTACACAGCCATCGACAGGCTCTGCAGCCTCGCAAGCGTGACGCATCGCGCGATGGTCAATATCCCGATCAGGCGTTCTTGCCGTCATGACTGACCGCGTAGACAGGACAGAGATCAACAATGTTGATCATCAGCTCCGGATGCTGACAGAGAGTGCATGATTACAACGTCAAAATCATCCGAGCCGCTTGTAGACATTCATCAAATCTGTGAACTGAAACTCTGCGGCGCTGAAGCTGACTCTCCATCAGGGCGGACGATCTGAGCAGAGAGATTTCAGTGACCATTGAGAAACCAAACGGCAGCAGCGATCGTATAACTCGCTCCAATTCAATATTGAGGATCCGGTCAGGCGTGCACAGGTTCGTCACATTCACTGCGGTAACGCTTACGGTTCTAGCCACGGCGACTTCTGCCGGGGCTCAGTCGGCTGCAGACATCTCATTTTTCGAGACGAAAATCCGACCAGCCCTGATTGAGCACTGCTTCGAATGCCACAGCGCGAATGGATTGAATGCTGAAACCGATCTTCGGTTAGATAGACGACTGACAGACGACTTGTCGCTGATCGTGCCAGGCAAACCCAACGAGAGTCTGCTGATTGAGGCGATTCGCTACAAAAGCTCTGATCTGCAAATGCCACCTTCCGGACGCATGCCCTCTGAAATCATTGCGGACTTCGAAACGTGGGTCACCAACGGCGCGGCAGATCCGAGAACCACGTCAGACATGGATCCCGTCGAGTCCCACCGCGCGATCGACGTCGAAGCCGGTCGTGAATTCTGGTCGTTTCGACCGATTCGAAACACGCCGCCGCCTGTCGTAAACGACGATTGGGTTCAATCACCCATCGACGCATTCGTTCTGAAGAAAATGGTAGCAGCGAATCTGCAGCCGGCACCGCGGGCAGACCGGCGAACGCTGATTCGCCGGGCGACACTCGTGCTGCTTGGCGTTCCTCCGACTCCCGAAGCGGTTGAGGAATTCGTCGCCGACTCTGCGCCCGATGCATTTTCCAGACTGGTCGACAGATTACTCGCGTCTCCCGATTACGGTGAGCGGTGGGGGCGGCACTGGCTGGACGTCGTGCGGTATGGTGACTGCAACGGAGCGGACGAAAGCCGAGCTTTCCCCAATGCATGGCACTTTCGCAATTACGTCATCGAATCGTTCAATCGAGACCTCCCGTACGACCGCATGGTGGCCGAGCATCTGGCCGGAGACTTACTCGACTTTGATGATTTGGGAGAATACCACCCGGTCGTCGGCACAGGCTTCCTGGCACTCGGCACGAAGATCCTGACACAGCTTGATGCAAAAAAAAGAGTCGCTGATCTCGTTGACGAGCAGATCAACGTCTTCGGCCGAGCGATGCTTGGCATGACGATCGCCTGTGCCCGATGTCACGACCACAAGTTCGACCCGATTCCAACCGCCGACTACTACGCTATCGCGGGCATTTTCCGCAGCACCACGACGCTGATCAGTTATGGAAAGTGGGTCGAACGCCCCGCTCACACGCGTCAGTCGTGGATGACGTCTCAGCATCTTGGTCCGAAACTGACTCCACTGAAAAGCGAACTGAAAAACGTCTCCGAATTGGTTGAGCAGTCGCTTTCCGGCGCCACCAGCATCGAACTCGAAGCCGAAACTTTCGCACGCGGAAACGTGACCATCGACACCGAGAATTACGGCAAGGGCATTGGCATCATCGGCGACAAGGGAGCACAGAAAAACTTCGCCGAGTTCGACATCAACATCCCTACTGACGCGAGTTACGTACTGCAACTTCGTTACGCCGCAAAGACCGCTCGGCCTGGTCGCATTCTCCTCGACGGAAAAGTAATTCGCGATCCGGCCATCACAGAAACCACTGACGACTGGCACCCTGCAAATCAGAAATGGTGTTTCGAGGGTGTTCATTCATTGAAAGCAGGACTCAACACGTTCCGCCTGGAATCAGAACCACTGATGTCGCACATTGATAAACTGCGACTATTGAGGATTGAGCAAGGAACCAAACTCGCAGAATTGATCGATCGACAAAACGCCCTGACAGCCAAAATCTCCGACATAGAAAACCGCATCAAACCGGCACTCCAGGTCATGGCCGTGCGGGAGGGAGACATCGCTGATGCTCACATTCTTGTACGTGGCAACGCCAACAAGCCGTCAGACCAGGTAGCTCGAGGATTTCTTCAGGTTGCATCAACGCCCCAGGCTCCATTGCCGACTGATCAAAGCGGGAGACTGCAACTTGCTGAATGGATGACGCGGCCCGGCAATCCACTCACCAGTCGAGTCATGGTCAACCGCCTGTGGCGCTGGCATTTCGGCCGCGGCATTGTCGCGACGCCCGATAACTTCGGAACGAAGGGAGCACGTCCAAGCCACCCGCAACTGCTCGACTACCTCGCTCGCCGCTTCGTCGAACAGAACTGGTCGATCAAGGCGATGCACCGCGAGATTCTCAGCAGTCAGACATGGCAAATGGGGACAGCAACTCTGGACACCAAACTGAAAACCAATGCAGCGAACGTCGATCCCGAGAACATTCTTCACTGGGAATACCCTCGGCGGCGTCTGGAAGCCGAGGTCATTCGAGATTCGTTGCTGGAAGTGTCGGGCCGACTGGATCGTCAGACAGGCGGAGCACCACTGAAACTCAAGACGATCAACCTTTCACCAGAAAACCTTAAGCAACAGCAACAACACTATGACGACTCGAACCGTCGCACCATCTACCTGCCCGTGCTCAGGACCAACGTGTACGACTTTCTGACGTTGTTCGACTTCGCCAACCCCGACTTGCCGACCGGAGATCGAGTCACAACGACAGTTCCGACCCAGGCGATGCTGATGATGAACAGCTCGCTTGTGAAAGATGCAGCCGCTCGTGTTGCCGGCAACGTATTGAACGATCCGGCACTGCAATCCGACTCAGCCCGAATCCGACGCATCTATCAAGTGCTCTACTCTCGCCAACCGACCGAATCTGAAGAAGCAATTGCCAGTGAGTTCATCGCCGACTACAGCACAATACTCAACGAAGCGAAGCAAACAGACGCCAAATCTGCATGGGCAAAACTGTGCCACGTGCTGCTCGCAGGAAGCGAGTTTATTTACCTGAGGTGAGGATGATTCCAGACCACTCAACTTCGCGACGCGCTCTGCTGAGCCGAACAGCACTCGGCTTCGGAAGTCTTGCGCTGAACGCGATGCTGAGCAACCGGCCGACGCAAGCCGAATCGACCAATGTCGAAAGTTCGCCGCCGCTTGCGCCACAATCACCACTCGCGCCGCGACCACCCCACTTCGCCGCTCGTGCCAAGAGTGTCGTGTTCCTGTTTATGCAGGGAGGCGTCTCGCACGTCGACACGTTCGATCCAAAGCCGGCACTCGACAAGTACGACGGTCAGGAGCCTCCATTCAAAAGGACTCGCATTAAGTTTGCCAAGCGTGGAAATCTGCTGAAGTCTCCCTGGAAATTTCGACCGACGGGTGACAGCGGAATTCCGATGAGCTCATTGTGGCAACATCTGCCGGCAGTCGCTGACGACCTGTGCATGGTTCACTCGGTCTGCGACACAAACGTCGCTCACGGCGGCGCGACGATGAAACTTTTTACCGGTAGCGACCTTAGCGTTCGGCCAAGTCTGGGATCATGGATCAGCTACGGCCTTGGCACGGAAGACGCCGACCTACCGAGTTACATCAACATCTGCCCGTCCAGCATTCACGGTGGCGTCAACAACTGGGGAGCCGCGTTTCTTCCGTCAAATCATCAGGGAGTGCCACTGGGAACTCCTGGTTATCCAAACTCTCCGGCGGCAACGGCCCGCTTCAAATACATGAACACGGCCAAGGTCGGTCGACTGGAGCGAATGCAGCTACAACTGATGCGGGATCTTGCGGCTCAGGACAAATCCAATGACTCCGAACTGGATGCTCGACTGCAGACTTTCGAACTCGCGTTCCGCATGCAAATGGCCGCTCCGGATGCACTCGACCTTTCATCCGAAACGAAAGAAACACGCAGCCTCTACGGCATGGATCAGAAGCCGACCGAAGACTTCGGGCGGCAGTGTCTGATGGCCAGACGAATGGTCGAACGAGGCGTCCGGTTCATTCAGGTGAACCATGCCGGCTCGCTGCGCAGCCAGGGGATCCCCACAAACGAGCAGTGGGATCAGCACAGCTATCTCAAAAAAGGACACGCTGTTAACGCCGCTCAAATCGATCTACCGATCACAGGATTCCTGCAGGATCTGAAAGCTCGCGGCCTGCTCGATGAAACACTGGTCGTCTGGGCCGGAGAATTTGGACGAACCCCGACGTCGCAAGCCGGCGATGGGAAAAACGTTGGGCGAGATCACCACACCGACGGATTCACAATCTGGATGGCCGGCGGAGGCGTAAAAGGCGGATTCCGTTACGGCGAAACCGACGAATTCGGGTACTACACGATCAAAGATCGCATGACGCTGCACGACCTGCACGCGACGATCCTGCACCTTCTCGGCCTCGACCACACCCGCCTGACCTGGCACTACGCCAGCCGTGACTTTCGCCTGACAGACGTCTACGGCAACGTCGCTCACGATCTGATTTCATAGCCTGACAGTTAATGGTTTAAAGATGGCGACACCTGGCTGCGGCTACTGACTCATCACACTTAGTTAGAAGACAGTCTCACATGGCCCGTCCCATTGCTGTCGGATCGATCTTTATCGAGTGCAATCATTTTGGAGGCACACCCGCAAACCTGGAGACATTCCGCCGTTCTGAATTGCTTCACGATGATGCAGTTCTGACAGTCAACGAAGGCGTCATCGGCGGCATGCTTGATGTCCTTCGATCAGCGAGACGCAACGTCACTCCGTTACTCCACGCCAGCGCCTGCCCCAGCGGGCCGGTCACGGATGAATGCTACGAAGAACTTAAGCAGCGGATTTTGTCGAAACTGAAGAAGGCGTTGCCCGTTGATGGCGTCCTGCTTGGGCTGCACGGTGCCGCCGCGGCCGAGAGCACTGGAGACATCGAAGGCGACCTCATCCAGGTAGTTCGGAACGTCGTTGGCCCGAAGGTTCCAATCGTCGTAACACTGGACCTGCACGCTCACATTACCGAGGCAATGGTTACGGAATCTGATGCTCTGCTTGCCTGGGAGACTTATCCACACCGCGATGCATTTGAAACCGGATCGCGCGGCGCGACAGCGTTGCTCGACATCCTCGCCGGCAGTCTTAGGCCGACAATGGCGGTTGCAAAAGTGCCAGTCATGGTCAGCGCAATTCATGGTGGAACGGAACCACCTGGGCCATTTGCTGATTTGATGCACCGTGCCAAAAGATGGGAACGGGATGGAACAGCGTATTCGGCCGGGGCAATTCTCGTTCATCCTTACCTCGACCTGCCGAATCTGGGCAGCGGCGGCCTCGTCATCACCAATGGTGAAATGGAACGTGCGGTACAACTCGCCACGCAGATTGCCGAAGGCTATTGGGAGAAACGATTCGAACTCGAACCACAGCTCTTCAAACCAGCCGAAGCTATCCAGCTCGGCCTTCAGCAGAGCGGGCAGGTTATTCTCGTAGAAACCGCCGACTGTTGCGGAGGCGGAGCCGCTGGCGACAGCGTTGCCACGATCCGCGCACTGCTCGATACACGCCTGACCGATAAATGCGTCGCACCAGTCGTCGATCCAGCAGCAGCTCAACGTTGTCACGAAGCAGGCATCGGTGGTGAGCTGAAGTTACAACTCGGGCACAGCGTCGACACCAAGTGGGGATCGCCCATCGAAGTAACTGGCCAGGTGACTCAACTGACAAACGGAGTCTTCCAGTACGAAGGAGGCATCTGGGACGGTCGACGCGGAGACATGGGGCCAACCGCCGTCCTTCAAGTCGGTAGTCTCGAACTTTGCATCGCCACGCACCCAACCTACGAATGGTGCGGCGAGCAAATAAAGTCGCTGGGCGTCGAAACCGAAGACGCCCGATTCGTCGTCGCCAAGACCCCCATGAACTACAGCATGGCATTCCCGAACGCACAGGCCGTTTACGTATTGGATACTCCCGGACCGACACCGGCAACGCTCCGCCACGCTCCGTTTTCAAAACTGCAGCGACCGTATTTCCCGCTGGACGATAACATTCCAAACTTGCAGCCAACGATCATCCAGGGACGGAATCCGCCAAACTGAATCAGTTCTGTGAACCTCATCGAACCTCAAAGCGACTATGTCATCACTGTGTCGCCACTGAGCGAGCGATTCGAAACCGTCGTCTGATCAATGCAAGAATCAGAACACCAGGCAAACCAAGTAGAATAAGCCACGGGACGACTTTGATCGCCAGCAGAACAATGGCCTGGCCAAACTTTGCTATCGAATCAGTAGTCGACTGCCACGTCGATTCTATTTGATCGCCGAATGTGGGTTCGCTGGCCAGGACGGGTGGTACGAAGTCCACAACTTCCGACATGCGGACAGTGACTGTCGACAGTGACGTCAGGTCAGCAAGTACTCGCAGGCGGCCCTGCATCGACTCAACTTCTCCCCGCACGCGCGTGATCTCTCGTTCCACGTTCAGAATGTCTTCGAGTTTCGCTGTGGACTTATCGAGGTATTGCTGAAGGCGTGTTTCTTCCTGCTGCTTGTTTCGGATGCGAGCGTCCAGGTCGTGGAACTCGGCAGTCACTTCCTGTGACGTCATCGAATTTGTGACGACTTCGCCGAGACCAGCTACACTTTTCGTAAAGCCTGAAAACTGGCCACCGGGAATTCGCATCATCCACTCGCTCGATCGAGCACTTCCGGCATTGCCATGCGATTGTGACGACGAAATGTAGCCGCCGGTCTGCTCCACAAATCGAGACAACTGCGTAAAAGCCTCGTCGAGATCATCAACTCGCAAAGCAATCGTCGCGTTAAAGATAATCTTTCGCTGCTGAAGCACCGCCGGCTGACCACCAACCGCAGGCACCGGCCCGTCGCTCCCTGCTGGCTGCGGAGCTTCCGCTTGATGATTCATCACTGCGTCAGCCGGGGCGGCTTCCCCGATCTGGACGACAGACGACTCCACTTGAGCGAACATCTGTGGTGGTTCACTACTGACACTGTAGGTGTCGCCGGCCTCGCCACTACAGCCAACGACAAACGCCATAACAACAATTATAGAAATTGCGCAGCAGGTTCTCATCAGAAACCCCTTCAACGGAAGTTTGAATTGCCAGGTCCGAACGTTGCTGCAGCGTGCAAGCAAAGATGCTCAACCAGACTTCGATATTCCCGCTAATCGATTGAGATTCTGAATTCGCGTCTCTGGTGCCCTCACTGTTCCCGAAGATTGATGCTTTTCCATTCCCGAAGTGTCCGTCGTCTGCGACTATGTCCGGGCTCGAATGCCACCTCTGAAGATGTTTGCTTAACAATGAGTGGTTGGTCGATTTCACGCAGAGGAGATCCTGATGCGGCTCACACATCGCAATATTCTATCCGTCACGCTTGTGGTCGTTTTTTGTGGCACAGCCGCCACCGCTCAGGAATTTCCCAGCGAAGGCCTCAGTCCTGCCGAACTGTTCAATGCTAGGATCATGCCGATATTTCGTTCGTCGGATCCTTCGAGCTGCGTGCAGTGTCACCTTTCGTCGGTTGATCTAAAGAATTACATCCTGCCGTCGCACGAGAAGACGTTTCTTTCGCTGCGTGACCAGGGGCTGATCAATCTTGAGACACCAAAAAAGTCGAAAATCCTCACACTGATCCAGATGGGCGACAAAGACCCAGACAGCAAGGCACGACGCATTCATGAGAAGACTCGACTTGCCGAGTACAATGCCTTTGTGTCGTGGGTCGAAGCCTGTTGCAATGACTCGAAGCTGAGAAGTCTGCCACCACTGACCACGGAAGAACGGGCAGCTCCCGCGAGTTCAAACGAGGTGATTCGTCACGCTCGAATAAGCCGCGTCGTCGATTCGTTTGCTCGAAACGTCTGGTCGCAGCGAATGCGTTGCTTCCCTTGCCACACACCTCACGAGATTGATCCGTCAAACGGAAGACACCAGGTTGCAATCAAGAATATGAAGAAGTTCGAGCAGCAGTATCCGGTCGAGCTGATCGAGCGGCTGAAAATCTTTAAGGAGTCTCCAGAAGCAACGCTGCAGTATCTGGTCGATAAAAGCCAGAGCACTCCCGAAGGCCAGACGCCGCTACTGAATCTGGCAGAACCTGCAGACAGCCTTCTATTACTGAAGCCGATGTCGAAAATACCACCGAAGAAAGCCGACGGGACATTCGAACTGCAATCGTCCAGCGGCCCGATGACTCACATGGGCGGGCTGAAGCTGCACAAGAATGATCAGTCGTACAAGTCGATCATCTCATGGCTGACCGACTACGCCGCCGTGGTCAACGGACAGTATAAATCGGTGGGCGAACTCCCGGCCGACAATTGGCGTGGGTCGAAACTCGTACTCCGAATGATCGAAACCCCCGCTGCATGGAAAGTCGGCACGCCAGTCCAGCTTTTCGTTCATCAGTGGGACGAAACTTCGAAATCGTGGACCGATCAGGCAGTGGCATTCACGCAGGGAACGGTCACTGCACGCCACATGGTGAACGGCACGTTGTTCCTGCTGACTGGTAGGCAGCAATCCGGAAAGAGCCAACTCGATTCAAGAAGTGCGACGCTTCCGCGGGGGCGTTATCAAGTTCGCGTTTATGTAGACTCTAACGGGGTGCTGGCCACGGATCCGACTCTGATGCTGGGCGAGCAACAGTTCGTCGGGCGGGCCGAGATCAAATCAGCTCAATGGCGTGAGGGCTTCCGACAAGCCGCGTCGATCACCGGTGCGGCATTGAAGTAAGTGCCCGTGAAACGGTGAGAGCAAGCATCCAGACGTCAATCACGAAGACGAAACTCAGATCAAAATCGGCTTAAAAAATGCCGAGGTGGTCGCGGGCTTCGTCGGTCATGCGTTCGGGTGACCACGGCGGAGTCATCACCAGTTTGATCTCGGCTTCTTCAACGAGTCGCAGACGCTCCAGAGCCATCTTTGCCTGCTGCACAATCTGCGGGCCGGCTGGACAGGCAGGGCTAGTCAGGGTCATGTCGATGTAAGCGTTCTTACCATCGTGATTGACAGAGTAGACAAGCCCAAGATCGACAATATTGATCATCAGCTCAGGGTCAATGACAGTCCGAAGCGCATCGATCATCTTTTCGTCAATCGATTTCGCATCGTCCTCCGCCGAAACTTCGATCGCTTCCAGAGCTGCAGGTTCGCCATCGGTCGGAATTGTCTGTGGGACCGAGGGAGCAAGAACGGTGTTGGCCGGCGTCGGGTGATTGCAGGTTGAGACTTCGCCCGACGACGGTCGCAGAAAGATCGAACCGTCTTCAATCTTCACGTCGTAAATCGGGATGCCTTCGGTCGCCGGCATGCAGAGCGGCTTGCCGGTTTTCAGATCAAAGCTCGCACCGTGTCGATCGCAGGTGATGGCTCCGTCTGCAATTGGCCCATCGGTCAGTGGCTGACCGTCGTGGCTGCAGACGTCTTCAACGGCGGCGTAGCAACCGTCGTCCTTCTGAACGAGCAGCACCGGGATGTCATCCACAAAAACGGAAAGCCGTTTTCCGGGTTCGATTTCGTCAACTGACGCAACCTTTTCGTAGTCCGACATAATTTTCGCCATCCGCTTCGTTGGTCGTTGATATTCAGTGAGCTGCTGAGATCAGTACTTCGCCGCAGCCGACAAGGACTGCGTTATTCGCCGATGCCCAGCTTGCGTTCGACAGCTTTGTCCAGCGTGTCTCGAACCAGTTCGACTGGAATCCGATCGGTCACGATCTGGAAGAACCCCTGCACGATCATGTGCATCGCTTCGTATTCAGTCAGGCCTCGGCACATCGCGTAAAAGACCTGTTCCTCGTCCACTCGGCCAGCCGTCGCACCGTGAGTACATCGCACGTCGTCGGCTTCGATTTCCAAACCGGGGATCGCGTCACAACGAGCCGTCGAAGAGAGCAGCAGCGAATCGTTTCGCTGGTAGCCGTCGGTCTGCTGAGCTTCTTTGTCGACCTTAATCATTCCTCGCCAGACACAGCGGGCCTTGTCGCGAAGAACGTCTTTGTAAAGCAGGTCAGAACGAGTATCTGGAGCGTGATGCGTCTGTTCGGTGTAGTAGCTGATCAGCTGCTTGTCAGTCGCAAAGTTAACGCCGTTGACCTGACCTTCAGCTCCGCGGCCGTCGAGATGCACGTCCTGATGAATATGAGCCAGCTTGGCTCCCAAACCACCGACGGTCCATTGCAGCGAACCATTGCCGTCGACTCGCCCGGACTGATGGGCGAAGTGCCAGGTTTTTGAATTCCAGTTCTGAAGCTGGACGTATCGCAGACGAGCGTTCTTGCCGACCAGCAACTCGACAGCCCCGACGTGAAGCCCGGCAGCTTCTTCCGTGGCTGATGATGTTTCTTCGAGAAGGGTCGCTTCCGCATCGTCTTCGAGAATGACGAGCGTGTGACTGAAGTCCGCCGCTCCTGCCTGCGCGAGACCGATCAGACTGTAAAGCGGCTCGTCAACAGTCACTCCACGCGGGACGTACAGAACAGTCCCACCTGTCCAGAACGCAGCGTGCCATGCCGAGAACCGATCCGTACCGGCCTGGACAGCTCGCGTTCCGAAATGTGGCCGTAACGTGTCGCCATGCTCACGCAGCATCGTTGCGAGATCGCCGAACAGAACTCCTCGTGCCTTGAGTTCATCGGAAGCGGAACCACGTGCGTAGTGACCATCAACGTGCACGACCGAGCCGGCAAAGTCGGCTCTATCCAGCATCAACGTGCCAAGATTCCCGGCATCAAACGAGTCATCATGGAGTTGAAACTTTCCCGGACGAAACGCTCGAAGATCGACGCGTTTCCACTCTTCCTGATCAAGCGGCTCAGCCAGCTTTTCCTGGTAAAGTTCGAACGCGTCCCGGCGGCCCTGCGTTACCCATTCGGGCTCGTCGCGGGTCTGCAGAAATCCCTCGAAGACTTCGGGTGTAAATCCGGCAGCAAGAGACGACTCTGGTATCGATGCAGTGCTCATATCAGTGTTTGCAATCTCGACCATATTCATGGTTTCTATGCAGGAGCTTGAACGCTGAAGTGCCTTAGTTCCCTTAGCGGCCCTCCTGCAGAGCCCTGAAAACTTATTCCAAAGTGACTGCAAAAAGCGAAGTCGCAGCTATTGGAATCCCAATCCGCAAACCAAAGCGGATCAGCCGACGCTGCCTTCCATCTGCAGTTCAATCAGTTTGTTCATTTCGACGGCGTACTCCATCGGCAGCTCTTTGACGAGCGGTTCGATAAAGCCCGTCACAATCATTGCCGACGCTTCAGCTTCCGTCAGACCACGGCTCATCAGGTAGAAGAGTTGCTCTTCAGCAATCTTCGAGACGCTGGCTTCGTGCTCCATCGTGACATCGTCTTCTTCAACTTCGATGTACGGATAGGTGTCGCTGCGGCTTTCAGGATCGAGGATCAACGCGTCGCAAACCACGCTGGATTTGCAGTTGTGTGCTCCTTTGACGACCTTCGCCAGTCCGCGATAACCCGCTCGACCACCACCCTTGGAGATACTCTTGGAGACGACGCGGCTCGATGTGTTGGGAGCACAGTGAACCATTTTGGCTCCGGCATCCTGATGCTGTCCGTTGTTCGCAAACGCAATCGAAAGCGTCTCGCCGCGAGCCCCCGGTTCCATCAGATAGATGGCAGGATATTTCATCGTGATCTTCGAACCAAGATTTCCGTCGACCCATTCCATCAGCGAGTCGCCATAGGCCATGGCTCGCTTGGTCACCAGGTTGTAGACGTTGTTGGCCCAGTTCTGAATCGTCGTGTAGCGGAAACGACCGCCGCGTTTCACAACAATTTCGACGACTGCCGAATGCAGGCTTTCTTCCGTCCATGAAGGAGCCGTGCAACCTTCCACATAATGAGCCGATGCACCTTCGTCGACGATGATCAGAGTCCGTTCGAACTGCCCCATGTTCTCGGAGTTGATCCGAAAATAGGCTTGCAGCGGAAAATCGATATGCACTCCCGGTGGCACGTAGATAAACGATCCACCTGACCAGACGGCGGAATTCAGCGCCGCGAATTTGTTGTCTGCGGACGGGATGATCGTCCCGAAGTATTCACGGAAGATCTCCGGATACTCTCGCAGGGCGGAGTCTGTATCAGTGAAGAGGACGCCTTGCTTCTCAAGGTCTTCCTGCAGGCTGCCGTAGACGACTTCTGAATCGTACTGAGCTTTCACACCGGCCAGGTATTGCTTCTCGGCTTCGGGTATTCCCAGACGATCGTACGTCTTGCGGATATCTTCCGGGACATCGTCCCAGCTCTTTTCCTGTTTGTCCGACGCCTTCATGTAGTAGTAGATGTCCTGGAAGTCGATCTGATCGACATCGGCACCCCATTGCGGCGACGGTCGAGAGAAGAAGATTTCGAGAGCGTTCAACCGAAAGTCGAGCATCCACTGCGGCTCGTTCTTAATTCCTGAAATCTGGCGAACGATCTCTTCATCCAAGCCCTTGCGGCTCTTGAAGACGTAGTTGTCTGTCGAATCGTGAAACCCGTACTGGTAATCACCAAGTGACGGATCAGTTTTTGAAGGTGTTTCTGTCGACATCGTTTGTATCTCCTCGAAGGAGTTTCGGTCAGAACTGGCTCGACCTGACCTTACTTGAATCTTCATCCAAATGGATCAAGTGAAAGGTGAAAGACCTACACGCTGGCGAGTGACTCTTCCTGCTCGGACGATTGTTCAGCCGCTGCTTCAGGATGTCGTTCTCGAATCGTTGCATAGCCGTTGGCGTGAAGTTCAGCCGCCAGACCGGCATCGCCAGTCTCGACAATCTTTCCAGCCAGCATGACGTGCGTGAACTGCGGCTTGTTGAACTCGAGCAGTCGCTCGTGGTGAGTGATGATCAGCACGCCCATTTCCGGGCCTGACAGACGATTCACTCCTTCGCTGACAACTTTCACGGCGTCACTGTCGAGACCGCTGTCTGTTTCATCGAGGATCGCAAACTTCGGCTGCAGCATGGCCATCTGCAGAATTTCCATCCGCTTCTTCTCACCGCCGGAGAAACCGTCGTTGAGGTATCGGCGAGCGAACTCTGTATCCATGCCCAGCTCGGCCATGCGTTCTTTGAGTTCCTTACGGAATTCACGCATCGGCATCAGGTTCTCGCCTTCTTTGCGTTCCGGGTCACGACGATTCGTGACGGCATGACGCAGGAAGTCGGCGACTCGAACACCAGGAATCGTCACTGGATACTGAAACGCCAGGAACATTCCGAGACGTGCTCGTTCGTTGGCGTCGAGTTCCGTGACGTTGGTCCCGTCGATCTCGATCGTGCCGCCGGTGATCTCGTATTTTGGATGGCCAGCGAGAGCATATGCCAGTGTGCTTTTTCCGGAACCATTAGGCCCCATCAGAGCGTGAATCTCGCCTTCTTTGATCTCAAGATTGACGCCCTTCAGGATGGGCTTGTCTTCAACCGAGACCTGCAGATTGGTAATCGTAAGTGTCGCCATGCCGTGTCACTGCCTGTTTTTCTCTGGAACGGAAATTCGAAATTCAGCTCGCAAAACCTCGTCACGATCGAGAGGTTGAGAAGCGAAAATCAGCTCCGCGTTCCGGTACAAGAAGTTCGGCGTCAGTCTTCCGTGACAAGTCGCCGCGAGGTGGGAAAGTCTTCTGGTAATCTGTCGTCTTTGACTTCGAGTTGCCCGGCTTTCTTCATGAATGCCGAGCCGAAGTCGTCGTTCTACTTTTGAAACTTAAACGTCGAGAGCAGCAGGGATTTCAGGAATCGCAGCAACGCCCTGCTGAAGTGGTACTGGCACTGTCGTTGCAACGCCTTTGCCCAGTTTGCGAGCTTTGATCTTGTCCTGAATTCTCATGATGCCTTCCAGTAATGCTTCCGGTCGTGGAGGACATCCTGGAACATAAACGTCGACGGGCACGACCAGGTCGACGCCCTTCACAACGTGGTATCCGTGTTTGAAGTAAGGGCCACCGCCAACCGTGCAGGCACCCATCGCGATGACGTATTTCGGATCAGGCATCTGTTCGTAGAGTCGACGAACCCGGCTGGCCATTTTGAAAGTCACCGTACCGGCAACAATCATCAGGTCCGCCTGTCGCGGGCTGGCACGAAACGCTCCGGCACCGAATCGGTCCAGATCGTAACGGCTGGCACCAGTCGCCATCATCTCGATCGCACAGCAAGCCAGACCGAAAGTCATCGGCCAGACACTGGACTCCTTCGCCCAGTTCATGCCCTGCTCAAGAGTCGACAGCACAACGTTCTCTTCGAATCGTCCTTCAATCCACGTCATGTCTTCTCGCCTGTCCCTGAGTTTCCTTGAACATCCGAAGGTTCCGCCGACTCATGTCCCAGCTTCCTGCTGGCCGAATTGTCGACTCAGATTTGGACGTTCTTTCTCTAAATTACCAGAAGCCTGCCCCACCAGCAGACAGTCACGGGCGGAAACGATAACGCCCCCGGTCCGCCTTTCAACCGCTACGGCAGTCTGGATTTAACTCCGTTCTCTGTCTTGAAAAACTCTTCTCTTCGGTGAGGACTTCAGTCGCCCACCATCAACTCTTAGATTCCGTGCTGGTCAGCTCCTGAACATGGAACTCGCAAAATGAGTGACCGTCCTGGCAACACTGAGTCAGCGACACGTCCGCATTCAGAATTCGGCTGTAAACGTCCGCTTCCATTTCGCAGATGGAAGGGTCCATCGAGGCCAAATCCTGATATGGGCAACTGTTTTCACGGAGAACGGGCAGTTCGCCGTCTCCAATTTCAACGTCGTAACCATGACTGATCAGCTCATTCTGAAGCTGAACCATTCGATCCCTAATCGGACCGTCTGACGCCACACGACCATATTTCTGTACAAATTCGTCCTGAATATTACGGACGATTGTTTTTCGAACTGTCTCATCCTCAATCTGGTGGATAGACCGCCACAGAATGAGAGCGAGATCCCGATAGTTCTCTCCGAGATGCCGCAGCCCCTCGTCGCTCACACGAAACACGTGATGAGGCCGACCGCGTCCAGCCCGGACAACTTCATGAATGACCAGCCCTTGGCCTTCCAGCCGCCCAAGTCGCTGCCGAACCGCCGTCGCCGTCACGCCGACCGCCTCGCAGATCTCCTGAATTGTCCCTCCACACATGCGGTGAAGTTGTTCAAGGAAGTCCTGATCATTTGGATCGATCGCGACTCGCATGTGAACAATGCCAAAACAGAATGAGAGCTGGAAACCAACAATCCATCGAAACGAACCCGATGTTAAAACCGGTCGTCATTTTTCACAACCAAAACTGATTAAATTGTGAGAAATGGCTCTGACGCGATCATGCAGCGAGAACCTGACGCGCGGCGACGCTGAATTCACAGTTCGCTGGTACTGATAAAGAGGGCCTTCTTTTCGCCTGGCAACGTGAAGTCGAAGCCGCAACTGCGGAAAAACACCTCGGACGACGTTATCGCCATAACTTCGAGAACGTCGCGTTTCCGGGCCCGCTCAACACACTCCTCAACAAGCAATCGCCCAACGCCTTTGCCCTGAAATTCAGGGACGACGGCCAGACTGCGAATCTCGGCGAGCTTCCGCGAATAGATCTCCAGAGCCGCGAAACCAACCAGTCGCCCGTTGATTTCGGCGACAAACCCGTTGTAAACCAGTTCTGCCAATTCTTCAGTCGTGCGAGGCAACAAGCGGCCTTCAGCTACAAATGGCTGAATGAAATCGGCGAGATCGGTGAGGTCTTCTCGCCTCACAGGTCGGATTCGAACGGATGGAGTTTGCGGAGATTCTGGCATGGCTCAAGACACCGGATTGGCAACATAGATGGGAAGGCAACAGCCTCACTGGCTGACTTCCCCGCCGACAGTCATCATACCCGGCAACATTACGCGTGCTATCCCCGTGGGTCGATAATGCCAAAGTCCCGCCCGTCAGCCATCTCCCAATCGGCAACTTTGCCCACGTCGTCAGATCCCGACTTTGATTTCCTCGTGATCGGCAGCGGATTCGCGGGCAGCCTCATCGCATCGATCCTGCAGACTCAGGGCCGACGAGTCGCCATCGTCGACCGAACAAATCACCCACGCTTCGCAATCGGAGAATCATCGACACCGGCCGCCAGCCTGATTCTTTCCAGCCTCGCCCAACAGTACGACCTCACCTGGCTGAAGCCGTTTGCAAAGTACGGCACCTGGAAAAAGAACTACCCGAAGATCACAACCGGCCGAAAACGAGGCTTCAGCTATTTCCACCACGAAGCCGGCAAACCATTCCAACCACAACCCGACCACTCCAACGAACTGCTCGCCGCAGCCAGCGACTCCGACGAAGTTTCAGACACTCAATGGCTGCGATCCGATGTCGACGCCTTCTTCTTTAAGCAAGCGTGCGAGTCCGGTGTCGTGTCATTCGAGAATTCGGAGGTTACATCGTTGGCTCGAAGCACCAAGGGGTGGACCGTCGAGCTAACGTCAACTGAGCAAGGCGCAGCGGTCCCAACGAAATCGTTATTCGCCGGTTTCCTCATCGACGCCAGCGGCGCAGGTCAGGTTCTCGCCAGACATCTCAACATCAGAGACGATACGGACAAACTCGCAACAAACTCGCGAGCGATCTTTGGCCACGTGACCGGTCTTCCTCAATGGTCCACAAGCCTGGAACAGTCACACCCTGGTTCGACGACAAACCACCCGTTTAACGCCGACCACGCTGCGCAACACCACATCCTTGAAGAAGGCTGGCTGTGGTCGTTGCGTTTCGATGATGACATCACAAGTGTCGGTCTCGTCCTGAACGACCTTGCGACAGCGCAATCATCCACACTCTCCGCAGAGGAAGAGTTCTTCCAGATTATTAATCGATACCCGGGTCTTCGCGCCGCGTTCTCACAAGTCACCTTCACCGCTCCGTCCGACAAACCCGTCCGGACAAAACGGCTACAACGACTGTCCAGCGAAATCGCCGGCGACGGCTGGGCAATGCTTCCTCACACCGCGGGCTTCATCGACCCGCTGCACAGCACCGGGATTGCCCACTCGTTGGCGAGGATTGAACATCTCGCAGCTATCCTGCTCGCCAAAAATTCGACCGTCAGCAAAGCATTGCCCGATCCAGCGCTGCAACGATACGACTCAATCGTTCGCGAAGAGCTGACACTGATCGACCAACTCGTCGCCGGCTGCTACGACGCCATTGCGAAAGGCAGTTTCAAAAAACTCGCCGCCTTCACGATGTGCTATTTCGCCGCCGCCACAACGTGGGAACGCCGGTGTCTGAATGATGAAACCGCTCTGGCCTCAGACGGACCGTTGCATCAGGTAACCCGACGCATCAGCGAGGGACAGAGTTCTGCTCAGAATGAACGCCCTGCCCTGCTCTGTGCCGATGACGCTGGCTTTCGAACTGCAGTTGTCAACCTGCGAGACCGGATGCCCCACGAAACCGACGAGTCGTTCGAAACTCTCTGCAAAGAAACCCTCGCACCATTCAACCACGTCGGTTTGTTTGAGCCACTAATCCCAAACATGTACGGTGCAACGGCCCTGCCGGACGGCTGGGAACATCGAACATCCAACATCGAACGTCCAACATCGAAGTAAAGAAACGTTCGATGTTCAACGTTGGCTGTTCGATGTTCTTTCCTTCTCTCCTGTTTCCACAGCGAAAACTCACCGGCCTCTGCGATTTTTTCGTCAGTCCACATTAACGGAGCATTCTCATGAGCGTTCTCGACCGATTCCGACTCGACGGCAAGCGACTGTTCATCACCGGCGGCAGCCGAGGACTCGGACGTGAGATGGCCCTCGCCATTGCGGACGTTGGAGCGGACTGCGTTCTGGTCGGCCGCGACGAAGAAAGCCTCAACAAGACCGCCGACGACATCCGAGCGTTCGGCCGCGACGCCACCGTCATCGTCGGAGACATCGGAGACACCACTGACTGCGAGCGAGTCTGCAACGAAGTCGTCGCCAACCACGGTCCGATCGACATTCTGATCAACAACGTCGGCGGCCGACGGAAAGACATTCCGACGACTGACATGCCGCTCGAAACCTGGCGGGAACTTCTGGACCTCAACCTGACCAGCGTGTTTATCTGCACAAAGTTGATCGGCAAGTCGATGCTCGACCGAGGCCAGGGCGGGCGCATCATCAACATCTCATCGATCAATAGCATGGTCGCCACGAAGGGAATCGGAGGCCGCAGCTACGAAACATCCAAGGCAGCCATCAACCAGTTCACAAAGGCTTGCGCCGTCGACTGGGCCGAGCACGGCATCACGGTCAACGCAATCTGCCCCGGAGGCTTCATGACCGAACCCAACATCAAATGGTCCAAAGAAAACCCCGAACTAATCAAACGCTTCCGCTCACAGATCCCAATGGGCGACCACGGCCAACCCGAAGACCTCGGCCCACTCGCCGTCTACCTTGCCAGCGACGCCGCCCGTTACGTCACCGGAGCCACCATGGTCATCGACGGCGGCTACACGCTTGTTTGAAGTTCGAAACACCACGACGAAATAAATGACACCTGGCTAAAGAATTGCGTTGTGTTCTGGGCTATTTCTGAATCAAGACAGGCTTCCCCGATCGCACATCAACGACCTGCGTTTCGGGCGTCTTACTGAGACCTGCCACTGTAAAAAGCAGTGGATCGACGGGCGTGTTGACAGACTCCCAAACAATCTTCGCCTCAAGGTGTTTGTCCTGATCAGTGGTTTCGTCTGCCGAAAAACTGACAGGCACCCAGGTACCATTGATCTTTTGCCAGGAAGCGCGAGAGATGAACAAGCAATCCACCGGAGGCATCAACTCCGTATCCCGATAGGAAAACTCTGATCGCTCGATCGTGAAACCTCTTGACTCGTTGATCCAGATTTTTCTCCGCAGATCGATCTTTCCCTTCTTGAACAGCTCGATCCGAGTTAACCCTCCTGGTGCCTTACTGATCTTCACTTCCGGATAGATACTCGGACTATTTGAAAAACGCTCAAATGACGAATTTGGAAAGGTCGGCAAGCGTCGCCGCAGCCCCACAAGATTCGTTGCTCCACACATTCGCACATCGCTGTAAACCGGATTCGAACTTCCTCCCAGTTTTCCTGCCTGCCATACATTGATCATTCTTCTGTCAGGTGTTCCAGCCGGTTGGCCGGTCCCCATGCTCTTTGTAACCGTGAATGCGCAACGCTTGCTCATTTGAATGAAGTCCACCTGCCCATTCAAATCGGTACAAACTGGCCACACACTGTCGACTCGAAACAGCCTGGCGTCGTGATCAACAGCCACGAACCCAGAGAACGCTTGAGGCTTAGACATCCTGCAATCAGTCGTGGCGTCCTCTCGATTGAATGTGCCAGTCATCCTGTAGCGTCCCGATCGAAACAGCTCACGCTCAGAACGAAACCCATCCATCAAAGAGTCCAAGGTCTGCGCAAACACAAAATCCGGCGATGCAATTGTGACGAAACAAGCCAAAAGTAGAGGTGCTGGCAAGACAAACCTCATTCTGTGAACTCGCATCATATTTCCGCCTTTACAAATCTCGACAATCACTTCCTGGTGGGACTCAACCTTGATTGGTCGCCGCAAGTACTTGGCAGCGTGCGATTTGACACGAGAAGCGTCAAGGCCTTCGGACTATATTCGTAGAAAAAACGCATCGACTTCCCGTCACTCAACAGCGTTGTTCTTAGGAACACTTTTCACGCCAGAATGGACGGGTAAGACGCAACCAAGAATGCCACCAGCAACCGCTCCGGGTATCGACCAGATCATCGCGGCAAGGACGATCACCATCGGCCCGCCACCCATTGAGTAGAGCATGCTGTCGATAAAACGGATTCCCGTGGCCAGCGAAATCCCGGTGATCCCCAAAAAGACGATCGCCAGAACTGACAGGCCGGCGAGGACTGCGCCCAGAGATTGACATCTTTAAAATAGAGCGAAGTCGTACCGCGCGGGTAACGGAGCGGAGCTTCCAGTTCGTCGATCTGTTTCTGAATTTCATCGTCGCTGGTCATCTTGCGGCTCCGGACTTTATCTGCCTGGTTTGTGAATGCCCGTCGTCACGGGCGAAGCCGGGCAACGTCTCATAACGCAGAAACGCTGAGAGTTCGTCTGATTCTTCGGGGAAATCTGGCCAGCCAGAAACAGCGGCAGAAAACTGATCCGCCGTGACCTGAGCGTATCCCATCGTCACTATTTGCCGCTTCCTGGCACAAACTCCAGAGCGCTACATGTCGCTGGTCATGCCACCTTTGCCGATGTTGACTACCTCGCGAAGTATCTCCAGCGCGTCCCACATCGCTGGGAATCCCGCATAGGCTGCAACCTGAAACAGACTCTCGCAAATCTCCTCGATCGTCGCGCCGTTTTGCAGTGCCATGCGAAAGTTCAGCCGCAAGGCATTTGTTCTTCCGAGAGCTGCCAGCGTGCAAATGCTGCAAAGCGACCGCGTCTTGAGATCGATTCCGCCTCGGGTCCAGACTCGTCCGCCGACTACCGACACCACTTCCGTTTCGAAGTCCGGATACACCTCACGAAATCTGACGAGCAGATCGTCGATGGCATCTTCGCCAACCATTGCCGCAAATTGCTTTCGACCGTTTTCGTAGTCGCTGCTCATCCTGATGTTCCTTCTTCGGAGTTGACTTCGAAGGTTTGGACACTCTCCTCAGCTATCGTTCGAACGTGCCGACGTTCCGAGTTCTTCGAGCAGACGTCTTGACAGTTGTGCCGTGCTTTCTTCGCTCAAGCAAAGTGGATTCACAACAAGGGTCCCCTCACTCAGTTTTCCATGACTGACGTAAACCGGCGGTGCTCCTTCTCGAAGAGCTTTGCAGACGTCGAAGGCAGTGCGTCCTAGAGTCTGTTCGTCGACTGAAATTTCCAGAACTGCCCAACGATCACGAGCGGCCGGTTCGACGATTCGGCATTCCGCATGAGCGTTCTGCAGTCCGGTTTGGATTGAATTCAGATGACCGAGCAATCGAGGCGGGTCGTCGTCGTAAGCGCCGGTCGAAAATAATTCCAGAGCCGTCAGCAGCGCGACGATCTCTTCTTTTGAAACTTTCAACGCGCGGCCGATTCCGTGTCGGGGAATACCGGCGAGCTGTGATCGATCGATGAACTCAGCGGGTGGGTCCCACAGTTCGAGATGGTCGTCCATGTCGAGCATCTGCAGCGCTGCCGACGAAATCAAATCTCGCCTTCCGCATAGGATCCCTGTCGACTGCGGACCTCGGATTGCTTTGCCGCCGCTGAACGCAACAAGATCCGCCCCGGTTGCGGGAATTCGGTTCAGATTCTCGCGAGGCGGTAACTCCCCAGCCGCGTCCACAATCACGGGCAGGTTGTGTCGATGAGCCATCTCGACAAGGTCGCTCAATCCCGGGCACGAGCCAGGCCCAAGTACGTAGGCAATGCCTGCCGTCTGAGGAGTGATAGCCGCTTCGAATTCCCAAAGCTCGGCACGGCGAACTCCCGCGTTTGATGTCACCTCGTTAAAGCCGACTTCGATAAGCCTCGCTCCGGCGGCACGGATGGCGTGGTCGTAACCGCTCCTCTGCTCTCTCGCGATGATGATCTCGTTGGGAAAACCATCCGTCTGAGGAAGCTTCTCCATACGACCGAGATCATGCCTGGCCAGAATCGCCGCCGTGCCCAGCGTCAATGCTGCTGCCGAGCCGGCGGTTATCAGACCGGCTTCAGCACCAGTCGTCTCGGCAATCTTTCGAGATGCAGCCGCCTGGAGTTGCTCCAGCGGAACCCACTCTTGAGCGGCCTCATGAAAAGCATCGAGAACTTCTCCCCGCATCGGCGCTCCGCCTAATCGCGTCACCGTTCCGCAGGCATTGATAATCGAATTTAGTCCTAGGTCTTTGTAACTGGTCATCCTGAAACATCCTCACTCAACTGTTGACTCGAAATTCGGCGATGATGTCCTCATCAAGTTCGATGCCTAACCCGGCCCCCGTGGGAACAGGCACGCGACCATTAACCAACGGCGGCAGGTTACTAACCAGTTTTCTCATCAACGGCGACGGACGCAGGCAGTATTCGACGAGATCTCCGTTCGGCACAGACGCCATCCAGTGCAAGGACGCCGCAAGGTTGATTCCCGTGCTGAAGCAATGCGGCACAGGTCGGCGGTCATGTTTAAGGCACATGTCGGATACTCGTCGGCAGACGGTCAAGCCACCACAGAAAGCAACGTCGGGCTGCACAACGTTGACCCCTCGTTCAATCAGGTCTTCAAAATCCCAGTGCGTGACATCGCCTTCTCCGGCCGCGATCGGAACCGGTGAGTCGACGCACAACTCGGCGTACCCTTTGCGATCGTCCTGAGAAAGCGGTTCTTCCAGCCAGCCAATGTTGAACGGCGCGAGCAGCTTTGCCCGTTCCTTCGCGGTATCAATCTTCCAGGCATGCCCAGCGTCGACCATCAGATCGCGATCATCGCCCAACACTGCTCGTGCAGCCGTGACGTGAGCAACGTCAACATCCGGATCCTGCCCGAACGGTCCCCATCCAAACTTCGCAGCCGTTAATCCAAGGTCAACGAACTCGCGAGCCAGCATCGCGGTGTCTTCCGGTGTGTCACCGAAAAGGACACTCGCATAAGCCCGCACGTCTTCGCGATGAACATCGCCGAGCAAATCGCAAACTCGTTTACCTTCGTACTGACCTTTGATGTCCCACAAAGCGATATCGGCACCGCTGATGGCATGAATGGCCGCGCCGCGACGTCCGTAGCGATTCGTCTCGTAGTACATCTTCTCCCACAGGCCTTCGACGTCGAGCGGATTCTCACCAACAAGAATCGAAGTCAGACCATGCCGCCGCGCGGCAGAACGCGGTGCCTCGAAGCACGCTTTGCAAACGTACGACTGACTTGTCACTTCCCCCACGCCCGTGATGCCTTCGTCGGTGTGAATCTTCACGATGAGAACATCGAGCGTGCCATCAGGGATTGCCTCAACGACGGGCACTCGCAGATGAATTGGCTCAACAGAGGTAATCTTCATTGTTAGATCCTTCGAACAAGACAGCAGAGTCAAACATCTCAGACGTGGCCAGACTAAACAGAAAACTGAGCATCCTCATCAAGCGGAAATATTGGCCGCACGCAATTCTCAAACGGAAGAGATTTCAGGTTGGCGCTCGTTGAACCCGGAACGTCGACGGCCACGATCAGGCTGGCAATTGACTCGTACCACGTCCGAAATCCATTCGGCGATTTGACGACGACCAGATCGAAATCCTGCGGCTCCAGTCCGAATGCCTGGAAGACACGACGACCGACGACGTATACCGGCCGCTCAGTTACCAACAGGGATATCGAACCTGCAACCAGGACAACTGTGCGGCCGCCCTGGCCGATCGTTCCGTTTTCGTAAGCAAACTTTCCATCGTGAAGACTGCGAACGTTCGCGGTGACGGAAACCGGCTGAAAACGCGTAAAGTCGCGAGTTCCGCCGAGGTCAACCGTCACTTCTGCCGAGACTCCCGCATCAAATGCGGCTGCGACGGCTGGCGCATCGACAATTGGAATCAGCGTTCTCTTGGGAAATTGATCATCGATCAGACCTTTCAGAATTGCATTGCTGTCTCCAGCAGCTCCGCTGGCGGTCGCGTCAGCCGCGTCTGAAAAAACTACCAGACCATCTGCATCACGAGCCTGGCTGATGGCTTCTTGTAAAGGCGTCAGCGTTGCCTGGAACAGCTCGCGATTATCCCACATATATTGTGCGATCTGCTCGGCATGGCGTTGAGCATGCTCCGGGGCGTTGTTTGTCGTGATCAGCACATTCGACTGCAAAGCCGGGACATCCGTAAATGCGTTACCGATAATGACCCCGGCAGAGAGTCCACTCGCCGACGCCTCGACTTCCTGGCACATGCGGATCGCTTCGCCAAAGCGACCAGTCGCCGTCAGCAGCTCGTCGCCACGGACCAGCATTGGAATCTCGACTCTCGCAACGGTCGGTGTCACTTTGCCATCCAGCAGCGAGATCAGGTTTCGTGCAGCTCGCTGACCTGTTTCGTAGTGATCGGTGTGCGGATATGTGTGGTACGGAACCAGGATGTCGGCTGCTTCGACCATCCGCTCGGTCAGCACACAATGCAGATCGAGTGACGCTACCAGCGGAATGTCCCCAAGAATCGCTCGCAAGTTGGTGAGCAGCCTTCCTTCTGGGTCCCCCTCGTCCTGTCCAGCCATCGCGCCGTGCAGGCAGATGTACGCCGCGTCGACGTCCGAGTTGTTACGCACGGCCTCTTCGATCTCGCTGAGCAGACGGTCCAGCCCTTCGGTCGCAATCGGTCCACCCGAAACCGCATCGGCGGCCATTGTCGGGACGATTTCAAATCGTCCGTCCTCGTCAAAAATATCAAACGCCCCAGAGAGTTCCGTTTTCGTACCGCGGTAGGTGGTCAGCACATCCGCTCCGCGATAGATGCGAAAGTCGGAGTAGAGCGTCAGCGCCGGGTTGAACGTCGCCGTTTCCTGTTTCAGTTCGGCGACCAGGATTCGCAAAGCCATGATTCACTACTCCGGAAGTTTCAACATGCGTCGTCCGCCGCCGCCCGGAACGATTTCGCCGCGACGAACGGTGGTCGAAGCGACAAGCAATTCTGATCCCGTCTTCTGCTGACGATAGCTGTCCGTAAAAATGAATTCGCCGGTCAGACGTTCCAGGACCGCGATGTCTGCCACCGAGCCAACTCGCAACGTGCCAATCTCACCTGCCTGGTTCAAAACCTTCGCAGGCGTTGTCGTTGACATTTCGATGACTCGCTCAAGCGGGACTCCCAACATGAGAAACTTGCTCATTGTCGTCGCCATGTCGTAAACCGGCCCGTTGACATTTTTCGCGTGGATGTCCGTGCTAATGGTGGTCGGCTCAAGTCCGCAGTCGAGAGAATCCTGAACGACCTCCCAGTTAAAGCTGCCATAACCATGCCCAACGTCAAACATAACTCCGCGCTCGGCTGCCGCCTGAATTCCCTCGAACACCTTCCCGGCGTCGTCAGTTATCCGCGTGCTGCCGGCTTTGAAGCAATGAGTGATGCAGTCGCCCGGCGACAGTGCTTCGGCGAGTTCCGGAATTGACATCGGGCTTTCGCCAATGTGAACCATCAGCCAGGTATTTGATTCTCGAGCGGCGCGGATCGCGTCATTCAGGTTTGCCCAGCCCTGCTCGCCCGCACCAATGATGTGCGTTCCCGCGCGGATCTTTACGCCGACAGCTACATCACGATTTCGTTCGATAGTCGCAACGACACCGTCAGGATCTGCATAGCGTCGATCCAGAAGTTCGCCGAGGTTGGCAGCGATCAGTCCGATGCACGAAAGGTTGACGAGGCTGAAGATTTGCGTGTCGGCGCGGTCGATTGTGTCTCGACGAAACGCGTCGAAGTTGTATGAACCTGCCGTCCCGGCATCGAGCATCGTTGTCACACCGCCGGCAGCGCACAGTGAGTCTGGATCAAGCCCCAGAGGCGCGTGCGGGTAAACGTGGACGTGCAGATCGATCAGGCCCGGCGTGACCAACTGGCCTCGCGCATCAACGACCGTCGTCGCGTCCGAACGGTCGATTGATTCCTGCACGGCTGCGATTTTGCCACTAGAAATAGCGACGTCGCAAACCTGATGCATCCCCTGAGAAGGGTCAATGACTTCACCGCCGCGAATCACGATGTCATAACTCATACTGACATTCCGTCACTTCAGGTTGTGTTGAACAGTCTGGATTCTTACGGACCGTGCGATCACCGAACAGCGTATCGATCAAGCTGACTACATTAAGGAGTGACGATGGACCTTCACGAGCGATTTGGACTACGCCGAGTCATCAACGCCTGCGGAAAAATGACTCACCTTTCGGGAGCTATCGTGCTGCCCGAAATCGCAGAAGCCGCGGCGGAGTCGATGAAACATTTCTTCGTGCTGGATGAGCTTCAGGCTGCAGCCGGAAAAATCATCGCCGACGCAAGTGGAGCGGAAAGCGGCTGCGTGACCGCCTGCACCGCGGCTGGCATCACGTTGTCCGTTGCCGCCAGTATGACAAGCACCAGCCTGCCGAAAGTGCTGCAGCTTCCCGACACGACAGGAATGTCAAATCGAGTACTGATTCAGAAGGGCCACTGCGTGAACTACGGCAACCCGATCACGCAAGCGATTCGGTTGGCTGGAGCAGTTCCGATTGAAGTGGGCGTCGTTAACCGCTGCACGCTCGACGAACTTCGACACGAATTGGAACGAGGAGGCGTCACGGCGATCGTGCATGTCGAGTCGCATCACACAGTTCGGTACGGCTGGGTCAAACTGTCTGATGTCGCCACTTTGGCTCACGAATTCGATGTGCCGGTGATCGTTGACGGTGCCGCTCAGGATCAGCGTCTGCGCGAGTTGATCAGCGACGGAGCCGATCTCGTCCTGACGAGCGCTCACAAGTACCTCTGCTCAACAACCGGCGGAGTCGTCGCCGGTCGAAAGGATCTCGTCGACGCTGTTTACCTTCAGAACAGAGGCATCGGTCGACCAATGAAAGCTGGCAAAGAAGCAATAGTCGGCGCAATGGCCGCTCTGCAATTCCGAGCGTCGCAGGACATGACCGCGTGGACCGCCGAGCAGGATCGCAAGGTGCAACTGGTCATCGATCGCCTGGCCGATTTGCCTGGCCTGACACTCAGCGTCGACGCCGATCCAAATGGCTGCCCGTTCTCCCGCGCGAGACTGACCCTCGACCCGAGCGTGGCAAACCACACCGCCGCGTCCCTGGACGCTGTCCTGACCAAAGGCGACCCCGCAATCATGATGAGAGCTCACCACACCGACGAAGGCTATCTCAACCTCGACGCCATTGAGCTCACCGACGAAGAAATCGAAACCGCGTGCCGTGAGATCCGAAGATTGCTCACAACCAACTAATGACAGAGGCGACTCCGACCGTTCTGTTTGCAGACTTGCGAGACCCCAGAATGCCAACTGACCAGGACAACGCGCGCCCGACACGATTTCGGTGGACGGTCTTTGTACTGGCGTGTGGCACGTCCTGGATGCTTTATCTGCATCGATACATTTTCGGGCTAATTAAGCCGTACCTCGTGGAAGAGTTCGGACTCAGCAAAACAGAACTCGGGTTATTGGATAGCGGCTTCGCCGTTTTCTACGCGTCATGCCAGGTACCGGTGGGGATCGCCGTCGACGGCCTCGGCGTTCACCTGATTCTGCCGCTGATGATTGTTCTCTGGTGTATCGGCCTCGCTTTGCACGCCTGGGCTCCTGAGAAGGAAGACCTCTGGTATGGACGAGCAATTCTGGGAGCTGGACAGTCCGGCGTATTTGCGGCACTAAGCCGAGTCACACGTAACTGGTTCCCCGTGACCGTTCGCACGACAGTTCAGGGCTGGGTTGGAGTTTTCTTTGGACGCATTGGGGGCATGTCAGCCAACCTGCTGGTTCTATCTCTTCTAATCGGTGTGTTTCTCGTTCCGTGGCGAACCGCCGTTTATGGACTCTCGATCGCCGGACTCGTTTATGCTGTCGTGTTCGCCATTTTCTATCGAAATTCGCCGCGACGACATCCTTCCGTAAATGACGCTGAGGCGGAGCTGATCGAAGCTAGTCCAATCGGGGTTTCGCAGACTGCGACTCGAAAATTGACCGTTGGCGAATTGTTCGGACGGATGAGTCCTCGTTCTATTCGGAATCTATTGACCCTGAACGTACAGACAATACTTAGCACAATTGCGGATAATATTTTCTCTTCATGGATACCACTGTTCCTGGTCGAGGTTCACAAGCTGCCCCCCTTTGAAATCGGCATTTGCGCCGCGGTGCCCCTTTTGGGCGGAGCCTGTGGCGGTGCGATCGGCGGCTGGTTGAATGACCTGATGATCCGTCGAACGGGGGACCTGCGGCGGTCTCGCACAACAATCGGTTTGGCAGGAAAAGGCACGGCCGCCATTCTGCTTGCGACGTCCTTAATCTGGTACGACGACCCCTATATCTTTTGCACATTCCTGTTCTTTGTGAAGTTCTTTTCAGACTGGAGCCTGACAACCACCTGGGGCGCGGTGACGGATATCGGGGGCCGCACAACCGCCACCGTATTTGCATTCAACAACTCGGTCGCCACGATCGGAGCCGTCCTCGCTCCCGTGATGTACGGAGCGGTCGCTGACGAATTCAGTTGGCGAGTAGTCTTTCTGACCGGAGCGGCGGCCTATGTTCTTTGTGCATTGAGCTGGCTACTGATTGACTGCCGAATACCAGTGATCGCCGAGGGTAACGAATAACGGACGGCTCGACTCTGATTGGAAGCCGCGCGCCGTAGCTCTTCGCAACGCAGGTTGGCAGCTCAGCCGCCGCCAACCGCGTCGAACGCGCCGGAGATTCGCTGATGATGATTTCAGCGTTAGCCTTTCCTTCCTCAACGAGAAACTGGTCCTCGGCGTTCACCTGCGCAATGGAACGACTGAATGCGCAGACGGCGGTCACAATTCGCGCTGTTTCACGGTGATGTCTCGGTGCATCGACATGTTGTTCCTTCCTTCAATTCCGCCGCCATGTTAGATCGTGACGTAAGAGAGACCTGTCCCTTTGTAGTCTCCGACCAGGATGCGCGGCTCAAAGCCCGTGATTCACGGGGCGAATCTGCCAGTTGAGTATTCTAAGTCGCAGGGAAATCACTTTATGCTGGCTTTTCCTGCGGCCAATCACTCGACAACGATCTCGTCGACGAACAGCCATGAGGGATTGCCGGCTGCGGGATGCCAGGCAGGCAAGGCGCCCGGCGACTCCGCACGCAACCTGACGTAGCGAGCGTTGCTCTGATTCGGTTCGGGCCTGAGGACGCGGGGTTTGACCGACAGGCCTTTGGAATCGCGATCGATGGGTACGTCGATGACACTTGTTGCCACCAGGCGAAATGCTTTGCCGTCGTTGGAGACCAGGCATTCGACCCGGGGTGGTTGCACCATGCCGCCCGCGACGGATTGCAGAAAACGCACGCTCACCGATTTCAGTGGCATCTTGCGGCCGAGATCGATGGTGGCTTCGAGGTCGCTGCCGCGAAAGCCCATCCACTCGAGACGTAGATCTTTCTCCTCGCCGAGCAGGCCGTCGGTGAGACCGGCGAGGCCCGCGCCGGGATGTCGCGGATGCGGCTCGATGTTTGCCTGAACCGGTTTTCCCCGCGCGAGGTGGTCGATCTCTTTCGGAGCGGCTTGACGCATGATGCGAACGGCGCGGTCGATTTCCATCGACTTCCGGTACTTTTCGAAGTGTTCGCCGATCGAACTCCTGGATGTGAAATCCCACAGTGACGTTTTCGTTTCGCGCATCGCCATCGCCGCAACGATGTGTGACTGCACCCAGCCAGTCTCGCTCGACCACGCTCCCCAGCCGCTATCGCCGTTGCCGCCCCAGTAGTCCCACTTTTCATAATCGAAGGCGCGAAACCACCCGCCGTCCAATGTGGGATGGTCTTCCGAACGCACCTGAACACGAATCAGAAACTCAGCAACCTTGTCAGCGGCCTGCGAATAGATCGGATCGCCCGTGGCGGCAGCCGCCTCGACAAGGCCCAGGAATGCAGGCGGCATGGAGTAAAAGACGTCGGCGCAGGGATCCCCGTCGGCGTGCAGGATGGATACTTCGCCGGTTCCGTAGTCCGCATTGTCACTGTGCGATGTAGCCCGCAGCTGTTCTTGAATGGCGCCGGAGTCATCCAGCCGGACGAGCATGTCATCAGTGACTCGGCGCAGCCATTGACGATGCTCGGCAGTGTCATCGACGCGTACCAACCAGGCCAAAGGCAGCAGAATCCTGCCGCGTTCCATTTGCATTTCGTTGAGCGCATAGCCCCAGCCGTCAGGGTAGCGTTCCATTGTCATCCGCAGAGCATTGCGTGCCTGTTCAAGTAGCGGCTCGTAGCGGGTTTTATCGTACAGCCAGAGATAGCAGGCCCACGCCCAGGCCTCGCGCTGTGGCCACGGCGCAATGCTGCGACGCGCTGCGAAGTACTCCCATCCGTGCTGATTGAGTGCTCTGGTGCTGAGCGGCATACCGTCACGAAACCCCATCGGGCCGGTGGTGCGGAAGTTTGCCAGGATGCTGGTCAGAATCCGTTCATCCCAACGCGAGTTATGTAGAGCGGCGGCCGTCGTGAAACTTCCGATAACTGCCTTCGATCCATCATTGCCCCAAAAACTGTTGGGGCCAGATCGATAGGAAAACCACCCCAGCAAACCGTATGTCGGGCTGCTCGGATCGCTGCGGTACAGGTCCGAGTCGAAGTAGACAAAGTCCATGAGATTAGCCGCCACCTTCTGCTGCTTAAGATCGTTGTCCAGGCGGCCGCCGAGCGCAAAGGCCATCGCCGATTCGGCATTGCAGTCGCCGCGCAAGAGCCAGCGCATCGGCTGGCTTCCGTCGGCGAAGATCTTTGAAATATGCCCTTCAAGAATCCCATGACGGCCATCGCCGACCGGCAGTCCGCTTCGACGCTGCGGGTCGCTCGGGCCGTAAGTGTCGTCTGAAGGTTGGGCCAGGTCGGCACTCCACGACTCTCCGACGAGGAAATTGTCGAACCACTTCACGCCGCGCTTCAGTGACTTTGCTTCTTCGTTGGATGGCAGAGGTGTGTCGCGATCGAAGGACGGTCGAACCGTCGCCGTCCATTGCAATGGCGTGACTTTATCGTCCGGGACAAGCCAACTGAGAATCGCGTGCCATACTGTTGCCCAGTCGTCGCCAGGCACGTAGCGTGCCGACACGAACTGACTGAGTTTGGTGGTCGCGATCAGCACAGCTCCCTGGTCAACGTCGTGCTCAAACAGCAGCGGCCAGCTTTCTTCCGTGAGTCCGTACACGGCCGAGTCGTAGCCGGCGACGCGCGAAGATACCAGATGCGCAGGTGCACCCTTCAATGTAACCGGTAAGAAGTGGCAGTCGTTGATTTGGAGAATCCTAAGTCTCTCCAGATTGCTACCAAAAAACTCTGTCGCGACCACAGTTCTCGCCCAATTTGGCCTTTGCGGCTCACCGAAGTTCAGACCGTCGATTGCCGAGTCGGTCGGATATTCGATATACAAACGCAACTTCCTTGCCCTCGCTTCGTCCAGCAACGTTCCGGTGATGGTGGTGGTTTTCTCTGGGTATCCATCGGCCAGAATCAACACGCCACCACCTTCAGGAGCCGCTTGCACCGCTTCGCTGGCTGTGGCGTGGCGGGCGTATTGGCTGCCATCGGCCGTCATGACCCGGTAGAGATCGTTGTCTGCGCGACAGGCGAAATGAAGTTTCAACGCCGGTTGCAATGGAACCGGGGATGAATCTTTGTCAGCCGAGAAAGCCGCCGACGGAAACAGCAGCAGCACGGTCAGGGTCGCCACAGTGACCGTGCTTACTAGCGCGTCGAGTCTTGATTCGTTGGCCATTTGCTGTTCCACTCACTCGTGTCAGTGTCTGATTTTTTTGGTGATGCTGCACGTTGACTGCGTTTCGCCTTTGCCCCGCCCTCTTTGAACGCTCTCGTTCGCGTGCCTGAAATTTCGATTTCGCTGCGACGCTGTCCGCTGCGCACAATCCCGCTACCTGTTGATTCTTTGACTTCCTTGCCTATCGCATAGCTTAACGAAAAAGACCACAGGGGGCGGGTCGGTTGAGTCTCTTTCTCTCGGCAACCGTGGTTATCAGTTGGGGCTTCATTTTCACGATGCTCCCGACGTGTCGTCCGTGTCCTGAAGTTGCGTCACGGCCTAGGTCGTACGGACATTCATCTTGCTGTTTGTCATTAGTTTGAATGAGGATGTCTATCGTCTCAAGGAGGAGCACGATGGTCCGACGTCATGAACTGAGCGATGAACAGTGGAATGTGATCAAGAGTTTGATCCAGGGAAAGAAAAGTGATCCAGGGCGGACAGGTCGTAACAATCGATTGTTTATCAACGCCGTGTTGTTTGTGCTGAAAACTGGCATTCCCTGGGAAGATCTTCCTGGTCGATACGGAAAACCCAACTCGGTTTGGAAGCGGTACGATCGCTGGTGTTCCCGAGGTGTCTGGGAGCGGATTTTCCTGGCCATCGGTGAGTCAGGACCGACAGACGAATTGCAGGAAGTACAGATAGATTCTACCAGCATCAAAGCTCACCCGGTCGCTTCCACCGGACGCCGCCTGGCAGATGAAAAAAAGAAGACGCTGACGAACAACGCTGCCTTGGCCGTTCTCGTGGCGGACTGACGACCAAAGTTCACGCAGTAACTGGCAGAAGCGGCCGGCTTGTCACCTTCCAGCTGACGGTCGGTCAACCTGGCGATGCTCCTTAGGGAGAACAGTTGCTCAAAGACTTCAAACGCGGTGATGTGGGCACCATCATCGCTGACGCCGCGTACGATTCAGACGCGATCCGCAAGCGTGCCCGACAGCTCAGGGCAAAGGTGTGCATCAAGCCAAATGCCGGACGCAAAAAGAAAAAGAGATACAACAGGACGGTCTACAAACACCGCAATCTCATCGAACGATTCTTTGGAAGAATCAAACGCTGCCGCCGCATCGCCACACGCTACGAGAAAAAGCCGGCGAACTTCGCCGGCTTCATCTGGCTCGCAGCACTAATCACAGACATGGTCTGAATGTCCGTACGACCTAGTGAAGGCGTACTTTGTCCGTGACTGGCTTGCCCGCCGCCAACGCTGTCATTGCGTCGCCCGCGAGAAGCTCCACGATCTGGCGAGTTTAGCTACACGTGATTCGCAAACGACCAATTGAACGGTCCGATACCGGATGTTTGTGTAAACTCCACAGGTGGACTTATCGAAGAACTATAAAGCGTTGGCAAGAAGCGATAGCAGCTCATTTCAAATCGATGCGACAAACCTTGTTGAAGTCGAGGCGACCGAAATTGAACAACGAGCATCGTGATGGCCGGACAATCATTCACGCAAGCCGTATCTTCTGTCCTGCCAGCGGCGTGGATGGTGCCGGCTCGATTGTTATCAATGGCAAGCTGATCGAATCTGTCCATGTAGGGGCTGCACTTCAAAGTTCAACTCGACCGCTGGTCACCAGCTACGATCGAGCTCTTAAATTCCCAGACGGAATTTTACTGCCGGGTCTGATCGATCTGCACGCACATCCGGCCAATTCTGATTCTGTCTTCGGCGTATCACCCGACAAATTCATGTTGACTCGCGGCGTGACGACGGTGATGTCTCAGGGGGACGCAGGAGCTGCGAACATTGACGAGTACGTCGGTCGGACGATCAACAAATCGAACGCTCGAATTCTGCTAGCGATCAATCTTTCGCGCGTCGGTGAATCAACGTCGCGAGGATGTTTCGAAGAGCTGCAAGACGCCAATGTTGACGAGTGTGTGGCCGCCGTGGCTCGGCACAGGAATCACGTCCGAGCAATCGCCGTCAACACGAGCCATCACGCCTGCGGCTCGACCAGCCCTCACAAGATTCTACAACGAGGGATTACCGCCGCTGAAGAAACTGGCCTGCCGATTCTTTACGGCATGCGGCGGCCGGAAGACTGGCCTCTTGAGGAACAGTTGGCTCTGCTTCGACCTGGCGACATCGTTACGTACTGTTTTCGTCGTGAGCCCCACTGCATCATTAACGACCGTCAAGTGCTTGACTGTGTGCGAGTCGCTCGGAACCGGGGCATTCTGTTCGACATCGGTCACGGCATGGGTTCCTTCAATTTCGACGTCGCCGAGTCAGCCATCAGCGCTGGCTTTGCTCCGGACACGATCTCAACCGATCTGCAAAAGAATCATCGGGGAGCAACACCGCAGCACGACCTTCCACTTGTAATGGCCAAGCTGCACGCTGCCGGCATGCCATCTACGGATATTTTTGCGGCAGTGACGTCGACTCCCGCCAGACTATTGAATGTCGAAAGTGAATCAGGACTTCTTTCACCTGGTCGACGAGCCGACCTGCTCGTGTTGGATCAATTGCCGAATCAAACTCTTTACGATGTCACCGGACAATCGAGAGCGGGAACGCTGTGGGCGCCCCGACTGACAATGCTCGCTGGCCAGATTGTCCCTACGTAGCCTTCGCTAGAGGATCAGTCTTCATGCAGACCGTTCCGAAAAACTACATCACCAGAAAGTCGCTTTGATATGACCGAATCCTGCCGTGTGGACAGCGGATCGTCGGACCTCGCACTACCTGACGAGCTTCGAGAACCGCTCATCTCGCATCTTGCCCAGCTAAAAGATCGGTATCTGGATCGCGGCTGGGGTGCCCGGGTTGGATTTGGATCTCGGCCGGCACTGATTGTGATTGACCTCGCCTTGTACTGGACGAAACCTGATCTTCAGATCGGGACAAATGCCGATTCAGTCGTGGAGGCCACGTGCAAAGTTCTGGCCGCATCACGAGAAGCCGGCATTCCAATATTCTTCACATCATTTGCCTACGACCCGGCCGATCCGCCCAGCCCACAAAACAGAAAGCTGGTCATGAATCTGACTCCAGACGATGCTCCGCTGTTCGATCTCGATGATCGCCTCGAACGACGTCCCACTGAAAAACTGATTCGCAAGCGCTACGCGTCAGCCTTCAAGGGAACGAATCTGCACGAGATGCTGACGTCTCTCGGAATCGACACCCTCATCGTGACGGGCGTGAGCACCAGCCACTGCATTTATGCGACGTGCCGGGACGCGACGGACAGTTTCCGCGTCATCGTGCCGGAGGAAGCCGTTGGTGAACGCTGCGAAATTCTGCATCGAGTCAACCTGCTCGATATCGACATCGACCTGGGCGACGTGACTCCTGTTGAAGATGTCGTTAGTTCGATTCAACGTGCTGCCGCGTCGTAGAATCCTTGCCACCGCTGAGCGACGTATTGCACCTATCGGAATATTTCTGTGACCACTCATCATTCTCGCTCAATACCATTTTATGCGGTCCTTTTCTGGATGAGCTGCCTGACCTTCTCCGCGTCGGCCAACGCTGCCCCTCTGCTGGAAGCCCTTTTCCCGTTCTCCTGCGAGCCGGGTCAGAATGTCACGGTATCCCTCACGGGCAAGCAGATAGAGAACGCGACGGCACTCATTTTTTCGATTCCCGAAGTCACGGCTTCACTCGATGACAAAGGGAAGCTCGTCGTCGCCGTGGCATCCGGTACTCCGCCACAGGATTGCGACGTGTGGTGCATCGTCGATGGCGAAGTCAGCAACCCTCGGCGATTTGTGATCTCGTCTGTGACTAACGTCGCTGAAGCAGGCAAGAACGACTCCATCAACTCAGCTCAGGCCATTCCGTTCCCCGGTGCGGTCGACGGTCGGTTGGAAGCGGCTGCGAAGTTCGACTGGTTTCAGTTCGAGGCGAAAGAAGAGCAGTCGGTTACCTTGAGTTGCCGCTCACAATCATTGGATGGTTCGACTCAGCCAGTAGTGACTCTCTTCAGTCCGGACGGCCAGGAAATCGCTCATTCTACCGGTCGACGACGCGAACCGCTGTTTCATTACGAACTTGATAGTTCCGGCACTTATCGAGTCCGCATTTCAGACCGAGCCTACCGCGCGGCACCAAACAGTTTCTATCGATTGGAGCTTTTTGCAGACACGCCGACGGTTGCCGTCTGGCCGGATTTGTTTCAACACGACTCCTCATCGAAACACAATTTGTCCTTCTATCGGCTGGCGATGTCTCATGATGGACAGCCATCATTCCGAATGGCTAACAGCCGTACGTTCATGGAGAAACTTTCCGTCGAGACTACGTTTTCAACTGCCAAATTGCGTGCAGCCTGGCAGAGCACGATCGAATCCTTCGAAACGTTCGTGCCGGCACATCCACATTCAACAGTCAATGCAATGCCGGGTTCACCGCGAATCCGTTTCACTGATCATCAGGTCGGCTACGAAAAAGAAGACGCCACCGAGTCAGCAGTGAACTCACAACCACTCCCGGCCCCGAGCATTATCAACGGACGCTTCAACAGCCTGAACGACGCTGACTGGTATTCTTTCGAAGCGAAAAAGGGCGAGTCATTTGCGATCGACGTGTACGGAGACCGACTCGGTCACCTCATGGACATCGACGCGGTCGTCATGGATGCTGCAGGAAAGACTCTTGTCACATTTCCGGACATGCCGGTGCCTAAGAATCTTCCGCCAGTCGTGACACCCGCGTCGCTCGATGTTTCCGCGACATGGAAAGCTCCCGCCGACGGAACGTTCCATCTCGTCCTTCGCGATCTCTACGGATCAACTCTCTCCGGTGTCGACCGCACCTACGCACTTTCGCTGAGACCACTACAGCCATCGTATGACGTTGTCATCACCCCGCCGGACGACAAGACGCCGATGGGCTATTCAATTCCACGAAGCGGTCGGACGGGCCTTCGAGTTTCGCTGCTTCGACGCGACGGGTTTGCCGGTGCCGTTCGCCTGAATCTTTCTAAAGCAAATGAGAACGCAGGCCTGACACTCGACGAAACGTGGATTGGCCCCGGCCAGTCGTCCGTCGTAGCGATCCTTACAAGTGATCCTGAAAACGATGCTGTGCTTCCAGGCCACTTTCTGGAACTCGAAGCGACGACCGAATCGGCGCCTTCCCAGATCAAACACGCTCGCGCTATCACGCTGCTTCGTGCAGGAGCAACCGAAGGTCGATTCGTGCACCGCTTACCGGTGTCAGTATCGCAAGAGCTTCCGCTGGTCGTTGATCTGTCGATCGTTAACCCCGAGGTTCAATCGGGAGGAAAGCTCGCCCTATCACTGACACACAAACTGAGTACCGGAAAACTCAAAGCCGACGCGAAGATCGAATTCCCGATTCTTCCCGCTGGAATGAAGGCACCGTCAGCGGTATTGAAAGGCGGCACGGACAACACTTCGATCGAGTTACAGATTCCCGACAAGCTGACACCAGAAAGGTACTCGCTGGCGGCGATAGTTAAAGCGACTGTCGTTTTTGCCCCCGACGCTGCCCCGGCGAAGGCGAAACCTGCCCCCAAAGAACAGACGCTTCAAGTTTGGTCCAATTCTGTTTCCTTTAAAGTAATCCCAAAAGCCAAACCAGACTCAGCGGCACCAGGTAAGTAAACCGGCGAGGACATCTACACCGTCCATCGGTCGCCTTGTCAGTTAACGAAGAACTTACGGTCAGGAAGGCTGTATATTCTGTTGGTGCGAACCAGCTTCCGGGCCGACCGATGTTGCGTTCTTTTCGTAAAACCCGAACACTGAATACCCCTCCCGCTTCCATAGAAGGCCGCACCCTCACCTGCCCCACTTAGTCACGTCCGAATTCAGCTATGGTTTCACGCATTCCCCAATACATCCTCGCCGCATCGCTGTGCATTCACATTGCGTCGGGATTTGGCCGCGCCGAACAGGTTGCATCCTTGCCGAAACCAGTTGCGCCAAACCTCGTCGTCTTTCCAGATTCGATTCAGCTTGACGGACGAGACTCCCGGCAGCAGGTACTTGTTACCTTGATGAACGGTCGCGCGGCAGACGTCACAAGAAGTGCCAACTTCACCATTTCTGACTCAACGATCGCCGCCGTAAACTCGTCGGGAGTCGTGACACCTCGAAAATCAGGCAGCACCGATTTGATGATTCGGCATGGTGGTCTCACATCGAAGATCCGCATTGAAATTTCGAACGGAGCAGACACTCTGCCGCTGAGTTTTGATCAGGACATCGTCCCTATCCTCACGCGGCGGGGCTGCAATGGCGGGGGATGCCACGGGAAAGCGACAGGACGCGGTGGCTTCAAGCTTTCGCTGTTCGGGTACGATCCCGAATCCGACTTTGCGTCGATCACGCGCGACTCGGCCGGCCGGCGGGTCACGGCTCATCAAAGCACGGCTTCACTGCTGCTTCAGAAGCCGGTCATGGAAGTGCCTCATGGTGGCGGGAAGCGACTCGCTACCGACGAGCCAGAGTTTGCTCGACTGGCACGCTGGATAGAAGACGACGCTCCGCGAACCGTGCCTGACACATCGAACTCTCCGACGTTCCATAAGCTGACTCTTGAACCGGCGCAACGGTCACTTCAGCCGAATTCCCAGCAGCAAATTGTGGCGATGGCTCATTTCTCGGACGGAAGCGCTCAAGACGTCA
The DNA here is from genome assembly GCA_943787265.1 of uncultured Planctomycetaceae bacterium. Taxonomy (GTDB): domain Bacteria; phylum Planctomycetota; class Planctomycetia; order Planctomycetales; family Planctomycetaceae; genus JABMPE01. The sequence goes on along the minus strand of CALSLT010000047.1, from coordinate 57,967 downwards.
CGCGACTGGTTACGTTCAAGTCGAACGAAACGACGATTGCCGAAGTCGATGAGTGGGGGCTGGTCACCACGGCCAGGCGGATTGGCGAAACGGCGATTGTTGCTACCTATTCCAGGCAGGTCGCCGTGAGTCGAATTCGAATCCCACTCGACAGACCGTGGACAACGCCGGACTTCCCAATTCGAAACTCAATCGATGATCTCGTGTTGGGCCAACTACGGTCCCTGGGAATTCCTCCGTCAGCTACGTGCGACGATGCTGCATTTATTCGGCGAGCGACTCAGCAGATTGCCGGGCGACTTCCAACACCAGATGAATTGAAAGAGTTTGAGCAGGACAGCTCGGCCACCAATCGCGAGCAACTTGTTCGGAGACTCATAAACGGTCCGGGATACGCGGATCACTTCGCTCAAAAGTGGTCCGATATTCTTCGAAACAAACGCCGTGGACAGTCGCCCCGCATTCCCGGAACCATCGCGTTTCACCGCTGGATTCGTAACGCCATCGCGGAAAACGTGCCTTACGACAGATTCGTGAGAGACATCGTCACGGCCACCGGAAACGTCAGCGTCAACCCGCCGGCTCAGTGGTATGCCGAGGTGCGATATCTGGATCGATATGTTGACGACTCGGCGCAACTGTTCCTGGGAATGCGGATCGGATGCGCAAGGTGTCACCACCATCCATTCGAAAAGATCAGCCAGGAAGACTACTACGGGATCGCGGCGTTCTTCGGTCGCGTTGCCCGAAAAGGCGGAGCAGGTGTCGCCGAGCGGCGAGCCAACGAAGCGGTCTTCGTGAAGCCGACCGGTGAAGTCAAGCATCCTCTTACTGGAGACATCGTCGCTCCTCACGGACTTGGTCAAAACGACCTGGATATTCCGCCGTTCGCAGATCCAAGGCACAACTTTGTCGACTGGATGTCGACTCCAGAGAACCCGTACTTCGCGCGGGCTTTCGTCAATCGAATGTGGGGGCACTTCTTCGGCCGTGGACTGGTTGATCCCGTCGACGATCTGCGAGTAACCAACCCCGCATCCAACGAAGCATTGCTCAATGAACTCGCTCAGGAATTCATCAAGAGTGGTTTCGACATGAAACACATCGTCGAGCTGATCTGCACCAGCACGACGTATCAGCTCAGCTCGGAACCAAACAAATTCAACCTGGATGAGACTCAAAACTTTTCACGGTTCTATCCTCAGCGGATGAAGGCGGAAGTGCTGCTCGACGCGATTGATCAGGCCACAGGCACGCCGACTGGCTACAGCGGACTTCCTGCGGGGACGCGAGCTTTGCAGCTTCCCGACGAGGGATATTCCAATTCATTTCTGACCTTGTTCGGGCGACCGCCTCGCGAAAGCGCGTGCGAATGTGAGCGGGCTGCTGATCCAAGTCTTTCACAGGCGCTGCACTTTATGAACGACAGCTTTGTCCTCGGCAAACTTACTTCCGGAACCAGTCTCGCGACCAAACTTGCAGCCGATAAACGAGACCATCCGAAGAAAGTCTCCGGCATTTTCCAGACGATCTTCAGCCGGCAACCGACGAAAGAAGAGCGGAATAACGCAGTAGAGTATCTGAAGTCAGAAGCCGATCAGAAAAAGGCGATCGGCAATCTGCTATGGGCTCTGATAAATACCAAAGAGTTTCAGTTCGTGCATTGAATCACCGAGTCGCGGCAGAATTCTGTTGGAAGTCCCCCCGCATGAGTAAGTCACACCGAAACTACAATCCCCACTGTCCTGGCCCGATCGATCGTCGTGCGTTCCTCAAGATCGGCGGACTCGGCATGGGGGCACTGGGCCTCGGCATGGAGCCTGGCCTGACTCAGTTATTGCAAGCGGGCGAGTCCATCGCTGACGCGAAGAATGACTTCTCAGTAATCATGCTCTGGGCGAATGGTGGACCGTCTCATCTTGAGACATTCGATATGAAACCAGATGCTCCCGAGGAATACCGTGGCGACTTCAAACCGATCCCGACCAACGTGCCAGGGCTCGATATTTGTGAGCTGCTGCCGAACCTTGCGCAAATGGCTGATAAATTCAGCATCGTCAGAAGCCTGCACCACAATCGGAATGAGCACTCCGGCGGAACGTGTCGTTTTCTCTCCGGCTACACACCCATCGCCGCTAACCCTTCCGACGCTGAATATCCCGAGATGGCTTCGGTCGTGTCGCGAGAACTCGAACACACGATTACCGACATCCCGCTTTTCGTTGCCAACACAAAGTTCTACGGCGGCGGGCCGGCATATCTTGGAGCATCGTGTAGTCCGTTCATGTTTCGTGGAGATCCAAATTCCGACGGTTTCGGAGTCGGGGACCTGACAGTTGCTGACACTGCTTTGAAGGACCTGCAGACTCGCCAAAAGCTTCTCAAAACATTCGACACGTTTCGTCGCGACTTCGACCGCTCGAAGACAATGTCCGCACTCGACCGGTTCAACCAACGTGCTGTCGCCATGCTGACCAGCACGCGCACTGCCGACGCCTTCGATCTTTCGAAAGAGCCCGACGCTCTTCGAGACAAATACGGCCGAACGAACTGGGGGCAGGGACTGTTACTCGCTCGACGTCTGGTCGAGTCAGGAGTCCGCATCGTTCAGCTTCAGGCGACGTTCAAGATCAGCAAAGAAGCAGGACGAACGAGCAACTGGGACGACCACTCCGTCAACGCCGACATTTTCAAAGCCTATCGTGAACGCATGCCCGTCTTCGATCAGTGCGTCCCCGCCTTGATCACAGACCTGCAGGAACGCGGCCTTGATAAGAACGTCCTGTTCATCTTCTGTGGCGAGTTTGGTCGCACACCGCTGGTCCGAAATCAGGACAAAGCCACGAAACGCCCCGGTCGCGATCACTGGTCCAAAGCGATGAGCATCTTCCTGGCAGGCGGCGGGCTGAAAATGGGCCAGTACATCGGAGCGACCAATGCCAAAGGCGAACATCCTGTCGACCGAATCATGAACAGCAACTGCCTGCTGGCCACTCTTTACCACAAATTCGGAATCGACTTCCACAAACACTACTTCGACAACTCCGGCCGCCCCATCCCAATCCTCACCGATGGCGAGCCGATTTCCGAATTGCTTTGAACTAGAACTGGTGGTCGCAGCACTGCACCTGGCGCTGCGACGAGTGATTCGAGATGCTTCGAACAACAGAAATGCACTTCACGCCGATACTTCACTGATGACACCTTAGACGTGATCTAGTTTCAGCCAGTTGACCATGATGACCGTAAACGACTTGAACTTGCCGCGCTGTATTCTGTTTGTGGCAACGCTGGCTACCGTCGCATCTTCCGTTGCCGTCGCGAGGACAAAGCGGACATTCGAGGCGGATGTGCGGCCGATTCTTAAAACTCACTGTTTTCAGTGCCACGGCGAGGAGTCGAAGGCTGAGGGGAGTCTCGACGTGCGGCTTGTCCGGTTGCTTTTGTCGGGTGGAGATTCGGGGCCGGCAGTCGTGTCGGGAAACGCCGGCGAGAGCTATCTGATTGAGCGACTCGAAAGCGGCGAGATGCCGCCGGGCGAGCCGAAAGTTTCAGCCAAAGAACTGCAAGTCATTCGGGAGTGGATTGACCAGGGGGCTCGAACCGCGCGTCCTGAACCGGCCAACGTCGACCAACTCACCTTTACCAAGGAAGAACGGAGCTTCTGGTCGTTTCAACCGGTTGTGGCTCCGCCCGTTCCTGAAGTGAACGCGACCAATCGAGTGCGAACTCCGGTCGATGCTTTCGTGCTGAAACGCCTTGAACGAGATGGGCTCAGCTTCTCTCCAGATGCCGATAAGCGGACGCTGATTCGGCGGGCTTACTTTGATCTGATCGGCCTTCCGCCATCTCCAGAGGACGTTGATGCGTTCCTTGCCGACCAACATCCGGATGCCTGGTCGCGGCTTCTCGATCGCTTGCTCGATTCCGATCACTATGGTGAGCGTTGGGGACGCCACTGGCTCGACATCGCCGGCTATGCCGACAGCGATGGCTACAGTGAGAAGGACCGCGTCCGCGAATCCGCGTGGAAGTACCGCGATTATGTCATCCGATCGTTGAATGCCGATAAACCGCTTGATCTGTTTCTCACGGAGCAGCTTGCCGGGGACGAGTTGGTTTCCCGTCCGTACCGGAATCTTTCCGACGCGGACAAGGACCGACTCATTGCGACCGGCTTTCTCCGGAACGGACCGGACGGCACTTCCGACCGAGCCGTCAATCAGGATATTGCACGCAACGAAGTCCTCGCGGAGACGATCAACATCGTTTCGTCATCCCTGCTGGGAATGTCGATCGGCTGCGCGAGATGTCACAACCATCGCTTCGACCCGATCACGCACGTGGACTATCACCGCATGCGAGCGATCTTCGAACCTGCCTACGACTGGAAGAACTGGCAATCAACGGAGGAGCGGCGAATCTCGCTCTGGAGCGACGCCGAACGTCAGCTTTCCGAAGACGTCGATGCCGAACTCAAGCAGGCGGCCGACGAGCGGGCCGCCCAGATCAAACGACACCTTGCTGACGCTCTTGAGTTTGAGATTGCAAAGCTGCCGGCTGACGTACAGGCAAAGGCCGATGTCATCCGCGACGGCGTTCTGAATCGTTCGCGTTCCGACCGCAATCCCGAGCAGGTCGCGATCCTGAAGAAATACTTCGCACTTGACGTTTACGTGGGCACACTCAGCCAGCTTTATGCCGAGCGATACCAGAAGGAGTTGAAGGAGCACAACAGTCGCATTGCAAAAATCACGGCGCGACGACCCAAAGAGAACTTCATTCGAACGCTCTCCGAGATCCCCGGCAACGTACCTGTGACGTACCTGTTTCGCCGCGGTCGCCACACTCAGCCGGCCGAGGAAGTCCTTCCCGGCGGATTGTCAGTCTTGACGCACGGTAAGCCGCTGGTGGGCACCAGCAACTCCGGGTTGGAGACCAGTGGTCGTCGGCTGGCCTATGCCAAACTTCTCACCAGCGGGCAGCACCCACTCGCTGGACGTGTCCTCGTCAATCGAATCTGGATGCATCACTTCGGACGGGGCATTGTGGGAACGCCGGGCGACTTCGGTTCGCAGGGCGAACGGCCCACGCATCCGGAGCTGCTCGATTGGCTCGCCGATCACTTCGTCAAGAGCGGCTGGCGACTCAAGGCATTCCATAAGTTGCTCATGATGTCCACCGTTTACCGACAGTCGTCAACGCGGACCGAGACGCTCGATGCCATCGATCCGGACAATCGCCTGCTGGGCCGGATGAATCTGCGGCGACTCGATGCGGAATCGATTCGCGACTCCGTGCTTACCGTTTCGGGGAATCTCAATGCGACGCTGTATGGACCGCCGATGTCAGTCACAGCCGATGGCGTCGGGCAGGTTGTGATCGGGACGCCGAAGAATGACCGAGAAGGACGCGTCGTTGCGTTAAAGGGAAACGCTGCCTTCCGTCGCAGTATCTACGTGCAGGCACGGCGAACGCTGAAACTGGGCATGCTCGCAGCGTTCGATGCTCCGACGATGACACCCAACTGCGAACAGCGGAACTCATCGACGGTGGCAAATCAGGCGCTGTTGTTTATGAACAACGCGGACCTGCTGAAGCAATCCGAAATCTTCGCCGAGCGAGTAGCGAAGGATTCTGGCAATGATGTAACGACACAGGTTCGTCGGGCGTGGAGATTGGCTCTGTCGAGTGAACCAACTCCAGAACAGATCGAACGAAGTGTGGCGTTTTTTGAAGTGCAAAAGAAACTCGCCCGGCAAAGAATCAGCGAACTGACACCGGAGGAAGCGAAGACGGTCCGGTTCGCCGATCAGCCAGAGAAACAGGCACTGGCGGCCTTCTGTCAGTTCCTGTTGAGTAACAATGCGTTTTTGTATGTAGACTAAACCGATGCCGTTCGACGAATTCCCCATCAGTAACCACCATGCAACACCACATCCATACGGCACTTTCCCGACGTGCGTTTCTCTCATCTCAGTCGATGGGGCTGGGCGGGATCGCTGCAACGTGGCTGCTTGCCAACGATGGCTTCGCGGCCGATCCGGTCAAGCCGACACTGGAACGGCCGACGCACGACCTCACGCCGAAGCCGCCTCACACGGAGCCAGCGGCTCGGGCGATGATCTCGATCTTTACCAGCGGAGGCCCCAGCCAGATCGATCTGTTCGATCCAAAACCTGAAGTCGACAAACGGAATGACACGGAGTTCACCGGCGAGCTCAAACTCGGTTCCAACATGGCGGCACGCAACAGCCGCAAACTGCTCGGCAGTAAATGGAAGTTCCGCCGCTACGGCGAAAGCGGCATCGCGATGAGCGAACTGCTGCCACACATCGGCAGCATCGCCGACGACATCACACTCATTCGCTCAATGCAGACGTTCAACAGTTCCCACGGCCCGGCGATCGCATCGATCAATACCGGCCGACCCGTTCGCGGACGTCCCTCGCTCGGCAGTTGGCTTACCTATGGACTTGGGACCGAAAGCCAGGACCTTCCGGCATTCGTCGTATTGACTGCTGAAGATGGATTGCCGCTCGATCGTGACGCGAACTGGTCGAACGGCTTCATCCCCTCCATTTACCAGGGCACCGTAGTTCGCCCGCGCGAGCCCCGCATCCTAGACCTTGATGCTCCCATACATTTGCGAGGTCCGGCCCAGCGGAAATGGCTTGCGTTCCTGGACGAATTTAATCGCGAGCATCTGAAGCAGCACCCAGGAGAGAACGATCTTGAGGCCCGCATCGCCAGCTATGAGCTGGCCGCCCGGATGCAGATCGCAGCAAAGGAAGCCCTCGATTTTTCGAGCGAATCGGAAGCGACGAAGAAGCTCTACGGACTGGATCAAGTGGAGACCCGCGAATTCGGGGCGCGATGTCTCATTGCCCGTCGACTCGTCGAACGCGGAGTCCGTTTTGTGCAGCTCCACAACGCGTATCAGCAGTGGGATCACCATTCCGACATCCACGGGCGACTGCCAGTGATGTGCCGCAGGACCGACCAGCCATCGGCGGCCCTCATCAAAGATCTGAAGTCACGCGGATTGCTCGACACAACGCTGGTCCATTGGGGCGGCGAGATGGGACGTCTACCAATCATCGAGACGCAAAAGCCAATCGGTCGCGACCACAACCCATACGGCTTCAGCATGTGGCTCGCTGGCGGCGGCGTGAAAGCGGGGTCTGTCCACGGCGAGACCGATGAACTCGGCTTCCGTGCGACCGCCGATCCCGTCACGCATTTCGATTATCACGCCACACTGCTGCACTTGTTCGGCCTCGACCATCGCGAACTACTATTTGAGCGATCGACACGACAGGAGCGATTGACGGACGGCCAGCCAGCGAAAATTGTCAACGGGATACTGAAGGCCCCCATCGCCTGACGACAACGTTATTGCGATTTCCGGAAATTTCACCACCATCCTGACTGAGCGGATTGATGTCTGAATTCAACGTTATGGCAAGGTGGATTCTGGCAATCTGCTGTTTGTGCATTGCAGCTTCCACAGAAGCTGCAGACTGGCCGCACTGGCGCGGCCCCACGCACAATGCTGTCTCGACTGAGCATTCAGGATGGGACGGGACCGACTGGCCGATGAAGCTGGCGTGGGAAACGAAATCTGAAGCCGGGGCCAGTGCACCGATCGTTGTCGACGGGAAGGTTTACAGTCTGGGTTGGACTCGTGAACCATCGCCCCGCGACGTCGTCGTTTGTCTCGACGCGAAGACCGGAAAGCGACTTTGGGCCCAACAGTACGAGTGCCCCGAGTATGGCCGACGCAGTGAGGGTGACAAAGGACTGTACTCCGGGCCGTCCGCCAGTCCGACCTTCGATCCGAAGACGGGTTTTCTTTACACGCTCAGCACGGACGGCGACCTGAATTGCTGGGACACGGCGAGCGAAGGCAAACTCGTTTGGAGCGTGAACTTCTACCAACAATACGAAGTTCCGCAACGACCTCTGGTTGGCAGACGACGACTCAGAGACTACGGCTACACAGGATCGCCATTGATCCACGACGACTGGATTATCGCCGAAGTCGGTGACGACGAAGGAAACCTGTTTGCCTTCGACAAACGGACCGGCCAACGAGTCTGGACATCAGAATCAAAAGACCCGGCAGGGCATACCGGCGGTTTGGTTCCCATCACGGTCCAGAATATTCCGTGCGTCGCCGTCCTGACGATTCACAATCTGCTCGTTGCAAGACTGGATGTCGGACATCAGGGCGAAACGCTGGCCGAGTTTCCCTGGGAAACCGACTTTGCCAACAGCATTGCGACGCCAGCGGTCCTGGGCAATTCGATCGTCATCACTTCCGAGTACAACCAGTATTCAATCTGCCGTGTCGACATTTCGCTGTCCGGCGTGAAGGAAGTGTGGAAGCAGCCGTTTGCATCGGGGGTCTGCTCGCCAGTCATCCACAAAGGGCACATCTACTGGTGCTGGCGAGGCTTGTACTGCCTCGATTTTGAAACAGGCAAGCCGCTGTGCCGCGGCGGCATCTTCGGCGACACGGCATCCTGTCTCGTGACAAACGACGACCGCCTGATCGTCTGGGCCGACCGTGGCGATCTGGTGCTGACGGAGACGGCCGTTCGCTCTCCGCAAAAGTACACCGCACTCGCTCGTAAAAAAGCACTATCTGAGAGCGACGTGTGGCCGCACATCGTTCTGTCAAACGGGCGGCTGTACTGCAAGGACCGGAGTGGGAATCTGAAGTGCTTTGAGTTGTCGAAGTAACGCTACGGACGCTTGATCCATAACTCGACACCCACAAGTTTGGCCCCGACCTCCGCAACTTTCACCATGACCCGATTGCGGCCTTTTGAAATTGCCTGCAGCGGCACTCGACAGGTGAATCGCCGGACACCTGCGATTTCCTCTCCGTCGGCCTGAGGTCCGAAATTTGCTGACCCGAACAGAATTGTCGGCTCCGAGTCTTTTGACAGGCCGGTGAAGTCGACTCGCACTTCAGCCGTCACTCTGATGTCTGATCCTCTCAAATCCTCAGAAACGATCATGTAGGTTTGCGTGAATTCGTTTGATTTGAGTGGAAGCGGCAGTGCTTCCAAGTAATCAGCGGCATCTTTCGCCCAGTAGTGAGAGGGCATCCACGAGCCGGCGTCGGACATTGCGTATTGAATTGTTGAGGCCTGCAACTTCGCAGGCGAACCGATCGTCGTCAGAACTTCATGGGCATACTTGCGGTCGGCGTCCGTCCCCGGTCCGGGAAACAGATTGAACGAATAGATCCCGTTCGCCCCGTCGGCCCACAGCCGAGCAGCGGCGCCGAACCATGCTTCCGGAGGCTGTTTCGTGGAAGTACCACGCGGCGGCCTTTGCATCAGTCCGGACTGGCTGAGGCATGGATACACGGGTACTTCGTGTTGCCGCCCCAAACCAATAAGTTCAGTCACTGGCAAGTCAAATGTGATGTAGCCACCACCTAGCGACATCGCGTCGAGCAGTCGTTCTTCCAGCCAGGACTTGAGGTCAATTCCAATCCGGCGACAAAGCGCGACCGTAGACGGCACGCGAGCAGACAGCAGAAGCGGTTTGTTCTGCTTCTCACTTTCTTTCAGAACAAGCTGGCGAATTGCTCGAACAAGGCGGGTCAAAACTCCAATCTGTGCCTCGGTCGCAGCCTGCCCCAGGTAACCAGTTCTGAAATAAAACGGTGCCCGCATAAAGTCGAGTTCGACGCCGTCGACGTCATAGTTCTGCAGCACTTCTTCAATGATCGCGACCAATCGAGGCTGGACATCCGGGTGTTCGAAGTCAACGAGACTCCACAACCGCCGGCGATCGTTGAAATCTTTGGCTTCAACAAGTGTCGACATCACGCGTGTCGAATCCTGACGTTTCCATTTTGGCAGAAACTCCGCTGTCCAGACGTCGTGGATGTCGTTCATGCGAAGCGTCCAGATCGACTCCAGGCCGTTCTTCCGAGCAAACTCGCTCGACATCCTCAGCCCATCGGTCTTCTGGTCGAGAAATGCCTCCAAATTGTTGCCGGCGAATTTGCCAGATTTAGCACGAAACATCTCCGCGACGCGTGTGTCGTGTGTGAAGTGGTTGAAGCTTTGCGTCGTGCAGTAGTGAATGCTGTCGACGTGCGTGTTCAATAGAGGCGTATGACGGACGGCCAGAAACTTCTCGACACTGTCGGCCCCCTTCGCCCAAATGTCGTCTCCATCGTTGTTATAGATGACTCGCCGTCGACGGTTCGCCGCTTCCTGCCGAGCTTTGAGCAATCCGTTCTTCTCTTCTGCGGCAAACGCATACCTGGCATTCAGTTCCGCTCGGCCGGCGATACTGCCGGCCGCGACACCAACTAGAAACTCCCGGCGAGATGTCTCAGTCACGAGATCGACTCCGTAGTCAGGTCAGACTGGTTAAAACCGCGACTCCACACTTCGTTGGGGATGCAGACCGCTGGACGACTATTCGTTACACACAGCCGCGTTGAGGTAACCCCCACCTTGCCAGATATTACGGAGTCACGGTCACCGCTGCAGCAATAGGGGCCGTTGCGTGCCTACAAGTGATGGTATCGTCGAGTGGATTGTTTACTCCTGATCACGAGCGATAACACAGTTGCCGAAAACGACAACCTCGCCCACACTCAGCCGATCGCGCGTGATCTGATCGCAACAAGGAAACCGACGATGAATAAAGTTTCTGCCGAACCTCTCGTCTATGAATTCAGCCGACACCTTGAACCACGCGTTCGGATCATGCCGGGGGACACGTTGCTCGTTGAATCGGAAGATGCTCTGTCGGGACAGATTCGAACCAACGACGACCGGCGCGACAAAGCGGCGATGCCATTCAGTAATCCGGTGGCGGGTCCTATTTTCGTTGAAGGTGCGGAACCAGGCGACTCCATCGCCGTCACAATCCAGCAGATCGAGCCGCGAGACGGACAGGCAGCGACTTACACGGGAGCCCCCAAACAACTTTGTGAGTGGTTGGGCACCGATGTGCCGCCGGGGGCTCATGTTTGTCCAATTCGAGATGGGCACGTTTACTGGAGCGAAGACTTAGCGATCCCGTACGCGCCGATGCTCGGCTGTATCGGAACCGCGCCGGCTGTTGGCATTCCGACGACGCTTCCAGCCGGACCTCATGGCGGAAATCTTGATCTGGTCGAAGTCTGCCCGGGAAGCACCATCCATCTGCCGGTCTTCGTGGAGGGAGCATACCTCTACCTTGGTGACGCTCATGCGGCGATGGGGCATGGCGAGTTGTCGGCCACCGGCCTGGAGATGGCTGCGGAAACGACCATCTCAGTTGAACTGATCAAATCAAGATCGCTCACTGGTCCCCGTATCGAAACTCCGACCGAAATCGTGACCATCGCCACTGGCTGCCCAATGGAACGTTCAGTAGCTGAAGCGTACGCGCAGCTGATTCTATGGATGGAAACCGACTTCGGCTGGGACCGTTGGAAGGCCTACGACGTACTGACTCATGTGGGCAGAATCTCAATCGGCTACTACGGCATTGGCACCGTTGGCACGAAGATTGAAAAGAAGTATCTGGCCACTCCGCCTTCCGCCTGAGCATCAACGAGTCATCGCTGGCGATGCGGGGACTCGACACATCAACGTCCGCATGTAAAGACGCGGAAGCTGATCCTGTCGCACTCGAAAAGCCGTTCCGTGATTACGAGCTGAGCCGTCTTCGCGAATGTGCATTCGCATCTCAACCATCGAATCTCGCGACTCGATCAACTTGACCAATGATTCAACCGATGGCTGCTGGCAGAACAGCACTGACTCGTAGTGAAACTCTTCCGCCTTTCCTTCACCGCGTGACTTCGCGCCGATGAATGCTGTTTCCGCCAGCTTTTCCGTCAATCGAGTTTGCAGTACGTCAAACGTCCAGAATGCAACGAGCTTGCCTCGGTACTGAATCTCGAGTCGCTCGTCGGGCGTATTCACGACCAGTCGCAGACCGTGAGAATTCTCAGCGCTTGTCACCGTCGAATACAGAGCGACTCGCCCGTTGTCATCAACGTAGCCGTATGTCGGAATTCGCTCGCGATGCGAAAGCCCGTCCGTCCAGGCCGGTTCTTTGAGGAACAGATTCATTCTCTTTGAGCCGGCACTGCTCAAATCGTTGCTGCGATGCGCCTTCAACTCCATGCCCAGAAAGTCGCCGACCGGGCTGTTGTTCTCAGGAATCTCAAGCAGCGACTCCAGCGTTTAGCCAATTCCCGTTGAACCGCTTCGTTGCGTTTGCACCCAACCGCGATCCGATATCTGATCGAAGGACTTGAGAAACCCTGGCAACGCGTCACTTTGAACCGGAGGCCCGCGCACGCTCCACGGAGAGTAGATTCCGAATACTCCGATTCGTAACTCACTTTCGACGATTCCGAAGTAGTTACAGAGTTGGCGCCGTTCGCGTCCCTCTTCCGGGCGAATCACTCGGCAATAAAACTCGGGAGGAGCTCCACGGTCGTCGTTGATTTCGCGCCCCATCAACAGAAGTGCGCCGGACGAGATCTTCGACACGCCGCCGTGTGAAATCACAAAACGAGATGTCTCGCCACGACCAGCTCGATGCCACATGGCCGAGACACGCTCCGCTTTGCCGCCGCCCGTCCACTGAGTAACGCAATTCCCAATCCCTGCGTCTAGCGACTCCGCAGCCGGTGGCAGGAGCGACTCGGCAAGACGAGGCATTTCAAATGTTAGCCGCCCATTTTGCTCGACCACCTCCGGAAGCACCAGCACGAGTAGCGCATCGCCGTCAAAGTCGCCAAGCAGACCGGACACGCCTTCGGACGCAAGTCCTTCGTCATCCGCCCGTACAGACGCCGACCAGGCACACAGACACGCCGCCACCAGGCACAAGGTTCGCGAGAATCGACTCCGTGGCAGCATTGGACTCTCGCTTACGAGTGGAACACGGCCACCTATTGTCGGTTCAAACGTTGAACAGGAAGTGGCAAATGTCACCATCCTGCATTACGTAGCTCTTGCCTTCAACTCGCATTTTTCCAGCGGCTCGAATCTCTTTCTCGTTACCAAACTCTTCGAGATCTTCCAGCGCATAAACTTCGGCGCGAATGAAGCCTCGCTCGAAATCTGTGTGAATGACGCCCGCGCCCTGAGGAGCCGTCGCCCCAATTGGAATCGTCCACGCGCGGACTTCCTGCTCGCCAGCTGTGAAGTAGCTCGCCAATCCCAATGTGTGATAGGCGGCACGAGCCAACGGCCCAAGTGCAGGCTCGGTCAGACCGACCGACTCCAGCAATTCTGTGCGGTCTTCTTCGTCCAGTTCCGCCAGTTCGGATTCAAGTTTGGCACAGACAGCAACCACATCGGCGCCGTGCTTTTCTGCGAACTCTCGAACATTTTGCACGAGAGTTCCCTGGCCTTCCAGATCGTCTTCGTCGACGTTGGCAACGTACAAAACCGGCTTGGCAGTCATCAGGCCGTAGCCGTTGACAACTTTTTGCTCGTCCGCGTCGAATTCGAGAGTTCGAATCGGCACCGAATCGTTGACACACGCCTGGCACTTCTTGATCACCTCGACGGCGAGTTTCGCATCGGCATCGCCACTACGAGCAGTTCGTTCGACCTTTGGCAGAGTGTTATCAAGCGTCTGCATGTCGGCGAGAAGGAGTTCGGTCTCGATCGTCTCGATGTCCGAAAGCGGATCAACATCGCCGCCGACGTGAGTCACGTCCTCATCTTCGAAGCAACGAACGACCTGCAGAATCGCGTCGACTTCGCGAATGTGGCTCAGGAATTTATTTCCAAGACCTTCGCCCTCGCTGGCTCCTTTGACGATACCGGCAATGTCGACCAGCTTGAGTGTCGCCGGGATAATCTTCTTAGGAACGATGTATTTAGTGATCCGTTCCAGACGTCCATCCGGCACAGGGACGATCCCCTCGTTCGGCTCGATCGTGCAGAACGGATAATTCGCACTGGCCGCAGCCTGCGACATCGTCAACGCATTAAACAGAGTGCTCTTACCAACATTCGGCAACCCAACAATTCCAGCTTCCATCGTATTCTGTATCCCGTTTCGGACTTTCAGCAATTGCTGATTGAGTTTCTTTGCTTGCTCGGATCAATCTAAGACAGGACGCACAGAACTGCTCCCTGTCCCGTGCGTCCTCAACCTAATCCAACCTGGTCTGGCTACTTTGCAGCCCGCTGATTACGGACTTCGTCCTGCCATTCTTTGGGCATGACGCCAGTGTCACTCTGGTCGTCGTAGTGCTTGCGGAGGCGAGTCAGCTCTTTCTTGTGAGCGGCGATCTGGTCCGCGTACTTTTCGTTTTCGTATTCGTTCTGCAGTTCGTCCGGGTCTGCTTTCAGATCGTAGAATTCCCATTCGTCGAACTGATAGAAGTAGATCAGCTTGTACTGTTCAGTGCGGACTCCGTAGTGACGAGGCACCATGTGGACACTGGGGTACTCGTAGTAGTGGTAGTAGATCGATTTTCGCCAGTCGTCAGGCTTTTCACCTTTCAGTAGTGGAACAAGCGATTTGCCCTGCATCTCAGCCGGAATCTCAGCTCCCGCCATTTCAATAAATGTCTCGCCGTAGTCGAGGTTCTGAATCAGTTCTTTGACTCGCGAGCCTGGCTTTGTCACGCCCGGCCATTTACAGATGAATGGCATCTTGAGCGACTCTTCGTACATCCAGCGTTTGTCGTACCAGCCGTGGTCTCCGATATAGAACCCCTGGTCCGATGAATAAATCACGACCGTATTATCGTCGAGATCCATCTGGTCCAGAGTCGCCATCAACTTGCCAACGCTCTCGTCAACACCCTTGACGCAACGCAGGTAATTCTTCGCGTAACGCTGAAACTTCCAACGGACCAGGTCGTCTGCCTGCGGATTCAACTTGTGGAACTCTGCGTCCTTCGGGCCGTAAGCGTCTCGCCAGGCTTTCGTCTGAGCCGGCGTCATCCGTTTCAGGTTTCGCCAGGCGGACCGGTCGAATCGTCCCTCGATGTCTGGAAAGTCGGCCGTCAGGTCCACGAACAGGTCAAAGTTCAGGTGCATGTGCCGATCAATTTCCAACTCCTGAAACCGAGCTGGCGGCGCGTTGTCGTGCCACTTGTCGAACAGCGTGTTCGGGTACGGAATCTCGATGTCGTCGTACAGGTGGAGATGTCGTTCGGCCGGCATCCAGTTTCGATGCGGAGCTTTGTGCTGAACCATCAGGCAGAACGGCTTGCCGTCTTCGCGACCTTCCTTCAACCATTCGATCGCCAGGTCGGTGACAATGTCCGTGCAGTGACCTTCGATCCGCTTCATGCCATTCGGCGTTTTCATGTCCGGGTTGTAGTACAGCCCCTGTCCCGGCAGAACTTTCCAATCGTCAAATCCTTGCGGCGCGCCTTTCAAGTGTGACTTGCCGTAGATCGCTGTGTTGTAGCCGGACTTCTGTAACACCTTTGCGAAAGTCTGCTGGTCCCAGTCGAACGAGTTTCCATTATTCATGAACCCGTTTTTGTGGCTGTGTTTCCCGGAAAGGATCACCGCTCGACTCGGCCCACAGATCGAATTCGTACAGAAACTGTTTTCAAACAGCATTCCCTGCTCGGCAAGTTTGTCGATATTCGGCGTCGGATCGACCTCTTTCAGCCATCCGTTGTAAGCACCAATGGCGTGAGGGGCGTGGTCGTCCGAAAAGATGAACAGAATATTCGGCCGATCGGCGGCGACTGCCGGAGCAACAACCAGACAGGCGAGCAACGCCAACAGACACGTCTGGACGGTCAATCTTCGAAAGTTAAAAGGCATTTCGCTTTCCGTTCTGAACAGTTCGAGAGAATTGTGCATTCGCCGCGTACAGCGAGCGGAGCATTGTGACGTTTTTTCGTGACTCATCCACCCTACCCTCACGAACCGATTTCGGCCGATTCGAGACCATCTGCCGGCCATGTTGTAAATCGGCATCATTCTCACGAGTCGACGGCTGCGGATTAGTCGCAAAGTACGACGGCTCGGCAGCGAAGCCCTCGATTCGCGTCTCAACCAGCGCCGAGATCAAGCCGTTTCGCGATTTGAGGCTAAGTTTCAGGCGTTGCACACCCTTACAAAGACAGCCAGTCCTCGTACACCAGGACCAGGCCAACCGCTTCCGGCAGAGAACACATTTCGAGACGGCTCCCGATGTCAGGTATCACAAAGAAAATCGTTCGCACGGCGGAAGCCTGCGGAGCATCGGCCATCAGCCGGACTCTTCACGCAGATCAGCTATTGATCGTGATGTACCACGGAATTCTGCCCGAACGGAGAACCTGGGATCATTGGTGCCAGATTCCGTCTGACGAGTTCCGCTGGCAGATTGAATACCTGAAGCGTCACTATGACGTCCTGCCTCTCTCTGAAATCATCACCCGACGCATCGCCGGCCAGCCCCTTCCACCAAAGTGTGCGGCCATCACCTTTGACGACGGACTCCGTAACAACTTTGAAGTCGCGTTCCCAATTCTTCGAGAACTGAACGTTCCCGCGACGATGTACCTCGCCACTGGATACATCGACACGGACGCCCTGCTCTGGCAAGACCGCCTGTTCGCTGAGATTCAGTCGTTCGACTCGATGGAACTCGACCTGTCATCGCACAATCTCGGAAGCCACGAATGGGCAAACACAGCCAGTCAGCAGCAGGTTTTCGACACGCTGCTCGCTCGGCTCAAACAACTGCCCGTCGAGCACAAAAATCGGATCCTCGCTGACATCTGCCGCCAGACCAGGAACGCTGGCCTGCAGAATCCGACTGGCCACGATTTCCAGCTCATGTCGTGGGACAACGCTTCCGAGATGCTGGATTCCGGCTTAATCGAAATCGGCCCACACACAGTCAATCATGAACTGCTCAGTCGCCTGGACGACGACCAGATCCATTCCGAAATCGCAGACTCACACGCCGCCGTCCTGGAGAACCTCGGCACGTCGTCGCCCACGTTCGCGTTTCCCAACGGAACAAGGGCCGACTACGACCAGCGAGTCTTCGCTGCCCTCAAGGAATGCGGAATTCCCGCAGCGGTCACAACAGTCTCGGGACTGAATCAAACTTCGCAGTCAATCCTTGAACTCAAGCGGGTCGGCATCGGATCAGACACCGAACGCTGGCAATTTCGAGCGGAAGTCAGCGGCATGATGGATTGCTTGAGGAGGCTCCGTTCGCCAAACGGCGAAACCACAGACGTCAACGGACCGTTGACTAAAGACTTTCCCGCCAACGCGGCCGACTCTTCAACAGAACCAACACCACAACTTGCAACTACGAAGGCGTCATTGCCTTCGTAGGGTGCGTCTCGACGCACCCTACACGAATTCAAAACCGAAGCGTTGGGGAATGTCCACGACGCAGATATCATAAGCAAAGGTGACTCGATGGTTGCTGCCGGAAAGTTTGCAGTCTCGCTGATTCGATCATGGTCCGAGTTTGAACAGCATCGGGACGAGTGGTCGAACATCTGGACCGCGGATCCTCGCGCCGAGATCTTCACCAACTTTGACTGGCTGGCCGCAATTGCCCATGCGTATGGCGACCGCCTTGTGCCTTGCTGCCCGGTCATCAGCAACTCCGGAAAGCCAGTGGCCATTCTCCCCGTCGGAGTACGCGACGGCTTCTTGAATTTCCTCAGCAGCCCACGAGGCGACTTTAACGATCTGATCTTCGCAGCAGACTCGGCCCTCAGCACTGCTGATCTTGACGAAGTCTGTCGTCTGGCATTTTCAAGCCTCGATGATCAAGCACTCACTTGGCAAAACGCATGTCTAGAAAACGTGGTTGAGGATTCGTGGCTTCTAAAAGCTCTTTCGTCATCCGATACGGCAGCCAGTACCGGCTTTCCATGTCGGCCGTTGATCGCTCAACACGGAGTGGGACCCACCGCTCGTCTGACCGAAGAAACACCCGAGGCTCTAAAGAAAAAGCTCTGCCGCAAGAAGACGACCAAACGTCGCCGTAACCAACTCGCGCGGCTGGGCAATCTGGAATTCGTCGCCAAACTTGACCAGAACGAACTGCCGCAAGCCAGAGAGCTTTTTGTCAAGCTACATTGTGAACGCAGACTGGCCGCCGGTGACGAAAGTTTTCTCGAAGACGAAAACGGAAAACAATTTCTGAAAGCCATCCTGCAGGGACCGACTCAACATTCAGCAAAACTGAGTGCTCTGCGACTGGACGGTCAGAACATCGCTCTGTGCCTGGGATTGGAAGCCGACGGTCGGTACTCGTATTACGCGCCGACCTTCGATGCCGAGTGGTCGAAGTATGCTGCCGGCGACGTCCTGTTGAGCTTCATGCTGGAAGACGCGATCGACCGGGGCGTTGAAGTGTTCGACTTTGGCTTGGGCGACGAAGCGTACAAAGCACGATTTGCTTCAGAGACTCGTGAAGTCTTCAAAATCCATCTGTTCGGCTCTGGAGTGAAACCGCGTCTGAAACGAGCAGCTTTGTCGCTTCGCGAAACTGTAAAGCAAAATCCGCGACTCTATGGTGCGATGAAGAAAGTGTTGAACCGAAGCTCGTAGTGACTTCACCCGGCGCGAAGCCACTACAGAGCCTATGAAGCTAACTTGCCTCGCTATTTTTTAACCTGCCGAAACAGCCACGGAATCACACCTTCGGGATCAGAATAAAACGGCGTCCACGAGTTGTGGCCGACGCCGGGGTACTCGGTGTACTCCACGTTGCCGCCGTTTTTCTTGATCGCATCAACCATCGCCCGCGTGCGAACGGGCCAGACGACGGTGTCGGCGTCTCCGTGAGCGGCCCAGATTGGGATGTTCTTTAGTCGTGCCGCTTGAGTCTCGTCGCCGCCTCCGCAGACGGGAGCGACAGCGGCGAAAAGGTTCGGGCGTCGCATGGCCAGTTCCCAGGAACCAAAACCGCCCATAGACAGCCCTGTCAAATAAACTCGCCGCTTGTCGATTGGCAGCGTCTTCAACGATTTATCGAGGACAGCCATTGCCATCGCCATTTGATCAGTTGGCTGTTCCTTGATCGGCACGGACTCTTTCTCGCTCCAGGCCTGGTCAACCCATTGTTCATTGTTTCGGCACTGCGGGATGACCATGAAGCAGGGATATTTTTCGAGCCATTCTTCTTTGCACATCTGAGACGGAAGGTGAGGCAGCAGCTTCTGGACGTCGTTACCACGTTCACCAGCTCCGTGCATGAAGAAGAGCAACGGGTATTCTTTTCCGTCTTCGATCTTCAGCGGCGGAAGAATCAGGTACGTAAATTCTTCTTTCTCGTACTTTCCTCCGGTGAATTCGATCTCGCCGATTCCGAAATCCTGTTCCGCATTCGCGACTTGATTATCCATGCTCAAGACACTTCCAGCGAGCAGAAGAATGGTTGCCAGAGATCGACACATGCCTGAATCCTTTGTGAAAATTACTGAGTTGTTTGCATCAAGAATCAGCCGAAGATGAGCAACGAATTTCTCAATATAACCTGAGCGAATTCCGAAACAGCTCCGTCAGTTCGGCGGCTCCGGTTTCCAATGGCGAAAGTTTCAGCAGTCGAGCCTGGACCAAAGTCCCGTCGACCAGCCGCGGAATGTCTGCTTCACCATAGCCGAAGTCTTCGATGCCACCGGGCTGCTTCATCAGCTTCATGAAATGAGTGACTCGCTCAGCCAGAATTTCTCCAGCATCGGCCGGCGATGCGTCACCAATATCCGCTCCCAGTGCCTCAGCCGCTTGCAGATGCCTCCCCGGAGCAGACGGAGCTGTGAAGCGGCAAACAGCCGGCGTGTGAACAATGACCGACGTTCCGTGCGGCACCATCGAATGATCCGCGTCGTACCCCGGCGGGAGATAGCCTTCGACCTGCCCTGCAACGGGATAAGCCATCGCGTGAGGAAGATGCACTCCCGCGTTGCCGAACCCCGTGCCAGCGTACGACGATCCGAGCAGCATTCTTCCGCGAGCTTCCTCGTCCTCTGAATCGTTGAATACTCGTGGGAGAAATTCTGCAACGACTCGCAACGCTTCAAGCGCCCACACGTCGCTGATCGGATTCGAGCCCTGATACGCCGTCCGCATCGACGGCCGCTCCGGCTTGTCACGACTGAGAAACGGCAACGCGGTAAAGGACTCCAGCGCGTGCGACAGAACGTCAAGCCCGGCACTGGCTGCCACTTCTTTTGGACACGTCCGAGTATTCTCGGGATCCAGCACGCCGAGAATCGGCCTCATGTACCGATTGGCGATGCCGGTTTTGACTCGTTCTTTTTCAAAGTCAAAGACGGCGACCGCCGTCGTCTCGCTGCCGGTTCCTGCCGTCGTCGGAACCGCGATCAACGGTTTCAACGGTCCTGGCGGAGTCGTCCCTTTTCCGAGAGTCGGATTCACATACTCGGTGAACTCCGCCGGCCAGCTTCCGTAAAGGTTGGCCGCCTTTGCCGTATCAATCGTCGAGCCGCCTCCGACTGCCAGGAAGGCGTCGAAGTTCCCACTCGTCGCGACTTCGATTGCCTGGAGAAACGAAGTGTCTGTCGGTTCGCAACGGACTCCGTCAAACACTTCATAGTCGACGCCCGCCGACTTCAGCGATTCGATCGCGGTTTGCCCCGGGTACAGATCTTTCACGGCCGGATCGACAACCAGCATGACTCGCTTCGCTCCAAAGTCCGCGAAATCGGAACCGACCTCCCGAGTGGCCCCAACTCCGAAGCGAACGTGTGAGCCGGTCATCTGAAAAACGGTATCAGTCGTCATCCAAGTATCCTGCAATGTAAATTTTGTGAGTCCCGGTAGTCTTGTCAGTCTCGCAGGTGATCCCGCAGAAACTTCAAAACAGTCTGCTTAACCTCATCCGTCTCGAACAATTCATGACGTGCCCGAAGTGGTCCCTGCCGGAATACTACCGACCGGCTTCCATTCTTCGTATTGAGGAAACTTCCGCAGTCTCCCGCCGTCGCCGGCCTCTGAAACCAGGGATCGCGTTCTCCCACCAGCGTAAGAACAGGTTCTCCTTCGGGCGCGTTGACTCCTCGATACTCTTCCCACCCGGCGTGGCATGTCCAACCTTCGACCACCCGAGCATTAACCGCGGACGTCGGATCGTCCGACCGAAACGTCGCCGTCGTGATTCCTCCCTGACTTAACCCCATCAGAAAAACATTCTTTGCATCAACCCAACTCAGATTCTTCGCATTCTCGATCGCGAAACCTGCATCGAACTGGCGCATTTTAAGAGTGGGACGATACATTCCCCCTCGATGGTTCTTCGTGTCGCAGGATTGCGGATACTTCTTCCGAGCAAAGCTCAGCGGAGCAATCACAGCGAAACCATTTTCCGCCAGAAAATCGATCCTGCGGTACGTCCCCGGCCAGACGCCTGAGCAGCCATGCAGATAGATGACCGTTGGATGCTTTGTCTGCTCCGGAAAACTGCCTTCCGTCACCTCGTCCATCGAGAACTTGCGAACTTGTCCGTCGGCGTCGGAAACGCGCACCAGTGCCGCGTCCCACGTTCGTTTCATTTCTGCCACATCCGACCAATCAGCCTCGACCATTTCCTTAGGAGCCGTGAACGTTTTGGTGCCGTTGCCATACCCGTCTCCATGAGTACGAGGCGGAAACCAGAGGCTCACACCGGCAACCACCAGCCCGATCAATCGGCGAAGCAGAACGTTTTCAGGATTCATCAACCGATCCTCGTGCCGGAAACGCGACAACGATTGCTTTGAAGCAGCGTTGAGATTTCAAGGAACTCGTCACCGACCGCCTTCGGACTTTTTCTTTTCAAGTTCCTCGCGACGCTTCACATCTTTGGGGTGCTTCGAAAAGGACTCGAAGACGTCGCCGATAACTCGATCAGCCAGCCGGCTCAGTTCGTCCAGAATCAACGTCTCTGCTTCGGGCAGAAGCTTCGATGTGTTGGGTTCGTAGCCGCCGACGTTGTAGGCGGCTTCCGTCGCGATGTAGCCGATGTTTCCGTTGGCATAGCCGACGATGATCGGGATCGCTCGGTCTTCGATCGCGTTTTCAAGTTTGAAACCGTACTCGACCATCGGTTCGCCAGGCATCGTCAGTAGCAAATACGGTCCAATTTTCATCGCCTGAAGCTCGGCTTCAATTCGTCCCGTTTTGCCAGGCAAACTGACCTTCGTACTGGCAACTCGAATCGCGTAATACGATTCTCGGTTTGCTAACCGCTCGCGTGTCACCTCACGAGCCAGCGACCGAACAACAGCGCTGCCAAGATCTCGTCCCGCCCATTGAATGTCGGCTTCATCCGCGCATCGGTACGGATAGCCCGGCAAGTTCGGTCGAATGTCGCCAGCGCACCCCTGCAAAAACATCGCACTCGTTTTGTCGCCGTAGCACATTTCGACGAAGGACTGAGCCTCGCCCGGAAAATCTGCACTGAGCTTCGGATAGCCATTGGGATACGGCGGCGATCCCTTATCGCCCCAGGTAAAGAAGCAGGGATGGCACACTGCATGCATCAGCACGGCGAGCGGCGTAAGCGAATTTCCGTCGTCGAAGCGAAGGACCTTCACCCGTTGATCGTTCGGGCCGTCAGGATTGAGCCGCACGACAGCTCGTCCATCAATGACCTTTCGTCGGTTAATACCAAAGCCGATTCGGTCTTCTCCGTAACCGACGGTCACCGACTTCATCGTCGCTGTCGCATTCTTCGCCGCGATTCCAAGCTTGTCGATCAGCGATTTTCCCCAGTCGGAATCCGCATCGAAACCCGGCCCGGAATGATTGTGCGACGCCGTCACCATGATGTTTGCAGCCGGGATGCTGGTCAGCTTCTGGATTCGCTGGCGAGCGAGTAGCACCATGTCATCCCACGCTCCGATCGTGTCGAGCGTCACGATGGCCGCCTGAGTCTCGCCGTCGTCCAGAACCAGGACACCCGCCCGCAACGGATCGCGAATTTCAAAAACCGTTCGCCGGTGCCCGACAACCGGCAGACCTTTCGTCACATCGGGCGTGATGTCGACTTTAGCAACGCCTGCCCGCAGGTTTGACGTGACGTTCATACGTCCGTCGCGAATTTCGTCAGCCACGGTGACCGACGAAAGGCCACTCGCACACACACACAGAACTAGCATCAAACGAAGAGTCATGGCGTCACCTTGTCCTGAATTCAGTCTGGCGTCTAAACATCGAACCTGTCATACGATAACCCGCTGCCTTTTTTCGTCGACCGACTACGGACTCTGCAGACCTGACTACAATGTTTTGCCGTTTAAGTGACGCTTCGCGAAGTCCAATGAAGTGACTGCGATCCTGATTGCGACCGAGGAACAAACCGAATGAATCGTTCACAATTCTGCGACGGAATCAGTCGACGCAACGTCATTCAGGCCGGTCTCGGCGGGTTATTTGGCCTTTCGTTGCCGACGTTACTCCGACATCAGGCCGAAGCCGCAAACTCCAGTGCGAAACGATCACGAAAGTCTGTCGTGTTTCTGGAATTGGTTGGCGGCCCCAGTCACTTTGAGACGTACGATCCAAAACCGCATGCGACCGCCGAATATCGCGGCCCATTCAACGCGATCAGAACAAAACTTGCCGGTGTTCAGTTCAGCGAGCGAATGGCGAAGCAGGCTGCTGTCGCCGACAAGCTGGCGGTTATCCGGTCGGTCACGCATGACTCCGCCAGCCATCGCACCAGCGCTCACCTGATGCAGACCGGCTTCTACCTGCGTGATCGAGGTGCCGGCGACAACGAGATGCCAAGTACCGGTTCAATCGTCGCGAAGATGCGCGGCGCGAACGCTGCGGGTATGCCGCCGTACGTAACGCTCCCGCGAAACATCAGCTTCGGAAAGGCTGGTTGGCTCGGCGCCGCATTCAATGCATTTGAGACTGTCGGAAACCCAAGCAAGCCCGGCTTCAAAGTTCCGAACGTTTCACTCTTGAAAGGCCTGACGCCGGACCGTCTCGCGGATCGTCGAGGGCTGCTGGAAGGATTCGACTCGACCTTGCGAGTCGTGGACAACCACGGAGTCGCAGATGCCCTGACCGATTACGAGCGACAGGCCTTCGAGATGGTCACTGACAAGGCCGCTCGCGAAGCCTTCGACATTTATCAGGAAGACGATCCAACCCGCGATTTGTACGGCCGCACCCGCGGCGGTCAGAACATGCTGCTGGCACGTCGACTTGTTGAACGAGGCGTTTCATTTGTGACGTTGCGGATCGGAAGCTGGGATCATCACGGAAGTATCGTCAAGGGATTTGATGCCTGGGGAGCCGCGATGGACGGTGCGGTGGCCGGGTTCGTGCAGGACATCCATGACCGAGGTTTACAGGACGACGTGCTGCTCGTCGTGACGGGAGAATTCGGCCGAACTCCGCGCATGAACCGCTCCGCAGGCCGCGATCACTGGGGCAAGGCAATGTCGATCCTTCTGTCCGGTGGCGGTTTGAAAATGGGACAGGTCATCGGCTCAACCGACGGCAATGGAACAGCGCCTTCCGAAAATCCTTACCGCCCGGAACACGTCCTCTCAATGATCTACCGGCACGTCGGCATCGATCCAACCGCGACGAATCTCGACCACTCCGGGCGGCCGCGATACATCCTGGAAACGTCCAGCCTGATCCCAGAATTGATTTCGTAGGTCGTTGACGATCGAACAATCATCGCAGCGAGTTTTGTACCAGCCTGTCAGCAAGGTTGATTTCAGTATCACGTTTGAAAGCTGCCCCTATGCGCCTCTCAAGATGCGAACACGGCTGTCGTCAACCACGCCGCACCGCGGTCGCACGAATTCTTTCGACGATCGTTTTGCTTGTCGCTCTGAATGAGTCCGTCGGGACAGCTGATGACTCGCCGCTCTATTCTGAAACCTTCGAAGGTCATGCGGTAGGAGAGTCGATTCTCACCGCCGAGCAGTGGCGAGGTTTCGAAGGATTTCGTGGCGACCAGAAACCGGCGGCGATTGTGAAAGACTCGGTCGGCGTTGAAGGTTCGAAGGCACTGGCGATTACGCATCCCGAACCGTTTCGTACAAACAACTGGGGAGTGCGAACTCGGCTTACGTCTCCGATCGGAGACGGCGTCGTCTGGGTCCAGGGACAGTTCAAACTTCCTACCGAACTAAAGAGTAGCTTGTTCTTCGACATGAGAGGCGAGAAAACGAACCACATCATCGCTCGAGTCGCAGCAACTCCTTACAAAGCAAAGGGCTCTGAGACAGAGGAACTACGGTGGCATTCGGTCTTCAACGTTCCTCACTGGCGGCTCTACACCAGAACTCCGAAGACTGACAAATGGCACACGGTGACCGCCCGGATCGACTATCAGACTGGCACGTACGCCTGCTGGGCCGACGCTCAGGTGCTGGGTGACGATCTGCCTCTAACGAGTCGCCAGCCGCTGGCACATCTTTACATTGGAACCGTCGGTACGCCGGATGATCCGTCTCTTGTCGACAATCTGACCGTGAGCCGAACACCGCCGCAGGGATTCAGTGATCCAGACCTTCTGCCGAAACCCGATGACGACCTCATCTTTCGGTTTGCCGCCACGGGTGATCCGCAGTTGGGCTTCACGTCGGTCGGAACTGACAAAGCGAGGTTTGCTCACGCCACCGACCAGATCAACCGGTCCGGTGCCGAACTGTCGCTGATGCTTGGCGACATGATTCATTTCAACGACGACCTCGATGCCTACGTCACCATGCAGGAGCTCGTGAAACGTTTCGACAAACCGTACCACTATGTGCGAGGCAATCACGAAAAGCCGGAACTCTTCCGGAAATACTTTTATCGCGAGTTGCACTACTCGGTCGTCCACAAAGGCCTTCGTTTTGTGATCATCGACGCCGAAGGCAATCATGTCGGCATGAGTGATGACCAACTCGACTGGATCGAATCCGAGTTCCAACTGGCGGAGAAAGCTGGCGAAGACATCGTCATCGCTCTGCACGTCTCACCGTGGCAGAAGAACGAACGCGGCACCGGCAAGTACAATCAAATCGGCAAAGGTCGCGACCGACTGCGAGAGTTGATGAAGAAGCACAAAGTGCTGCTCAGCCTGAGCGGCCACTATCACCGAGCACTCTGGCACGGCCACGAAGAGGAAACGCATTACTTCACGCTCGGCGGGACAGCATTGGTCAAGGGCGGCGGCGTGGCATGGTGCGCCTTCGACGTTTATCCCGATCGCGTCGTCATGCACCAGAAGCCGTTGTTCTTTGAGTATGAGAAGGCAGGAATCGAGCGAATCCACACCGCCAACGGCTGGCTTAACTACACCGATATGAAAGCGAAGCACCCTTACACTCAGCAGGGACCACTGACGATCAAGCGGCATCGACCTGCATTGTGAAATCAAGCAACGCCACGCGAATCGGGGCACTTGTGGCGAGTCGTACAACACGACTTCCGGCCGCGTCGGGGCGAACGATCGGTAGCTATTTAGCCTGGCCCTGCAGTTGGCGGAGTCCGGCAATCAGTTCGCTGATGTCGCTGCGGTTCAGCACCTGTCCCAGCACGCGATTCGACTTTAGGCGGCCACTCGCGTCGTCCTGAAGTTCAGCATTCTTCAATCGCGCATAGGCTGACTTCAGGAAAAGGTCAGTTGCCAGGTGGCATACCGGCTGGTCACTTCGATCTCGCAGAACTTCCCACTCGGCTGACAGTGTCTCAATCTGATCCCGATCAAGTTCTTCAAGAAATTCCTCCGAAAACATCGGCAGCATCGCCAGCCCCGCGGAGAACACAACCAGACTTCGCGGATTGTCAGACTGGATCCAATCGAACGGTTGCTCAGTGCCGTTCGGCACAGCAGCCAGTTCGTCAATCACGGCCGGCAGGAGTGTCTGTGTGACGAACTCGGTGTATTCGCCGTATCGCGTCTGCAACAGAAGGAGTTGCGAAACCACAATCGCGTTGCTCAGCCGTTTCGCGTTTGAGTCCGCTTTCTGTCCTGATTGCTCAAGGTAGTATTGAGATTCTTCGGGAGAGTTCAGGCTCAAACAGGCTTCCGCGATGTAGCAGTCCCGCAACAGAGCCGCCCACAAACCATCTGGCTGCACAGCACGACGGAGCATTGCGGCATTCCAGGTGGGTTCTGAAAGTGCCGCATCGTCCTTTGGCAACTCAGGTAGAAACATTTCGTGAAACTCCGCCAGCAACTTAAGGGACTCGTCATCCCGACCAAGTCGCCTGAGGCAGATTGACTGAAACAGCGTCAACGCCGACTGATTTCGTAACGTGCCAGCAAACTCCTGAATGGTCGGCCGAGTCAGAGGTCCAAGTTCTTCGCGAGCTTCTTGGTACCATTTCAACGCGGCAAGGTTGTCTTTCTGCATCAGGTAATAGTGGCCGATCTGAATCTTTTCACGCGGATTGACCGGCATCCAATCCAGGCGTCCGGTTTCAACGTCAAACGCCACAGCCGGGTCTCCGCGCCGCATACCGAGTCCGAACAGCCGACCAAACCAGGATCGATACGACGGGCTGTATGTCGCCCAGAATGTCAGTTTGCGTCCGTCTGGCGACCAGTTCGGAAACGTGAGACGCATGCCTGAAAAGATGTCCTGAACATTTTCAAGACCATCCGCGTCAGCGGTGATCAGTGAATCCCTGGCATACGGATCTGACAACAGCAGGAACGCCCAGGGATTTTGGAACTCTGTCGGTTGATCGGACTCGGGGACCGACGGGCGTTGCGGTACAACGTAGGCCAATTTGTCTCCGGCGGAATTCCACCCGACAAATCTGCGAACGGGGTCACTACTGACTGAATCGCTGAGGTTTCCATCCAATGAGATAATTCGCAGCGATCGCTGTTCGTCCTGTTGGACCGTACCCAGTTTTGATCCGTCGGAATGCCAGTGTAGATCGGTAAATGAGTTCGGTGACTCCGCAATTGTGACAATTTCGCGCGAGACAGGATCGCCACGTTCAATCGTGAACGTGACTTGATCGTTCACGCTCCTACCGGCGACAAAGGCGAATGCCGATCCTTCTCGATTCCACGCGGGCTTTGCTGATCGCAAGCGTTCGATTGGCGAATTGGCTGTCCCGAACTGCCCGCCCAGCAGCAGCTCCATACCGCCTAAGGAATTGATCAGAGGGTAAGCAGGTTCGGCCCCGGCCGAATTAGTGACGTGCCACCAGTCATCCTCGCCCGGCGTACCGAACCAGATGCCTCGCACTTTGGGATCAGGATCGTCCAGCACGCACACCAGATTCTGATTGTCCGGCGCCCAATCGAAAATCATGGCGTCGGCCGAGTGTGCAAACGCTGTCTCGGATCTACCTTCCGCCAGGTTCCAGCTTTGAAGTTCGAGTTTCCCCTGCTGGTTCTGATCGAGGTAAATGATGGCACTCTCGTCGGGGTGCCAGCGGACGGCAAGATTCGCGGCAACGTAACCAACGTGGTCGCAGGTCGCTTCGAACAGAACGTCGGGAACGGTTCCCGCTTCCGTGTCCTTCTCGTGCATGCGGCATGCGTAACGAATCGACCGCTTCTGCATCACGCGACCGTCCGGCGAGTCGTCCCACTCTGGTCCGGCAGCATTCGCCTCATTCGGGGAGTTCTTAACCGCCGTCGCAACGGTGAAGATCATCCTGCCACTATCAGGAGCCCACAGAGGCGTGCTTGTGGCGAGAACGTCTTCAGTCGGCTGGTAAACCTGCTGTAGTTCTCCGTCGACAGAAACGTAAACGCCCTGGTCACCATGCTGAAAACTCAACGCGCCACCATCGGCTGCCGAGTGAATACTACGATCCTCACGAACGCCATCGCCGCTGCCGCAACCGGTGACGTACAGGATGACGGCGACGAGCGCAATTCGCAAAAGAAAACCGGTCGGTACGTGCATGAGCATCCTCATCATCCGAAATGGAGAGTAGACCTGGTGGCTCGCCCCGAAGAGCATTCGAGCGCTGGTAACCATTCTGGATGATGCATTCAGCCGCCGACTTATTCCCAGACTCCGCAACCGATATCTCAGAAACTACGAATCGATGTCTGGCTACCGACAAGGTGATCCTTCACGTCACTGGTTCCCGGCTCTGGCTCGCACCTCTGGTGACGGCTCGCTCCAGTAGAATCGACCGAAGTAGGCCCAGCTTCCCCAGGCGACCGTCGCGACGTTGACGGCAAGATGGTTGTTTTCAAAGACGTCACGTGACACCAGCCAGTTGTTGTCGAGGGCCGCACGTATCCGCTGCTTCGTCTCGTTCGGCAGTCGTCCACCATCCGGATTGCGTGTCTGATGTTCGCGGATGATGTGGAATGCGGCGACGTAGGCGTCCGTGTATTCCAGTCCGCTGCGGACGAACGCGACTCGACTGTGAGCATCGAGTTCGGCTTTTGTTGCGGTCTTTGCCGCCTCGAGATAACCACGCAGTTCGTCAATCACTTTGGGTGTGTAGAGTTCCGAGTACCCCAGTTGCTGAGCGGCCATTTCTGTTCGTGATCTCTTCTACTCGAAGAAAGTATTTCCTGACCGAATCGGCGCCAGCACCAAAGCCCGATCGGCAGTAATCGTCGATCAGCTCGTCGATATCGAGTTCCGGGTTCCAATGCAGTTTTGCACAAACGTAATAGTTCAATCCTTGAGTCGCCCAGTGATGACAGCACGAATCGAAGTCCGTTCCGATTAACGAATTCCGAGCCATGTACTTCATGTCTTTGGCCATTTTGTGGACGTAGACCATCGGCGTGCCCTGCCGCCGCCCGGAGAGCAAGAGATTCGGACGGAAGTAGATATTCTTCACTGCCTTCGACCATGCATCCCAATCGTCGCGATCCTGCTGCCGTTTCTCGTCATTGTTGTACTTGATGCCGACGTACCGAATGGCGATTCTCGGGTGCAACGTCCGCTGAACAGGCGGAGCGGCGTAAACACTGTAGGCGTCTGCCGTCAGCCACGCGTCAGGATGAACTTTGACGACGCGTTTGGCGATCTCATTCCAGGAAGGGGGGAAGAAGTAGACGTAGCGATCGGTCAATGCCAGGCGTCCGTTCTCCAGCTTTCGACTGTTTGGTGGGTCGAGCTTCTTACACTCATCACACAGACAGAAAGAGGTCTGCCCACCATCATTCGGCCCGATCGAAACGCTCTTGTTGTCCGACTTGCTGAGCTGTTCGATGCGGCCGCGGGCGATCTCTTCGATCAGTTCGATATTGGAAACACAGAGTCGAGAACGATCAGGACTGCGGCTCTGATCTCGCGTTCCGTCGGGCTGAACGGCGAACCATTCCGGATGCGTGTCTTTATGCTTCTCCCACATGTAGCCAAAGGAATGGCCAGACGCGAGTCGCAGTGTTCCTCCGAGTCGATGCCAACCTGCCCAACCGCCGTCCTGCGATTTCGTCTCCATTGCTGGCTTCTGAATGCGATGATAGTCGGCTTCGTTAAACCCGAGGCGAATCACGCCTTTATCTTTGCGGTCTCCATATCCACTTGCCATGCGAATGCGGCGTTGTCGCAAAACGGGGGTGAATTGATGGTTGATCGGTTCAATTTCGATTGTCGCACGTTTCGGCACGACCTTCCCGAGTTCACCCGGCCATAAAAATCGACACCCCAGCGAATCCTCAAGAAAACGTCGTGACGGCATATCGAGTTCCCGACTGATCAGACGGTGTCGTCTTGCTCGGCCCAAGCAGCACCAGAGCGTTGGGCAACGTGCGAATCAGGACTCCGCCCGGACCAAGTCCGTCCACCGTCGCACCGAGTGCCTGAGCCAGCTTGCTCTCGCCGATCAGAATGAAGTTCTCCACAAGCGGTTCCGCCGAAGCAACGATCTTTTGATCGACAACTTTCACATCGCCGAGTGCAGCCTCTGTGACGATGACGAACTCGCCTCCACAAATCTGCTTGAGATGATCAGCCAGGATGCCAGCGGTGTTTCGCGCGGCGACCGACGGCTCATTCTTCAGAACGATCAGCGCGTTCGAGCGTCCGTCGCGTGCCAGGGTAAGCGTTTCCGCCCTGCCCTCTGTCTGGAAAAACGAAACCAAAGCGACGATCAACGACGCAGCAAGTTGAAACTTCATAGCTCTTCTCCTGGTGCGTTAACGTCGGCATGAAACCAACGGTCGCGATTTCTAATTCAATTATCCAAGGGATTCGCAAAGTCGCGGCCGGTCGCAAATACATCCTGTCCGTACGGAATTGCCCCGATGTCTGGCGACGAGTTGTTTTGCGGTCGGTACGGGTCTTCGTAGTCGACGGGCAGATTGATTCCCGCGCCTATCGCCAAACTGCTTTCCTTCAAGCGAAAGTCGCAAGATGTCTCCGGCCCGCGTTGAAACTTCAGAAAACCTGGATCGCCAACCACAGCTTTACTCGCCCAGCCGGGCGGATACGCCGCCTTATTAGCGAGAGACGTCGGGTGATTTCGGATGCGATCGAGATAGTTTTTCGGGACAGCGACTTTAGGATTGACACACCAGTGCAAATTACCGTCACAGTGAATGTCGGGCGGCACGTCGCCAAACGATCGCAACTGGCCATACCGATTCAGGTAGACACAGATATTATTGAAAACTCGACGTTCTGATCGGCTGTTCGAACGACTGAGCAGCCGCTGAGCATAACCGTAAGCGTCTGTATTGCTCACCAGAGTGTTCTGATAGAAGTGGAGCGATTCAACATCCGGATCTTTGTTTCGACCGTGCATGAGGTAAACCTGGTACGACGAAATTCGCCCTTGCGGAAACTCAGGCGACGGTCTGCCCGCATTCACTCCTGCCGCAGATCAGCGATATTTCGAAAGATGTACATGTTGCCCGTCGGCCCACCTCGCGAGTGGCACCCAAACGCCATCAGACATCGCGTGATTAGATTCTGATAGATAAAGATCCCGTCGTTGAAATTGTCCGACGGGCTGCTGAGGAAGATCCCGTCGTCCTGGATGTTGTCAACTCGGTTGTGGTGAAAACGGATTTCCTTGCCACTGAGATAAACTCCGTCGTGCCCATCCGAAAAGTCGCAATGAGCGATCTCCCAATCGTGGTTTCTCGGGTAAGCAAAGACTTCGAACTCGAACGTCCCCTCCGTCACAACCAGTGCGTGCGTCGGCAAACGAGCAACATTACGAGTTTCCGTCCCCGGCTCTTTGAAGAACGGGTCGTAATAACGGGCCGTGTAGGTGTGCAGCGAGTTTTCGTTCCGGAAGCCCCAGGGCGGGATGTTTCCGTGAACTCCGGAGTTGACCATCCGAAACGGCCCGGTCGATCGTGCTCTGATTCCGTACGTCCCAGCGAAGACCGTTACGTTGTCGAATTCGACGTTCACCCCGAATTGCAGAACGACCGAATTCAACCCGCCGCCGCGAATCACCAGGTCCTGAAACCGAACGTTCATCGCCTGATCGATAAACAACGGCACCGACGCGAACGGAGCGATGATCAAAGGCAGCTTTCGAGGGTCGGTTTCTCCGGAATAATTCTCGACGGCTGGATTATCGATGTGAGTATGAGCCAGTCGGACGTGGATGCGACCGGTCTGTTTGTTGTACCAAAGCCCCGGCCCGCAGTAGACAGGAGCGACCGACCTCGTTTCCTTGTCGACAATCCACATTTCGTTCGACGCTCGCAGGTCGGCAACGTGCCAGTAAGTTTGCAGGCCGATATTCGAATCACCAAGCAAACCAACAACATCGCGAATGTTTCGGAATGTCCCGGTCGAAACGAACTCTCCCTCCGCACCTTCCGGAAAAGGCTCCCACGCTGTTGCCGGTGAGTGCTGAAACTCTGCCATGCCGCCTTCAACAAAAACCCGTTCGCCTGGCCACGAACGAATCGTGATCGGCTGACTCTCCTTGCCAGCGACGGCGCAGTAGACGTTTTCGAAATAGCTGCCTTCTCGAAGGTACAGAGTGTCGCCGGCCGCGATCTGTGACAGCGCATGGTTGATCGTCGCCCACGGACGATCCTTCGAACCCGGCCCAGCATCCGATCCAGCTTCTGAATCTACGACGTAGTACGAACCGTCGTTCATCGGCCGCTCGAACAGAGGCGGCAGATCCCGCAATGATCTACCAGGCTGTTTCGCGGCTTGCTCACCTCGGCAGACTTCCAACGCCGAAAACGTGAGAAAACCGCTCGTGAGCATCATGATCAAGCACTTAAGAGTTACCTGGCGGAAAACAGTGGCTCGAATGAATCTCATTGTTAACTTTCCGATCGATCGTTGAACGTCGACTGCGGATTCTGAAAATCGAAGCGTCATTCGCAAAGATTTGATCTGACGTTCCAGGCAACTACTTGTCTGGCCGCTATACAAAACCGTCGATCTTTTCTGCCGTCTCGACGATTATCATGCAGAACGCTTGCCGCTCATAGCACGATGGCCTATCGATACACATCCTGACGAAACCCAAGCACTACCCGGAGAAAGATTTCGTGGTCCGACTTCCATCCTGCCCGATCTGCGAGATCGAGTTATCGGCGACCGCCGCCACCGAGTCCAAAACCTTTCCGTTCTGCAGTGAACGCTGCCAGCAGGTCGACCTGCTGAGGTGGAGCGACGGCAAGTACGCCATCGTCGAACCGATCTCAGCCGATAAACTTGCCGAAAAGATCTTCGAAGATGAATTGGACGAACCGCCCGACGATGCTGGCTATTAAAACGTCAATGAATACTTCGAAGTCGCTTCGACCGGTCCTGCGTCGCCGAACGGATTTCTGTCCGCTTCGCTGTAAATTGCTGATTCCCATCCGCTAAAACTGTTGCCATTGCCACCAGACCTTCCCACCCACTTCGGAGACTTCCTGTGTCGAGACTCACCGCCCTTGCCTGCCTGGCTTGCTTCGCCCTGACCGCCTTCGACACTACATCTGCCGATTCCAACTGGCCTCGCTGGCGAGGACCGAACCAGGACGGGCACTCAGACGAAACGGGATTCCCGCGCAAGTGGAGTCCTGCCGATATTAAGTGGACCACTCCGCTTCCCGGAGCCGGTCAATCGTCGCCGGTCATCTGGGGCGAACGATTGTTCTTAACGGCCGCTCTTAGCCGCGGTGCCGAACGAGTCGCACTCTGCGTCGACCGAAACACCGGCGACATCGTCTGGCAGACCAGCCTGTGGAAAGGCACTCCGGAGGCATCCCACGTCATGAACGGCTGGGCGTCATCCACCTGCGTCACCGACGGCGAACGAGTGTGGTGCTTCTTCGGCCAGGGCGGCGGATTGTTCTGCCTGACGATGGACGGCAAACAGCTCTGGAATCGTGACCTGGGAGAATTCCCGGGACCGTGGGGAACCGCTGCCAGTCCGATCCTGATCGACAATATGCTCATCCAGAATTGCGACTCTGACGAAAAAGGCTTCCTGCTGGCCGTCGACAAGCTCACAGGAGAAACACTCTGGACGACGCCTCGCGAACGACAACGAGGCTGGAGCAGCCCGATCCTGATCGAAGCCGCCGGTCGCAGCGAAATGGTCGTGCAGGGTCATACCGGAATCCGAGGTTACAACCCAACCAACGGAGAAGAATACTGGCGAGTTTCTGGCACCAATGGCAGAGGCACACCAACCGTCACTCCAGGCAACGGTCTTGTCTACGTGATTCCTGGCCGCGGGCCCGCGATCTTCGCCGTCAAACCAGGCGGATCGGGAGACGTCACCGCCAGCAACGTCGTCTGGAGTAAAGGCCGCAAAGGTCGAGACCTGCCATCGCCCATCGTTGTTGGCAACTACGTTCTCGCCATGAGCATGCGAGGCGGAATCCTGACCTGCTACGACGCCACGACTGGCAAAGAACACTGGCAGGAACGAATCGGCGGAACAGTAACCGCCAGCCCGGTCGCCTACGACGGTCTGGTCGCCTTCATCGAAGACGGCGGAGAAGCCCTCGTCGTCGAACCGGCCGACACCCCAAAAATCGTCAGCCGCTGCAACCTGCTGAAAGACGACGAAGAAATCTTCCGAGCCTCCATCACCCCGAGCGGCGGCCAACTCTTCATCCGCTCAACCAAAAACCTCTACTGCATCGGCAAGTAGTATGGGACCGCCGACTGACATATCGCCGCTGGTCGCGACAATTCGCCGCAAGTATCTATCATGATCAATCAGGGTTATGTCCCATAATTCTAAATCGATGCTGCCACTGGATGATCTTCGGTGGCAGACGTACAAAGGCGGGTATCATCTGCACTTCGACGCAACCCCTTTTCTGCGAGAGTTGTACGAAAATGGACTGCCAAAAGAGCGATGGCTGGAGTTGTGGGACGAATTGCATCATCAAGGAGATGTAGATTCAGCGTCATACGCGGTCGTGCCGCATTTACTCAATGCCGCACGTTTGAGTCGCAAACTTGATTGGAACTGCTTCGGATTGCTGGCTACCGTTGAACTCTGCAGGATGGATAATTCTGCGCCCCCGCCGGAGATAGCTGACGGCTACTTTGCTGCAATCGAGTCAGCTCCCGCCATCCTTTGCATGCACGCTGACCACGAATGGAACGAGTTACTCACGGTCACGGGCGCTGCCTGCATCGCTTTAGCTCGAGGCAACCGAACACTCGGAAATGTCCTCATCCGTCTTACTGACTTCAAAGCCATTCTCAGCGAAGAGTTGGGAATTGGCTGGCAATAAAGAAAAAAGGCCGGACCAAGCTCCCCGTAGTTCCGACTGGACGGCAAAACAGACTGCCGGAATTGCGCGGCGCTTGTCCCAGCGTTCTATTCTTCCGTTCCATTCCCATCCAAATCGTGTGGTCGCACAACCATCAGGCAACTGCGGCAGCGACTTCTGAATCTCCGGCCGGAAAGTCGAAGAACGCGTCCCAAGCTGCGTCGAGGCGTACCAGGGCTTCGGGGAGTTGGATGGCGATGTAGCGGCCGGTTGGCGTTTCGAGGGCCAGACCGAGACGTTTCAGTTTGGCCAAGGCGTCGTCGACTTCGAAGTCGATGTCGACTCCAGCTTGCTCCACAAGGAAGGATTCGGCGCGGCGGTCGAGTTCATCCTGAGTCCAGCCACCGGACGGCGCTTCTCGGCGAAGCAGTGAGTAGGCGAGGATTGCTTCCCGGAATTCCTGTTCTTCCACTTCGTCGAGCAGGCGGAACAGCACTCCGGCGTTGTTGTCGAGATTCTGGTAGTACAGGTTTTTTGTCAGGTTGAGCTGGTACTTGTCTTTGGCTCGGAGATAGCCAAAGAACGATTTCACGCCGTAACCGACGGTTCCGCCGATCAGACCGAGGAAGGCCAGAACTCCGGACATGCCCGAAGCCAGCATCCCCACTGCGTTGTTGATGATCTTTCCGATGGTGACCACAACGCCGGAGATCGTCGGCAGCAGAATCTTTGCTCGATCCAGCAGCGTCATGCAGACCTTCGTGCCGGGAAACAGCATCTCCAGGTCGACTCGCGGAATGTTTTTAAAAATCTTCAGCGTCACGGCGTCGAGGTTTGCCTGCGCCGCCAGCCGCTCGTGATCCTTCAGCCGGAAGATGATCACCAGCCGCTGGTAAATCGGGACCTCGACTTCCTGCTTCTTGAACAGCGTGCGGAAGTTTCGAACTGTTCGTGTCGTTGTCACTTCGCCGCGCGAGTAGACCTCAAGGCGTTCGAAGACGTCGAAGTCAACGTCCAGACGGACTCCCCAGTCGGTGGTATCGTTCAGCGCGGCTTCAATCTCTTCCTGGTCCAGATGCCGAAAGTTGGCACGTTCCAGCAAGGTCACCATGTGCTCAAAGAGCGCCGCCACGTCTCCGTCATTTGAATGGGCCCGTAACAATTCATTGTCGACAGTATCTCGATCGGGGTCGAACGCGGCGTAAGCGTCCTTCAGTTTCTCCAGCTCATCGTGATATTCGAAGTGGAACGTCGCTTCGAGCATCCGACAGAGGTCCAGAAATTGCGAGCGTTCCTGGTCAGACAGCGAATCATCGTCGGCGAGCAGCCGGATAAGATCGGCCTTTCGCACGGGAATGAAGTGTTCTCGTTTTTCGACAGCCGGTAAGGTCAACGGCAGAATGTTCGCATCCATGCGAATTCGATCCTGTTAGGAGGTTTGAGCGGTTGTGTGCGGGCGAGTTTGTAGTCGAACTCTGCCGATGACGGGTATGCCAGCTTATGGGGGGACACGAGGCATGGATCGGAAAAATCCCCCTCACCCGCGGCTGAGACCGCGACCTCTCCCCCAAGGGGGCGAGGTGACATGATTGCCGACTTACCCTTCGGGTGTCGTTACTGCAGTTTCCCGCGGCCGGCGATGGGCCAGACGGTTTCCAGAATGTCGTTGCGGAAGCCGTAGAAGGCGTCGTGCAAAACTGATGTGTGGTCTGCGTAGCCGACGATCAGTTCGACCTTGTCGCCGATCTTCAAGTTGCGTGACTCGCCTTCCAGGTCAAGCTGGCAATGCTCGGCGCTGACCCGCGTGACTGTCGCTCCTGGGTGACCTTTGACAATTGCCGGTTCCTGATCCGGAAAGTGGGTTTTCCGGCCAGAGTCCAGGACGGCTCGTTCAAGCACCGGACGGCTGACGACGGTTGCCAGAATTGTGAGTGCGTATTCAAGTCCCTCTACAGCGCACTGATTTCTGTAGAACGGATCGGCGAAGATGCCGCCACCGCATTGCAGTTCGGTGACGCCTTCGCAGTCAGACGTAATCTGGTACGAACCTGTTCCGCCGGCGCTGACAATGGAGCAATCCAAATTTGCTTCGAGCAGCAGGTCGCGACAGTGCTTCAGCACGTTCATGCCGTGTTCGATCTTTTCGCGTTTTTCGACCTGATCCGGAATGCACAGCAAGTGCCCCTCGTAGCCCATGATTCCGACGATGTCGACGCCTTCCAGCCGGTCGATGGCCTTCGCCAGCTCAAGTGTGTCCGCCCCCGGGCGGCAGCCGACTCGGTCCAGACCAATGTTGACTTCAATGATGACTCGGCAAAGAACTCCGCGAGCGTGACATGCCGCGGCCAGAGGTTCGACCTGCGCGAAGTGGTCGACAGCGACGATCGGGTCCGCGTGCTGACACAGGGCAGCAACACGTTCAACCTTCCGCTTACCAACGATCATATTCGCGATGAGGATGTCTTCGATCCCCGCAGCGGCCATGACTTCGGCTTCGGAAACTTTGGCGCAGGTCACGCCGATCGCCCCGTACTCCATCTGCTTCCAGGCAATAGCCGGCGTTTTGTGGCACTTCTGGTGCGGCCGCCATTCCTTGCCTCGCGACTTGATGAAGTCGGACATGCTTTTCATGTTCGCATCCATCGTGTCGAGATCGATGCAGAGAATCGGAGTGTCCAGCTCCTGCTTGTGAGTTCCGATCAGAGACTGCGTCACGGGTGAGTACTCCAGGCGAAAGTGCGAAAATCACGGGCAGAAGGGTGAAACTTCGGCCGGCGGAATCTTCAAGGCGATTTTGAATACGGCCTGAGTATAGCCAAGGACTTCCGAGTGAACACTTTCGGGGCGACAGGTGTCGCATAAATCTGGCCATGCCTGGACCCAGAAATGTCAAATACGCTCAGTTCGGTCTGCACAAAGTCCGATGAAATCCAAGCTTTCACGGATTTC
The DNA here is from genome assembly GCA_943787265.1 of uncultured Planctomycetaceae bacterium. Taxonomy (GTDB): domain Bacteria; phylum Planctomycetota; class Planctomycetia; order Planctomycetales; family Planctomycetaceae; genus JABMPE01. Next base: position 19,483 of record CALSLT010000047.1, on the reverse strand, counting down.
ACGGGCTGCTAGAATCCGCCTCGTTCCCGCCCGGGAATCTGCCTCACCACACAGGGTTACCCCAAAATGCGCAGCGAATCAGAAGTTCCGTTCGAAGATCAGCCGTTTACTATCCCGGTTGCAGACCGCGTCAAACGCCTGCCGCCGTACATGTTCGGCAAAATCAACAAGCTGAAGTACGACAAACGCGTCGCCGGCGTCGACGTGATTGACCTCGGCATGGGCAACCCGACCGAAGCCCCCGATCCGCTCATCAGCGAAAAGCTGGCCGAAGCGATTTCCGATTCCCGAAACCATCGCTACTCCGTTTCAAACGGAATCGGCAATCTGAGAAAGGAAGTCGCCGCTCGGTACTCGCGCAAGTACGACGTCGACCTCGACCCAAACAGCGAAATCATCGCGTGCCTTGGTTCGAAAGAAGGCTTCAGCCACCTTTGCCTCGCTCTGATGGGCCCTGGCGATACGGCGATCGTCCCAGCTCCCAGCTTCCCGATTCACGTTTACGCCGTCGTACTTTCCGCCGGAAACGTGATCAGTCTGGACTGCCGCGATCCTCAGCATTTTCTCGAACGAATCACGTACACCTGCGAGCACCTTTTTCCCGCTCCGAAGCTGGTCATCGTCAACTACCCGCACAATCCGTCGACGACTTGCGTTGAGCAGGAATTCTATGCCGAGCTGGTTGTCCTCGCCAAAAAATACAACTTCATGGTGATCAGCGACTTCGCGTACGCTGACATCTGCTTCGACGGCTACAAGGCTCCGAGCTTCCTTTCGACGCCCGGCGCAAAAGACGTCGGCGTCGAATTCACGACGATGAGCAAGGGCTACAGCATGGCCGGCTGGAGAATCGGCTTCTGCGCAGGCAACCCCGAAATGGTCCGAGCTCTCGCAACCATCAAAGGCTACTACGACTACGGAATCTTTCAGGCAGCTCAGATCGCCGCCATCGTCGCCATGAGACACTGCGATGACGCCGTCGACGCTGTCGCTGCCGAATATCAGAATCGTCGCGACGCACTTTGCGATGGACTAACGCGTCTCGGCTGGGAAATCGAACCGCCCAAAGCCACGATGTTCGTGTGGGCAAAGATTCCAGAACCGTGGCGGGAAATGGGCTCGATCAATTTCGCGATGAAGCTGATCGAAGAAGCTGGCGTCGCCGTCAGCCCCGGTGGCGGCTTCGGCCCCGACGGAGAAGGCTATCTCCGCCTGGCAATCGTCGAGAACGCTCAACGGCTTCGGCAAGCTGTGCGTCAGATTGGACGATGTCTGAAACAAGGTCCGGACGACGACGAGTGAATCTGACCGTTGCGTCATGACGGCTACTATAGGCGCCCCCTGCCCTGCTCCAGTTTCGCGGAATCGCCAGCATGGAATCAGAACTCGACGACTCACCGCAAGGGACCGTCACGCGTCTGATTCAACACCTGAAGGACGGCGAGTCCAAAGCAGCACAAAGCCTGTGGGAACTTTACTTCCGCCGCATGGTCGGCATGGCTCGCGAAAAACTGCAGGGCATGCCGAAGCGCATGGCCGACGAAGAGGATGTGGCGCTGAGCGCATTCCACAGTTTCTGCCAGGGAGCCGAAGCCGGTCGATTCACCCAACTTGTCGACCGAGAGAATCTCTGGCCGCTGCTGGTCTCGATCACGGCTCACAAGGCCGTCGATCTGATCCGCTATCACAATCGCCAGAAACGCGGCGGAACTGGGCACGCGGCATCGCAGAGCTCGGTCGTCGACAATTCACAAAAAGAGAATTCACAATCCAGCTCCGACAAATCGAAGGCCGGATCGGGCACACTCGAATTCGAAGAAATCATCAGCCAGGAACCAACGCCTGAATTCGCAGCACAGATCGCTGACGAATTTCAGGCACTACTCGCGCGACTTGAGGACGACACCCTGCAGTCAGTGGCGTTGTGGAAGCTCGAAGGCTTCACGAACGACGAAATTGCGGAGAAACTTGAGTGCGTTCCGCGAACCGTCGAGCGTAAGCTTCAGCTTATTCGCACTCTCTGGCAACGCAGTGTCGACGCCTCTGAGTAGTATGATTTTGAAACCGGACATCCAACATGAGCCAACCTCAAATTCTCTACTGCGGCGACACTTCGCTGGACGGCGCGGCCGCCTACCTGGCCGGACTGATGACGACCTGGGGCTGGAATTTCACCTACGTTTCGAGTGACCAACCGCTCTCGGACGCTGAACTCACGACCGAATACAACTTGGTCATCTTCAGCGACTACCCCGCCGATCAGGCGGACGCTTCCTTGCAGACTCAGATTGTGAAACGTGTGGAAGCCGGTGCCGGCCTTTTGATGATTGGCGGCTGGGAGTCATTCCACGGCCTCGGAGGCGACTGGGACGGAACTCCGATTGCTGATGCCCTGCCGGTCGAAATCGCAAGCGAAGACGACCGCCGTAACTGCGATCAACCGGTGTTCGTGCAGCCGGCCGGCATCTCCCATCCGATTACCGACGGTCTGCCCTGGTCTGAACGTCCGCCATTGATCGGTGGCTTCAACTCATTCTCGCCAAAACCGGACAGTCAAACGCTTCTTCAATCGATGCGATTCGAAGCGAGTTTCGCAGGAGCAAATCCGAGCCTCGAACCATCATCGACCGCACCGATGCTCGTAACAGGAAACCACGGAGCGGGAAGGACGGCGGCGCTGGCAACGGACGTCGCGCCGCACTGGATCGGCCCAATGGTCGACTGGGGTACGGAGCGAGTGACGGCTGGCGCGGACGGCGCAGGAGATGTCGAAGTCGGAAATCTGTACGCTGCGTTCTTCAAGAACCTTCTATCGTGGACGGCAAAACTCACCTGAGCCAAGCTGGACGATTCTCGAAGCAACTGACGAGTCATGAGCACTGATTCTCAAACCGTAATCCTTGTCGCCGGACCTCTGCAGGTTCGAGGGACGAGTTCGTACACTCTTCGACTGGCCGAACTACTTCCTGAATACGGGTACTCGCCAGTCATCGTGTCGCCCGACCTGGCATCGCTTCCGGAGGAGGCACGACCGAAGTGTCCGACTTACGAGCATCTGCTGCTTTCGTCACCTTTGTTTCGACCACTGATTAACGGCCTGGTTGCTCAGGACGCGGCGAGTCATAAACCGAGCCTTGTCCACATCCAGTCGCGACACGCCTTGCCGTTCGGCTTCGCTCTGGCGAAACGTCTGGAACTTCCATGCCTGCTCACAATTCATGATCACGACAAGGCATTGGCTCGGACAATGTCAGCCGGTCAATCTCAATTGAACCGTGTCATCGCGGTCAGTTCCTCAGTGAAGGAAAGCCTGATTTCCGAGAATTCTCTGAACGAGGACATGATCACAGTCATTCATAGCGGAGTCACCGTCCCGGATCTGATCGACAATTCAGAAGTTCTGGGGGCCCGCAGGATTCCGGTCATTGGCACCGCCGGCAGGCTGGAAGAGTCCAAAGGATTTCCGTACTTCATCAAAGCGGCTCGCCAGGTACTCGATGCCGGCAACGATGTTGAATTCCTCATCGCTGGCACCGGCCCGGAAGAACGCCGACTGCGGGCACTGGCCAGGCAATTAAATCTGACCGACCATCTGACATTCATCACGAACTTACCGGATTTCCGATCAGCCATCCGAGCGATGGACATCTTCTGCCTGCCGTCTTTGATGCAAGGCCTCGGCACAGTCATGCTCGAAGCCATGTCCCTCGGACGGCCAGTTATCGCCACCGGCGTCGGTGGAATCACGTCGATTGTCCGCGATGATGAAACCGGTCTGGTAATCCCGGCTGCAGACAGCAATTCCCTCGCAGAACGAATCCTCGAACTCCTGAAGGATCCGATTCGCGCCCGTGCAATCGGCAGTGCCGCTCGTCAGCAAGTGATCCAATCCTTCGATGCCAGACAAATGGTCGAGCTAACGGCTGACGAGTACCGATCGGCAATCAGTTGCACAGCAGACGCATCCACACAGACGACAGCTTCGTGAAAAATCGCTCTCCACTAAGCACTGGAAGCCGGCGAGCGACGAACTATAATTCGCCGCCCATAGAGACCAACCAACGCCAGGCAGTTGCCACGCCTCGCCCATTCCTCGGAGAAACTTAAGTGTCGGACGTCCTTGCCGAAATCTGTGAAACAAAACGAGGTCAAATTGCGGCAGCAAAAAGCCGTGTAGCCGAGGACGATTTGAAAGCTCGTCTGGCAGACGTTGACCCACCTCGCGATTTTCTTGCAGCTCTGCGCGCCAAATCAGATATCGGTCTGATCGCCGAAGTGAAGAAAGCGTCACCATCGGCCGGGCTGATCCGAGAAGACTTTGATCCAGTCGAAATCGCAAAGATCTACGAGTCAGCCGGCGCGGCGTGCATCAGTTGCCTTACCGACGAGCCGTACTTCAAAGGCAAACTTGAATATTTGACCGCCATCCGAAGCAACGTCTCGATCCCGGTCCTGCGGAAGGACTTCATCCTGGACCGCTACCAGGTCACCGAAGCGCGAGCGGCCGGAGCGGACTGCATTCTTCTGATCGCCGAATGCCTCAATGACTGCACGATGCGCGACCTTTACTTCTACGCTTCCGAGCTCGGCATGGAATGTCTGGTCGAAGTCTACGAGCCAGAGAATCTCGATCGAGTCCTGAAGCTCGAAGCTCCGTTGGTTGGTATCAATAATCGCAACCTCAAAACATTTGTGACTGACCTGAAACACTCGACTGACCTGGCAGAACGCGTTCCCGACAGCGTGTATCTCGTTAGCGAAAGCGGAATCCGCCAACGATCGGACGTCGAGCACCTGCTGCAGTTCGGGGTCCGAGGAATTCTGGTCGGCGAAACACTCATGCGGCAGGACGACATCTCCGCAAAAGTCCGCGAACTGATAAGTAACTAACAGCCGGAGATGCAATCTGTAATCATACTTCTTTGGGTGAACTCAACATTGCCAGAACCAGCCAGCCGAAGCTTCCAAAGTAACCACCATGAAATCCGTCGTTTTTGAGTCAACCGGAAACCCGGACGCCGTTCTCACGATCAAGGACCTGCCCGAGCCAGAACCCAAACACGGACAGGTAAAGGTCCGGATGCTGTGCTGCCCGGTGAACCCCTCAGACCTGCTGTTCGTCCGCGGGCAGTACACTTTAAGTGCCGAGCTGCCGGCAACTCCTGGTTTCGAAGGAGTCGGGGTTGTTGAATCTGCCGGCGGAGGGCTGCGAGCAAAGATGATGCTCGGGAAACGCGTCGCCGTGCTCTCACGCCGCGGCGGAAACTGGGCAGAAAAGAACGTTATCCCGGCCTCACAAGTGATCCCGTTTTCGAATCTGTTGACCGGACGCCTCAGTCAGGAACAGCAGGCAACGTTCTTCGTGAACCCGGTGACGGCATACGTGATGTGCCGGGACATTCTACGAGTCCCCAGGGGTAAGTGGCTTCTTCAAACAGCCGCGGGTTCCGTCCTCGGCCACATGATCATCCGTCTTGGTAAACGATTCGGTTTCCGAACACTCTGCGTCGTCCGGCGAGAGGAACAGGTCGCGGAACTGAAAGCCGCCGGTGCCGATGCAGCCATCTGGTTTGATCCAAATAGCCATTCGCTCGATCAGTTTCGAGCGGCCGTTGCCGCAGCCACCGGAGCATCAACCGACCACAGCATGGTCCATTCTGCGATCGACTGCGTTGGCGGCGTGACAGGTTCTGCAGTGGTAAGCGTTCTGGGAAAGCATGCCAAAATTCTGGCATTTGGAACGCTCTCAGGCGAACCGTTGATCGTTCCCTCACGTGCCCTCATGACACCCGGAGCGTCGATCGCCGGCTTCTGGCTTGGCAACCACATGGAAACGCTAAAACTGCCAGCAAAGCTGAAACTGGTGAGAACAGTTTCAGGTCTGATCCGCGAGGGAGTCCTCGCCAGCGAAATCGGCAGCAGCTTTTCCCTGGACGAAGTCGTCGCCGCGGTACAGGCCGCCGAAGTTCCCGGGCGAGATGGAAAAGTTCTTCTCAATATCGCGGCGAACTGACAACACCATCACGTGACCGAGACAATTGACTTAAGTCGCTCTCGAAAGAGTGCGACCTGAAGTTCAACGCGATCTGTTAGTCGCTCGGCAATTGCCAGTAGTCAGGAACGGGCGTCTCCAACGTTAACGAGTCGTACCGGATCGGATGCAGAAGACTCAACGTCCGAGCGTGCAGCGCGATCCGCATGTCCGAGGCGTTGCGTGCCGGCCGCGATTCGCCTGCATCTGCTGTGAGCTCAACTTCAGGCACCAGGTTGTCGACAATCGTTGTCTTCGGCTCCAGCCAGGGAGCAGCGCCATACTTCGTATCACCCACGATTGGACACCCGCGCGAAGCAAACTGTACGCGAATCTGGTGCATCCTTCCCGTCAGTAGCTTGACCTCAACGAGACAGCGACCGTTGATTTCACGAAGCACGTGATACTCGAGTCGAGCCTCCTTCGCTCCCGCAGTCTCTGCCGAGACGACTTCCGAAATCGCCCGATCGGGTACTTTCAGCAACCAGTCGACGAGCAGTCCGGCATCGGCTTCAGGTCGGTCGTCCAGCATCGCCCAGTAGGTCTTCGATACCTGCCGCTTCTCAAATTGCTCAGCCACTCGCGCCGCCGTTTTGGAGTTTCGAGTAAACACCATCGTCCCCGACGTCGCCCTGTCCAGACGGTGCGGGATTCCCAGATAGACATTTCCAGGCTTGTCGTACTTTTTCGCCAGCCAGGCCTTCACAAGCCCAACCATTGTCTGCTCGCCAGATGGTATTCCTTCCGTCAGAACTCCGGCTGGCTTATTGACGGCGATCAATGGCCCATCTTCGGCCAGTAGCCAATCCGGCGCACCGCTCTCGGTGCCACTCACAACAGAATCTGAAACCTCGTCCCGACGTGAACTCATCTCATAACACCTGATTCATTGAAAATCCGCCAACTACCAAGACCGAGTCTGCCGACAAGAATTCGGTAACCACGCGCCCAAAAGCATCTCCGGCCCCACAATTCTGACGTTCGTCGAATGAGGCTCATCGGAGTTGCTACGACAATCGACACCAGAAACGGCACCGTCTGACGCGAACACTTGGCGCGGCGGCAGGATGACTTCTATCATCCCGCCCCGCAATCGGAGAGGTGACAGAGTGGCCGAATGTGCCGGTCTCGAAAACCGGTGTACCGCAAGGTACCGTGGGTTCAAATCCCACCCTCTCCGCTTTTGATCAGCGGCCTTCAATGTGCCGCAATCACCGTCAAACCCCAGCAATTGCTGGGGTTTTTCTTTGGCCTCCCCTGTTACAGGGAGGCCTTCGGAAAAGGGAGTTACTGTCAGAAGTCGTGGCGTGAGAGATTGAAGAAAGGTGGCGTATCCTGCTGAGGGAATTGACTCTTCAGCCGCCCACAATGGGCACAAGGATACGCCATGAGAAACGCTACGAGAGATGTTGATCAAATTCCAGCCAGGGATTCAGAGGACGGGATTCCCTCGCCGGAGGTGTTGAAGTTTCGAGCGAATTTCGAGAGCCGCAGTCCTTTGGATGAGTTGCTTCGCGAGGGAGCCAGACGGATGCTGCAGGCGGCGATTGATGCCGAAGTCGATGATTTTCTGGCAGAGCATTCTGGTCGCCGAGATGAGCAGGGCCGTCGCTTGGTTGTTCGCAATGGATCACTGCCCGAGCGGGAAATTTTAACGGCAGCTGGCACGCTTCCGGTGCGTCAGCCGCGAGTTCGTGACAGATCTCCCGAGGCGGCCGATCGAGTCCGTTTTTCGCCGCAGGTGCTGCCCCCGTATCTGAAAAGAACGAACTCGATCGAAGAGCTGATTCCGTGGCTGTACCTGAAAGGAATTTCCACCGGCGATTTTTCTGAAGCCCTGCAGGCACTTGTTGGAGAGCGAGCCAAAGGACTCAGTGCTAACGTCGTTGTCAGACTCAAAGAACAATGGTCCGACGAATACGAAGAGTGGTCCAAACGCGATTTGTCTCAGCAGCAGTACGTCTATGTGTGGGCCGACGGTATCCACGTCAACGTCCGACTGGAAGACGATGCCAATAAAAAACAGTGCATTCTCGTGCTGATCGGTGCCACCGCAGATGGTCGCAAAGAGTTGATCGCGATCCTCGACGGATACCGCGAAAGCGAACAAAGCTGGAGCGAACTGCTGCTCGGCCTGAAGCATCGCGGGCTGGCGATGACTCCGAAAGTGGCAGTCGCCGATGGAGCACTCGGCTTCTGGGCCGCCGCCCGAAAGGTTTTTCCTGAGATGCGTGAGCAACGCTGCTGGGTTCACAAAACAGCCAACGTGCTCAACAACCTGCCGAAGAGTGTGCAGCCCAAAGCGAAATCAGACCTGCACGACATCTGGCAGGCCGAAACTCGTGAAGCGGCCAACAACGCCTTCGATCACTTCGTGGAAAAATACAAAGCGAAGTATCCGAAATCCTGCGAATCACTCAGCAAAGATCGCGAGGTACTGCTGACCTTCTACGACTTCCCCGCCGAGCACTGGGCTCACCTGAGAACGACCAATCCAATTGAATCGACCTTTGCCACCATCCGTCTGAGACACCGCCGAACCAAAGGCAGCGGCACACGCCGAACCAGTCTGGCCATGATGTTCAAGCTGGCCGAATCCGCCTCAAAGAAATGGAGAAGACTCAGAGGCTACGAACAAATCACACTCGTCATCCAGGGACAACTTTTCGTCGACGGAACCCTGCAGGAAAACGCCGCCTGACTCAGCCTCAGGCCACGACAATTGACAATAGTTCCGGAAAAGGGCGATTTTCCTCAATCGACCTCACCGATTCGCATGAAGTGTCACCAGCACCGGCAACCAAACCGGCAACCAAATGTCCTGACGCTGCAGTTTGCTGCGCCGCCGAAGGCTTCGTCTGAACCACATTTCCAGAAATTCCCGGCAATTTCCGAACTGCGGAATACAGGTCGGACTGGTTTGCGTGAGTGTAGCGTTCGAGGGTCATCGCGATCGTGCTGTGACGAGCCATCTTCTGCATCACTTTGGCTGGCGCTCCTGCTCGGCTCAATTGAGATAGGAATGTGTGCCTCAGTGCGTGGAAGTCGGCGAATCCTTCTTCGGTTTCGTAAAGAAGGATTTGGCTCTGTTCACGCTTCGTCTGGTCTTCCGAAGACTCAACCTCGCTGATCCACGCCTCCCTTGCCGCGGCAAGATCCTTCTTCAGGAATCTTCCAGCTTGCTTGTGCTTTGCCCACTTTCCTGGCCATAGAGTGTCTGTGTGGCCCAATTCTTTAACAGCCCGTTGAAAAAGCTGGCCAACTGACCTGGACTGAATATGAGTTCGCGCTATCCTGCTCCGGGTCTTGAGATTGAGCAATGGAGAATTACAGATGGCACTTGGTCAGCGTCGAACGGAGCGGCAGCAGGAACTTTGGGTGGCGACGGCGAAGTTGCCAGCTTCGATCGGGCATGTGTTTTACGACGCCCTGAATCGTGTGCTCCGCGACGGGGAGTTCGACAACTTTGCCGAGTCGTTGTGCGAGCCATTTTACAAAGAAGGTGGTCGTCCCGGCATTCCGCCAGGCATCTACTTCCGCATGATCTTTGTGGGGTACTTTGAGGGCATCGATTCTCAGCGAGGCATTGCGTGGCGATGTCGGGACAGCCTGTCGTTGCGGAAGTTTCTTGGGTACGAATTGCATGAGAACACCCCGGAGCATTCGAGCCTGACGCGCATCCGTCAGCGACTTCCTCTGGAAGTGTTCGAGCAGGTCTTTGCATTCGTGCTGTCGCTGGTCGAAGAACACGGGCTGTTGAAAGGCAAGACTGTCGGTGTCGATTCAACTCTTTTGGAAGCCAACGCGGCGATGAAGTCGATCGTGCGGCGGGACACCGGCGAGGACTGGGAAGCGTACGTCCTCGGTCTGGCCGAAGCTGACGGCGTCGAAATCAACAGCGACGACGACCTGCGGAAGTTCGATCGAAAACGCAAAGGCAAGAAGGCGTCCAATCAGGACTGGCAAAGTTCAAGCGACCCTGACGCCCGCATTATGAAGATGAAGAAGGGCCACACGCATCTGTCGTACAAGCAGGAACACACGGTCGACCTTGAGACTGAAGCAATCCTGTCTGCCGAGATCTATTACGGCAACGAGTCCGACGGTAAGACGCTGCTGGACAGCGTCAACACCGCTCAAGGCAACGTGCAGCAGGCCGACAGCGACGCGGCAATCAAAGAGGTCGTCGGCGACAAGGGCTACCACAAAAACGAAACGCTAGCGAAGTCCCGGGCGGACGAATTGCGAACATACATCTGCGAGCCGGATGGTCCGAACCGTCGCTGGACGGACAAGCCCGCTGATTACGAAGTCGCGTACCGAGCCAACCGCCGTCGTCTGAAAGGCGAACGCAACAAGCGTCTGCAGAAACTGCGATGCGAGCGTGTCGAAAGAAGCTTCGCTCACGTCTGCGAAACGGGAGGGGCCCGCCGCACCCGGCTGCGAGGCCTGGAGAACAACCGCAAGAAAGTCCGGCTGACAGTCGCCGCTCACAACCTCGGTCTGATCCTGCGAAAACTACTGGGCAGCGGCAAACCCCGAGAGTTCGCGGGTCTCCCAGGACTGCTGATCTCAATGTTTTCGCCACTTCAAGCCGCCCTGAAACGTTCCCAGCGACTCCTCAGTCGCACCAACCCATTCCACCGAGTCCACGACCATCAACACCGCCCGAAATTTCTCACACCAACCTGCACCTTATGACCAGCAACAACCAGCGTTCTTCAACGGGCTGTTTAAACCACTCCTTCAGTAACTCCACAATGTGTGGAGGCAATGGCAGCGTTGCTCCGCGTCGAGCCTTTTCATCCTTAGGTGCAACCGTAACAACGGGTATCGCGGCTTCGAGGTCGAAGCTCATTGGTGTAAGACTGGCTAATTCACTCGCTCTCAAGCCAGTCGACATTGCCACCATATACAGCTTGAAACGCTGCCCGCCCGTCAGTTTCGATCGGACTGGGCCGGTTCGCGTTGCGTCGAGTAGATACGCCAGTTCATCCTGTGTCAGTTCGCGTCTCTCGTGGACGGGATCTACCTTCTTACCTTTGTCCAATTCCAAATGAGCCAGCCTGTCGCTCTTCGTTCGTCCATCTTTGACCAACCACTTGGAAAACTGCTTGATAGCCGTCCGGTAGTGACGGGCTGTTTGATCAGACATTTCATCGTTTCGTTTTCGTTCCCCTATCCAAGACAACGTCTTACTTGGAGAAAGATCAGACATGAAAGTGAATCTGCACTCTTTGATTATGCGTCTAACGCGGTTGGCGGTTGCCTTACAGTGATCCTCCGTTCGATCGGCATCTCTCAGGTTAGCTTCGAACTCATCAACATGCTGACTGAGTGGCGTTTTTGCCGACTCTTCAAACGACTCCGACAGACCGGCCTTCTCAAGATCAACACGATCCTCAATCTCCTTCAGCATCCGTCTGGCCGCCGACTTGTTCGAACACAGCGAAACGGATTTGAGTGCGCCGTTCGCATCTCGATATTCACCACGCCATTTTCCAGATTTCGTAGGCTTCTCCTTGCGTGCGCCTGGATCACCTTTGTTACAGCGTTTTCCATTTGCATCTACATAACGTGTGGTGCTCGGCTTAAACAATCTTGCCATTTCGTATTCCTAATATTCGTAATGAGCCGATATCGGCTGAGTGATTCATTTTTCAGATCCGTTGATTGTGGAGGGAACGCCGCCTGCCTGTCAGTCGTGTTTCGAACGACGAGCTTCAAACTCGTTTCGATCGGGGCACTCCATCTCGGCCCACAGGTCAAGATCACTGACAAGCCAGCGAACACACCCGGATGACAGTCTGACGGGTTTTGGAACTTTTTCAGCGGATGCCAATCGGTCCCAGGTAGATTTCGACACGCTGATGGTCCAAGCCGCATCTTCAGCCGTGACCATCAGACGCGGAATCCCCGCTGGAGATTTGTCCGATAAAGGCGTGGCTGGCTCGCGATGTTTTTTCCTCGGCATAGATCTTCTCCGAGCATCACGACTAATGATGCAGAAAAGTGTCTATTGCCGAAGCCGCTCAGCCGGATGCTGGCGAACGTCAACTCACGAACCGGTCGGTCCGGGCACACAACATTTCCAACGGTCTCTCGATGCCTTCTTGCTGAGAGTGCTTGCAACCGCTTTCCATGTCGGGCCGATCAGGATTGTGGAGACGACATTAAATACCCCAGACAAGCTACTGGGCATTGTCACCATGATTCTCAAAGTGATCACCGGAGAACGTACCGAATTGGATCTGCTCGTCAAGCTCAAACTCGTCGACGAACAGCGAAATCCGAGTGCGGGGTCAGATAGAATTCCCACAGGCCGCCCACAGAGAGAATTTGCCTTTTTTTCGCTTTTTCTGATGTGCTCGACGTATTCGGGTCTTCCGTCTTACCGAACGAGATTCGCACGCACCAATTGACACCGACTCGCAGAGACGAACAGAACCGCGAAAAATGAGCCACGGACAGCCGCGTCATTGGTCCTGTCGGAATCTGAATTGCTGCGATAATACGATTTGCTCGATGGCTGTGTTTAGCTTGTATCCGTCTTCTTTCACTTTCTTCACGATTGAATCCACTGACACTCTGTCAAACGGCTCGATTTTTCGGCCCAAAGCGTAAGCGAGCATTTGTTTTACAAAGCTGGTTGCAATGTCGTCTTTATATGTCTCCAGGAGCAGTAACTTCATCTCCAGTGGTGTGTTGAATGATTTCCCATTCGGCATTTTTCCGGCGGACACAATCGGAGCCTTGTCGGGGTAATGCGTTCGCCATACGCCTGTTGGCGCAAAGTTTTCAAGTCCCAGTCCCAATGGGTCAATTTCTTTGTGGCAGGAGACGCATTCCGGTCTTGAAACGTGCTGCTTAATGACTTCGGCAACGGAAGGATTCTCTTTGAGAGTTAGTGCTTCCCGTGCCTCTTCAAGCGAGGGGACATTTGGCGGTGGATCCAGAGTCTTGCCTATGACCGTGTTCAGGATCCAAACACCACGTCGGATCGGACTGGTACGGCTCTTCGAGGCAGTGAGACGCATGATGGCCGCGCTCGTAATGATGCCGCCTTCCCTGTCGTGCTTCGCTTTGACGAGGACTGGTGGATCATACCTGAGGCGTTTGTTGTCACTCTGGCTTCGTCTGCCTGAAAGAATGTCCGCATACAGATTCTCAACGGACTCCGGTTCGATGCGGATGTAACCATGCTGTTTGGCATTGAGGGCGGACGTCCTGAGGTAACTCCAGTCGCTCTGCACGACATCCAGAAGGCTTCTGTCTGACTTAATCAATTCGTCGACGAAAAACAGGACCTCGTCGTAAGTCTCTCGATTCCATCTTTCGTCCACGAAGTACTCGCTGTTCGACAACAGATCGTCGAAGCCGAGCCATTGTCCAGCAAAGTTTTCGGAAAGTGAGAGCCGCTTGGGCGAATTCAACATCCTAGTGACCTGAGATTTCAGCACGTCGTCGTTGAGTAAACTTGTGTCCTGACCCAGCCGCAGCAGCTCATTATCCGGAGCAGTCGACCACAGGAAATAGGACAGTCGAGTTGCCAGCTCCACTCCGCTGACCGGATAGAACGCGTCGAGGTTCCTGCTTTCTTCGAGTCGATACAGGAATTCCGGTGATACCAGGATCATTTCGAAGACATGCAGCAGGCTCTTTTTACAGTCTTGAGAAGCCTGTATATGTTTCTGATACTGGCCGTAGTAGGCGGTTGTGAGTTCCTTCACTCGCCGTTGATTGCAGCGACAGGCACGCATCAGGAATGCTGAAATAAACTGTTTGACGTCTCCTTCGGTGGCATCTTTCTGTAGCTCTGCCTGGCCCAGAACAGACTGCCTGGCAGTCGGGTCGTTGTCGAAGACTCTCAGGGCATAGTGCACAGCCTCGGAGATTTCTTTGAGCGGCGGCTTGAGGGACTCCATCCGATGCGCGTCGTTGTCAAAACCGGATTCTCCTGGGATATCTGACGGCACGATGGATGCGATCGTCGATTTCTCGATACGGCCAATGATTGTGTCGCGATACGTCGGCTTGAGCTTGATCGACAGGACGTCTTCGAGCGTGTTTTCCAATTCATACCGAGTTAATCGACGCAACGGAGTTGGCCCGATATGCGGCTTACCGTTCCGCAATACGAAGGACTCGCGAAACCAACGTTTGATGGCCTCGTTCTCTGAAACTTCAAGAGCCCCCGCGACTGCCGGAGGCATCTCGCCGCTGGCGACCATCTTTTCGACCTTGATCCACAGCCTGGTGTATTCTCCATAGGACGAGTTCGCCTTCTGCAGCAGTGGAGTCAGATCGATCCCCGCCTCTCGGGTGTCGCTGTCATGGCAGGACAGGCATCGGGCTCCAATCACCTTTGAGGCGTCTGCAAAGCTCGCCGCAGACCCGCAACGAGGATTTGCGGTCACGGTGAGGGCAAGGACGCATGCGACGGCCGTCGCATTAAATTGCTGTATCTTCACGGCTATTCCAGCTCGGCATTCGTTAGAGCGACAATTGTCTTCTTTTCCCCGTCGACCTTGTACTTGCCGGTCACGGTCACAACCTTTCCGACACAACGGTCGAAGCGCAGCTTGTGGTTATTCATAAAGGGGATGCGGATGTCAAGGTCGCTCTTGTCCGATAGTCGCAGCTGATAAAACTCGACATCTTCGGACTCAATACTGATTCGCAGCAGGCCCTTCGCCGTGAGCGAGTCGTCGTCGCTCTTCACGATCTTCCAACTACCGTCGTCCGGATTCGCAGGTTCGAAATTCGCCTTCTCCGTGATTCCTGGAAGTTGCCCCGTCGAATCTCCAATGCCTGTTGCGTCCGCTCCCACGATATTCATGAGGGTCAACAGGAGATTGCCATAGGGCTGAGCTTTGGGGTAACGAACGTGCCGGCCGAGTTGTACTTTTCCACCGCCACCGCCGGTGACGACAAGGGGCAAGTCCGTCAGCGAGTGATAGTCGCCGTGCTTAATACCGGAACCCCATAGTATCAGCGAGTTGTCGAACAGCGTCGTATTGCCATCGCTGATGGATTTCATCCGCTCAATCAGGTATCTCAACTGGCCTGTGTGCCAGATGTTGATCTTGTCGTAAGATGGCAGAACTTTTCTGTTTCGAACGTGGTGCGAAACGTAATGAAACTCGGCATCCACACCCATGAAGTCATAGTGAGAACGACTGTTCGTGTTGGCGAGCATACACGAGATAACCCTTGTTGAATCGGTCCAGAAGGCGAGCGTAATCAAGTCAAGCATCGCCTTGATTCTCTCGCCGAGGTTGCCGACTTTCAGGCTCGGGTCGATGTTTGAGAGTTTCGTGTCGAGGTCCACTGCCCGGCTGTTCTGTCTGGCCTGCTGGATGCCGTTCTCCACATCTCGAATCGAATCGAAGTATTGTTCCAAGACCCGTTTGTCCCGGGCGCTGACTTTTCTCGACAGTGACGATGAGGCTTCCTTGACTCCATCTAGGACGCTCAGCAATTCATTCTGGCGATCGGCCCGGGATGTGTCCTTAAACATCATGTCGAAAACAGCCTGAGGATCATGCTGGCCGCGGAGCGGCTGATTACTGTTGTCGTAAGATAAAATGTTCAACCAGGGATGTTGTTTCCATACGTTGTCGGCCGTCAGCTGCATGGATTTGATCGGCGTCTCATTTCCAATGCGGTCTGCAACTCTTTGATCAAAGGAATAGCGATTAAGTTCTTTGTGCTTTGTAGCGCTCATGAATGTGCCAGGCGCGTCCATATGATCAGATGAACCCTGGTTGTCCAGATTTCCCACGACAAGAATGTCGTCCCGAACTGCCGCCAGTGGCTGGAGAGTTCTAGAAAGTTCGAAGTCCGTTTCGGTTCCGCCGACGATGTCCCACGAGTGCGGATTGACGCCGCATCCCTTGTACAACACGCACAGCCTCACAGGTGCGTCTTTGGTGGACTCCGCAGAGCTGACCGCGGGGGACATGATGTCCAGCAGAGGCAGCGCCAGCGATACACCGGCGCCTCGCAACAAAGTTCGACGTGGGATGAGATATGAATTGCGTCTCATGCGAATCCTCGAGTCGCCGTCGCGACAGTGTGTTGGGGCGAGCATCTGACATTCAGTGCATCCGAATCTCTTAGGGGCCACCGACCAGCATACCGGTTTGCTCAAACCCGATACAGGTGTCAGTGGATTCGGAAGCCGGTTGCGAAACTAACACCGGATTCCCGGCAGACCGGGGCAGGTAACAAACTAATTCACCAGGATCGTAGGACGTGCTTCCTGAGCATCATCATGATGACGCGCATTCAATTTACTTCGTGCATCCGGTGTCGTGCGACCGGGCGTATGAGCCAGTAACGATGCAATCCACTCCGGTATTGTCGACCGAGCAGTTCGGTCCCTTTGGAGCGGGGCAATGGGGTTGCACGTCGGGCGGCGCCGAGTTTACTCGACTGTATATATATCTTCTTTGAACCTCCCCGATTCTCACCGACACCGGTGGTTCCCCTGCAGGCGATGAGGCATCACAAGGACAGCCCATCATCAGTGCTGCGCCGGATTCGAAAAGGACTCAGAGGCATCGAAAAGCGAATTCGCTGTGATCGAAGGCATGAACCTGCCCAACGTCCTGATCAGTTTCGTCATGAGTCCTCAACCAGGACTCCGAAATACACTTGTCGGTACGCGAGGAAGTTAACCCAGTTCCGGAGCGCGTATCCGCAGGTATTCAAGTTAGCTTCACTGTAGTCATTCGACTTGCCGCCGCTGGGATGCACACCGTCCTGCGAGATCAATGTGCCGGCCCATGCTTCTCCCGATCGGCGACGTACGACCTCTGCGTGAAAATCAGCCAGTGGTACGTGCAGCTTAGCGGCAATGTCCCGGATGATTTTGTTGGCTTCGTTAACTGCTTCGTCCCGGTTGCGCCGAGGTGGGATCGTGTTGAGTATCGGCACGCAGCTGGCCGCCGTGCATTTCCTGATGGCCTCTTCAAGGTTGGATCGATACGACGCCGGAACGGCTCCACCTGAGATGTCATTGGTTCCGATCATAATAATGGCAACTTCCGGCTGATTGCGCTCGAGAACAGCATCCATAGACTTGAGGAGCTGACCGACACGCCACCCGGAGTAGTTGGCATGCTTTGGGCCCTTGTCTCGGGCACCCTTGATGTAGTCTCGCCATCTGAGTTTTGCTGGCGCCTTGGGCAGACCGTCCTCCTGCGTGATGAATCGATCGGGATTGTCCCAGCTCATTGGAGACCAGAAGGCCATAGAATAAGTAATCGAGTCGCCGAACTGGGCGACATAACCGGTCTGACCTTTGAAGCCCGAGTGAACTTCTCGCATTGCTTTCAACACTTCCGGTGATTGGATTCCAGGCTTCAATCGTTCAGCGGTGGCATCTCGACGAGTCGCGGCGAGTGACTCGGGGAGGCGAATCACATCAGTCAGCATAATAGAGACCTGCAGAAAGACCTGGCCGGCACCATTCGATTGTGTCAATGCAGCGGCGAGCGTACCGGCGTTTACGTTTCCGCTTTGAGTGATATTACTGTCGGTCGTAAGCAGCACCGAGGCACCAACCAGTACGTTGCTCTTAACCTGCAGGCCTTCGTTGGTGTTCTGTACCCAGATTTGACGCCGCTGCGGACTCGTTGGATCATGGACTGTGTTGTTCTCGATGCGGCAGCCTTGTGTGTAGCACGCCAGTATTCCGGTTTCGGGGCAGTCGTTGATGAAGTTGTTGCGAGCGACACAGTCGATCGCATGCAGCGGCGAATATCCGAGTGACGGGTTGCCAAGTGCAATTGCGACGTCGCAATTCAGGAAGACGTTGCGTTCGATCCGGCACCGACGACCGTTCTCCGAGATGTAGATGCATCCCCGCCCTTCTCGCGTGCGTCCCTGAATGCCGATGAAGACGTTGTCGGCGATCGTCCAGCCGAGCGTATTCTTGACATCGATTCCACCGATGTAGTTGCCGTTGAAAGTTGAAGCGGTGTCAGTTTCGTCGTCGGCAAACTGTTTGAGGCGATCGTTGTAGAACAGGCAGTTGCGAATGATGCAGCCTCGCGGGCCTTTGTCACCCTGGGCTTCCGGCATGGCGGGAGCCTTGATGCCTCGCTGCCAGACGTTGTGAATCACGCAGTTGTGAATCGTGACTCGTTCGGCTCCGTGGTTCGAGTTGATCTTTATTCCGTTCCATTTGACGTTTTGAACGGTGACATCGGCGATGGTGACGTCGGTCGCTCCCGTAATGCCGATCAGTTCACCGTGCCGACTGTTCGCTCCGTCAAGAATGACTTTGTGCCGATCGCCGGACTCACTGCGCAGTGTGACCTGATCGGCAGTCAGATCGAAGTACCGCGGCAGCATGTAGCGGCCATCGGCGATAAGAATCGTGCCACCAGGCTGCACCTCTTTTGACGCCGTCAGTAATTCGTCGACGGTCTTTACTCGCAGGACCTGCCCGCTGGGTTTCGGTAGTGCCCGTGCCACTGGAAACCAGGTGGCATGTGGTGGAGCAGCGTCCAGTTCGATTGGACGTAGCGTCGCCGCCATCAGAACCAAAAGACACACCAGCCGTACAAGCAGCCGTCGAGATTGTGATTTCATGTCGATATCCTGTGTAAAAGGCAGCGTGACAGCAGACTCAGTCGTTCCCGACCCCTGGTCCGGCAACCTTATGATAGCTTTCGCGCTGACGCTGCAAATCCTAGGTCGTACGGACATTCAGACCATGTCTGTGATTAGTGCTGCGAGCCAGATGAAGCCGGCGAAGTTCGCCGGCTTTTTCTCGTAGCGTGTGGCGATGCGGCGGCAGCGTTTGATTCTTCCAAAGAATCGTTCGATGAGATTGCGGTGTTTGTAGACCGTCCTGTTGTATCTCTTTTTCTTTTTGCGTCCGGCATTTGGCTTGATGCACACCTTTGCCCTGAGCTGTCGGGCACGCTTGCGGATCGCGTCTGAATCGTACGCGGCGTCAGCGATGATGGTGCCCACATCACCGCGTTTGAAGTCTTTGAGCAACTGTTCTCCCAAAGGAGCATCGCCAGGTTGACCGACCGTCAGCTGGAAGGTGACAAGCCGGCCGCTCCTGCCAGTTACTGCGTGAACTTTGGTCGTCAGTCCGCCACGAGAACGGCCAAGGCAGCGTCGTTCGTCAGCGTCTTCTTTTTTTCATCTGCCAGGCGGCGTCCGGTGGAAGCGACCGGGTGAGCTTTGATGCTGGTAGAATCTATCTGTACTTCCTGCAATTCGTCTGTCAGTCCTGACTCACCGATGGCCAGGAAAATCCGCTCCCAGACGCCTCGGGAACACCAGCGATCGTACCGCTTCCAAACCGAGTTGGGTTTTCCGTATCGACCAGGAAGATCTTCCCAGGGAATGCCAGTTTTCAGCACAAACAACACGGCGTTGATAAACAATCGATTGTTACGACCTGTCCGCTCTGGATCACTTTTC
>CALSLT010000046.1 GCA_943787265.1 uncultured Planctomycetaceae bacterium | reverse complement strand
TGGTCGCGTCCGCCGGTCTTGTTGATCTTTGGTGTCCGCCCCATGTCGCTCATCACGACGACCAGCGTCTCGTCGAGTATTCCGCGATCGGCCAGATCGTCCATCAACCCGGAGAATGTGTCGTCGTAAACGGGTAACAGAACATTCTTCAGAATTGGGAAATTACTCGAATGTGTATCCCAGCCAACTCCGTCCAATAAGGCCGGTCGAGTCGCAAAGATGTCCCACGTCACGTTTACGAAACGCACCCCCTCTTCAACCAGTTTTCGTGCGATCAGCGCACTGGATCCGAAAAGCGTTCGTCCGTAATTGTCTCGCACTTTCGGATCGACGTTTTCGATGTCAAACGCGTTTCGGATTCGATTGGACGTCAAAAGCGAAAGCGCCCCTTCCTGCACGCGGTCAAACTCTTCACCGATTCCCGGACGTCGCAACGCGTCATCAAACTGGCGAGTCAGTGCCTGCCGCTTCTTCAGCCGGTCCAGCGTGATCCCTTCAGGCAGTCTGGCATTGGGCAACTGCGGTGTGCCCAGCACGATCTGAGGGTCGTACTGACTGGACGAAACCTTCGCGGCAGTCGGTAAGCACTCGGTAAAGAGCGGGTCGTATTGCCGGCCAAGGAAACCGCCGTAAGGGCCGGCTCGGCGAATGTGTTGCCCCCAGCCGAGCATGCACGGCATGTGGACATAGTCCGGAAATCCGCCCTGCTCCGTATTGAGATACTCGCACACCGATCCCATGCTTGGCGGCAGGTTGTCCTGAACGACGCCGATTGAAGGAAGCGGTTCAGGATAGCCAGTCCAGCTGGCCATCGGATTGTGGCAGCCGGCCTTGTGGTTTGACCTGTGCGAACGATCGCCGACTTGCTCATCCACTTCGCGTGTTTGGGAAGAAGCTCGCACACATCCATGCCAGGGACGTTCGACGCGATCGGAATAAAATCACTGCCAATCCCAGTCGGCGCATCCGGCTTCATGTCGAACATATCCTGCGTTGGAGCTCCTCCAAGCAGGTACAGCATGATCACGCTCTTCGCTTTGCCGGGCCGCTGAGGCCTCACCCTCTCAGTTGCGGCGGCGACGTCCGGTGGCAAACCGAACATCCCGCCGAGCATCGACAGACCGCCAGCCTGCAGAGTCTTACGTCGCGTCAATCCTTTACCGCATCCACGCGAACTACCCAATACGTTGATCATGGCATCCCCAAAGCAAATCGCCGTCGGAACCAAAGCAGCCCGAAACTTGTCGCGAATGTATTCAAACAGAAAGAGTTGCCTGCAGAAACCGTAACATAAGTCGCTCCTGGTATGCCTAATCTGGATGACATGACCGACCGGCAAAAAACTGCTTCCCACGCAGCGCCGATCTGATGCTGACCGTAGCCTCGCGCTGGTGTGTCGATGATCCGATTGAGTCGACAACCGCGCCCTCTTCTGCTCATTGGATTCGGACCTCCATAATTCTTGCGTGGTCGATGCCGTTCATACGTGACACCAGAATTCGGATGGAATCAGTACATGCCGACTCCGGCAGAGTGTGCCGACGAAGTCGCTGGTAGTTGTCCGAGACTTCGCAGACGGTTGCCCAGTCACCATCGATCACGATCTGTACGGCGTAGTCGCGGACGGTTTCTGGCTGTGGTTCACCCCACATCATGCGGGACGTGTAACCATCGTGATGGCTGAGCGTCAGATGACGATGCATGCCCGTGTCAAAGACAAGCTGGACGGAGTGAATCGGTTGCGGCTGGTCCCAGTCAAACTGAATCCACGTGGGCAGTTCGCCCGGCATCGCCATCCAGCGATGCAGTCCCGCGGCAGCACGATCTGGTGAAACACCGCGGTCGCCGTGAACGCTTCTTGTCTGCCCGGACACCACGTTTATGGCCTCACCACGTTCCTGTTCACTGGAAGCCGTGATGTGTGCCGAACGCGTGCGATCGTCGGTCGAGCCACTTGCCCGCCCCGATCAGAAACGCATCGTCTCGCAGCAAACCGTTGCTGAATCTCGCTCACGAGCGTTGCGTTCGAAACAATTTTATCAGGCGAGACGTTTCGTCCTGACCGCGAGCGCCGCTGCGGTCCCCACACCTTGTCCGACGACCGCGCAGGTCGCCATGACTCGAGTTGACGAAAATGCGACGTGCGTCGCCGAGATGTTACGTCCGGCGAACATCAGGTTCTGGATGTCCCGAGCGACGCAGGTCCGCAGGGGAATGTCGTAAAGATGCGGCAGGACATGCTGCTCACACGGTTCTTCGTTGGGAGCATCCACGCCTTCGGGCGGATGCAGATCCATCGACCAACCGCCATACGCGATGGCGTCGTCGAAGACGCAAGACGATTCGAGGTGCTGCTGAGTCAGGGACATGCTGCCCAATAAATCGGCGACTCTCCACGCTTACCAGGAAGAAATCCGAGCCATTCAAGTGCCCAGTGAGAAGCGTCAAACGGATCGTCGTCGGATGGTGTGCCGGGCGGACCGTTCTTGACATGATTCCAGATGCCGAGCGTAACGGCCAGCAGTTCGTCTCGAATCGTCTCGTTGTCTTTGATCGTATCGAGCGCCCCGCCCCACTCGGCCCACCAGTAACCGTATTCGTGGGTTGGTTCCTCTTCACCGGGCACAGAGTATAAACGCAGTCGAAGTTCGTCCTTCGAAAAAGTTCGGCCCCAATCCGGAGCGATAAACGGCATCGGGCGATCGTGTCTGCGTGCCGTAATCAACACGGTTGATCCAAGCTGCTGCAAATCCGCCTGATCACACGCGCGAGTGGCTCACTGAACTCCGTCGTACTTTCGCGTCCGCGCATAAACGCAGCGCCGGCTTCGAAAGCAAGTCGCCCATCACCGGTGCAGTCGATAAACGTCTGAGCCCGGATGCGGAATCGATCTTCGGTGCTTTGCCGTTCGGCGAGGGCAACCGCAATTTCGTTCTGCTCTGCATCACGCATCTCGACACCGGTGACGGCGGTGTTCAGCATCAATGTGAGATTCGATTCCACTCGACACTTGTCATACAGGATGAGATCAAACATCGACGCCGATCGTTGCGGATTCCGGACGCAGTTGTCCAATCGAATCTCTTCGATGATTCCGCCTTCGCGCGCCTCGGTCTCCAGCTCCGCCCCACGGTCAAAGCGACCGGTACCATTGGCTCCGACGATGTGCATACGAACTTCGCTCGATGCATTGCCGCCGAGTACCGACCGGTCCTGGCAGAGAATCACCTTCGCTCCGCATCGCGCTGCCGCGAGCAGCGCACGGCACTCCGGCCGGACCGCCGCCAGCAACCAGAATGTCACATTCGAGTTCATGCAGCGTCAGCACTCGCAAGCTCCCCGTTCAGTTCGCATATCGATTCAGAACTGCCATTCGGTGTAACCTGTTACGCCAACGGCACACTGTCCACAACTCATCGCACGAAGTTCTCGGCCTATGATAATGTGATCTGAATTTGAAGAAGTCGTACATCAGATTCCGAGGCATGATTCGCGAAGTCAAGCGGCTGAGCTGGAAGAAGTCTGTGTGGTCGCAACTCCGATGCCAAAAGTGGCTTGGAGTCCGGCTGAATCGTTTAACCAGATGCAATCAAACGCTGAGGTTATACCCCTCGGAAATTTATGATCTGCTTATCGACTGCGACGTTCCGTAGCCCCAACACTGTTTTTCGACGAACGTAACTACTCATGTCGACTGAACGAAATCAGGAACCACCGGCCATGACATGCCCTCGCTGTAATATTGAACTGACCACATCGGATTCCGGTGATTCTTTGAGATGTCCTCAGTGCTCCGGTTGGCTTGTTCCAGCCGCGGACATCCAGGCCGAAGCGCTGGACCTGGCGACGGAGTCGCCGGAGCAGGAACAACTTCGGTGCCCAGCCGATGGCGATCTGATGAAGACCGTTCAGCTCGGAGACGCGGCTCTGGATGTGTGCAACCAGTGTGGAAGTGTGTGGCTGGACGCAGGCGAATCTGTCGACGATACGGATCGATCAAGTTCGCTCAGTCGATAACCTGCTCTACACCGCGACACTTCCGGAACGGGTTGTTCGTAGTTCTGTCGGCCTTGGCTGCCGGAGCGGCGACCGAAGCGGCTGGCTTTCTCGTACCTCAGGCATTTCAGAGTTCGAAGACTTACGAAATCGTCGTGCGAAACTCGCTCGGTATGCTGACTCGTGAAATCGGTGGAGTGAAGAAGGCCAAACAGGCCGAGAATAGTGACGAAAACGATTCTTCAAACGAACAGGAAGACCTGATGGCCCGCAAGGCTGTCGGCAACTTCGTCGATCTAGCCGGACTTGCGACGCTGCATACCTCACCCGTATGGATGATGGCAATTGTCAGTGACCTGGCCTACGGAGCAGGAAGTTGTGTTCAGGAGCTGGCGGCTGAGCTGCAGAAGCAAGGACTCATCGACGACGACGCGACGATTCACAACGTTGACGATGTTCTTTCCGCCGTGAGAAATGCGTCTGGAAACGCCGCATCAATGTTCGACACCGCCACCCTCTGTCAGTCGACCAACTTAAGGAGTCTCTCGATGCAACACGGAAGGAACTCGCGTCTGCGGACATTCGCTCCATCCCTGCCAGAAGCCGAGTTAAAGAAGTACTGGGATGAGATGAAGTCTGTAGCGACTGACGAAAACGTGTCGCTGCTGGGAGTCTCAGGTGCCGTCACCATGGGGACGCTAAGTCGAGTCAAGACCGTCGGAAAGGGAACTTTCACGGGCGCACAAGTCGTTGGGGGACTCGTTTCACGCCCGTTCATCGAACACTACTGCGAGTCTCTTAGCACGATTCGTCAGGACGGGTTGTTTGTTACACTGAAAGACACCTCAGCGCCATACATTGAAGCTGTGTGGACCAATTTCAGTGACAGCAAGGGAACCTGGACCGAGGAACTAGTCAGCGGTCGAGCTATAAGAAAAGGCTTCGACAAACTTGGAAGCTGGCTTGGCCGAAGCTAATGGCAGCACTGATCAGGAACTCTTGTTTCCGGAGTCCGATTCGCCCAGCTCATCAAACGACCGTGGTTCAAAACCAGCCGGCTGTCGAACGTCTTTTGTGATGATCGACCAGGTCTTGCCGTTTTCCTCGAAAACGCGACCCACTCTTCTGGTTGGTATTTGATTGCCAGATGCGGAGTCTCGATGCGCTGCCCCTTGTTCTGCCACGAGTGCATAACAGCCTCAACAGTTCCAGTCGTCAGCAGTGTTCGTTCTGCCGGAAAGGGTTCCTCGCCGGTAGTAAAGGTGTGCTGGATCGCGTGCGAAAGCGCTTTGAAGAGGCCTCGGTTGCCCCAGGGGGCTATTGAAGAATGCTGTCGCCTGGGGAGTCGCTGAATCCCGAAGTCGGCATGCAAAATTCCAGCGATCGCCGCTGCCGCCAATTTTTAGAACGGTCGCGTTGAGACCGTCTCGGTAAGTAAGACAGATTGCATACGAGCCAGAGGGGCCTGGCGGTTTCTCGTAGACCGTGGACTTCGAACTAGACCTTGAAAAAAACTCCTTGAGTTGGTCGCCCCTGGCGGACGGCATTCATATCCGTTTCGGCCTTCACCGCCGCTTCAACAAGGTCCGTTGACCAGCGACCTGACTTGCTAGCATCTTCGAAGGCCTCGCCGTAGATAAGTTCGACGCTCTTGATACCGGTTTTCGCCACCGGCTCGGGATTCGACGATCGACTGCAGAACTTCCAACGCGTGAAAGTCATAACTCTCCAGACCGCCGCCGTGTATTGAAACAGCTTCTTCGATTTGCGCTCCCGGCTCTAAATGCAACATTGGCCGCCGCTGAGCCATCGGGACGGAACTGCCAGCTATAAGAGGCATCCCATTTCTGGCGACAGGTGTCGTACATCTCTTTCGCTTCAGCCCAGTCGTACGAGAGATGCTTGTCATTAAAAAAACGGCACATAGCGGCCGGATTTTTCCATGACGGCTGTCGCCTCATCGAAAAAACCGTTTCCGCGGGTAAAGATGTTGGCCACGCTCGTTGTATGGATAGCTGCCGTGCTCGCCGATCGAGAGAACAGCATCCACGGCGAGTTTCTGACCACCGACACACATGGCCTCCTCAATCGTTTTGCATAGTGGAATGCCAAACCGACCGGAGACCTCTTTCGCCATGTCATCATCAGGAAACTGATCCGCGTAAAATGAAACGACATCGACACCGGGATCGACCAGTTTCCCTCGGAAGTAATACGGGCCGAGAAAATTTTCCAAAATGTTGTAGGCATGACTGCGAAATCGCAGCACTGTGAAAATTGCCGCCACGCGAGGCCGTTTCCGACCAGGGACTGCGGACGGCTTCGCCGCCAGGCTGACTCCCCCCATGATCGAAACTAACGTTCCCGCGACCGCGGTTTGATTGAGAAATTCACGACGGGTTAACTCGGACATCACTGACTCGCTGTCTGGGCCTTGTTGAACCATGATGAATGAATGGGCAAAGCAGAACGGTGCGCAAAGTTTGTCATTTCTACTGAAAACGATTCGAACTCCAAAGCGACGTGAGCCAATTTTATATTTCTCACTGCTACCAGCCCGCTGAAGAGCACTGACCGTCGTTGGTCATGCGCGGCAGGTTGATGTGTGAAGGTTCGGACGTTTTCCCTGATGACGGCGTCAGCAAAATGGGTTTGCCTACGCCCAGAAATTCCCGCAGAAGTGCTGGCATAGTTTTCAAACGGGTGAATCAGGAATGCCGGTCGGACGAGTCGAACAGGAGAGCTCGTCGGAATCGGAGTGTCGGGCAGATGCCGGATTTTTTCGCAGTGCCCCGGTCCGGAGACAAGTGGCCAATACGGATTCTTTCCGCTTTGCCATGCCCTGAACTGGTCGGCCCCACACACTGTGATGCCATCGGCGCCAGCGTTCTAGTTGCGAGCAACTTTGTCCAGTACATCGGTAACGTTGATCAGTTTCCAGCCAACATGGAACGACAATATCTTCACGTCTGTGGCTTCGGTGATACAGTGTGGTCAAAGTTCAGGAACGACATGCGGACATCGGGCCTTGAGTTCGTTGTCAGACGTGCTTGTCGAGTGACATGAGTGATGAGTCGTAGTTCCGGCGGCGCGCAGAACTCCGAATCGGCGGACCTTCGCGGAGTTGAATCGCGCGGGCGATCCAGTAAATCGCGTATGTCGGTGGATTGCTATGCCCCCGTGCGGTGGTAGTACTTCAGCAGTTCACCGAGTCTTTCGGTGCACTCGACTTCTCCGTCAAGCTCGCCAATGTGCTCAGCCGAATCGATGAGCATGTTGCCGAACCTCCGATGATTTCGTTCGATATGATAGTGCTTAACGTCTTCACGAACGGCTCGTTCCAGCGACCGCTTGCGAAAGAAGATTATGCAGCCGAGGCATACGGGGTTCAGAGAACCGAAATACTGCTCCAACTGCGATTTAAGGTTGCGACTCTTCGGTGATAGGCTGACTCGCTGCACATACGATTGACGCAGAATCGAGCGAAATAATTCACAGAATCTCGTATCACGGTCCACGATCAAATATCGCTTGTCCTCGAGAAAGCTGTCGACGCAACTGGTGAGTGCACGTGTCGCTTGTCTCATGCTAAATTCATGCTGGCAGGTTATCCAGCCAGCGAAGTAAATGCGTCATATCTTCAATTCCATAACGAAGAGCAAGTCACAATACCGCTCCTCGTCCACACCGAGACTCTCTTGAAAGTCGATGGCAGTGAGGACGTTCCAGTGCGCTTTCAGGAACGTCTTCCGAGCGGTTTGTTGCTGCCGGTCGGGTGCTGGTTCGATGCCGCGGGCCTTCAGAATGTTGCCCGCATAGTGATCAGAAATGCAGTGACCGAAGTTCTGCATGGCACCAGCAATTCGGTCGTGGGCCCAACTGAGATTTTCGCGGGACCTCCAGGCGACGAGTTGCACGATCTCATCAGGCAACAGCGGACAGCCGGGTCGGTTCTTTCTACGACCGATGTTCGTCCCACTCGTTGACGACGAGCATTCGGTGCCAGTCAGGCTGATGTCAGGTGTGAATAACGTCCCGACCTCTTCGAGTTATTTGTGTCTAACGCCCTTGCTCTACACTGCGAGACGGCATCGCTGGTCATCATTCGGCATGGTATGTTTCTTACTGAACTTCTCCTTGAGTACCTCATTCTCCGTCCGGAGTCAGTCGATGACCTTCTGCTGCTGGCGATTCAGCCAACCGGACAGAGTCACGAGAAAGAGCTACCACGGCTGCGGAATGTATTTCATAATCAGGCGAAAGCTCCACCTGTCTCTCGATCTGCCGGTCGTCAACACTACAGTCGGCCGAAAATTCAATTTGAGGCCACCCGTAAGCGGCGTTCCGGCCGTGTGTTACGCGCCAGCGGAGTATCATGACTGGACTCACTACTGCACACTCGAGCGAACGGACATTCTAATGGCCACCTCTGACGCTGGCCTGGCCTAGGTCGTACGGACATTCAGACCATGTCTGTGATTAGTGCTGCGAGCCAGATGAAGCCGGCGAAGTTCGCCGGCTTTTTCTCGTAGCGTGTGGCGATGCGGCGGCAGCGTTTGATTCTTCCAAAGAATCGTTCGATGAGATTGCGGTGTTTGTAGACCGTCCTGTTGTATCTCTTTTTCTTTTTGCGTCCGGCATTTGGCTTGATGCACACCTTTGCCCTGAGCTGTCGGGCACGCTTGCGGATCGCGTCTGAATCGTACGCGGCGTCAGCGATGATGGTGCCCACATCACCGCGTTTGAAGTCTTTGAGCAACTGTTCTCCCAAAGGAGCATCGCCAGGTTGACCGACCGTCAGCTGGAAGGTGACAAGCCGGCCGCTCCTGCCAGTTACTGCGTGAACTTTGGTCGTCAGTCCGCCACGAGAACGGCCAAGGCAGCGTCGTTCGTCAGCGTCTTCTTTTTTTCATCTGCCAGGCGGCGTCCGGTGGAAGCGACCGGGTGAGCTTTGATGCTGGTAGAATCTATCTGTACTTCCTGCAATTCGTCTGTCAGTCCTGACTCACCGATGGCCAGGAAAATCCGCTCCCAGACGCCTCGGGAACACCAGCGATCGTACCGCTTCCAAACCGAGTTGGGTTTTCCGTATCGACCAGGAAGATCTTCCCAGGGAATGCCAGTTTTCAGCGGCGGATTCACATCTGAAGTGCAAAGCCGGCTTTTGTGAGAACTTCGAGTGGAGTGAGATAGTTGAGTCTCTTTCGAGGTCGATTGTTGAGCCGGTTCGTGACGTGTGCAAGGGCGTTGTGTGAGATGTCTCGGAAGTCGGTCTTCTTCGGGAAGTACTGACGCAGCAGGCCGTTGGTGTTTTCGTTTGTTGCTCGCTCGTTCGAGGAGTAGGCGTGTGCAAAGTAGATGGCGATCTGCAGACGCTTGCTCAGTTGTTCATGGCCGGAGAATTCCTTGCCGTTGTCGACGGTCAGTGTCTGACGCAGCGTTGGCGGGATGATGCGGAACGCTCGTTCTTTGGCAGCGTTCAGCCGGGCGCTGGTGCCGTTTTTCATCTTTGCTGTGATCAAAAATCCGCTCTTGCGTTCCACACAGGTCATGATCATGCCGGAGTGATCTGCACCGTGAACCGTGTCGCCCTCCCAGTCACCGAAGCGGCGGCGTGAATCGACTTTTGCCGGACGCTGCTCGATGCTGACGCGGTTTCTGATGCGGCCTCGTCCGTCAATGCCCCGACGTTTGCGATAACGACCGTGACGCAGGAACGAGCGGAAATGGCTGCGGTATTCGCAGGTCTCCAGCCAGCGGTAGATCGTCTGATACGACACTCGTCTCGATTGTGTCCGGCGGTAATCTCGCTTCATCCGGCCAGCGATTTCTTCCGGTGACCACTCCTGAGACAATCCGCTACGGACTGACTCGTTGATGAAAGGATCGTCCATCTTCCGGATGAGCGGACGCTCGCGACGACGTCGGGCAGTTCGTTCCTGAGCGGCCACGGCTCGATAGCCTTCCGAATCCCTGTTGCGAGACAGTTCGCGACTGATGGTCGACGGAGAACGATTCAAGTGCTGAGCGATCTTTGTCGGACCAGTGCCCGAATAATGTAACTGAGAGATGACTTCGCGTTCTTCAAGAGTAAGCTGGTGGTACGGCATCGCAGGTTCTCCGTTGAATAGTGCATTGTTCGCACAACTATCCAACTCCCTGCGGTGTTCACTTTCCAGCAGTAAACCGCCTCGAAGCCCATCCCGTCCGAACCAGAGCTGAGTTCTGATCCGTTGCACTTCAGATGTGAATCCGCCAGCACAAACAACACGGCGTTGATAAACAATCGATTGTTACGACCTGTCCGCTCTGGATCACTTTTCTTTCCCGGGATCAAACTCTTGATCACATTCCACTGTTCATCGCTCAGTTCATGACGTCGGACCATCGTGCTCCTCCTTGAGACGATAGACATCCTCATTCAAACTAACGACAAACAGCAAGATGAATGTCCGTACGACCTAGACTGGAAGCCCCGCTCTGTCGCCGGGATGTTCGGCGTGGAATGCGGCCAAGTGTTCCGAAACATGTGTCGTGTGAAATACGGACCAGCAGGACTCGAAGCGAAACGATCGCATGTTCGATGAAACCACCGGCGGCACCGCGGCGGAAAAGCGAGGCGTGTGGGGAATCACTAGCGCGGCAGGTTTTGATTGTCATTGATTGACGAACCAGCGGATCGCGTACTGTCCGGAATCGCGGCGGAATTTCATAGTGTAAGGGTCGCACAGCCAGCGAGCGACGTGGCCATCGGTGCGGGGCATTAGCCAGCCGAAATCCCAGTTGCCACTCCCGTAACCCAGCGGGATGTTCGGCTGAGTCCGCACAACTGGATTCGCGGACCCCATAAACAACTTCTGTTTCGTGTAGTAGTAGCACGCGCCGAGATGGATAAAGACTTCGTGGTCGATGTGTGTCGTTTCGCCGGGGGTATTGGCGGCGGGCGTCAGGTCGTCACACAGACCGCGAATGGCGACTTTGACTTCTGCGCCGCGAGCGAACGAGTCGGCCAGCTCGTCGATATCACCACCGGCCACTGTTCCGTCGGCGGAGTGGGATAACACCTCGCGCCAGGCCGGACAGACCATGAAGTGGAAATACTCAAAGTCGTAGATGAAATTGCTGCTGGGCGCGTTGGTTTCAGCGTCGAAGTTTTCCAGTTCGTGGTACTTGGGCATTTCCGGCCAGTCATTGACTGGCGAGCGACCGGGCTTGCCTGTCGCCTTGCGTCCATCAAGAAATGGACGCGCTATGGCCTGATGACCGTCCGGATTGTAAAGAAAGAACGACATCGACTCGCGCGGGCCGAAACCGTCTGGCAAAGCGACAGGCATGCGCATGTTTTGAATTCCAGCCGTCCATTGATCCTCCAGCAGATACGTGATCCGACAGTCCATAACTTCTCGGATCAGCTCATCATTCGCTGACGACGGATCAATGTGCTCGTTGTGGATGAATCCAGTACCCACACGTAAATCCGCTCCGCTCCGAATCGCCCGGACCAAGGCGTCAGCACTGCCGGAATCCGGTTGCCGTTGTGCATCCAGCGAGAGCGCGCAGTTCCAATGGTCAGTCATGCTGTTTTCTTTCGCAATTTCTAATCCGGCGATTTCAGGTGCCGGTGCAGAAATTGAAATGTGCCTTTTCCGTTGATCGTGTGCGGGCCGTCGAAGAACTCGATTTCTGTCTGGTCTCCGATCTTCAGCTGATCATAGTGGCGGCGGACTTTTCCGTACTCGCCTATCACCCACTCTGTCGGAGCCCCTCCGTCGTGGTGCCCTTGCTCGACCATGAAGGGCCGCGGCGACATCAGCATGGCCAACTCGGCGTAACTGGCAACGTGCCCCATGTTCCACTCGGGGATTTCGTACTCGCCCGTAAAAATGTAGCCGTAACGTTCTTCGTTGGTGGTGATCGTCCTGACCCAGTCGGTGACGTCTCCCGAGCAGATTGACAGACAGTATCGATCGACGAAAGGCGGCACGCGCATCGCCGTCTTGCCGCCGTACGAGAGCCCGTAAAAGGCGATGCGTTCGGCGTCAACCTGCGGCTGTGTGGCGAGCCAGTCCAGCGTCTGTTCGTGCTGGGCGATGATAAAACTGAACAGCGAATGGCCGAGCGGATTCGCCTTGCGTTGGATCGACCGAAACCGATCGCCACCCCGGTAAGGATTCTGCGGCGAGTAGACAATGAATCCCTGGCGGCACAGCTCGTCGGCAAATGCCTTGTAAGAACGGAAGGCAACCGGCTCGCGGGAAATCGTGTCCATCGCCGTTCTTTCGAGCCCGTGCTGGCAGACCACGACGGGACGCCGTTCACTGGCTTTCAGGTCGTTGGGCAGCAACAGAATTCCGCCGGCAATGACATCAGGCACGACGTCCAGCACGACGTCCAGCACGACTTCGTAACCGCGGTAGGCGTCGGTTTCGAGCACATGCCGCGTGCGAGGATTCGTCGTTACGCGCGGAGTTCGCAGGCGACCGATTAATTCGTCATGGACCCGATCTCGCAGCTTCTTTCGCGTCGGCAGCCACGCTTCGACCGAAGACAGATCGGCCTTCCACGCGTCGTCGCGCAGCCTGGGGCTGCGACGCAGCAGCTTTTGAACGAGGACCTGCAGTTCGTCAAACTGTCGCTTTTCCCGTTCCTGTAAGTGTGTTATTCGTGCCGCCTCTGTCATCTCGCCGGCCTGAAACTTCCACTTTGCCGGTGTCCCGTCGAATTTCGACTCGATCCCAAGCCCGGCGGCGAATTCTGCGACAGCTCGCGAGTTTCCGGCCGGCCCCGCACCTTCATTACCACTCACGACCAGAACGATTTCACCCTGCCTGCCGAGTCGTCTGTAACTCGAACGCGCGTACTGGAATTCCAACTGGACCTGTTTGAGCACGACGTTCTGGATCCGCCCCGGAGCCGCCGCGTTTCGACGACCGGTTCGAACCGCTGGCGGCCCGGGCACTTCGTCGACTTCGCATACCTCGATGACGAGTCGACGAGGTGCGATCAGGCTTGCGATTTCCGCATCGCCAAACTCGGTCAGCAGCCGCCACACGTTGCGGTATATTGGTTCCTGCCAGAGACCCTCCCGTCCTTGGAAATACCCGCACACCAGCGTCGAATCGATGCGAGAATCGATCGCCGCTGCGTAAAACGCCACCAGTCCACCTTCGCCAGCTCCGGCCACTCCGACGGGAAACGCTAACGACTTCATCTGCTCGAACAAATCCACGGCGGCAAGCGCCTTCTGCACCTCAAAGCCGATGGGATGCCGTCCCATCTCAAAGGCCTGTCGATACAGAAACTCGCGGTGAGTCTGATTTGTGTACCGGATTTTCGGATGCCCCGAATGTTCGCTGCTGCGGCTGATCAGAGTCGGAATGGCCACCAGACAACCGGCTTCAGCGAGCGGTCGCGCGAACTGCACACTCTCCGGCGGTCCATCAGCGATCCCGCAGAACATCTCCGGCGTCCAGTCCGCATCCGGGACAGCCACGACTCCGGCTAGAATCCGCGTGGGCTGCAGCAGCAACCCTTCGGCCGTCACGCCGTTGAGCACCTGCCAGCGAACCGCGTGTACGGTGACCGAATCGGTGCGGGCAACTATCGATGATCGTTCCAGCGTCGACAGCAGTTCGAAATTGAAACGCTGCGGCGTTGCCGTGACTCGCGGATCGACTGCGCCGATGATTTTCCGGAAACGATTTCGGTTGGCAGCGATGCTGGCTGCGTATGCCTCGACACTCGCATAATCCCGCAGCCACAGTTTACCGCGACGATTACGGGAGGTCACGAGTTACTGCAGGCAGAATCGATTGATCCCGTCCACCATGACTTCATCAAGCGGCTGCTCCATGGTGAGCGACTTCGTACCGGACAGCGTGGGCTCGACACCGCCTGAGGGGCCGGCAGCCGTAAACACGAAAACTGCTGCGAGGAGACCAGTCGACAGCGCGCCGATAGGCTGAGATAAGTTCATCGGTAAACCCGACAGACAGTTTGTGCAGGTGTCGCACGCGACGTGGGGCAGACGAGGATTTGCCTGGTCATGGAGATCCTTCCTGGTTCGAAAGGAGTGCGCGCAGCTTGTCGTCCAGCTCCAGTTGCTCTGCTTCGAATGCCTGGTCGACCTGAGCCGTGTTGCGGGCACCGATCAGCATACTTGTGATATGCGGCTGCTTCAGCGTCCAGGCCAGCGCGAGTTGAACCATCGAATGTCCGGATCGCTCAGTCGCCCGCTCAAGTCGATCCAGCACGGCGTATCCTTGCTCTGTGAAGTACAGTGGCTGATGACCAGGAATGACGTCGAACCTTGTTCCCTGTGGGACGGCGGTGCCGCGACCATACTTGCCGGTGAGAAATCCGGCGGCAAGCGGACTGTAACTGATCACTCCGACGTTCTGATCAGCACACAGTGGAAGCAGGTCCGCTTCGATGTCTCGTTCGACAAGATTGTACGGCGGCTGGACCGACTGGATTCTCTGCAGACCCGAGTCCTGACACAGCAGCAGCGATTTTGCCAATTGCCAGGCACACCAGTTACTGCAGCCTACAGCTCGTACTTTGCCGGATTCAACGAGGCTGTTCAGGGCTTCCAAAGTCTCGTGCAGCGGTGAAACGTGATCCCAAACATGCAGCTGAAATAGATCGATCTGCTCAAGGCGCAAACGCCGCAGACTCTCTTCCGCCGAACTGATCACTCGATCCTTCGTCAGCTCGCCGGACACTTTGGTGGCGAGGACGATCCTGTCGCGCACGCCACGATCGGCAATCCACTCGCCCAGCACATTCTCGGACGCTCCCTGTGCATACGCTTCTGCCGAATCAAACAGAGTGATACCACGATCCAGCGCGCGATCGAGAACTTCAAACGACGCTTCGCGATCAATCTCTCGACCGAACGTGACGCAACCCATGCCAATCGAACTGACCTGCAGGCCCGTGTTTCCCAACTGACGGTATTCCATCGACCGACAACTCCATCACCTCAACAGTCCGTAGAATCAAAGCTATCTTCGACCAGACATCCTGAAAACGGGCAACAGATCATTACTACAAGAAAGTGTGATGCATTCACTTGAATGAGTGTGACAAGCATCCTGAATGGTCACTGTAAGTTTAGTATCCACAGATGCGCGGTCTATTCGGAAATCGTCAGCCGCAACACTTTGTCAGATGTGCCTGGAGCTTCGTGGTTGAAAACTGCGATGAACAGCGAATCTTCTCGAGGCGTCAAGTAGTACGGAACCACGTTGCCTGGTAGAAACGAACTGAGATCATCCCAAAGTCCCTCTTTCAAATCCTGCCAGGTTCTGAAGCGAATGAATTTATTCTCGTCGCAGTTCTGTTTTCCAGCATACGCGGGGCAGAAATAGCTCGTCGCGTACCAGTAATCTTTGAAGAAGTCTACGTCGTTCAACACCAGACCTGTCGACTGCCAGCTGCCAGCGACGGCATCCTTTTTCTTTCCGAAGCTGCGGTGGATTCGGTATTCCCGTTCGTCGAAGTCAACAACCTCGACGACACAACCGGCACTCGAACCAATGACATAAAGTCGGCCACTCACGACGCTCAACGCTCGCGAATAGCCCAGGTGTTGCGACAGATTCAGCGAATCTGCATCGTCGCCCGCAGCCTTAAAACGAAACACAACGCTGTTGTCCGGGTTCAGCGAATACAGCCAGCCAGTCGACCGATCGAGCACGATGTCATGCGGACGCTTGAGCCGGACACCGGCCAGCGATGTCACACTGCTTTGTAGTTCGGAACTCGCCGGGTCGCGAAAAGTGACCAGCCGATGGTTGCCGGTATCTGTCGCATGGAAGAGCTGATCGTGCGGGTTGAATACGACTGAATGTGCGTCTATCAGTCCTTTGATGGCAGCCTCGCGAAACGGCGACTTCGAATCCGCCCGGAAGAACAATCGGTTGCCCACGGTGACTAGCTCAGTCTTACCGCCGAAGGCAATATGAGTACAGCCCGGAAACGAATTGCTCTGCGGCGCATAATTGTCGACCCGGATGCGACTCACCAAATCCTTATCTACTGCGTCAGCCGGGACGACGCAGAAAAGACAACTCAACATCGCAACGGCGTACATCATCCAGGTTGCGTTCAGGAGCCTGCATGCCAGGCAACCGTCCCGCATGAGACTGAAGGGCAATTGTAAAAGTGCTCGTCGCTTCGTTGCGGCAAAAGCCGATTCATTCATCTGCCGAAACACGCATTTGCCCCTTTTTGTGAAATCAATCCGATTTCGTTGGACGCACAATTGGCGAAAACGAGACCAGCAGTTTGGACATTTCGGGAACCTCGCGGTACATACGCGCCCAGTCGAGCGGTGTCTTGCCTTCGTCGTCTTTCGCGTTCACGTCCGCCCCATGCTGCAGGAGCAGACGGGCCAGTTCGACGTGCCCCATGCGAGCTGCTTCGTGCAACGGGACAACGCTACGGTCGGCCTTCGCATTGACATCCGCCCCACTGTTGATCAGCAGCTCGGCAATTTCCAAACGCCCCCAGAAGGCGGCCTGAAGCAACGCTGTTTCATTCCCGTGCCCGACTCCCTCTTCCTGGCTACGGACGTCAGGATCAGTCCCGTTGTCGAGCAGAAGCTTCGCAATCTCTCTGCGATCGAGCGTCACGGCTCGGTGCAGGGCAGGTCGTCCACGGGACTGTCGGTCCTCGCCTGCTTTTGTGTCAGTCCGCAGGATGTCGGCAACCCTTCGAATATCGTTGCAGGAAATTGCAGCGAACACGTCCAATTTAACTCCGGCACGTTCCAGTGTGCGAATAACAGCCAGATATTCTGCATTTTCATCCTCAGCATCTGGCCGAACTTCAGAAGCCGCGAGCGACATCGGTGTCACACCTTCTTCGGTTCGGGCATTGGCATCGGCTTTGTTTCGGAGCAGCCAATCCACCACTGCCGTCCGTCCGGCAAAACTTGCCACGTGCAACGGGGTAAAGCCCCGGGGATTCGTTCGATCGACATCCACGCCTCTGGCCAGCAGCAGCTTTGCAGACTCGATGGATCCCTCTATGGCCGCCTGATGAAGGAGTGTTGATCCGGAAGGCCCCATTCCCATCCCCTTGTAGTCGACGCGCACTTTGGGATCAGCCCCGGCGTCGAACAGTAACTTCAGCACTTCGTCATGTTTAACGGCAAAGTACGAAAGTGTCAGCCCGCCGTAATAGACGTGTTCGGAATCAGCGCCGTGCTCCAGCAGGAGTTTGACGATCTCCACCCGGCCGAAGGTCGCGGCCAGCCGCATGGCCTCCATGTCAAGCACCTGCTGCTTGTCGGCAACCAGAACACGGATTCGATCGACATCATCCAAACAACAGGCTGATCGGATGTCGTACTCGGCACCAGCGTCTAACAAAATCCTAGTGATGATCCACGGATTATCACGTCGGGAATCGGTCTTTGGGAAATGGGCGAAGTCGTGTGCTGAATTCTGAAGAGCAGTTCCGCTCGCGCCCGTGGCGTTTACATCGGACCCATGTTGCAACAGCAGCTTGACGACCTCGGGGTGGCTCGTCAGAAGCAGCGGCGTGAAGCCGTTGTAGGCCCCCGCATTGACATCTGCCCCGTGGGAAACCAGCCATCGAACAACGTCCACGAAACCGAATCGGGCCGCCAGATGTAACGGCGTCCGGCTGTCATTATCTTTCTTATTGATCCAGGTCCGATCGGCCTTGATCATGGTGAGCGCCTGCTTCGGGCAATCAGCCCAAAGATACTCATGAGGCGTACGAAGTCCCGGATTGACGACGAGTGCCTCGATCGGCTCGCTGTTAACGCGGCCGGTCCACACTCCATGCTCCTGCGAGAGTGCGGTTGGCTTGGTCTCAAAGATCGCCGCCAACAGAACCGACTTGCCAGTGTTTGGTTCCGGTACGTTTTTCCACTCGCGCTCCCCCCAGATATCGGACGGGCCGACGTTTAGTGAGGTCGTCTCGCCCGGTGGAATTGTGATCGTTATTGGATGTTTGTTTTTCCAGCTTGATTCGTGTCGAGAGCATTTGTGCATAAGGCACGGAGGACTGTCGCCATCTTCAACGCGGAAGGACAGCGTTCTATATCCAGGCTGACACCCTTTGTTCCACAAACGAATCGGTTCTGTGGAGTGATTGGTGAAGAGCACTTCGAGCTGTTCATCGTGACGAATGACATGAGCGCCGGATTCGTCCTTCTCCGTAACGATGGCGAGGGAAAGCCCCCCCACAATTCGGGTGTCGTAGTCAACGAGGATGTCCGCCAGGTTTGTTTCAGGCTCGTTGGTCGAGTTGCGGTCAGGCCCGGTGCTGGTCTGGTTTCCCAGTGGGCGGTACGCATCATCTGAGGAACCGCAGCCGAGCGCACACATCAACAGGAGAATGATGCGCCATCTGTTGCCGGACACTCTTTCCTCCAGGATCGCTGATTGTATGGTTGATCGAACCTGTAGCTGATCGACGTGGTACAAGCTAATCTTTTTGGCGCCAAACTGATACGAGATCGCACATAATCCGAACTTCGAAAATTCGGATCATCGCTTACGCAGACTTAATGCGGCGGAGGTCAACAATGAACGTGGTCGTGCTGCTGATGGGTGCCGTCCTGAGTGCGGGGGAACCGGCGGGGGATCAGCGTCCGACTGCAGAGCAGACTCGATTCTTCGAGACCACTATCCGACCGTTGCTCGTCGAGAAGTGTTTCAGGTGTCACGGCGAGAAGAAGCAGTGGGGTGGCTTGCGGCTGGATTCGCGTGGGGCGCTGTTGCGGGGCGGGGAATCCGGCGCGGCGATCGTGCCCGGCAAACCGGGCGAAAGTCTGCTGATCAGCGCCGTCAAGGAGACGGACGACGACCTGCGGATGCCGAAAAACGACAGGCTGGAACCGCGGCAGATCGCCGAACTCGTCCGCTGGGTCGAGATGGGGGCCCCGTTCCCGACGGAAGCGGGCATCGCCGAGCGTAGACGCGATCCGAATCACTGGGCGTTTCAGCCGCCTGTCACACCACCCGTGCCGGCAGTCGACAACTCAGCATGGCCGCAGTCGACGCTCGACCGGTTCATCCTCGCGAAGATCGAGGCGGCGGGGCTCTCTCCGGCACCGCGGGCAGACAGGCGGACATTGATTCGCCGCGCGACATTTGACGTGATCGGCCTGCCGCCGACGCCCGAGGAGATCGACGCGTTTCTCGCGGACAAATCGCCCGACGCGTTTGCGCGAGTAGTCGACCGACTGTTGGCATCGCCTCAGTATGGAGAACGCTGGGGCCGACACTGGCTCGATGTCGCGCGATACGCGGACTCGAACGGGTTCGATGAGAACATTGCGCACGGCAACGCATGGCGGTATCGCGACTACGTCGTCGACGCGTTTAATCGCGACAAACCGTTTCACAAGTTCGTTATCGAGCAGCTGTCCGGCGACCTGTTGCCATTCGACGACGAGGCTCAGCAGCATGAGCAGTTGATCGCGACGGGTTTTCTGAGCATCGGCCCCAAGGTGCTCGCCGAAACCGACGAAGCCAAAATGCGGATGGACATCATCGACGAGCAACTCGACACAACGGGGCGAGCGTTTCTGGGCCTCACGCTGGGATGCGCCCGCTGTCACGACCACAAATTCGATCCGATCGCCACGGCTGACTATTACGCGCTGGCAGGCATCTTCAAAAGCACGCTGACGATGACGAAGTACACGAAGGTTGCCGCGTGGCACGAACACCCGCTGCCGTCGGCGGCCGCGTCCGCGATGAAAGCCGAATTCGACGCCAACGTGGCCACCAGAAAAACAGCCATCGCCGAGTTCGTCGCCGACGCTGACAAACTCGTTCGCGAGAAGCTCGCCGGAATGCCCGACGCGAAGCCGCCGGAAAAACTGGAGACTCTCTACCCCGCCGCGACAAAGGCCGAACTCAAGAAGCAGCGTGACGAACTCGCCGCGCTGGAAAAGGCCGGCCCGGACCTGCCGGCGGCAATGGGCGTCACCGAAGACAAAGTGGTCGACATCGCCATACACCTCCGCGGCAACCCGCTCAAGCTGGGCGACATCGTTCCGCGCCGCACGCCGCCCGTCCTACGCGGCCCGCGAACGCCGCAGTTCACCACTAAACAAAGCGGCCGACGACAACTGGCCGAATGGCTCGTCGATCCGCAGCACCCACTCACCGCGCGAGTCTTTGTCAACCGCGTCTGGCGCTGGCATTTTGGTCGAGGACTGATCCGGTCGACGGACAACTTCGGACTGCTGGGCGAGGCTCCGTCGCATCCGGAACTGCTCGACTGGCTGGCTCGCCGATTCGTCGACGATGGCTGGTCGGTCAAGTCACTGCATCGCCTGATTCTGAATTCGAGCACGTATCAACAGGCGAGTACTCCGAGCCGCGAGACGATCAAACGCGACCCTGAGAACCGTCTCTTCAGTCGCTCGGAAGTGCGACGCCTGGAAGCCGAAGCCGTGCGCGACGCACTGCTGGCAACCAGCGGGCGACTGGAGACGACCATGGGCGACTCGTTGCTGCAACTCAAAAACCGTGCTTACTTTTTCGACCACACGTCGATCGACAAAACGACATACAACAGCCCGCGCCGCTCGCTGTACCTGCCGGTCGTCCGCAACAACGTCTACGACGTCTTTCAACTGCTCGACTTCCCCGACCCGGCCGTTTCAGGCAGCAACCGAGCGACCACGGTCGTAGCCTCGCAAGCGTTGCTGATGCTCAACAGCGACCTGGTCATGCAGGCCGCCACCAGTTTCGCCGACCGCCTGCTCGCCGAGCCGGCCGACATCGATCAACGCCTCTCGCGACTCTACGTCATCGCCTTCGGCCGTGAACCAACGGACGACGAACGGCAGGCCGACCGAGCCTTTCTGGCCCGCGTCGCCCAAACCCAATCTCCCAAGACCGACGACGAATCAGACGCCGAGACCGGAACCGACGCCAACACACGCCAGCGACAGGCATGGTCAACACTCTGCCATGTTGTGCTCGCCGCCAATGAATTCATCTATGTGAGATGAAATCGCGTCCGAGAATTCGACCATGAATCAACACGACCAAATCCCATTAATCTCACGACGCACGCTGCTGAGGCGGTCGGCGGTCGGGTTTGGTTCGCTGGCCCTCGCGTCGATACTGGCGGACGAATCGTTCACTCGCGATTCGGTCGACAACCCGTTGGCGCCGAAGCTGCCACTGGCCGCGGCAAAGGCCAAACGGATTATCTTCCTGATGATGTCGGGAGGACCATCCCAGGTCGACACGTTCGATCCAAAGCCGCTGCTGACTCGCGATGACGGCAAGCCACTGCCGTTT
Source organism: uncultured Planctomycetaceae bacterium (assembly GCA_943787265.1). Lineage (GTDB taxonomy): Bacteria > Planctomycetota > Planctomycetia > Planctomycetales > Planctomycetaceae > JABMPE01. Next base: position 34,694 of record CALSLT010000046.1, on the reverse strand, counting down.
GCCAAACCGCGAGTCCAGTTCAACACAACCAGCAACTTGCTCAAGTCGCCGTGGAAGTTCCGGCAACACGGCGAGAGCGGACTGTGGTTCAGTGATCTGTTCCCGCGACTCGCCGAGCGCGCCGACGATCTCTGTATGGTGCATTCCGTGCACGGGACAAACCCCGCTCACGGCGGAGCGATGATGAAGCTGCACACCGGCAGTGATACCTTCATCCGGCCGAGCATCGGCTCCTGGGTGAGTTACGGCCTGGGCACGGAAAACGCCAACCTGCCGGCGTTCGTGACGATCTGCCCGACGCTGGCGTTCGGGGGAATCAACAACTGGAGCTCCTCGTTCCTGCCCGCCGCACACAACGGCACGGCACTGGGAGATGCCAGCGTCCCCTCAGGTAGGGCCAGCGTGAAATTCATTCAGAACTCCAAACTGCCGCGCGAGCTTCAAAGACTGCAGCTCGACCGTTTGAACGCGATGAACCGCAGGCACCTAGCTCAGGCCGGTGCAGACGCCTCACTTGAAGCGCGAATCAACTCCTTCGAACTGGCGTTTCGCATGCAGTCGGAGATTCCGAAGGTCGAAGACCTGTCAAACGAGTCCGCGACGACTCTGAAGCTCTACGGCATGGACGATCCCGCGACGGCAAACTTCGGTCGGATGTGTCTGCTGGCTCGCCGCTTCGCTGAATCCGGCGTACGATTCATCCAGGTCACGCACAACGACGACAAGGTGCAGTGGGACCAGCACGCCAACCTCAAACGCGATCACGAAAAGAACGCCCGCGAAGTGGACCTGCCCATCGCCGGCCTTCTGACCGACCTGAAGCAGCGCGGACTGCTCGACGACACGCTGGTCTGGTGGGGCAGCGAATTCGGTCGCACTCCCACCGCCGAGACAAAAGACGGCCGCGACCATAACCCCGAAGGATTCACCATGTGGTTGGCCGGCGGCGGTACCAAAGGCGGATTCCGTTACGGCTCGACTGACGACTACGGCTACTACGCCGCCGAAGACAAAGTCCACATCCACGACCTGCACGCCACGCTGCTGCACGCCCTGGGCCTGGACCACGAACGCCTGACCTACCGCTACGCCGGTCGAGACTTCCGCCTCACGGATGTCGAAGGCAACGTCGTGCAGCAGCTCTTTGCCTGAGCCAGCATCCACCTTGTTGTCACTATTGCCCACGGCACGATAGTCTGGCGTCACAACCATTCCATTCAGGAGTAGAACATGCTGAGTCACTTTGGACGATTGATTCCGAGTGTTTGCCTACTGGCGATCGTCTTCGCGATCCAGGCAACCACCAATGCCGAGGACACTGAGCCTGCCTCAGAGAGCTTTTCTGTCGTGTTGCTGCCGGACACGCAAAACTACTCCGAAAAGTATCCAGACACGTACGTCGCCCAGGCACTGTGGGTTCGGCAGCAGGCAAAGAAAGACAACATCAAGTTCGTCATCCATTTGGGCGACATCGTGCAAACATCCACCAAAAAGCCCGAATGGGAAAACGCAGATCGAGCAATGCAGTTCCTTGACGGTGTCGTGCCCTACAGCATGGCACCAGGCAACCATGACATGATCGTCAAAAACCGTGACACAACGCTGTACAACAAGTACTACTCGCCCAAGCGATTTGCGGGTCGAAAGTGGTACGGCGGACACATGGGCGAAACCAACGACAACAACTACTGCTTCTTTGAGGCCAGTGGCATGAAATTCATGATCCTGAATCTCGAATTTGCTCCGCGCGACGAAACACTGGAATGGGCCGCGGGCGTTGCGAAGCGATACCCCGATCACCGTGTAATCGTGGCGACGCACTGCTACATGCGTCCCAAGCAGCGAGACACCGCTTGCGCCACGTCATACAAAATCGCTGGCAACAGCGGCGAGCAGATGTGGCAGAAATTCGTTCGCAAGCAGCCAAACATCTTTCTCGTTGTCAGCGGTCATGTCCTGGGAGTCGGACTGCAGACAAGCGTCAACGATGCTGGCGGCAAGGTCCTGGAAATGCTCACGGATTATCAAGGACTCCCGAACGGTGGAGACGGCTGGCTTCGTTCGCTGAAGTTCGTACCCGGCGAAAACAAAATCTACGTCAGGACATATTCGCCCTTGTTGAATCAGAACAACAAGGCCCCGGCGGAGACATTTTCGCTGGACTACGAAATGACCAGTGTCAAAGCGAACGTCGATTGACCGCCCCTCAAATCCCCCCTCTGAGATTATGCAATGCGTGCGACCCTGCTTCTCTGTTGTCTGGTAATCGGCCTGTCGATTCCGTCGGCCATTCGTGTGACAGTCGGTCAGGACGTGAAGACTCCGCACACCGAGTCTGAAATTCTCGATCTGCTGCTCAAGGACACGCCCAAACCAGACTACGGTGCAACAGTGCCCACGGAGATTTCCGGGCGTGTGCTTGTGCATGCCCCCGGAGGGATATCGGGAGCCGAAGACGTATCGGTCACGGACGGGTACTCGGTGACAACGACAGATGCCCTGGGCGTTTATCGATTGAAACCGAACAAGGATGCTGTGTTCATCTATATCACTCGCCCTGTTGGATATAACGTGAAGGGGCATTGGTACAAGCCACTGGCTGCCAACGTTGATTTCGAATTGAAGCCGGCGGACCTGGATGAAGAGGAATACATCTTCATCCATGTTACAGACACACACGTTTCGCGGAATCGCCGATCGCTTGCGGGGCTGAGTCGTTTCGTGCGCGAGGTCAACGCTCTAACGCCGCAGCCGCGTTTTGTTGTCAACAGCGGCGATCTTTTGAATCTGTCCAAGGCGTTGGTGAGTTCACCGGAAGCCGGTCAGGCTGACTTCCGCCAATACGTGGGAATCATGAACCACCTGGACATGCCGCACTACAGTGTCTCGGGAGACCACACGGATTCGTCCTATCGAATGAAGCAGTTTCCTCGTGGAGATCACCGCTGTGGAAAACCGCTGTACTGGGAGCACCTTGGCCCGCATTTCTTTTCGTTCGAGTACGGCAGGATCCACTTTGTGTCCGTCGATTTCGGTTACCACCTTGGCCAGAAGCAGATTCCGGTCAACGGCAAAAACCTGGAATACCCGACCAACGAAGTTCAGCCGATACACGCCGAGTGGCTGCGACAGGACATGCATCGCCGAACTCCTGGCACCTTTGTCGTGACAACGTCAGAAGCTGACCTCGAGGACCACTGCCCCGACTTTGCTGAAATGGCCCGACAGCACGACGTCAGACTTCAACTGGTTGGCGACATCCATGTCGTGTCTGAAAAAACACGATCGGTTCCGTACCGCACGGGCGGAGCTCTCGCGGGCTGCTGGTGGAATCCCAAAGCCAACCAGCTATGTCCTGATTTGTCTCCGCAAGGCTATTTGATCTACCGGGTGGTCGGTGACAAGCTGGAGCACTTCTACAAAGGCCTGGGACAACGCGTAGCGATCATCTCACACCGTGTTGGAGCTCCGTTGCGCGGGCGTGTCGAAGTTCAGGCTCATCTCGTTCAACCAAAGCAGGACGAATCGCTGGAGTACTCACTCAACGGCAAAGACTGGAAGCCGATGATCGAGATCGATCGACCGTTCTATCGAACTCTGTATCAAGCGACGGTTGACTCCACGTCCCTTACGGATGGCCTTTTCACTTTCAGCGTAAGAAGCACGAGTGGCGAAGTGCGGACGCGGGAATTCGTCGTTGCCAACCTCCGCGCCCCATCGCCGTTCAAAACCAACGCGGAGTTAAGCTTTACGGTCGGAACAGACAATGGCTGGACAACTCACAAAGCGCCAGACAGCAAAGTCGACGTACTCTTGAATGGGACAGCGGTGGGAACACTCGAGCCAGATGCCTGCAAGAAGTATTCGTTCACAATCCCCGCGGCGAACCTTAGTAAAACGAACGTACTGTCGTTCCGATTTGACGAACCGACCGATGGCATGAGCCTGAGCAGTCCCGTGCTGACGGTTAAAGACACGGAGTTCCGCGACCCAAGGGACCTGGCGATTCGCCGAGTGAGAACAGCCCATTGGGGCAACACAGCGGTCGAGTGGGGCGGATACATCGTCGGCAACGCCGCACCACCGGACGAAACCCCGTTTCACCGGAAGCAGAATGTCTTCTGTTTCGTGCTAAACGCAACACCGTGACGCGACGTACGACAGTCGCGGCATCGTCTGATTTCGATGTGACCTCCAGGCCAAAGATCAGTATTGTCACGCCGCGCAGACGACATGCAGTGAAGCGGGAGATCGTTCATGCGTGAATCGAGTCGATGAAACCGAATGCTCGAACGGAAATTGCTAAACGCACTCCAGATCTTCTGGCCCGGCGTATCGACCGGTAGTCATCTTTCCGTGCATCGGGCGAAAACTGATGAGCAGGCTCCGGCGCGGCGAACATCCGCAGTCAACGGAAAGCATCGAACGCGCTGCCGGGGTTGTCGACCACGGCAGTTCGTTCTCTCGCGATTCAACGTCCGTTGCATGCCCCGGTCGGATCGACCGATTGCAGGTTGACATGGAAAATCCATGCAAATGATGGATCAGATTGACCACGCAATCGATGGCCTCGCTCCTCCCGGCTGTCGTCAGTTTTGCAGTGTCGCTCGACACAACCGGAGTGACTACAGCGAGTTGTGTCGCGTGCTGCGCCAATGGCTATGATGGGTTGGAGTCAGCTTGTCGAGAACTGGCATTTAAACTGAAGCCGTCAGTCAGGCGTTAGTGGAGCGTCGCACTCGACCTTGTTGCATGCCATCCAACTTAGGGCGACGTCAACGAGTGGTCGTCAAGAGTATTACAGTATCTCGGTAACCTTGCCGTCACTGTCGGCAAAGCTTTCAGTGTTGACGCCGAGTCTCTGCAGCATCGTCACGAACAGATTTGACAGTGGCTTGTCGACGTGTGTGGCTTTTTTTTGCCACGGTTCTGTTCTGCCGTCCCAAGCACCTGCCTGAGCATTGGCTCCGACTAAGTTGAGATACTGGCCATGTTTGAAACCCATGTTCTTTCCACCGGCCAAAATCAGTGGATAGTTGCGCGAGAGGTGAAAAGCGCTGGACGCTGAGCCGAACAGCAGCAGTGTGTTGTCCAGCATGCTTCCTTCTCCAGCCGGTTCCGAAGTCTGTTTGAGCCTCATTGCGAATCGGCCGTATTCCTCGTTCAAAAAACGACAGTAGGTCCCGAAGTTCTTCCAACCGTCGGGATTCTTCGTTTCATGTGACAACTGGTGGGCCAGGTTGAATCCGACGGCTCGGGCCAGATGGTCGCTTTTTCCGACTCCGTTTTCTCGACCAATCTGGTAAGTGGCTACTCGAGTCGAATCGGTCTTGAATGCCAGATAGATCAACTCAAACATTGTCTGCACATAGAAACGAGGTTCGTCGGGAGACAGTTCGAGATTGAGATGGTCGGCGTCCACTGTTGGCAGTGGCGTCGTGATCCAGCGTTTTGCCTTCTCCACCTTGATCTCCGCCTCACGTACAGAATCCAGATATTCGTCGAGGCTTTTCTGGTCTTGTGCAGAGAGTCTCTTCCGCATCCGTCGAGCGTCTGCCAGCAGATTGTCCAGCGAGCTTGAACTTAACGCGAGTCGGCGCGCTGCATAAACGTCGCTCTTTACGAACAGCATATCGAAGACTCGTTTCGGCCGGTGTTCAGCCGGGATCGCTCTGCCGTTTCGACTGAACGACAGCGTGTGAGCACCGCGTGGCGTCCCAGTGCCTCCATCGGTCGACATCACCAGTGACGAAAACCGCGTCTGCTCTCCGACGTGTGCCGCGTACAACTGGTCCAGTGAAATCGTATTCTTGTACGGCCCGTCGTATTCGATTGCGGCTGCGGTCAGAAACTGGTCTGCATTCGAATGACCGTGGATGCTGCGTACTGCCGGATGAGAGAATCCGGAAAACACCGTCAGGTCATCCCGCAATGGCGCGAGCGGCTCAAGAACTTTCGTGAATGTGAACTCTTTCCCGTTGCCCAGCGGGAACCAGGCCCAGTCCTTGTATGCCGGGTCTTCTGGGAGTGGCATCGGGACGCCGTCGGGAAAATAGAAGCAGGCCAGACGTCGGGGTTGTGAAGTCTCTTCTGACGCTCTGGCCAACGGAGTTGTGAACGTTTCGAACAAAGGCAGCGTCAGGGCCAATCCGGCGCCACGCAGAAATCGACGACGATCAAGTGAATTCAGATTGAGAGCCATGTCACTACTGCTTCCATTGATTTGAAAGTTGGGGCGGAACCAACGAATCCAGCACGGCCGGAACGGAGTTCAAACTGCTTCTACTTCTATTTTGACCGAAACAATTCACTCGTAGCTACCAGCCGTATCATCGTCGCCAGTCCGTCGCCCTGCCGCCGCACCTCAGCAGTTATTCTGTCAATACTTGAGTGGTCAGCAAAGGTCAGTGGCCGCCCCAGAGCGTATGTTGTCATCTTGTGGACCATCGCGCGGACGAACTGGTCCTGACGATTCTTCAGCAGAAATCGCTTAAGTCCTTCCATGCCATCCAGTTTCTGGCTGTTGAACAGCAAACTGGCTGCGTCGACAGGCTTCCCTTTGACTTGATCACGCCAGCGACCAATCGCGTCGTAATTCTCGAAAGCAATCCCCCACGGATCAATCTTTGCATGGCACGACATGCAGGCGGCGTGGTTACGGTGATCTTCTATCCGTTCTTTCAGCGTCATCTTCGCGATCTCAGGATTTGCGAGATCGATTTCAGGCACGGCTGGTGGTGGTGGAGGTGGAGGATCATTAAGGATGCTCTCCAGAAGCCAGATCCCGCGTTTGAGCGGATGAGAATCAGCACCATCTGAATTCATCGCCAGGAGCCCAGCTTGTGTCAGTAGTCCCCCGCGGTTCTGGCTAGCATTAAGTTGGACACGCTGAAAATGATTCCCGTGGACGCCAGGCAAACCGTAGTGCATCGCAAGCCGTTCATTCGCCATCGTGTAATCGGCATGAATGAAATCCAGCACGCTGGCGTCATGCCGCAGGACCTCATGGAACATCGCGATTGGCTCGTGCTGCATCGCTTCTTTGAGCAGCGGATCGAAACCCCGGACGTGCTGTTTGATGTCGAGGAAGTCCAGCAGTTGCATGTCCAGCCACTGGCGAACGAAGTGTTTTGAAAGCCTCTCGGAGCGGGGATCGTCCAGCATGCGCCTGACCTGGGCCACCAGAACCTTCGAGTTGCCCAGTTCTCCACTGTCTGCAAGCTTCAACAGTTCAGCATCGGGCGCACTGCACCACAAAAACAGAGCCAGACGTGTGGCCTGTTCATGTGTCGAAATCTCTTCTGATTTCGTGCGGCGGGGGTTCATTCGATCCGTCAGCAGTCTCGTCCTGGGCGACGTAGAGAAAATCTGGTGATGACAGGATCGTCGCCAGCACTTCGACCATCGTTTCTTCGAAACCGTCGCACAGTTTACGAATCGTGTGAAAGAGTTCGATCTTCTGGTCAATCTCTTCTTCGGCAACGCGTCTACGCCAGACTCGAGACATGAACGCCGTCAACACTTCTCGCGCATAAACTGATTCGTCATCGCTGTTCTCGCTGTCGAAAAATATTCGTTTGTGAGACTCCGGCGGCCATTGGTCATAAACGGGAGCGGCGACCTCTACATAGTCCAACCGAATATCACCGTGTGAGGCCGAACTGTTGACCAGGCGGATGTACTCCGAAGGATTGGGCATTGCGCCCATTGGCGATGTCTTTCGCACTGAGTTGCGAGGATAGATCTCGCCGAGTGGTACGTCCCATTGATAGATGTCCGGGGCGTCCGGAGCGGCTTTGATGGGGACGTCTTCCGTGCTGACCCGGAGAACGGCGCGTCCTTCGTTGCTGGCTCGCCAGCCGAATTCAAGCTGCATGCTCGGGATTCGCGTCTCTTGTGTGGAGACACGTGATGCTCGCACCCGGACTCGCATGATTCCTTCGTCGGGAACACGGTTGCCGAGTTCAACAATCAGGTTGTGGTTTCGCCCCTGAGGGATGACGGCAACATGATCCAACGGCTCGGGCACTTCCAATCGAGAATCGGTCGGCTTGAATGCATACTTCGCACCGTAGTATGTCCAGTTGGCCCGAGCAGTTCGGCCAGTCGACAGATCATGGTAGTAAGTGTTGCTGTGAGGTTTGTTGAAGGTCGCGGTGAGCCGATCCACTTCCTGCTTCTGTTTCTCCGGTTCGTCTTTGAATTTCTCCTTGAGCGTTTCAAGTTGCTCCTTCTGCTTTGGCCACTCGATATTGGCGGCATCCTTCATCGTGACACCCCAGTGAAGAATGGGAGGTCGCTCTCCACGTACGGTCGCTCGCGTGAGAGCTTTGCGGGCGAGTTGACGATACGTTTCAAACTGCACGACGGACATGTGCAGCATTTCCGAACTGTTCTGAAATCCGTCTTCAGACGCTGGCTCCGGTGGCAGGTTCTTCGCAAAGTCGTACGGCAGTCCCAGGATGTCCTGCAGTGCGTAGTTGTATTCGTAGCTAGTCATGCGTCGAAAGGACGTATGACCTCCGGTTGCCCTCCGCACCGATGACGCAAGCTGAAGTTCGCGGGAAAGCCACGCGACCACAGTGCTGCGATCTCCGTCCGTCAATTCGACTTCATCTGGCGGAGGCATCTCGTCATTGCTCAGTACTGCCAGAACTTCAAGCCACCAGTCGACGTCGTTGCCCTGAAGCAGGTTGGGATCCAATGTGTCGATCCGAATATTGCCTTCTGCAGTTTCGGCGCCATGACATTGCACGCATGACCGCTGCAAAATGGGGGGCAATCGTCTTCCTGAATACGACGAGGTTTGCTTTCGGGACCTCAGTGTTTTTAGCAGGCGACAGTTGCCGAAGATACTTCGAGTTTTTAGCTCCGGCTATTTTAAGCTCTTCAAGCGTTGGGCGTACGACGTTCGGTTCTGGACTGTCTTCGCCAGCCGAGTATCTGCCAATCGCGAAAAAAATGATGACCAGCGAAATTAGAGATCGATACTTCACAGTGTCCCGTTCTCGTTTCAACGACGTTGGATTCCTTGTTGAACGTTCGGCGATCGCTGGTCGAGTTGCTCTTTCGTGCTACTCAGCTTTTTTGAGATTCTCGACATGGATGCCGTTTTTACGAGTGTATCGCGATCATCAAATTACGACACCGCAGACACCAGACACCTTTTGATACCCTCCACTTCTCGGTGATTGTCCGAGTGATTATCGATCCGTCGCCTTGCGGAGTTCGGGAGTTTTCTGAGCCTTCCAGGTTTTGATTTCCTGGCGAAGGACCTTAACGGCTTTGGCCAACTGCCGATCTTTACCGCTGGGGATTTCTGTTGGACGAGGCCAGAGAATGACGTGTGGAATGGCTCCGTTCAGCTCCATGTCCTCGCCCGTGTCTTTCACAAACCAGCCGCGAAACGGTAGTCGAACTGTGCCAACATCCATTACTCGAGCGGCTCCAGTGCTGATCACGCCGCCAGCCGTTGGGACGCCAATCAGCTTGCCACGTTTCAGATTCTTGATCGCATGACTGAAAATTTCTGCGTTGCTGTAACTGTTCTGGTTGCACAGAACGACAATCGGCTTCGTCCAGGTTGCATAAACTTTGCGACTCTGCGGGTACCCAGGACCTCCGCCTCGTGGAACGGTGATAGCGTGATCCGGTTGTGTCAGTGCAGTCAGTAAATGGTCGGTGGTCGAACCGCCTCCGTTATCTCGCACGTCGATGATGAGCCCGTCCTTTCCGTATCCGACGTCGTAGAGTTCCCGCTCGAAATCGAGGAAGCTGCTCCAGTTCATTCCCTGAATGTGCAGGTACCCGATTTTACTGGCTCGCTGAGCAACCATTGCTCGATTGTCGTCCTGCCATTTCCTGTACAGCGACGATCGAGCGCGAGCGTAGCTGATCGGTCTCAGTACGACGTCCCGCTCGTCTCCCTCTTTTCCTTTGGACCGGACTTTCAAGAGTACGTCTCGACTTGTCCGTCCATTGAGAACGGTTGTGAGATCAATCTTCGGATCGACAGATATGCCGTCGATGCTGAGAATGACTTCGCCTGGACTGATCACACTGCCGCTTTCTGTTGCCGGACCGTCCGGAATGATATCTCTGACTTTGAGACCAGGGCCGATGAACTTCGGATCAAATCGGAGACCCAGGTGCGCAGTCGTTGGGTGCCACTCGTCGCCACCATCCAGAATTGGATCAAGATCCGATGCTGGGTAGAAACCAAGATGTGAGCCGTTTAGCTCGCCAAGCATCAGACTCAGCACCTTCGCAAACGCTGATGAATCTGATGCCGATTCTGCAGCGTTCAGATACTTGCGCCGCACGTGGTCCCAGTTATGGTTGCCAAAATTGTCGTCGTACCAGGCATCTCGCATGATGCGCCAAGCCGTTTCGAATCCGGCTCGGTAACGTGCGGATTTGCTTAGCTCCTGATATGCCGAAAATGGGTACGTCTTTGCAGAACCGGAGATTGGCTGAGCGGCAGGAACTCCAGAAACCAGCCACAAGAGCCGGTCCGGACCTTTCAACCAGCCCTTCAGTGTTCCGGTACTTGCAGTAATTTTCTTCGGAGTGAGATCACTCGGAAACGTGACCGAGTACGTCCCGGATTCAGTCTTCACTCTTCCGGTGAAGATGAGTTTCTTTCCGTCAGGTGCCCAGCCCAACACTCGTTCGGATCCGTTGGGCACCGAAATTGTCCTCAGGCGACGGTGGATGTTGTCGAAGTCAATCCGGACTTTCGGCAGCTTCTTTTGGGCTGCAACTTCAGATTCGGTCTTGCCCGATTCCGGCTTTTCGGTTTTATTAGATGCAGTCTGGCTCTTGTCCGGCCGTGAACGATCTTTCGGCTCTTCCTCCGTTTTCTTAACTGTCGGTTCCGTTTTCGAAGTCGGCTGAGACTGCTTCTTTCGAGACTTTTCAAATGCGTCGAGCGATTTCTTGAGACTGCGGTCTCGCGAACCGGTGTCGTCGTCCTCGTCTGTCAGATAGAGATAGTGGATATCAACTTCGTCGGCAGTACGACGACCGCTGAAGGCAATCATCTTCCCATCAGTTGACCATTTCGGACCGTATTCGTCGTCGGGATGTCGCGACACGTTGACTGGATCGGAAGACTTATCGACTGGGGCGATCCAGATGTCGTTGTTGAAGTCATCGTCAGTCTGTGAATAGACGATCCATTTGCCATCTGGCGAAAAGTCGAAGCTTGGCGCGCTGAACGAATCGACCAACAGCGTGGTCTGGCCGGACTCCAGGTTTTGAATCCATAGATCGCCACGACCACGTATGTAGGCCACATCCTTGCCGTTAGGACTGAGACGAAGATCCGATTCAATTTCGGAGTCATTCGTAATTTGAGTTCGTTTGAAATCCGAGCTTTGCCACCAGTACTTCGAAACGTCGGCGCGTTCGACTTTCCAGATGTCGGGTTCGTTGTTTTTCCATCCGACATACAAAATGGCATCACCGTCATTGATGAAGACAGGATCCGATTCAAACTGTGGCGAGTCAGTGATTCGGACTGGCTCCTTCAATTCAGTTTCCATTACCCACAGATCGCCGCCAGAAATCATGGCGATCTCCAGGCCGTCCAAACTGAATGCAGCGTCGGTGGCTTTGTTGAGTGTTCGTCGATGGACGTCCGATGGAACGTCGTCTGTGCGAATACGAATGTCGATCGGCTGAGGATGAGCTTTGTCGTCTTTGTCGTAGCGATACAGATCAAACTGATGAGAAAACACGATGGTTTGACCGTCTCGTGAAATCGTTGGAGATATGACCAGGTCGTCTTCGAATTCGGTAATACGAGTTGCCTCCTTCGACGCGACATCAAACCGCCACAGATTCCGTGCTCCATTCGGAGCTTCTTCAGAGCTGCAGTAATAGAAGGTTTTTCCGTCAGGCCCCCACTCTGGGGAGCGATGTCCGGCTGCGCTGTCGGCAAGCTTTGTGAATTTTTCTGTCGACGATTCAAACATCCAGATTTGCGCTGAGCGAGATCCGACATATCCCTTGCGCCACCAACGCTCTCCCTCCCGAACAAACAGAATTCGTTTTCCATCGGGACTGACTTTGCCTTCTGAGCCGTATCCGTCAAACAACAGATTTTCAGCCGAGCGCTCGGTGGAGCTAATCTTCATCAGCCGAGATGCGGAGCGCCAGTGATGATCCCGAGTTCCGAGCACGAGCAGATGTCTGCCGTCGGGATACCAATCCTGAAGCGAGTATCCCTCCGTGTGGAGAGTGAGCTGCTTCGGTTCGCCTCCAGTGCGGCTCATCACGTGAACCTGGCTGCTGCCCGTACGATCGCTGATAAACGCAATCTGTTTGCCGTCGGGAGAGTACATCGGCTGTGAGTCGCTGGCGTGATGCGACGTCAACCGGATAGCGAGACCACCTTTACTCGACACTCGCCAAATATCACCCCGCTCCACATAAAGCAGCGACTGGCCGTCTGGAGAAAGGTTTGGCTGTGTAGCGAATTGAACCTTGAGGTCTGCATTTGCGACGCAAGTGAAAAACAGGATTGTAAACGTGACCGTAAGAGCAGTACGCATGTTCGTGAGCCTGACGCTATCAGGTAGGAGTCTCTAAACTGCAATGAGATAAGACCTTCCATCCTACGGATGTCCATGATTGGTTCGAAAGGGAAAACGCTTCGTGAAACACTCTATTCGAACCGTATGTCGGCCATGTCGAGTGGACTTCAGATGTTGATCGCGACACTTGACCAATTGGTAGCAGAGGGACTACTGATCGGATTGCAACGCGACGTCAGGGGCAGTGCGATCATCTGATAGTTCGTACTGGTTTTACCCACGAACGAAATACCGGTCTGACATGAAATTCTTGGCAATGTACGCCATTCTTGCGATGGCCATTCCTCAGAATGTCTTCGCTGCACAATTCGCCGGCACCGTGATGAATGCGACTTTCAAGCTTTTCAACCCGGCATCAACTTCCACGTGCTTCTTCGTCCGAAACAGTAAACCAGACGCTTCTCTGTATCTTGTGACGACTGCCCACACTCTGGAGCGAATGAAAGGCGAGACCGCAATCGTTGTTCTGCGTCGCCAGAGTGACAATGGCAGCTACCAGCGAGTTGACCGCGAAATCGCAATTCGAAAGGACTCCAAAACAATGTGGCGTCGCCACGAGAAGCACGACGTCGCAGTTTTAAAAATCGATGACTCGCTTCCCGTACCCGTCGCTGCACTCGCGATTGACCGACTTGCTGACGCTGGAAGACTCGCAGCAGAGGGAGTGGGCATCTGCGACCGCTTGTTCGTGTTTACCTACCCCGAACGATTCGAGTCCAGCCGTGCCGGTCACCCCATCGCAAGGCAGGGGATTTTCGCCAGCCCACCGCTGTTATCGCCAAAGTCATACCCGACATTTCTGGCAGATTTCACCACGTTCTCTGGTGATAGTGGCGGCCCTGTATTCATTCCAGGGAAAGACGGAAAACCACTTGTCGTTGGTGTCGTCGTCGGTCAGCAAAATCACGATGAGCGAATCGAGTCTGTTTACGAAAGTCGCGTGGTGAAGCACCCGTTTCGTCTTGGGGTCGTTCTGCACGCTCACCATGTCCGAGAGACGCTGCGATTTGCCGCGAACTCTCCTGCCGCTACCACCGAGGCAACTGTAAAGTTGGCGATCTCTCTTGCTTCTGAGGATTGGGGAAGTGCACAGAAGCCTGACATTTTGAACGTACTGAATTCGGCGGCACTTCCTCTATGGTCTTCAGCTGGCAAACCTCGATTGCGCCCTATCAGAGTTGTTAGCGACTCCAAAGGCCCGCTTGTCGCGTTCGACCGTGGTGAGGCTGACACGTACAAAGTCCTGCTCAACGTGAAAGGGAGATTGTGGGCGAGATTCGCGTTTCAGTTTTCGCATGAGATGTGCCACATCCTCGCCAACTACAGAGATGTTCCCAACAAGCAAATGTGGCTTGAAGAAGCAATCTGCGAGTGTGCGTCGCTGTACTCCCTCCGGGCAATGGGCGAATCCTGGAAATCGAAGGCTCCGTACCCGAACTGGAAGTCCTACGCGGCCTCTCTCACTCAATACGCCGATGATCGAATTGCAGGAGCACCTGTCGTCTCGCCGGGCGATTTGCAGGAGTGGTACGAGCAAAACAAAGACACTCTTGACTCGACCGCAACGAATCGAGAATTGAATCTCGTCGTTGCTGTGAGGATGCTGAAAATCTTCGAGCGGCACCCACAGGCATGGCGAGTTGTCCGGTCACTGAACCTGGGTAGTCCGTCTGAAAACTCGTCACTGGAGACGTATTTTGCCGGTTGGTATGAACGAGCAGAAACGGAACAGAAACCAATAGTCGAGGATGTCGCAAGCCTCTTCAAGATATCGCTCAGCCCCCGATAACGCCGCAACTTGTTCCACAACGTCCGTCAAAGTTTGGCGTTGGTCTGTTCCACGCGGATCGAGTAGGGGATGCCGTTGAGGATCCAAGTATTGCCGTAGTAGCGATAGAACCCGGAGTTGGCATCCATGACCGACTTGACGGCCGTCTCGCACTCGACACTGGCATACCACTTTCCAGCTTTCAGCGTTGTTGTCAATCCGTCCGTGCCATCCTTAACCCGGACCGAATGCTGTGCGTTGCTTCGAAAGGCTGGCGAGTCGGGATTCACGTGGATGCTGAGACTTGCCTGTGACTGGTGCTGAAGCGTGATTGTCACATCTGGTGTTTCCGGGGCGACAGTGAATCGAAAGTGATGCAGTTGTCGATCACCGATCCGAGTCAGTTTCGGTGCGTTGTCGGTAGTCGCTTTGTCCATAACACGAACTGTGCCGTTGGACAAATCGCCCTTGATCTTCACCGCTCCCGTTCCGTCAAGTGCGTAAAGAAAGCAGGCTTCTGTTAACGCCAGACGCGCTCCTTCGTCAGCACCCTCGGGGTGACACCCGATGTTGACAATGCGACCGGTTTCCTCGTTGTTGCGGTACGCCCAGATCGCTGCTCCCCCGTGAGTCTTGTGATCCGGATTGTCGTACGTGGCAAGGACCGTGATGTCCTGCAAATGTGGACCATCTGTCAGGGACAGCCAGTTGCCGTTGTTGTGGTAGATGTCTGGCACGTGTCGGTCCTCACCGAACTGTCGGTATTTGAGCAACGGGGATTCCCCCGGGATAAAGTGACCGACGCGTGCTTTCTTCAGGCCTGTGTTGAGAGTGTTGTGCGGAAAAATGTGAAGATAGCCGAGTCGGCGTTCGGTCTTCGTATCGACATTGCGTCCACTCAGGAATGAGCCTGCGCAGGATCCACAGTAGCTGCCGCCTCGTTCATAAAATCGACGCAGGTTGTTGCGTCCGGTTTTCGTCAAAGATTTTCCGTGCGACGTTGCTCCGCCGCCGTTGACATAGAGCATTCGGAATCGCGGCTGACCATCGGGATAGAGCAGTGCTCCGTTGGTGTCGTCGTCCGTTCCGGCAATGATCTGGTTTTGTCGAGTCACATGTCGACCGGCGTAATACTCGTATGTCAGTTCGGTCGATTCGGCCGCGTGCAATACTTTTCGGCTGCTGAGATTGACGCCACTGCTCATGAAGATGTCTTTATAGAACCCTTCCGACTGCGTCAGCGGGTCGGATGGGTTCGACTCTGGCGAATCGAAACACGCTTGAGTCACAAGGTCCCGAAATGCGTTGCGAGGCGACAACTTTGTTTGAGTCTGCGTCAGAACCATTCCGATCAGCTCGCGTTTCGGATCGACCCAAACCATCGTGCCGTCTGATCCCGAGTGCGAAAACGTGCCGTTGTCCTCTCTGACAGTCCATCCCAGACCGTATCTGACTGCAGCCGGAATCTGTTTGACCTGGGGGTTCGTGGCCTGAAGGACCAACCCTTCATCAAGTATTCGTCGGCCACCGAATACACCGCGATTTAACATCATGTAGCAGAACGTCGCGTAGTCTTCTGCTGAGCTGACCATCCCTCCGGAACCGCGTGGGAATGGCCAGTCGGGAGCGTCGCCGGGTTTCCAGCGAGTCTCCCAAGTCCCGTCATCGGCCTGCCGGAACACTCCACTCATTCGATCGTGATCGGCAACGGACTCATGGTTGCAACTGTCGTGCATTCCCAATGGTTCGTAAAACGTGCTGCGAAGATGCTCTTCATACGAACCTGTCACGGCCTCAATGATTCCGGCCAGCGTATTGTAGCCTGCGTTGTTGTAAGAGTATGAACTGCTCGGCAGTTCCTTTGCACCGATTGGTCCGAAGCGAGCGACTTCCGGAATCAATTGCGACTCTGTTGAATCCTCACGACTAAGCAGCGGATCGAGAAACAGTGAAGGAATCCGCAGGCCACTGGTATGCGTCAGCAAATGCCGGATCGTAATCTGCTTTGACTGTTCGCTACCGAACGACGGAATGTATCGACTCACGGGATCATCCAGAGCCACGAGGCCATCCTGCACGAGAGCGAGGATTCCCGCGGCGGTAACAGCTTTACTGTTCGACGCCATGCGAAACAGGGAGTCCTTCTTCATGGGAACTGTTCGTTTGCCGTCTCGGAATCCAATCGCTTCGTGCAGCACAATCTTGCCGCGGCGAGCGACAAGTAAAACGACACCTCGCAGTTCGTCGTTATCGACCGAACGCCTGATGAGTGACACTGCGTCCTGCAGTCTCGTTCCATGAATTTCGACAGTCTCCGGGTCAGCATCCGTCAACGGTTTCGTGACATGGTCGACCTTTGAACTTGTGGCATACTGGCTCGCGTTTTGCTGAACTTCGCGATGAAGCGAACTCAGTTCGAGCGGATAGTCCGTCAGAACGGCATCCAGTTGAGAATTGTTCGCTCGTCGCCAGTTGACAGGTTCCAGACCGGCAACCGTCGGGCCGGCGATGAATGATCGCTTTCCGGCTGACCTGACCTTCTCGGTTTCCATGCGTGATGGCAGGTACCGAAAGTAGACCCAGTCAGAATTCTCATCATCGACAGCCGAGTCCAACTGTGTGGGATCATTGGCCAGGCAGGCGACGTGAGCCGATGAGTCAGCGTTCCGAAGGCTCTTTCGCACCGCTTTGTCGCGAATTGCCGATCCGATGAAGAGTAGCCGATCCAGCACACGTGCTTGTTTGGCTGCAGCAATAACATCCGCTTCAATTCCGGGTGCCTTCAGGTCGACGGCGATGAGAGTTGATGAGTGACCATTCGAATTGATCAACTGAGCCACCTCGGCGAACGTCGGAATGCGTTCGTCCTTGAAGTCACTACCGAACCAACTGCCAGCGTCAAGCCGTTTGAGTTGCTGTAGTGACTGTTCGGCAACGCGGCCACGTCCGTTTGTCGTGCGGTTGAGGGTGTCATCGTGGATGCAGACCAAAGAACCGTCCTTTGTCCGCTGCACGTCAACTTCAAAACCAATTCTCAACCAGAGACAGCTACGGAAGTTTGCCAATGTATTTTCTGGTGCGTGGCTGAGCAGGCCTCGATGCGCAATCACCCGAGGCGTTTCAAACGAGAACGCGGTGCCCACCAGACAGAACACGAATAATGCGAAAGTCGCAATAGATTGACGCACGATGACGCTCCTCAACGGTGATTAAAGAGGCAACAGTTTGACGAGTCCGACTTGCTCGAAGGCACGTCAGCGTTAATTCACGCAGCGCGAAAACCCAGAACCGCGCGGCATAAGATTGTATCTTAAATGAGATATCAATGAGGTTTGGAAGCCGGACCGTCAGATCGACGCTGCGGCCAGCGCCGTAAAAAAAAACAGGTCTCTCCAAGGAGTCCGTACCGATCTCCGTTGACTGAAAATCTCGACGCACGACACTGAGGCATTCTCAACTGAAGAACGAAACGCGAACGTCAGGGTTAATCAGCAATGACAGCGGCAAAATATCTCAGTTCCCAGCGGCCAGCATCGTCCATCGTCAGCGCGAGACGCCCGCTTCTCGTTTATGTGATCCTCGCCACGGTGTCCATCACGCCTCTGTCTGCAGAGGACGAGCATGCGACTGGAATTGCCCTGCCGTTCGGCGAAGCCGGAAAATTCAAGATGCTCTACGACGCCCGGCAGCGTCCGCAGTCGGTGTGTCTGAACGACCGGCTATACATCGTTTACAACGGCGACGCTAAGCCGAGCGGGAGTGGCAAGGGCAGCGCTCGTCCGATGTTGATTACTTACGATCCGCAGAACCGCACTTTTTCCACGCCCGAGCGACTGGGACCGAGAGCAACGGATCACCATTTCAGTCCGATCATCTGGGCCGACGAAGACGACTACCTGCACGTTCTCCACGGCTGCCACAAAACACCAAGAACGCACCTTATTTCGGAACAGCCAGCCGAGCGAGGAAGGGGCAAGATCGCCTGGCAGAAAGCTCCTCAGATTGCACCTCGACTATCGTACCCGTCGGTATTTCGAATCAGCGGGGACCGCGAACTGATCTACTACCGCACTGACGGTCATACCAGTTCATGGACCTACCGCATCAGCGAGGACAACGGGATCACATGGTCCGGTCCTGAGCAGGACGTCACCGATCTGGATTTGAAAGGGCGAGTCGATTGGTCTTCGTATCAAACCAAACTCCCGAGTAAAGATGGTCGATTTCTACACGTCGTGTTTACGGACTACGACGACAACAAACACTCGCCCACCTCCGAGCGGTTCTACAATCCGCGTTACGATCAAGAGGTGTCCAACGAATGGAAGTACAATCTGTCCTACGTGAAGATCGATCTGCGGACGCACGAAGTTCGCAACGCAGACGGCAAGTTCCTGCGAACGCCGATCGATATCGACTATTCGAAGGCGAACTGTCAAATCTGGGATACCGAATGGCGTGGTGCCGGAATGCCGCCGGCAGTTTCTTTGAACAAAAACGAGGAGCCCGCATTCCTGCACGTCCTGTCTGAAGAGGACGTCAAGTCACATCGCTATTACTACGTTCGACGTGAGAACGATCGATGGGTCCAGGCACCGATCTGCTCATCCAGCCATCAATGGAACAGCTGTCATTTGCGTCATGACGGCAACACGATCCGCGCCTACGTCGTCGCTGGCGAAGAATATCTGGAAGGCGGATACATGGACCGGCATGGTGGCGGCCGCATCGAAGAATGGACATCGCACGATCGGGGAACATCCTGGAAAAGACGTCGAATACTTTCGCCAACCGAAGACCAATACAGCGGCTGGCGGTTTAACAACGTCCAACCGGTGGTGCGCTCAGACGGATCGGAGGTAGCAGGCATGCTCCTCTTTTATGGCTGGAACGACAGAGATGCTTCGAAAGCCAAAGCGTTCCTGGTACACGAATAGATTGATTGGTTCCCTCGTTCGCCATCACGTCAGTAGTCGTCCCCCAGGCATGAAGAGTGATCATGATCCGAGTTTCAATGCTGTCCTGTGTGATGTTTCTGCTCGCGGCCTTGCGATGATATCTCTGGTGATCGCATACATGGTGATCGTGAGCTATCAATTCAACGCGGGCGGCGCCGTGCTTGAGGTTGTCGTGGGAAAGTCACTCCTGACGGCACGTCACGCCACCATGATCGCGGCAGCCTGCATCATCACTTATGCAGCGCTCGCCGGTCTGATGAGTCTCGCGTGGATGGATCTCGTCACAGGCAGCGTCATCATGTTGACCCTGGTGATCGCGTTTCCGATCTACTGGTTCAAGGCCGGCGGATGGGCAGGTATAGAAACGGCCTTCATTGCCGACGGTCGTGCTTCGCACATGAGTCTCTGGGGCGTCTACTCACCGGTCCAACTGGTGAACTACATCCTGCCGGTATTTCTGCTCGTTCTGGGAGACGCCAACCAGTATCAGCGCATCTTTGCGAGTCGCAGCGGAAAGGGAGCCCGCACGGCAGTCACAATGATGATCTTCATCGCCTTTGCCGTCGAACTCCTGATCATTGCGTGTGCCTGGATCGCCAGCAGCATGACTTCGGATCCGGAGAACGGTAAGTACATCCTGATCTACGCCGCTCGACATTACCTCGCTTTGCCTCTCGGTTGCCTGTTCATGGTGACGGTTGTTGCCATCATCATTTCCACTGCGAACTCGTTTCTACACGTGCCGGCGACCAGTATCGTGAACGATCTTTATCTGCCGTACATCAAGCCCGATGCGTCGCAGAAGCATCTAATCCGGGTCAGTCGGCTGCTGGTCGTCGTATTCGGACTTACTGCCTACACGATCACGCATCTGTTCTCAGAATCGACAGGCTTCTTTCAGAAAGCGCTTTACGCCTTCACAATCTACGGGGCCTGTATTACTCCATCGCTCGTCGCTGCGTTGCTGTGGAAACGAGCAACGCGGCAGGGTGCCATTGCGTCGATTTGTTGCGGCGCTTTCGTCACACTTGCCTGGAACGAAATCGGAGCGGTGCGTGACAGCCTTCCACCGAGCCTTGCCGAACTTGACGCTGTTCTGCCAGCGATCACGCTGTCAGTGGCGATGCTTATCATCGTGAGCCTGATGACCCGCCCGTCAGATCTCGTAACCACAGATGAACCACTAAAGCCGAAGGAACTTCCGAATGACTGATTCACACGTTGCAAAGATCTGCGCCGGTGTGCCGGCGATGAACAACACGTTGCTCTGGCGCATTCGATTCATGGTCGGAGACCCGGTCTGCCTGCTTGAGATTCCTGACTCCAGTGGATTGCGATCCGTGCTTCTGCTACGTGACATCGAAATGCAGCGAGCCCGCCAGACTGCAAAAGTTGACGAGGTCGGTTGCCCGGCCGACTTCACTCCGGAGGGCGGCCTATCCGGAGATCGTGAAACGGCGACGGCTCAGGCAGCGGCCGAGTGTCTGAGACGGTCGGGGGTGACGGAAGTCGTAGCCGATCGAAGCCTGCCGTTGATCTTCGCTGAGTTTCTCACAAGAGCCGGAATTTCAGTCAGATGTGACACTGAACTGTGGGTGGCCGATCGTCGCCAGAAGAGCGAAGAAGAGATTGACCATCTTCGGGAAGCACAGGGTGTGACCGAGCAGGCCATGCAATACGCCTGTAACCTGGTCGGTACCGCCGAAGCCAGATCGGGCGGCGTCCTTTATCGAGACAATGAACCGTTGACCTCGGAGCGTGTCCGCACGGCGATCGATCACTTCCTGATGGATCAGGGTTTTAGCAATCCCAGGTCAATCGTGGCTGGCGGGCCAACCGGTGCAGACTGCCACGATGTTGGTTCCGGCGAACTGCTGACCGGACTGCCCGTGATTGTCGATATCTTCCCTCGCAATCGAAGCACTCTTTACTGGGGCGATTGCACTCGGACCGTCGTTCACGGCGACATTCCGGATGAGATCAAGGCGATGCACCAAACGGTGCGCAATGCAAAAGCGGCTGGTGAGAAGGCCGTTGCTCCGGGAGTCACCGGTGAGGACGTGCATCGCGCCACGATCGCCGTCATCAAGGCTGATGGATTCAACACAGGTCTGCCAGGTAACGACGATCCCGATTCATACTGTGCGATGACGCATGGCAGCGGACATGGAATCGGTCTTGATGTTCACGAACCACCGCTGCTGGACATGAAGGGGCCGGAGTTACTTGCCGGCGACGCTCTCACGATTGAGCCCGGCCTGTATCGCCGCGACATGGGTGGCGTCCGAGTCGAAGACATGGTGGTTGTTACCAACGACGGTTGCAGCAACCTCAATAAACTCAGCGAAGAACTCACCTGGGAGTGACTATGAAAGCGACCGTGCTCGCCATGTTGGGACTGACGTTCCTCGTACAGGCAACGTCGGCAGACGACATAAAGACAATGGATGCTGCATTCGAGAAACTCGGTGAGCAGTACATCGAGCAGTTTGCTGAGTTCTCCCCCGTTCGGGCGACTGATCTTGGTGACCATCGGTTCGATGATCAGCTTGATGAGATCAGTGCTGAAGCTCGCGACAGGAATGCGGCCTGGGTCCGTGGTCTACTGACGCGTGTGGAAAGCATTCAGCCGAGCGAACTGTCGCGTCGCCACCAGGTGGACTACGCACTGCTGAAGCATTCGCTTGACGCGCAACTGTGGCGTCTGACCGAGCTGCGTGAGTGGGCCTGGAATCCGTTGATCTATACCGGAATCGCCGGAGACTCGCTGTACGGCTTGATGGCCCGGGATTTCGAACCAGAACAGCAACGACTCAACAACGCCGTCAGCCGCCTGCAACAGTTCCCACGTTTTCTGAAGCAGGTGCGAGAGGCTCTGGAACCGGGGCGAGTTCCCGCGGTTCATGCCGAAACCGCAGTGGCTCAGAACCGAGGCGTACTCAGCATTCTGGACAACATGGTCCGGCCACGGATGAGCAGCCTGCCCGAAGCAGATCGCAAGCAGTTGAATGACGCCATTCGTGTCGCGGAGAAGGCCGTCGGCGAGCACCAGGAGTGGCTGGAATCAGAGTTGCTGCCCAACGCCAGGGGAAACTTCCGGATCGGGCGCGAGCAGTTCGATCGCAAGCTGTCATTCACACTGCATTCGCCGCTGACTCGGCAACAGATTCGAGACCTCGGGGAACGGCGTGTCCGCGAACTACACGCTCAAATGTACGACATCGCAAAGGAGATCTATCGCAACCAGTATCCACTGACACGTTTCCCTGACGAGCCAACGGACGAGTACCGCCGCGCCATCATTCGATTTGGTCTGGAAAAGGCATATGCCGATCGTCCGGCTGCTGACAAGGTCGTCGAAACCGCAAAACAATCGGCCGCCAGCGCGACAGAGTTCATTCGTAAAAAGGACCTGATCACCGTCATGCCTGATCCACTTGAGATCATCATCATGCCGGAATTTCGACAGGGCGTGTCGCTGGCTTACTGCGATTCTCCCGGTCCGCTGGAAGTCGGCCAGAAAACTTTCTACGCCGTTTCGCCAATCCCGGCGAAGTGGTCGGAGAAGCAGACCGAATCCTTCCTGCGTGAATACAACACCCGATCTCTGGATGTGCTGACCATTCACGAAGCATTACCCGGTCACTTCCTGCAGATTGCACACGCGAATCGCTACTCCGGGAAACTGCGTCATCTCTTCCAGTCTGGCGTCTTTGTTGAAGGGTGGGCGGTGTACACCGAGTGGATGATGTGTGAAGAAGGTTTTCGAGACGACGATCCGCTGCTGAAACTGGTCACCCTGAAGTGGTATCTGCGAGACGTCACGAACGCCCTGCTCGATCAGGCCGTTCATGTGGACGGCGTCTCACGCTACGACGCCATGCAGATGATGGTCGAAGACGCGTTCCAGGAAGAACGCGAAGCCGCCGGCAAATGGAAGCGAGCCCAACTGACGTCAGCGCAGCTTTCGACTTACTTCGTCGGGTACTTGGAACAGGTCGAGATGCGTAAAGCCGCTGAGGAAGCGTGGGGTGATCGCTTCGACCTGAAGACGTACCACGACCGCGTACTGTCATACGGCTCCCCTCCACCGCAGTTCGTCCGGGCCCTCACTCTCGATCGCGAGATACCGTTACAGGAACGTGCTCCCTTTGACGAGTGAACTTCTCTCCTCAGAGCCACTCCGATTCCTGAGCACATTTGCGAAGAAGAAGATGCCATGAAAAAGCAAATCACCCGACGAGACCAGAACATGATCACACGACCGAACCACTCAGTATGCCTGATCGCGATTCTCTTTCTGGGAGTCACGACTGGCGAATCGTTAGAGGGCAGCGAACCGGTCGTCCCAGTTATCAAGGATGGTAAGACGCAGGTCATTCCCGAGTTCAAGGACCCAGAATCATGGATCCGTCATGACTTGTGGGTTGAGACGGAATTCGATTCCGATGGCGATGGCAAGCCGGACCGAATGCATGTCGGTGTGACTCGGCCAAGCCAGACTGAAACTGCCGGTCTCAAACTCCCCGTGATCTACATTTCAAGTCCGTACTTCGGTGGAAGCCCGTCAAAGTCCAGGGACTATTTCTGGGATGTGCGACACGAACTGGGGGAGCGTCCCAAGGCACGCAAGCCAGTACCGATCGAACGAAAGGGAGAGCGTACGATTATTTCGACTGCGCTGGTCAAAGAATGGGTGCATCATGGTTATGTCGTCGTGCACTCGTCGTCTCCGGGGACGGGACTGTCACAGGGTTGCCCCACCATCGGGGGTGACAACGAGTCACTCGCCCCGAAGGCCGTGATTGACTGGCTCAATGGCCGTGCAACTGGATACAGCGAAATTGATGGCGGCAACAAAGTCCACGCCCATTGGTCCACCTGTAATGGACACCTGATATAGTTTTTAGACAGCTAGTGCTTCGTCAGTCTTTGGAATTGGGGTTCCCCGGTACTGTTGATTTTGAGACAAGTCTGGCAACCATGGAGGGTTGCTATGCAGAAGAAATATGTGGTTCGTTTGGCAGATAACGAACGGGAAACGCTTCTGAGCGTGGTGAAGAAGTTGAGCGGGTCATCGCAGAAAGTGCGGCGGGCACAAGTGCTCTTGAAAGCCGATGCTGATGGTCCGTGCTGGACGGACCGCAGAATCGCGGAGGCCTTTGGTTGTCGAATTAATACGGTAGAGAACATTCGGCAGCGGCCGGTGACGGAAGGTTTCGAAATTGCTTTGAATGGAAAGCCACGCGAAACGCCGCCACACGAGAAGCTCTTTGATGGTGAGCAGGAAGCGAAAGTGATTGCTCTGCGTCTGGGTAAACCCGCCCAAAGGTTTTGCCAACTGGACTCTGCGTTTGCTCGCCGAGAAAGTCGTGGAACTGAGCATCGTCGAATCGGTGAGTCACGAGACCGTTCGCCAGACGCTGAAAAAAACGGCATGACGCGACGGAAAATTCAGTACTGGGTCATTCCACCGGAAGCGAACAGCGAGTTCGTTGCTTGTATGGAAAACGTGCTGGACACGTACGCCCTGCCTTACGATGCAGACTTTCCAGTGCTCTGTATGGACGAGCAACCGGTGCAATTGCTTAAGGAAACTCGCGTCCCGATCGCTGCCAGTAGACAGCATCCACGCCGTGTTGACTACGAATACGAACGCAACCGCCAGCATTTTCATGTTCACCGAACCACTTTCCGGCTGGCGCACGGTGCATGTTCGCAAGCAACGCACCAAGGTCGATTGGGCTGTTGAGATGGAAGAACTTCTCCGCACGCGATACGCGAATGCACAAAAAGTGATTCTGGTCTGCGACAATCTGAATACGCACACCATGGGAGCTTTCTACGAAGCCTTTCCCGCCGACAAAGCTCGCGAGCTCGTCCGTCGCCTGGATTTTCGCTTCACTCCAAAGCACGGCAGTTGGCTGCCCCTTAATCATGAACAGGGCTCAGAGAACGAACTCAGCTCCATGACGCGTCAGTGCCTGAAGGATCGCCGCATCGTAGATATCGACGAACTTCGAACAGAAACGAATGCCTGGTCCGCTGCCAGCAACGACAGGCAGCGAGGTGTCGATTGGCAATTCACAATCGACAACGCACGCACCAAGCTCAAATCCCTCTACCCGCAAATCAAAGTATGACGAAGCACTAGTTTTGATTCGTGTTGTTCTTCGAATTCGTCAGGTGTTCGGTATCCGAGGGTCTGATGAATTTTCTTTGAATCGTAGAACGTTTCGATGTACTGGAAGACGTTGAGTCTTGCTTGAGTGATGTCGTCGGAGGTTTCGGACTTCGTCCACTCGTGCTTGAGTGACCAGAAGAAACGTTCCATGATGGCGTTGTCGTAGCAGCAGCCAGTGCGGCTCATTGAGGAAGTCATGTTGAGAGTTCTCAGAGTCTGCTGGTAGTCATCGCTGGTGTATTGCGAGCCTCGATCGCAGTGATGAAGCAGGTCCTTCGTGTCAGGCTTCCGCGATTCAACAGCGTTACGAAGAGCCGAACTGACCAGCGGAGTGGCGAGGGTATTAGAGATCGCCCAGCCTACGACTTTGCGGCTGAACAGGTCCAGGACAGCAGCCAGATAAACCCAACCCACGTCCGACGGCAGGTACGTGATGTCGGTCACCCACTTTCTGTTCGGAGCGTTTGCCTTGAAGGACTGGTTGGGAACGTTTGGCGCAGCGGTCTCTGTTGAATAAGAAACCGTGGTTGTCGGCGAGAACTTCTTTGAAACCTTGCTTTTCAGACCTATTTCCCGCATCGCCGTGGCGACCGTGTTGCGGCAAGCTGCTTCCAGAGATTCATCATCCCTGAGTCGATCAGCAATCTTGTAACTGCGATAGAGTCCTTTGGACTCGTCGTACACCTGCTTGATCGATGTCCGAATTTGAGCCGATCGTTGTGCCCTCAGGCTGGGCTCAACTTTCAACCATCGGGAATAGCCGCTCGCGCTGACATCAAGAGTCCGACGCATCGACGTCACCGAAAACGAGTCACGATGCCCTTTTGATCCATGCGTATCTCCTGCGTCGTAAACACAACCAGGAACTCCCTCGCGAAATACGCTGTGGTCTTTATAGAATTTCACGTTCCATTTCAGCTCGCTGCAGACGCTTTCTGAGACGCTTGACTCATCCTGCATCGCAGCGGCCGAGGCGGCGTCACCACACGGTTCAGGCTCGGGAACCAACTTCACGTGCCAATCCCTGAGACTCTTCGCTGCAACACCAACAGCGTCCACTTGCCGCCTTGAACGAGTTCCCCTGCCTGACGACAAGATCGACTGCATCCTGCTTAAATTCAGCACTGAATGAACGACGTGGTCGCTTTGAATTCTCTGACATAACGGTCTCCTGAAAGGATTCTTTGCAATCCTTCAGGTGTCCACCAGTCATGGGCCACCGCAGCCATTGAACTTCATTGTTGGCGGAGTATTTTAACGCTACG
Source organism: uncultured Planctomycetaceae bacterium (assembly GCA_943787265.1). Lineage (GTDB taxonomy): Bacteria > Planctomycetota > Planctomycetia > Planctomycetales > Planctomycetaceae > JABMPE01. Next base: position 7,920 of record CALSLT010000046.1, on the reverse strand, counting down.
GTCGACGTGAATGGTAAGCAACGAACCGCTGATTGACGAAGGGCCAGGACGGATCCGATTGGACGTTCGTAGCGATACTCAATGCGACGGGCGTAAAGATCATAGAAGTTCAGGTAGACACCCGGCCGACTGGAGTCGAAAGTGTGCAGCCAAGCCGCGGCTCTGTAATTGTCATCGGGCCTCGCCGGAATCCTGTGAATTTTTTGCATCCATGCTTTCTCAGGGCTGTCGTCAGAGAAACGCACTGATACCGTGCCCGTCTAGCCTCTGTACGTTATGCGTTCAATCTTGGTGCCCCCAAGCGTCTTCCAGTTGTCGGCCACGAAGCCTTGGGCTTCGGCCTGTTCGAATGAGGGGAGGGGCAGATTCGTGTCAGTGCTGCACGCCGCAAACAGGATGACAGTCAGAGAGGTCAGTACTTTGAAGTTCATTCCAGACGTTTCATGTTACTCACTGTGCTCGGACACTTTTGCGCATGCCATGCGAGTTCCTTCGACTCGCAGAGACGAACAGAACCGCGAAAAATGAGCCACGGACAGCCGCGTCATTGGTCCTGTCGGAATCTGAATTGCTGCGATAATACGATTTGCTCGATGGCTGTGTTTAGCTTGTATCCGTCTTCTTTCACTTTCTTCACGATTGAATCCACTGACACTCTGTCAAACGGCTCGATTTTTCGGCCCAAAGCGTAAGCGAGCATTTGTTTTACAAAGCTGGTTGCAATGTCGTCTTTATATGTCTCCAGGAGCAGTAACTTCATCTCCAGTGGTGTGTTGAATGATTTCCCATTCGGCATTTTTCCGGCGGACACAATCGGAGCCTTGTCGGGGTAATGCGTTCGCCATACGCCTGTTGGCGCAAAGTTTTCAAGTCCCAGTCCCAATGGGTCAATTTCTTTGTGGCAGGAGACGCATTCCGGTCTTGAAACGTGCTGCTTAATGACTTCGGCAACGGAAGGATTCTCTTTGAGAGTTAGTGCTTCCCGTGCCTCTTCAAGCGAGGGGACATTTGGCGGTGGATCCAGAGTCTTGCCTATGACCGTGTTCAGGATCCAAACACCACGTCGGATCGGACTGGTACGGCTCTTCGAGGCAGTGAGACGCATGATGGCCGCGCTCGTAATGATGCCGCCTTCCCTGTCGTGCTTCGCTTTGACGAGGACTGGTGGATCATACCTGAGGCGTTTGTTGTCACTCTGGCTTCGTCTGCCTGAAAGAATGTCCGCATACAGATTCTCAACGGACTCCGGTTCGATGCGGATGTAACCATGCTGTTTGGCATTGAGGGCGGACGTCCTGAGGTAACTCCAGTCGCTCTGCACGACATCCAGAAGGCTTCTGTCTGACTTAATCAATTCGTCGACGAAAAACAGGACCTCGTCGTAAGTCTCTCGATTCCATCTTTCGTCCACGAAGTACTCGCTGTTCGACAACAGATCGTCGAAGCCGAGCCATTGTCCAGCAAAGTTTTCGGAAAGTGAGAGCCGCTTGGGCGAATTCAACATCCTAGTGACCTGAGATTTCAGCACGTCGTCGTTGAGTAAACTTGTGTCCTGACCCAGCCGCAGCAGCTCATTATCCGGAGCAGTCGACCACAGGAAATAGGACAGTCGAGTTGCCAGCTCCACTCCGCTGACCGGATAGAACGCGTCGAGGTTCCTGCTTTCTTCGAGTCGATACAGGAATTCCGGTGATACCAGGATCATTTCGAAGACATGCAGCAGGCTCTTTTTACAGTCTTGAGAAGCCTGTATATGTTTCTGATACTGGCCGTAGTAGGCGGTTGTGAGTTCCTTCACTCGCCGTTGATTGCAGCGACAGGCACGCATCAGGAATGCTGAAATAAACTGTTTGACGTCTCCTTCGGTGGCATCTTTCTGTAGCTCTGCCTGGCCCAGAACAGACTGCCTGGCAGTCGGGTCGTTGTCGAAGACTCTCAGGGCATAGTGCACAGCCTCGGAGATTTCTTTGAGCGGCGGCTTGAGGGACTCCATCCGATGCGCGTCGTTGTCAAAACCGGATTCTCCTGGGATATCTGACGGCACGATGGATGCGATCGTCGATTTCTCGATACGGCCAATGATTGTGTCGCGATACGTCGGCTTGAGCTTGATCGACAGGACGTCTTCGAGCGTGTTTTCCAATTCATACCGAGTTAATCGACGCAACGGAGTTGGCCCGATATGCGGCTTACCGTTCCGCAATACGAAGGACTCGCGAAACCAACGTTTGATGGCCTCGTTCTCTGAAACTTCAAGAGCCCCCGCGACTGCCGGAGGCATCTCGCCGCTGGCGACCATCTTTTCGACCTTGATCCACAGCCTGGTGTATTCTCCATAGGACGAGTTCGCCTTCTGCAGCAGTGGAGTCAGATCGATCCCCGCCTCTCGGGTGTCGCTGTCATGGCAGGACAGGCATCGGGCTCCAATCACCTTTGAGGCGTCTGCAAAGCTCGCCGCAGACCCGCAACGAGGATTTGCGGTCACGGTGAGGGCAAGGACGCATGCGACGGCCGTCGCATTAAATTGCTGTATCTTCACGGCTATTCCAGCTCGGCATTCGTTAGAGCGACAATTGTCTTCTTTTCCCCGTCGACCTTGTACTTGCCGGTCACGGTCACAACCTTTCCGACACAACGGTCGAAGCGCAGCTTGTGGTTATTCATAAAGGGGATGCGGATGTCAAGGTCGCTCTTGTCCGATAGTCGCAGCTGATAAAACTCGACATCTTCGGACTCAATACTGATTCGCAGCAGGCCCTTCGCCGTGAGCGAGTCGTCGTCGCTCTTCACGATCTTCCAACTACCGTCGTCCGGATTCGCAGGTTCGAAATTCGCCTTCTCCGTGATTCCTGGAAGTTGCCCCGTCGAATCTCCAATGCCTGTTGCGTCCGCTCCCACGATATTCATGAGGGTCAACAGGAGATTGCCATAGGGCTGAGCTTTGGGGTAACGAACGTGCCGGCCGAGTTGTACTTTTCCACCGCCACCGCCGGTGACGACAAGGGGCAAGTCCGTCAGCGAGTGATAGTCGCCGTGCTTAATACCGGAACCCCATAGTATCAGCGAGTTGTCGAACAGCGTCGTATTGCCATCGCTGATGGATTTCATCCGCTCAATCAGGTATCTCAACTGGCCTGTGTGCCAGATGTTGATCTTGTCGTAAGATGGCAGAACTTTTCTGTTTCGAACGTGGTGCGAAACGTAATGAAACTCGGCATCCACACCCATGAAGTCATAGTGAGAACGACTGTTCGTGTTGGCGAGCATACACGAGATAACCCTTGTTGAATCGGTCCAGAAGGCGAGCGTAATCAAGTCAAGCATCGCCTTGATTCTCTCGCCGAGGTTGCCGACTTTCAGGCTCGGGTCGATGTTTGAGAGTTTCGTGTCGAGGTCCACTGCCCGGCTGTTCTGTCTGGCCTGCTGGATGCCGTTCTCCACATCTCGAATCGAATCGAAGTATTGTTCCAAGACCCGTTTGTCCCGGGCGCTGACTTTTCTCGACAGTGACGATGAGGCTTCCTTGACTCCATCTAGGACGCTCAGCAATTCATTCTGGCGATCGGCCCGGGATGTGTCCTTAAACATCATGTCGAAAACAGCCTGAGGATCATGCTGGCCGCGGAGCGGCTGATTACTGTTGTCGTAAGATAAAATGTTCAACCAGGGATGTTGTTTCCATACGTTGTCGGCCGTCAGCTGCATGGATTTGATCGGCGTCTCATTTCCAATGCGGTCTGCAACTCTTTGATCAAAGGAATAGCGATTAAGTTCTTTGTGCTTTGTAGCGCTCATGAATGTGCCAGGCGCGTCCATATGATCAGATGAACCCTGGTTGTCCAGATTTCCCACGACAAGAATGTCGTCCCGAACTGCCGCCAGTGGCTGGAGAGTTCTAGAAAGTTCGAAGTCCGTTTCGGTTCCGCCGACGATGTCCCACGAGTGCGGATTGACGCCGCATCCCTTGTACAACACGCACAGCCTCACAGGTGCGTCTTTGGTGGACTCCGCAGAGCTGACCGCGGGGGACATGATGTCCAGCAGAGGCAGCGCCAGCGATACACCGGCGCCTCGCAACAAAGTTCGACGTGGGATGAGATATGAATTGCGTCTCATGCGAATCCTCGAGTCGCCGTCGCGACAGTGTGTTGGGGCGAGCATCTGACATTCAGTGCATCCGAATCTCTTAGGGGCCACCGACCAGCATACCGGTTTGCTCAAACCCGATACAGGTGTCAGTGGATTCGGAAGCCGGTTGCGAAACTAACACCGGATTCCCGGCAGACCGGGGCAGGTAACAAACTAATTCACCAGGATCGTAGGACGTGCTTCCTGAGCATCATCATGATGACGCGCATTCAATTTACTTCGTGCATCCGGTGTCGTGCGACCGGGCGTATGAGCCAGTAACGATGCAATCCACTCCGGTATTGTCGACCGAGCAGTTCGGTCCCTTTGGAGCGGGGCAATGGGGTTGCACGTCGGGCGGCGCCGAGTTTACTCGACTGTATATATATCTTCTTTGAACCTCCCCGATTCTCACCGACACCGGTGGTTCCCCTGCAGGCGATGAGGCATCACAAGGACAGCCCATCATCAGTGCTGCGCCGGATTCGAAAAGGACTCAGAGGCATCGAAAAGCGAATTCGCTGTGATCGAAGGCATGAACCTGCCCAACGTCCTGATCAGTTTCGTCATGAGTCCTCAACCAGGACTCCGAAATACACTTGTCGGTACGCGAGGAAGTTAACCCAGTTCCGGAGCGCGTATCCGCAGGTATTCAAGTTAGCTTCACTGTAGTCATTCGACTTGCCGCCGCTGGGATGCACACCGTCCTGCGAGATCAATGTGCCGGCCCATGCTTCTCCCGATCGGCGACGTACGACCTCTGCGTGAAAATCAGCCAGTGGTACGTGCAGCTTAGCGGCAATGTCCCGGATGATTTTGTTGGCTTCGTTAACTGCTTCGTCCCGGTTGCGCCGAGGTGGGATCGTGTTGAGTATCGGCACGCAGCTGGCCGCCGTGCATTTCCTGATGGCCTCTTCAAGGTTGGATCGATACGACGCCGGAACGGCTCCACCTGAGATGTCATTGGTTCCGATCATAATAATGGCAACTTCCGGCTGATTGCGCTCGAGAACAGCATCCATAGACTTGAGGAGCTGACCGACACGCCACCCGGAGTAGTTGGCATGCTTTGGGCCCTTGTCTCGGGCACCCTTGATGTAGTCTCGCCATCTGAGTTTTGCTGGCGCCTTGGGCAGACCGTCCTCCTGCGTGATGAATCGATCGGGATTGTCCCAGCTCATTGGAGACCAGAAGGCCATAGAATAAGTAATCGAGTCGCCGAACTGGGCGACATAACCGGTCTGACCTTTGAAGCCCGAGTGAACTTCTCGCATTGCTTTCAACACTTCCGGTGATTGGATTCCAGGCTTCAATCGTTCAGCGGTGGCATCTCGACGAGTCGCGGCGAGTGACTCGGGGAGGCGAATCACATCAGTCAGCATAATAGAGACCTGCAGAAAGACCTGGCCGGCACCATTCGATTGTGTCAATGCAGCGGCGAGCGTACCGGCGTTTACGTTTCCGCTTTGAGTGATATTACTGTCGGTCGTAAGCAGCACCGAGGCACCAACCAGTACGTTGCTCTTAACCTGCAGGCCTTCGTTGGTGTTCTGTACCCAGATTTGACGCCGCTGCGGACTCGTTGGATCATGGACTGTGTTGTTCTCGATGCGGCAGCCTTGTGTGTAGCACGCCAGTATTCCGGTTTCGGGGCAGTCGTTGATGAAGTTGTTGCGAGCGACACAGTCGATCGCATGCAGCGGCGAATATCCGAGTGACGGGTTGCCAAGTGCAATTGCGACGTCGCAATTCAGGAAGACGTTGCGTTCGATCCGGCACCGACGACCGTTCTCCGAGATGTAGATGCATCCCCGCCCTTCTCGCGTGCGTCCCTGAATGCCGATGAAGACGTTGTCGGCGATCGTCCAGCCGAGCGTATTCTTGACATCGATTCCACCGATGTAGTTGCCGTTGAAAGTTGAAGCGGTGTCAGTTTCGTCGTCGGCAAACTGTTTGAGGCGATCGTTGTAGAACAGGCAGTTGCGAATGATGCAGCCTCGCGGGCCTTTGTCACCCTGGGCTTCCGGCATGGCGGGAGCCTTGATGCCTCGCTGCCAGACGTTGTGAATCACGCAGTTGTGAATCGTGACTCGTTCGGCTCCGTGGTTCGAGTTGATCTTTATTCCGTTCCATTTGACGTTTTGAACGGTGACATCGGCGATGGTGACGTCGGTCGCTCCCGTAATGCCGATCAGTTCACCGTGCCGACTGTTCGCTCCGTCAAGAATGACTTTGTGCCGATCGCCGGACTCACTGCGCAGTGTGACCTGATCGGCAGTCAGATCGAAGTACCGCGGCAGCATGTAGCGGCCATCGGCGATAAGAATCGTGCCACCAGGCTGCACCTCTTTTGACGCCGTCAGTAATTCGTCGACGGTCTTTACTCGCAGGACCTGCCCGCTGGGTTTCGGTAGTGCCCGTGCCACTGGAAACCAGGTGGCATGTGGTGGAGCAGCGTCCAGTTCGATTGGACGTAGCGTCGCCGCCATCAGAACCAAAAGACACACCAGCCGTACAAGCAGCCGTCGAGATTGTGATTTCATGTCGATATCCTGTGTAAAAGGCAGCGTGACAGCAGACTCAGTCGTTCCCGACCCCTGGTCCGGCAACCTTATGATAGCTTTCGCGCTGACGCTGCAAATCCTAGGTCGTACGGACATTCAGACCATGTCTGTGATTAGTGCTGCGAGCCAGATGAAGCCGGCGAAGTTCGCCGGCTTTTTCTCGTAGCGTGTGGCGATGCGGCGGCAGCGTTTGATTCTTCCAAAGAATCGTTCGATGAGATTGCGGTGTTTGTAGACCGTCCTGTTGTATCTCTTTTTCTTTTTGCGTCCGGCATTTGGCTTGATGCACACCTTTGCCCTGAGCTGTCGGGCACGCTTGCGGATCGCGTCTGAATCGTACGCGGCGTCAGCGATGATGGTGCCCACATCACCGCGTTTGAAGTCTTTGAGCAACTGTTCTCCCAAAGGAGCATCGCCAGGTTGACCGACCGTCAGCTGGAAGGTGACAAGCCGGCCGCTCCTGCCAGTTACTGCGTGAACTTTGGTCGTCAGTCCGCCACGAGAACGGCCAAGGCAGCGTCGTTCGTCAGCGTCTTCTTTTTTTCATCTGCCAGGCGGCGTCCGGTGGAAGCGACCGGGTGAGCTTTGATGCTGGTAGAATCTATCTGTACTTCCTGCAATTCGTCTGTCAGTCCTGACTCACCGATGGCCAGGAAAATCCGCTCCCAGACGCCTCGGGAACACCAGCGATCGTACCGCTTCCAAACCGAGTTGGGTTTTCCGTATCGACCAGGAAGATCTTCCCAGGGAATGCCAGTTTTCAGCACAAACAACACGGCGTTGATAAACAATCGATTGTTACGACCTGTCCGCTCTGGATCACTTTTCTTTCCCGGGATCAAACTCTTGATCACATTCCACTGTTCATCGCTCAGTTCATGACGTCGGACCATCGTGCTCCTCCTTGAGACGATAGACATCCTCATTCAAACTAACGATAAACAGCAAGATGAATGTCCGTACGACCTAGCGTGCGTGTTCCCGTATTCGGAGACGGTTAATGAAATTCCTGATTCACGCGGCCTGTGTTCTGGTGATCTCGCTGGGGCTTGCTGGCCTGGCCTGTGCCGAAGTTGGTGACCCTCAGATTCGCACGGATCATCCGTGGTATCCAGGGGAGCTGGCCATTTCAACATTCGACCGTCTCTTTGCGACTCAGGCTGAAACGTATCAGCGAGTCACCGGGCAACGCGTCGACACCGACGAACAGAAGGCACTCGCATCATGG
>CALSLT010000045.1 GCA_943787265.1 uncultured Planctomycetaceae bacterium | reverse complement strand
GGCGATTACCTGCTGACTGACGATTTCGGATGGGCATACCAGTAGGCTGGCAGGTCAGTTTTCGTGTCTCTGATGATCTCGCGAATCGCGACGCGGGCGTCGTTGTTCAAGTGCTTGAACTCGTCTGATGACTCGTCAGCGTTCAGTGTGCTCCACAAGCGGCGATAAATCTGACTCCGTAACTCAGGTTCAAGCGTTGCAAATGCATGAGAGTAAATCATGTAGCTGCATGGGTATTCAAACAGTCGACTTTTCAAGTTGAAGGCTCGCAGAGAGCGGCCCTTGCTGTCTGAAGGCTGTCGACCAGAGAATACTTTTGTGAATCGATTCGATGGTTTGATCTCACTGACCAGCGGAGATTCGTTGAGGAACAGCATGTAGTCGACAACGTTCTTTGCGGCGCCGTCAACAATCTGTGCGAATGCACTTCCCTTGGCTTTTGAACTCGGTCCGTCGCGTTGTTGGTTCTCGTAAACAGCTTGTCGCACGCTGAAATTTCCCACCGTAAAGGTGTTGTGCATTTGCGTTTGATGCTCAAGGATCATTAACGCAACGATGTCGCTGTAGGGAGTTAACCAGTCGAGCGTAAAGAGCCGGTCGCTGAGGTCACTCAGATTAGAGCTGTGTCTGGTATCAAGTCGATTCCCGGCCAGAACGGCGTTGCCCATGTGATTCATATTTCCATGATCGCCGGTTACGTACCAGCCACCCCAACGTTCGGCAATCGGGCTTTTGTGGTCGGTGATGAAGGATTTTCGTCGATAGTCAAAGCCACCGTTGTGTTTTGGAAACACGCTTCGAACGGTATGTCCGGGGACGCCTTTTGTCATCGACGTGGTGTGGCAGGCAAGGCACGTATAGTTGCGCCGTCGGATATTTAGACGACTTCCGGACTGTTCGGCGGAGTAAAAAGCTGCACCAAGCTTTGCGTCACTCGTCGAGATTTCCACGAGTGAGCTGCCTCTGACCCAGCCGACGTAGACATCATCGTTGAAGTAGATCGCCCGCGGATTCTGAGACGAAATATGCCCAACCTGCAGACTGGACTTCGAGAAAACCAGCCCCTGAGAATACGACGAAATCCCAAACTCTTTTAGAAGTGACGGCAAGTAACCGAAGTCATCAGAATGCTCCAACTGCTTCTCGCCGGTTTTGAGCTGTGCGATCAAATCCGTGACGACGTTCTGATCCTGAGTCTTGCTGTATTCGAAAGGGGCTTCTTCGATATCAAACTGCGCGTCGCAATTCGGATCCGTGGTAAACGTAATCAGCAGCCCCGTCAAAACCAGCCAGAAGCGACAACCGACTTCGAGATGCGGGAGTATCCTTCGCTTCACAAACGGCCGGATGTTGGCAACGTTTCTGGAGTTTAGACGATGAGTCATGCTGTCCTGTCTGAGACGTAACCAACAAAAAAAACGACTTTCCGACATGCCCGAGATTGTGACGATCCGAATGTGAATGCGGCTGACGGCAACTCGCGAGATGTCAACCGGGTGAGTTGAACCAACGGCCCGTCCTGGCGCCTATCGCCAAACCAATGCCTGCATAAATACAACACAACACCATGAACCAATTCAACAACGTTTCCCAGCCCACCATCGTTGCAGTAGTCGCCTCGTAAAGAGCCAACGGCAAGCTGACCAGCAGAATAAACGCAGCAACGATACCAGCCAGAATTCGAAAAACAGTTCGCGTCTGGCCATCCTGGCGTGGGGGCATAATTTTCATGGGCTCATTCTCTCTCAATCGCCAATCTTCAGATCGCTGTGTCCATCACTCAACGATCGGTTTGAGCGCGTGACTTGCTTCGCCAACAGACAAATCTAACGCGAAGTCAGTGTTCAACTTTCCGAGGCAGCGTTTTCGCCTGATTGATCCAACTGTGAATCTCGGCCAGATTGGGAACGCGGCGAACGAGCTTCTTTGACTCGTTGACTACTGCCATCTTTTCGAACAAATGCTCGGCGTTTCTCTGAGCCAGTTCGGGCACGGAATCCACACCAGACGCTTCGAGCAGGTCCGAAAACTCTTCGCCAACCCCGTCGATGCGAAACAAATCGGCGCGGTTGACCCACGCCAGAACCTGATGCCCCGTCACACCTGCCGTACGAGCAATCTCGTCCCGGCCTGCACGAGTGGCTCCACGGTCGAGCAAAGTGCCCGTTGATCCAATCCCGGCCCTGGCCAGACAGTCGGCGTATTTTTCACCGATCCCTTCAATGCTGACGAGTGTAGCCATGACGTATTCCCTCCCGATTCAAGAGCCAGCGTTCGACTCATGGAATGTCTTTCGAAATTGAAATCGACCACAGATCGCAAACGCGACTACGATCTCAGCACAGGTACTGGTATTCCCACATCGCTTCTGTATTTGGCGAGTCGCCCGTCATCACGCCCCAGACGGCAAGCGCGATCAGCACAAAGATAAGCAGCAATCCGACAACGACAGAAATACGGTCTCTACGCGATCGTTCATGTTCTTTGGCTTTGAATTCCTCAGAATTCGCAACCTTGTGTTTCTGAACCGGCCGCCTTACCGAATGCGTTTTCGAACGGCTAACTGGAGCGGGTGTCATTGTGGCAACCATCGCTTTTCTCCTTTCGATCCGTCGGCACACGAAACGTCGAGGACAATCCCAACCGGACTCGAAAAGAGAGCATTACCCGTGCCGGATGACCAGTGACTTGCCGGAGAAGCCGACTGATTGTTGCGATCGGCGGTGGATGATCGCTCGCATCCAACGATTCGATTGACGAGTGAGCCAAGAAGGCACACACCGGCAGGAGTAACGTGCGAATCCGCTCGCAGATTTGAGTCTGTGCGGCGTCTCGAAACTGGTAGCCGAACGTGCCGGTTCTCGAGTAGTTATCTGATTTCTGTGTCTAAGGACTAAAAGGGTGTCCCCACAAGAGCACGTTCGCGAATTCAAACGAAACGATGGTGCGACTCTGGCACTCCTGTTGCGTTCTCAATTTTTCGAACCGAGCAACATCGGTCGTTGACATCTCAATCCAGTTCGAGGAGCGCTGTGATGATTAAGTTGGAGAAGATTCTGGTGCCGATTGATTTCAGTCAGTTCAGTGCAAAAGCACTGCGATATGGGGAGGAACTGGCGACAAAGTTTCATGCGGAACTCCATCTGCTTCACGCGTTCGAAATCATGCCGATCATGAATGGTGACAGTGTCTATTTCCCACCCGATCTTGCGGTTCAGGAAGAAGCGGCCGCGGCGAAAACGCTTGACAAACAGAAGGTCGATGTCCCAGACGACGTGAACGTTGTCCGTGAGATGAAACACGGACATCCTTTCGTCGAAGTCGTTCGGTATGCCAAAGAGAATGACATAAGTCTGATCGTCATGGGTACGCACGGTCGAGGAGCCATTGCCCACATGCTGCTGGGCAGTGTCGCTGAGCGGGTCGTACGGAAGGCTCCGTGTCCGGTCCTGACAGTGCGAGACGAAGAGCACGAGTTTGTAATGCCCTGATTTTATTGACCAGGTAAAGGTCACCCCAGATCGTACTGGTCCAGGTCGATCGACGGCGGTGGGTACTGCGGGTTCATTTCCCGAAGTGTCTCAACGATGACACGGGCAATGGCCAGGTTGCGATACCATTTTTGATCAGCAGGGATCACATACCACGGTACCTGCTTAGTCCCACACGTTACGAATGCCTCTTCGTACGCAGCCATGTACTGCCCCCAGTGCTTCCGCTGGACCACGTCGTCGTCCGAGAATTTCCAGTGTTTCTCCGGATCCGTCAGTCGGGCATGCAGTCGTTTTTCCTGCTCATCGCGAGAAATGTGGAGGAAAAATTTGAGGATCGTCGTACCCGACTCACTAAGCAGTCGTTCGAAGTCATTGATCTGCTGATACCGGTTCCGCCACACATCTTCGGGAACAAGTTTCTCGACTCGAGGGACGAGCACGTCCTCATAGTGCGACCGATTGAAAACGCCGATACTTCCACTTGCCGGCACGACACGGTGCACGCGCCACAGAAAATCGTGAGACAACTCTTCGTCGGTCGGCTGCCTGAACGACGTGACATAAACACCTTGAGGATCGACTCCACGGAAAACGTGTCGGACAGTTCCGTCCTTGCCGCCTGCATCCATCGCCTGCAGTATGATCAGCAATTTACGCCGGTTCTCCGCATACAACCGACGCTGCAAACCGGCCAGTTCATCACGCAACTCATCCAGTTCGGCATCCGCCTGTTTACGGTCGTCATGAAAATCGCGGCCTCGAGTCGACAGTTTGTCCAGCCGGACTGGCTCCCCCGGCGACAAAAGATGTCGAAGGCAATGCTCTGAAGAATCTACTGTGTCCGACATCTCAATCCTCTAAGTTGAGTAAACGGTCCCGCTGTGAACTTAGTTTATTCGGGACACAACTGAGACGACAGCAGTCGAACTGCGCAAACCTTGTATTCAGGAATCTTAGCCGTCGGATCAAGAGCGGCGTTTGTCAGAACGTTGACGTTATGTTCGCCGGGAAAGTGGAAATTGGCAAAGACGATTCCGGCCGGTACGCGTTCTGTAATTGTCGCCTTGGCCGTCATCATTCCGCGGCGCGATTCGAGTTGGACGAGATCGCCGGATGCCACTTCCAGCCGTGCGGCGTCTTCGTGTGAAACTTCCACGATGGGTTCCGGGCACAACTCAAAGAGAATCTGGCTGCGACGAGTCATTTCGCCGCCGTGCCAGTGATACAAAACTCGGCCGGTTGTCAGCAGCAATGGAAAATCGTCATCGGGAAGCTCGTCAGGCGGCAGGTGATCGACCGCGTGAAATCGACCGAGCCCTCGCACGAATTTTCCCACATGCAAAATCGGTGTACCGGGTGAGGCTTCGTTCTTGACCGGCCATTGCAATCTCTCGCCACGCTCCAGTCTCTCGTACGAGATGCCCGCGTAGGACGGGGCCACGGCGGCGATTTCATCCATGATTTCTGACGGCGTCTTGTAATCCCATGCGGCTTGAGGACCGACAGGTTGACGTTGTTGCCTCGCAAGGATTCGTCGCGCAACATCGCTGACGATTTGCCAGTCTGGTCGAGCGTTTCCAATTGCTGGTATGGCTTCTCGAAAGAGCTGCACTCGCCGTTCGGTGTTGGTGAACGTGCCGGTCCGCTCAGCAAACGTCACGCCGGGCAGCAGGACGTCGGCATAGTGCGAGGTCTCGGACGGAAAAATTTCCTGAAGCACCAGAAACTCCGACGACTCCAGGCAAGCCCGAACGTGATTGCTGTCGGGGTCAGTCAGCACCGGATTTTCACCTAGGATGTACAAGCCTCGAAGTTTTCCAGTACCGAATCGCTCAACCATTTCAGTCAACGTCAGTCCCGGGCGATCCGCCCACTCCTCGATCAGAGAAGTTGATCGTTCGTTCCCCGAGGATTCCAAAGCCCACGCGTCCGAAAACTTCTGTCGGCAGCCCGCATCGCTGACCGCCTGGTAAGCGGGGAAGACGTTCGGTAAGCCGCCCAAATCACACGCGCCTTGCACGTTGTTCTGGCCTCGAAGCGGATTCACGCCGCCACCGGGCACACCCATGTTTCCCAGCAGCATCTGCATGTTGGCCAGGCTAAGGACGTTAATCACTCCCGTCGTGTGCTGAGTAATGCCCATCGACCAGATCACCGACATTGGTCGAGTTGTGCCAAGAATCTCAGCGGCTTCGCGAAGCTGAACGACCGGGACGCCGGTAATCCTCGAAACTCGCTCAACGTCGTACTTCGAAACGGTCTCAGCGAACTCTTCAAAACCCTCGCAGCGCTGGTCAATGAAGTTGGCGTCGTGCCAGTTGTTGTCGAGAATCAATTTCATGAGCCCGTTGACCAACGCTACGTCGGTACCTGGTTGCTGCTGCAGGTGCAGCACGGCGAACTCGGTGATGTCGATCTTTCGCGGGTCAGCAACGACGAGCTTCATGCCTCGCTGTTTCACCGCCTGTCGGATCATCGTCCCAAAGACTGGATGCTGCTCCGTCGTGTTGGAGCCGATGATGAGCGCCGCCTGCGAGTGCTCAGCGATGTCGTCCATCGAATTGCTCATCGCTCCCGACCCGAAGGCCATCGCCAGGCCAGCGACCGTCGAGGAATGACAGAGCCTGGCACAGTGGTCGACGTTGTGAGTGCCAAGAACCTGTCGAGCCAACTTCTGCATCAGGTAGTTTTCTTCGTTCGAGCACTTGGCCGACGAGAATACACCCAGAGCATCGCTGCCAGATTCGTTTCTGATCGCAGAGAGACGCCCGGCAACGATGTCGAGGGCGGTATCCCAGTCGACATCGACCCACTCGCCTCGCTGGACATTGTTCCGAGCATCCGCGCTAAGCCGCGAACGACTGTCGGGATCGTCCAGCAAGTACCGTCGCACTCGCGGCTGCGTGAGTCGATCCGCATGATGCACGAAGTCCCAGCCATATCGCCCCTTCACGCATAATGCATGCCCGTTAACCGGGGCCTCTTGCGTTGAGGTGACGCGCGTGACTCGATCATCACGTACGTTGAGATCGAACTGGCAGCCAACACCGCAGTACGCACACGTCGTCCTGACAAGTTTGTCCGGGGGAGGTGACTCAAGCGCGTGTCGATCGACAAGGGCGTCGGTTGGACAGACGGCAGCACACAGTCCGCAGGACTCGCAACGGGCATCCAGCATCGTCGTGTCGGCTCCGGCGATGATCCGCGAGTCGAACCCCTTGTCGGCAACTCCCCAGACATCGCGGCCCTGAATCTCGTCGCACGCCCGCACGCATCGCGTACACAGAATGCACTGATTCATGTCGACACGAATGAATGGATTAGGATCTGCGTCGGGTGTGAATCGTGCCACTATCGGCGTGTCGTCGGGAAGCTTGACGTCGTAATGTTCGATCCAGCGACCAAACTCAGTACCAGCCGCCGCGCCGCCGGGCATCTGCTCAAGCTGAAGTTGCAGAATGTTGCGTCGATGCCGGGTGAGCGAGTCGGATTCGGTGTCGACGACGAGCCCCTCTGAAACAGGGTATGCGCAGGCCGCGACCGGCTCTGACCAGCCAGCAACTTCAACCATGCACAGCCTGCACGAGCCGGGTGATGTCAGCCCCTGGAAATGACACAGAGTCGGAATCTCGATGCCCGCTGATTGAGCGGCGTCAAGAATCGTCGAGTTTTCAGCGACCTCAATTATCTCACCGTTGATTGTGACCTTCGTCATTACTTCGCGGCCTCCGTTGCCGTGGGGCGCAGATAAACGAACCAGTAGACAGCTCCGACAAGAGCTCCACCGCCAATCACATTTCCAATCGTCACAGGAATCAGGTTCTTCACCAGAAACGCCGACCAGGTGATCCCGGAGAACTCACCGGCCGAGCTGCCGATGCTTGACCAGAATCCGTCCGACGCTCCAACCTGGATCAGCCACGCGACAGGTACGAAATACATATTGGCGATGCTGTGTTCGAACCCGGCGGCGACGAAGCAGGCGATCGGCGGGACGATCGCAAGAATCCGATCGGTCGTCGTGCGAGCACTGAAGGTCAGCCATACGGCCAGACAGACCAAAACGTTGCAAAGTATCCCCAGACTCACGGCCTGCACGAAGCCGAAGTGCAGCTTCGCGTCCGCAATCTTCAGAGCAGTCAGCCCCACACTTCCCGACCCGAAGTCGTGATGTCCGGAGAGGAACACAAGCACCGCCGTTCCGATTGATCCGACGAAGTTCCCCGCAAAAACGATCGCCCAGTTTCGAAGTAGGGCTGCCAGTGAAACTCGCCCACTGGCCCATGCCATCACAATCAAGCTGTTGCCGGTGAACAGCTCCGCCCCACCAACAATCACCAGTACAAGTCCCAGCGAGAAAACAGTGCCAACGAGCAGTCTTTGAATTCCGAATGGAACTGGGCCTGCGGTACCGGCCGCAACCGTCGTCGCGAAGATAGCTCCAAACGAAATGAAAGCCCCTGCAAGGACTGCAAGAACGAACATTCGTGGCGTATTCATGCCAGATTTATTGACACCAACGTCTTCTGCTTTTTTTGCCATGTCGGGAGGCAGCATTGCGTCCATGAGGGGCTCCTGTTTGCAATTCGCGAAGGCCAGAAGGCGTCTGAGAGTGAATGTTTCTGAAGACAGCCACGTCCAGGCGAATACTGTGCCGATCATCGCACCTCGGCGAACAGATGACTTCTGCAAGCCACCGCGCGCTGGGCGAGCCACAAAGCGCGCGAATATGCACGCCTGCCGATTGAAGTGTGCGGCCTCGGCCAATTCTGCCATCGAACAAGCTGTCAGCTCCATCTCGCAGCCACTCGGCACACCACTTGCTTTGAACACCAAAGCAGATTCAACCTATCTCAGACACAGGAGCTAAGTCGTGTCACTCAGTATCAAGCGAATTCTCGCCGCCGTGGACTTCAGTGAAACGTCCGACAAAGCGTTCGACTATGCGATGTCCCTGGCTCGCGTGTTCGAAGCCGAAGTCGTGGCACTACACGTCGTGCATGACCCGATTGTCTACGCTCCGACGACGGGGCAGGAATGGCGCGACGAATTCGAACGTACCATTAAGGAAAAGCTCGATGCCTTACTGAACCGTCACACTTGCGAGGGTGTAGAAGTGACGGCTGTGATCAAACAGGGAGGCGCGTGGCTGGAAATTATCGAATACGCGAAAGCGGAAGACTGCAACATGATCGTGCTGGGAACTCATGGGCACGGTCCCGTCCAGCACATGCTGATGGGCAGTGTTGCTGAAAAGGTTGTCCGTAAAGCTAAACACCCGGTTCTGGTAGTCCGACCGGATCAACATCACTTCGTCATGCCGTGAATCGCGAATTTGAGGACGCCTTCACGGCAGTCAACTCACAAGGAGACCTCTCATGTCCAGCAAACTGGCAACAGCAAAATCAGCATCCGATGTGATGAGTCAAGGAATCGTCAGCGTCGAAGCCAATGATTCAATTCAGGACGCGATGCAGATCATGACCGAGCATCACGTCAGCGGCGTCCCGGTTGTCGACGAACACAACCGATGCGTGGGTGTGATTTCCACATCCGACGTTGTGTCATTCATTGAGGCTGATCAGGAGGCAATGGAAGGAGACATCGCACGCACGGAAAACTGGTTCAATCCAGAAACGCAGAAGTGGGAAGAGTCGATCTTTTCTCACGAAATGCTGGGTGAATACGACCTGGTTCCAGTTTCGGACGCGATGACACGTGATCCGCTGACCGTGGGACCGGCAATGCCCGTCGTTCGTGTCGCACAGACGATGGTGGAACATGGCATCCATCGCGTCTTTGTCGTTAATGACGATCAACGGCTGCAAGGTGTTATTTCAGCTCTAGATTTTGTTCAGCTAGTTGCTGAAAGCTGATCCCTGGCAGCGATCGCGGTCAAGACACGGACCGACGCAACGACCGGCCGTGTCATCCTTCATGCCTTCGTCCTGATGTTGAGGTCGACGGGCTGCTTAGATTAAAGGCAACCGCCCGAGTTCGTAGAATTCGCCGTTGCTCTGATCGCCGTGCGTCTGGCGAATCCATCTCCGCAGATAGCGTCGTAGTTTTCAGACGCCGAATCTCTCATTCCGTTGACGCATCCTGAACGGAAGGTTGCGCCGGGAATTCGATCGGGCATTGGAAGTCGTCCGGTTTGATGGCAAGGATTGAGCTGGTCAGGTGATTGAGCACTTGCTCGGCAGTGTTACCGACCAGCAGTCCTTTCAGTCCGGATCGCCCCAGCGTGTTCATCACCACCAAATCTACCGCGAGCTCATCAACTGCAGTTCGAATCGCGGTATCAGGCGTTCCTATCGCGATGTGTCGATGGTCAAGAGCGACTGCATGATCGAGCCCACACCGCGAGATGACCTCGTTCAGTTGCCGCTCAGAGTCCGAATGAAACCTTGATTGAAATTGTGCTGCTTCGTCGAGTGAGGCGATCATATCCCGCATCTGTGGCTCGAAGTGGTGCTCGATCGCATGCAGAACATGCAGATCCGCGTCGAGCTGTAGAGCCAACGTGCCTGCGAGTTTTATCGCCTCATCAGCGGTTTCCGAAAAATCAGTTGGAACAAGAATTCGGCGAACCTTGCCGTCCTCAACAGGCGAAGTCACCCATACCGGGCAGGGACTTTTGCGAATCAGCCGCCGGCCGGTGTTCCCGAGTAAGAGTTGACCAAGGGCATGTTGCTGATGGCTGCCAACAATCAGCAGGTCGTAGTCGTTTGTGACGGCCTCGCGCAGAAGCTCCTGCCACGGCTTCCCAGCAGTCCTCAACTCGTTCGCCTTGATTCCTGACGCCGCTGCCTCGTCAATCAGCGCGGTCATCTGCTGGCGAGCGTTCTCGTGCATCCCGTCGATCATCGACTGGTAATCCTGCATCTCCCGCATCTGCCACATCGACGGCGAAAGGTCGAGGCATGGCATGAGCGACGAGAGAAACGTCACTTCCGCTGACGTGTGCCCTGCAACCCAAATCGCTTTGTCGATGGCAGATCGCGTACTTACCGACAGGCCAGTATTCATCGGCTGGCTGACGTCGCATAGATCGACGCCGACAAGAACTCTGCGAAAGCGTTGCATCTTTGTTACTCCTGAAATCGTCTGTCTGAGGGACCGGAAGCAGACTTAGCAATGGGCATGCCATGCGAGGAGATCGATCGACGACGTTCTTCGACGTATGAATGCGTGACAGTCCGCGCGCTATGTGCGAGTTGGATCGCCGACGCGACTGTTGGCCATCAATGAGCAACGCGAGCAACGATTCGACTCACCTGAATCTGCATTGAGTGCGATGGCACACGCATTGCGATGCGTTCTTCCAGCGTGGCAGGCCAATCGCTCTTTGGATGGCTTCGAAGCAGATGCAACGCGTCGGCCACGCTGCCTCAATCAACTCGGGAGACAACATGAAACTGACCTTTCTCGGAGCAAATCGGCAGGTCACCGGCTCGCGATATTGCCTCGAAGCAAACGGCCAGCGGGTGATGATCGACTGTGGGCTCGTGCAGGAACGCAAGTTTCTGGAACGTAACTGGGAACAATGCGTGATCGACCCGACTTCGTTTGACGCACTTCTAATTACGCACGCCCACATAGACCACATTGGTCTTGTTCCGAAGTTCGTCAAAGCCGGTTTCGATGCGCCGATCTATGCAACAAGACCGACCGTTGCGTTGGCAGATGTAATGCTGCGTGACTCGGCACGAATTCAAACCGAAGACGCGGCGTATAAGCAGCGACGACACCGTAAGGAAGGTCGTCGAGGCCGCCACGCGGAAGTCCCGTTGTACGTGGTTGACGATGTTGCAAAGACAATGCCTCTGTTTCACAGCGTTGACTATCAGGTGCCGATAGCGGTTGCTGAAGGCATCACGGCGACCTGGCACGACGCTGGTCATATTCTTGGCTCGGCAATGATTGAGATTGCTGTCACCGAGAACGGGCAGCGCCGAACGATCGTTTTTTCCGGAGACATCGGCCAACCAGACAAACCGCTGATTCAAGACCCGTCCTATTTCGAACATGCCGACTACGTGGTTATGGAGTCGACTTACGGAGAACGGGATCACGATCCGGAAGGCGATGTTGAATCACAGCTCGAAGAAGTTATCCGAGACACGGTCGACCGCGGCGGTAACGTCGTCATTGCAGTTTTTGCCGTCGAACGAGCTCAGGAATTGATGTACTACATCAGTCGACTTGTCCACGCCGATCGAATCCCCGACGTCCCGATATTCCTTGACAGTCCGATGGCGTCCGACGTGACGAACATCTTCCGAAAACATCGGGAATGGCTGGACGAACAAACGTGGGAGCTGATCAATTCAAACGAGCCTCCGTTGCGTTTTCCGGGCCTGACGATGACTCGGTCGACCGAAGAGTCGATGGCGATCAACCGAGTCTCTTCGCCGTGCATCATTCTGTCGGCGGCCGGCATGTGTAACGCTGGTCGGATCAAGCACCACCTGAGACTGAACATTGGCCGTCGCGAATCGACAATTCTGTTCGTTGGGCATCAGGCGAACGGAACACTTGGACGACGAATTCTTGATGGTGAAAAAGAAGTGAGGATTCACGGCCGGACTCGCCGTGTTTTTGCGAAGATTCGCAGCATCGATGGTCTTTCCGCACACGCTGACCGCATCGGCCTGATCGATTGGCTGAGCCACCTGAAGTCGCCACCACGAAGGCTCTTTCTGACACACGGCGAAGAAGGAGCATCGCTGGTACTGGCAAGAACGATCAAAGACCGGCTCGGCTGGGAAGCTACCGTTCCCGAATACGGAGCCGCGTTTGATCTCGACGAGGAACCACTCGAACGGACAGTGCAGATCGCCGAGCCGAAGCCTGTCGAAAAGTCGGTGCCCACCGCAGCGGAACTTGCACCGGCGGCACAACAGACACCCGATTTCGAGTTTCTCGACAGTTCAGTTCGGCCTGGCACCGGGTTCCTTCACGAAGATCCCTGGCGAGTGTTTCGGATGCAGAGCGACACGATTCAAGGAATCGATGTCATGGCTCGTGCGTTGGACGGTGTTCCGCGATCAGTCGCCGTGTTCGGAAGTGCGAGACTACCTGAAGACGATCCGGTTTACGCTTTGACTCGCGAGACATGCCGCCGGCTCGGCGAGTGTGGGTTCGCGACAATCACAGGTGGCGGTCCCGGCATAATGGAAGCCGCTAACCGAGGGGCACGCGATGCCGGAGCATTGTCGATCGGCTTGAACATTGACTTACCACACGAGCAACATATCAACCCGTTCTGCGATGTCAGTTACACGTGCCGGTACTTCTTTGTTCGTAAAATGCTGTTTGCAAAATACGCGAGGGCGTTTGTGATCTTTGCGGGCGGCTACGGCACGATGGACGAGCTGTTCGAAGCTCTCACGCTGATTCAAACCGAACGACTCGCGGGCTTCCCGGTCATCCTCGTTGGAAGTGACTACTGGCGACCGCTTGTCACCTGGCTGCGATCGACGATGTACTCAAAGGGGTGCATCTCGGAAGATGACCTGGACCGATTCATCCTCGTCGATTCGCCAGAAGAGGTGGTTTCCACATTGGAAGCGTGCATTTCTGCCAACGGGCACACCACAGACAAGGCTGCACCGCAGGTAACACAGGAAGTAGTCGATCTATGAATGCGTCACCACCGAACTGGCATACGCTTGATTGTTCGCAGGTGCTGGGGCAGTTGGAAACCGAATTATCTCGCGGCCTTTCGGACGAGCACGTACGTGATCGACGGGAAGAGTTCGGTCCGAACGAACTTGTCGACATGGGTTCGCGAGGACCACTGCTGATCCTGTGGGAGCAGTTTTATAACGCGATGATTCTGCTGCTGGTCGTGGCGGCTGGTGTGTCGTTTTTGCTTGACGAAGTGCGTGATTCGGTTGCAATTCTGGTTATTGTCCTTCTAAACGCCGCGCTGGGATTCGCACAGGACTACCGCGCGGAACGAGCGTTAGCCGCACTGAAGAAGCTGAGCGTTCCGCTGGTACGAGTGCGACGAAACGGGCGTACTTCCGAGGTTTCATCGACGGAACTCGTCCCCGGCGACGTCATCCTGCTTGAAGCTGGAAATTCAGTTCCGGCTGACTGTCGGTTGTGTGAGTCTGCCAGTTTGAAAACTCAGGAAGCTGCATTAACGGGCGAATCAGACTCCATCGAGAAACAGCCAGCGACATTGACTGACGAGAAGGCTCCGCTCGGCGACCGCTTCAATATGTTGTGGATGGGCACGGCCGTGACTTACGGGCGAGGTTCAGCCGTTGTCGTCGCAACTGGTATGAAGACAGAACTTGGCCGGATTGCGGACTCACTTCAGAACGTCCGTCCGAAACAGACACCATTGCAGAAGCGACTCGGGCAACTCGGTCGTTCTCTGGCAATTGCCGCGATCGCCATTGTTGCCGTCGTATTTGTACTGGGTGTGGCTCGCGGTGAAGAGCCCAAGCTCATGCTGATGACGGCTCTTAGTCTGGCCGTCGCCGTTGTGCCTGAGGGCCTGCCGGCGGTTGCGACCGTCACTCTTGCCATCGGCGCGCGGCAGATGTTCAAACGGCGAGCTCTCATCAGAAAGTTGCCAGCTGTTGAGACACTTGGTTCCGTGACAGTCATCTGCTCCGACAAAACCGGGACTCTGACGCAGAACCAGATGACAGTGACCGTTCTCGACGTCGCCGGACAACGCCAAGAGCTTCCACGTCCCGAGACGATCGGCTCGGCGTTTACTGCTGACTGGTCTCTGGTTCAGAATGACCACTCATTGTCGATGTTGCTTGTCTCAGGGTGCCTTTGTAATGACGCGCAGTTGGTTGAAACTTCGGAAGATGCCGACGCCAGCGAGGTCACCGGTGAACCGACGGAAACAGCTCTCGTAATCGCAGCTCGTCAAGCAGGGTTTCGTCAGTCTGATCTAGTCGAATTGTTCCCGCGAATCGCCGAGGCGCCGTTCGATTCCGATCGAAAACGAATGACGACTTTTCATCGACTCTCGTCACGAAAAGGCTCAGGCAGATGCTCGTGTAAGCCATCACTCGATAACGCCATTGCTCCGCTGCTGGAGCTGGACGAGTCCGACATCATTGCCTTCAGCAAAGGAGCGATCACCAGCCTGCTGGAGGTCTGCACCGACGTGTGGGACGGCGATGAAGTTCGTAGTTTGAACGACGAGTGGCGACGAAGAATCAATGTTGCCGGTGATGAACTTGCCAGTCAGGGAATGCGAGTACTTGGCTTCGCATTCCGGCCGCTTGACGAAGTGCCCATGCCTGGTTGTGAGTCACAGGCTGAACGCGAATTTATCTTTCTGGGTTTGATGGCTTTGATCGATCCTCCGCGGCCGGAGGTTCGCGACGCGGTAAGCCGATGTCGTGCGGCAGGCATTCGACCGATCATGATTACCGGCGATCACCCACTGACTGCAGCTCACATCGCTGAAGAGCTGGGCATTGCTGAAGGGGCGACAGACAATTCAGACAGATCAACTCCCACAGTGCTGACAGGACGAGAGATCGAGAGCTTGCCGGAGCGTGAACTTCGGGACGCGGTTCAAAACACAGCGGTGTTTTCACGAGTTGCACCGTCGGACAAGCTGCACATCGTGCAGGCTTTGCAGGCGAATGGGCAGGTCGTTGCGATGACCGGCGACGGAGTGAACGATGCTCCAGCGTTGCGTCAGGCACATGTCGGCGTGGCAATGGGGATCACCGGAACGGACGTGTCGAAAGAAGCATCGGAAATGGTGCTGCTGGACGATAACTTCGCATCGATCGTCAATGCGGTCGAAGCTGGACGGGTCGTGTACGACAACATCCGCAAGTTCATTCGCTACACGATGACCAGCAACGCTGGCGAAATCTGTGTCATGCTGCTGGGGCCTCTGTTTGGAATGCCGCTGCCTCTTCTGCCACTGCAAATTCTGTGGGTGAATCTTGTGACCGACGGCCTGCCTGGATTGGCTCTGGCGGTCGAACCCGGCGAATCTTCTGCCATGCAGCGTCCTCCTCGCCCGCCAAACGAGCACGTCTTCGGACGGGGCATGGCGATCGACATTGTGTGGATCGGGCTGCTGATGGGAGCTGTTTCGCTCGCCGCCGGATGGTGGTTTCGCGGCGACGGAAGCGGTCCGGACAGTCATTGGCGAACGGCCGTGTTTACGGTCTTGACGCTTTCACAAATGGGCAATGTTCTTGCCATCCGCTCAGACAGGGAATCGCTGTTCCGGCTCGGCGTATTCTCAAACCCGACGTTAATCGGAGCTGTTGTCCTGACGCTGGTTCTGCAACTCGGAACAATCTACGTGACGCCAATGCAGACGCTCTTTCAGACCGAAGCGTTGTCACTCTCGGACCTGAGCGTCTGCCTGCTGATGAGTTGTGTCGTCTTTGCGGCCGTCGAGTTCAAGAAACTGATCGGGCGTCTCACAATTTCGAGTGATACGCTGAATGCTTCTTCGCCTTAACTTTAACTGCTGTGGCCATGAGCCTATCCGAAGTTCCGAAAGCGGAGATCGACATGCCTCATTCACAACACGCTATGTCAAACCCGTTAGAATCTGCGGTTAAGTGGACAGCACGACTTTCAGGTGCAGTTTCGTTCGGAATTCTGGGTCTATTTGTTGTCAGCCATATCGGAGCCGGCGAAATGAAGCCCGATGCTTTCGAGATGGTCGGCTTACTGTGCTTCCCCTTTGGCGTGATGCTCGGTTTGGCTCTCGCGTTTCGGTTCGACACGGTCGGTGCGATAACGGCCATCGCCAGTTGCACGGCATTCTACGCCTGGCACTTCAACAGGTCCGGAGAATTTCCGAGTGGCATCTACTTCCTACTCTTCACTTACCCCGCGATTTTGTTCCTGATCAGCGCGTGGCTCCGCCGTACTCAATCCCGTTCGAGCACTCATGCTTCGCCAAATGCTGGGTGAGAGAAACTTCGAGTCGCGTCGTGGATCAGACAGCGGGGCTTAACTTCCGAAGAATCGATTCGCTTTGAAGCCGCCTCGGCCTGTGCTTTCTCGAAAGCGTTGCCAGCTTTGAGAAATCCGAGCGTCCTCTTCGTGCTGCAGGATTTCGCTGAGCCATTCATCGGTATCCTGAAGTCGAACTCCGAGAATCCCCGCGGCGTTAACGGCCAGTCTCCACGCGGCCGGTCGCGAGGCCTGTAGCAGATCGTCGTAGCCATCTCGCGGTACGACAAGCAGCCGAGCGTCCGTTGCAGCAAAGGCCTGCACCGCGTGTGCTCCACCGGAGAAAAAAGAACTTTCGCCAAACACATCCCGCTCACCAATCTGCATGATTTCCTCCCCTGCACTGCCGGCAGACGCCAGCCGCAGTTCGACTTCCCCCTGCAGAATGACACACAGGGACAAGGCAGTCGTGTCTGCGTCAAAGATCACTTCGCCAACTGGCACTCTTCGAATTTCAGAGATACTGACCAGTTCCGCAAGTTCCTCATGAGTCAGGCCGTCCAGCAGCGGCACTGTCTGGAGCAGCTCCAGAGGGACATCATCTCCAAGTCGAGCAGATAGAGCGACGGCAGTCGTATCGTCGCGTTCGAGTACGATCGCGGCGGACGGTTCTTCTGAATCAGCGGTGCCGAGTGGAACTTCACGAACTGGCTTCCAGCCGTTAACCAGCAAGCGATTTACGGCATCGACAGTTTCCGGAGACAGGATTTCGTAACGGTAAATCGTCATGGCTTGTTCCTTACGTGTGCGTGTTAGCGCGCTTGGGTGTGCGGCCGATACTTCCAGGAAAAACACCTGGTCCAACAGGGCGAAAAGGCCGAGCATTTTCGGCGTACCCATTGACGACTCAACACTTGCAACACGCGTGCCGGATCGCAAACTCAAGGTTTAACATCGCTGATCTGCAGCACTGACATCGCTGGCGGCCTCAATAGAATCGCCGTATCCGTAAACGCTTCGCCCTACGGGATCGTGGCTGCGAAAAGCGTCGAGGTGAACTTCATCATCGATTCGGTCTGATGGTGTCGTTCTCGATTTCGTGGCGTTCTGAAACCTTTGAATCAAAAGGACCGATCCGGCACATCGATTGCTCCCAATCTACTGGATCGACGACCGATCAACAGGAGACTGTGAGGTGCAGGATGTATTGGCTACCCCGTAAAAGAGTGCTGGTTCCAACGGACTTCTCTGAAGGTTCAACAGATGCGATTCACACCGCGCTGGCAATGGTCGAATTCGGGCACTGTGTGCACGCTCTGCACGTGGTCGAGCCTTTGCCCGCCGACCTGATCGCCGAACAACTTCCGCGGTGCACGAGCCCGGAAGAAGCGGAGGCGACTCGCCGGGAAACCTGCCAGCAGCGGTTGGCTGCATTTCTGATCGACCACGAGTTTGGCGGCCTTCACCACGCTGTCTGCACGGGCGATCCGGCGTTGTCGATTACGCAGTATGCGACTGCAAATGATATCGACCTGATCGTGGCGGCTGCTCACAGCTACAAACATGGCGAGCGAACTTCGATGGGCTCCGTCACGGAGCGAATTCTGCACAACGCAGACTGCCCGGTTCTGGTTCTGCGTCCCGACCGACGGGTTCCCGGTGTCACGCCGCAACTCGACATTCGGGAGAACACAGGATTCGCTGCGGCTGTGGCCCCCTCGAACCGTATTACCGTCTCACAGCCTCGGTAGCCGGTCCGTTTCCGGCGGAATCCGATCCTTCCAACCTCAGAGGAAAAGTCATGAGCAGAACAACCAATCCACTGGCTGATCGGGAACGCTCTTTGGAATCGGCGTTCTTCCGAAAAGTTGACGCGAAATTGTTAGACGACATAAAAGGTCGACTGGCGAACGATCAGGACCTGGAAAAACTGGCGGCGGACACCGGCATTCATGATCACGACGTCCTGCAGGAACTACTCGATCTGAATTTCACTCCTCGGAATCTGCTGGCACTGTGGCTCGTGCCGTTGACTCAGGTGGCGTGGGCGGACGGTCGGGTGGAGAAAGCAGAGCGCGAGGCCGTGCTCAACGCATTGAGTAAGCACGGTTATTCTGGCGACAGTCCGGCCTGGCAACTGATGGAGTCGTGGCTCGATCATAAACCGTGCGATGAAGTTCTGACTGCATGGAAAGATTACGCCCGTGCTCTTGTTGAGTCAGCTGGTGAGAAGCGTCTGATTCTGCTCCGACGCGAACTCCGCGATCGCGCACGTGAGGTGGCCGAAGCCGCTGGCGGCGTGTTTCACATTCACCCAGTCTCGCCAGCAGAAGAAGTCGTGCTGAAGCAGATCGACGATGCTCTCACGCCATGACAAACGTTTTGTGACAAACAGGCGAGCTTCCAGTCTGTCGTCGCACGGATAAGTGTACTCCGTGCTGCAATGCCTGGTTGAAAGTCACAACATCGGCTCGGTTGACGTTACACGAGACGTTGCCCCGGTCATGACACTGCCGTCACCGTCCTCAGTCGTAGCATGGCTTCCTCCACGGACGATGCACTGGCCGTATCGACGGTGACCAGTTCGTCTGTTGCTACATCGTTAATCGCGGTGTCGCCTCGAAATTGTTTCTGCAGGACGGTAATGCCAGCATCCGATGCGTCTACGTTGGCTGCAGCACGTGAGGAGACGCGCGCTTCTAATTCTTCCTTCGAGGCCTGACAGGAAACAATTCGAAACGGAACATCGAGTTGCATGGCCAAATTGTGGAACAGGCTTCGTTCTTCACCCCGGAGAAACGCCGCATCGACAACGACTGAGAATCCCGCTTCGATCACAGTGCTCGCGAGAGACAACAAATGTGCGTACGTCCGATTTGTCGCTTCGGGCGAGTACAGTCGTTCGGCCCTTGCCTCAGAGACTCGGTCAGTCTCACGGATGCCGTGAAGCCGTTTCCGTTCGATGTCCGAGCGAATTCGAATCACAGGAGTTTGCTCGATAATCCGCTGCGACATTGTGGTTTTGCCACTGCCGGACAGACCGTGCATGATCAACAACGCCGGCGGGGATTGCTCAGCATCGTGATCGGCAATCGACAGGTAGTTGCCAAACTCGTTCAACAACACGCGTTGCTGAGTTGCCGACTGGGAACGATCGCGAAGCCCGATCATATCGACTTTCGCCCGGATCATGGCTCGATAGACGAGATAATAACGGAGAACTTGCAGTCCATCGTAATCACCCGTGAGTTCGAGGTAGCGGTTCAGCAGCCGCCGAGCAAACTCTTCTTCGTCGTGTTCTTCAAGATCCATGACCAGAAATGCAACTTCGCTGATGACGTCGATCCAGCGGAACTCGTCGTTGAAGTCGATGCAGTCAAAGAGGCATGGTCTGCCGTCAATTTCGACGATATTTCGCAGATGCAAATCCCCGTGACACTCCCGTACAAAGCCAGCGTGCCGCCGTTGAGCTAACGCCAGCTCAAGGCGAGTTCCTTCTGCGATCGTCCATTCCTTAAGATGTCGAACGGACACCTCGTGTAGTGCGTCGCCGTTGGCAAGCTGCTCAATCGTGGAAAAGTTATCGAGAGCAGCCTGCTGAATATCAGCGGGCTTGCCGTAAGAGAGATCGGGACTCGCCTGCTCTATCGTGGAATGAAATTCGGCAACTGTTTCGGCAAGATCGTCGATCATTCCTGGCGTCAGACGTTTCTCCATCGCCATTCGGGACAGCAGCCCCGCATCGTCAAACCGACGCATCTTCACTGCGAATTCAAATGGCTCACCTTTGCCGTCAATCTGCGGAGCGGCAACCGTTCCGCAGATGGGGACCACTCCGAGGTACAGATTCGGAGCCGACCGGCGATTCAGCCGCACCTCTTCCTCGCAGAAATACCTGCGCTGCTCCAGCGTCGAGAAATCGAGAAATTCGAACGACACTGGTTTCTTGATCTTCCAGGCAAAGTCACGAGTCAGACACACCCACGAAATGTGCGTCTCGACAACTTCAACCTGCTCCGGACGATCGGGCCAGACTGTGGGACTCTTTAACGACTCGATCAGACTTGGCGAATCAGTGGACATTTTCAACGGCTCGCGTTCAAGTCACAGATTTGGCTAACCGATTCGTTCGAGCAATCCAGACACTGCAGGGTGCATGATGAGTGAGCCGTTTGCTAACGCTGCCCAGGAAGAACCGATCCACGCCGCTCTTACCAGTGTCACCAGCAAGTACGATGTCAGCACGCCATGTTTCTGCAACGTTGAGAATCTCGGTAGACACGTCGGGGGCTTCGTGGACAGTAACACCCACAGCCTTCGCTCCAGCGGCTTCGAGACGCCTGGCAGCCCGATCCAACGCCGCCCGAGCGACCGACTCCTCGTGCTGCCATTCGTGACCGGCGCGCTGCAGAATGTCGGCACGAAACGACGTCACCAGACTGTGCACGTAAAGCAGAACGATTTCAACGGAGCTGGTTAGTCGATGACGAATCAGCGTCTCCACGGCTTCAACCGCAGCGGGTGAACCATCAAAGGTGACGAGCAATCTAAGTGGTTCGGCAGCGGAGCCAGAGTGTCCTGTCGTCCTCGAACGATGTGCAACCAGAACAGAGCATGGTGCCTGACTGAGCACTTTTTCAGAGGTGCTTCCCAGCAAAAATCGTTCAAGCACATTCTTCCCGCGCGCCCCGATTGACACCAGGTCAACCTGCTCAGAATCCGCGAGCTTTGTGATCTCTTCTGCGGCATGCCCAGAGAGAAGCTCCTGACGCACATTTTCGAAGTGTTCAGATAAGCGGCTAACAGGCGACGCAAGCAATTCTTTGGCATGAGCAACCTGGTCACGATGCATCGCCTCACGAGCATACTTATCAAGAAGGTCTCCGAATGGCGAAACGTAATACTCTTCCACAACGTTCGTGACGATGATTTCGCTCTCTGTTGGAAACGGAATCCGCATCAACAATTGCTCAGCACCTTCCGAATGCGACGAACCATCGACAGTATGCAGAACTTTCATCGTGGCCTTCTCCTTTCTCTGCGACGTACCTGAAGTGAGCAATACCAGTCCTCTCAGGCAGGGATGAGAACACTACGCAATGTGTGTGCCATAGAGAGACGAGGATGATGAATGAGGCACGGCTGTGCGAATGGGCGCGCATGCGTTCTTTTGTCACACGGCGGCGAGTGAATCAGACTTCCAATGGCCCGGAAGCAGCATATTCCGAGCGACGCGGTCTGGCATTCGATATGCGGTAAGGGTGGTTACTGGTCGGAGCCATCCTTGCCGCTTCTGGAGGTTGTAAAATGCGAGAGATTAATTCGGACAAAGATCGCTCAGAGACAACCAGTCCGGCGGCTGAATCTCGGGTCGCCGTTTTCTCTCGCTGTGGCGACGTCGATCGTTTTACGGAGACGCTTGTCGCCACACTCGGCCTGAACCGCATCGACGCGAGGATTCATGCGGCGCATGTGCCGGGAGTTCTTCCTGAGCAACTCACTCAAGAGCAGGCAGAGAAAGCGGCTGTAGCTGTGACGAAGCTCGGAGTTTCCGCTGCTGCAGTTCCGGCCGCCGATATTCCAAATTTCGACCACCCGATCGTCGTCCATCACGCAGCCTGTAGTGCTGATGGTCTGGAAATTCTCGGGCTAACTGGTGCGCGAACCAGCTTGATTCAGTGGCCGAATGTGGAATTCGTCAGCGTCGGGTACGTACCGCTGGAAACGGCCCATCATTCCAGCGCCGAACCGCTGGTGGTCGTGCACAGTTCGCCGCACACCTTCGATGATGTTTCCGAGTACGTTGGGTTGAGCGGCCCTGCATGCTGGATCATCGCGAACGATCCTCAACGCATCTACTTCCTGAATCACAACCGAATGAACTACGACTATCTGGGCCCACGTAAGGCTGGATCAGCAACGGCCAACTTCGGCGAGTTTCTCATTGACGTTGCTCATTTCGCCACAGACGCATTCCTGACACCTGCGACACACACGCTCCTGAATCAGGGCTCAGTCGACGGCTACACATTTTCAACCGCCGAACAACTTAAGCAATCATCGCTGGTGCAATTTCTTCTGCACCGTGTGATCGAGTCTGAGCACCTGCCGAAGCGCCAGTGAGATTTGAGTGTCCCGCATGGGTCAGCGGCACGCGATCTGCGTCTGTCCGATCGCAAACCAACCTGAGTCAAAACACGGAGACAGTCAGATGACACCGCGTTTCCAAAACATTCTCATACCCGTCGACTTTACGAAGAAGAACTGGGCAGCACTCGACGTCGCGTTCGAGACGGCAGTCCACAACAAAGCCGCAGTCACCCTCTTACACGTGATCGAAGCTATTGATGGCGGCGACTTTGAAGAAGACCCCGACATCCACGAGTTCTACGGTCGGCTGGAAGAACGTGCGAAGCGTGAACTGGAGACGATGGGACAGAGATTCGTTGAAGCTCATATTGATGCTCAACTGAAAATCCGATTCGGCAAGCGTGTCGCTGAAATCGTCAAGTACAGCGCCGACCACCCCATCGACCTGATCGTGATGAGTTCGCACCCCCTGGCCGACCGAAACCCTGCAGCGAGTGTCGTCACTCTCAGTTACCAGGTGTCACTGGTCTGCGAGTGCCCGATCCTTCTTGTGAAGTAACAATCCAGACTGAATATTTGCGTAACCAGCGGTATTACATGCCTGGTTGCGAGTCGTTCCACGGGCCATCAGGAGCGACGACAAGCACATGCTTGATGAGCATAACATTCCGAATAGCTCAGACGGCTATGACACCACGTTGATCAGAACGTCTTTGAATCATCTGCCTATAGGTCGACGACCTGACCTAGACTCTCTCGCTCGGCGATCGCAAGGATTTCTGCAGCACAGACGATGTCCTGAGCAGCATTGCCAACGGACTTGAAGAAGGTGATCTGTTCTCGACTGGTGCGTCCGGCCCGCTTGCTCAACAGAACTTCTCCGAGTTCAGCCGGCGAGTAATCGGCCGGCAGTCTGCCTCGAGTCATCGGTCCGACGATGTCACCTGCTTCGCGCAACGCTGCTTCGCGATGATCGACAAAGACGGTCGCTCGGCACACTGTTTCGGAAGGTACTTCTGACATCTCGGGGCGAAATGAACCAATTCCGTTTATATGTGCTCCCGTTTCGATCTCGTCATCGGTGAAGACGGGGGCTCTGCTGCTTGTTGCAGTCACAATGAGGCCGCACTCACTCAGAATGTTTCGCGACGAAGCAGGCACGAGACGACACTCGCCTACCGATTCGCCGTGTTCGCGACAAAAGGACTCAGCGTTCGCCGGGCTGCGGGAGAAGACATGGATTGTCTCCAGCGGCAGAACCTCCAGCATGGCTTGAAGCTGGCACACAGCTTGACCGCCGGTTCCAATCAGAGCCGCCACCTTTGTCTCCGGATTCGCCAGGAGTTGCGTCGCGAGCCCTGCGGCTGCACCGGTTCGAAGTGCCGTGAGATACTCAGCGTCCATTAAAGCCAGCGGCAACCCGGTTTCGCTATCGTTTACAAGCATCAGCCCGGTTGTCACCGGTAGTTCTCGTTTCGCATTGCCAGGAAAAACAGAAACGGCTTTCATCGCGAATGTCTTCGATGCTGGCATCAGAGCGGGCTTGTAGAGCATCGTCCCCGCTGCGGTTGAGATATTCGTTCGCACGGGGGCTTGAATGGTGCCGAGGGTCAGGGCTGTGAACGATTCTTTCATCAGTTCAATGGCCTGCCCCATCGTGATGGTTCGCCGGACGTCACTCTGGCTCAGCAGTCGGATCTTCATTGCGGCGGCATTCGTTTCTAGAGCGACTTTTTTAATCGGTTGTTGGTTCGGACTCGCGAAGGACTGGCCATGTGTCGCCGATGCGGTAGCCCTCGGGCCACGGATCGGTCGGATCCAGCATGAGCTGGCGAGTCCCCGTAATCCAGGCGCGGCCCGCTGACAGAAGGGACAATTCCAGGTCTCCCACCAACGGCTGTTTCGCCTTCGATTCGGCAGTCGAATGCGGAACCAATGATCGAACGCGCTCGATACCGATCACCAATCTGCATGCGTCCTTGAGCATGCAACACGGCCATACGGGCTGAGCACCCTGTACCTGTGGGCGACCGATCTACTTTGCCCGGTCGAATGGAAACTGCGTTCGCGCCAGACAGAACGCCGTCTTCAACAGCTAACGGACCAGCAAATTGACAGAACGAGATATGATCCCAATTCGCGTTTCCAGGATGATTGAAGCCAAGTTGCTCGTTGGCGGCGGGCTGTAATGGCCACCCCAGTCTCTGCGAGGTCTCGAGCTTCGTCCGGAACGATGTCAAAGCCCAGTGCAGCCGCATCGACAATCACGAAGCTGTCACCGCCGTAGGGCAGTATCAACAGTCAATGTACCGATCCCTGACACTTCCAGAGGGACGGCCAGCTTGTCGGCGAACGATGGCACGTTGGTGACCGTAATTCGTTTGGCCTTATTATCCCGGCACTCCGCCCTAATATGCACAAGCCCGCCGGGTGCTTCCAGCGTGAGTCGCGTTTCGGGCTCACTCATCGGAAGAATTCCGGCGTCCAGCAAAACGGTTGCAACGCAAATCGAGTTAGAACCTGACATCGGAGGGGGTGTCCTCAGGCCTCCATGATAATCCACCCCATTTGAGCCTGCGGATTTTTCGGCGGCACAAGCAGGTTGACGTGGCGAAAAACACCACCTCGCGGTTCGTTCAGGACGAAGCTCCGCAGTTTGCCGTCATCCGCGATGAAATTTCGCTGCTCCCACAACGTCTCGCCAGGTGGAGGTGCGACGCCACCGACAATCACATCTCCGACTTCGCCTTCGGCGTGGCAACTGACAACATGGATGACCTTCGAGGTGTTCATTCAGATTCCGATCGTCCCGTGGAGAACTGGCGTACCCGGGCCCTTCGAACAACGCAGACTCCTCGACAGGCGACCTCAGTTGCAATCGAAGGATTCGATGGTGGCCCGTGTCGACGACGTAGATTGAACCGTCCTCATGGACGCAGACACCGTGGGGACGAGACAGCCCGCGTTTTCGGTTTCTCAACCCCTTTGCCGAGGATACTCGTCAATGTGCCTTCGACTGGATCGTAGAGGCCGAATTCGCGCGTTCTGGTCGTCTGCGATGATCACTCGGTCGTCACTGTCGACGGCAATGTGTTTTGGCGAGTTCAGTTGAGCCTTCAACGCTGGGCCATCGAGTCCGCCAGACTTTCCCGTCCCGGCAACGGTGTGGATCTTTCCGTTGGACTCGACAATGCGCAGAGCGTGCCCGCCTCGTTCCAGGATGTAAACGTTGTCTCTGGAATCGACCGCAACCGCGCGAGGATCTGCGAGTGGACTCTCAGTCGCTACGCTTCCATCCTCAGGGCTTCCTTTTCGACCGTTCCCAGCGACAGTACTGACGACTCCGGTCTTGAGATCCACCATGCGAATCCGCAGGTTTTTTAAATCAGCCAAGTAAAGTTTGTCGTTGGTTGCATTCAAAGAGACGCACATCAAATAGTTAAACGTCGCCTCCGTCGCCGGCCCTCCGTCTCCGCTGAAGCCGGGCTTACCCGTACCGGCGATCGTGGTGATGATCCCGGTCTTTCCGTCGATCCTGCGAACACAGTGGTTCCAACTGTCGGAGATGTAGAGATCGCCATCGGGCGTCGCGGCGATGTTGTGCATCCCGTTAAATGTCGCGTGCTTCGCGGGCCCCGTTGTCACCGGAGTAAGTCTTGCTGCCATCTCCAGCGATGGTCGTCAGAGTGCCGTTGGTGTCTCGCTTGTGGATCCGTCCACCGGACAATTCCACGATGTACATGTTGCCCTGTTTGTCGAAGTCCACGCCAAAAGGCGAATTGAGCAGACCTGCTTCGGGGTTCTTGATCCTTCGCGAGTGACTCGCCGATCACAACGGATGAGCGAGGACGTTGTGCCGTGGTCACATCGGGAAAGGACGCGAGCAGAAAAATCACAACAGGCCAGCATTGAAACTCGGATCATGATCACTCTTCATGCTTGGGTGACAATTAGTGGTCGTGATGGCGACCGCGGGAAACAGTCAAACTATTCGTGTATAAGGAACGCTTTGGCTTTTGGAGCTTCTCTGTCGTTCCACCCATATTAGAGAAGCATACCTTAAACTTCTGATCCGTTTGCTCTCGGTCCCAGTCGCTCGGGAGTGGAAAAAGTGCGGTTCTTCGGATCGTAAATAATCAGTATCGGACGAGCGCTGCTCTTGCCACTTCCGCTCGGTTTAGCGTCTCCGTTGTGAACGATACATAGCCGGTCGTTTAGAAATACCGACTCCGGGACACTGCCGGGCGCCGTAGAGCATCTTGAATTTCCCGGCTTCGCCGAACGGCAGGGCGATTCCGGATCCATCCTTCGCCTCGGCAGACAGGGACGTGATAAACACCGAGGCAAAGATCAAACAAATGAGAACGAGAAGCGGGCGCATCGCACTGGCGATGGACGATACTGGCTGCCGGGACCCTGCGATATTTCGCCACTGTCATTTCTGATTAACCCTGACCTACGTGTTTCGTTCTTCAACTGAAAATGCCTCAGTGTCGTGCGTCGAGATTTTCAGTCAACGGAGATCGGTACGGACTCCTTGGAGAGACCAGTGTTTTCGCAACTTTGCCGCAGAGTGATTTCTGAACGCAGTCGCATCTCAAAACGAAATCGGCGCGAATCTTCGATTCTTTCTCCCTAAGACAGCCCCGTCTTACGTTCGCTTTCAATTTTTCACGCAAAGGCGCTAAGCCGCAAAAAATTCCGTGACGAACTTTGCGTCGTAGCGCCTTTGTGTGAGTCTTTGTTGATTGCAGATATGCCGCTTTGAGAAGTAGCCAACATCCTCAATTCGCCAATCCATGCGGACAGATCAACATTGCGATTGCCTACTTGGAATGAATACATGAAATGCTGTTTTAGACGGCGAGTTTTGGGCTCATCCGGTAAGTCGGGGCTGTATTTATCCGACGAGTGTTTTGTGAATGGTATGGAGTGAGAGGATTCGGAGTTTGAAGAGTTCGAGGTCGCGGTATCCAAACGCCTGTCGCTGGAGCAGTTTCAGTTTGTTGTTGACGCCTTCCAGCGGGCCGGTAGAGATCGAGTCGTCGTACCAGGCCAGCAGACTCTGCCGGTGTTTGTGGAGAGTCCGGGCCATCTGTTGCAGGACACGGATTCCGGTCTGTTCCGCTCGCCGGCACCAGGCGGTCAGCCAGCGTTCGGCCTGAGACTTTGTGGTTTGCTCCCAGAACTGTCTGAGGTCTTCCTTCAGGTAGTACGCCGTCGCCAACGGAGCGTTCAGGGATAGAGCGTCTTGCAGTCGCTGATGTTCGTCGCGATCGTCGTCCAGGTTCTCAGGATTCTTCAGCAGCAGCCAGCGGGTCCCTTTGAGCACGGCTTTGTGCGGGGCGTCTGTGGCTTCGCGATACAGGTCACGGCGAAGCTTCGTCAGCTTCTCGTTGAACAGCTTGACCACGTGGAATCGGTCCAGCACCAGACGGGCTTCGGGCAGAAACTCCCGCACCGCCTTGAGGAAGCCACCGGCCATGTCCGAAGCCACCGCTCGCACCTTCGCCCGAGACTGCCTGAGTCTGCGAAAGAACGGCCGAAGCGTTGCAGAACCGCGTCCCTCACCCACAAACACCACCGCTCCGGAGTCCAGGTCCAGAACCAGCGTCAGGTACTTGTGACGTTTCCCGACGTAGACCTCGTCCACCGCCAGCCGCTTCAGATACTTGAGTTTCGACCGACCGAACTTCCGCTTGAGTCGTCGCTTCTGAATGTCATTGGCCAGGTCCCACGAAATGCCCAGGTGACGCGACACATCCTGCGGCGTCATGAACCGCAGCAGTTCGACGACGTAGCGTTCGAAGACCCGAGTGTGCTGTTTGTGCGGCTGTGTTGTTTGTGCGGCTGTGTTGTTTGTGCGGCTGTGTTGTGTGGCTGTGTTGTTTGTGCGACGGGGCGAACGACACGACCACACGCCGCCTGGAGAAACACTCCTGACACTCGACTTTCGGCACTCGCATCTCAATCCACGTTTCCCGCGAGCCGATGGGAACGGTTCGCCAGCGACGTTCAAACCATTCGACAATCCGTACCTTCGAACTCCCGCAAGCCGGGCAGCACAGCTTCTCACGAGCCTGAGCCACCCGAATCGTCATGCCACCACTGTGAAACTTTGTGGCCTGGTACTGGTAGCCCCGAATCCCGAACCCATGATACAAGAGACTGGTGGACATGCTGGTTTCTCCGTTCTGAGGAAGGTGTCGCAACCCCCTCACTGAAATCAGCATGTCCGCTCTTCACAACCAACAGTCCCGACTTACCGGAAGAACCGAGTTTTGCTTGGTGTTGTTCTTCGAATTCGTCAAGTGTTCGGTATTCGATTCGAAGGCTCTTCGGCGTGGACTACAGCGGTCAAGAAGACCGTTACGATAATCCAAAAGAAGCTCTTCATTCTCATGACGAAGCGAAACAGCGATACCATCCAGTGCGTTAGCCCATGACTGTTGGATACCTGAAAGATTTCCAAGAATTCTTTCAGGAGACCGTTATGCCAGAGAAATCGAAGCGTGTACGTCGTTCATTCAGTGATCAGTTCAAGCAGGACGCAGTCGACCTTGTCGTCAAGCAGGGGTACTCGTTCAAGGCGGCAGCGGACGCCGTTGGCGTTGGTGCGAAGAGTCTCAGGGACTGGCACGCAAAGTTGGCTCCTGAGCCTGAACCGTGCGATGACGACGCCTCGGCCGCTGCGTTGCAGGATGAGATCAAGCGTCTGAAGAAGCGTTTGCAGCGAGCTGAAATGGAACGTGAAATCTTAAAAAAAGCCACAGCGTACTTCGCGAGGGAGTCACATTGAAATACGCATGGATCAAGCAGCATCGTGACTCATTTTCGGTGAAATCGATGTGTCGAACGCTCGATATCAGCACGAGCGGATACTACAGGTGGCTGAAGGCCGGGCCGGCTTGAGGGGTCAACGATCGGCTCGAATTCGCACATCGATCAAGTAGGTGTACGACGAGTCCCACGGAATCTATGGCAGTTACAAAATTGCTGATCGACTCAAGAAGGATGACTCTCTGGAAGCAGCATGCCGTAACACAGTCGCCACGGCGATGCGTGAAATGGGACTGAAAAGCAAGGTTTCAAAGAAGTTCTCGCCAACAACAACCGTTTCTGATCCAGCAAAAGCGGCCGCACCAAATGTTCTCAACCAGTCCTTCAAAACCGACGCCCCGAACAGAAAGTGGGCGACCGACATCACGTACTTGCCGACGACTGCCGGCTGGGTTTACCTGGCTGTTGTCCTGGACCTGTTCAGCCGCAAGGTCGTTGGCTGGGCGATTTCTGAAAGTCTCGCCACACCACTGGTCAGTTCGGCTCTTCGTAACGCCGTTGAATTACGAAAGCCCGATACGAACGGCTTGCTTCATCACAGCGATCGAGGCTCGCAGTACACCAGCGATGATTACCAACAGACTCTGAAAACTCTCAACATGACCTGCTCGATGAGTCGTACGGGTTGCTGCTACGACAATGCCGTCATGGAACGTTTCTTCTGGTCGCTCAAGCACGAGTGGACGAAGTTCGAATCCTTCGACAACATCTGCGACGCCAGGCTCAGCGTCTTCCAGTACATCGACACTTTCTACAACTCAAAGCGAATCCATCAGACCCTCGGATACCGAACACATGACGAATGTGAAGAACAGTATCAAGCAAAACTAGATCGTACGGACATTCATCTTGCTGTTTGTCGTTAGTTTGAATGAGGATGTCTATCGTCTCAAGGAGGAGCACGATGGTCCGACGTCATGAACTGAGCGATGAACAGTGGAATGTGATCAAGAGTTTGATCCCGGGAAAGAAAAGTGATCCAGGGCGGACAGGTCGTAACAATCGATTGTTTATCAACGCCGTGTTGTTTGTGCTGAAAACTGGCATTCCCTGGGAAGATCTTCCTGGTCGATACGGAAAACCCAACTCGGTTTGGAAGCGGTACGATCGCTGGTGTTCCCGAGGCGTCTGGGAGCGGATTTTCCTGGCCATCGGTGAGTCAGGACTGACAGACGAATTGCAGGAAGTACAGATCGATTCTACCAGCATCAAAGCTCACCCGGTCGCTTCCACAGGACGCCGCCTGGCAGATGAAAAAAAGAAGACGCTGACGAACGACGCTGCCTTGGCCGTTCTCGTGGCGGACTGACGACCAAAGTTCACGCAGTAACTGGCAGGAGCGGTCGGCTTGTCACCTTCCAGCTGACGGTCGGTCAACGTGGCGATGCTCCTTTGGGAGAACAGTTGCTCAAAGACTTCAAACGCGGTGATGTGGGCACCATCATCGCTGACGCCGCGTACGATTCAGACGCGATCCGCAAGCGTGCCCGACAGCTCAGGGCCAAAGTATGTATCAAGCCAAATGCCGGACGCAAAAAGAAAAAGAGATACAACAGGACGGTCTACAAACACCGCAATCTCATCGAACGATTCTTTGGAAGAATCAAACGCTGCCGCCGCATCGCCACACGCTACGAGAAAAAGCCGGCGAACTTCGCCGACTTCATCTGGCTCGCAGCACTAATCACAGACATGGTCTGAATGTCCGTACGACCTAGACGTCTAAAAAACTAGTCCCGGTGTCCACCACAAGTGGGCAATCGCAGCTTTACGAAGACCACGATTCACCCCGAGCATGTGGGTAGAAAAACCCACGAATTCGTTACGTTAATGGCGTCCGTCACTTTTTCAAGACGTCCCACCGAAACGCACGAATTCTCATAGTTTTTCGTCTGCTTTCGTGCATGTGTCGTAGAAGTGTCGTAATTGATTCTCGCTGTTGAGCGAGTTTCCGTATTCGCATCTCGGCCATCTACTCACCAATACGTCGCACCGTCTATCTGATCACCGTCCTGGCAACATTTCCAAAAAAACTCGTGTCCACGATACTCCCGATGGATTGGTTCTGTGATGGTCGGATTGTCGTCCGGTTCGTGCCTGGTTTCTCCAAAATCGGTTCTCGACCGGCGGCATCCGGCTAATCTTTGATTCGTCGCCATGAGATTGTGTCGGCGGCAATTACGCCTGTGACTGAGCAGCGTACTGCTGAGATTTTGGTATGGATTCTTCAGACCAGAAACGTGATCGAATTTTGAAGGCGGCGCTGGCTTGTCGAGTCGAGCTGATGGCTTATGCCCGGTCTCTGTCTGGCA
Organism: uncultured Planctomycetaceae bacterium; assembly: GCA_943787265.1. Lineage (GTDB taxonomy): Bacteria > Planctomycetota > Planctomycetia > Planctomycetales > Planctomycetaceae > JABMPE01. The sequence continues at coordinate 14,468 of CALSLT010000045.1, read as the reverse complement.
ACTATGCATCGGCAGACGATGTTGTGCAGGAAGCAATGCTGGTTGTGACTCGCAAGTACGATCAGTTTGAAGAAGGCACGTCGATGCTTGCGTGGTGTCGGTCGATTGTCCGGATTGAAGTTTTGCGATTAAGACAACGGCAGCAGCGGGACGGCAGCCTTGTCAGACGTTTGCTTGACGACTCGATCGGCGCGGCGTTCGACGAGTATCAGACCGCTCCACAAAGCGACGACTCAGAATCGTGGCGGGAAGCCTTGGAGCGGTGTCTGCAGCGAGTTCCTGAGCAGGGCCGTCGTGTTCTTGATGCTCGATTTGTTGACGATCTTGGCTATCCGCAAATCGGAGAGCGAGTTGGAATGTCGTTGGAAGCCGTCCGTAAATCGCTGTTCCGAGTGAAGAAGCAGGTGCGAGCCTGCGTCGAGTCCAGCATGAGAGGTGCCGAATGAGCACGAATGATGATTGGCAAGAACTCATCGACGGTCACTTGCGTGGCGAATTGAGTGAGTCGGAAATGGAGCGGCTGGCCGAACGCCTCGACAGCGATCCTGCTGCTCGGCAGGCGTTCGTTGAGGAGTCGCTCTGGGACACTCGGATGGCTGAAGTACTGCGAGGCGGCGGCGATGACAAAACAGCCGAGCAATTGGTATCGACCACTGCCAGCAATCTTGATCTACAGAAATCGACCAACACCATTCTTCGACTCATGTTGGCCGCTGCCGCTGCCGTCATCGTTGTGCTGAGTGTCGGACTTTACCAGCAGCAGGCTCAGGCTGAACGTCGCATCGCTGAAATTCAGTCGAATCCTCCCGAAGTCAAACCTGAACCGTCGATCGCAAAGATCATCGGACTGAGTGGGGCTCTCATTTGGACTGGCGATCGCGGCAAAATCCAGCGTGAACTGGTTGTTGGCACGGAGCTGCCTGGAGGAACAATCGAAGGCGTCGCTCCTGATTCCTGGTTCGAGTTGCAGTTTAACGATGGCTCGACAGTCATGATCTCCGGTACCTCGATGCTGACCTTTGCCGACGCAGGTCAGAAAGTGCTACGACTTAAAGACGGTAGTCTGACGGCCAACGTCGAACCCCAACCGGTTGACAAGCCAATGCTGATACATACTCACACTGCATTACTGAGGGTGCTGGGAACTCAGTTCGAGGTTAAAGCAGGTCTGACGTCGACGGCCTTGAACGTCAGCGAAGGCAAGGTCCGTCTAAAGCGGCTGAGTGACAACGGCGAAGTCGACGTTCCGGCACAGCATCGACTGATCGCTGAGGCGGACAATGAACTGATAGCAGTCAACGTTCCGGATTCGGTGTCCTCATGGAAAAGTGAGTTGCACCACAAGCGTGGCGGCTATGGAAAATGGCAACCGGCAACGGATAACAAGCCAGCCTCTTTGAAAGCGATTCCGCTGAAACCGCCGCACGCCCCACACGTCACGCTGTATCTGGCGGGGCTGCCAGTTGATCACTCGAACGATGCTCCTGTCGTCGTGCAGCCGGACTCCAGGTTAGTTGTTCGCGGACGTCTTGGATCAGACGCTCGGGTTCACTTCGGAATTCGAGTATCAAATCCCAACGGCGAATTCGCTGGCATGTTCCGCGGTGACCTTAACGAGAAGCAACCTCTGGCCAGACGCGACGACAATGGCCACTTCGATGAAGTGTACGACCTGAGCAACTTCACCGTTGACCCCTCAGTGATTGACCGCAAAGACGAGCTGGCTTCAAAGCCTGACGGGTTGATACTCAACGGTGTCTGGGCCTTCACACACACGGGACGTCCGTCCGGACTTGAGCTTTATGAGATTGAATTACTTCCGCCACCAGATAATTCGACGGCCTTGGAATAGCCATCACTGAGTCGCATTGGTTGGGTTCTGGACTGCCGACATCGGACCTGGAGAAGATGCTGTGAACATGCTTTGGGGATTATTGATGGCCGCTGCCGGCCTGTTCATGTTGGTTTGTGGAACGATCAAAAGCGACTTCATCATCTATCGCCTGATGGTCGCCCGCGCAAGAGTCATGCATGGCGAAGGCGATTTCGTTCATCGTATGCACCAGGTCTTTGGACTAATTGTATTGGCCCTCGGCGTCCTCTGGGCGTCAGGCGTGATCTGGGGCTGAACATACTGCGCCTTCACCAACCCGAGTCGTTCGTTTGTGTTGGAACTCACCGACGTCGAGTTGAGCCATCCAAACGGAGACTTGCTGAAACAATCATCACAGAAAGACGCGCCACGATCATTGTCGTTTTGTTCTCGTTCCGTCACGCCACTTAGCTCCCGCCTTAATTTGAACACGAACATCCGCTTTATTCCCGCCTCCGGATCCACTCCAACCCTCGGAAACCACCCATGAAGAATTCAAGACGCGGATTCACGTTAATCGAGCTGCTGGTGGTGATCGCGGTGATCGCCATTCTGATTGCGTTGCTGCTGCCGGCCGTTCAGCAGGCTCGTGAAGCCGCGCGACGGGCTCAGTGCAAAAGCCGTCTCAAACAGATTGGAGTCGCGCTGCACAACTACGCCGATGTGCAATCGGTGTTGCCTCCGTTCTTTATCCATCGATCTGGCAGTCCTTCGCGGATTGCTGACGCCGACAAAGGTGCGAACTGGCTGGTGTTTCTGCTTCCGTACGTCGATCAGGAAGCGTCTCTACAGCGAGTGGAATTTCAACATTCCGGCGAATCAGAACCCCGGAAGGAAAACTGAACTCGCTGCGTTCAAGTGTCCAAGTGACCCGAAGAGTTCCAGCAACTTCTGCAGCTATGCCGGTGGCGACTGGGCGCGAGGAAACTACGGGTTAAACGCGTCGCCGTGCAATCATGGTGTTGGCGGCGGTGCGGGTTCACAACCCGGAGGCATGAGCGCGGTCAATCAGTCGATCAAACTTCGCGACATTACAGACGGTACGTCAAATACGATCGCCGTGGATGAGCTGAGGGCAGGTCAGAACGATCGCGACCTGCGTGGCAGTTGGGCCATGCCGGGGCTGGGAGCCGGCACTGCGGCGATGTTCAACGATGCCAGCACGCCAAACAGTGCCGAGCCGAATTCCGACGACATGGAAAACTGTGCGGTTGCAGGGCTCGCTGGAAATCCCGTTCAGGGAATGGGCTGCTTTGACAACTCGTCGACGGGACAGATGACCGCTCGAAGCATGCACCCCGGAGGCGTTCATTCGTTGTTGGCCGACGGCGCCGTTCGCTTCATTAATGACAGTATCGACTTCGCACGGAACAACTCTGGCTGCGGACAGGAGCCACGAGGTGTCTGGCAAGCCATTCACACCCGCAACGGCGACGAAGTGGTTAGTGAATTCTGATTGTCCCTTAATTGTCGAATACGCACTCAACCTTGAACGGTCACCAACGAAACACGCTCATGCAGAAGTCGATCCAAATTCTGATCCCCAGCGTCCTGATCGCAGCCTTAAGCGGCTGCGGTTCCAGCGTGCCCGACGTTGCCGCAGTGAAGGCGAACATGAAGCCAGAACAACTGGAGCTGGGTGACCCAATTTCCATCAGTGTCGGCATGGTGATGGTCCCCGTTCCCGCTGGCGAGTTTCAGATGGGGACGCTCGTCAATGATGCGTCGATTGAAGAGCGTTTCGAAAAACTCATGCAGAATCCCGACGTTGTCAGAAGAATTGAGAGCGGAGAAAACACCGAAGAGGACCTGAGGAAACACGTCCAACGACAATCCAAAAAGGACAAACAGCGGAAAGGCGGCCCCGACACACCACAACACCTTGTGAAAATTTCGAAGCCGTTTTTTATGAGCGTCTTCGAGGTCACTCAGAGGCAGTTCAAGGCAGTGATGAACGAAGAACCGTGGGTCGGACAGCCACTGGTCGAGGAAGGTCCTGAATATGCAGCGACCTATATATCGTGGAAAAAGGCCAGTGAGTTCTGTCAGAAACTAAGCGACCAGGAGAGTGTCGAATACCGGCTGCCAACCGAAGCCGAGTGGGAATACGTCTGCCGAGCCGGAACCACCACCGAGTACGGCTTTGGTGACGACGGAGCCAGACTTGGCGAACATGCCTGGTACGATGCGAATGCCTACAAAGCCGACAGTCAGTACGCGCATGAGGTCGGGCAGATGTCTCCGAACTCGTGGGCGATGTACGACATGCACGGCAATGCCTGGGAATGGTGCCAGGACTGGTATGCCCGATACGGCCAGCAGAAGACGGCGAGTGCCGCCGTTGATCCGGCCGGCCCTGAAAAGGGCACACATCGCGTGTGGCGAGGCGGCTCATTCGCGAGAACAACCCATCAACCTGCGCTCCGCCACGCGTCTGAGTTTCAACCGACGAGGACTATCGCCCGGAATTCGCCGCTGGATTCCGAGTTGTGCGGAACATGTCACCATAGCTCCGTAGGCACCTGTGTACTTGAAGTGTTTTGCGAATGTGAGCCCGGAAACTATGAGAACAAGATCGACTGGAGATTATCTCCTTCTTGCACACTGCATATTCGTGCTCGCGGCGACGCCTGTTTCGAATGCGCTACGTGCGGGCACAAACGACACCGAAGTCAACCGACCGAATGTCTTGTTCATCGCCGTCGACGATTTGAACGACTGGGTCGGCTGCCTCGGAGGACATCCACAGGCGAAGACTCCAAATATCGACCGGCTTGCAAAGAAAGGCGTCCTCTTCGAGCAGGCCCATTGCGCCGCTCCACTTTGCAGTCCGTCGCGTACCGCGATCATGACGGGGCTGAGGCCATCAACGACCGGTATCTACGGCAATCTGAACTGGTTTCGCGACATGCCGAAGTTGAAGGACTGGGTCACCATTCCGCAGTACTTTCGTCAGCATGGATACCTCGCCTGGGGTGGCGGCAAGCTTTATCACCAGGCACACGGTAAATTCTCCGACGCTGCGGCGTGGGATCACGTCTACTCGACTCGCACTGGCGCCGTGCCGCCGCCGAAGAATGAACGCTACAAGCACGGTCTCCGTCCGAAGTTCGAATCCAATCCCATACTCGCCCGTCTCATCGACTGGGGACCAACCGACGCTCCCCATTGAAGCCAATCCCGATTGGAAAACCGCGGAAGGTGCCGCTCAGTTCTTACAGCGCGATCACGACAAACCGTTTTTCCTTGGTTGTGGCATCTACCTGCCGCACCTTCCCTGGTATGCCCCGAAGAAGTTCTTCGACATGCATCCACTCGAAGACATCGAACTTCCGCCGTACAAGGCAGACGATTTCGAGGACATCCCCGCCATTGGCAAGCGGATGGGCGAACGTCACATCAAGCACATTCGTGAGAGCGGCAAATGGAAGGAAGCTGTCCAGGGTTGCCTCGCAGCTGACTCCTTCGCTGATGCCTGCGTCGGTCATGTGCTCGATGCATTGGAAAAGAGTCGTTATCGCGACAACACGATCGTGGTTCTGTGGGGCGATCACGGCTACGACGTCGGCGAAAAGAAGATCGCGAAGTCGGCGCTCTGGGAACAGACGACCCGGACACCGCTGATCATCGACGCGCCGGGCAAGTTGCCGACCGGCACTCCGGCCAGTGGAAAGATCTGCAAGAGTCCAGTCAGTCTCGTCGACCTCTATCCGACGTTGGTCGACTTATGCGGCCTACCGGAAAATGAACATCTCGACGGACGCAGCTTCGCACCGCTTGTCAACAACCCGAACGCCGATTGGCCGTATCCGGCAATCATCACGCACTCGCCCCACTGGCTCGGTGCGAACCACGCGGTTCGCTCACGCGAGTTTCATTACATCCACTACAGCGACGGTGGCGAGGAACTTTACGACGTCAAAGCCGATCCTCTTCAGAGGAATAACCTCGCCACGGCCCCGGTCCACGCCTCGACCAGGGCGGAATTGAAAAAGTGGCTCCCTAAGAAAAACGCGCCGCACTTTGGCGCGCCCAAAAGGAGATAACGTGAAACCCGTCCTCACATTTCTATTTGCCGTACTTCTGGTTTGCCCCGGTTTTGCCGGAGACAAGCCGCCGAATGTCGTCACGCTCTACGTCGACGATCTTGGCTACCGCGACATCGGCTGCTACGACGGTCCGGTCAAGACGCCCGTCCTCGACAAGCTGGCCGCCGGTGGCGTGCGCTTCACCGACTTTCACTCGGGAGCCCCTACCTGCTCTCCCTCGCGAGCCACTTTTCTCACGGGCCGCAACCACCATCGCACCGGAGTCTATTCCGTCCTCGACGAACGCTTTCACCGGATGCACCTCCTGACGAGCGAAACAACCATCGCCGAAGTGCTCAAGGAAAACGGTTACGCCACGGCTCACTTTGGCAAGTGGCACCTCGGCATGCCCGTTCAGAATCGCGAGAATCCCACCCCGGCCGATCATGGCTTCGACTACTGGTTCGGCGTCGTCAACGGCCCGGGAAAGAGTCACAAGAACCCAACCAACTTCCTGCGCAATGGCAAACGCGTGGGGCCGATGAAAGGCTATTCCTGCCAGATCGTCGTTGACGAAGCCCTCACCTGGATCGATCAAAAGCGCGACGGCGACGAACCCTTCTTCCTTAATCTCTGGTTCAATGAACCCCACGACCCGATCGCGGCGCCCGACGACATCGTTTCCCAGTATGGCGCGCTCAACGAACGGGCCGCGATCTACAGTGGCACCATCGACAATACGGATCGGGCCATCGGGCGACTCGTTGCCAGGCTCGAAAAACTCGGCGAGCTCGACAACACCATCATTGTCTACGCTTCCGACAACGGCAGCTACCTGCAGGAGCGAAACGGTGAACTGCGAGGCAAGAAAGGGGTCGCTCTTCGAAGGCGGGCACCGCGTCCCGGGCATCTTCCACTGGAAAGGTGGGATCCCGGCGGACGCGTCGAGAACGAACCGGCTGGAGTCGTCGATCTTCTCCCGACTCTGTGTGGTCTGATCGGCATCGACAAACCAAGGGGCGTGCATCTCGACGGCTCCGACCTCGCGCCGTTGCTCACTAGCTCCGGTTCCTTCAAGAGGCATCAGCCTCTGTTTTGGATGGCGGGGCAAACATGGTCGTGAGAGTGGGCGACCACACACTTTTTGCCTCCAGCACTGCGAAATCGCCAATCGACTTCTAAAACCGCCGATCGACTCATGGAGCAAGTCAAAGAAGTCCTCGGCGATGATCTTGAGAAAGAGCTGGGCGGAATGGATCTTCGCTCGCGCATGTTCAACGGGAAATTCGCCAATCCCGAGGCCAATCGACTGAGGGATCAACACCGGAGATTGTATTACTTCCAGGAGTCTTGGATCCCGGAGCTCAAAAAGAGCGGACTTGGTCGTGTCCAACTGTATGACCTCTCCAAGGATCTCGGTCAGGAAAACGACATTGCGAAAGAGCGCCCCGAACTCGCTGCCCGATTGAAAGAACAGGCCGCCGCCATCTACCGGAGTGTCATGGCGGATGCTCCCGAATGGGGGCAAGAACCAAAGGAGACGGCGTCGAGCAATCCTTCATCGCCCAAGCTCTCGCCGGAAGACTGGGAGTTAAGCGGTCTGCTGGCGCGGATTGACCTGACAGAGCTTCCCGACGGATACGACGTCAGCAACCATCAACCGTGGGTCGACCGACGATTGGAAACACTCAAGCCGGAGCAGCGCGGCCGCATTGGCAGACTCTGGAAGGAGAAGCGGCGTCTGCAGCCGAAGATGAAGAACGCAGGCATGTCGTTTGTTCGAATTCTCGAATACGTGGCCGGCGGAGAGAAACTGCCTGACGCCTCGCCGGCACGGCCAGCGTCGGCAGACAAGTCGGCTTCATTATGGAAACCACGGCAGAGCACGGCCGTTTCAGACATCGATCCCAAGGCCCTTCACTGGCACCAGTGGCGAGGTCCGGAAGCAAACGGAGTCGGTCGCACGGCAAAGCCGCCGATTGAATGGAGCGAAGACAAGAACATTAAGTGGAAAGTCGCGATCGACGGCAAAGGCAACGCGTCTCCCATCGTCTGGGGAGACAAAGTTTTCATCCTGACGGCAATCAACACCGGACATGTCGATCCGAAACGGCCCAAACCTGAAGACCAGCCGAAACGCGTCTTCGGCATTACGCATCCAAATACGTTCTACAAGTTTGAGGTCGTGTGTCTTGACCGGAACTCCGGCAAAGAATTATGGCGCCAGACAGCAAGCGAGCATGTGCCACACGAAGGCACACATAACGATGCTGACTTTGCGTCCGCATCCCCGACAACTGATGGCGAGCGGCTCTACTGTTGGTTTGGGTCGGCAGGCTTCTACTGCTACGACCTCGATGGGGAGAAGTTGTGGGAACGACAATTGGGCAAGGCCTACGTCGGAGCCAGTCTGGGCGAAGGCTGCTCACCGGTCGTTCACAAAGGACGCGTCGTCATCGTTCGCGACCAGGCTCGGCAATCGACGATCGAAGTGCTCGATGCGAAAACCGGCGACACACTCTGGAAAAAGGAACGCGACGAGCCCAATGCCTGGGCGACACCTCGCGTTATCGAATACGGCGGAAAGACACAGGTCGTTACCTCCGCGTCGAAGTTTGTTCGGAGTTATGACCTCGACACTGGCGACATCATCTGGCAGTGCAGCGGCCTGACGGGCAACGTGACTCCGTGTCCGGTTGTGGATGGCAACGTCGTTTATTGCATGAGCGGCTATCAGGGATATTCACTCCTTGCATTGCCGCTGGATGCCAAAGGAGACATTTCCGATTCTGACAGCATCATCTGGTCAATTAAAAAGGGCACACCGTATGTGCCGTCTCCAGCGCTTTACGACGGGCTGATTTACTTTACACAGTCGAATCAGGGCATCCTGACCGCTGTCGATTCCGAAAACGGTAACACCGTCATCGAACGCTCGCGCCTTCCGAGTATATCAAACATCTATTCGTCGCCAGTCGGAGCTGACGGACGGGTTTACTTCACAGGGCGAAACGGAACGACGCTTGTCATTAAGCATTCCGGCAATCTGGATGCTCTGGCCACGAACAAGCTCGACGATGAATTCAACGCATCGCCAGCCATCGTTGGCACGCAGCTGTTCCTGCGGGGACGAAAATCGCTCTACTGCATTCAGGAAAGCGCAGCGGGCACCGAATCAGTCGCGAGCATCGAAAAGAAGACTCGCATTCACCGGCTCGGCACAACAAAACGCTCTGTCTTCGATGCGTTCTCGTATTTGAATCGCCTGCCCGACAAACCATACGACGACGAGGAAGCGGAAGAGTTCGGTGGTCGCATCTTCGGCCGTCTGGCGAATCAGGAAGGCCGCGTTCAGATTAAGACTCCCCCAGGTATGGGGCGTGATGCTTACGAGGGATTCAAGACGTTCCTTCGTGCAGACGGAGCGACAAGCGTCGGTAACTGTGCCGCATGCCACAACCTGCCGGATTTCACGGACGGCAAATCTCACGTCGTCGAGAAGAATGGCAAACCAGTCCTGACTCCGTCGCTGCGGAATCTCGGTAAGCGAGGTGTCGACCTGCGGGCCGCACTCCAGAAGAAGCTCAACGCGGCGAAACTGAAGCCGTCTGGAAAAGCGGATGAGATCAGCGACGAATACTCCGGAATGCGTCTGAGTGAAACGGACGTCTCGCAGCTGATCACGTTTCTGAAGTTGCTGAACGACGTTCCGGACAATCGATTCCGAGAGCTGATCATTGAGGCCACCGTGCTCGATACCTCAGCCGCAAACGAGTGAACTCCCAGATTGTAAGTCCACGACTCGATCGTTTCTGTGGTTAGATGCAGCAAAACTCGTCAAGAGCTTCGGCCCGCGACACTTCGATACTGACGAATGCCGAAAGTCCTGACGACTTTCGCTACCAGGGCATACAGCAACCAGAGCAGGAACTGATTTATGAGAAACCGGATATATTTCTTCGTCGTCGCTACGGCGAGTCTTCAGATGATGAACGCGTCGACCCAGGCCGAGACCATCCACGGAACGGTATCCGACGAGTCTGGGAAGCCAGTCGGAGGCGTCATGGTGTCGGCCATTGACGACGAGCATCGCAAATGGACGTCCGTGTTCACACAGCAGGATGGTTCGTTCGAATTCACGGGTCTGCGAAAGGTTGATCACAACATTCGCACGCGGCTGATGGGACTTGCCGATGAGTGGATCAGCGATGTCGCCGCCGGAACGAAAGACATGGTGATCAAGACTCGCCCAGCCGTTGGCGAGGAGTTGGAGTTGCAACGCCCGGCGAGCAGTGCGTTCAGCATGCTGGCTTTCGACAACCCGCGCGACAAACTGAATTTCAAGATGATGTGCTCGTATTGTCACCAGCTCGGGACGCTTGGGTTTCGCACACCTGAAAAGCCGGTCGATTGGGAAACGATGCTGCGGCGCATGGACGGTTTCGGCGGTCTTTACCCGCACACTCAGAACACGATCATTCCGCGTCTCATGAACACCTACAAAGACGACGCCGTCGACAAGTGGCCGACTTTCGTTCCGCCGCCGGCACCGACAGGAATGGCGGCCGCAGCAACGATCACGATGTGGGAAATGGACAAGCCGCTGGAAGGTTCCTTTCATGATCTGGAGCTTGGGCGAGACGGACTTGTTTACGCGGTCAACATCAGTCGGGGACGGATGATCGCGTTGAATCCCAAAACCGGCGAACGGACAGCCATCAGGTTTCCACGCGGAGCCCACGCACCCCATTCCATTGAAACTGCCAATGATGGCAGCCTGTGGACGACGATGTGTGCCAGTGGCCACATGGCTCGCTACGACATCGAAACGGGCAAATTCGACGTTTACAGCAGCGCCGAAGCTCCCAAGAAACGAGGCAACTATCCGCACACTCTGCGAATCAATCCCAAAGATCCCGAGGGCCTGATCTGGTACACGGACGCCGGTTCGAATTCCTGTTTTTCCATTCATCCGAAAACAGGATTCGTGAAGGAATACAAGCTGTTGACTGCGGGGCAGGCGATGGGGGCGGGACGAGGTGAATCGCGCGGCATCACGCCGTACGGAATCGACTATTCGCCTGTTGATGGAACGATTTGGTATTCCAAGCTGAACGGCAATCGCATCGGCCGCATTGACCCGACCGCTCCGGACGGCGACATCAAAGAATGGAACCCACCCTTCCGAGGCCCCCGTCGACTGCATATTGCTCCCGACGGCAAGATCTGGGTGCCGGGTTTCGGGTCCGGTGTTTTTGCAAAATTCGACCCTGAAACCGAATACTGGACGGTCTACGAATTGCCGAACGCCGAAAACCAGATTCCATACGCGTTGAACGTCGACAAAGACGGTATCGTCTGGGTTTGCGGGACGGGCAACGACACCATCAACCGCTTCGACCCGGCGACCGAATCGCTGGTTGAATACCGTCTGCCCACCCGAGTCTCCTACACGCGCGAAATCGAATTCGACGACGACGGCAGCGTGTGGACAAGCACCTCAGGGCCAGCTCGGCACATGGAACGAGGCGTCGGGGCTGTGATCCGAATCTCATTGCCAAAGGAATTACCAGAAGGCGGAGGCATCAAACTCACGCCGAAGCATTACGACGGCAATCACGACATCGGAAATCTCGCCACCGCTCCGAAGGTGGAACGCAAAATGGATTCTGAGCGAGCACTACTGTACGCGAGAATCGACGCTAATCCGCTGCCAGAAGCGTACAAGAAGATGCCGCACCAAAAGTGGGTCGACTCACGCCTGTCCGCCTTCCCAAAACACAAACGCAGCCTCGCGGGTTCGTTGTGGAATGAATTCCGACAGACTCACCCGAACCGCAGGAACGACGGCCAGTTCTACGTGAAGATCATCGACTACATCATCAACAACGACACCCCGGTGAAACGGCGATTCGTGAAGAAGTGGCAGCATCACTGGTTTGGCAACGCGCCGGACAATCTGGGCGATCGCAACCTCGCTCAAGGCAAACGGATTTTTGAGCAGGCCACCTGCAGCCGCTGCCACAACATCGGGCCTGGTGAAAAGAAACTCGGCCCTGATCTGACAGAAGTCACGAAACGCTTCAAAGGCTCAAAGTTGCTCACCCAAATGGTCAAACCGTCTGCCGAGATTCACAAGAAGTTTCAGACACAGATGGTCGTGACTGATGACGGGCGACTGAGAACGGGGCTTGTTATCGAAGAATCGGATGATGAGATTCGTCTGCTGCCCAACCTGCTGAAACCTGACAAGATCGATACGATCAGTAAGTCGTCGATTGAAGCACGCAAAATTGCAGACGTTTCAACGATGCCCACCGGTCTGCTGGACACGTATTCGGAAGGCGAGATTTACGATCTCCTCGCATTCATTCAGTCGGTTAGTTCCGGCAAAGAAAGCAGCTCCGACAAATGACCGTCGTCCAACTATCGACGGCTCGTCGTGTTGTGCTCATAGGCGCATTGTTGGCGTGGGTTCAACCGGCCGAGGCGGACGAAATCCAACCGCTTATCGAGTCGTCCTGCATCGGCTGTCACGACGAGAATACGGAAACGCGTCTCGACTTCACGAAGCTCGATCGGTATTTCGAAGACGCCGACACGTTTCGTGCGTGGGTCAATATCGTGGACCGCATCCGGAAAGGCCAAATGCCACCGGCATCGGAACCTCGTCCCGACGCACAAACGCAAACTACTGCACTGACGTTCCTCAAGAAGAAACTCTTTGAGGTCAACCGCCGCCAGCAACAAGAGCACGGCCGAGTCCCCTCGCGAAGACTCAGTCGACTTGAATACGAACACACGCTGCACGATCTGCTTGGCATCGGCGGCCAGATCGCGAAATTACTTCCGCCCGGAAACAAGTCGGGGGCCTTAGATGTCGTCACGGCGAAGCAGGATATGTCCAGTGTGCACGTCAAAGGCTTCCTCAAGGCTGCCGACGGCGCCCTCGACGAAGCGATTCAACTCGGCCCCAAACCCAGAATGGCGAGTGAGCTTGACTACGTAAATTCGCGTTACATGCAAATGTGGTTTGAACGCTCCGTACGACGAGGCGGTGGTACGGTCTTCCGAGCCGGAGACGATCTCATCATGTTTCGCGGTCAGAACTACAACCTGCGTTCTGACCACAACGGACTGCGGATTCCCGTCGCCGGCCGATACCGCATCACCGTCACAGGTTCGGCGTATCAGCCGAGATCCTCGGTCACGATGAGCCTCAGACGCCAAAACGACGTCCAGGGCGACAGCGAACTCTTTGCGGCCTGGGATGTCGACGAGAAACTCCGCACGGTTTCAGCAACCCAATACCTCCGTCCTGACGACTACTTCTACGTCAGTGCCGACGAACTCGAACCGGCGCCCGACGGAAAAGTCATTTACAACTCGCAGCCTGCGAGCGAATTCAAAGGTGAAGGCGTGCGGGTTCGCAAGGTGGTCGTCGAAGGTCCGCTCGAATCCACATGGCCTCCGCAACGTACGCGAGCCCTGTTCCCCGGCGTCGAATGGGAACCTGCTGCAAACGGTCGCTACTACAAACCGGTGACGACAAAGTCCCACTACGAGCACATTCGCGACGCGGTCGCAGCGCTGGCCCCCAGAGCCTTCCGGCGCTCCAGTGACTGACAAAGAGATCGCAGACCTCACCAGTCTCGCCGATGCCGACTCTCAAAGCGCGACGCGGCTTCATCGCCAGCGCTCGCGTTCCGCTGCGAGCGATTCTGGTTTCGCCCGAGACGTTGTTCCTGACGAACGAAACAATTGTTAGCGCGAGTCGTCAAGGCTTTCGGCAGCTTGAAAGTAAATCATCCACAAGTCTTGACGACTTCCGCTACGGGAAAACAACACTGACTGATCAAGCACTCGCCAGCCGGTTGTCATACTTCCTCTGGCGCAGCCCTCCCTGATGAGGAACTGCTGCGGGCTCGCGAGTGACGGAGAGCTCTCCGACGCAAGAACACTGGATGCTCAGGTCAGCCGCATGCTGTCTGATGCCCCACGCAGCGAACGGTTCATCAACGAGTTTCTTGACCAATGGCTGGATCTGGAACTGATCGACGCCACCACACGCCTGATGCAAGTACCTGTACCCGGAATACGACGACGTCCTCCGCCGAGCCATGCTGGCCGAAACGCGAATGCTCCTGTTCCGCCATCTCATCGATGAAGACGTCAGCATCGCCAAGCTCATCGATTCGGACTTCACGTTCCTCAACCGGAAACTCGCCGAACACTACGGCATTCCGAACGTCGAAGGCGAAGAGATGCGCAAAGTGATGCTGCCGCCCCCGATAGCGTTCGAGGCGGCATTCTTGGCGCACGCCAGCATCGCCAAAGGTGACGGCCAACGGAACGGTGACGACGCCTGTCAAACGCGGCAGTTTTGTCCTGACGAACCTGCTGGGCCTGCCGCCTGAATCCGCCTCCGCCGGGCGCCGGTTCGATCGAGCCCGATACCCGCGGAGCGACGACGATTCGCGAGACGCTTGCGAAAGCACCAGACGGAACGAAGCGTGTGCCGTGTGCCACCGCCGGATTGATCCGCCGGGCTTCGCGCATGGAATGTG
>CALSLT010000044.1 GCA_943787265.1 uncultured Planctomycetaceae bacterium | reverse complement strand
ACCGACCAAAGTCGACAGCATCTCCAGCGGTGATTTCCGTAAGCCGTTTGTCCGCGTCGAAATGCATCATCAAATAACGCTGAACGCCTTCGTAGACGAGCAGGCTTGTCGATTTCAGGTCGGTTCGACGCTTCAAATAGTCGACCATGAAGCGTTCAAGAGTCATTGACTGAGATGCGAGTTCCTTAACAAGCCCCGCGTCGCTTTTCCTCGGCGTTCGCGTTCGTGGTTCCAACAGATTGACTCTCACGAGTTTGTCGAAGAACACGTCGCCCAACTCGCTGACAAAGCTGGTGGTATGCAGATCCAGTCCGCCACCTATTCGTTGCGCGTCATTAAGCCGCTCGATGGCCGAGTGAAACCGTTCTGCGAAAGTCTTACTGACTTTGGACAGCCGAATGGTGCGTCTGCAACGTTCCGCGTCGCGAAACTGAATCGTTGCTTTCCGGGACTGGCTGTCGAATTTGAGCGATGCCATGCTGTTTTCCTTGTCTTATTCTATGCGGCTCTATGCGGGCCAGGATATCGGAGGGAGAGAAGACTTCCAACGTCGTTCGAAATCCCGAACTTGCCCTCGAACATGCGAAGTTGCCCAGGTCTGGGATGTGGCCATCTTCGGTCTATGTGGCCAAACTCGCTGTTTGTCGTGGGGGGCAGGTCCTCTGCGGGATTGCGGGACGGTGCGAAACTGCGGTTAGAGTTCTGAGCTGCAACCGTCCGGTAGACGCCACCAGACTGGACCGTTCATCCCTTCTTTGCGTTTGATGCAGCCAATGTCTTTCATCGCTCGACGCAAAGTCTTCTCTTTGATTGAGAATCTACTCGCGGCTTCAAGTAAGTCGTCAAATATCATTTCACCGGTGGCGAGTGCGGGATGCAGAAAGTCGACAGCTCGTTCGCGTGCTGCACCTTTGGCCTTTCCGCCTCCGGCTGCTTCCAGCGATTCAAGTTCATCGGCGGTCATGTCGACCGGTTCGTCATCCCAGACAACCACTCCGTCTTCGATCTGATAGGCCAGTCCACACGATTCGGCGGTCAGATTCATTTTCGTGGTGACGATCAATCGTCGGTCTTCATCTTCCGGGTCGCGGTAGAAGTTCACGACGGCCCGCGCGGCGGCGTTGAAGGCGATCGACCCCATTCCACGGTAAACGGCCTTACCGCCTCCCTTCGTCAGATGGTTGATGCCAACAACTGCGAACCGAGACTCCGCTGCCAGGTCGGTCAATGGAGCCAGCATCGTTCTGACTTCGGCGTTGCGATGGGTATCCGCTTTTCCGCAGTAGGCGGAAATCGGATCGATGATCAGCAACTGAACGCCTCCAAGCCGTTCGACTTCGCGTTTCAGTAACGGCATGTCAGCATCGAGAGCGAATCCCCGTTCTTTGTTTCGAACGGAAACGGAATCGATGACGTGAATCTTGCTCACGTCAGCACCAGCGGCGTCGAGTCGCGGGCGGATTGTGTCTTCGACATCATCTTCGCAGGCTAGGATAAGCACGGTCCCGGCTGGCTGAGTCGTTTCACCGTTCGGCCAGGCTGCGCCGCGACTCACTCGCGCTGCCAGGTCACAAGTGACGAAACTTTTTCCAAGCCCCGGATCCCCACAGAACAGTGAGAGCTTTCCCAGCGGCAACAGTCCTGGCCAGAGCCATTCCAGGTTTCGGGGAACCACGTCTGCTAAGCAGCGAACCGTCAATCGCGATGGAGACCTTCGTTCGCCGCTCGCCAGTTTGGTCAGTCCCGGCAGTCGATTCTGAATCAGCTCTGCGAAGTTGCCACCGATGCTGGCTGCTTCTGCCAGTTCATGGGCAAACTGAATAGCTGACCGTCGTTGTGACGCTTTGACCACCTGCGCGGCGTAGTGATCGGCATGCGCTGCGTTGGGAACCGATTCCAAGCACTCAATCAGAATATTCGAGACGTGGTGCCCGTCGCGAAATTCGGCAGCAAACGAACCATTTTGCAATGCATGTGCAACAATAGTGGCGTCGATTGCTGCACCATCTGCGACTAGTTCTCGAATCGTTTCGAGGATCGCTCGATGTGTGAAACTTGCGAAGTCAGTCGGTTCGACTTCTTCGACTAACGGCAAAACATCGGAATTCAAAAGAATTGAGCCGAGAAGGCAACGTTCGGCCTCATCTTCGAATGAATTTTGGGATACCATGCCGGTGTCCTTCCAAGACGATGACCGCCAGAGCTTCTTCGGCACAGCGGTCTGAGTTGTCGACAAATGAGAAACGCAGGCGGCAGGTTTGACTGGCAGGTCAAACCCGCCGCCTGTGTGCGTTTACGGTTTCGCGAAAACGGTTTAAGCGGCGTCTGAGGTTCCAGCCACAAAGCGTTCCAGCTCACTGACGGGAATCCGGACCGATCGGCCAATGCGAATGGCTTTAAGCCTGCGGTCTTTGACGAGTTGCCAGACAACTCGCTCGCAGACTCCGAGCGAATCCGCTGCTTCTCGGTAATTCACCGCCAACCGCGTCCTGCCTTCTCCCGATTCTGTCTGAGAAACCATCATGATCATCTCCCGTATTTGAAGAACAAATTCAGCAGCTCAACAAGTGGCTGCCAACGGGCGGATGTGTACGGCATGGTGGAATTGCTAAGAATTTGTGACGCCGTTTTCTCAAGACATTTCACGATGAATTGCACCAATTCGCCACGATTCGCAGGCGACGGTTTCTTTCAGCAATTCCAGATTCTTAAGTGGCGTAAGAATTCTTAGAGTAATTCTTAAGCTTCATCGGACTCTCGTTTAGCGGTAATCGTGTCGATGTCGAGCCGATGGAAACACCACCGTTTTTCCTGTGGCGGAAACTTCTCTCGACGTAGCTTATTGTTGTCCAGGTGTAGGCAACCGAGGCGTGCCCATTTTGATAAGCTGGAGTCATCCAGTCCGAATCTCTCCTTGCAATACACCGACGTGAGCCATTCGCCTTCATACTGATAGTCTGCGGCAATTGGGCCGTCGACCTGCGAACTCGATGTGGGGGCCAAAAACGGTATTTGTTTCGCAACTAAGAAATGACACAGTTGTTCCAGTATCAAACGGGCTTGAAATTCATCGGATGACAGCCCTTCGGAGTCGGCTGTACGTTCAATCGTGTCGCGAGCTTCCGGTTGCAAACCTTGCAACTTGTGAAACTGCCCCCAGACAATGCGTTCGTGGGGCGTGGCAATGTATGGGTGCAGGAATGCCATCAATGTCTTGTAGTGAGGTCCTTGGACCGGGCTGTCTTTCGCGGGCTCAATGGTCAATTCAGGAACTTGGATTGCGTCAACGAGATTATCGACCATGTAAGCTTCACTCGGAAACTGGCGTTCTGACTGTCGGGATCTGCGGGCGTGTTGGCCAATACTCCAGAGGATTTGCTCCCAGGCTCTTAGCAGCCCGTTGAAGAACGCTGGTTGTTGCTGGTCATAAGGTGCAGGTTGGTGTGAGAAATTTCGGGCGGTGTTGATGGTCGTGGACTCGGTGGAATGGGTTGGTGCGACTGAGGAGTCGCTGGGAACGTTTCAGGGCGGCTTGAAGTGGCGAAAACATTGAGATCAGCAGTCCTGGGAGACCCGCGAACTCTCGGGGTTTGCCGCTGCCCAGTAGTTTTCGCAGGATCAGACCGAGGTTGTGAGCGGCGACTGTCAGCCGGACTTTCTTGCGGTTGTTCTCCAGGCCTCGCAGCCGGGTGCGGCGGGCCCCTCCCGTTTCGCAGACGTGAGCGAAGCTTCTTTCGACACGCTCGCATCGCAGTTTCTGCAGACGCTTGTTGCGTTCGCCTTTCAGACGACGGCGGTTGGCTCGGTACGCGACTTCGTAATCAGCGGGCTTGTCCGTCCAGCGACGGTTCGGACCATCCGGCTCGCAGATGTATGTTCGCAATTCGTCCGCCCGGGACTTCGCTAGCGTTTCGTTTTTGTGGTAGCCCTTGTCGCCGACGACCTCTTTGATTGCCGCGTCGCTGTCGGCCTGCTGCACGTTGCCTTGAGCGGTGTTGACGCTGTCCAGCAGCGTCTTACCGTCGGACTCGTTGCCGTAATAGATCTCGGCAGACAGGATTGCTTCAGTCTCAAGGTCGACCGTGTGTTCCTGCTTGTACGACAGATGCGTGTGGCCCTTCTTCATCTTCATAATGCGGGCGTCAGGGTCGCTTGAACTTTGCCAGTCCTGATTGGACGCCTTCTTGCCTTTGCGTTTTCGATCGAACTTCCGCAGGTCGTCGTCGCTGTTGATTTCGACGCCGTCAGCTTCGGCCAGACCGAGGACGTACGCTTCCCAGTCCTCGCCGGTGTCCCGCCGCACGATCGACTTCATCGCCGCGTTGGCTTCCAAAAGAGTTGAATCGACACCGACAGTCTTGCCTTTCAACAGCCCGTGTTCTTCGACCAGCGACAGCACGAATGCAAAGACCTGCTCGAACACTTCCAGAGGAAGTCGCTGACGGATGCGCGTCAGGCTCGAATGCTCCGGGGTGTTCTCATGCAATTCGTACCCAAGAAACTTCCGCAACGACAGGCTGTCCCGACATCGCCACGCAATGCCTCGCTGAGAATCGATGCCCTCAAAGTACCCCACAAAGATCATGCGGAAGTAGATGCCTGGCGGAATGCCGGGACGACCACCTTCTTTGTAAAATGGCTCGCACAACGACTCGGCAAAGTTGTCGAACTCCCCGTCGCGGAGCACACGATTCAGGGCGTCGTAAAACACATGCCCGATCGAAGCTGGCAACTTCGCCGTCGCCACCCAAAGTTCCTGCTGCCGCTCCGTTCGACGCTGACCAAGTGCCATCTGTAATTCTCCATTGCTCAATCTCAAGACCCGGAGCAGGATAGCGCGAACTCATATTCAGTCCAGGTCAGTTGGCCAGCTTTTTCAACGGGCTGTTAGAGTCGCAAGCTCGTGGTCACACACGGTTGGCTCAGTTGTGTGAAGTCGGTTGACGATGCGGGCTACGTCTGAACGCTCGCCTGGCTTTTGAGGTCGGGTCCAGCGAAACGATTCATCCATCGAATCGATAAGAATCTCAAATCGCACAGACCATTCCGGGCCATCGATTGCCTCCATCCGGGCAGGGATTTCAGTTGGCAGCTTCGTGCGTGCAACCTTTCCCGCGTCGATTGCGTCCCAGAAGTCATCGAGAGCCTTTTGGAGAGCGTCCAGAATAAGTGACCAGCCAACTTTACGTTCCAGCCAGCCTTCGTCGCTGAGTGAATGGACGCCAACAAACTGGGTTTTCCGTTCCTTGGCAGTCAGTAGTTTCTCATCGCCGGGAGTCTTGCCAGGCCATTCTGAGCGATGTGGCCGTCCACGCCGCTGCCATTGGTCGCGAACTGAGACGCAGCACTGGGCGGATTCACATCTGAAGTGCAACGGATCAGAACTCAGCTCTGGTTCGGACGGGATGGGCTTCGAGGCGGTTTACTGCTGGAAAGTGAACACCGCAGGGAGTTGGATAGTTGTGCGAACAATGCACTATTCAACGGAGAACCTGCGATGCCGTACCACCAGCTTACTCTTGAAGAACGCGAAGTCATCTCTCAGTTACATTATTCGGGCACTGGTCCGACAAAGATCGCTCAGCACTTGAATCGTTCTCCGTCGACCATCAGTCGCGAACTGTCTCGCAACAGGGATTCGGAAGGCTATCGAGCCGTGGCCGCTCAGGAACGAACTGCCCGACGTCGTCGCGAGCGTCCGCTCATCCGGAAGATGGACGATCCTTTCATCAACGAGTCAGTCCGTAGCGGATTGTCTCAGGAGTGGTCACCGGAAGAAATCGCTGGCCGGATGAAGCGAGATTACCGCCGGACACAATCGAGACGAGTGTCGTATCAGACGATCTACCGCTGGCTGGAGACCTGCGAATACCGCAGCCATTTCCGCTCGTTCCTGCGTCACGGTCGTTATCGCAAACGTCGGGGCATTGACGGACGAGGCCGCATCAGAAACCGCGTCAGCATCGAGCAGCGTCCGGCAAAAGTCGATTCACGCCGCCGCTTCGGTGACTGGGAGGGCGACACGGTTCACGGTGCAGATCACTCCGGCATGATCATGACCTGTGTGGAACGCAAGAGCGGATTTTTGATCACAGCAAAGATGAAAAACGGCACCAGCGCCCGGCTGAACGCTGCCAAAGAACGAGCGTTCCGCATCATCCCGCCAACGCTGCGTCAGACACTGACCGTCGACAACGGCAAGGAATTCTCCGGCCATGAACAACTGAGCAAGCGTCTGCAGATCGCCATCTACTTTGCACACGCCTACTCCTCGAACGAGCGAGCAACAAACGAAAACACCAACGGCCTGCTGCGTCAGTACTTCCCGAAGAAGACCGACTTCCGAGACATCTCACACAACGCCCTTGCACACGTCACGAACCGGCTCAACAATCGACCTCGAAAGAGACTCAACTATCTCACTCCACTCGAAGTTCTCACAAAAGCCGGCTTTGCACTTCAGATGTGAATCCGCCATCCAAAACAACTGGGGCAGTATTTGGTGCTTGAAGATGATCGCGGGATTGCTTTTGGCGCGGCTCGTCAGAAGAACGGCCGAGACTTCCCGCTCTTCTACAAAGGGTTTGTCGCGCCTGTCGACGGGGCCTACAACGTTGGCTTTGACGGCAATCATTTAACGGATCGGCCCGACCACACGGCAGTCACGATTTTGTCAGGGCAGGTCTTTCAGACGGTCGCCAGAGGTCTTCCGGTGCGATACCACGGAGTAGTTTCTGTTTCCGGCAAAGAACCAAAGCGGTATTCAAAGACGGTTCACCTGACCGCAGGCGAGTATCTGGCAGTTCATGCCTATTCCAGCAAGACGATCAACAGAAAACCCAAAAAGCTGGGGGTCGTGATTAACAAAATGCAGGTTGAAAGCCCGGTACTTAACTCGTGGCCGCCGCCTGCATATCGCAAGCTGATGCCAGACGTGAAGTTCACCACAGCCGAGGCACCAGAATCAGCGATGGAACTCAACCACAAGACACTCCAGCTCCCAACCCCGACGAAGCAATTGCTAACAAAGGCACTTCGTTTTGTTGAACAGAGAACCACGGGGAATCAAAAAGCAGATCTCAAGACCGCGGTCAGTACGTTTCAACGCGATGGTGATCTTTTCGGTGCTCTGCGTCTGGGGCTACTGGGACTCTTTACGTCGGAAGACTTCCTCGTCGTTTCAAACCAACTGAACGATGTCGAAGAGCAACGGAAGTTTCTGGCGAGGTCCATCTGGAGATCTGTTCCCGACGAAGAATTGTTGAGCATCGACGAACTCAGCGATCGCACGCTCGACCAGCAACTTGAGCACATGGTTGAGAACGACATGCGGGCGAATCACTTTATTGATTCGGATTTCACTTTTCTGAATCAACGAATCGCTCTGCATTACGGCATGTCAGATGTTCATGGTCATCACTTCCGAAAGGTTTCGCTGCCTGATGACAGTCTTCGAGGCGGGTTGATGACAATGGGCAGTCTGTTGAAAGTGACGTCATCCGGTCAGCAAACTTCCCCGATCGTTCGAGGTGCCTGGATTTCTCAAAAGATCGTTGGCAATCCTCTTTCACCACCGCCTACGGATGTCGAGGCCATTGATCCTGACCTCAGTGATGCGAAGTCCATCAGAGAGGAAATCGCCGCTCACAAGGCTAAAGAGTCGTGTTATGCCTGCCACAAATCCATTGATCCTTATGGTCTTGCTCTGGAAGTTTTCGGTTCGGCTGGTCGAGAGCGGAAGCATTATCGAGTTCCCAGGATACGAAACCCGAAAGGCTTTGCGTACCTTTGGTCTGCGAATGGGTTCTACAAAAAGACCATTCCCGTTAACGCTTCGGGAGAGATTTTTGAAGGCGAGTTCGACGACATTCGCGGTCTGAAAACACTCCTCCAGGAGAAATCTCATAGCATTGTTTATCACTTCAGTAAGACATTTTACGAGTACGCCAACGGGGCGAGTCCGTCGCTTAACACGCGCATGAAACTGTGGGCTCTTGGCGACTCCGGAGTGCGAACCGCAATTAAAGAAGTCCTGAAACTCTCAATCAAGGAACGCACGAAATGATCAACCGAAAAGAATTTCTTCTTCGCGCGTCGGCGTTGTCGCTTTTCCCTTGTTCCCGGCTTTTGGGCTCAATTGCCGATCCATCTTCCGCGGCGCAGGCCGACCAGGACAAGCAGCGTCCCGGCAATGGTTCCGAACGACCGCAACGATTTGTATTCATCAGCAACTGCCTTGGATTTTACCCGAAGTATTTTTGGCCTAAGCAACCTGGCGACTTCCCATTACCTCAAGGGGTTTCGGAAGTACCCGATGGCGGTCATTGACGAGTTTTTCCACCCGGACATGCAGACGAGTAATCACGATTCGTCGAAGTCAATTATGACCGGATCGGGTTCGCCATCAGCCTCGGCCTTTCAAAGTGGGGTGTCTGTTGACCAGCTGCTTGCCGAACGGCTTGCCCCGGATACTCGATTCACAAGCTTGTCTCTGAGCGTCATTGAACGAGGTGTTTCATGGGATGCTCGCGGCGGCTGGCTGCCTGCCATTCACGACGCTAACAAACTGAAGGAATTGCTTTTCGAGCAGGACGACGTGACCGCTGAAAAACGAGCGATGGATAAGCAGCTGGAGGTCATCGCGTCTAACCTGGAACACGTTTCGCCGAAGACTCCGTACGCGCAAGTGATGAAAAACGCCGAGCAGGAAATTCGGAGAAAGAAAACATGGCTTTCGACTCCCAAGCCAAAGGTCGACCTCACGTTACGCAAGCCCGGCGATTTTGCATTTCACGACCAAATCATGAACATGTTTGACGTCATGCATTTGGCGCTGAAAACAGATTCAACTCGAGTCATCGCCCTGAACATACCGTTTGGTGACGACGTGATCCGCATGCCGGGCATGGATGAAGCGTTCGACTGGCACAAGGCGTCTCATCACGGCAATGGAAAAGTGCGTCTGGAAAATCTGATCAAGATCGAAACCGCAATGCTGCAGGCCTACGACTACTTCCTTTCCAAACTGGAAAACACAATCGTCGACGGCGAACCATTGCTGGCGAACACGACCGTGGTGTTTTTGTCAGATCTGGGAAACGCAAGCGTCCACAGCCACGACAACTTACCGGTCATGGTCGTCGGCGGATCACATCAGCACCGAGGCCACATTCACAACCAGGAACCACACCGTCTCTGCAACCTGTTCCTGGAACTCCTGATCAAATCAGGGGTCAACGTCAAGCAATTCGGAAGCAGCAACCGCGTCGGAGAATGGCTCAGCTAATTCTGCTGCCCAGCAAGAAGGGCTAACACCCAGCGCACTACGACATCATGTAGAAAATGCTAAACCTGTTTCCAGAAACTCAATCAAAACCACTTTCCATGAATTGCCGAAGCCTGCTACTGGTTCTTGTTGGGTTCGTTTGTGTTACGCATGCGAACGCTGCCGATCGCCCCAACACTCTATTCATATCTACCAAGACAGGTAAAGATATGACAAAGTCGAATTTCCTCTGGCAGTTTCCCTGCTACATTCTCGCCACGACGCACAAGACGAGTCCTCTCACCGGCGAAGTGCTGTTTGACGAGAAGCTGCGGTTCGTCGCTCCGGCAGTTTTGCCCGGCGGAAAACAAGGCATTGCGATCTTCACAGACTCGGCACTGGCGGATGAATTTCGAGAACTATCACGGTCGCCCAAGAGCGTGACACTGGCGGCGATTCCGAATCAGGGCACTCTGAGATCGTTCCTGCAGATCGCGTCACACCAGCTCCAGCACGTGGCTATCGACCTTAACCGCAAGACTCGACTCGCCCGTCTGTTTCTGATCCAAGAGATACTCGACCAGCTGGACACGTCGCCGACGTGAGGGATGGATCTAAATCCATCTCATACACAAAAGCTGGCCCTTTAACTGGCAGCATGAATGACGATGGGGCTCGGATGAGAATCGACAAACAGAATTGTCAGTTCGGCAGCGTTCGGGACTCACCCGCATGACTCACTGCCGGCGCTGTCGCTCCGGCAGTGCCTGAGCGGTGACTGAGTGCCCACAGGCTTAGATATCTACTGACAACAGTTTTACGGACTTTCGACCCGCGACAAACTCGGTAGATTGGCCAATAGAGAATCTCACATGCACGTTGCGTTCCAGTTGCAGTCTCAATTCCGTTGAGCTGGAAGCCAGTGAGCCGGTACGCCGGACCAATACTGCCGACATAGAATGTGAGTGCCAGGATTACGGCGCCGAACCAAATAGTGGCTCGTCCGCGGTTTTTGCGGGAGCGAGTCGAAGGCTGATTGGTCTCGTAGGGCTCTCTCATCGATCGGGTGTCCGGCGTGACTGTTGGTGAGGGTGAAGACGAGCCTCAAAGTAAGAACTCCGCATTGCAGAGTAATCTAAGGATGTTCTGGTCGCAGAAATTAAAACTCGCCCATAGAAAGTCCGAGCGTCCGATTGCATTCTTGAGTCACTGGTTGATGCTTCGCTCCGTTGGACTGTCGACGCGGAATTTTTGCGGGAGCAATTTCAGTCAAGACCACGTCACGTTCGTCGTTAATCTTGTTGCCGAGATGTTGATTCCACTCCGCGAAAATTCCAGCCCCTCGGACGTTTTTCTTTCGTTGAAGATTTGGCAGGTACGTGCATCCCGCTGACAGACCAGGTGACATCCGCGTTAAATTGAGTTAAGCGCTGTCCCCCCTTGAAAGATGATTCCAGTAGGAATTGGACATAGCCAACAAACGGACGTTCTGTGGCGAAGTATGCGGGGTTCCGTTTCACCAGCCAGCGGCAAAACTCGTCTTCATCGCTGGCCCAGGCAATGTCATCGCGACGCCACCACTCCTGGAACTTCGTACGATATGACTGGCTCGCCCGACGGGGCACACCCAGTCGGGTGGTGTAAAGCACTTCGCCGGGCGCGCGTGGGTCTTCATTCATGTCCGTCTGCTGCCAGTCAGACCAGTGAACGCGGTCCGAACTGTATCGAATATAAATGGTGGGAGCGTAGAACGTTTTTCCATGGGCACCGGTGGGGACAATTGCCGGATAATTAGTTTGCAACTTGACACGAATTCCGGCGTTTTGAGTTGGTCTCCAGTTAGTGCCAATCGAGAGCGGTGTCGTTTCGAGCCAGCCATCGCGAGACGAACGTTTCTCGCCGTCCCAGCCAAAGCCATCCTTTGTGCAGCCGAGGAACTTTGGATTGGACCAGGTCGCCAACCCGGCCGCTTGATCTGGCTGAGTGAAGTCGATCACTTGTCGACTGCTGCCCATGATGCCCCCCACAACTTCTGTGGTCAGCAAGCACGACACAAACAAGACAAAACTGAGGCGAAACATGAGCAGCCCTTGAATAGAGGACGAATGGCGAATGTCCATGGCGACGACGGCTAACGGTAACGATCAATGCAGTCCGCGTCGCAATCTGAGTCAGCCAAGCAACCGTCGCTGCCACTTCGATCCGCGACGGCGGCCGATGTCCTCGCCTGTCAGCACGTCGCTTAATTGCCGATCAGTGAATCAAACAGGGTACTCAGACGCTCTGGCCAGTATGGTTTCAAGTACCAGATCAGTAACAGCACAACCGCCAATGAAATCAGCTCCCTGGCGAAGGACGACAGGAATCGACGGATCGACTTCGATTCGTAACCACAACTCGGACAGATTTTCGCGGTCGTGGAAATCTTGTGGCCACACTCTTTGCATTTCGTCATCGCCATGGCTGTGCCGCACCAATCATTAATCTGGCTTTAGAATCCAATCAGACTTCTCAACATCGTACGCACAGGAACTCAGGTAGTCGAACTCACAACGACCGAAGTGCGTGAGGTGCTAAACGTGCACGCGTTCGAAATCGAATGTCAGGTTTCGAACTTGAATGTTTCGGGAAGCTTCGGATTGAAGGACAATTCGCCCGTTCTCTTTCATCGAGCTTCGACCATTGAACGCAGTGCATAAGATCGAACGTGTGCGTCGTTTGACGGACATTGAATGCAGCTCGCCCGCTATTCGTCCCGACAACCCGGAGACCGGGCGACTTTTCTTGACACTACATTTATGCTGGCAATCACAATGGAGAATCGAATCGACACATCCGAACTGGATCAATCGGTCCCCCGAGGCCGGCGTCTGTGGTATGTGATTGGGACTAGTGGGTTGTTGCTCGTGATTCTGGGCGGACTGGTGGCATTGTTGCCCTGGCAACGGCGGGTCCAGGCGATCACCGAGATCGAACGCCTGGGCGGACACGTCGACACCGTGCCAGTTGGCCCCGGTTGGTTGCGGAACATCGTCGGTGATGAAGTCATGCTTGGTTATGACGACGTGTACCATGTGACCTTTGAATACGCGCAGGTGGCCGATGCCGGGCTCATGCACGTCAAGGGGCTGACGGAGATCCAGGCGTTGGGCCTCTCACCGAAAATGACCGACGCCGGACTGGTGCACCTCAAGGAGCAGACGGAACTCCAAGCGCTGGGCCTCTCACCGAAAGTGACTGATGCCGGGCTGATGCACCTCAAGGGGCTTGTGAAGCTCTACTATCTGAACCTCTGCGACACGCAGGTGACCGACGCTGGACTGCTGCACCTCAACGGGCTGACGAATCTACATTCGCTGGGCCTTGAGGGAACGCAAGTGACTGATGCCGGGCTTGTTAACCTTATGGAACTGGCGAAGCTCAAGGGAGTAGTGAAGCTTCAGCATCTGAACCTCTCCGGCACGCAGGCGACCGATGTCGGACTGGTGCACATCACGGCGCTGACGAATCTCCAATATCTGGACCTCAGCGGCACACAGGTGACCGATGCGGGATTGGCGAATCTCAAGGCCCTGACAAAGTTGACCACGCTGCACCTCTCGGACACGCAGGTGAGCGACACCGGGCTGGTGCACCTCAAGAGTCTGAGAAAGCTCGAAACGCTGGCTCTCAAACACACGCAAGTAACCGGTGCCGGACTTACGAATCTGAAGGCCGCGTTACCCACATGCGCTATTCAAGAATAGTTTGGCTGACGTTGGTTCTCACCGGTTGAAACTGCATTTGGCGCGAGGCCGAGCGACTGTAGTGCATTCCCATGGCACAGCCACCGGACCGAATTCTTGACGGACTGCTGGCCATCGGGTATCAGCGCGGCGACTCCAAGAGTTCCGAGCAACTGGTCGCACATTGGCACGATCGATTGAAGTGGCATTTGACCGGTAACTCTGATGCGAGTTCCGAAATCGTTCAGAATGTGTGGGTCGAGCTGTACTTCATGCTGCAGATTGACAAGCACTCTCTGCGGTGGAAAATCAAGCAGCTTCAACTTCAAATCGCCGCCGGGAGCCGCGTTGTAGAAGCAAAGTGACGCGTGCTTCCCGAAGTTCATCCGGCGATTTCACACGGTCTCGATGCGCTGTAAGCAGTCACCTCACCTGAGACTCCATTGGCAGATCCGACGTCGAAGGTCGCGCGTCCCACACCTTAACCGTGTTGTCATCGCCGGCCGACGCCAGACGCTGCCCGTCCGGGCTGAACGCCACGCTATTGACGGAGTCGGTGTGTCCTTTGAACGTGAGCCCCCCCTGCCCCGTGGCCGCGTCCCACACCTTGATCGTGTGGTCCCAACTCGCCGAGGCCAGCCGCCGCCCGTCCGGGCTGAACACCACGCTGACGACCGAGTCAGTGTGTCCTTTAAGCGTGAGCGACTCCTGCCCGGTGGCCGCGTCCCATACCTTGAGCGTCCTGTCTTCACTCGCCGAGGCCAGCCACTGTCCGTCCGGGCTGAACGCCACGCTACTGACATAGCCGGTGTGTCCTTTGAGCATGAGCGACTCCTGCCCCGCGGCCACGTCCCACACAATGACCACGCCGTCATCACTCGCCGAGGCCAGCCACCGCCCGTCCGGACTGAACACTACGCAATGGATTGCGCCGGTGTGTCCTTCGAGCGTGAGCGACTCCTCTCCCGTGACCGCGTCCCACACTCTGCCCCTCCGATCCACACTCGCCGAGGCGAGTCGCTGACCGTCCGGACTGAACGCAACGCTCGTGACGTTGTTGATGTGTCCTTTAAAAGTGAGCAACTCCTGCCCAGTGGCGGCGTCCCAAACCTTGACCGTATTGTCTCGACTCGCCGAGGCCAGCCGCTGCCCGTCCGGGCTGAACGCCACGCTCGTGACACAGTCGGTGTGTCCTTTCAGCGTGAGTGACTCCTGCCCCGTGGCCGCATCCCACACCTTGGCCGTCTCGTCCCAACTCGTCGATGCCAGCCGCTGCCCATCCGGGCTGAACGCGACGCTAAAGACATAGTCGGTGTGTCCATTCAGCGTGAGCGACTCGGCACGCGCAACGGCAGTTGGTTTCTCGGCTGGCGGTGCATTGGCATCACAACCAAAGATTCCCACGACCAACAGCAACGGCACCAGTTCTCTCATCGAGCGTCTCCTGGCTTCCCTGCGAATTCCCACGATGGATTGGACTTTGTGTCAGTTACTGTCGTCTCGCGTCGAACTTGAAGCTGCACGTTGTTTGGCCGCTTCGGACCACAGGTTCACATCACCGCGTTTTCGGATCAGGCGGATGTCGTTGCCGTAGGGAATCACTCGAACATTCCCATCCATACTGACATTATCCGTGACGACCTGAGGCGGTTTCGCTTCAGCCATCAATTCACCAGTGGATGCATTCCAGACATACGATTGCTTTTCGTCAGCGTGTGCAACGACCCACTTACCGTCCAGACTGAAATCCACGCTGTTGAACCGGTCGTCGTGTCCACTGAGCGTGAATCGTTCTTCTCCAGTTTGTGCATCCAGAATCCTGAGTTGACTTGATTGACCATACGAACCAAGTCCGGCCACGATCCACCTGGCATCCGGGCTGAACGCGACATCGAATACCCCCAGTTCATTTCCACCAATTGTGATGAGCTCCGTTTGCGTGACGGCATCCCAGACTCTGATTGTCCTGTCGTCGCTTCCGCTGACAATCCGAGTACCGTCCTGACTGACTGCTGCGCGGTAAACAGTGCTCTGGTGACCAGAGAGCGTGAACATTTCCTGCCCGCGTCCCGAGTCCCAGACTTTCACTGTCAAATCCTCACCGCCGCTGACGATACGGCGTCCATCCGGGCTGAATGCAACACTCCAGACTTCGCCATCATGCCCGCGTAGCGTCAGTGCTTCCGTTCCGGTTTCCGCGTCCCACACTTTGACAGTTTTGTCCAGGCTTCCGCTAACGATACGTCGGCCATCAGGGCTGTATGCCACCCAGACGACGACATCAGAGTGTCCACGAATGTTGACCAGTTCCGCTCCTGTCTCCACATCCCAGATTCTGAGTTCCCCGTATTTGTTTCGCTGTCCTGTCCCGCTAACGACACGTTCGCCGTCTGGACTGAAACTCACGCTGGCGATCTGGTCCATATGCCCTGGCAGTGTTACGAGTTCGGCGCCTGTCTCTGTATCCCAGATTCTTACGGTTTTGTCACTGCACCCGCTGGCGACGTGACGACCATCCGGACTGACGGCCACACACCAGAACCGAATATCCTTACCTTGAAGGGTCCGAAGTTCCTTGCCGGATTGCGTGTCCCAAATCTTCATGATCCCATCGTCACTGGCGCTCACAAGTTGCTGGCCGTCTTGCGTGAATGCCAACCCTCGGATCGCCCTTTCATGCCCTCGGAGCGTCAACGTTTCCGATCCTGTTTTCACATTCCACAATCGGACTGTCTTGTCGCTGCCGCCACTGGCAATTGTCTTTCCATCAGAACTGACGGCGACACGGAAAACGTCGTCTTCATGACCGATGAGTTTGAGCGTTTCCTTACCGGTGGCGATGTCCCAGACTCGAACGGTTTTGTCCTCGCTGCCCGTGACGATCTGACGACTGTCCGGAGTGAACGCCACGCTGTAGACCAACTTTTCGTGTCCATACAAAGTCAGTGGCGCGGTATCGCCCACTGAGTTCCAGACACGTACCGTCTTGTCGCTGCCGCCACTGATGATTCTGTGTCCGTCATTGCTGATTGCCATAGACTCAACTGAACCTTCATGTCCATGCAATGTGCGAGCTTCAGATCTGTCGTCTGTGTTCCAGATTTTCACAGTGCCATCGATGCTTGCACTGA
Organism: uncultured Planctomycetaceae bacterium; assembly: GCA_943787265.1. Taxonomy (GTDB): domain Bacteria; phylum Planctomycetota; class Planctomycetia; order Planctomycetales; family Planctomycetaceae; genus JABMPE01. The sequence goes on along the minus strand of CALSLT010000044.1, from coordinate 101,478 downwards.
TAATCGTTCGTCCATCCGTGCTGAAGCCTGCATTTTTCACAACATCCTGATGTCCTCGCAGTGTGAATTCCTCGTCGCCGGTCTTCGTATTCCAGACCTTGACCGTCTTGTCGTTGCTACTACTGACGATCTGGCGTCCATCTCGACTGAACGCGACTCCGGTTACCCAATCGCTATGTCCTTCGAGAGTTCGAAGCTCCTTTCCGGTCGCCACACTCCAAAGCTTCACAGCATCGTCCTCGGCGCCACTGACGATCTGTGTTCCATCCGGACTGAATGCCACACTGGTTGCATCATCTTCATGCCCGACAGGTGTAACGACGTCTGCTCCTGTCTCTGAATTCCAAACTCGAACGGCACCATCGTTTGAGGCACTTGCAATGAGCATCCCGCCCGGACTGAATGCTAGGCTCTTCACGTGGGCTCTGTGTGACCGATATGTGAGGGTTTCTTCGCCAGTTTCCGGATGCCAGACTTTGACCGTTCTGTCCAATCCGCCGCTGGCAATTTGCTGACCATTCGGGCTAAAGGCCACGCAGTAAACGGTACTTTCGTGGCCAGAAAAAGTAAGAATTTCTTCACCTGTCTCAGCACTCCACACTTTCACGGTTCCGTCGTAACTGCTGCTGGCGATCAAACGATTGTCCGCATTGATGGCCACATCACAAACCACATTCTTATGGCCGAATAGAACGAGCGGTGTGCCGGCAGCCTGACGAGTCAGGTATCCGAATTCCCAGTGCCGAGGATGTTCTGGCACCGTCGTCAGCAATGCTGTCGCTTCTGCATGCCGGCCAGCCTGTATGTCGCTGGCTGCTCGGTACAACTGATTGAAGTACAGCTGCTTTTCAACTCGTTTACGCTGGAGAACTTCCGCTGAGGCCGCAGCTTCCGCTTCTTCACGGCGTGTCTCTGCAAGTGCTGCCGACTGCTTTGCGTTTTCGCTTTCCGTCTCAGCCTTGAGTCGATTGTTCTCTGCCGTAGTTGCGTTTTCGTCGGCGAGGCTACGCTGTTTGACCGCGTCACGTCGCTGAATTTCTGAGTATATCCCCAAACCTGTGACAACAATCAGTGCCACGACTGCCGTGACGGTCAGCGACCGCTTAAGTCGTTGTCGGGCCTGTTGCTGCTCAGCGAGTTGCTGTTCCCGAGCCACCACAACCCGCCGCTCGGCAATCAATTCTTCGTGGAGTGACTGATGCGGCGAATGCGTCATGTCAAGCAACGACAATCCCAAATCGAAATCATTCTTCGACTGCGCACAACGAGCGAACTCCAGGCTCGCACGCAGCCGCCCGTCGTCGGCATGATGATTGTCCGGCCACAGTTCGAGGGCCTGCTCAAATCCGAATCTGGCACGAGCGAATTCGTTGTAATCCTGCTTCTGAATGGCGTCAGTCAGATTAAGGGATGCTCGGGCAGCCAGCTCGATGCTTTCCTCGTGCTCCAGGTATTCACGAATTGTGCCCTGAAACTCCGACACTGTCTGGTAGCGGTCGACTGGATCGGTGGACAACGCTTTTCGAGCGATCCCAATTAACTCACCCGTCTCGTCGGTTTCAGCGATCGCGTTCTCCGCCACGGCAGCCAGACAGGCGTTTACATGTTCTCGCCGATTCTTCGGTGGTGGATCGAGAACATGCGGTGCCTTCCCGGTCACGATCTCAAACAGCATCGCCCCGAGCAGGTACACATCGCTGCGACAGTCAACGTCGAGCATCGGGTCGCCAGCCATTTCGGGAGCCATGTAATGCGGCGTCCCACCTCGTTTTGCACGAGGAAACGACTCACGACGCGGGTGATTCTGCGTGGGCATGGCGAGCCCCCAGTCCATCACGAGAACTTCGCCAAACGCTCCCAGCATGATGTTGGCAGGCTTCAGGTCTCGATGGATAATGTGCCGCGCATGACTGAACGCAATCGCATCCGAAACACGCAGCAGGATCTCCAAATTCTCGGTGACGGTGTTTTGCGAAATTCTTTCAGTCCACTCAACGCCTTCCACCTGCTTCATCGCGTAAAACAGAGCATCGTCCGACTGTTTTCCAACCTCGTAAATCGGAACGATATTGGGGTGATCCAGGCCGCCTGTAATAACGGCCTCTGAAATAAAAGCCTGCCGACTGCTTTCCAGTCGTGCCGCTCGAGACTTGAGCACCTTGATCGCGACTGGCCGATCCATCGATTGTTGACGAGCCGAGAACACCGCCCCCATTCCGCCTTCACCCAGCAACTTCTCCGTTTCGTAGTCCGATTCTGTAGCAGGTGCCGTTTCAGACTGAGCCTTGTTTTCGTCGCGACGAGAAACATCCCGTCGCCTTAAGACAACAGTCAGGAGTTCTGTTTTCGTCATTGAATCGACTGTTGATGGCGGAGCTTTCAGTGTCTGGCCTGGTTCGGAATCTTCCGACAGAGTCGCTTCCCACTCCGCAACTTTGTTTTGGACATTGCTGCTGGGAATGTGAGTCGCGTCCGGATCAACCGTTTCACTCGCAGATCGTGATTCAGATTCGTCATCCAACTCAGATTCTTGATGAACGCCGTCAACGGTGGCGTCAGGATCGGGCATCAATATCGATGCATCCGCTGTCGCATCTGGATCTAGAGTCTCCAACTCATCTGTGTCCGGCATTGGAGTTAATTGAGATTCGTCACTGTGCTGTTCATCAGGTCGCGGGGGCATTGACGCGGTTCCGTGCGGAGATTCCTTGATTCCGATGTAACCTGAATGCTAGACGTGACGCTCGATTGTCTGATAGGTCTCATCTTGAATCGGCGTAAGCGTGTGCCCATGCCATAAATTCAGGTCGCCGCTCCGGCTGATAGCAATTTATTGACGACGTTGCCGGCGACGTCGGTGATGCGGAAGTCGCGTCCCTGGAAGCGGTAGGTCAGTTTTTTGTGGTTCAGGCCGAACAATTTCAGAATCGTGGCGTGCATGTCGTGGACGTGGACGGGGTCTTTCGCGACGCCCCAGCCGATTTCGTCCGTCTCGCCGATGACTTGTCCGCCCTGCACACCGCCGCCTGCCAGCCACATGCTGAATGAATATGGGTGATGGTCTCGGCCGGTGACCGTCTTGAAGTTAACCCGATTTTCGCCCAGTGGAGTACGACCGAACTCGCCGCCCCACACCACCAGAGTGTCATCCAGCAACCCTCGTTGTTTTAGATCTTTCAGCAACGCCGTGACGGGCTGGTCGGCGATCTGCGTGTAACGCTTCAGGCCGCTGTCCAGGTTGCTGTGATGATCCCACGTCGAAAGGAAGAGCGTCACAAATCGAACGCCGCGTTCGATCATGCGTCGAGCCAGCAGGCAGTTGCGAGCGTACGAGCCAGAGAATCCAGCAGTCACTCCTGTTGATTTGTCTTTCCGGTCAACGCCATATTCTTCGAGCGTCGCTTTCGATTCTCCTGAAATGTCGAGTAGCTCGGGAGCCGTCTGCTGCATGCGGAATGCAAGTTCGTAGGCCTTGATTCGGCTGGTGATTTCCGGGTTGCCAACTTTGTCCAGACGCAGACTGTTCAGTTCGTTGATGGCTTGCAGGCTTCGTGCCTGAACGTCTCGCGACATGCCAGGCGGGTTTTCCAGATTCAGCACCGGGCTTCCCTGATTGCGAAACAGAGTTCCCGAATACTGCGAAGGCAGAAATCCGCTGGACCAACTCGACGCACCACCGGGAAGTCCGCGTCCAAGCGTTGCCAGCACGACATAGCTGGGAAGATTCTGTGATTCGCTGCCAAGGCCGTAGTTAAGCCACGATCCCAGCGTCGGCCAGCCCTGCAAAGCCGAACCGGACAACATCATCAACTGGCCTGGCAGATGGTTGAACTGCTCGCAATGCATGGATCGAACCAGCGCGATATCGTCGACGCAGGTGCTCAGGTGCGGCAGCAGATCCGACAGTTCCATACCGCATTCGCCGTAGCGACGGAATGTTCGAGGGCTGCCCATCAGCCGCGCGCTCTCCTTCTGAATGAAGGCGAATTTGATCTCGTTGAGAATCGACTCGGGCATCGGCTGGCCGTCGAGTTCGTTCAGTTTTGGTTTTTGATCGAAAAGGTCCATTTGACTTGGACCACCTTCCATGAAGAGGTAGATGCAACGCTTCGCCTTTGGAGCGAAGTGGGAGAGTTGCGGCGGAACACCTCCCGCAAGGGCCCCTTCCTCATTCAACAGTGATGCCAGCGCCAGCGTGCCAAGACCGCTAGCCCCTGTCGCAAAGAACTGTCGCCGAGTCTGTTCTGCGAGGTTGAGTGAAGCCTGGCTGAGACATTCGTTAGACATCGTTGTGGGCGTCCTGGGCGCTGCTTGTGTAAATCAAATGGCCGGCAAATGGCCGGCAAATGGCCGGAAGTAAAGATCGATTTTCTATAGCACTGGCGATTGGATTCAATCAGTCAATCTCGCGTAATGAACTCATCAAGATTCATGACGATTCTTGCGACGGCGATCATCGCAGCGACTTTCGCATCTTCGGCTGATTCTTCATCTAGAGTTTCGTTCTCTTTCAGTCCGAGCACATCCTGAAACGCGGCTCTGAGATAGCTCCGCTCCTGATCCGCAGGAAGGCGTCCCAGGCACCGCTGGAAAAGATCGTCAACGGATTTGGAAACATCGCCAGAGTGCACTTCTATCAATTGCCGTCCGAGTGTTTCGGTACATTCATAGAAGACGGGATCGTTGAGCAGCGTCAGTGCCTGCAGCGGAGTGTTGGATCGTTCGCGGCGACTGCACGAGACGGTGGCGTCGGGAGCGTCGAACGTCATCAGCATCGGGTACGGCACCGTCCGCTTGAAGAAGATGTACATGCCTCGACGGTAACGCTCGCTGCCAACGCTGACTGGCCATTTGACGCTGCGCCCGACTTCCGTCACGAACGCCGGTAGCGGCGGACGAATTCCGCGACGGCCAATCGTTCGGTCCAGAAGTCCGCTGGCGGTGAGGTGGAGATCTCGAACAATTTCCGCACTGACTCGATAGCTGTTCTGCCGCCACAAGACTTGGTTGCTAACGTCCTGTTGAGAAGACACGGAGTTCGCCGCTGACGCCATTCGGTACGTCGATGACGTGACAATCAGCCGGATCATTTCCTTGCGACTCCATCCGCGGCGCCGGTACTCGGTCGCCAACCAGTCGAGCAGTTGCGGATGAGTTGGCTTTGCACCTTGGTTTCCGAAATCGTTTGGCGTCGACACCAGTCCCTGGCCAAACAGGTGCTGCCAGATTCGGTTAACGGCGACGCGAGCCGTCAGCGAGTTGTCTTCACGAAACAGCCACTGCGCCAGATCAAGCCGATCAGGAGCGTCACCGCGTACATCTAAAATGGGCAGGATCGCCGGCGTGCCAGGATGCACCTTGTCACCGTGTCGAGTGTAGACACCTCGAATATGCACGTGAGTGTCACGGCGATCCTTCGTGCGTTTCGAAAAAGCACGGGCCTTCGTGGATGGTGCCGCCGGCTTCTTCGCCCACTGGGCGTCGAGCTTTGACTTCAACTCGTCCCAGCCAGACTCCATTGTTTCGTAGAACTCACCCAGTGATTTCCAGTCGAGCGATTTGCTGATGCCGGTAAGCGATTTCTCAATCGACGCTTTTTGTTCGTCGCTCAACCCTTGCTTTTCAAACGGGCTCAGTTTCGCGACGACGTCAGCCCAGGCCGGCTGCCACTGTTGCATCGCTGTTTCGTGCTCGGCAATTTCCCAGGGTTTCGTCGCCGTCACTCCGACTTCGTCCGCGTTATTGAAGAATGCGTAGAGCTGGTAGAACTCAGTCTGAGTGATCGGATCGTTCTTGTGATCGTGGCATTCCGCACAGCCAAACGTCAGGCCCAGCCACACCATTCCTGTGGTATTAACGCGGTCGATGATTTCCTTCGTGCGGTACAACTCGAGATCAACTCCCGCTTCCGTATTTCGCAGAGTGTTCCGATGAAAGCCCGTGGCGATTTTCTGGTCGAGCGTTGGCTTCTCCAGCAGGTCGCCCGCGAGTTGTTCGATCGTGAACTGATCGAATGGCAAATCTCGATTGATCGCATCGATCACCCATTCGCGAAAAACCCAGGCATGCGGACGCAGGCTGTCTCCAAGGTAACCTTCGCTGTCTGCGTACCGAGCGAGATCCAGCCAGTATCGCCCCCAGCGTTCACCGTAGTGTGGAGATTTCAAAAGCTCGTCAACGAGTTTCTCATACGCTTTTGGACCATCGTCACTTCCGAAAGCATTTACGGCCTCAGGTGACGGAGGCAATCCGGTGATGTCCAGATACAACCTCCGGATCAACGTGCGACGATCCGCCTGAGGAGCTGATTCAAGTCCTGCTTCTCGAAGCTGGCCACTAACGAAGGCGTCAATCGGATTGCGAATTGAAAAGCCATTCGTCGCACTAATTTCCGTCGGGACGTCCGGCCTGGTCAGCGGCTTCAACGACCACAACACCGGTGGTTCAAGCACGACGGATTCAGGCCATGCCGCACCTTCGGCAATCCACCGCCGAATCGTCGTGATCTCCTCGGTCGAAAGGGCAGGCTCGCCTTTCGGCATTTCGGCGACGCCATCAGTCGGAATCAGCAGGTCGAGCAAATAGCTCGAATCAACATCTCCAGGCTCGATAACCGAGCCGCTCTCGCCTCCTGTCTTCATCATTTTTGCAGACTGAAGAGATAGTCCACCTCGGCGATCCCGTTCGTTATGACAACTCAAGCACCGCTCCTGGAGAATCGGAGCAACGTCACGTTGAAAGTCGACGGGCTCCGCGCAGACTGCCAGGTCGTTCGAGGCAAGCAAGCCGACAAGCAAAAGTGTAGCGACGATTGTTCTTTGGTATCGATTCTTCATTTCACTGTTTCAACAACTGCATCTGAGGGTCGCAAAATTAATTCCGTTTGTCGCTGCACCTGGTCAACTTCAACAATGAGAGCATACCCGGAGCCCGTCAGTCCGTCAGCGGCAACGCAGTTATTGGACGGATTGTTACTCCTACGGCGTGCTTTCCCACTTCGTCGAAATCGTCGTGCAAACGTGACACTGACTTTCGATTTGCAGTGATCCGTCACGTCGTCACTTTGCGCTATGGCTCGTGCAGGTGCGGAACCGTGGAACGCGACGCTAAACTTTTGAGCTAGCCAATCGCCCGAACAGTCAAAAGGATCACCACATGACCCCACGCAACAATTGCACCGCGTCGTTCGTCGTCACTTCGTTTCTACTGCTTCTGACAGCGACGACCGTGTTCAGTGCAGAACCCGTCGACATTGGAAGCCGACTCGAGTTGTTTGTCGATGATCATTTGATTGGCGAAACCAAAGGCGATGTTCAGCGACAGTTGATTAAGCCAGAGCCGAAGGAAGTCGTCTTTGAAACGGGCGAGTCGTGGGAAGGTAACACGAGCGGCTATTACACAGTCTTTCAGGACGGTGACCTGTATCGCATGATTTATCGCGGTTGGCAGCACGACGAAAAGATGAAGGCTTCTCATAAAGAAGTGACGTGCTATGCCGAGAGCAAGGACGGCATCCACTGGAAAAAGCCAAAGTTAGGTCTGTTCGATTGGAACGGGTCAAAGGAAAACAACATTGTCTGGCTGAGTCCCGGCACGCATAACTTCACGGCGTTTCGCGATGACAACCCGAAGGCTCCAGCCGAATCGCGTTACAAGGCGTTCGGTGGTGTCGGGAGCTTCGGCGGCGGTCTGGTGCCGTTCGAGTCTGCTGATTGCACGAATTGGAAGCTGACTCAGAAGAAGCCAGTAGTTACGAACGGTGCATTCGATTCGCAGAATCTCGCCTTCTGGGACACCGACAGAAACGAGTACCGAGCTTACTGGCGATATTTCGGCAACGGAGTTCGCGCGATCCGTACGGCAACATCCAAAGACTTTATCCACTGGAAAAACGAAGCCAACCTGACATATCACGAAGGAACTCCGACTGAGCACCTCTACACAAATGCCATTCAGAAATACTTCCGCGCACCGCATCTGTTCGTCGGATTCCCCACGCGGTACGAAACAAAGAGCCAGCAGGTCGAACCGATTTTGATGACGAGTCGCGATGGAACGCTTTTCCATCGATACGCCGACGCCGTCATTCCGAGAACCGCTCCCAAAGACCGCAATCACAATCGCAGTAACTACATGGTCTGGGGAATGTTTCAGCTACCAGGCAAGCCGAACGAGATCTCCGTCTACGGCACAGAGAATTATTACGAACGAACACCCGGACGAGTTCGGCGCTTTGCTTACCGCGTCGATGGTTTCGTCGCTTTACGAGCCGGGGCGGCCGGCGGTCAGATGACAACCAAACCGCTGCAATTTACAGGGCAACAGCTCCTGTTGAACTATGTCGTAAATCCAGGAGGCACGTTGACGATCGAAGCACTCGACAAAACCGGCAAAGTGATCGGCAAGTCAAAACCATTGAGCGGCGACGCCGTCGATGCTCCGGTCAGTTGGAATCAGAAACCTGACTTGAGCAACGGTAACATTCAGTTGCGATTCAACGTAAAGAATGCCGACGTGTACTCGCTGCGTTTTGAGTGAGCAACTTTCCCCGATCGATCCAGAGAAATCATGGCCTGAGCCCAGATTATTCGCCCTCTCGCTTGCGGGAGGGTCGGGCTCTCAGGCCCGGGGAGGGCTTGCCCGAAGACGCAAAGGTTCTCGATTCAGTTCTTTGCGTCTCCGCGCCTTTGCGTGAGATTCAAAGGCCCGAATGCCGGACGATGTGCATCACGTTCTCACAGCCTAACCCAAAGAGTCACACTGACAGTCTATCCGTCAATTTCGCGTGCGAGGTCTTCTGTTTCGCTCGTGAGCTGCAGGATCTGATTTCTGATTGCCGCGATGACAGCCTCGCGATCGCTTGCTGACTGGTCATCATCGCTATCGACCAGCTTGAGCTTCTCTTCCAGCTCATGCTCAGCCTCTTCCAGATGTTTGCATTTTTCGAGACACACCTGACCGTCAGCCCCGAGTTCCGCGGCGCGTTCATGCTCGATATTGAGTGCAGACTTCAGCTTGGCGAGGGCCTGGTCGTACTTCCCTTTGTCAAACTGTTCCTTCTCTGATTTGAGCAGGTTCACGACACTCTTGCCGAGTTCGGTGACCTGCCCGACGATTTGCCTGGAGTTCTCCTTCTCTTCAGCGCTGCCCCAGAAGTAGTTGTATCCAACAAGCAGCACAGCCAGCCCGAGGACGATCTTCAACACAAGTTTTGCCATGATTCCATTCCAGCATAAGTCTCAGTAACGATCAGGTTGCAGAATTCGCAAAGATTAACGTCTGGACGCTCGAAGTCCCAAGCAACTGCCGCCCTGTGGGAACTTCGAATCAGGAATCTCCGTGGACGATGGTTGTTTCTGATCAGTGCTCGCTTCACACAAGCCGCAGGCCCGTCGGCAACGACTCGCCGAACACGAGGCGGGACTCGGCGCCGTCGAGTGTGCCGCCGTCTCGGACCAGATCGACGAAATGTGTTCTCGCGTCGCCCATCTCCAGCCATGAGATCACTTGAGATCTGAGTGCGGCTGCGACATCGCGGTATCGATCGTCGGTTCGGCGAGCCATCTGCATCAGCGCCAGTTGAACGATCGGGTCGCCGAGGTTTGACGACTCGCCAAGGTTTGTGATCCAGCGTTCGATTAACTCGGGGGAGATGACGATGTTCAACGGCCCGTACACTGGCACTCGTGCGCCGATGCGGCCGAGAGCCCACAACAGTGCTGGGCGGATGGCTTCGAACTTTCGGCGAGGGATGAAGTCGAGAATCATTTCTGCCAGTTCGATTCGCGTTGCTTGAGGCAGCAATTCCATCGAGCCGAGCATTCGCCAGACTTCGGACGCGGCGTGGTTCCCCGATGCGTACTTGCCGCCTTTGCCTCGCCCGGTGACGGTCTGCTTATGTTCTTTCCGAATCGCTGGCAGAATCGACGATGTTAGTTCAGTCTGCCGGCCGGAACTCAATCCGCCGCCGATTCGCCGCCACAGAATCCACCATTCGGCTTCGCAGGTCGTGCCGGAATGGATCGGCCTGCCTTGAAGAAGCTTCCACGTTTCTTCTACTCGCCAATCGTCTGCGGCCATTCCGAAACCGGGGCGCAATGCAAAGCCGAGCATGTTCAGCCAGCGGGCTTCGTGGTTCTCAGAAAGTTTCCGACCGGCTTCGTGCTCCATCAGGCTCGACCAGATTTCTCGCAGCAGCGACGGCGGCCAGTCGTTTCGATTGATCTCCAACGCTTTCGCCAGTCGCTTCGGGAGCCCGTCGGGTGATCCGGTGGCGTCCGGACCAAACACTTCGCGGACAGTATTTGCCGCCGTTTCCGAAAGCTCTGTGTCGACGATGCCTGACTGCTCGGCCGCACCGACGTGAGCTTCCCGTTCGGTTTCCACAGCGGATCGAACATCAAATTGCAACTGCCAGCGCCGAGGTGAATCGACCTGCTGGCACCAGAGTTCCATCGTGCCAATTTCCGTCAGCCGTGCGGATAGTCGAGACTGGACTGACTCGCCGCTGTCCTTCTTTTTTGTCTTAAGCAGCGTTCGAATCGGAGGCAGAGCGGTCATTTGCTCTTCATCGATCGGCACCAGACTGCCCGGTTTGTCCGTCAGCCGAGTGCTTGATACGAAGATCGGAAACTGCACCGGCTCGGAAGTCCGCACGTCGAACTCGCGATCGATCGAGTGCGGCTCGGCGCTCGGTTCGGTTCCAGTGGCGATCAGACATAGTGCCACTTGCTCGCCTGATTCGTTCTCGACACCGACGTAGTAAGTTCGAGCCAGACCGGCAGCAATACGGACTCCGGCTCCGCGTCGCACCATCCCGAAGTAAGCGGCTCCGCGGGCGACTGCCAGATCCAGGCGATCGTTTTCCAGAATACTCGGCGACCAGTCTGCGTCGTCCGTCCGGAACCACGACTCAAGAACATCGAGCCAACGCTGCCGCAACGTTTCCGAGGCAAAGAAGCCACCGTTAAACAGAATGATGTCGGGCCGTGCAGAACTTGCGGTTGGTGATTCTGATTCGGCGGACTCCGATTCGTGCGCGGTCAGAAAGGTCGCCAGATACTTTGTGATCGCTGGATCGGTTGCGTACGGAAGTCCGAATTCCTGAAACCCCGATTGTCGACGTTGAGGCTTCTCGTCCAGGTTGACTGTCGGCAGAAAACCGTCGACCAGCAACTGCAGCACTTCGTCGCGCGACACCTCAACCTGCAGGCTGCCGCCGATCAGCTTGGAACCAGAACCCGGCAGCGTGACCGTAACGGTTTCTGGAGACGATTCGCCCAGCAGCGTTTCTTTAGCATGTCGGCACGTGGGAACCAGCACGCTCCACTGCCGAGGTTCGAGTTTTCCCTCGTCACCGACCAGCTTCTTTTCGATGTGATGAGCGAGAGCGAGGTCAAGATTGTCGCCGCCCAGGATCAAATGATCGCCGACGGCCACTCGATGAAATCGCACTTTGTCATTCTCATCGCGCCGCACGTGAATCAGCGTGAAGTCGGAAGTCCCGCCACCGACATCGCACACCAGAATCTTTTGCCCGGGCGCGACGTGTTCTTCCCAGTCGTCGCGGTGCGAATTCACCCACGAGTAAAACGCCGCCTGCGGTTCTTCAATCAGCACGACTCGAGGCAGACCAGCCGCCTTGGCCGCCGTGACAGTCAGTTCGCGAGCGACCTCGTCGAACGAAGCGGGAATCGTCAGCACGACGTCCTGCTGTTCGAGCGTCGCGTCGGGATGTTCGGCGTTCCATGCTTCGCGAATATGGCGGATGTATCGCGAACTGACTTCAACCGGCGAAAGCGACTGCACATCCGCCGCCCCGTGCCAGGGAAGCAACGCCGCTCGACGACCGACTCCCGGATGGCACAACCATGACTTTGCCGAAGAGACCAACCGCCCCGGCACTGCACGTCCATGATCCCTGGCGAAAATCCCGACTCCAAACGCCGGTTCTTCTTCATCGTTCCACGGCAGTCGCAGGGCATCTTCGGGAAGCTCGCCCGTAGCAGGTTCGTAGTGAAACGACGGCAGAGTTTCGCGTCGTTCGACCTGTCCAGCAGCGACAGTTTGAGCAATCGAGAAAACGTCGATCGTCCCAGTCGTCGCTGCCAGTTTCAACATAGCAGACGGCGCTGTTGGTTGTTCCCAGGTCAATCCCGACGACGTATTGTGGCCCGTCGTGATTCTCTGATTTCGATCCGTCGCTCATCAGTATTCAGCCAATTTCAAGCATTTCACCTCGCCCCCTTGGGGGAGAGGTCGCGGTCTCAGCCGCGGGTGAGGGGGAGACAATAGTCGATGTGAAATGTACGAGCCCTCTCCGGGCCTGAGAGCCCGACTCTCCCGCAAGCGGGAGAGTGTAGTTCGGACTGGGGCTCGCCCCAGTCTACGGTGACAAGATCAAACCTCAGCATCATCACGAACGCTGAATTCCAACTTCCAGCGACGATCCATCGCGGCGTGGACGCACCACAATTCGAAGACACCTAGCTCAGTGATCTGCGAATGAAACTGCACCGGCACATAGTCGTCTTCGATGTCTTCTTCTTTATCGAGCGTTGCTTCGAGCGAATCTGTCTCGACGATTTCATCCGAAGTCCAACGATCCACGACGCTGCCTGGCTGGTCGTCTTTACGCGTTGAAGAACTGAAGAAGCGGAAGCGGGCGGCTTCTCCAACGACCAGTCCGATATCATCAGACGGGACGTCGACTTCAGTGCCTTCTTCCATACCGGCCGGCACGACGCAGAGAGCTTTCAGCGGACGAGGTGCTCCGGGGATGGCCAGCCCTGCCGTTTCGATACCGACGTAATAAGACCTGGCCGCTCCGCCACGAATTCGAATGCCGCCACGCTGCTTGGCCCAGCCGTAAGACGCTGCTCCGCGAGAGACGGAATAATCGAGATCGTGCGTTCCGTCGAGAAGCTGCGGCGGTTCGTCAGAGAACCACTCGGCAAGCCGCTGCATCACCGCCTGCTGAAGCGAACTGGCTTTGAAGACTCCGCCGTTGAACAAAACGTGCGTCGGGCGTGAAGCTTCTTTGCCTTCGCCGTGCCTCTTCAGGAACGAAGCCAGATGCCTGGTGACGGCGGTGTCAGCTTCGAACGGAAGCCCGATCTCCTGAAAACCGGAAGCTCGCTGCTTGACCGGTTCGTCGTCGAGAGAGCACTCGGCGAAGAAGCCGTCAGCCAGCTGGTCGAGAACTTTCTGTCGTTCAACTTCGACCGACACCGTTCCGCCGATCAGCTTGCTGCCTCGACCAAGTACTGACACCGGATGAGTCTCCGGGCCGTCTTCGCTCAGCAAAGCTTCCTTGGCGGCGCGGCATGAGTGCCACAGCGAGACCGACTGCCACGGATCAAGTTCGACGCCCTGTTCGCGGAACAGTTCCGAAACATACCAGGCAATCGCAAGGTCCATGTTGTCGCCACCGACGAGCAGGTGATTACCGACCGCTTTTCGTTCAAGCTGCAGCACGCCGGCATCTTCGGTGACTTCGACCAGAGTCAGGTCGGTCGTTCCCCCGCCGACATCACACACCAGCAGACGATCGTTTATGCCGAGGCACTTCCGCCAGGCATCCCCGCGATCGGCGAGCCATGCGTACGTCGCCGCCTGGGGTTCTTCCAGCAGGACCAGCGAATCCGGCAGACCGGCCGCGAGCGCCGCTTCCCTCGTCAGTTCACGGGCGCTCGCATCGAACGATGCCGGAACGGTGAGAACGACCTGCTGCTCGGTGATCGGCGAATCCGGAAACGCTTTGTGCCATGCGTCGACGAGATGTTCGAGATACCGCCGCGAAGCCGTCACCGGAGAAATCTTCGGGACATCCTCGGCAGCCTTCCAGGGCAGAATCGCCTGGTGCCTGTCGACCTTGCTGTGAGACAACCATGACTTGGCGGCTCCTACCGTTCGGTCAGGCATCTCAGCCGACTGCTTCCGAGCGACCTCGCCGACGGCAAAGTCACGACCTTTGGTGTCGGAAAGAACGTACAGTCCGCCGTCAGTCTCCGACGAATTGGCGAGATAAGTGAACGACGGTAGCGAGTCGCGAGACTCGACGGTTGATGGAGCGACAAGCTGAGGAATCGGCAGCAACGTCACCTCTGGCTCTTCGGAGTCCAGCGGCGTGTAAGCCAGCACGCAATTCGTCGTGCCAAGGTCAATTCCGATTACAAATTGAGCAGCCATGAATCTGTGTCCAAAGTAGTGGCCACGACGCGCGGCCGTGTTGTCTCATATTTCCGAGCATTGTCACCTCGCCCCCTTTGGGGGAGAGGTCGCGGTCTCAGCCGCGGGTGAGGGGGCGTCCTCCCGCTTCGTCAGCATCACGCCTCGACGCTCCCGGTCAGACCTCAACTTCCGCCGGAGCCAGCACGTTGGCGGCTTCGTCCGAACCGGTCCACTCAGGCAGCTCACAATTCTGAGCTTCCCACCCATGATGCGCAAGCTTGCCTTTCGATGGTCGCTCACCCGTGACATTACCCGTCAGTCGAATTCGACCGGCGTCAGAATCAGCGGCGATCTCAACCTGAGAACCTTCGGTCTCCTGCAGAATCGGTCTGATCGCAAACAGACGTTCGAGAACCGTTCCGCAATCGCGATGAATTTCCCGAACAGCCGCCCCGACCTGAGCATCCGAGTACGCATCGATCGACTCTTTCACAAAATCCACCAGCCGAGCTTCCCGCTGCAGCGTCTCCAGCAAAGCCACCGCCTCACTTCGAGCCGGTTTCGGCGGCGCGACCGGTGCTTCAATCTTCGCCGGAGCTTCCGGACCCGTTTCCGTCGTCCCCAGCTTCTGCACAGATTCAGCAAACGATCCGTCAAACAACACCCGCAGCGCAAGTTTCAATCGACTCATATCAGCAAGCTTTCTTATCGGTGAGTCAGGCCATGCCTGACGAAAATTCCAATTCCGGACCTGGAGCAGGGAGATGCCCGACCGTTGGCAAATCCTTCCACACGGCGAATATTAACGGGCCACCGCAACGATGCACTCGTGACGAAACTACGCATCAAAGCCAGTCGATCCTGCTGATCTGAAACTGGATCGTGTCGCAAAAGTCCGTGAGCCTCGCCTACGAAGTGCTTCCGTCCAATGATTCTGTAACCAAACCCCATCGTTCGAGTCGCCGCCGGTTAAAGAAGCGGAGCCCGATTCCATGATTTTCGAATTGGGCAGTACACAGGTAAAACGCAACGGTTGGAGTGCCATTCTTGACGGACAATTCGCACGGTCGTACTTTCGAGTTACTGTCAGAAGTCGTGGCGTGAGAGATTGAAGAAAGGTGGCGTATCCTGCTGAGGGAATTGACTCTTCAGCCGCCCACAATGGGCACAAGGATACGCCATGAGAAACGCTACGAGAGATGTTGATCAAATTCCAGCCAGGGATTCAGAGGACGGGATTCCCTCGCCGGAGGTGTTGAAGTTTCGAGCGAATTTCGAGAGCCGCAGTCCTTTGGATGAGTTGCTTCGCGAGGGAGCCAGACGGATGCTGCAGGCGGCGATTGATGCCGAAGTCGATGATTTTCTGGCAGAGCATTCTGGTCGCCGAGATGAGCAGGGCCGTCGCCTGGTTGTTCGCAATGGATCACTGCCCGAGCGGGAAATTTTAACGGCAGCTGGCACGCTTCCGGTGCGTCAGCCGCGAGTTCGTGACAGATCTCCCGAGGCGGCCGATCGAGTCCGTTTTTCGCCGCAGGTGCTGCCCCCGTATCTGAAAAGAACGAACTCGATCGAAGAGCTGATTCCGTGGCTGTACCTGAAAGGAATTTCCACCGGCGATTTTTCTGAAGCCCTGCAGGCACTTGTTGGAGAGCGAGCCAAAGGACTCAGTGCTAACGTCGTTGTCAGACTCAAAGAACAATGGTCCGACGAATACGAAGAGTGGTCCAAACGCGATTTGTCTCAGCAGCAGTACGTCTATGTGTGGGCCGACGGTATCCACGTCAACGTCCGACTGGAAGACGATGCCAATAAAAAACAGTGCATTCTCGTGCTGATCGGTGCCACCGCAGATGGTCGCAAAGAGTTGATCGCGATCCTCGACGGATACCGCGAAAGCGAACAAAGCTGGAGCGAACTGCTGCTCGGCCTGAAGCATCGCGGGCTGGCGATGACTCCGAAAGTGGCAGTCGCCGATGGAGCACTCGGCTTCTGGGCCGCCGCCCGAAAGGTTTTTCCTGAGATGCGTGAGCAACGCTGCTGGGTTCACAAAACAGCCAACGTGCTCAACAACCTGCCGAAGAGTGTGCAGCCCAAAGCGAAATCAGACCTGCACGACATCTGGCAGGCCGAAACTCGTGAAGCGGCCAACAACGCCTTCGATCACTTCGTGGAAAAATACAAAGCGAAGTATCCGAAATCCTGCGAATCACTCAGCAAAGATCGCGAGGTACTGCTGACCTTCTACGACTTCCCCGCCGAGCACTGGGCTCACCTGAGAACGACCAATCCAATTGAATCGACCTTTGCCACCATCCGTCTGAGACACCGCCGAACCAAAGGCAGCGGCACACGCCGAACCAGTCTGGCCATGATGTTCAAGCTGGCCGAATCCGCCTCAAAGAAATGGAGAAGACTCAGAGGCTACGAACAAATCACACTCGTCATCCAGGGACAACTTTTCGTCGACGGAACCCTGCAGGAAAACGCCGCCTGACTCAGCCTCAGGCCACGACAATTGACAATAGTTCTCGGACCGGTGAGCTCTAACGTTATGTGCCCAAAAGCGGACGTGGGCGACTCCATCGAAAAGGCACATCCACGTCCATCCAAAAAACATTCCCTGAATCCATCTGGCTTCGAACGATACTCCTACTGCCGGTGATATCGTTGCTGTCAACTGCCGTGTACACATATGACAGCTCAATGGAGTCTGGTGACGGCTTCACGCTATTCCACGCAGCCTATCGATTTGGGTTCCCAGTCGTTGCGGAATTCCACATCGTTGATCAAGTCGTGCACAACGCGAGAGACATTCCACAATACCCTCAGGGAGTTCACATCTATCCTGCGTCGATCTGCTTCGCTTTCCTTGTTCATTTCGTAAGCGCGTGACCAACTACAGGTTTCCCTTTGCGGTTCGCTCTTGCTTTCTTCGATCGGCGGTAAGCGCGTGACCAACTACAGGTTTCCCTTTGCGGTTCGCTCTTGCTTTCTTCGATCGGCGATGGTCCAGCGGTGTTGTGGGTGAGTTTTGAGCCATTTGCCTGGGAGCAGTTGCTCCAACGCGGTGCCGCGTGGGATATGTGTCAACACGTCTCGGAGCCAGGTCCAGGGTTCGACGTGGTTGGTTTTGCAGCTGGCGATCAGTGACATCAGGATGGCTGCTCGGCGACCTGCACGAGGACTACCCACGAAGAGCCAGTTCTTTCGCCCGATGGCAACGGGCTTCATGGCTCGTTCGGCAGCGTTGTTGTCAATCGAGAGGTCGCCGTCTTCGAGGTAGCGGTTCAGGGCGGCCCACTGGTTGCGAGTGTATGTTGCTGCTTTGCCGGTCAGACTCTTTGGCAGAAACTCCTGATCGTCGAGCCATTGTTTAAGGTCATCGAGCAGCGGTGCGGCGTGTTCGATACGCAATTCCTGACGTGACACGGCGTCGGCGGCTTTGGTGGCGCGTTCGAGTTCGTACAGTCGGCTGATGACAGCCAGCACATGGTGCGCTCGGGCGGCGTCTTGTTCGCGAGCCTTGTACCAGTAGCGGCGCGTGTGAGCCCAGCAAGCGACTTCGACGATCGCGCCGCTGGACTGCAGATAGATTCCGTCGTAGCCACCGTACGCATCTGCCTGAAGATAACCGTTGAAGTTTTTCAGGAAGCCCTGCGGATCGGCGCGGCCTCGTGATTCGGTGAAGTCGTAAACTTCGTACGGGTAATGCCGATCGCCAATGTAAGCCCAGAACCTCGCCAGTCGCGTGCCGCCGATTGTTGTGTCGATCAGCTTCACTTGAGTGTCATCAGTGTGGATAACTTTTGACTGAAGCACACGCTGCTTCAGCAGGTCGTACAGTGGCTGTGTGAGATCGGCGACGGCAGACAGCCAGTCGTAAATCGTGCTGCGACGAATCTCGACGCCCTGCCGTGAGAGAATATCTTCGAGTCTGTAACCGGGCAGGTGATCTCCAAACTTGCCGCCCACCATGGCCGCCAGCAGACCTTGACCCGCCAGGCCTTTCTCAATCGGCTGCGGCGGTTTGGGAGTCGTGATCAGTTTCGCTTCGTCGTGTTTCTGCGGGCACGCATAGACTGCTCGCTTGTGAACGAGGACTTTCAGTGTCGCCGGTTCGTACTCAAGTTGCTCGCTGGTTTCGTAGCGGATCAGCGGCATCGGTTCGCCGTCGATCGGGCAGCGACGTTCATCTTCGGGAAGCTCATAGACGACTTCCTCACGCGGCAGGCCATCAGGAATCAGTCGGCGGCCGTGTTTGCGTTGACGCCGCCGTGATTTCGTCGCGGTGTCATCGTCAGCGGACTGCTCGTTAAGCAACTGTTCCAGCTCGCCGATCTCAAACAGCAACAGTTGATTCGGATCGACGCGTTCACGCTGCTTGCCGCGCAGGGCCTGCAGCAGTTCAAGAATCTGCCGGTCCTTTTTCTCGAGCTGTTCACGCTGCGAGTCAATCGTCGTCGCCAGTTCGGTCGTCTGCTCCTGAGCAATCGCCGCTGCACGTCGAGCATCTTTCACCTGCTGATGCGTGGCCAGCAACAACCGCGAAGTTCTTTGACGGTGGATGGCAAGTGTCCGGCATTCATGCTCGAAGAAGACGTCGGGAGCTGGTGAGTTTCAACAGCTCATCTCCATCGGTCAACCATTTTTCTGTGATCGCTGATAGCGCCGCCGACGCTGCACCGATCGCAGATCAATCCCTCCCAGCAGTAGCGACAATTCGCCCGTTGAAATTTCAACGCCGGCTTTGTCGGCGACCTTCAGGTCAGTGGGGAACTGCCAGGTTCCCTGCTCCAGATGCTTGTACCAGATCGCCAACCCATCACGATCCCAGTAAAGAATCTTCAACCGATCACGGTTGCGATTACGAAACACAAACAGATGACCGGAAAGCGGCTCCTGCTGCACGATGCTTTCCACCATGCCACACAGACCGTCAAAACCCACAAGTGGTTCTGGAAAACCTGACACGCGGCGGGTCAGTCGTTTGACTTTAAATGTCGGGTTCCGTTTGTAATAAACCGCCCTAGGCGGCGACGCATGTCCGCCGGCTGAATGCACACAAACACGCGAAGCTCACCAGACAGGTTCAGCATGACGAACCGCCTGAGCTCGCGGCCGCTGCTGGATCGGTTTTCCTTCCCTGTCCTGTATCCGTCGCCACACCGAACTCCAGCAGCAATCCCAGCGTCTGCCGAATCAGTTGTTCGTTGCCGGGCACGCGAACCACGGCTCCGCACGGTAGATCAACTTCGATCCCGTGGCTTGTTCCGCTGGACTCGACAATCGACAACGGAACAAAGCTCTCGGCCGAAAACTTCCCAGAACGTGATGCGACCGCACGATCTGATCTCAACTTCCTGCGCCAAACGTAGAACGAGTTCTCCGTCACACCAACCGACCCGCAGAACTCAGAAATCGTCAGCCCTGAATCACGCTGCTGATCAATCCAGACTGACCACTGCTCCGCCGAATACTTCGCCCGTCCCATAATTGCTCCCCCGGAAAACCCCGAAGGATACAACCCACGTCAACATGCACTTTGCCGGGCGGATACTTCATTTCGTTGTCGCGATGCTCGTCTGTTACTTGTTCAAAAACATTCTTTCTCAAATCCACACAACGAGAAATGGCACGCTTGGAGTCGCACTCCTATTCTTTGCACCCACGTTTGTTGTGATGATCCCCCCGTACGAACAGTTACCCTCTATCCTTCGAGCGGGGGTTGTTCTGCTAATCCCGCTCTCTGCTGCAGTCATAGGGGCCTGCAAACAGAGTTATTCTGTCGGACTGACCGCCAACCTATTAGCCACGCTTGCGTATATATGGGCAGATCGATTGTTCATTCTTTACGCTGCCTTTGTGGCACCAGATAACCTTGTGCCTCCTCCATTTCAGATGCACGATCTCTTGGCGTCGCTATGTTTCCTTGCGATCACGAGTCCTATCACCGCGATCGGTACATTCGTGGCAATTCGCAAAAGGACATAACCAAATCAATGCACTGGCGCACTCATTGCCGCGTGCTCCGAATTCACGGCCAAACTCTCATTCGCGGTGAACTGAGGCATTAGATCGAGTCGTTCGCGGGTGGCCCGACCACTTGTGGTTGGGTGCCGCAGGCCCAGGAAGTCCCACCCTTCGCTCGCAAAACACAAAAGGAGCGACTCTCGCGCACTCCAACACGCATGATGAAGCATCCTGTCGCGATACGACACAGGCATTTTGGCTATGCCACCCGACGGAGGCGGCCTCAGGTTTATCCACGGGTACAATTTGACCAGCCCCAATTAAGTCGACATGCTGGCTTTGCTGAACGTGCAATCCAACCAAAGTACATGCCAACGTGTCATCCGGAACTTCGTGGGCAAACAAGGACATCCTCATGGAATCTGCCAAAAGCTGCGTAGTCCTAGTGTGCGGAATCGTTCTCGTCGCTGTGGCAATCGCGATGTCCCCTCCTGACGCGTCAGGCCGCATCCACCTTCTCACCTTCAACGACCTGAACCTACATTCAAAAGAGCTTTCACCCGAGCATGTCGAACAGATTCCGAATGCACTGACTGAACTTGACGGAAAGTTCGTGACGATCAAGGGATTCATGCTCCCAACGTTCCAGGATGCGGGCCTGACACAATTCACTCTGGTCGAACAACGACGGCTGTGAAATTTCGGCGCCCCGATCACCGTGTGTGATCTAATCGACGTGAAGTTGCGAAAGAACGTGACGATTGAAAATGCCTCAGACAGGCGACTAACGGTTGTCGGCCAGTTCAAGATCAAATCACAGATCATCGACGGAAAAATCTACCATCTCTATGACATGAAAGAAGGCTATCGTCGTCGAGTAAGTAATCTCGATTAAAAAATTGACTGGCCACCCGATTCTCATATCAGGGACATTCGGTCCTGCCTGCCTGATCTCATAGCCTGGTTTCAAGGCCGTACTTTTCTGACGTCGCGTTGAATTTGGCTCGGATCACTTCGCCGAGATCAATCCCCAAATCCATCGCGATCAGGTCGACGCAGATCATCACATCTGCCAGTTCTTCTCGGAGCCCGGTCAGGTCGTCCTTGCCGCCTCGGATGCCGAGTTCTGTGCGGGCGAGTTTCTTGATCTCGTTGCATGCTTCGCCGACTTCGCCTGCAAGTTCGACGCCTCGGAATGACAAGGGCAAGGACTCTCCGTTGGCCCATTCGATATGTCGCTGCTCGTTGGCCTTCCGTAATTCATCAAGATCCATCCTGCAAATTCCTTTTCCACCGAAGTTGCGTATTCTGTGAGCCGTTGGCGATGGCCGCGGGCTTTGAATAAGTTGTAGCCTGATTGTCCGCGGCTAGCGCCCAATGGCCCCGGAGTTGTCGATTCTCATGAGTGAGCCGCTGGTCGTAAGGCCTCGGGCAGCGAGTGGAGCCCGGCGGCTTACGCGTCACGGCTCACAACGCTGGTGGCTTTGGACTAGCGCCGTCGGCTCACTGAATCAGAAAATTATCTCAGACACATTCTTGAGAGAAAGCAGAGACATGGCTGTGACGACGACTCGTGGCTGGACGTTGTTGATGATCCTGGCCGTTGCGGCGAGTGTTTCGGCGGATGACTGGACTCAGTGGCGCGGCAAGGATCGACTGGCGGTCTGGCATGAAGACGGCATCGTCGACAAGTTCCCGAAGGACGGGCTAAAGACCGCATGGCAGATTTCGATTGGCTCGGGGTACTCCGGGCCGGTCGTTTCGAAGGGCCGCATCGTCACGATGGACTATCGCCCGAAGCCGGGTACGGAAACGGTCGAGGCGATTGAGCGAGTCATCTGCCTCGACGAGAAGACCGGCAAGCTGTTGTGGAAGGACGAGTGGCAGACGCACTACCGCGAGCTGATGGGCTCTTATCGGACCGGCCCCAGAGCGACGCCGACCATCGACGTAGACCGCGTTTACGCGGTCGGAGCGGCCGGACACATTCGGTGTGTAAGTCTTGAGGATGGAAAGCTGCTCTGGTCGAAGGACTCCCGCAAGCAATTCGAAGCACTGCTGCCAGTGTGGGGCATCTCGACTTCGCCGATTATTGACGGCGATCTGGTCATCTTTGCGACTGGAGGAAAGAACAGCGAGCAGGTCAGAGCCTTCAACAAGATGACTGGCGAAGAAGTCTGGAAGGCAGTGCCGAGCAACGATGAGTTGGGCTACTCGCAGTTTGTGATTTACGAACACGCCGGAATCAAACAGTTGATCTACTGGGATCCGGCAGCGCTGCGATCTCTGAACCCTCAGACTGGAGAAATCTACTGGCAAGTACCGATGAGCGTCCGTCATCACATGACGATTGCGACTCCGGTTAAAAGTGGTTCGCAACTGCTGGTTTCATCGTTCTACAGCGGGTCCATGCTGGTCGACATGGACAACGATCAGCCGACCGCGAAGAAGCTCTGGCATATCCAGGGAGAAAGCGAGCGGCCTAACGGTACCAAAGGCCTGCACTCGGTGATCACGACTCCGGTTGTGGAAGGCGATCACTTCTACGGAACGTGCAGCTACGGTGAACTGCGTGGGCTCGAACTGGCAACCGGAAAACGCGTCTGGGAGAACAAAGAGCTGACTCGCCAGGGACGGTGGGGGTCCGCCTACTTCGTCAAGAACGGAGACCGCTACTTCATGGTCAACGATGAAGGCGAGCTGCTGATTGTTCGATTCTCACCGAAAGGAGTCGAAGTGATTGATCGAACGTTGCTGATCAAGCCCGATACTGAGTCTGGTTTCGGCCCGCGCCGTTTTGCAAACAGCATCGTCAACTGGGTTCAGCCAGCCTTCGCCAACGGTCACGTCATCATCCGCAACGATCACGAAATGGTACGAGTGTCGCTTCGCAAGTAGGCGGATAGAGCAATCTCACGACTCCTGCATAAGACCATGAAAACCTAGACTTACGCCGTCGGGCATCGCGACTTACGCCAGCAAGTCGTCGATCACGTGGCCATGAACGTCGGTCAGGCGGCGGTCGATACCGTTATGGCGAACGGTGAGTTTCCGATGATCGATGCCCAGCAGATGAAGGATCGTGGCGTGGATATCGTAGACCTGCGTCGGGTTATCTCGGTCCAGCGGTTTGTAGCCCCACTGATCTGAAGGGCCGTACGTCGTTCCGCCCTTGATGCCGCCTCCGCACAGCCAGTTCGTGAATACGTACGGGTTGTGGTCTCGACCTTTGCTGCCTTGCGTGCTGGGCATCCGGCCGAATTCGGTCGTCCATAGAACAATCGTGTCCTCCAGCATGCCTCGTTGCTTCAGGTCCTTAATCAGCGCGGCCGCTCCGTGTGACATGCCCATCGCGAGCGGTCCGTGGTCGCGTTTGATGTCTTCGTGCGAGTCCCAGTTTCGCCGAGGAAATCCATTGTCGTTGCCCGACCAGATTTGCACGAAGCGCACACCTCGTTCCAACAGTCGCCGGGCGACCAGGCACTTGCGTCCGAAGTAGTCAGTTTCCTCGACCGGATTGATCTCCTTGCTGAACTCTTTCTGACCATCGCTTAGGCCGTACATGTCGATGATGTGTTTGGGTTCTCCTGAGATGTCCAATGCTTCGGGCGCGCTCAGTTGCATCTTCGCCGCCAGTTCGTAGCTACGAATGCGAGCTTCCAGCCGCGAGTCTCCTGGTCGCGACTCCTGGTGTTCGCGATTGAGCTTTGTCAGAAGCTGCAACGCTCGCGCATCACCCGCCTTACTGACGTACTTTGCTCGCGGTATCAGATCCGCGATCGGGTTTTCGGTTCCAGGCCGAATGATCGTTCCCTGGTGATGAGTCGGCAGAAACGCTGCTCCCCAATTCTTGGGACCGTTCGACGCGAAACCTCGCCGGTCGGGAAGCACGACGAAAGTGGGCAGGTTTTCGTTCATATTGCCAAGTGCGTAGCTGATCCAACTCCCCATGCCTGGAAATCCAGGCGTGTCGAACCCTGTCGATTGAAGATAGGTTGCCTGGCTGTGAACACCGGTCTTGCCCACCATGTTATGAACAAAGGCCATCTCGTCAGCGACATCCCCCAGCGGCTGTACCGCTTCACTGAGATGTTTGCCACACTCCGCGTATTGACGAAACGAGAACGGTGATTTCATCCACGGGCCAAGTCCGTTCTGAAACGCTTCAACGTGCTCGCCGAAGTCTGACTTTTCGCCGTGATGTTTTTCCAGAGCCGGTTTGTAATCGAACAGGTCGAGATGACTGGCCGCCCCGCCCATGAAGAGCTGCACAACTCGCTTCGCTTTGGGTGGATGATGCAGCACTTCGACGGCACCGCCGACACCGACAGCCTCCGTCGCGGCCAGCAGTCCGTCGTTCTGGAGCATCCCCGTCAGAGCGAGACCGCCAAATCCACTGCCAAGCTGATTGAGAAACTGTCTTCGATTCATGTCAGCGTCTTTGTGTTGATCAGGTTCACCCTGACGGAATTCTGTGAGAAAACCACACTCTGAATGGTACGACGGAAGTTGACTTCGTCAGGCGAAACCTGACCTACCGCTTAATCCACAAAAACAAACTCGTTCAAATTAAGAATGAGTCGGCAAAGATTCTTCATCCCATACTCGGCTTCGAACTCCGTTAAAGCTGAAAGCTGATCTGACGGAGGTCGCCGTCCGGTTGCAAGTTCAAACACTCGACTAATCTGCTTCTGTTTGTCGTTGAGTTCGCTTTGTACTTGCGTGGAAAAATGCTCAGCCATGCGGAGCATGAATTTATTGTTCAAGAGCGAAAGTGCCTGCAACGCAGTCACCGTTTCGTCCCGGCGAGGAACACTCTGCGAAGAGTCCGCACAGTCGAGCGTTGTCATGAACGGGTCAGGCTGGCTGCGACCGATGAAGCGGTAAATGCTGCGACGATGCGAAGCTGGATCGTCCGGATCATGCTTGTGATATTCGTAGTGCGGCGAGTGTTGAGGATGCTCCAGCACGAACAACTGGAACCCCGGGCCGAACATCTTTCGATCCAGTTTGCCACTGACCGCCAGGACCGAGTCGCGAACTTCTTCGGCCGTGAGGCGTCGACGATTCATTCGCCAGAGGTAGGCATTCCCACTGTCAATCTGGCTGTTCTCTTCGTTGTGAGCCGACGCCTGGCGATAAACCGAGCTGGTCACAATCAGCCGGTGCAGCTTCTTGAGCGACTGCCCGCCATCACGAAACTCGACGGCCAGCCAGTCGAGCAGCTCCGGATGAGAAGGCAACTGCCCCATGCGTCCCAGGTCGTTTGGTGAGTCAACGATGCCTCGTCCAAAGTGATACTGCCAGACTCGATTGACGATCGACCGCCATGTCAGCGGGTTGTCGCGACGAACGATCCACTCGGCTAAAGCCACACGTCGGTCCGCTTCGTTGTGAGTCTCGGTGAGCTGAAATTCCCAGTCGACGTTCGATATAACCGGGATCGTCCCAGGTCTGACGATGTCGCGTGGCTGTTGCACGTTGCCTCGATGCAGAACATTGATGACTCTCGGCTTCCCGCCTTTGGCCCCCGTGCCGACGAAGTTGCCTTTCCCGTGGTGAATCATCCCTGCGTAGACCTTGCTTTGAGCCGGCAAGGCCTTGATCGCATTATCCGTTGCCGTGGTGGCGGCTTGGTTTTCGGCCATCTGCGACTTCAGCTTGTCGCCCAGAATACTGGCGAGAATCGCAGCCCGCTCATTCATCAAATTCGCAATTCGGTCCTGAATGTCCGGAGCTGCAGTCACCCCGAAGTAGTACCCGTCGACAAGATTCTTACGCTGCCATCGGACCGGAGCCTGAATCGAATCGAGCGATGTGACGCGTTTGCCTGAAGCTGCGTTGCCGCCGTTTGGAGTTAAAACGCTTAGTTCCGCGAGAGCGAAGATGAAGTCGTTACTCCGAGGCGCCAGTTTCGTCGCCGTGATTCGGACAAAGCGAGCCTTTAATCCCGCCGGTGCCTTTTGTAATTGAGGGTTCGTCCCCGGATTAGCAACATCGACCTTCGTAGAATCAGCAAGCGTCGTTACGCCAGTTTTGAACGACCCGTCGTCAGATGCTTCGATGCGATACCGCAAGGGGAAACCGAATCCGTGCCCGATCCCATTGAAGGTGTCATGGCAACCGACGTACAGAACTGAAGCGATTGGCGTCGGCTTCCCAAGGTCGACCTGGACCCATTTGACGGTGTTTTGTTTCTTCTCAATCTTGCTGTGGTAACCAAATTCCGGTTTCGCCCCACCGGATGCTTCCTTTTGCTTTCGCAGCGCGGCCAGCTTTGCGTCAATCGGAGCCAACCTTTCGCCAGCTTTCTCAGCAACGACCGAATCCAGTCGAGTCTTCTCCTTCACCAGAGAGTCTTTACGAGCCAGAAGTTTCCGTCGACGAGCGGCGGTCTGAGGATCAGCGTCGTACGTTCGATCAGCTCGATCGAGTGCGGCGAACACCGACTGCAGACTGTAGTAGTGCTCCTGAGTGATCGGATCGAACTTGTGGTTGTGGCATCTCGCACACTGCACAGTCACGCTGCAAAACGTGTTCATCGTCGACGTGACCATGTCGTCACGATCCATATTTCGAGCGACTTTTCCGTCGATCTTGGACTCCGGGACTTCGGCGTGCCCGATATAGTCCCACGGCCCGGCGGCGATGAATCCGGTGGCCGTGATTCCGTCGACGGTGTCCGGCCACAACGTGTCGCCAGCTATTTGTTCCCTGACAAAACGTTCGTACGGTTTGTCGTTGTTCAACGAGCGAATCACGTAGTCACGATAAGGCCAGGCGTTCGGCCTCAGCTTGTCTTTGTCATACCCGTGAGTGTCTGCGTAATGAACCACGTCCAGCCAGTGTCGTGCCCAGCGTTCTCCGTAGCCTTCTGAATCGAGAAGGTGATCCACGAGCCGTTCGTAAGCTTTGGGCTGCTTGTCCGAAACGAAGGCTTCAATTTGTTCGGGAGTGGGCGGAAGTCCGATCAAGTCAAAGTACAGCCGTCGAATGAGGGTCCGTCGGTCTGCTTCAAGCGAGGCCTTCAGTCCCTTCTTCGTCAACGTATCCTGAATAAACGCATCGACCTCGGTTCTAAGTTTCAGCCGGCCTGAGTGAGTTACCGAAACCGCAGCTTCATTCTTTTTGCGAGCGCTCCAAATATCCGGCACAGTCGGACGCTTCAACGGTTGTAGTGACCACCAGTTGAGATCGGCGACTGGCGATTTGGTCAGTTTCAAGTCGTCAGGCCACTTGGCGCCCGCGTCGATCCATTTCCGAACGGCAGAAATTTCGTCAGCCGAAAGCGGGTCAGCATTCTTCGGCATTTTCGCCGTGCCGTCGACGGGAGTGATCAGCTCAATCAAATGACTTCCCTCGGCATCGCCAGCTTCCAGGTATCCATCTTTGAATGCAGCCGACGAGCTTTGCAGTGAGAAGTCGCCTTTCCGCTCGTCGTCGTTATGACAGCTCAGACAACGTTGCTGAAATATCGGCGCTACTTCCTTCCGAAAGAAGTCATCCTGGATGTTCGGCTCGGCGGCGGCCACCGCGTCTGGAAGCAGGACTACGAGGATCACGAAATATGTCAACTGGCGAGGCACTGGCATCGTCTCACGGTCAAGACAGAATGGACGGAAAGAGTGTAACCAGTTTACAAACAAAAACGTCGAGACCTGAACCCAGGGACGTGGTCCAGAAAATGTGAGCGGCAAGGCGCTAGCCGCCGGTCTGCTGCATCAACACCCGCGGCTAGCGCCCAATGGCCTCAGAGTTGTCGATTTTCATGAGTGAGCCGCTGGCCGTAAGGCCTCGGGCAGCGAGTGGAGCCCGGCCGCTTACGCGTCACGGCTCACAACTCTGGGCCATTGGGCTAGATGCATGTTTCACTACCGAAGCTTCACTGTCTACGGGGAGCGAGGTTCAACACCCATCAGGTGACGGACGAAAAAATCGCGGCGGCGGCGTTTTCCGTAGGCGGACTCACCGATCCCGTGACCGCCTCCGGGAACGACGAGCAGGTCGAAATCTTTGTCCGCTTTGATCAATGCGTCAACAACCTGCATGGTTGAGGCCGGATCGACGTTGCGGTCCAACTCGCCGACGGTCAGAAAGAGTTTGCCGGTCAGTCGATGAGCGTTGGTGACGTTTGACTGTTCTTCGTAGTGAGGACCGATCGGCCAGCCCATCCAGAGTTCGTTCCACCAGACTTTGTCCATGCGATTGTCATGGCAGCCGCAATCGGAAACGGCCACGGTGTAAAAGTCTCCGAAAGCCAGCACGGCTCGAGTCGAACTCTGCCCGCCGGCCGAGCCACCGTAGATACCGACTCCTCGGATCAGGTCCATGAATGGGTGTTTTTTCGCAGCGGCTTTAATCCATTTGATCCGATCCGGAAATCCCGAATCGCCGAGATTCTTCGCACAGACATCGTGAAAAGCTTTCGAGCGGTTCGACGTGCCCATCCCGTCGATCTGCACGACGATGAACCCGAGTTCGGCAATCGCTTGCGCCGAGAAATATTCCGAAAATGATTTTGGCACGAACGAGCCGTGAGGCCCCGCATAAATTTTCTCAATTACCGGATACGTCTTTGTCTTGTCGAAGTTTGTCGGCCGAAAGATGACACCGTAAATGTCAGTCGTATCGTCCCGCCCTTTGGTGACGAATCGTTCTGGAATCTTCCACTGTGTCTTCAGCAATCGCGACCAGTCGGCGCGTTCGAGTTCGCAGGTCAACTCGCCGGTTTCGGCATTGCGGAGTTCGGTGGTCGGCGGCTGATCGACTCGCGAGTACGTGTCGACTAAGAATTTGCGATCCGGTGACCAGGAAACAGAGTGAGTGCCGTCGCCGTCGGTCAGAAATGTCAGGCCGGAACCGTCGAAGTTCACGCGGCAGTGGTGGATGTAATACGGGTCCTGAGCTTCGTAGATGCCGCTGGCCTGAAACCAGATCTGTCGATTCTCAATGTCAACTCGCTCGACCTTGCGGACAACCCATTCACCTTTCGTAATCTGATTCTTCACTTCGCCGGTTGCGAGATTGTAAAGGTAAAGATGATTCCAGCCGTCACGCTCGGACATCCAGATCAGCTCGTTCGAGCTGTGCAGGATTCGTTGAAACTGCTTATAGGCATAATCGATGAATGTCTTGCTTTGCTCGTCGGCGATCGCTTTTACATCTCCCGAGTCGGCATCAACCGAAATGACTCGCAGGACCTGATGGCCTCGCTGGTTGTAGGTAAAGAAAAATCGACTTGAGTCAGGAGCCCACTCAATCCGCGGAACCGACATCCACGGATTTGCAAACATTTCATTGTCGAGCGGAATCTCTTTCTTCGACTCAATATCGAAGAGGTGCGGGATGGATTGCGGAATTCGGTCACCCGGCTTCAGGTACTGGTGCGTGTGCAGCTTTGGTTGAAGCTGATTCTTCGGCGATGACTCGACAAAACTGACGTCGTGCTGCTGCCCCTGCCTGGTTCGCAACGCGGCTACCTTCTTCGAATCCGGCGACCACGAAATGTGCCGATCGCTGTACCAGTCGTCGTCTGCTCCGGCGCTTCCCAACTTCATTACGTCAGCGTCTTCAGAATCTGCCGACCGCACATACAGATCATGATCCTTTTCAAAGGCGACCCACTTTCCGTCGGGCGACTTGCGGCCCTTCTGTGACGCTCGATTATCGCGATTGCCACCTCGTTGCCCTCGGGATTCTTTCTTCTCGCCAATCTTACTTGCCGGCTCAGCGTCGCGAAGTCGAGACAACTCTTTGCTATCGCGATCGAATTTCCAGACTCCAGAAAATGCCGCAAACTCAACGGCATTTTCATCGTCGACAATCGTCAATCGCTGAAACGGCAATCGTTCCGCATCCACCGTCTTCTTCGTCGCTTCTCCCAGTTGCTTTGCTAGATCAACGCTGTCAAAAGCTGCTTCGCGCGTGCCTGCCTCGGCATCAGCAATGACGAATTCGAACTCTCTCGGCGCAACTTCGACCCGATACCAGAGCCGCTTGCCATCGGCCGCCCAATTGGGTTCAACCTTACGCCGGAACACCGTGTTGCGAGTCGATTCTCGCAGCGAGTTCGCTCGGTCGTAGTCAGCTTTCGTGCCCTGCCCTGAGGCGATCGCCGGCAGAATTGTCAGCAGAAGAAAACAGGTAATCCGTATCGGACGGTGCATGGGCGGGAATTTTCTGAAAATGTAAAATCAACTGAAACAAAGCCGTAAGGATATGCCTCATGGAGCCGTCAGGCTAACGGACATGATTGCTCGGTTCTAACCAGTCGGATCTGCCCATCGTGATGTCCGACGAGGAAAACCCGGGACTTGATCGGATCGGCAACGGCGAGCAACGGGAGGGCAGGCTCGTTGACGGTCAAATTGGGCACTCATAGAATCCCGCGGCATCCAATCAGGTTTTCGGTGAGGCTGTTCACAGAAGGATTTTGATCAGCGAGCAAAGCTTCCCGAAATCAGTGCTCCAGCATTCGCCGGAGCTTTCTCTTTCAAATTCGCTGTAGTTACGGAGTGACTCACGTGACAGCTATCTCGGCAAAGATTGCCTCTGATTCCACAACTTCTGATGCACCGCTCAATGTTGAAGAGGCGGTTCGAGACAGATACAGCGCCGCTGCTCAGGAGAAAGAAGCAGCACTCTGCTGCCCGGTTGAATACGACCGAAAGTACCTCGAAGCAATTCCCCAGGAAATCATCGATCGCGACTACGGCTGCGGAGACCCGTCTCAGTACGTGAACCCCGGCGACACGGTCCTGGATCTGGGGTCTGGCGGCGGCAAGATTTGTTACATCGCCGCCCAGGTAGTTGGTGCCGAAGGAAAAGTCATCGGCGTCGACTGCAACGATGACATGCTCGGCCTGGCACGTCAGTATCAGCCTGAGATGTCAGAGAAGCTCGAATACGACAACGTCGATTTCCGAAAAGGAAAGATTCAGGACCTGAAGCTGAATCTCGAGCTCCTGGACGAGCAGCTCGCCGACCGACCGATTCAAACCAGTACCGACTGGCTGGAGATGGAAACTCGTGCTCAGAACCTGCGAGACACCAAGCCACTCGTCGAGTCGGACAGTGTCGACGTGATCGTTTCGAACTGCGTCCTGAACCTGGTTCGTGAAGAAGATCGTCGTCAGCTCTTTGCCGAGATGTTCCGCACGTTGCGCCGCGGGGGCCGAGCGGTCATCAGCGATATCGTTTCGGACGAGGACGTCCCTGAAGAACTCCGAAACGACGCACGGCTCTGGAGCGGCTGCATGAGCGGCGCGTTTCGCGAAGACCTCTTCCTCAAGGCCTTCGAAGACGCCGGCTTCTACGGTGTCGAAATCGTCAAACGCCTAGAAGAACCGTGGGCAGTGGTCGACGGAATCGAATTCCGCAGCATGACTGTCCGAGCGTGGAAGGGTAAAGAAGGCCCGTGTCTCGAAGGTAAGCAGGCGGTTGTTTACAACGGTCCGTGGAAAGCCGTCATCGACGACGACGGACACCGTCTCAACCGAGGCGAGCGTATGGCCGTCTGCGATAAAACCTTCCATATTTACTCCCGCGAGCCTTACGGAAGCCAGATTACGGCACTTCCGCCTGCCGAATCAGTCCCTCTGGATGGGGCGGCGAGCTTCGACTGTAAACGGATTGCGATTCGTGATCCGAAGGAAACTAAAGGCGGCCTGGCTAGCCTCACCATTCTGCCGGCCGAAGATTGCTGCAGTCCCGGTGGCGATTGTTGCTAGTCGCCCGCGTCCGGAATCCTTCGGAATTCAGATGACTCTCGCAAAGGTTTGCTGCATGTTTCACTTAGCGAAGTTGTCTGTTGTTTGCATCCTGGGTTATTCGATCACCGCCCGAGCTTCGTTCGGGCAGATCGAACAACTCGCGTGGCCACCGCAGCTTCCAGACGGTCAGTCGGTTGCCTCGGTCGAATCGAAGGACCTGCTGAAACCGCAACCCGGCCTCAACGCTGATGTCAAGATCGCGAAGACGCCCCCTCGCGTTGAGCTGCTTTATTATCAGCAGCAGACTTATCCCGGCCACCCGTGGAGCGTGTGGGGTGACGGACTTGCCGTCGGCACAAAGTATTACTCGGCGATCGGCGACCATCTCGCTCCGCAGGGTGATGCCCTTGTCGTCGAATATGACAGCCAGACTCGCCAATTTCGAACTCTGTCCAGCACGTCGAAGGTGATCAACCTGCCCGAAGGTCATTACATGCCGGGCAAGATTCACAGTCGGATTGATCAGGGAAAGGACGGGTGGCTGTATTACTCGACGCATCGCGGATCAACGCGAGTGACGACGGACGAGTTTCACTACAAGGGTGACTGGATTCTGCGGACGCATCCCGAATCGGGAAGAACAGAGATCGTTGCGCAAGGCCCAGTTCCGAAAGCGTGTATCCCAACGAGCGTGCTCGACCCGGAACGCATGATCTTTTACGGCGGAACGTCGGCAGGAGACCGTACCGACAAGACAGTTACATTCTTCGCGTACGACATCGCTCGGCGAAAGGTTCTGCACACAGCGACCGGTGGTCCCGCCCGATACCTGATCTTCGCACGGTCGACCGGACGGGTTTACTACATGAACGGCGTGACCGGAAAACTCATGCGGTACGATCCGGCGACCGGAAAACCGCCTAAGCCGATTCCTGGTTCCATCGGTCTGCGAGCGGCGACGCAAGAAATGCCCGACGGATCCGTTTACACCGTCGGAAAGTCGGACGGCCATCTCTGGAAGTTCAACACGAAGACTGAAGCAATCACAGATCTGGGCGAACTGGCCGCCGCCTCGCAAACCTACACGACGACCATCGATGCTGATCCAACAGGTCGATATCTCTACTACATTCCCGGAGCCCACGGCGGCAGCCAGAAAGACGGCACACCGATCATTCAATTCGACACGAAGATGCGATCCCGAAAAGTGATCGCGTTCCTGCAGCCGATCCTTCAAAAGCAATTCGGCTACGTGACGCTGGGCACATTCGGCTCAGCAGTCAGCCCGGACGGTTCGAAACTCTTTGTCACCTGGAACGGAAACCGGAGCGGCGCCGACAAGCGCGGGCGGTTTCCGTTTGATACGTGTGCTCTGACCGTGATCCACATTCCCGAGTCGGAACGACTAACGAATTAGGGCTCATCCGGTAAGTCGGGGCTGTATTTATCCGACGAGTGTTTTGTGAGTGGTATGGAGTGAGAGGATTCGGAGTTTGAAGAGTTCGAGGTCGCGGTATCCAAACGCCTGTCGCTGGAGCAGTTTCAGTTTGTTGTTGACGCCTTCCAGCGGGCCGGTAGAGATCGAGTCGTCGTACCAGGCCAGCAGACTCTGCCGGTGTTTGTGGAGAGTCCGGGCCATCTGTTGCAGGACACGGATTCCGGTCTGTTCCGCTCGCCGGCACCAGACGGTCAGCCAGCGTTCGGCCTGAGACTTTGTGGTCTGCTCCCAGAACTGTCTGAGGTCTTCCTTCAGGTAGTACGCCGTCGCCAACGGAGCGTTCAGGGACAGAGCGTCTTGCAGTCGCTGATGTTCGTCGCGATCGTCGTCCAGGTTCTCAGGATTCTTCAGCAGCAGCCAGCGGGTCCCTTTGAGCACGGCTTTGTGCGGGGCGTCTGTGGCTTCGCGATACAGGTCACGGCGAAGCTTCGTCAGCTTCTCGTTGAACAGCTTGACCACGTGGAATCGGTCCAGCACCAGACGGGCTTCGGGCAGAAACTCCCGCACCGCCTTGAGGAAGCCACCGGCCATGTCCGAAGCCACCGCTCGCACCTTCGCCCGAGACTGCCTGAGTCTGCGAAAGAACGGCCGAAGCGTTGCAGAACCGCGTCCCTCACCCACAAACACCACCGCTCCGGAGTCCAGGTCCAGAACCAGCGTCAGGTACTTGTGACGTTTCCCGACGTAGACCTCGTCCACCGTCAGCCGCTTCAGATACTTGAGTTTCGACCGACCGAACTTCCGCTTGAGTCGTCGCTTCTGAATGTCATTGGCCAGGTCCCACGAAATGCCCAGGTGACGCGACACATCCTGCGGCGTCATGAACCGCAGCAGTTCGACGACGTAGCGTTCGAAGACCCGAGTGTGCTGTTTGTGCGGCTGTGTTGTTTGTGCGGCTGTGTTGTGTGGTGTGGGGCGACGGGGCGAACGACACGACCACACGCCGCCTGGAGAAACACTCCTGACACTCGACTTTCGGCACTCGCATCTCAATCCACGTTTCCCGCGAGCCGATGGGAACGGTTCGCCAGCGACGTTCAAACCATTCGACAATCCGTACCTTCGAACTCCCGCAAGCCGGGCAGCACAGCTTCTCACGAGCCTGAGCCACCCGAATCGTCATGCCACCACTGTGAAACTTTGTGGCCTGGTACTGGTAGCCCCGAATCCCGAACCCATGATACAAGAGACTGGTGGACATGCTGGTTTCTCCGTTCTGAGGAAGGTGTCGCAACCCACTCACTGAAATCAGCATGTCCGCTCTTCACAACCAACAGTCCCGACTTACCGGAAGAACCGGAATTCGCCAGGAGTGTGATGGCAACTGAAAGTGGTAACTCGAAAGGACATGCCAGAGTCGACATGTCTCCTGAGGCAATCGACCAGCGATTAGACATGGTCAGCGCGCTGTATGATCTCGGCAAGTATCTTCAGACCGCGCGGCCCGTTGAGGAATCAACGGATCAGCCTGACGACTCGCGCGAGGATAAAACTGCGTAGTACCTGCCACTCGCTCACTTACTCAGTGGCGAGTGTTCGCGTTTCATGATGTCGGCCATTTCGGCGACAATGCCAGAGTGTGAAGCCGCGACATTCGTCTGTTCGCTTTCGTCTTTGGAAAGATCGTACAACTCGATCGCGGAGTTTGGATTGGCATTCCAGTTGACTCGGACGGCTTTCCAATTGTCTTTCAGAACGGCCTGCTTGCCGCCCTGCTCAAGAAATTCCCAGTAGAGATGTGCGCGCGATTCCTGTTTCCCTTTCCCAGTAAGCATCGGCCGCAACGAGACTCCGTCGTGCGTCTCGGCAGTCACACCTGCGAGGTCGCTGAAAGTGGCAAACCAGTCCTGAAATCCCGAATGCATGTCGCTTGTTGAGTCTTCAGCAACGTGACCGGGCCAGCGAACAATCGTCGGCACTCGGATTCCACCTTCGTAGAGGTCGCGTTTCTTGCCACGAAGGTCGCCGTTTGAATTGAAGTAATCAGCCTTGTGACCGCCTTCCTGATGAGGCCCGTTGTCGCTGGTGAAGACGACGATTGTGTTCTCATCCAGACCGAGCTGTCTCAAGTGAGCGAGCATTCTGCCGACGTCATGGTCGATGTTTCGAATCATCGATGCAAAGCCTTTTTCTGGTTCTGGCCAGTCGGTTTTCCCGAATTCGCCCCAGCTCGGAACTTCCATGCCTTTGTTCCGGCCTTCGTTGTTGGCGTGAGGGACGTTCATCGCCCAATAAAGAAAGAACGGTCTGTCCTTGTACTTCTCGACAAAGTTCAAAGCATCCTGCGTGATCAGATCGGGGGCGTAGTCGACCTTCTTTGTAGCCACTCCACGCCCGTCACCGGTCTTCCAGCGCTCCGGTACTTCATTGCGAAGCGGAGACTTTTTTCCGTTCAGAATCAGAAACTCCGGATAGAAGTTGTGAGCGTGCCACATGCTCACGTAACCGTAGAAATGGTCGAAGCCATGCTGATTCGGATCGTCAAGCGGAGGAGGATTCCCAACTCCCCACTTCCCGGAGCAACCAGTCGCGTACCCTGCCCTCTTCAGAACATCTGAAATTAAGACATCACCCGAGCTGAGAATTCCCGGACCGTTACCGCGGACTGTTCCATGACCAACATGTTTACCAGTCAGGAAGACACACCGCGAAGGAGCACACACCGTCGAGCCCGCATAATGCCGAGTCAGCTTCATCCCTTCGCTGGCCATCCGGTCGAGGTTGGGGGTCTTCAGCGTGCTCTGACCAAAGCAACTCAAGTCCCCGTACCCAAGATCGTCGGCGAGAATGAATACGATGTTGGGTCGAGCGGCTGTGGAAGTGCTTGTCAGCGAAAACACGATCAGCATCAGAAGCAGGATGGGACGCATTGAGTTTCTCCGGAGCAAGCAGTTATTGGGTCATTCAGTCCAGTCTCTGGCCCGTGTCCAGCGATGCACACGGGCAATGCGGTGCAGGATCGCGGATTGCAACACTTCAACGTTGAAGGCCAGTCGTTTCGAACTGTCAGATTCAAGTGCCAACAATCGGCGTGAAGCTTTCGCTGACTTGCTGCTTCCTTTTGAGGCCTGGCTGAGGAACTCCCGACACGACTTCGACTCGACGGCTTCGCCAGATTCGACAGTCAGCTCATAGAGTAGTTCGATCAAGGCTCCCGTACCACAAGGCGCTGCCGATTGATCGATCTGGAGAGCCCGCTCAAGGACTTTTCGGATCATGTCGACGTGCAGAGGTGAAACGCGAGCGACCTCAGACAGCCGCTTCGCCCAGCGGTCTGGTTTGATCAGCTCTGTCGGCAACAGCCACGCGAGTTGCTCTCCAAACCGCTCTGCGTCAAGCCGACCGTCTTCGATCGCAGAGATCGTGATGTCGACTGAGAGGCCATGCTCACCAGGTTCCTTGGCCGCAAGGCCTAGAGCCAGCAGGAGTTTTGGCATGGGAGTCAACGGGACGTCTGGATCAAGCAACACATCGAGATAACCCCGGTGATGCCACTGCGCTCCCCACCACTCCAGATTGTCAGCGATTTCACCCGCACCGCACGCGAAGTAGCCTTCGAGATTCGCTGGCCAGAGTGTTCGAGCAGCAGCAACGGTTCCCGAATGATCGCCACCGATCGGGCAGTGCCAGAATTTGCTGGCATGTTTCGGCGGCAAATAATGAAGCGGACGGTGGAGCATGACCGGGATCAACGTGATATCGCGAGCCGTTCGAAATGCAGGTTCGCATTTGATTCTTAATTCAATCGTTCGCTCGTGGCGAAGCCTGTCGTCAATCACTTTCGGAATGTGACGAGCTGATTTCCCTGCTCCAGGACCAAGCATCGGATGCTTCGCTTCCAACGCCGGGACGTCCCCGAATGGCGCCCGGGATCGGGCGGCCGCCACCCAAAGAGCCGACGAGTCGCCGATCTTTGCACGACCGCCAAGTGTGTATCGGACTGCGCGAACCCATTCGGAACGGGACGTGTTTAAGTGCTTCCGGGCAGGCTCGCGGTTCTCCGGAGCGAGTCGAAGCAGTGCCAGGCAAATATCAATCGTCGGTGGCTCTTCTTTTCGAACAATCCACTGGTTAACGCGATTTACAAAATCGCGAGGATCAATCCAGCCCCCGGCGTGAGTGGGAGCACTCAACAAAGGCGTGGCATCGCGAG
This sequence comes from uncultured Planctomycetaceae bacterium, assembly GCA_943787265.1. GTDB lineage: Bacteria > Planctomycetota > Planctomycetia > Planctomycetales > Planctomycetaceae > JABMPE01. Next base: position 63,974 of record CALSLT010000044.1, on the reverse strand, counting down.
AAGCCACTCGACGTGAGACAATCATGCCTAACTGCGAGAGTACTCCGGCGGGACTTTCATTCAGCGTCCCCTCTTCGACTTTCCGGAACTCGACGTAGGGAAGCGTGAACCATTTGCCTCCGCGTTCTTTTGGTGCTTCGATCAGCTCACAGGTCTGCTCATTCAGCCAGGCGTCGATGACTCCGCAGAGGTCGTGGCCTGGTCCCGAGGCTAGAAACGGAAACCGTTGCTGCTTCAACAGGGTCTTAATGCGTTTGCGAAGAGGCCCAGTTCGCTGGTCAAAATCGTCGGGACGCTGGTCGCACAGCCGGGAGATTCCGTCCAGCGCACGGAACGCGTCGTCGATCAGATCTCCATCTTCGGCCACTCGGGAGCAGACCTCGATCAGCTCGTCCAGGTCCTTAATCGGTGACAGCTTCTTTTCAGGATCGAGCCGTGGAATGTCCGTCCCGTCAAACTGTGTGGCAGGCAAGTCGAACTGACTGAGGTCTGGCGGAGTTTTCGAATTCAAAACCAGCTTCTGCAAAGACTCCAGACCTGCACATTTCGCCAGATTAGGATCAAGCTCGCAAAGTTCTGCGATGACATCTTCCGGACGCGACAGCTTTTCAGTGGCTCGGTCAGAAAGGATTGAATCCTCTTCAGATGAGGAATCTTCAGAGCCATCGTACTGACTCAACCATTGGTCGAGCCTTTGTTTCAGCAAAGCGGCGATTCCGTGTCGAAACTCCCGCACTCGGTCTGCGGGAGGGCGGTTGAGTGACTGGCTGAGTTTTTCGACAACGTCGAAAACTTTCTTCTGGACGTCCGGTGCTTCGTGCCCAAGCCCTTCGCAGGCAACTCGCGCCGCCGCTTCGGCAGTTTCGAGGTCGCGTTTCACTGCCTGGTCGAGCAGTTTCAGAGCGGTGCTGACTTCACCCTTCTTCCGGCTGCGGACGCACGGAATCAGTGCTTCGATCAGTTCGGCCGAGTCGAACGGAGTTTTCTTCTGAATGGCCTGCACGCGTTTCAGAGCCCAGGCGACGATCGTCGGAGTCGGGCTTGCCAGCAGGTGCAGATATCTTGCGGCGAGAGGCTGTCGTTCTTTGTCCGTTGGCTCAAGAAGTTCATGGAATTCCGAAAACCACTTGGCACGGTAGTGGTTAAAGCCTCGCTCCAGAGCGTCGAGGCTGCTGTCCAGTAATCGCTCCCGCGACAGCCGACCTTCTTTCGCCAGTTTGAGCAACGTAGTTGACCATTTGGCTCCATGAGTAAACCGGTCGTGGTTGGCGAGACTGTTTTCCCCACCGCCTTCCAGTTCAAACAGCTTCCACACGTCGTTGAGCAGGTCTTCGTCATCAACCAGCATTCGGTACAGCCGCTGCTCGGCCTTCTTACCGCTCTTTGTCCAGTCCGAAGTGCCGCCGATCATGCCAAGGTAATAGTGGGGATGATCCGGTTTCCTGCAAAGGCCCTCGCGGGCGAGCGTGTAAATCGGCTGCCATACACCAGGTGCCCAATACCATTCGTTCTCGAGCCGCAACATGACCCACTTGTCGATCCAGTCGGGGCGGCGATCTCCCAGAACGTCGATGACATCTTCGGACTGCGAAAAGGCTCTCCAGTCGAGTTTTTTGAGCTCTGAAAAAGAACAGGCCGATGTCGCGGCGATAGCTGCTGTACGGCCACCGTCGACTTTCTTCAGATGGGTGGCGGCGAGTTTAGCGCACTCACGTCGCTCTTTTTCTGAACGACCGCAAAAGTACTCCAGGCAGGCCTTCGCGTTTTCTTTGTCGAGAATTTTCTGCAGCTTGCCGAGGTCCATCATCAACCTGATCCATCGTCTTTCCTGTCAGCGAGATGCCGAACTGTCGTCCTGCATTTCCTGGTAGAGTTGAGCGGCCAGTACGTGTTTGCACGGCCCGCGATCTCCCTGGTGTTTCGCGAACCACGGACACGTGCAGCGAGCGTCGTCTTCGATCAGACGAACGCGATGGTCGACGTCACCGCTTGTGACGAAAAGTCTGACTCACCACGCTCCGCAGGCGCGTCCCGAACGGCCCCCTCATCGACCAGCTTCCGAGCATCAACGAGACGCGGCTGGAGTTTCTCCACTATTGTGAGGTCGAAGGGAAACTCGCGGTGAAACCAGGAATTTTCGTGCAGATCGAAACCGACCAGGCCTCGCGTTCCCAGAACTGATAGTGCCTGATTGATCTGTTTCTCGTCGCAGCCAATTCGTTGAGCGAGCCGTACACGATCGACCGTCCAGGCCCAGTTCAATTCAGCTTTAACCCGAGCGAGCAATCGATCCCTTCCGCTGGCTGCCAGATCTTCCAGCACCTGCCCCTCGCCCGAGAATCCTCTCCAAACCTCCGGACTCAACGCCAATTGAAACCGGCAGTCTCCCAAGTCAAGTTCCCAGGCAGAAGCACTCGTCGTGGTGTCTCCGTAAATGCGAAGCGACTTTGCCTCTGGACAGAGAGGCTCCAGGACACGCAGCCGTTCCAGGCCGCCCACTCGCACTGCTCCCCTCGCCTCACGTTGACTAAGTCGAATGCTCCGCCCGCTCGGCACGATCCATGTTGAGCGGCGATGCGTGGACATGCGAGGTAACGAACGCAGAAATCGATTGGCGTCGACAGCGGACAGCTCGTGCCGAAGCTCCATCCGACTGAGGACGGCCTGAGTTTCCACAAACCCTTTGATCCACCGAATTGGCAGTTTGACCTTTTTTTCAACCACAGAGGATTCACCAGTTTTCAGGCGAACTTCATCCTCGCCGACCGAGAGCTCCACCGAGTCCCGATCGCGCAGTCGAGTCAACGCATGAATCATCGGCGGATTGAAGTCGACGTTGCTCGTCCCGAATCCACAAAAGTCGCCGTCAATGGCCTCCGGCAACAAATCAACACGCGCATAAACTCCACAACATCCAGAGAACCCTTCAAACCGCAGACGATCTTTATGGCAGGTGACGACGGGATCAGCGAGTGCCAGAATCCGGGCGAGCATGTTTGGAGGGACAAAGAACCGTGACTGCACAATCGTCATCAGGCTTCGCAGCAACATTCCCGCCATGCGCGGCTGACGAAGACTTCCCTGGAAGAAGTACGGAAAGTCCACCGTGCCGCCCGAAGTAGAAAGCAGCAAACGCGATGTCGTCCCATGTCTCCTTAGAGAAGACACTTGCGAGTACCGATAAACCTGATCGACTTTCAGTGACATGACCTGCTGACGTCGTCCTTGTGAATCGGCAGTTTTCCCCCGGCGTTTTGCTTGTCCGGGATGACAATTTCAAGTGCAGCCATTACTTCGACAGTTGACGAAGCGAAGCAACTCAGCGAAAGATATCCATTCCGCTATCTGCTTACGACAGAAAGAAATCACGATGAATCTTGCAACAGGCGACGTCGCTCCGTCACCGGACGTTCGCACTCTGGCAGGAATACCGGTCAGTGTTTCAGACTTCTGGAAGTCCAGGCCCGTTGCACTATTCTTTGTTCGACATTTTGGCTGACCGACCTGCCGAGAGCACGTGGTCGACGTGCGGAGAAGTTACGCAAAGTTCAGCGACGCTGGTGGAGCTGTCGCAGTGGTGACAATGGGTAATCCTGACCAGACGTCCGCGTTCCGACGACGACTGGACCTGCCGTTTGAGTGCTTCTCGGATCCGGACCGAATTGCGTATCAGGCATTCGGACTTGAAAAAGGGTCGATCCGCGAAATTGCTGGCACGTCCGTCTGGAAACAAAGTTTCAAGGCACTACTAAGTCACGGAGGCGGAATACCCGTCGGGGATCCAATGCAAATGCCTGGAGCCTTTGTGATTGATTCAGCCGGAGTCGTCCAGTTCGCGCACTACGCACGCAACTCGGCCGACCATCCGTCGAATGAGGCCATGATCAAAGCCATCCGTCACAGCGTTGAATCGAATGCCGCTGACAAAAACTGAAGCAGCGGGTGGACGCGGACAATCACTGGTAAGAGCGGAATGTTCTTTGATTCTTTGTGAATTCACGGCCTGGCTGTTTCGCAGTTATCACGCAATCAGGTCGTGGACGACGTCGCCGTGGACGTCGGTCAGGCGGTAGTCTCGGCCCTGGAAGCGGAAAGTCGTTTTTTCGTGGTTCAGGCCGAGCAAGTGCATGATGGTTGCCTGGAGGTCGTGAATGTGGACTTTGTTTTCCACAACTCCGAAACCGAGTTCGTCGGTCTGACCGTACTCGTAGCCACCTTTGACTCCACCACCGGCCATCCACATTGTGAAGCAATCAGGGTAGTGGTCTCTGCCAAGCACTTTGCCTTTGGCTGTGCGTCCTTCGCGGAATGGAGTGCGACCAAATTCGCCCCCCCAGACGATCAGTGTGTCTTCCAGCATGCCTCGTTGTTTGAGATCGGCGATCAGCGCCGCGACAGGTTTGTCCATCGTCGCGCACTTGTTGGTCAAGCCTGATGTGAGCCCGGTACCGGCACCGGTGCCGTGGAAGTCCCAGCCCCAGTCGAAGAGCTGCACGAAACGCACGCCTTGCTCAACCAGTCGTCGAGCGAGCAGGCAGTTATTGGCCAGGCTGGAAGCACCGGGCTCTGCACCGTAAGCATCGAGAACGTGCTTCGGTTCTTTGGTGATGTCCATGACTTCGGGAACTGAAACCTGCATTCGATAGGCAAGCTCGTACTGCGCGATCCTGGTGAGCGTTTCCGGGTGTCCCAGCTTATCGGCCTGCGCTTCGTTGAGGTCTCGGAGTGCATCGAGACTCAGTCTTCGCATCTCACGGTCCATGCCTTTCGGATCGGATGCGTAAAGAACGGGGTCGCCCTTGGAGCGACACTGCACACCTTGATAAACGCTGGGAAGGAATCCGCTACCGAACGAGTTCTTTCCGCCGTTAGGTTGAACGCCGCTGGAGATCAGGACGACGAAACCTGGCAAGTCTTCGTTTTCCGAACCAAGTCCGTACGTCGCCCACGCCCCCATCGAAGGCCGGCCTGACCGTGGCGAACCGGTGTAAATCAGAAGTTCGGCCGGAGCATGATTGAACTGGTCCGTGTTCATCGAATGAACCAGACACATTTCATCGGCGACTTTGTGCAAATTCGGAACGGCGTCGGACATTCGCAGCCCCGCTTTTCCGACCTGTGGAAACTTACGAGGTGTTCCGAGTAACTTTGGCACGCCCGACGTGAATGCAAATCGGCGACCTTCCAGAAACTCACTCGGGCAATCTTCGTCGGTGCGTTTGATGAGTTCCGGCTTGTAATCCCAGAGGTCAAGGTTCGGCGGCGAACCAGTCATGTGCAGATAGATGACTCGCTTGGCCTTGGGCTCGTGATGAGTCTTCTTCGGCTCTAGCGGGTTGATGACTTTCGGCCGTGCACTCGCACTATTGCCAGCCATCGCAGACAGAGCCATGCCTCCCAACGCGATGTTCGAGTCTCGCAGAAAGTGGCGTCTGGTCAGATTTTGAATTCGTTGAGTCAACGGGTTCATGGCTGAGTCCGGTTTTGATCACGTACTGAATTGGTATGGTCGATGGTCGAGCGTTCGTCGGGTCACCGTTTCATAAACATTTCGTCGAGATTCAGCAGAACGTTTCCGACGACGGTCCACGCGGCCAGATCGACGACGTAGGCTCCTTCAGGAACGGGCCCCAGCGGCATCGTGGCGATCGATGTCGCTGCTTCAGAATCATCGGCATATCTGGCTCGAACGACGTCGAACAGTTTGATGAGACGCGTTTGTTCAAACGGCTCTGGAGTTCGAGCGGTTGCCAGTCGGAATCCGAACGCAACTCGTTCAGCAGTTGAGCCGTCGTGTGCGGCGATTCGCCGTGCCAGTGCCTGAGCCGCTTCAACGTAAACTGGATCGTTCAGCGTGACGAGTGCCTGGAGCGGCGTGTTGGTTCGGTCTCGTCGTACGGTGCAGACTTCACGGTTCACCGCGTCAAACGCCATCATTGATGGATAAGGATTCGAGCGTCGCCAAGTGGTGTAAAGACCTCTTCGAAACTTGTCGTCACCCTCGCTGGTTTTCCAATCGATGGCGCTGCCGAAGGCGGCGTTCACGCCTTGGTTGGGCTGGAGTGGCCGTACTGGCGGTCCGTAGAGTTTCTGAGCGAGCAGCCCGCTTACACCGAGTGCCTGATCGCGAATCATCTCGGCCGAAAGCCTGAATCGAGGCCCGCGTGCCAGCAGTCGGTTTTGTGGGTCGCGAGCGATCAACTCTTCAGTAACTCGCGATGATTGTCGATAAGCGGCAGAAGAGACCAGCAGTTTGACGAGGTGCTTGATGTCCCACTTACTAGCGACGAGCTCCGTGGCCAGCCAGTCGAGCAGTTCCGGATGAACCGGCAAGTCACCCTGCGAGCCGAACTCCTCGCTCGTGCTGACAATTCCAATGCCAAAGATCGCATCCCAGTACCGGTTGGCGACAACGCGAGCCGTTAGCGGGTTCTTCTCATCGATCAGCCACTTCGCCAGCGCAAGACGATTCGGTGGTAAATCATCAGACAACGGATGAAACGCGGCAGGGACGCCTTCGGTGACTTCATCGCTCGTTTGCTGGAAGTTTCCGCGTATCTGGATTTTCGTCACGCGCCGTTTGTCAGCGGGCAGGTCTTTCATGACAGGCACAGACGTCGCCGGTTTGAGGTCCGTGAGCTGCTTCTTTCGCTGCGCGAGCAGATCGCGATCGGGCTTCAGTGCCGCAGCGATGTTCTGCAGGAAGTAAGTCGTCAGCTTCGTCGACTGAGCTTCCGAGCGTTTGTCGACCGGCGTCTTCAGGATGGCAAGCTGATCTGCTGGTGTCTTTGTAAACTCGACGATTGCTGGTTCAGACGTCGTTGCAATCCGGAACTGACTGATCGTGTGATTCTCCCACTGAGAATTCTGCTCGATTGTCAGCGACAATTTTGAGCCAACCGGCACGTCAACCGCAGATTTGGGAATAAGTGCCAGACGGTGCGGCAACTGCTGAGCCCCACCAACAGCCCACCCCTTCGTTTTGACATCCGGGTTGTTAATCACGAATGACGGCGGGAAGCCGCTTTGTTCGAAGTCTGCAAACGCAGCCGCAAACGGAATGCCGCGAGCTGAACTCAGCGAGTACTCACCGTCGTTCTTCGGAGCCTTTGCGATCTTTTGCTCCCAGATAGTTTCTCGTTTGTCGTTCAGGACTTTCAGAAGAAATCCATCAAGACGCGACTGAAGATTACCGTCCGTGCGGCTCCAGATGACGACACGATCAACCGGCTGCGTCGCTTTCAGATCAACTTCCCACCACGGGTTGTCGGATACTGCCGTGTGAGTCACCGACTTCCCTTCGGTGTAGTGGCCGTTCGTGTTGCCGTCGACCGCCAGCTTCGCCGGTCCGCCGAAATCGGTCGTACTCTGCTTCGCCTCACCGTTAAGAGCGATGTTTTCGGATCCGCTAAAGACCTGAACTTCGGCGAGCGACACCATCTTGCCTTTGCCGGGAAGTTCAACGCGAATGAATCGACCGTCCAGCCGCGAGCCATTCGGTGGAATCAAGGTGCCCAGCACGCGCGATACGACAAAGGTGTTTCCAGGCAGCGTTTCCAACTGGATCGCTGTCAGTTTCTCACCTTCGCCAATCGTCGATAGTGGGAACTCGAGCGAATAAGTGTCGGTAACCGCCTGATCGGCCACTTTGATCGTGCCGTCTTCCGCGGCTTCCAGTTTACGACCGGATTTCGCACTGAATGTTCCAGTGGTCAGCGTCTGCCATGCCGGTTCGACGGCGAACCGTTTTTCCCACGCCACCTGAGCAGCCAACAACTCAGGAGTCGGAGTGCTCAGCTTTCTCGCCAGGTCTTCAACATCGTGTTCCCACTGCGTCCTGTTCTGCTTCTGCTCGTCGGTATAAATCTGAATCAGCGGCGATTCATTGCGACGATCGGCATCTTCCGAGTTGTTAAAGAAGGCGAAGAACTTGAAATATTCTTCGTTGGTAATCGGGTCGAACTTGTGAGTGTGGCACTGAGCGCACGCCATCGTCGTGCCCATCCAGACGGCCATCGTTGTGTTGACTCGGTCGACGATCGCAACATTGCGGAATTCTTCGTCATTGGTGCCGCCTTCGTTGTTCGTCAGCGTGTTTCGATGAAAGGCCGTCGCGATGAGTTGATCTTCGGAAGGATCGGGCAGCAGGTCGCCAGCGATTTGCTCGACCGTAAACTGGTCGAATGGCTTGTTCGAATTCAACGATCGAATGACGTAATCACGATAAGCCCAGATTGTGCGAGCGGGGTCGTCTGCGTAGCCAGCCGAGTCAGCATACCTCGCCAGGTCGAGCCACATTCTGGCCCAGTGCTCGCCGTAGGCGTCTTTTTCGAGCAGCCGATCAACCAGCATCTCGTACGCATTGGGACCTTTGTCGGCGAGGAACGCTTCGACTTCCTCAAGAGTCGGCGGCAAGCCGGTAAGGTCCAGAGTGACTCGGCGAATTAACGCCGCTCGGTCAGCTTCTTCGTTGGGAGAAAGTTTCTCGCGGTCAAGCCGCGAAAGAATGAATGCGTCGATCGCGTTGCGTTGCCAACCCTTATTGGACGTCGGCGGAAGTTCGGGCCGAATCGGCAGCTCGTAGGACCAGTGTCTGGCGTAACCGGCTCCCTGCTTGATCCACTGTGTCAGCGTTTCAATTTCTTCCTTCGACAGCGGAGCTCCTTTGCCGGCTGGAGGCATGATCAAATCAGGATCGGAAGCCGAAACGCGTTTGAGCAACTCGCTGGCTTCGGATTTGCCGGGAACAATCGCGGCGTAGTCGCCAAGGCTGGCCGTCGCTCCATCACGATTGTCGAGGCGCAGATCGGCCTGTCGCTCGGCATCGTCCGGACCGTGACAAGTAAAGCACCGGTTCGAAAGGATGCTGCGGATGTCGCGGTTGAAGTCGATCTTCCGCGTCGTCGCAGCGGCCTGCTCATTCTGAGCAGACGCAGTTTCAGGATGCACAGTCAACGAGAGAACGGTCAGTGCGGAACAGAGTGCCCTGAAAAGAGCGGCAGAGTTGAACCAGGATCGTCGAGGCATGGCTTTCGTTCCGTCGGGAGCAAAAGGCGATTGGCGAGTTTGCAAAGGAAGGATGTGTATTGTGACCGGTCGGCCTTCTCAAGGGGAAGTCTGGCGGACGAAAACTCTCAATGAATCAAGAGTAGAAAAAGTTTGAACGCAGCGGGCCGCTGAGTAAAACAAACGTAGAGACAAAAGGAGAACTCCCCGCGCCTCTGCAAGTCCTCTGTGAACTCCGCGTTTCAAACTCTCAGAATTCGTTCAGCCTGGTGAGTCCTCAAGGCGAACTTACCAGCCAGACGCTCCTTCGATTACCCTTCCTCAATCGGCAAGCTGGCCGCAGAAGTTCACGTCAGAAGAGATCAAGGCAACGCAATGAGTCAAAATGCGATCATCGTTTGCTCCGTCTGGTTCGGAGTGATGAGTCTGGCAACGTTCGTCGTCTACGGCATCGACAAACGCCGAGCAAAGCAGGAAGGCAGCGATCGTATTTCCGAGAAGACGTTGCACATACTTTCGCTGCTCGGCGGCTGGCCCGGAGCCATCGCCGGTCAAAAACTCTTCCGCCACAAAACCTACAAGAAGAGTTTCCGCCTCATCTTCTGGCTGACTGTCCTTGGCAACCTCATCGAATCGTTCCTCGTCTACGGAGCCTTTCAGCACTACCGAACGTGGTTTTCGTGATCGGCTGCAATAGTCCTAACAATCAAGCCCGGACTTACCTGCTTAAAATTGTGCCTTGCCATTTCTGTTACGCCGTGACCACCTAAGCATTAACGCTCCGAGTATGGCCAACCCGGAAATTGCGATCGGAATCGCATCTCGACGTAAACGCCGATTTGGCCCTTCGCCAGACGAAGATATGAGCTGCGATGAAACTCGGACGTTTTTCAGGTTAAGTTTGTCCGACTCTTCATCTGGATTAAGGCCAGCCTCAATCCAACGTTCTTCCCGTTCGACGAGCATTTTATACCAGGCTTTAGCCTCTGCGAGTTCCGTGAGAAACTGGCCTTCGACTTCTTCCAGTGAGATTTGGTCAATCGTCCCAGGACGTGTCTGCATCATCAGCGCCTGCTCAGCGATCGTTCTGAAAGCCTCCTTTTGACGAGTGGCCTCAGACACGTAGGAAGCCTGCAGGAGTGCTCTCGCGGCAAGTTGTTTCGATTGCGTCTCGTCATATTCGTTGAGAAGCAGCGATGCCAAAGCTTCAAGCAGAATTGGAGAGTCAAAGTTGCCGAACCTCATCATTCCCAAGACACCCTTGGTGGCAGTATGGTTTTCTACAGTACTCTCCGAAGAAGGCCAGTCTTCACCGGGCGCAAGATTCTCGAGCATGACGTGAACAGCAAAACCGAATGGTCTTCCGTCGTATTCGGTGTTCATTGGCAAGTTCAGAATGTGAGCACGCTTTTTCGAAAGAACATATTCGACGAGTAACTTCTGGTAGACCTCGCGTCCGAAGTGAGCGTCAGGGTTGATCTCGATCGCTTTCTCAATCTCATTCAAGCCTTCTTCGAGACGACCGGCGTGAATGTAGAACGTTCCGAGATTCGCGTAGGTCTCGTACAGGCCGGGTGAGATTTCTTCCTTCTTCAAAATCGTCTCGATGGCCAGATCCGTCTGACCGGTTTTCTCATAGGCAACGGCGAGGTCGTCGTACAAAGCGACATTCTCGGGTTCCTGTTCCAGACGTTTCTTTCGGTCTTCAATCCGCCATTCATAGAACGCTGGCGAGTGACGCAGAAACTTCCCGGTGATCAGCTCCAGCACGGACGGAAACTGCCGCCGCTCCTCTTCAAGCGTGTCGGAATCCCACAAGCACGCAGCCAGCGGTGCGGGAATCAGCACAATGAGAAGCAGGATCGTCTTTGTTCGGTACTTCATGACAAGGCCTAGGTCGTACGGACATTCATCTTGCTGTTTGTCGTTAGTTTGAATGAGGATGTCTATCGTCTCAAGGAGGAGCACGATGGTCCGACGTCATGAACTGAGTGATGAACAGTGGAATGTGATCAAGAGTTTGATCCCGGGAAAGAAAAGTGATCCAGGGCGGACAGGTCGTAACAATCGATTGTTTATCAACGCCGTGTTGTTTGTGCTGAAAACTGGCATTCCCTGGGAAGATCTTCCTGGTCGATACGGAAAACCCAACTCGGTTTGGAAGCGGTACGATCGCTGGTGTTCCCGAGGTGTCTGGGAGCGGATTTTCCCGGCCATCGGTGAGTCAGGACTGACAGACGAATTGCAGGAAGTACAGATCGATTCTACCAGCATCAAAGCTCACCCGGTCGCTTCCACAGGACGCCGCCTGGCAGATGAAAAAAAGAAGACGCTGACGAACGACGCTGCCTTGGCCGTTCTCGTGGCGGACTGACGACCAAAGTTCACGCAGTAACTGGCAGGAGCGGTCGGCTTGTCACCTTCCAACTGACGGTGAGCCAGCGTGGCGATGCTCCTTTGGGAGAACAGTTGCTCAAAGACTTCCGAAGAGGTGACGTGGGCACGATCATTGCCGACGCCGCCTACGATTCAGACGCGATTCGCAAGCGTGCCCGACAACTCAGGGCAAAGGTGTGCATCAAGCCAAATGCCGGACGCAAAAAGAAAAGGAGATACAACAGGACGGTCTACAAACACCGCAATCTCATCGAACGATTCTTTGGAAGAATCAAACACTGCCGCCGCATCGCCACACGCTACGAGAAAAAGCCAGCTAACTTTGCCGGCTTCATCTGGCTCGCCGCACTCATCACAGACATGATCTGAATGTCCGTACGACCTAGTGCGGAATGCTTCAGGTCCAGCCAGAAGTGTACCGCTGTGACTATTGCCGGCAATCACCGATTGCGAGAATCATGCCGCGTTTTGAGCTGACGAAGGAATCGTCTTGCAACGAGGCCATCGGCGTGCCTATTCCTGAAGACCAAACGTCGCCCGCAGAGGCTTCGTCGGAGCGAGTTTCAAGGCCGTCGGTGATTCGCTGACGGAGTACTTTCAGGCCACCGATTTTGCTGGCTGTCGGCAGCTAATTGCTTTTCAAGCCGCAGCGCGATCTTGCGGTGAGTTTCCGCAAGGCTCTTCTGGCCCGCTGTATTGAGGATAGTCGCCAGTAGGAGGTGGAGTTCGACTGATCCTGGCTTGAGCTTGACCGCTGCCTGAAGAGCAAGGATTGCTTCGTCGATTTTCCCTAGCCGCGCTCTGCAGATTCCCAACATCTGCCAGTCGGTGTATCGCAAACGGAGTCTCGTCAATTCATCAAACGCAGATTCAGCAGCCTCCATGTCACCACGTTCAAAATGCATATCACCTAGAACAATCAGTGAGTCAGAGCGAATCTTTGCTGTGCAATCTGGCGAACTCAATGCCTGTTGGGCAAAGTCGATGCAGACTGGGTCGCGTTTGATCCAGTGAAGATATGCGAGACCGCCTGAGACACCGGCATCCTGCATACCCGCCTGATAGACACGATGAAGGCGCGTGGCCGCTTTGTCAAATGCCGCAAACCTCTCACGAGTCTTCAGGCTGTCGCCATAACGCAACCAGGCGCGACCGAGGCATCGTTCGAGATCAAGTCCTGAGAGACGTGACACATCACCGATTGGTACCAGTTTGGAAAGTGTCTCTTCCTTCTGGTCATCGTGCTGACGCGGATGCCGAATCGCAATGCAGTGATGGGTAAATGAAAAGTGCGGAATGTCAGTTCCTGACTCAGGCATATGACAGGCCACACAGTTGTCAACAGGACTTTCTGCCAGCCGTTCCGGTTCCGGCAAAGTGCAGCCGCTGTCCTCTGACTCATGACAACTAAGACACTTCCGTTGATAGTATTCAACTTTCATTTCAGCAGATGGAGCTGCGTGTGGATTGTGGCATGTTGTGCAGGTCAGAGTGTCTGACTCGATGTAGCAGCGACTGGCGTGCATCTGTTCGAAGTGGCCGACCACTTTCATCTCGCCAGTAGCATTCTCAGGGGCAAAATCGACACGAAAGTCTGTCATCAACAGGCCGGGCCGAAAGTCGATGCTTGACCGTCCTCGAACGTTAGACCAGCCCGCCCCCCGTAAATGACAGCGGGCACAAATCGCTTCGTTGATTTCGCGAGACTGCTCGCCGGGACGCACGATAGTGTCGTCAAATTCCCCGACGATGCTGACTTCCGACGTTCGCTCTCGAACGTGCATCGCTCCCGGACCATGACAGCTTTCGCAGCCGATGGACGGTTCAATAATATTCAGGTGATGCGTGGAGTTTTCGGCCGACTCAACTCGCGATGCGTGACATTGAACGCAGCCCTCGTGAGCAGCGCGGCTGAACCCCTCGTGGTCACGAAAATCATAGCCGGGTGACATCCCCCAGGAATCAGTGGCTGAGTACCAAGTCACGGGAGATTCAAAAAGGTACCCATCGACATCAATCAGGTAGCTTCGGCTGTGATGGCCGGATCCGATTCGCCATGCCACGGGAAATTCACCGAGGCTGATCTCACCCTGATCATCGTTGGCAATCTCTTGGTGCCACAACTCGCCGTCGCGGCGAAAGACTCTGTACGCGCGGCGTGACGCAGCATGAGCAAACTCAACATCGGAAGGTTCATCTTCTGCAATAACCATTTCCAGAGAGTGGCTGTGCGGCGTCTGATTGAACGACCGGGCTTCCGCAATATGGCACTCCTGGCAACTGGCGCTTCCGCTGAATTCAGACTCAAACACACTCCGGTAACGAGACACGAGTTTGGTCGGCGGCTGCTCGTCTCTCGCAGGTAACACCGGTGTCTCTGGAACTGGCGATCTATCGGAACCCAGCCAAACCCCAGCGCCCGCAAGGGCCCCCACTGCAACCAAAACCAAGCAGAATTGACGATTACCACTCATCGACATTGAGTTCTATCGCGCCTCGGACGACGGAACCGCAACAACAACGTCAAAGTTTGAAATCGGCATCTTCCGCTCCCCCGGAAGGAACATCGAAACTTAACTTAGACTGTGCCGGGTCGCTGAATTCCGGTGGTAGAAGCGGCTTAGCTCCTTCCCCCTCAGCGCCCACTGCCATTGCTTCGATCTGCTCCTTGTCCATCCCATCTATGCTTGTATCAACTCCTTCACCGGGCGCCACGTCCGATGCCTTCGTGATGTAGACACTGCATTCTCCCACCGGGGCCCCACGAACCAAGGAGTAGCGTCCTTCATCATTTGTCCTTCCGTAGCCTTCAAAATCGCCAGAAAGGAAGTGGACCTCGGCTCCCGCGAGCGGCTTCCCCCCCAAAGTAATGGTGCCGGACACGTCCGCCATCGGCGGCCCCTCAGCACCGCCACAGCCGCACAATACAAGCAAACTCAAGATGTAGATTCGCGTCATCGAATTTCACCAGAAGGTAAGACACCAGCACTCGCCGGCCACTGTAAAGCCAACCACCGCACTGGCAAAAAAGTGCAATGTGGGACAGAAGTACTTACGCCACCGAACGCCACTTAGAAGTCACCATTCGTTTCCTTACCATCGATAGATTCGATAGCCCGTAGCGTCTTGCGACTCATGTTCTGATTGAGAAACTTGACAGTTGCATCGCCGAGCAGAGCATGACAGCCCCCAATATGATGACTGCCAGCGCCCCAGGCATACGGAACGTTCTTGCTGCCGTATTGCTCATTCAGACCGCGTCGCCAGGGAGTGATGAAATGCGTGTGCGTGTAGGCCTGAAGAATTGGACCGAAGGCCGCATTGTCCTTTTCCTGTGGCGTCTCGATCATGACAATCGTGTTTGACGTACCGTCCACAAAGTTCTTGAACGAAGCCGACCGGTTAATACCGAACGCCGACCTAGCCGCTGACTTGTTCTTGGACCAGTGACCACCGGAATTCCCACTATATTCGTAATCCTCGTGAACAAACCCGTAATTGACTCGAGTGAACCGCTCCGAAGTATACATATTCTGCGGTATATACGTGTGAACCCTATCAAATTCGGGATCGGACGGGCAAAACTGAATCGGCACTGACTTGCCATCCAGAGCCGCCTGGTAGCCTCCACCACCACGGCTTTTCCAGTAGCCAAATCGAAGTCGATCTGTTCGTACAACGGAGCTTGATCGATATACGGCAGAAGCATCAAATAGCCCGTGTGATTGCGAATCCCTCCGATGGGCACATACAGCTGTGACCGGTTTGAACCGGGATTGATTGTTGATGGAGGCAACTGGTTCGTCACATCGTGGTAGTTGTGGAGTGCTACTCCCCACTGCTTCAGATTGGCTGCGCACTGAGAACGGCGGGCCGCTTCGCGGGCCTGCTGCACAGCGGGTAGCAGTAGAGCAACGAGGATCGCAATGATCGCGATTACCACCAGAAGTTCTATAAGGGTGAACGCGTTACGTCGTCTGATAAGGACTCGCCTCATAATAACAGCCTCCCTCGACCGGAATCAGATGGGGAAGAAAACAGTGAATCCCGATCGACGTAGCCGAAACGGATGTCACGTTGTCACTCAGAGTTGATATCTCGCCGTCAGAACAACCGCTCGAAAAGAACGCATGGCGGATTCACATCTTGCGATTGCCCAGTTGGGATGGACACCTGAATTAGTTTTTAGACGGCAAGCTTTGCTTGGTGTTGTTCTTCGAATTCGTCAGGTGTTTTGTATCCGAGGGTCTGATGAATTCTCTTGGAGTTGTAGAACGTTTCGATGTACTGGAAGACGCTGAGTCTTGCTTGAGTGATGTCCTCGAAGGTTTCGAACTTCGTCCATTCGTGCTTGAGTGACCAGAAGAAACGTTCCATGACGGCGTTGTCGTAGCAGCATCCGGTACGACTCATCGAGCAGATCATGTTGAGTGTTCTCAGAGTCTGCTGGTATTCATCGCTGGTGTATTGCGAGCCTCGATCGCTGTGGTGAAGCAGACCGTTCGTGTCAGGCTTCCGCGATTCAACAGCGTTACGAAGAGCTGAGCTGACCAACGGCGTGGCGAGACTTTCGGAAATCGCCCAACCGACAACCTTGCGACTGAACAAGTCCAGGACAACAGCCAGATAAACCCAGCCGGTTGCCGTCGGCAGATACGTGATATCG
This sequence comes from uncultured Planctomycetaceae bacterium, assembly GCA_943787265.1. Classification (GTDB taxonomy): domain Bacteria; phylum Planctomycetota; class Planctomycetia; order Planctomycetales; family Planctomycetaceae; genus JABMPE01. The sequence continues at coordinate 47,905 of CALSLT010000044.1, read as the reverse complement.
GTCACCCACTTTCTGTTCGGAGCACCTGCTTTGAAGGACTGATTCAGAACGTTTGGTGCCGCCATCTTTGAAGGATCAGAAACCGTTGTCGTTGGCGAAAATTTCTTTGAGACTTTGCTTTTCAGTCCCATTTCCCGCATCGCCGCTGCGACTGTGTTGCGACAGACTGTTTCCAGAGAGTCATCTTCCTTGAGTCGATCAGCGATTTTGTAACTGCCATAAATCCCGTGCGACTCGTCGTAGACCTGCTTAATTGAAGTGCGGATTCGAGCCGACCGTTGAGCCCTCAAGCCGGGCCCGGCCTTCAGCCACCTGTAGAATCCACTCGAGCTGACATTGAGAGTTCGACACATCGACGTCACTGAAAACGAGTCACGATGCTGCTTGATCCATGCGTATTTCATTGTGACTCCCTCGCGAAATACGCTGTGGCTTTTTTTAGAATTTCACGTTCCATTTCAGCTCGCTGCAGACGCTTTCTGAGATGCTTGATCTCATCCTGCAACGCAGCGGTCGAGGCGTCGTCACCACATGGTTCTGGCTCTGGAGCCAGCTTCGAGTGCCAATCCCTGAGACTCTTCGCTGCAACACCAACAGCGTCCGCTGCCGCCTTGAACGAGTACCCCTGCTTGACCACAAGATCGACGGCGTCCCGCTTAAATTCAGCACTGAATGAACGACGTGCTCGCTTCGTTTTCTCTGACATGAAAGTCTCCTGAAAGAAATCTTAGAAATCCTTCAGGTGTCCACCAGTCATGGGCTACCGCATCTGAAGTGCAACGGATCAGAACTCAGCTCTGGTTCGGACGGGATGGGCTTCGAGGCGGTTTACTGCTGGAAAGTGAACACCGCAGGGAGTTGGATAGTTGTGCGAACAATGCACTATTCAACGGAGAACCTGCGATGCCGTACCACCAGCTTACTCTTGAAGAACGCGAAGTCATCTCTCAGTTACATTATTCGGGCACTGGTCCGACAAAGATCGCTCAGCACTTGAATCGTTCTCCGTCGACCATCAGTCGCGAACTGTCTCGCAACAGGGATTCGGAAGGCTATCGAGCCGTGGCCGCTCAGGAACGAACTGCCCGACGTCGTCGCGAGCGTCCGCTCATCCGGAAGATGGACGATCCTTTCATCAACGAGTCAGTCCGTAGCGGATTGTCTCAGGAGTGGTCACCGGAAGAAATCGCTGGCCGGATGAAGCGAGATTACCGCCGGACACAATCGAGACGAGTGTCGTATCAGACGATCTACCGCTGGCTGGAGACCTGCGAATACCGCAGCCATTTCCGCTCGTTCCTGCGTCACGGTCGTTATCGCAAACGTCGGGGCATTGACGGACGAGGCCGCATCAGAAACCGCGTCAGCATCGAGCAGCGTCCGGCAAAAGTCGATTCACGCCGCCGCTTCGGTGACTGGGAGGGCGACACGGTTCACGGTGCAGATCACTCCGGCATGATCATGACCTGTGTGGAACGCAAGAGCGGATTTTTGATCACAGCAAAGATGAAAAACGGCACCAGCGCCCGGCTGAACGCTGCCAAAGAACGAGCGTTCCGCATCATCCCGCCAACGCTGCGTCAGACACTGACCGTCGACAACGGCAAGGAATTCTCCGGCCATGAACAACTGAGCAAGCGTCTGCAGATCGCCATCTACTTTGCACACGCCTACTCCTCGAACGAGCGAGCAACAAACGAAAACACCAACGGCCTGCTGCGTCAGTACTTCCCGAAGAAGACCGACTTCCGAGACATCTCACACAACGCCCTTGCACACGTCACGAACCGGCTCAACAATCGACCTCGAAAGAGACTCAACTATCTCACTCCACTCGAAGTTCTCACAAAAGCCGGCTTTGCACTTCAGATGTGAATCCGCCCATCGATAAAAACTTATGCTACGGATACAGAACAGATTGTCAATCTGTTCCTTCGCAACTTTGGAGTCTTCCAGAAATTAACTACAAGACTCGCCAAGTCGCGACGCCCGCTCTCGAGAGGCTGATGATCGCAGCAAGATCCAGCACGACAGAAAGCTGCGAGCAATCATTAGTCGTCACAAGCGTTTCGAACCACGGACAGAGTATCCAGCCGCGTTTTGGCGAACCAGCTAGAATCCAAATACAATTGAGTCCACCTGACCTTCGTTGGATTTCTATGAGTTGGCAACGCCGAACGTCGCCCGCATCAAGTCGGCGATCTGAGCACTGTCGTCACCGGGGCATGTCTGCAGGCCATCGATGATTTTCTGACGGCGTTCTTCGGAGTGATTCTGGTTGAGTTTCCATTTGCCTTCGATCGACTCGATTTCGATCGTGAAGCCGACGATGGCGTTCAGAAGACTCTCCATGAAGTCCGGCTCGGCAGAATCCAGTTGCCACGGCGCTGGCATTGTTGATTCGTAGTGATCGACGTAGCGCCGCACGATGTCCAGCAGGGCAGGCGGTTTATCAACCAGTTGCACCTTGCCGGTCACGTGAACGGCCACGTAGTTCCAGGTCGGGACGACGTTGCGTTCCTTCAGCCAGCTCGGCGAGATGTACGCGTGAGGGCCCTGAAAGATGACCAACGCATCCTGATTGTCGATGCCTTTCCAATGAAGATTGGCTTTGGCCATGTGTCCGATGAGTGTGCCATTCGGACTGGCGGAGCGGTCGATCAATAGCGGCAAGTGGCTAACGGAAGGTCTCGACGAATCTGTCGTCACCAGCGTTGCGAAGCTGTTTTCTTCGATGCACGCGTGGAGTGTTGCAGGATCGTCTTCAACGAAGCTGGGCGGTGTGTACACGGCGGTTCCTCGGAAGGTCGAAAAAGTTGTCGACGTGCGGGACACAGAATCGGGATGACTTGTTCGCCGCTGATGCTGGCCTCATTCAGTCCAGTTCGAATTGGGCGAGGTGAGCCTCACGGTCGGCTTCTGTCATTTTCTTCGTCTGCTTTTCTTTGAGCAGGATATGCCGACCGAGAACCAGGACATCCATATCCGTCATCAGGAAGCAGTGCCAGGCGTCTTCCGGCGAGCAGACGATGGGTTCGCTCCGAACGTTGAAGCTTGTGTTGATCAGAACGGGGCAGCCGGTCTTTTGTTTGAACTGTGAAATCAACTGATGAAGCAGCGGATCGCGTTCGGTGTCGACGGTCTGGACTCGCGCCGAGAAGTCGACGTGTGTGATCGCGGGAATGCTCGACCGTGAGAAATTCAGCTTGTCGATGCCGAACGTCTTTTCGTAATCGTCCGGCAGTTCATTGCGGATTTCTTCTCGAACGGGAGCTACCAGCAGCATGTACGGGCTGTCCTCGTTCTCGCGCATCTCGAAATATTCGTGAACGTGCTCTTTCAACACGATCGGCGCGAACGGGCGGAATGATTCCCGGAACTTGATCTTCAGATTCATCACGGACTGCATCTTCTGGCTTCGAGCGTCGCCGATGATCGATCGCGAACCCAGCGCTCGAGGCCCGAACTCCATCCGTCCCTGAAACCATCCAATGACTTTTTCGCTGGCGATCAGCGATGCCACTTCGTCGCAAAGTTGCTCGTCGGTTTCGCACGTTGAGTAAACGGCGGAGTTCTGTTCGAGGTACGTTGCCACCTGATCGTCGGAAAATGCCGGCCCGAGTCGTGATGCCCGCTGAGTGTCTTTGCCGTTTGTCGTCCGTTCTTTCTCCAGAAGCTGATGCCAGATAAACAACGCCGTACCGAGTGCCCCACCTGCGTCGCCAGCCGCGGGTTGAATCCAGACGTTCTCGAAAGGCCCTTCACGAAGAATGCGGCCGTTGCCAACACAGTTCAGCGCAACGCCTCCCGCCATGACCAGATTCTTCGATCCGGTCTGCTGGTGAATATGCCGAGCCGTTCGCAACATGACTTCTTCAGATACAGCCTGAACCGACGCAGCCAGATTCATTTCGCGCTGCGTGACGGTTGACTCAGCAGGCTGAGGCGGACCGCCGAACAAGCGATGAAACTTGTCCGACGTCATCGTCAGGCCCTGGCAGTAATTGAAATAGCTCATGTCCATGCGGAACGAGCCATCCTCTTTCAGGTCCATGACGTGTTCAAGAATCAAGTCCTTGAACTCCGGCTCGCCGTACGGAGCCAGTCCCATGACCTTGTACTCGCCGCTGTTGACCTTGAAGCCGGTGTAATAGGTGAACGCCGAATACAACAACCCGAGCGAATGCGGAAACCTCACGTCGTGAGTCAGCTCGATCTTGTTGCCGCTTCCGACTCCCAGACACGTCGTCGACCACTCGCCGACTCCGTCGAGCGTCATGATCGCCGCTTCGTCGAACGGCGAAGGGAAGAACGCGCTGGCCGCGTGCGACTCGTGATGGTTCGTGAAAACGAAGCGGCCTTTGTATTGCTCGCGGAGCCCCTTTCGGATCTCACGCGGCAGATGCAGCTTCTCTTTCAGCCAAACAGGAATCGAAGAGCGAAACGACCGAAACCCGGCTGGAGCAAAGGCAAGATACGTCTCCAGCAACCGCTCAAACGTTCGCAGCGGCTTATCGTAAAACCCGACATAGTCGAGCTGATCCGAAGTCAGCCCGGCCTCCTGCAAACAGTAATCAACGGCATGCTTCGGAAACCGAGCGTCGTGCTTCTTCCGAGTAAACCGCTCTTCCTGAGCAGCAGCAACGATCTCACCATCGACAACCAGCGCAGCGGCCGAGTCATGATAAAACGCAGAAATCCCAAGAATTGCAGTCATGTGGTGAGCCGAGAGGCCGGAGCGGTTAACGAGGCACGGAAACGAAGTCGCGACAAGCTATGGGACAGGCTCACGTTTCAACAACCCCGGTCGCCCACCATGTACCCAACTTTCATTTTCGCGCCGGGTGCTCAATCGGATTCGGCAGTTGCATGGCGATGCTGATCTCTCGGTTGGCAAATGTGTCGATGCCAGTTGATTCTGCTGGTGAGGGTTCTGAGGACGAACGTCGATGGTTTGTGAGTGCATCCGTCTCAGCGAAGCCGATTTCCGTTTCGGTACGCAGTGCTGAGCTAGGTTTTGTCCGAAATCGGGCAGTTGCGATTATCCACGCTTTCCGGACCGCGAGTTGCCTGAGCGCTGCCGAACGACGCTGTTACTAACTCAGTCACAATTTGATTGCCGAAACCACTGCGGCTCATCCTTGGAGTCGAAATTCTTTTTACGATGTATAGAAGGGCCAGTCATGCTTCTCGCCGTTAACCTCGATCCAATTATGGCTGCGGTCGCTCACGGACTTACTGGCGGATTTGGAGCCATTCTGGCGGTTGGTGGTGCCATGATCTTTGGCTCTGGCAGCCTGGTGTCCGACAAGCGGCGATTGCCGATGGATTCGGACGAGCGACTGATGAACATGCTCGGCGGCGCCGGAGCTGCAATCGGGATAGGTCTGTCATTCGTCTACGGAGCAGAAGCTCTGTCGGTTGGCTTCTTCATCGCAACGCTGGGTGTCACAGGATTTTTCGGTCTGCTCGCTCCGCTCCCGCTCGTGACTCGTTTCAATGATGAATATATGAAACGAGCAATTCTGTGCTACGAAGAAGGCGACTATCAGGGCGCCTATGAAGACGCCAGCGAAGTGGCTCGTTCTTCCGAAGGTTACCGTGAGCAGGCTCAGGAACTTGCCGACGCCGCTCACCAGGCTCAGCTCGACAACCGCTTCGGTGGAAGTCCTGCCGGCACTTCTCCAACGGCACACCGATACGCTGTCTGATCGAGACTGAACTGAGCCGTCGCGCGGGTCATACTGCCGTGGTCAATTCGCCTCTTCGGGCGAGTTTCTCCGCCGGCGAATTCTGTTCGGGCGGTACAACAGTTCGTCCAGTTTTCTCGACAGCCGATACTGATCTCGCCACGGTGCATGCACGATCACACGATTGAACCAGACTTCGTATTGCGGCTCGGTGGTGCCGAGGCCCTCAATGCACAGAGCTTCAATCGTCCTCAGCCAATCGTCTTTCTTCAGCGAATCCGTTGGTATCAGGAAATCGTCAGACAGTTGGTGGACGACAATTCTCGATCTGGCATCTGCACTTTTCTGACTGACAATCTTGATGACATCGTCCTCGTAAACCCAGGTCAGCTTCAGAGGCTCCAGAATTCGGTCGAGGGCATCTTCAAGAGTTGTCAGTTTGAAATCCCGAGTGACCAGTGTCTTCGTCGTGACGCCTGCCTTTTGCATACTAATAGCATCGATGACTACGTTGAATTTGTAGATTCGTCTTAGATAGCTCAGACAGTCGATCAATGGCACGTTGACAAACAACTTCGCATCGGGGTTATTCCCAACTGACAGTTCCGAATGACGCGTGTCGATCATCCGACGTAACTCTACATTGAACAATTGCGAGTGCTCACCATTAGTTAACTGTTTGATGAACGGCCGAAGCAACCCATGCGTCTGCGGCGGAGCAGTCACGATCAGCGTTGTGCCAGCAGGAATAATCTTCACCAGTCCTGTCTCGTCGATATGCTTGTTGCTTAGCGGAAGCATCGGAAACTCTCGGCCCCACAGTTCAGGCGTGACCTGCCGCTTGATCACCGTGGCAAGGTCGGCTGCGAGCTTGTCACCATTCTGAGTATCTCTCAGCAGTTCTGAAAGATCGTAGTGGACTCGATGGAGTCGATTGCCAGCAACCGTTGTAACTGTCACACCGTCTCTGTGGGCAACGGCCTCCAGGTCAAATTCCGAAAGCAAGATGCGAAGCGCTGATCGAAGAGTGACACCAGAGAGCACCAGATTGGCAGAATAGCTATCGACGATGTCTTCAACGTCGACGTCTTTCGTCAACAACGCCGCTTTGTCAACGAATATTGGCAGCTCATGCTGACGTGAGAGATAGTCCAGCACGTCGCGAAGTGGCGTATCTGCGAAGTTGACAACAGTTTGGTCATTCAGTGTGTTCGTGTAGTTCTCGCCAAACTCTACGAGCGGCAGATTCTTACTCACCGCCTCCCGTGTGCGTTCAGCCTCACGCGTGCTGCCATAACCAGAAATGGTCAACCGGCGAAGCGTGCTGAGCGGTTTCAGCAAGGCGATCTTGTCCGGCAGCGGATAGAAAGAGGTATGGTCCTGCCTGGGTAGATGCAGGCTTCGCAGTTTCGGCAATGTCGACAGTAATTCGAATTCAGCAGCCAACAGCCGTGGCCACCGCTGATTCTCAAGATGCAATGTCTGAAGGTTTGAGAACGAACCTGGCAGTCGGAACGCTTCAATTTCAGTGACCGCGATCCGGAGCGAGCGTAGTTTTTTGAGATTACTCAGCGGGAAAATTCTGAATCTCTCACCCGTTGAATCGGACCGCCGGAGTCCTCCGAGGTCAAGTTCCTCAAGATGCTCCAGCCTGGCAAGTGACTCAAGTGACTTTGGCGTAATTCGAGTGCCGTATAATCGGAGCTGTTCAAGTGGAGGTGCAAATTCAGCCAACGTTGCAACTGCACGGTCATCAACTGGATGGCCGCTGAGATCCAAAATTCGCAGTCGTGGCAAACGAGCGATTGATCCAATTCCCGGACCGATGGGAATTACTCCCCGTAAAGTTAAGCCGCAGATGCAGAGCCTCGATGTTTGGAAGTTGCTTCAGCCGCTTCAGGCCAATGACGCTGAACGCACGATTGTCCAGATCAATGGCTGCGTGTTTGAAGTGCGGGCTCTGCATTAATTGAACGAACGAGTCGACATCTTCGGGAAGGTAGACCAGGGAAACCTTCCAGCCAATGTGTTGCCACAGCCCGTTCTCGTCCAGTTCGTACCACGGTGAGAACCCAAACCCCGGCAGCAACGGAAATGGTTCCGGCGCGTATGTGGTCGATGAAGACGTTGAAGCTGCGGCTGTTTCCTCTGCTGTTTTGACCGTCGCATCGTCGACAGAAGCAGGCGTGTCGCTGGTTTCTCGTTCTGCTGGCTCTGGAGTTTTGTCTTCGGAGTTCTTTTTCACCTGGGGAGAGTTAGCGTTGGTTGAGGAATGATCGTCCGGAGTTGTCGCGGAAGCTGGGGAAGTCTCATGCGCGACGGTCGTTGGTTCTCTTGGAGGCTCTTCTGTTTGGGCGACCAGTCGAACGTCAATGATCGAAGCTGCCAGCACGAAGCACGGAACGGTCAGCAGGACCGACGTTCGCCAGAGCGAGCGATGCGGAAGTTCGTCGTGCTTGACCAGCCGAGTGATTCGCTCTTTGAGAGACCTGTTGGTTGCCAGTGGCTGCCCCGCGACGACGGGTCGGAAGTCATTTTTCTTTGTCAAAGAGATAAGCAATTCAGCGAACTGGCATCCGCTCTCGATGCTGGAGTTCGTGGCCGCGTCGTCGCACGCCCATTCAGACGCCTCTTCAAACCGGCGAACGGCCAACCACGCGAATGGATTGAACCAATGCGGAAGAGCGAGCAGGCGAGCCAGCAACGATCGCCAAAGATCGTGCCGCACCAAATGAGCTGCCTCGTGACGAAGCACGGCCTCGCGTTGCGAACCGTTTAGATCTTCCCAGAGCGATAATGGCAGCACCAGGCTCGGCCGCGTGATTCTTGGACAGAGCCCCGGCCCAATCGATTTCGTAATGCAAAGGCGCGGGATTCGTCGCACTTTCAAGTCACTACAGACAGCATTCCATTCGCTCATCCATCGTGCCACTTCACTGCGATCCGCAAGCGACACTTCGTCCCCGCTCACGAAACGCCGAAACTTCCACACACGCAGAACACTGCCAAGTACCAGTAGCAAGCCGCCAGAAATCCACACGAGAAACAAAGCGCGGCTTACCTGCCACGAGTCCCGCAACGATACTTCAGAATTTTCTCTGCGAGCGTTTACCGGCCGGTCGGCAATCTCCAACGGAGGCGAGACTGCAGAATCGCCTCCAGCATTGGTGCTCAATATTTGGGAGCTAGGCTGAGGAACAGAATGCGGCGGCGAGTTTTCGACTTCTAGAACGATTGGAGCCTCGGTCACACCGCCGGCTTCGACTGCCTCAACAAGCAATCCAGCCGATTGGTTTGACGTGGACGGGCTACGATTCGCCACTTCGACGTTAGGTGAATTATCAAGTTTCAAGTCCCGTTCGTCGCTGACCGCGACCATCGGCATTTCATCTTCCAAACCATTGCTGGCGACCGCTTCCCCATCTCCTTCACTTGAATTGCCTCGTTGAAATACCCGCTCACCAAAGAGACTCGTCCCTGAAAACGGCGATGGCACATCAATGGGCACGCGGAAGAAAACGACTCCAGCGAGCAGTACGAGCAACCACAAACTCTGATTGATTGCCGCCGATCGAATCGGCAGCCACTTCAACAGAATGGCAAGGACTGAAGCACCGACGACGAGGGCCAGCGAGTTGAACAACACAATGTTCATCGCCGAGCCGCCTGCAACTGACACATCCAGAAAGAAGGATTGCACAGTCATCGTTGCATTCCTTTCTTCTTCCGGGCAACGGTTCTCTTCGAACCCGAATCGGCGGACCTCGCATCAGCAATCAGCGCTTCCAGCTCGCCGATTTCGTCTGCGGTTAGCTTTTGCCGCGACACGAGATGTGCAATCAACGGAACGACCTGGACATCCCCGATTCTCTCCAACAATGAATCCAGGTGACCGGCTGTGACTTCGTGCTCAGCGATCGCGGCTTCGTACTTCGCCGGCCGCTCCGAATTCCGTGAGACCAACGACTTATCGACTAATCGATTAAGTCGAGTCTGCACCGTCGTGTACCCAATCTTCTGCTCCATCGCCGCGTGTGCTTCTGACAAAGTGACAGGACCATGCTCCCAGAGCATGGAAAGGATTTCCATTTCGCCAGTGGATAGTCGAGGTGATCGGCGTCGAGGCATCGCAGCGTCTCCATTTACGACGAACGTCATAATTCGACACCAATATTATGACAGGCGTCGTAAATGTCAATATAAAAACGTGGACCGTCCGCAAACTTCACGCAGGCGGAACTTTCGACGGTTCGCAATAACCGCCGACCGTATTGTTTGCCGTTTCGCCGCCGAGTGTGTGATTCTGGATGTACAGTCGTGTAACGACTTTCAAATTGCACCGGAAAACTCGTCAGGGCCAGAATGAAAATCTCACACTCATCGAAAACTGAAAATCGGCGTAATTTCCTCAAGCGAGGTGCTGCAGCTTTCGGCGCAGCCTCGACAGCATGTGCTGCCCCGGGGCTTCTGTTCGCAGATGGCGGCGCTCCTCAGCAGTCTGATCGACAGCCGGGTTGCGACTACACAGTGGACATTGACGGCAACCAGTACGGGTATCGAGTGTTCGGCAGCGCGGAGCCCGATCATCACGCCTTTTACTTTCACGGGATGCCGGTCTCGCGACTGGATGCGTGCATTCTTCATCAGGCCGCAGCGACCCATAAGGTGCAGATCATCTCGGTCGATCGGCCAGGCATTGGTCTGAGCTGCTACCAGCCAGACCGCACGATACTCGGTACAGTTGAGGACTTTCACGAGCTGGCGAAGGTTCTGGGCTTTGGCGACAGCTACTCGATCATTGGGCATTCGTTTGGCTGCATGTCTGCCTGCGCTATCGGAACGAATGTCTTATCAAAGTGTGGATTGAAGAAGGTCGCCCTGGTGGCCCCGTTTGCTCCCAACTGGATGACTGGAGTTCCGTCGAGAGCCGGGGAGTTTCTGCGTCGTCTTGTGTGCGATGGTGCGTTCGGTCGAAACGTTTTCCGACTGATTCGAAGCGGCACCCACGACGGTCTTCCAACGTCTCGAATGCTGATCCGACTGGCTGCCGTCAATCTACTGCCCGACGCGGATCGCGAGTACGCCGACAGCGAGTTGACTGTCCAGAGTATGGGGCAATGCGCGACTCAGGGACCGCATGGTCCGTTGCGGGAACTCCAACTCGGATTATGCGATTGGGACTTCAAGCTAGAAGACGTCCAGCAAGGCGACCGCTTCAAAATCTGGCAAGGTGAGCGGGATGATTTCACGCCAACTGACGTCGCCTGTTTCTTTGCCGAGGGAAATGACTGCGACGCCGGCATCCCTGGCAGCGAGATTTGTTTCTCACCATGCGACGGTCATTACTCGATCCTCGGCACGTACGGCAACGAGATCATTCAGAGCATCAAACCGTGACCTTGTAGAACGCCCAAGATCAGGTTTGTCGCAACCGTCGAACAGGCTCTGTAATAGATGTCCCATCAGTACGCGTCGGTTGTCGAGGCATCATTCGATAGCAACGAGCCTCAACCATCCAGTGAAGCGATCAGAATCTCCGAGCACTTCCGTGATGCCTTTATGTAGGCTTTGGGAAGTCCGAGCGGCGAAAGTGATTCCTGGTTGAAACAGATTCCGACGACCCCGTAGGCGACGTTCCAGCATCTCGGCCGAGTGGCCTCTGGATACGCGAGCCGAAGCTGGTCGGTAATTTCATCGACCAGATGCTCCACATAACCGAGCATCAGTGTCCTGGGTTTCGGGTACCGGTCTCCAGCAGCGATCAAAGCTTCGACCACCAGAATGCTGTCTGCTGACTCGATTGGAAGCGCTGGAAACAGAAAATCGAGTAACTGCTTGATGCGACGTTGCTCCGAGACGCCTGCGACAAAGCTGGCCAGATGATCCTGAAACTGTGCCGCGACTCGCTCGGCAAGTGCGTCCACCAGATCTTCGCGATTCCCGATGTAGTGTCGGATGATGCTTCGTTTCACGCCGGCCTGGTCCGCAACGCGCTCCAGGGAACTTCCTTCCAGGCCGTATCTCGCGACGCAGTGCGCGAAGGCGTCAAGGATTTCAGACTTTCGAACTTCCGCCAGGCTGGGACGTCCCATGTTCTGTCTCTGCATATTTTGATTGTCAGAGTTGACATTCAACTCTCATTGAGTACATTGTCGACAGTGACAACCAATTATCAAGGGAGAATCAGATGTTCCTTTCCTGGCAAATGACAATGTGCAGTTTTCTGCTAGCGACACTGGTCGTGATTCTTTCGTCCGCCACGTGCTTTGGGCAGTCACCAGCGAAGCCGGCAATTCGCGACGAGGTTTCCTATTCAAACGACATTCGCCCGATCGTGAACAACTTCTGCACGACCTGCCACGCCGGCGATGATCCCGAAGGCGAGTTCGTCCTGACCAGCTACAAGGACGTCCGCAAACACGTCGAAAAAGGAGAATTGCTGCAACGGATCAACGATGCGAAAAAGCCGATGCCGCAAAATGGATTGCTTCCCCCCTACATGCGTCGCCTGTTCCAGCTCTGGGCCGACGGTGGGTATCTCAATGTTGGAACCAGAAAAGCAGGGAATGAAAACGCAAAGTATGAAAAGTTCAAGCCGCCAGTGATCGCCCCGGTCGACATCGACCGACAGGGCTTCGAAATGCTGGAGTACATGCAGGGCCATTGGGTTGGCTCAATGATGCTGATGGGACAGAACATCGACTGGATGGCCTTCGACTATCGAGCGATCGCTCCGTCTCACGTACACGGCATTTTCGAAGGCGGCACGATTGGCAATCTCTTTACGTCATTCTTTGTTGCCAACTTCAAAGGCAAAAAAACAATCATGGCTCGCAACGGAGGGCTGCTGAACGGCATCTATCGGACAAGTTATTTCGTTCTCGATCAGGTCAAGTACAAAAGAAACGAGGCATACTATCGACTCGTCGACGCCTACGGTGGCAAAGACATCATGTGGATGGAGTTGACCTTTTCCGGTGACAAGCTGCAGTTCAACTCGTACACGAGTCGATTCGGTCTGACGGAGCCAAAGCTCCACATGGCGTTTACAGGAAGAAGCAGGCATCGCGAACTGGCCGCAGCAGCCGCGAAGGCCGTTGGTTTTCCCCAGCGAGTCGTTGAAAGGGATTTCTCAAAGGGCCTGCCAACACCAACGTGGGTCGGCAAGTATCCTCAGACATCCGCCAGTTTCATCTGGGAAGGCAAGAACGAAAGTGTGCTTGAGCTGGCACAGCTGGCGAAAGACCCCATCCGAATCGACCAGATACCGCACCTGTCCAGTCTGAAGGTAACGGTGCAACGGACCGAACTGACAACGGGAAAGAAGCTGCACATCTACTTGTCTCGCCGAGCACTTACCGACAACCGAGGCAAATTCATTACGCAGGGCGGCTACGTTCGATCGGATCTTCTTGATGGCCTTCTCTCATTCCCTGAAATCAGCAGCAAGCAGAACGAGTATTCTTTCACCTATCTTCATCCCGGCAAGTACTTCCTGACGGTCGTTGCGGACATGGATGCAGACGGCTATCCCTCGCCCGGCGACATCACTCACCCGGTAACAGAAGTGCTTGTCGCCCCGAAATCAAATTCGCACGTCAAAATTACCGACCTGAATGTTCGGAATTAATCCGGTGGTTTCAGCGGCGGTAGAGACGCGAAGAATCGGAAGGCACCTCGCCCGCTATCGCTCGATGCACCAGGTTCCGTCGGAGCCGGTTTCGAGGGAGCGGTCGGCGTTTTCGGAGAACTCGTCGACGGCCTGGCGGACTCCCCATTCGCCAGAAGCGTCTCGATTGATGGCGTAGTCGTGGCCCGTCAGCAGACCTCCGGAACGGAGTTTTGGCCACCAGGCAGCGATGTCTGAGCAGACGGCATCGTACATGTGGTTTCCGTCGACGAAGACAAAATCCAGGCTGCCGTCGGCAAAGCGGGACGCGGCATCTGGCGAGCCCTCTCGCAAAACGAAGCGTCGATCCGAGGCGAACTCTGTCCAGAAGAACGCCGACTGCATTGCCTGCTGAAAGGCTTCGGCCTTCTGGCTGCCGAGAGATGACTCGCCGTCGTACGGACGCCAGGGATCGACCAGCCAGAGTTTCAATTGAGGAAACTCGCGCAGCAGTGCTTCGGACGTGTGACCGCCGAAGACACCGACTTCGGCACCGGTGACCGGCCCGCGCAGCCTCCGCAGCCAGCGGAACAGTTGAGCCTGACGTGGTGCGACGGGGCGTTCCAAACGCATGACTGACAGTTCTTCGTTGAACCATTGAAAGATTTGCGAGAAGTAGTCGGCCTGAACTTTCGGGTACCACTCCGGCCACGTTCGCATCACGACGGCCTGGTCGGAGAATTCGTACCCGGGTTCCGGCGGTTCGTCGGCCAGCCGAGCAAAGTATTCTCGGCAGAATTCAGTTCGGCCTAAGAACAATCCGGAGTTAATCCAGTGGCGGTTCTGAGCAGCCTTCGCCAGTGGCAGTCCTTCCTGAAAACGGACCAGTTCTGGAAGTTCGGGCCAGCATCGCGAGCCGGTTGCGTTGAAGAGAAGATCGCAGGTGAACTCGTTCTGGAATCGCTCGACGGCGATCTGCGGGTTGTCCAGAAAAACAACGTCACACGAATCGGCTCCGATTATGAACGGTGTCTCGACGTGCTCCAGAGCCGCCGCCGTCAACGCGAACTTATCGCGGTTCTTCCAGTTCGACTTGCCAGCTCCCAGTACCAGAGTCTTGATACCAAGCAACTCAAGGCTCTGTTCGAAGACGCCACACGGTTTTGTTGGCCGGGCTTTTCGTTCGCCACTGTTCCACGTCAGAACTGTCACGTCCGGACACGACAGTTGTCGCTTCGGCTGCGCCATCACGGACTTGGCAAAATGGTGCCAGCGATCGTGCAGAGGACCGGGACAGTGTGCGGCGATCGGGTGTGTGTCGAACAGTTGGTTGGTGATGCGAACGGTCATCGCGCAACACCATAAGAAGTCGCGCCGCGTCGTGTGTCCGAGTTTCTCCGAGCGTGCAGATTGCAGATCAGGTTTTCGTACTGTTGAGCCATCCGCATCGCGTGAAGGTGTCGCGTTGCGAAAGCCTGCCCTTCCGTAGCGATTCCTCGCGCCCAGTTCGGATGAGCCTGCAACATTCGAGCAGCCTCGGCGATAGACTCTGCAGTCGAGTCAACAACGATCCCGTTGATACGATCACGAATGACTTCCGGCACACAGCCGACGTTGGTGGCGATGACCGGGCGTTCGCACATCATGGCTTCGGGAATGACCAATCCAAAACCTTCGTGAGCGGAGACCAAACCGAAAGCGTCCATCGCCCGGTAATAGTCGCCCAGATAGTCGTGTGCGGCGATGAAGGCGTGTCGTCCGGGAATTCGTTCGTTTGCCAGCCGCATCAGTTCGTCTTCTCGCCGGCCAGACCCGACAAGCAGCAGCTTGAACTGTTGCGGCAGCCGCTCGACGGCTTCGATCAGCAGATTCATCTGCTTCTCACGAGTGAATCGGCCCACCGAGCCAATCACGAAATCGTCTCGGTCAAACCCAAGCTGCTTCCGCACGTCGTCGGCCGGACGAGTTTGACCAAGCCGCGATGAATCGACACCGTTGAGAATCGTTGTCGTCGGGAAACCTTCGCAAACTCGGGCTCGAACTCGATCACTGACAGCGATCACGTGATCAACTGCCTGGTCGCTGGCTTCGAGACCTTTGCGAGTCCATAAGCTTTCGCCGTGAGCCAGGAAAACTCTCAACGGCCCGGAAGACTCAAGCCGACCGTTGTAGCCTTCGCCCCAAACGAGCACGACGTCGTACTCCGCCGTTCGTCCCGGTAAATCGGCCATGCTGCAATATTCAACCGGCACGGGAAAAGTTCCGGGCTCCGGCAGATGTTCCGGACGCTCGCTTGTCACAAAACATCGAGTCAGACGGACTCGTTCAGGATTCAAAAAACGAGCCAGGCCCAACGTGTGCTGATGCACGCCTCCCACCTGGAAACTCGGCCCAACGCAAACCATGTTCAGCGACTTGTCCGGGAGTGCCGACTGATTCAGAACGTCGTCCTCGATGCGTGCTGTCGGGTGAGGCCGTCGACTCTTACTTCGACCATCTGAGGAATCCTGCCGTTGCTTCTGCTCGGCCGTGAAACCAGCGCCCGGATACTCGCTGGCTCCGAGCATCTGTTCGCCGGAATCCGATCCGCCGGACCGTTGTGCCATGAGTGCTGATTCGTCGCCGTCGATGAATTCCGGATAGTCGTTCTCGATGAAGGAAGCGGCCCGGCGAGACGCTGATCCTCGCCCAGGAGCCGATCGCATTGGAATTGGTGGTTGAGAAAACGCGTCACTGGAGAAATCGTAGTCGGTCATTTGGCTGGCCCTTTTGCACCTATGTAACGAGGAAGGTCATTACAGCAGCCTGACTCAAAAAGGATCGATCCCGGCGCAGGTCGAAGGTAATCAGGCATCGTCGGCTCATCTCGATTCGGGATGTTTAAGTTGTCTTTGAAACTGGCGACGCGGTCATTGCGGCCAGCGTTTGCACGTGTCGATCCGCTGGGTTCCCACCAGTTTCCACCGAATGTCCACGACGTTTCGACATGCTGCCACTGATCCTCGCCCCCCTGCATTCGCTCTCCTCCGAGGATCAGGTTGTTGCAAACTCGCGATGTGGTCGTACCTGTTGGCACAGACGCTCCACGAAAAGAATCCATCAGCCCGAACCAGTAGCGAGTCTCAAGGAAAGTGTTGTTCACAATCTCGGCGTGAGAATCGGCGGCCCATTCCCGGTAGCTGATGTTTATGGCATTGTTGCCACCAACAAAGATGTTCTGCGCGAGTGTAAAACTGCGGCACGCACTGGTCACCATGATATGAGTGCCTGGCGAAGCAAAGTGGCAATCCCTGACTTCAGCTCGTGATGTGCCCTCTTTACTACCGCCAAGCGCGAGGCACCTGACGGAGCCTTCCGCGGCCGCGAATCGACAGTTAAGGAATTTGATTCGACTCTCCGCGTCGGCCATTTCCGACTCCAGCAGCGCCAGCGACAGACGGTGACTTTTCTGCATGTGCTTAAACGAGCAATCCTGAATCGTGACGTTGCCTACGGCCCCTTCGACGTGAACTGCGCGGGCATTTTCTGAAGTGACTTCGAAGTCAAAGCCTTGCACGACGACATCGCTCACGTCGGCAATGTGCAATGCCCGGTGTTCGTCCTGGGGTTCCGGAGTCAGCCAGCGAGCTCGGGAGTCAGCGATAATCGTCAGGCCGTCGAGGTCCGCCCGGTCGATCATTACAGAATCTGTGTACGGACCTGGGCCAGCCACAGTGATCGTGCAGTTCTTCGCGGCTCGCCCAACGGCGGAGGAAATCGTTTTGAATTCGGAGTCCGGTGCAACGGTGATTCCCGTCAACTTCGGTAGGTGCGGTGGCGGATCAGAACCTGATTCCGGTTCAGTCTGGGAGCTGGAGTCAGCGCTAGGATTGCTTCCATCAGGACGAGCGTCGCCCGTTCGCAGCGACTGGTCTGGCTGTTTGTTTTCGATGAACTTCGGAATGACGAAGAACGCCGCGATTGCCAGGCCTGTCAGAACGGAAATCGTAATGGCTCGGCGTTTTGTTTTCGTCGATTTCGTGTCATCCGCCGAGTGCGGCATGGACGGATTGACCGACAGCACGGCGGACAGGTCGTCCGTGGCCGTGCGATTCAGTTGCGACAGAAACTTCGAAAGCACATCGGCCACTTCGAATGCCGACTGATACCGCAAGTCGGGGTCTTGTTTCAGCAACCGACTGACCAGGTCCGACAGAAAAGGTGGGATCGACGGATCGATCTCGAGAAGAGTTTTCGCTTCATCTCCAAGAATCTTATGAATCGTTTCTCCCTGAGTGCGTCCCTGAAAAGGCGAATAGCCAACCAGCATGTAGTAGATCACGCAGCCCAGACTGAAGAGGTCTGCTCGGGCGTCGACTTTGCCACCGCGTAACTGCTCCGGTGGCATGTACGCGGGCGTGCCGACGTATTGCCCGTGCGAAGTCAGTTCTGAATTATCGAACGTGATTCGAGCCAGGCCAAAGTCCGTCAGCCGAACTCGAGTGCCGCCTTCATGCAACATCACGTTGCCCGGCTTGACGTCTCGATGGATCACGCCCTGAGCATGTGCGGCGGCAAGGCCCTGAGCAATCTGCGCAGACAGTTGAAACACTTCGAAGTGAGTGAGCTTGCCCTTTTCCGTAACGTACTCTTTAAGCGACTGCCCGGAAACGTACTCCATCACCAGGAACGGAGCGTGGTCGTGTTCTTCGACGGCGTGAATCGTCAGAACGTTCGGATGACTGATTGCTGCTGCCGCTCGAGCTTCACGTTGAAAACGTCGACGTGCTGTCTCACTATGTCGAAGATGAGACCCCAGCACCTTGATGGCTACTGCCCGCTGCAGGTCGGGGTCGGTTCCCTTCCAGACAACGCCCATTCCGCCAGCACCGATTCGTTCCTGAATGGTGTATTTGCCGAGCGACTTCGGCGGCTTCTCTCCGCTGACTGCGGAATCAAGTTCGAAGTCTGCGTCGGAACCGCGGTCGGTTTCAGGATCGTACGGACGAGTTGCCTCCATCGCCTGATCTGGATCATCGGGCAGAGGCGGCGGATCACCCGCGAGTTCCCCGTCACTGCCATCCGCTGGTTCATCGCCCGAATTCGACATGATCAGCCCATCAAGTCTGAAACAACCCCGTGGCAGGTCAAAGATAATTTTGCAGGTGCCACCACACGACTGCCTGGTGCAGGATCAGCACGCCTGGCAGAAATGCGATCGTACGCGTGTGACTCTCCGAAAAAGCATACACGATTTCTGTCAGAAAATGACATCCAGTGCCCACATACGAGCCGAACCTGAGCTGATCCCGCCCCCTGGCAGCGAGCAAGGAACAGGCCTCAGTCCTTGTGCACTGAGCGGCAAGCATCAAGTCGAAACGCAGGATCGGCGCGTCAGACATCAACGCCCTGCCCTGCGTTCCGATGCCTGTTATCCGAACATTTCACCACAGAAGCTGTTAACTCAGCCATCGTCGTGCGGTCTCGATTGTGGAGACTGATCATGGCAACAACGGACATCACTAAGAACGACCGTCGCGTTTGTTTAACCGGCACGAGATTTTGGTTTTCAGCGATCTGTTTCACCGCTCTCCTGGGAATCGTCCCGTACATCTCCGGCTGCGCGAAAATGTACGGCATTGCCGGCTTGGTTTTTCTCCTTGCGAAGGCTCACACCTTGTCGGACTTCATCAGTCGACGAGGAAGCCTGGGGCTGAAGAGCAACACTCTCTGGTTCATTGCATGGCCCGGTCTGGATGCCGACGCATTCTTCAAGAAAACGGCCTCGCCGTTGATAACCACGAATGCTGAATGGCGCGCCGCGGTTCTTCGAACCGTCGGTGGATCGGTGCTGATCTTCTCAGCGGTGTTCTGGACTTCGGCCGACCTTATTGTTCGAGGATGGGTAGCGATGGTCGGAATGATTCTCGTACTCCACTTCGGACTGCTTCACCTGATCGCGTTGGCCTGGAAAAACAGCGGCCGTCCCGTGGTGCCGGTCATGAATGCTCCTGTGCAATCGACATCGCTCGCCGAATTCTGGGGCCGTCGATGGAACCTGGCGTTTCGAGACTACTCGCACCGATTCGTCTTCAGGCCGGCGGCAAGACGTTGGAACGGATCAGTCGCAACCTGGTGCGTATTCCTCTTTTCAGGACTGATCCACGAACTCGCCATCTCGGTGCCGGCTGGAGGCGGATTCGGATTGCCACTCGGCTACTTCCTGCTTCAAGGGCTTGGGGTTTCCATCGAACGTCAACTTGTCCGACGAGGCATCATCACGCGCGGCAGCATAGCGGGCTGGTGCTTTACTGCGACTTTCACAATCCCAGCAGCCTACTGGCTGTTTCACCCGCCCTTCGTCCTGAACGTCATCGTCCCGATGCTTCAGAGCTGAACTGGACAGTGCGATGCCTGATCTCGAATCGCTGATCTTCGTTTCCGGAGCACTCCATCTCGCGACGCTGCTCGGCAGTGCGCAAGTGCCGAAGGAACTGAAATTCAAGGAAGAGCTGCCAAAAGTCGGTCCACTGTTGCGACAGTGGATTCTCGTCGCCGGGCTGTACATCGTCATCAACCTGGTCGCGTTCGGCGTGATCGCCTTGAGCTTCTCAAGTACGCTCGCATCAGGCGAACCTCTTGCTCGAGCCTTCTGCGCGTACGTCGCGATCTTCTGGGCAATCCGCCTGATCATCCAGTTCGGCGTTTTCGATGCAAAGCCGTACCTCAGAAACCGATTCCTCACGATTGGCTACCACGGTCTGACCTGCGTTTTCGTATGGCACACCGTCGTCTTCGGCTACGCCGCCGTTCGCGGTCATTGAGCAATGCAACTTCAGACACGGCGATGCAACCGCCCCACGTTAGATGCCTCGGAATGGCCGATCGAATTTCGCCACGCAGAGTGCGAACCGTCTCGCCCAGCGATGTGTCGGTGGGGCATTCGCGGCCAAAGTGATCCGATTTCCAGCGCTGCCCCTCACGAAAGGAGACCGACGATGCAATGCATTGCCCTCAGAACGGCCTCGTCGTGCCTCTTGACGCTTTTCGTCGAACGCTTCTGACACAAGTCGGTATGCAGCGTGTCGACCAGCTCTCACGGCGAGGCTTCTGTTTCTTCAGCCTTCACGCCCTTCATTTCACGAGAGCTCTATGCCCCTTAACAATCGTCAGCGTGAGCAAATGCTCGCGAGCTGTGGTGAGATCCAGGAAGACGACGGTGTCGACCCGCGTCACTTCTTCAAACACGATGCGGGTCGAAGCAAACGAGATCGAAAAACGCAGCAGCTTTGTCAACAGGTTGAGCGAACACTAAGCCTTGTCCTGTCGGGTGAATTTTCCGACGAAGTACTGCTGTCATTGATCGTCGAGTCTGTCATCCCTGCTCCGAATGCTTCGCAGCTTCTCGTGACAGTCAGTGTCGCGAGCGGTCAGGAAGACACTGTCAATTCATCGGTCGTGTTGGAACGACTGGAGCAGGTTACCGGTCGCCTGCGTTCCGAAGTCGCCCGATCGATCACTCGAAAACGCGCACCGGGATTGAAGTTTCGCGTCGTATCGGCACTGACGATGCGTGATGAAATCAAGAACGCGCATAACCAATAACAATGACAAACGCCCCTGCTCTGATTACTCAGGACAGGGGCGTTTATTCTTACAGCAAGTTGACGACTCGGTCGGCAAGGCCCTTCTCGCCGAGGACGACGTTCAAGTTGCCGGTCGTTGCGATTTTCTCCAGCACTTCCAGTTCCCGAAGCCGCATCAAAGTCGGGTTGTCGGCCAGCACCTTGGCGGTGTTGGCCTGGCTTCGCATCGCTGCCGTTTCCTCTCGACGGGAGATGAGGTTGGCCTCGGCGGCTTTCTTTGCCTCCGTGACTTTGTTCATCAGGTCCTTCATGTCGCCTGGCAAAATCACATCCCGGATCCCGACAGACGCCACTTCCAGACCCACGTCGCCCGCCCGACTTCGAACGAGGTCTTCCAGCTCGCTCGAAACCTCATCCTTGTCGGTCAGGAACGCGTCGAGTTCTCGTGAACCAACGACCGCTCGCAAAGCAAGCTGCACCTCTCGGTACAGAGTCTGTCGAGCATCGTCCGTTGCCGTGACCGCCTTCTTCGGATCGACGATGCGGTACGTGACGACCGCGTTCATCCGCAACGAAACCTTGTCCAACGTCATGATCTCCTGACCGCTGACGTCGGCCATCGTTTCGCGCAGATCAGTTTCGACGACTTTCGCATCTCCGGAGCCTTTCCAGAAGGCGTACAGGCCAGGATCGAGCGTGTCGACAAAGCGACCATTCACGAACAGGACGCCGATGCACTGTCGGTTGACCGTGCAAATATCCAGAACGTGGCTGACCATCGGCGACCGAGAAATCGTTCGCAGCTGGTCGTGTTCGAAGCGAGCGTTTCGCGCATCGACAACTTCCACCTGCACATCCTTGAAACCGACCCAGTAAGCGTACAGGCCCGGAGGAAGAACATGGCTGAAACGACCATCGATCGAAACAAGGCCTCGCTCGTGATCCTTCAGGTCGACAACGATGGCACGCTCCTTCAACGCACCGGACTTAACGATGACGTCGAGGTCAGCGTGCTGCAGCCACGGATCGCGACGAGAGACGATATCCACTCGCGTTTTTGCCAGAGGATCAAACAGTCGGTGCGTACCCTCGCCGAGCAGTCCACGGAAGTCTCCATCTATGAAGCGCAGACCGATCTCGTAACTACGGATTCGAATTGTTCTGATTGGGTACATGGGCCACCGCCTTTGTGAAAGGATGAATTCAGAAGGCAGAAGGATGAAGACAAGCGTTTTTCGCCTTCATCCTTTCGCCTTCTGCCTTGAAAGAAACCGTTGGGAGATGAATCGTTTACGAATCACACTTCGACGCGCGGAGTGATGCTTGAGCAAGCTGGAATTAGCGACGCTTGCTGATGTCGTCGGTCAGTCCGCCTTCACGATGAACGCGTCAGCGGAGTTCCCTGATTCACCAGCTCAAGTCGCCATCGAGAATGCGGTATCCACACACTGCATGGCACGCCACTCATGCTGCTGCCGGATGTCTGTCAAAACTGGCATCGCCACACGCGGCTCTCGCCGCGATGAGCAAACCAAGCATGAACACACCGGCAGCCGATTCAGTAAACAATCATCTCCCGTGGGCTCAATGGTGACGCTATCGCGCCGGTCAGTATCTGGTTTTCCACCAGAGACGTGGACGGGAATCGAACCCGCAACATCCAGGTTAACAACCTGGTGCCCTACCGTTGGGCGACCACTTCGATGTTGTCACGTTCAGAACCCGTTCACGGAACACGCCTGGCCAACTTCTGACAAAGAGCCAATCGCGCCGCCGGTCATGACAACATCAAGTCAAGCATGAAAGAGACACCGGTGAGAATCGAACTCACTCAAAGCTGGGTTGCAGCCAGCCGCCCGACCATCGAGCATCGGTGTCAGTGGAGTCGAGAGCTGAGGGACGAGAGTCCAGAGTAATCCTCTGGACTCTTGCCCCTCGACTCTGGACTAAAGAGTGTCCTCACCAGGAGTCGAACCTGGTCCTCGACCTTCGCAGGGTCGCGTGCGAATCCGCCACACTCTGAAGACGTTTTGAACATCGAACAACGAACATCGAATACCAATATTCGATGTTGGACGTTCAGTGTTGGATGTTCGATGTTCATCAAGCACCCCGCCGAGGAGTCGAACCTCGTCCGACAGTTTCGAAGACTGCCATGCTATCCATCACACCCGCAGGGCTCAGAGCCGACGGTGGGATTCGCACCCACATCCATCCGGTTTACAAGACCGGTGCCTTTCTGAATCGAGCCACGTCGGCAATTATCTCAAAACAAAGCGGCCATGCCGCAGCAACGGTGCGAGGAGTCGAACCCCGTGAGACAGGTTTGGAATCTGTCTGCTCTCCCAGGAGCACACCGCTGTGTTTTCTGGTCGAGAGACGAGAGGCCAGAGTCGAGAGCTAAATGCTCTCGCCCCTTGACGCTCACCCCTTGTCCCCTTCGCTACTTCTCCAGTTCGGCGTTCCAGTAGCTTTCGCTAATGAACCGCGACCAGCTTTCGATACGAATTCCGCGTGACGCGTAGACCGGTTTCCACTTTGGACGGACCGGCGTCGACCGCAACGGCATCCGAGCCTGCTCCGGAGTTCGGTCGGCCTTCCGCGAATTGCAGTCGATGCACGCCAGCACGCAGTTAGCCCAAGTGGACGTTCCTCCCTGAGCACGCGGCAGGACGTGGTCAATCGTCAGTTCCTCGCTGCCCGGTTGAGCACCGCAGTACTGACACATGAACTTGTCACGCTTAAAAACGTTTCTTCGACTGAAGGTCACAGCGCTCTTTGGAAGTCGGTCGTACTTCGTCAGCGTGACCACTTCCGGAACCCGCAGCTGAAACCGGTTCGTCTGAATAAACAGATCACCGTCCTCAGGACGCAGCTCTGACCAGTTCTCCCATGAGTACTGCTGATAGTCGGCCGGATCGACAATCCGAGCCGTTTTGTTCCAGACCTTCGTCAGTGCCTTAGCAACCGTGGCAACGCCAACAGGCTGCCAGTTGCGATTCAGCACAAGCGTCGGTCTCTCCAGAACAGAGGCCACCATCGAACCATTCCTTCCCTTAGTTAATTCGCCTTTGATCGATCAAGCCGATTCAGCGTGCTTATTGAAAATGCACGCCAACGGCTATCCGATCCAAACGCTCGGTTTGGTGGAGGGTGTCCGGCGGGAGTTGAACCCGTCTCTTCGACTTCCACAGAGTCGCGTGCAAGACCCTTACACTACGGACACCATAAATCGGTCGCCGCCACAACGGACGGCGACCGTACATCTCTGACAAACATTGAGCGACAAGTTATCGCGCTGATTTCGAAGTCCGTCGGTCGTGTCGCTCGTAGTCTTCGAAACGAATCTTGGCGATTCGCTTTCGATCGACCGTACGAACGACGAGGCCTTCCGGCTTACCGCCAGCCTTCTCGTCCAGTGCAACCTGTGTTGCTGGAAGATGACTCTTCAGCCACTCATGCGTTTCAGAAATTGACACCGGCAACTGACTTTCGCACTGAATTCGAGGCGTCAGTTCAACGCCTGATTCCGCTGCAAAGTCAGCCAGTTGAGTTTCAGAGAAGAAACTCTGCCCACCTGATTCACGCCAGGCCGAAATCTGTTCCGGTGTGGAATAGATCTGCCCAATCGGCACGATGCTTACGTCGAACAGGCGAAACCCGATACGACGCTCGCCCGTGTACTGCTTTGCAGCCGCCGTCGTCTTGCCGCCGTAAGTCTCAACATAGATCGTTGTGATGACATCCGGGGCCGGACTTCGTATCTCAACCAGACTGTCAGCGAACGATCTCAAAGCATCGACGATACCCATCGCCGGGTTGTGAATCAGATCGCCCTTTGCGTGGAGCAACTCTTCACGACTCCCGATCAGGTAAGCACCGTCCGGCATGAGGATAATTCGACTATTGGTACCGTCGACTTTTTCAGTCAACACCAACGGCTGGTCACCCAAGTCAACATGGTCTGGCAATAACCGCCCCTTCTCTCCGAGTGCGTGATACGTCGCAATCGACGGATACTTCGTCGCACTGTTGAGCCGACGCAGGTCTGTAGTTCTTGTTGTGATCATCGTCGAGCTCCTTTCATGCCAGTTGCGTGCAAACGCGTTGCACTTCGAACGTCAGGTTTTCCAGACTGGACGTTTGACCGGTTGAGTCTGTCAGTCATTTAGAAATTCCGAGTTGTCGTCGGGTTTCAGATTGAACGGAGTATTCCCGTTCGATCGGAAGCAGCCGACGAGCTTCAGAGTGTTTACCAGCCATGCGCATTCGCCTGACCTTGTTTGCAAATTGGGTCATGTCTTCGATGCTCTGAATCCACGACGACACGTATTCCTCGATGAGCTGCCGGCTGATACCGACTTGAATCGCTCGATGCTCCAGTTTCCTGCCGTGAATCGACCTTTCCGGATCCCATTGAACGTGAACCGGCGAGGCTTCGAACTGCAGTCTCCACGCGTCGACCGAGCGATGCACGCTAGGTTCGAAAGACGTCAACACTCCTTGCGACAATGCCCGCTCCCATCCTGACCGACTGATTCGGATGGCCAGAATCCGAGTTTGATTCGCCTTCGTCGCCCAGCCGCTCCGTTCCATCAGCCACAGAAACGACGACTTGATCCAGGTCATTCGGTTGAATGAAAACGGAGCCACAAACTTCTGTGCATCGATTGCTGAATCGGCAATCGCATCGTTGTACGCCTGGTAGACGACAATCGATGCCCGGTCGTAGTTCGCTCGAACTTGTCGATAAGCAGTCATTGGATCCTCACACGCAGCGGAAGGAGCGGGAATCGAACCCGCAAGGCACGCGTTAACGCACTCGCCCGGCTTCCAACCGGATCCCGTCGCCCATCGGGTTGCCCTTCCGTCGGAGCAGCGGGCTTAGCCGATACTCCCTGTCGTTTCACGATTCGTTACCAGAAGCTGAGTTCTGATTCCCATCAGAATTTTGCCGAGGTGATTCTTTCCGCGACCTCCGCAGACGCCCCAGTAGGTATCATTCCAACTGTTGCCTTCAATGAGCTTCGCGTCGCCCGTATCAAGCAGCATTTCTGCCAGATCGGGATGCGACTCAAATTTCAGAGTCACAAACTGCCTCATCACGGCAACCTTAACCGCTTCCCAGTCCTTTCTCAGTCGTACTTGACGACCGAGACTCTTGGCTCGGAGTGCCGATTGAACTGTTGCGATTTTCTGTTTCGCAGCGCTGTCAGCAGTCTTCGCTGCCTGGAACGCGTGCTCGACCGTCGGATATCTGAATCCGTCTACGAAAATCGTTGACGGATAGAAGTTCGACAGAAACCGGTACTCGCCGGCAAAACTATCGATGACATGAGATGTTGAGTTCATTTCATTTTCCTCCAGTAGCCCGACCAGGAATCGAACCCGGAACTCCTTGTTAGAAGCAAGGGATGATCTCCGTTTCACCATCGAGCCAGATTGTTGTTGCAAAGAGCGGAAGGCATGGGATTCGAACCCACATGACCCATGACAGGCACACGCATTAGCAGTGCGGTCCGGCAAACCGTATCCGGCTACCTTCCGTATCGATTTGAGAATGGAGTCACCGGGAATCGAACCCGGATTGCCAGCATGCCATGCTGGAGTCGTCCCATTGGACCATGACCCCACTTCTTCAAGTGGACCGCCGGGGAGTCGAACCCCGATTACCTGGTTGCAAGCCAAGCGTCTTCCCATTAGACGAGCAGCCCGGAGTATTTGTCATTAGTTATTTGTCATTTCTCAATTGTCATTGCCCGGTAAACAGGCTCCCAATGACCGATGAGAAATGACAAATAACTAATGGCAAATGGAATGACCCCGGATGGAGTTGAACCATCGTCTCCTGCATGTCACGCAGGTGTCGTTGCCGTTGGACCACGGAGTCGGGTTGAGACCAGAGTTGAGAGACGAGAGTCCAGAGGTACCGCTTAGGAAAAGCCTCCGGACTCTGAACAATCCACTCTCAACTCAAAGTGACCGAGGTGGGAGTCGAACCCACAAAATCACGAGGCTCTCGACCTCGCCGCTTTGCCTGATTGCGTACTCGGCCGTGTTGCGAAAGAAGCGGGTCCAGGAGTCGCACCTGGCCGTCGAGGCTTATGAGGCCCCGATGAGCACTCGCCCACCCGCGATGTTGATCAGAAATTGCAAGTCGCAGGTCCCGGTAACGATCCGGGGAGGTCGGCCTTATGAGAGCCAACTGGGCACCTGCCACACCTGCATTAAGTAGATGGTTGAAAGTCGATAGTTGAGAGATGGAGTCGGCTGCTGACATCTATGTTCGCAGTTGCTATCAGCAATCAACTATTTACTTTCAACTCTTTAATGACCAGGGGGAGATTCGAACTCCCATGCCTTAAGCGGCACGACGTTCTGAGCGTCGCGTGTCTACCGTTCCACCACCTGGCCGTGATTTCGTTCTGGATTGGGCCTTGAAGGAATTGAACCTCTCGTCACCACCTCACTTGTTTTCCGACAACGGTTTTACAGACCGCCGTGAGGAGCAAAGCCCATTGAGTTCAGAGTCGAGAGACCAGAGACCAGCGTGAATGCTGCAAAACCTCTGGCCTCTGGTCTCTCATCTTTTGACTCAAGTAGCACCGGAGAGATTCGAACTCTCAACCTCCTGGACCTAAACCAGGCGCCTCTGCCAATTGGGCTACGATGCTGTGTATTTTCGAAAGTGACCCATGGGAGAATCGAACTCCCGTTGCCTGGATGAAAACCAGGTGTCCTCTCCACTAGACGAATGGGCCGCAATGATTTCTTCGAGTGACGCGAGCGGGACTCGAACCCGCACTTGACCGGGCTTAAACCGGTTGCCTCTGCATTGGGCTACCGCGTCGTATGAAGGCTGACGTCAGAAGGATGAAGGCTGAATTCAAATCATCCTTCTGCCCTCATCCTTCCGCCTTTCACAAGCACCCCCGATCGGATTCGAACCGACGGTCTCCATCGTGACAGGATGGCGAGCACTCCTGGCTGCTCTGCAGGGGCGTGTTGTAAGTTTTGAATGGCACCGGTGAGATTCGAACTCACACTTTGTTGCGTTTGAAACGACTGCCTCTGCCGTTGGGCTACGGTGCCGTGTGGGCCCCGAGGCAGGAATCGAACCTGCAACCATCCGACAATTCGGACTGCTCTTCCATTGGCATACTCGGGACTAAGTGATCCTGGGTGGACTCGAACCACCGATTGTCTCCTTGTAAGGGAGTTGCCTTCGCCGCTAGGCCACAGGACCGTGTGAAAGGCTGAAATCAAAAGGCCGAAGGCTGAAAACTATCCATCCTTCTGT
Organism: uncultured Planctomycetaceae bacterium; assembly: GCA_943787265.1. Taxonomy (GTDB): domain Bacteria; phylum Planctomycetota; class Planctomycetia; order Planctomycetales; family Planctomycetaceae; genus JABMPE01. The sequence continues at coordinate 19,741 of CALSLT010000044.1, read as the reverse complement.
CTTCTGGTTTCTGCCTTTCCGAGGCGGAAGCCGTGGGCCTCGAACCCACAACGGGCGTTTACCCGCCTCTGTTTTCAAGACAGAGCCCTCATCCAGCCGGATGACTTCCGTAGTCGTTGTGTAATCGCAACTTGATCACCTGGCGGCAGATCGAACGATGCGATCACGCGAAGTTACGGGAGCTGGATTCGAACCAACATCTCAGCGTTCAGAGCGCTGTGTCTTGCCGTTAAACGATCCCGCAATAGTCTCTTCCGATTGATTTTCGATCCTTGTCCGAGCGGAAACTCGAACAAGCCGACCATGTCGTACGCAGTTGCGGGGGCAGGAATCGAACCTGCAGACACGCGATTCAAAGTCGCGTATTTCTACCAGCAGAAACTACCCCGCAGAGTGGATCACTCCCCGCAGCAAACACGGAACAGCCACCGCCCCGTCGGTCCTACTGTTCCGTGTTTCTGCTAGCGATCCCTGTCTCAAGAGTGCCTCGCGGGAGTCGAACCCGCCTGTCCGGAATGGAAACCCGGTACCTTTGCCGCTCGGTCAGAGGCACGTGATGAACATCGAACATTCAACATCCAACGCTGAACATCGAACGGACAGTGCTCTTGGCCGATGTTCTGCAGAGCGGAAGCCGTGGGACTTGAACCCACAACGGACGTTCGCCCGCACCTGTTTTCGAAACAGGCTCCTGATCCAGCCGGTTGGCTTCCGAAAGAGTCCGGAGATGAGAGTCAGCCAGTATCTATGGACACTCGACACTCAACTCTGGACTTGCACACAAGCTGCGGTAGCAGGATTCGAACCTGCAATCGTCTCCTTAACAGGGAGCTGCCTTACCATTTGGCCACACCGCACCAAACGGAACGCTTGGATCGATAGCCGATTGAAGTCGACATGCGATCGTCAACCGATTCGGCTTGAACGTTCCGCGTAATTTTCTCTTCAGCAAACCGAAGCCCATCGACGTGCCCGGTGCGAACACCGACCTCGGAGCAGACCCGACACGCCAACGCCACCCGATGCAAACACCCGGTTTGCAAGCGCCCAGCGGGAGTTGAACCCGCACTTCCGCCTTGGCAAGGCGGTAGGCTACCGCTACATCATGGGCGCGATATTTCAGTGCCAGATTGTCAAAGAACCGTTAGAGCACCAGGTGAGACTCGAACTCACGTTGCCGCATTACGAGTGCGGTGTCTTAGCCGCTGGACGACTAGTGCTTCGTTGAGTGATGATTGATGAACTGTTTTTGAGCGTGCGGTGTGTGCGCATCCTGATCGCAGTTGGGTGATTTCCGAGTCGCGTCGAGAGTAAAAATAGAATTGGGATCGGAGGGGCTCGAACCCTCACCTGTCCGGTTAAGAGCCGGATGTGCTGCCGCTAACACCTCGATCCCGCTTCGTTATGCACGCCTCGGAAGAGCGTCTCCCGAGGCTTGTCGATGTTTCCTGACCGCTCGCCGAGTATCAGGAGCCACGTCTCGATCGCTTTCTTTGTATGCGTCTTTGACGACCCAGCCGTTTGACCATACGTCGTTGTCACGCAGCTTTAGAACTCGTCCTTCGACTGCGTATTGAGCCGGCAACCAGCTCACTCGAACGGCGTTGCCACGTTGAAGTCGACATTGTCTGTACTGTTTGGTTTTCATTGTGATCCTCTCATTCGGCCCGGACGGATTCGAACCGTCGTCGTGCCCTTATAAGGAGCCTGCTCTCACCATTGAGCTACGGGCCGCAGGCGAATCGCTTTTGCGTATCCGCTGGTTGCGACTCACCGCTCAATGAGGCCGGAGGGATTCGAACCCTCACTGGTCGGTTTAAAAGACCGATGTGCTGCCGTTACACCACGACCTCGCGTTGAGGGTGGGTATCTGTTTCAAACGATGTAACGTAGCCATGACATTCGTCTTTCAGTTGTTTCTTTGCGGAAAGAAGAACTCGCCGCAGTAAGTGTTGTTTACGGTTTCCACTGACCACGGCTTAAGAGCGGCCTGGGCCGCAGTAGCCCGAGAAGGAGTCGAACCTTCGTCTCCGCCTTATCAGGACGGCGTCCTTGACCGTTGAACGACCGGGCTATGATTTTTCTTTTCGCGAACTTGCCGCCTTCAGTGTTGTTTGTCATTCCGCTGAACTCGACAACAAAGCAGCCTTGGCTGCATTCGGGGTGACAGGATTCGAACCTGCGATCTCCTGACTCCAAATCAGGCACGGTGACCAACTCCGCCACACCCCTCTACTTCGTTTTATGAGCGTCCCTTTTGGATGCCCACGACGTCCTCGCCGCACTCAGCGTTGTAATCCGTTTCCGCTGACCACGGCATCAAAGCGGCCTGGGCCGCAGTCGGGATGACAGGATTTGAACCTGCGATCTCCTGGTCCCCAAACCAGGCGCGTTAGCCAGACTACGCTACATCCCGAAGTACGTTTGGTTTTGAAAGTACCCCCGTACAGGATTCGAACCTGCATCGCCGACATGAGAGGCCAGCATCCTGAGCCTTTAGAAGAACGGGGCGTATTGAGTTTTCCATCGAGTCGCTTCTTCGAACTCGTCGAATCCGAATCATCCAAGTGGAGCGGACGGTGCTCGAACCCGTCTCTTCCGGGCTTCAACCGGACGCTTTTTCCGTCTAAGCTACCGCTCCATGTTCCGTCAGTTCTCGTGCCTTCGTGGTCAGCTCCCGATCACAACTCACGAGCGGTAGCTCGTATCAAGTGCCCTCGGCACACGAAAAAAGCCCGATGTCTGGATGACACCGGGCTTTGGTTCTCACACGAGAGGTTTTTGCCAGGTGTCACAAGCGCAGGGGGCTCGGGAGCAGATTCACTGATTGATCAGCAAACCTTTCCGATCCACTCTGTTCGCCTATAAGACCTAAGCTGAAAACCATCATCGTGCTTGTACCCGGACTATTCGTTATGAGTTGACTTGTTTGTTGCAGCGAAGTCAGTTGACCTCGTCGCGTTGGTTGGCAGTTAGATGCTCGAGCACTCGACTTTGTTCGCGCGATTTCTATGAAATTGAAAGTTTTCGTGAGATCAACATCCGGTGGTCCACCAAACGATGATCGTTTAGAAATAGAGACCCTTGCGAACGATTTCCAATCAGCACGACCAAATCTCTGGCCTGAGCATGAAGAATCTTCATTTGTATTTTCTGGTAGTCCCTAGTTCTAGTGAGCAGAGTCCTTGAGGCCGCAGAACAAGACGCCTTTGCAGTTAAGGGTCCAACCGCTGATTCAGAAGTACTGCCAGAGGTGTCACAACGTTGACGAGATGACCTCGGGGGATTCGGGTCGATCAGTTGGATGGCTCGCTGGAAGATCGGCATCTGTTTCTTTGGAACGATATTCTGAAGCAAGTAGAAGACGAGGCGATGCCGCCGGAAGATGAGCCTCAGCCAACCGCCGATGAACGGAAATTGCTGGTTGACTGGATCGAGCAGGCGTTGATCGCAGCCAGGTCACGCAACGCGGAGAAGAATGGTTCGGTGCGGCGGCTGACGGTCGCTCAGTATCGGAACACGCTGCGAGATCTCCTGGGGCTTGAGGACAATCTTGCTGACGTCCTGCCTGCCGACGGGGTATCGAAGGATGGGTTTCTCAACAACGGTCAGACGATGGAGTTGTCACCTCTTCTGATAGAGGCTTACTTCGACGTCGCCGAGAAGGCGTTGGACCGGTGCATCGTCGATGTTGATGCGAAGCCCTCGATTCAGAACTTTCGAATGGAACTCGGAGCGGGCATCAATCCGAAGCCGTTTCCCGAGCGGCTGATCCTAGGTGCGTTGAATCGACTCCTGCCGAACCAGGATTTCGTGGTGACTCAACTCACGGCAGAGAAACCTTTCGACTTTGATCCGTTCTTCATGCGGACTAAGTACCGATTCAACGAGGGTTACCAGGGAAACTCGACAGTTCGCGGCTGGAGAGATTACGTCAGCATTTATCACTCGGTGTTTGCCTGCGTCCGCGGCAAGGATGGATATCCCAAAGGGCTTGCGTACCAGACGGTTCCGGAGGGGTTGCTGCTGAGGCCGTCGGTGCCGAGTGCCGAACTCTTTCAGGTTGAGAGCACGTACGGACCGCAGGCCAACTTCAAAGTCTCGCTGCGAGAATTACCGGACCACGGACAATTTCGCGTGACGGTGAAAGCCGCGAAGTACGACGATGGACTGCTGTTGGAGCCGGGCGTTAAACCTGTCGATCAGTCGGCTGCGGAGTCATTAACCATCAGCAACCTCGATTCCACGCAGACTTTGAATGTTAAGGCAGCTGGCATTTATCAGGCCGGCGTTTTTCTCGAGGCACCTCACGACGAAACTGTTCCTTCCGATGCTTCGCGACTTTCCGAGAAACTTGCCGGAGCCTGGTCACTCAATGGGGACACGACTTCGCGTCCGGAGAGTCTCAAGCAAGAAGGCCAACTTGTCGGTGATGCGAAGTTTGTGAAGTCGCCGTTCGGCCAGGCGATTTCGTTGGATGGAAATGGCGATGCCGTCGTCATTTCTCGCGACGAATCGATGAACGTGGGCGAGGGTGACTTCACAATCGCCGCCTGGATACGTCCGCACGAACTGCGTCAAAGCGGCATCTTCTGCCTGGGGAAATACAGTTGGACGCACGGCTGGTATTTTGACATGCCGAATAACCGCGGCGTGCTGCGTATCGAAACGGTCAATCCGGCAAACCAGCCGAACGGCACGGTTGCCACGCGGGCAGGCATCATTCGAAAGAACAAATGGCAGCACGTAGCGGCTGTCGTCCGACGCGGATCAGAGCAGACGGAATTGTTCGTCAACGGCTACAAAGTCGCTGCCGGAACCGTTGCTCCGACTAACCTAGACAACCCCGCCGTCGCCCTGCACATCGGTCGGATTCAGGACGCTCAGCAGTTCAAGGGCGAAATTGATGAGGTGCATTTCTTCCGTCGTGCCCTGGAAATTTCCGAACTGCAGGCGTTGATCGAGCCCGGACGAAAGTTCGTCCAACCGCCTCCGCCAGAGAAACCCAAGTCTCTCAATCTTCAAATAGGCGAGAGGCATTTCGCGGGCACTCTGCATCAGCCAGCCTTCCTGACGGTGCGGCTGCCGGCCGGAGAGGTTGAAGTCACCAGCAAATACGGCGGAGCTGCAAATCCTCATCACATCGTCTTCAGCCGTGTTGATGAGGCATCTGAATCTGGCCAACAATTTGCAACGTTCGAGCAACGCGTGCCACGACTCGGAGTTCACGTTGGATTGCGGCGTGACTGTGGCAGCACGCTGACTCAGGTTGGGAAGGCTCAGACGGTATCCGGCACTGACCTCACGACTTACGTCTTTGAAGGGGCGATCGGCAACTTCCCCAGTCCGGACGTGCAGAAAGAAAACGACAACTACCTGGCCGGCGTCCGCGAGATCGGCGTCCGCAGTGAGTACACCGATGGTCGCGACATGCCGCGAATGCTGGTCCGGTCTGTCGAGTTCGAAGGTCCTTACTACGAGACCTGGCCGCCGGCGACTCACCAGCGGATCTTTATCGACTCGAATCACAAAGACGATCAGCCTGCTTATGCGAAAGAGGTTATTCGAAACTTTGCGACTCGCGCGTTTCGTCGACCTGTTTCGGATGTGGAAGCCGCATCCCTGTTCGCCGTTTATGAAAGTTCGTTTTCAGAATCACAGAATTTTACGGAAAGTGTGAAGGATGCACTTCTTGTCGCACTGACTTCTCCGCAGTTCCTGTTTCTGACTGAAAACAGCAGCAGCCCGGACGGCGAACTTCTTGACGAGTACGAACTCGCTTCGAAGTTGTCGTACTTTTTGTGGAACGCTTCGCCGGACGAGCAAATCCGAGAACTGGCGACCAGCAACAAGTTGCACGACTCGATCGATGCGGAAATTGAGCGAATGATCGGCGACCCGCAGTTCGAACAGTTCACCAGCGAGTTCGTTTCGCAGTGGCTGCAGCTTGACAAGTTTGAAGTCGTCGAGATCGACCGCAGGCAATACCCGAAGTTAACTCGTGACACGAAGAGGCAGTTGCGCGATGAACCGGTGCAGCTTGTTCAATATCTCATTCGGCAGAACCGTCCATTGCGGGACCTCGTTCAAGCAGACTTCATCGTCGCCAACGAAGTCGTTGCAAGCTACTACGACCTCGGAGACAGGACGGAGCGGGGTTTCGACTTCGTCGCCATTCCGCATGACCGCAAGAATCTCGGAGGCGTCTTAACCAACGCCGGAATCCTCGCCGGTTTGTCCGACGGACGAGAATCCAACCCCGTGAAGCGAGGTGCCTGGCTGGCTCGAAAGATCATCGCCGAACCGCCGGACGATCCTCCACCGAATGTCCCGGCGCTGCCTGAGGAAAATTCGAAGCCGACACTTCGTCAGAAGCTGGAGCAGCATCGCAATCAGCCGGGGTGTGCGAAGTGTCACGAAGGAATTGATCCGTGGGGGATTCCGTTCGAACACTTCGACGCCGGTGGGCTGTTGAAACGCGATGAAAAGATTGACGCCAGTTCGACACTGCCGGATGAAACCGAGATTGCCGATTTGAACGCGTTGAAGACGTATCTTGCGGAAGATCGGATTGATCAGGTTGCGTTCAGTTTGCTGAAACATCTGTCGGCGTACGCGATTGGTCGCAGCCTGACCTACAACGAGATTGAGTTCCTGAAGGAAAACGGGGTAGGATTGAGGGCCGGTGGCTACCGAATGCAGGATATGATTCGTTTTGTGGTGAACAGCAAAATGTTTCTTGAGAAGTAGCCTGCCACCCGCTGCCGATGATTGAGTCATACCCTCCCTCACGAGTTCCACCTTACCCACCCGGAATTCCTCATGGCCAACTCCACTCAACTTGATCGCCGTGCCGTTCTTAAAGGGCTCGCTGGAGCCTCACTGGCTCTGCCAGTTCTCGACGCGATGGGATCTGAAGTCGCCGAGCAAACTCCTCGCCGGTTCTGTGCGATGTACACGGCCAACGGCATGTCGTTGCCGAATCAGAAGAACGCGATTCCGGAGTGGCACTGGTTTCCGACAGCCGAAGAAGACGGCAAATTTGTTTTTGGTAAGTCGACCGAACCGTTGGCCGGTTTTCGTGATCACCTCAGCTTTATGGGCGGCCTCTACCACTCAAGCGGCCCGAAGGCTGATCCGCACGTCTGCTCGGATATGTGGTTGACCGGTGCTCCGCTGCACAATTCAAAGCCGGGGAAATACAACTCGGTCGGACTCGACCAGATCGTTGCGTTGCACACCAAACAGCATTGCCGACAACCATCGCTGGTACTGTCGATCGACGCCGGAACGGGTTTCCTGTCAAGAACCGGTACGATCTCATACAGCCTGGAAGGCAAACCGATCCCCGCTGAGAACAACCCTCGGCGAGTTTTCGATCGACTGTTCCGTGGTGACCGAGCCTCGCTGGAATCAAAACGCGACAGCCTGAAGAAACGACTCAAACTGGTTGACGCCGTGCTGGAAAATGCAAAGACATTCAATCGAAAGCTTGGCAAGTCTGACAAGCAGAAAATGGACCAATACCTGACCTCGCTGAACGAAGTCGAGTCTCGTCTGATCGCGTCTGAAAAGTGGATCGACATTCCGGTCAAGGAGCAGGACTACTCGCACCTCAATCTGGACGTTACGCCAGAAGGCGAACCGGCTGAGTACTACCGCAACATGTTCGACCTGATCGCGCTGGCGTTTGATGCTGACATCACTCGCTCAGTCGCCTTCATGCTGAACCGCGAAGACGGCATGGGCATCAGCGATACGTTCCCGCTAAAGCTCGGCCTCAGCCGGACTCACCACAGCCTGTCGCACGCTGGTGACAAAGACGGACAGTTGGACTTCGCGAAGTACGACCGATTCCTCAGTGAGCAACTGGCGTACTTCTTCCAGAAGCTGCAGTCTTACAAAGATCGTGATGGCAGCCTGCTGGATAACAGCATCGTCCTGTTCGGCAGCGGTGCCAGCACGACTCACAATCCAAGAAATCTCCCAACGCTACTCGCCGGTGGTTCAAACATGGGATTGAAGCATGGCTCGTACTGGCGAGACGGTGAGACGCTGATGTCGAATGTTTACCTCAGCATTCTGCGGTCAATGAAGATCGAACGAGACTCATTCGCAGACAGCACCGGCGTAGTTCAGAATTCGATCTTTTCCGCGGTTTAGTTTCAACTTGAAATCTGAAGAAGGCCGAGAGCCGCGGGTGAAAGTCCTGGGCCTCGGCCTGCTTCTATATCCGGCCTGACGCAAACGCGTTCGGCTCACTTTAGTTTGCTGGTATTTGACCTTCGCATGACGAATCAAAAAACGCTCTCCACGTTTCTGCTTGTTTTCGCTGCAACCTGCAGCGTTTCAGCCGCGGATGACGACATCAATTTCAGTCGCGACATTCTGCCGCTTCTGTCTGACAACTGCTTCAAGTGCCACGGCCCTGACGAGGCCAACCGTGAGTCCGACTTGAGATTGGACCGGCATGAGACGGCGATCGCTAAACTTGATTCCGGTCAGACTGCGGTCGTGGCAGGAAAGAGTAGCCAGAGCGAACTCTTCAAACGGATTGCCACGACCGATTCCGATCTCAAAATGCCGCCGCCGGATTCCGGTAAGAAATTGACGACGAAGCAAATCGAGTTGATCAGAAAATGGATTGATAGTGGTGCGGAATGGTCCGGCCACTGGGCGTTTCAACCTCCGACAAAACCGTCGACGCCGGAATCGGTCAAAAAGTGGCAGGCGAATAGTCGGATCGACCATTTCGTGAATACTCGGATTGCCGCCGCGAAACTGACGCCAGAAGATCGAGCGTCAAAGGAAACGCTAATCCGTCGAGCGACGCTCGACCTGACGGGACTACCGGCAACGATTAAAGAGATCGATGATTTTCTGGCCGACAAATCTGAGCAGGCATTCGAACGCGTTGTCGATCGGCTGCTCGCATCCGATAAGTATGGCGAACACATGGCGAGATACTGGCTCGACGCGGCCAGGTATGGCGATACGCACGGCCTGCATCTGGACAATGAACGATCCATCTGGCTGTACCGCAACTGGGTGATTGAATCATTCAATCGCAACCAGTCGTTTGACGAATTCACGATCGAGCAGCTAGCTGGCGACCTTCTGCCCGAGCCCACTCTGCAGCAACGAGTTGCCACCGGATTCAACCGCTGCAACGTCACGACGAGCGAAGGCGGTTCGATCGACGACGAGTATTACATGCGGTACGCCGTCGATCGGGTTGAGACAACCGCGACCGTCTGGCTGGGACTGACCGCTGGCTGCGCGGCCTGCCATGATCACAAGTTCGACCCGCTAACGCAGAAAGAGTTTTACCAGCTCTTTTCGTACTACTTCAGCCTCACCGAACGGGCGATGGACGGCAACGCTTTGTTGCCTCCGCCAAGTGTGCAGGTTCCGTCCAATGAGCAGATTGCGCAAAAGAAGCAGTACACGACGGACCTCGCCGCGACGAACAAACAAATTGAAAAGATTCTCGCTGACTTCAAATACACCGATCCGAAACCAACGGAACCACTCGGTGAGTTGAGTGAAGAAACGCTGGTCTGGATTGATGATGAACTTCCGGCGAGCGCCAACGCTCAAGGCAACGGCAATCCGCCGTGGCTGTTTGTGGGAGCCCCCGATCACCCGGTGCATAGCGGCAAGAAGTCGACAGTTCGCACCGGCGAGGGTGACGGGATTACGCAGCACTTCTTTACCGGGGCAAATCCCAAATTGAAACTCGGCGAAAATGCGAAACTCGTGGCATGGGTATTCCTTGATCCGAAGAATCCTCCGCAAACAATCCAGCTTCAGTTCAACGATGGTTCCTGGGAACATCGAGCCTCGTGGGGAGCCGATAAGGCTTTCGGAGCCGGGAGAAACAATACGTCCAACAAGCTGATCGGCAAACTGCCAGAACTTGGAAATTGGGTTCGCCTTGAAGTGGACGCAGCCGTCGTTGGTCTGAAGGCTGGTTCCGAGCTGAACGGCTGGGCGTTCACACAAGTCGGAGGGACCGTTCACTGGGACACAGCCGGCGTCACCTCAAGATCGTTGTCCGATCATCAAAAGCGTTCGCTGTTTGCGTGGGAGCAATTCCGGAAGAAAGTTAAGCAACCTGCACTCCCAGCCGCGATTCAAAAACTGCTAGACATCGAGAAAGCAAAACGAACCGAGGCCCAGACAAAGCAGTTAACTCGTCACTACGTCCAGAATGTGCATCCGGATTCGCGAGCGATGTTGGCTGAACCGTTGAAGTCTCAGGCGACGCTGAAGAAGCAATTGGCCGATCTGGAGAAAGCAATTCCGGCAACGCTCGTCATGGAAGATCGTAAGGAACCACGCCAGGCCTTCATCCTCGAACGAGGACAGTACACCGAGAAACGTGACAAAGTTTCGTCGGCGATTCCTGAGTGGATTGCTCCGCCAGTTAAGGATGCTCCAGCAAATCGATTGGGACTCGCACAGTGGCTGGTTCAGCCAAGTCATCCACTCACCTCGCGAGTAACGGTTAACCGATTCTGGCAGCAGTTCTTCGGCACGGGGCTCGTAAAAACGGCGGAGGACTTCGGCGTGCAGGGCGAACAGCCGTCGCATCCTGAACTGCTTGACTGGCTCGCCATCGACTTTGTCGAATCAGGCTGGGACGTGAAACGGTGCCTGAAACAGATCATAATGTCCGCGACCTACCAGCAGTCTTCCCGCGTGAGTCCCAACAAGCTGGCCGCTGATCCGGAGAATCGATTGCTCGCCCGCGGTCCAAGATTTCGGCTCGACGCTGAGACCATCCGAGATCAGGCTCTGGCTGTTAGCGGATTGCTGATCGACCAAATCGGCGGCAAGAGCGTCAAGCCGTATCAACCAGCCGGCTTGTGGAAGCCCGTCGGTTTCGGGGGAAGCAATACGTCCGTCTTTGTGCAGGATAAAGGCGACAAGCTCTTTCGCCGCAGCATGTACACGTTCTGGAAACGCACGGTCCCGCCACCATCGATGGCAACGTTTGACGCGCCGAATCGCGAAACCTGCGCAGTTCGACGAGCACGGACCAACACGCCGTTGCAGGCACTTGTCCTGATGAACGACGTGCAGTACGTCGAAGCCGCTCGAAAATTTGCGGAACGAGTGGTCAGCGAAGGCGGCACCAGCGTCGAAGAGCGAGTCACATTCGCGTTTCGTTCCGTCATGGCGAGAAAACCGAACGCCGCTGAGATGCAGTCTTTGACCACTCTGCTGACCGAGTATCTCAGCGAATTTCGAAAGAGTCCGGATGCCGCGACAAAGCTGTTATCAGCGGGCGAGTCTCCGCGTAACGAACAGCTCGACGCAAACGACCTGGCTGCCTGGACGATGGTGACTCATCTCCTGCTTAACCTGAGCGAGTCAGTTACCAAAGGTTGATCCCAAAATTCACCGAGCACCCACGCATTGATTACTTCAAGGCAAAATGCAATGAATCCACTTCGTGAAGCGGCACTCGTTGAAACGCGTCGTCATTTCTTTGGACGTTCGGCGACCGGCATTGGTGCGGCGGCTCTGGCGTCGATCGTGAATCCGGACGTTTTTGCCGCCAAGTCATCAGCCACGGCGACAAAGGGCAACGGAATCCCTGGCATTCCCCACTTCGCTCCCAAAGCGAAGCGAGTGATCTACCTCTTCATGTCCGGCGCGCCATCGCAGCTCGACATGTGGGATTACAAGCCAAAGATGCAGGACTGGTTCGACAAAGACCTGCCGGATTCCGTCCGCAACGGTCAGCGCATCACCACGATGACTTCGGGCCAGAAGCGTTTTCCAATTGCTCCGTCGATGTTCAAGTTCGGCCAGCACGGCGACAACGGCACACGAGTCAGCGAAATCCTGCCGTACACCGCAAAGATGGTCGACGATCTGGCCGTCATCAAGACCGTTCATACGGAAGCGATCAATCACGACCCAGCCATCACCTACATCCAGACCGGTAGTCAACTGCCCGGCCGACCTAGTACTGGTGCGTGGATGTCGTACGGTCTGGGGAGCATGAATCAGAATCTTCCAGCATTCGTCGTCCTTCACTCGACAGTCAACGGAAACTTCGGCGGCCAGGCGTTGTACTCGCGATTGTGGGGAGCGGGCTTCCTTTCAACACGACATCAAGGGGTCAGTCTGAGATCGACAGGCGACCCTGTGCTCTACCTGTCGAATCCCGACGGCATGTCGACGGCCATGCGCCGACGGATGCTGGACGAGCTGAGCAAGCTGAACAGCGAACGCTTCAACGAAGTCGGCGATCCGGAAATCCAGTCTCGCATCGCCCAATACGAAATGGCGTACCGGATGCAGACGTCAGTTCCAGAATTGACCGACATCTCCGGCGAGACAAAAGAAACTCTCGACATGTACGGACCGGACGTCACGAAGCCCGGCACGTTTGCGGCGAACTGTCTTCTCGCCCGCCGACTGGCTGAACGCGGAGTCAGATTCTCGCAGGTGTTCATTCGCCAGTGGGATCAGCACGGCAACCTGCCGCGCGACATCCGTCGGCAATGTGGAATCATCGATCAACCGTGCTATGCCCTTGTCCAGGATCTGAAACAGCGAGGCTTGCTGGAAGATACGCTGGTCGTCTGGGGCGGAGAGTTCGGCCGCACAATCTACTGTCAGGGCGGCCTGACCAAATCAAACTACGGCCGCGATCACCATCCGCGCTGCTACACAAAGTGGATGGCCGGAGCGGGCATCAAAGGTGGCACGGTCTACGGCGAGACCGACGACTTCAGCTACAACATCGCCGAGAACCCGGTCCACATCCACGATCTCAACGCAACAATTCTGAATCAGTTGGGAGTCGACCACGAACGAATGACCTACCGTCATCAAGGCCGCGACTTCCGCCTGACCGATGTCCACGGAAACGTCGTGCACGACATTCTCGCCTAAGCAACGTCCCCGCAAAGCGATTTCGCCATCATCAGAAGAATTCAGGCACAGACACTCAGAAGGATGCTCGACCGTCAAACTCATTCATGACGGTAACGCACCAATCTGCCTCAACATTTCAACGGTATTTTCGATCGGTAGCCCGACGACGTTGCTGTAGCTGCCTTCGACTTTGGTCACCATGACGCTGCCGGCTCCCTGGATGGCGTATCCACCGGCTTTGCCGAGTGGCTCGCCAGTGGCGATGTACCAGTCCAGCCACTCGTCGATGTCGTCACGCATCGTGACGCTGGTCACACACGACTGTTTCAACGTTCTGCCCACATTCCCTGTTTCGCTGCACAACGAAACAGACACGGCTGACAGGACGAAGTGAGTTTGACCGGCCAGGTAATCACGGAACCAGCCACGGACCTCGGTTTGCCAGTCGCTTTGTTCGTTCGGCTGACCGAGTGCCAGCAACTTTCCTGACTGATCTTTGACGATGACCGTCGTGTCCGCGCAAACGACGACGCAGCCTTGCTCCGTCGCAGTTGGCCGTGTTCCCTCGGCGAGTTGCCTGATCACGTCCTGGCGTTTCAGTTCGACAATCTCGTGGCAGCGGGCTTCGAACTCCGCCATCTCGACCAGGCCGTCGAAGCCTGGTTCGTCGGCGTCGCGTGGGGGCAGAACAACCAGTCGACTGGGATCAGCAATCAACTGCAACAGTTCCAATCGTCGAGGCGAACGGGATCCAATTACGATTGGAAGTCCAGTAGTCACGTCAGTCATATTTCGAGTTTCAACTCCAAGTGAGCGGTAAACGGCACTCCACTGAGAGTAGCATCCTGAAAGAACGCTCTTTGCTCAACAATGAACCAGCGGCTGGCGATGATCGAATTCTGCCCGTGCGGTTTCCGTACGGAAATCAATTCACCACAATGCGTGACTCTAAATCTGTTGTCCCACCCAACCAAACTCTCACTGCAATCAGGAGCCTTCCCGTGAAAAAGTCAATTGCCTTCGCTACTGGAATCATCGCCCTCTCAGGTCTTGCTTTTACCCTGTCATCATCACAGGTGACGGCTCAGAAGAAGGGCAAGTCTCGACCGATGACGACTGCTCAACTGATGTCTGGGCTGGTGAAGCCTCAACTGGTCGCTGTTCAGGGGCACGTCGGCGGCGAGAAGACTCCGGAAGGCGAAGACGGCTGGAAGTCCCTGACGACCAGCATTGCTCTGCTCAACGAGTCAAGCTACACGATGATGGAAGACGATCGTTGCCCGGACAAGACCTGGGCTGACGCCTGCGAAATTCTCCGCAAGGCGACCGCTTCTGGATTGCAGGCAGCAGCCAAGAAAGATGCCGCCGGAGTTCGAGAATCCATCACAGGCATCACCGCTTCATGCAAAGCCTGCCACACCGAATTCAAATACAAAAAGAAATAGTTGAGACGCAGAGTGACTTAGGGTGGGCACAGCCCACCCGATTCTTTGACACGGTGGGCAGTGCCCACCCTACTACTTCTGATTTCCCAACAAGGGTTTCCGCCATGAGCGATACTCCGATTAAATCTTCATCGTCGCGTCGCGATTTTCTGAAAGACTCCGGCCGCATCGCTGGCGCCGCTGCTCTTGTCGGAGCTGCTGGCTCGCATGTCCACGCGGCTTCAGACAGCACCATCCAACTGGCACTCGTCGGGTGTGGTGGACGCGGAACAGGAGCGGCATCGAACGCCTTGTCCGTCGACAACGGCCCGATCAAACTTGTCGCAATGGGTGACGTTTTCGAAGATCGTCAACATCAGAGTTTTGTTGGACTGAGCAACCGGTTCAAAGAAAAAGTGGATGTCCCGGACGAGCGAAAGTTCCTCGGATTCGATGCTTACAAAAAAGCGATGGACTGCCTGAACCCTGGTGACATCGTGATCCTGACAACGCCTCCGGCCTTCCGCTGGTTGCATTTCAGTTATGCCATCGAGCGTGGCCTCAACGTCTTCATGGAAAAGCCAGTCACCATCGACGCTCCGACCACCGGGCGAATGATCGAACTGGGCAAGAAGGCTCAGGAAAAAAATCTGAAAGTCGGCGTTGGCCTGATGTGTCGGCACTGTAAAGCACGTGGAGAACTTGCCGACCGAATCCACTCTGGCGAGATCGGGGACGTGCTTACGCTTCGGGCATACCGCATGGCGGGCCCAACGGGTTCTGCGGCAGTCGGCCCGGCTCCGGAAGGCACAAACGAGCTGGAATGGCAGATCCGAAACTTCCACGGATTCCTGTGGCTGAGTGGTGGAGCTGTCAGCGACTTCCTGATTCACAACATCGACGAAGGCTGCTGGGCGAAAGGTGCGTGGCCGGTTTCGGCTCAGGCCACTGGCGGTCGGCACTACCGATTCGACAAGAAGGGTGACCCGGCGATCGATCAGAACTTTGACAGTTACTCGATCGAGTACACCTTTGCCGACGGAACCAAACTGTTCGTTGACGGCCGCACGATCCCCGGATGTCATCAGGACTTTGCGACCTACGTGCATGGTTCGAAGGGCTCGGCAGTGTTTTCGTCACGCGGCCACCTGCCGGCTCGAAGCCGAATCTACAAAGGGCAGAATTTCGTCAAGGACGATCTGGTGTGGGCCTACCCGCAACCGGAACCGAATCCGTACCAGGTCGAGTGGGACGACATGATTCACGCCGTTCGGGAAGACCTTCCGTACAACGAAGTCGAACGCGGAGCGATGGCAAGTATTGTGACATCAATGGGACGCATGGCGGCTCACACCGGCCGGAAGATCACCATGGACGAAATGATGAAACACGATCACGAGTTCGCTCCTGATCTGGCGAATCTTTCGTTCGAAGGTACACCGCCGATCCAATTGAAGGATGGCAAGTATCCGATTCCGATGCCGGGAATCACGAAGAAGCGAGAGTACTAAGTCTGAACCAACAGTTTCGCTTAAACGATTCCCAGCCCCGGCCGCCCTCTGCGACCGGGGCTTTCTCGTTCGCGGTGCAGAGTGCAGAATCATGCACTGTCGTGACACGACTTTTGCAGCAATCAACAGATTGGGCTAACGTCTAACCGAATGGAGTGCTGACGATCCATCATTGGGTGAGTTAGCCATTTACTGAATTCTCCGAAGACAGCGGGACCGAGCTTACGTAAAAATCGAAGTTTGTCTGACATCTCACAAACCATTGCCTCAGGAGCGCTGATAATCTAAAGACAGCCGACGAGGCACATTGACGTCGCTTGTCTCTCAACGAGGCCCTGGCAATGACTGAAAATACCGAACCAACAACAGGCAGCAGTCCTGACGAATCCGGATGGGTTGAATGCCCAGGCGGAGAGATTTCGGGAATGGTTGACCGCTTGGCGCGTCAGCAGAAACTGGCTGTTTCAATAAAAATTTCAGCCGTCGCCGCATCTTTGCTGATCGGAGCGGGAATCTGGTTCTCGCTGCCCGGCACCTCTGCCGACCCAACTACTCCTCGGCAAGCCAACGTCCCGGAAGGCGAGTACCAGTTCGGCGAAGTATGTTGTTCCGAAGTCGCCCAATATGCAGCAGCCTTTCGTAGCGGCGAGCTGGACGACGAGAAATCCGCCCAGATTCGTCAACACATCGCCAGTTGCCCGCATTGTGGCAAAGAGTTTGCGGACTCCCAGACCGAGCCACAGACTTCGGTTGAGCAGGCTTCTGGTCAGATTGAGACTGCATCGCTGCCACCCTCGAAAATGCTGATCGCTGGACGCTAAACGGTCCCTGGATCCCATCGAGCTAATCTCAGACTCTGTGCAAAATCCGCCGGTGCCTCAATGGCTCCGTCGCTTACGAGACCCGGTTCACCCTCGCTGCATGAGTCAAATTCCGTCGCGAACGCCATAAAAAACGTTCCAGGCAGGAGCGAAATCTCGCTCGAATGGCCATTTTTCGAAAGGCGTCTAGCCTGATTCGAAGATGTGCCCAATAATCAGATGCAGCTCGAAATTCGACAATCAACGAGTCTGTCGAGTGCCGATGAATGCAGCACTGACTTATGGCGAAAATCAAATCTCTCTTCTTGAAATCCGACGGAGGTTCCAAACCCAATCGACTGGCTCGGACGACCAACGGTGAGTGCCTGGCACTACCGCGTTCCGCCATTCTTCAAGCGACTCTGCCGTCGCATTCGTCGAGAGATTTGACATAAGAAAGCCGCGTCTTCTTCGGAAGTCGCGGCTTTCTTTTTTGCACGAGCGGCTTCGCTTTCAGCCGCATCCTGGTAGCCACTGAGGAAATTCCGATGTCCAGGATTCCGACGAACGCACGGCTCCCCGCATTGTGGGCGTTTCCCGTCCAACTTTAGCCAAAACTCACGAGAATCCTGGACCGACACAATCGTTGATGCCGATCATTTCTGAAAGAACCCAGTGGTCGGTTGGTGGCGGTAGAAATTCCTTTCTCGCAAACTGACTCTCGTCCAAACTTAATTCCCAAGGTCCGATGGAATGGTCACGAACGTAGCAACTCCAGACGCGGTCGAAGTAGAACGCACAACGACAGTCGAACCACACCTCAGTGGCTGGCACAGCTACCGTCTGGTCAAGCGTTGCCAGACTCTGGAAGCGGCCCAAGCCGTTATGAAACAGTTGGAAGATCGCGGCCAGGCATCACAGCTCGTCATGGACGATGGCCTTTCGGTCGTCACTCAACGAAACTGACCACGCGTCAGCAAGTGAGATTTCTAGATAAGTGATGTCGCAGATCAGCCGCGCGGCGCAGCAGCCGGTCTGCAACGATTTTCAGTGGAGCGAAGGACGTGGGAGAAATCGAAGAGTCGCGGTACGACCTCGTCGTGATCGGAACAGGCCCGGGCGGCGAAGGCGCCGCCATGGAAGCCACCAAGCAGGGCCAGCATGTGGCCGTCGTCGAGAGGCAATCCCTGATCGGTGGCAACTGCACACACGTTGGCACAATACCAAGCAAGTCGCTTCGCTCAGCGATTTCCCGACTAACAGAAGTCAACGCCAATCGCTACTTCCGCGAGGCGGGAATCTCGATCCAACTCGGATTCAAAGATCTACGACGGGGAGCGGCGTCAGTTATCGAAAAGCAAGTCGGCATGCGACGAAGCTTTTACGACCGTAACGATGTCGACGTCTTTCACGGGGATGCGACATTCCGAGACTCTGAATCCGTCGTTGTCGATCTTTCGGGCGGACGCCAGCACATTCTCTCGGCAAAATCATTCGTCATCGCAACAGGTTCTCGGCCTTATCGGCCAGCCAGTATCGACTTCACTCACCCACGAATCTTCGACAGCGATACGATTCTCGATCTTGACGACACTCCACGATCAATGACGATCTACGGCGCCGGCGTCATCGGATGTGAATACGCAACGATGTTCCGCAACCTCGATGTGAAACTGAACCTCGTCAACACGCGAGACAAACTTCTCGAGTTCCTCGATGACGAAATCATCGACGCTCTGAGCTATCGAATGCGTGATACGGGAATCCGGCTCCGCCATAGCGAGTCGTTCGAAAAGGTAGAACCACGAGACGACTGCGTGGTCGTCCACCTGAAATCCGGCAAGCAACTGAAGTCAGACGCGTTGCTCTGGGCAAATGGACGATCAGGCAACACCGAAACACTCAGGCTGGAAAACGTTGGCCTGGAAGCTGACCATCGCGGCCAGATTCCCGTCAATTCGAATTTTCAGACAGCGACACCAAACATCTACGCTGTCGGAGATGTCATCGGTCCGCCAGCACTCGCCAGTGCCGCGTATATCCAGGGAAGATTCGCGGCTCGACACCTGGGTGACAGTGACTGCGAAGATTTCTGCATGGCCGACATACCGACCGGCATCTACACGACTCCGGAAATCAGCTCGCTGGGCAAGACCGAGAAGGAACTCACGGAAGCCCGGATCCCGTACGAAGTCGGCCATTCGATGTTCAAGAACCTGGCGCGAGCACAGATCGTCGGCAAACCGGTTGGGATGCTGAAGCTGTTATTCCACAGGGATACTCTGGAAATTCTGGGCATTCACTGCTTCGGCACCAGCGCTTCCGAGATCATCCACATCGGGCAGGCGATCATGTCAATGCCCGCTCCGCACAACACGCTGGAATACTTCACGCAGACCACGTTCAACTATCCAACGATGGCCGAAGCTTATCGCGTCGCAGCCTTGAACGGTCTCAATCGCCTATAACGGGGGCGGCGTCGAGTTAAGCAAAGAGTTCCGTCAGCGGTGTACCACCATCAACGACGTGTGTCGGACGGCCCTGTGGATCGGGCACCCGCAATTCCGGATCAATGCCGAGCGCGTGGTAAATCGTCGCCGCCAAATCTTCGGGGCTAACCGGCGGCGTCACCGCGTAAGCTGCATCACGATCGGTTTCGCCGAACAGACCGCCTCGCTGGATGCCCGCTCCGGCCAGCACAGCGGGAAACAGCGTGCTCCAATGATTGCGCCCCCAGCTTGCGTTTGCTTTGGGCGTTCGTCCCATCTCACCCATGCACACAACGAGTGTCTCGTCGAGCAATCCTCGATCATCGAGGTCGGTCAGTAGCGTTGACAGTGCCGCATCCATTGTCGGCAGCAGGTTTTTCTTCACGTCATCGCTGTTGCGATGCGAATCCCACGAGTAGCCATCCACGCAGTCGTAATGAACGGTCACAAATCGCGAACCGGCTTCGATCAAACGTCGTGCCATCAAAGTCGACTGTCCGAATAGATGACGACCGTAGGTGTCTCTCAGTTTGTCGGATTCGCGGCTGAGATCGAGGGCTTCCCCGGGTTCGCTGAGAAGAGACCAGCGAAAGCGCCCTCTGCTGAAACTGGTCGTAAGT
>CALSLT010000043.1 GCA_943787265.1 uncultured Planctomycetaceae bacterium | reverse complement strand
CTCCGCTCTTACCAGATAAGGACTTACGTCAATCAGACGTGAGTCCTTTTTTTATGCCTCGTGCTCTCGGCGCAACAAATGCGCAACAACAGGGCGCTCGGATGGCACTTGCATCTCTCGCGCAAGCCCTTGACTGCTGGGAATAATACTGAGGTCGATCCTCAGTAGGTTAGACCGCGACTGACCCTCATTCGCGGAAGGAGCAGAAACAGTGGCAAGCATCAGACAAGACAAACGAAGTGGGCGATTCCTTGTCGTCTTCAGATATTGCGGTCGGCAGTTCCAGCGAGGTCTAGGAACGCTGTCGCGAAAGCAAGCACTCGCGGCAGCGGCAAGGGTCGGTGAAACGATCCGCCTAATAGAGCAAGGGCGAATCGAAGTTCGATTTCCAGAACGCCATCCACCGCCATGTCGACCGACGAGAGAAACGTCATCGTGCCGGGAGACTGCCCGGGAGCGAGCCTTCCGGACACCGTGACCTCATTGCTGATGACACCCTTGCCAGACAAAACTCCATCCCGTTCAACAGTAAGCGGTCCGCCGGAGAGACTTCCATTAACCTGCAGGCGACCGTCACGAATTATGATCCCCTGTGTGAAACTGCCTCCTGCTTCCAGACGCAGCATTCCAGAGCCGTTGATTGACAACATTCCGCCAGAGGCCAAGGCGTCAGTTACGAGCAATTCGTCAGAGCGGTCGAAACGGACTTCCTGTGGAACTGGAACGAACGAAGCGGCGTACCACCCGATGCCCTGATACTCAATTCCCTCTGCCTGCAACGCATCGTTCAGATTCGGGCTGAACACGTGCCAGCCTGTTGTCGAGTCCAGAAAGCGGTACACGGGTTCGGCACCAGGCCAGCTTCGGTCGAAGGCTCCAAACACCCGGCCTATGTGCTGCCAGGCATCGCTGCTTGCGAGCTGCAACGACTCGACAGCATCCAGTGTGTAAATACGGTCGCCAGTTACGGAATTGAAAAAAGCGTCAATGTCTGAAACGCCGGGGCGAGCCGCCTCGTTGGCGAACGGAATTGACTTCAGTGTGAGACCGGCGGCGAGCAGACTGTTGGTCTCGTTCGAGCTGGCAGTCAGGCGACCGGGGCCGGAGGAATCGTTAAGCCAGAAAACTACGGGCAGATCGTCGTCGAGGTCGTAATTCGCGAAATCCTGAGACGCATACGAAACGGTGCCGGATTCATCGAGTGCCTGATTGATAGCAAACGTCTGTGGAGCGGCTGGCTCCGTATAAATGACGCCGGGAATTGGTGTCCGCCCCGGTCCGCCGGGATTGTAGATATCGCTGTAGCCCGGTTCGGTGGATGTCGGAATTTCGACCGATTGCAGCAAACGAATCGCGGCTTGATCGCCTTTCAGGATGATATCGAAGTAGTTGTCGTGATCCTCAGCGTCATAAGTGCGGTCCGGTTCGCCAGTTGTGGGTGGCCCGACTTCTGCCAACCCGATGACCTGCACGGTCCCCGCTCCAAGGTCGTAAACCTGCCCGGTCTTGTCGATCGTCACCGACTGTCCGCTCGCATCGACGGCATGCAGGCGAAAGAACTTTTCAAAGTCCGTCGCCAGAAAACCGCTGACTCCATCGGGTGA
Organism: uncultured Planctomycetaceae bacterium; assembly: GCA_943787265.1. Lineage (GTDB taxonomy): Bacteria > Planctomycetota > Planctomycetia > Planctomycetales > Planctomycetaceae > JABMPE01. Next base: position 99,377 of record CALSLT010000043.1, on the reverse strand, counting down.
AAATCCGCCTGATGTGAACAGGCGCAGGCGGTATTCAGCATCGTCGCCGTATAGCGAAAAACCATCGTTCGGTGAGGCCCCTGCCAGCGCCGGCGGCGCAAAATCACCAACTGGCGAGAATGGCGTCAGGCGGGCTCCAACAAGTCCAGGTCCCGATACATACGGGCTGCTGCTGCCAATGGTCAGCCCGGTTAGCGACACTGGGCCGTGTGGACCGACCGCCATCAGCGAAGAAGAACCGTCGACAAAGCTCACTGCAACGGGATAAATCGCTCCAGCTGATCCGGGAGTCTGACGGTTTGCAAACTCGCCGAAAGTCACGATCACGTGGCGTTCGTTGTAGTCGTAATTTGGATTCAATGCTGCGGCGACGGGAGTCACCACATCGCCAGTATTCAGAGTAATCGCGATATTGTCCGGCTGGACGGAACTCGGCAGAAGCGGCCAGCTTACTTCGATGGGCATCGCGTCACCGAGAATTGGTGAGTTCCCAAATCCGCCCAGTTCCACTCCCAGCGGTCCGGCCCCTGTGGTCAGATTACGCAGCGGAGGAACAGGGGCGAATTGAGCCCAGTCGAGATTTACACCGGCCCCGGCCGCAGCGGCCAGAGGCAGGTCATCAGCTGATCGCAGCCCTGGAATGCCGATGATGCCTTCGAAGCCAAGATTCGCCGCGAGAATCTCTGGCTGATTTGACCAGAGATCCGAATTGACCAGCACATCGCGCCGAAGCTGAATGTACGCGGGCAACTGCTCGCCTGGAGTCTGGGCGAGTATCTCCGCAGATGCCCAGAAACAGATCAACCCCACTATTGCAGGAACTGCTGAAGTTCGCATCAAATATCCACTCCATATCATTTGTAGACATCACGTACAAAGCTCGAGAGTGATTTTCGACTCGATACCAGATCATCATATTCTGTCTGATCGGTAGAATCCGGCGCGACGCATCAGCTACTTGGGCGACGACTTTATGCACAATTATGCACAAGTGTGTGTATCTGGCAGTGCCGGGAGGCCAAACTGAGACCCGGCTGCTGACGGCGAGGGTTTGCGCAGATCCCGTACACGCGGTATCCCGAGGCTGAATCGGCACTGAGCCACCTGCCTCGCACTGGCGGACGGGTTCTCGACTTAGGCTGCGGCGTCGGCGACTACGGCGTCTCGTTCGCGGATGGACTGTCGCATCTTGTGACGTACTCGACTTCGTGGAGTTCCGCCGTCGCCTCGAAGCAATCAATGCTGAGGGTTGAGTCGCCGCCCGAGTTCGCGGGATTCGATGCCGTCGTCTTCGGCGAGGTTCTGAAACACTCGGTGAACCCGCTCGAGCTGCTCACCGACTGCGTTGAGCACGTCCGCTTGGATTGTCACGTCGAGCTACCCGCTTCCGCACAGCGATGATTCCTGCACATGGCCGCAAATATGTGCGACTATGTGTGCGGTTTGTCGTCGATAGACGGGTACAGATTGACATATCAGCGAAGATAGATATGACATGCTCCCGGATCGGCAGATAAAAACTCCGGCAGCGACTACTGTCTGGCGAAATTTACCGCATCGCTGCGCTATTCAGCCCGCCTCGTTTGAATGTGAGCCAGGATTCTGTCAGCGGAACTGGTTTTAAAGGGCCGTTATATTCACAATTCAGAGATTTGCCGCGACGAATGAGGGAGCCGATGGAAGATTCTGTTGCTGGCGTTGTCACAGATATTCATGTTTTCATCGTTGATGATGACTCAGGCGCTCGCACTTCGCTGGGACGGCTGGTTTCGTCGTTTTCGCTTGAAGTAAGTCTGTTCTCGACTGGGAAAGAGCTGATCGACGCGCTGCCGGAGAACGGTCGCTGTCTGGTCATCAGCGACGTTCGCATGTTTGACATGCCGGGGCTGGAGATTCTGGGATGGATAGTCGACAACCGTCCCGAAATACCTGTCGTTCTGGTCTCTGCGTACGCGGACGTTGATCTGACGATGCGGGCCATGCGATCTGGAGCCGTCGCCGTTCTGAGAAAGCCATACAGCGAAGAGGAACTGTGGGACGCAATTCGTGTGGCTGTTCAGGCCAACGATGCCGCACTGGCCTCCCTGGAACAGAAAACTTCCCTGCTTGACAGGTTGCTGACGCTGAGCGAACGCGAAATGAACGTTCTGAGGTGTATTGCCGACGGCAAGCAGCACAAACAGTGTGCGGCGGAGCTGGGATGGTCCCTGCGGACAATCGAAAAGTATCGCGCAGAAGCTCTCAGAAAACTGGGGATGACATCTCCGTACGAACTGGTCAGAGAATTCATGGTAGCCGGATTGACTGAATGGCCTGATGTCAGGGAGCTCAAGAATGACTGATCACTCCGTCTCCGACAGTCACCTGCTGTTCTCTCTGTATGAGGAAGGCCCTGAGGCCTTTGAACAATTGCCTTCGGGGGTGCTGACCGTGTTTCCGGAACGCGGCTTCAAGTTCAAATGGAATTCACGATTCGCGGCGATCTGGAAGTTACCGCAGGTCCAGGCGACATCCCGCAACACGATCACCTTCGGCGATCTGGAAAGCCACTGTTCCGAACAAACGGTGGACGTACCACCTTTTCAGTTGATTCCCAGACATATTCCGCTGACAGACTCCGGCGACATTTTTCGCGACAGTGTCTACCTGAAGGACGGTCGAATTCTTCATCGGACGATCGGAGTCGCCGATCGTTCCGACCCGGTAACTCTGCATTGCGTGTATGAGGAGTATTCGCCGGCGCAGGCGGACCTGCTGCGACTGCAGGAATGGAACGACACCTTTGACGCGCTCCCCGATCATATCTCGCTGCTTGACCTGAGTGGTGCCATTGTCCGAGCCAATCGAACGATGCGAGAGCGTTTCGAGCCAGTTCACGGTGCACTCGAAGGGCTCGACTACCGACTGCTGTATTGTGGAACAGCCACGCCAGATCCTCAGCCACCGTGTGCTCAGGTTCTCGCCGGTGGCCCTGCTGTCGAAGTCGTAACAGAACTTCCGACGATGGATGGAATGTATCGAGTCGCTGCCACGCCGGTGCATGACTCACAGGGACGGCAATGGGGAGCCATTTCTATTGTCGCCGACATAACAGACGAGCATCAGTTGCGACTGGCCTCTTCAGAGCAGAAGCAGCAGTTACAGGAGCTGGTTCAATCGTCACTGGACGGAATCATCTTCTGTGACGAGTACGGCACAGTATCTCTCTGGAACCGGGAGGCGGAAAACATTCTCGGCTGGACTGCCGACGAGGCGATTGGGCGACGACTCGATCAACTGATTGTGCCCGACTTCGCCGTCGATCAGCACATAAACGGTATGGCCCGGTTCCGTCGTGAGAAGGCGGGTCCGTTGATTGGTCAACGAACGGAAGTGCCGGCTCGACACAAGAATGGCCATCTTGTCAATGTGGAGATCTCAATGTCGGCAGTTGAGGTGAATGGCAAAACCTTCGTCTGCGGTTCAATCCACGATATCATGGAACGCATTCAGGCCCAGAAGGAACGCGAAAGTCATCGGGATCATCTGCAGGAACTTGTCGACGACAAAACAGAGGAACTGCAGCAGACCGTACGACAACTCCAGGAAGAAATCCGCATTAGAGAAGCAGTGGAAACAGCATTGCGCAGTTCAGAGCAACGTCTGTCATCTGTCATGAATAACATTCCTGAGAGTATCCTGCTGCTTTCTGAACAGGGACAGGTCCTGTTTGCCAACCAGCCACCGCCATATTCTCTGGTGACTGATGTTGTCGGACGCAAGTTCCAGGAGTTCTGGCCTCGGGAACTGGCCGATGCCCTGTCCGCGACTGATTCTCAGGCGACGCAGCGTTGTGTTCCCGTCTCGTTTCCCAATGCAGGTGCTGATGCATGTGTCGAAGTCAGCACAATCCCCATCGCAGGAGCAGATGCCGATAGAGAGATCGTTCTGGTTATCCGAGACACCACGGCCGAGCGAGCACAGCAGCGGGAAAGGGAGCGTGCCGCTACCGCTCTGGCCCATCTGTCCCGCCTGAGTGCACTGGGAGAAATGGCGTCCAACATCTCTCACGAGATCAACCAGCCGCTGACGTCCGTGACCAATCTTGCATCGGCAGCCCGACGCACGCTGCGGAACCTCGAAAACCTTCCCCCCGCGATTGAAGAGATTCTTGGCGAGATCATCGATGAGTCTCAGCGGGCCGGGAACATCGTGCATCGTCTCCGCTATTTCTCCCGCAGGTGTCCCGTCGAGCGAAAGACGCTCAATCTTCGCGAGTGCATCGACTCTGCCCTGACGCTGACAACTAACGAACTGGGTGTCTATCAGACTGGCGTCACAGCGACGGTACCGGACGACATCTGCATTTACGCGGATGACATTCATATCCAGCAGATTCTGGTCAACCTGATACTGAATGCCGTGCAGGCCATCGACGCTGCCGGTTCCAGACGTCGCCACATCTGGATTGAGTCCGCTGTCAGGGACTTCACTGTCGTTCTGACAGTTCGGGATAGCGGGCCAGGCTTTGGGAAAACTCTGGACAGCAACCCACTGGAAGCATACGTGACGACAAAACCTCAGGGCACGGGGCTCGGATTGTCAATCTGCCTTTCCCTGACCGAAATTAATGAAGGCACACTGACAATCGAAGATGCACCCGAGGGCGGCGCCATGGTCACGCTATGTTTGCCGGTCGTCACGAATGACGTGGCCCTGGCTATTCCGGCGAGTTAATAAAACCTGAAAGGCGACAGCTCTCGTGCAAAAGTCGAAAAGCTGCCGCCCAGGAACTGGCTTTCTGCTGTCGCTGCCAGCAATCAGAAGACGAGGGTCATTCCCGCAAGTGCAGTGTTCTGAACAACATGGCGGTCACTGACGGTCGTAATCCCAATCAGTGGAGCAAACCCGAGACTGCGGATGTACTCGAACGACAGGCGAACGTGAGGATCGGGCGTCACGCTGAGGCCAAGGACCAACTGCTGATTGAACTCGAATTCCGTCCCGGAAGCCCCTTGGATTCCTTCGCTCCAACTCACGGACAACCGTGCAGGACATTCAGCTACACAACAATCGTAAGCAGCTTCGGTGCGATAGGCGATGACGGGATGTCCGGTTGTCGGCCAGTCGCCAGTGGTTGAGGCGATCTCGGCTGCCACCGTCACCGGCCCGACCCGCATCTCGCCATTTACGTCCCATGCATGGTTGTACTCGCCAAATGCCGTAGGATCGAGATGCTCTGCTTCTGTAGCATCGTAGATTGTGCCAAGAAGAAAGCCGGCACCAACCTGCCACTGAACCCAGTCACTGTCTGACCGGTAAAGTGCGTTGACCGCGAAGTTGTTAAGTTTGCCCTTGGCCTCGGAGTCGGATACACGAAGTCCCCGGCCACCATTCAATGCAGACAATGTGAAATTGAAATCGCCGTCGTCGTATCCGATCCCTGCACCCTCGTGCAGAGCGCCAAAGTAGTGCCAGACTACCGACTGACTGAATGGAGAGAGCGTCCCCATGTCACCAAAAGAGACGTTTTTCTTTCCAGCGAATCCATAGAAAGGAGATTCTGACAAATCACCAAAGACTGCGTATGCCTGTCGGACCTGCAGGCTGCCTTGCTTGTGATCTGGAAACGAGAATACGTCTGAGAACAGCAACTCGCCATACACGCTTATCCAGTCATTGACATGTCCGGCCAATGCTGCATTCGCTTGCAGCATACGCGCATCCGTCACAGATTTGCCTTCAAAGTCGGGCGGAAAGCGACCAAGATAATTGAATTTGTTTTCGGTGTTCGTTGCACCGGCAATCGCCGACAGACGTGCCTGTCCGCCGACAAACACAGCAGGTCCGTCAAAGCGCGCCTGATCCCTCAAAAGAAACAGTTCTTTGTCGGTCTGGCGGTTCTGGAAATCGAGTTGGTCGGTAAAGAAATTTGTGTTGGTCCGAAGAAACACATCCAGAGTGGTCGGTGGGTCAGTGCGATTGCCCAGTTGGAATGGACACCTGAAATGAGGTTTTAGACGGCGAGTTTTGCTTTGTATTGTTCTTCGAATTCGTCAGGTGTTCGGTACCCGAGGGTCTGGTGAATTCTCTTTGAGTTGTAGAAAGTGTCGATGTACTGGAAGACGCTGAGTCTTGCTTGAGTGATGTCCTCGAAGGTTTCGAACTTCGTCCATTCGTGCTTGAGTGACCAGAAGAAACGTTCCATGACGGCGTTGTCGTAGCAGCATCCGGTACGACTCATCGAGCAGATCATGTTGAGTGTTCTCAGAGTCTGCTGGTATTCATCGCTGGTGTATTGCGAGCCTCGATCGCTGTGGTGAAGCAGACCGTTCGTGTCAGGCTTCCGCGATTCAACAGCGTTACGAAGAGCTGAGCTGACCAACGGCGTGGCGAGACTTTCGGAAATCGCCCAACCGACAACCTTGCGACTGAACAAGTCCAGGACAACAGCCAGATAAACCCAGCCGGTTGCCGTCGGCAGATACGTGATATCGGTCACCCACTTTCTGTTCGGAGCACCTGCTTTGAAGGACTGATTCAGAACGTTTGGTGCCGCCATCTTTGAAGGATCAGAAACCGTTGTCGTTGGCGAAAATTTCTTTGAGACTTTGCTTTTCAGTCCCATTTCCCGCATCGCCGCTGCGACTGTGTTGCGACAGACTGTTTCCAGAGAGTCATCTTCCTTGAGTCGATCAGCGATTTTGTAACTGCCATAAATCCCGTGCGACTCGTCGTAGACCTGCTTAATTGAAGTGCGGATTCGAGCCGACCGTTGAGCCCTCAAGCCGGGCCCGGCCTTCAGCCACCTGTAGAATCCACTCGAGCTGACATTGAGAGTTCGACACATCGACGTCACTGAAAACGAGTCACGATGCTGCTTGATCCATGCGTATTTCATTGTGACTCCCTCGCGAAATACGCTGTGGCTTTTTTTAGAATTTCACGTTCCATTTCAGCTCGCTGCAGACGCTTTCTGAGATGCTTGATCTCATCCTGCAACGCAGCGGTCGAGGCGTCGTCACCACATGGTTCTGGCTCTGGAGCCAGCTTCGAGTGCCAATCCCTGAGACTCTTCGCTGCAACACCAACAGCGTCCGCTGCCGCCTTGAACGAGTACCCCTGCTTGACCACAAGATCGACGGCGTCCCGCTTAAATTCAGCACTGAATGAACGACGTGCTCGCTTCGTTTTCTCTGACATGAAAGTCTCCTGAAAGAAATCTTAGAAATCCTTCAGGTGTCCACCAGTCATGGGCTACCGCAAAGATCAACAGGATGACGGTAACCGCAGGTTTCGCCCAGTCCTTCTGTGTCTGATGCGGGTCCGGTTTCTACACCGAGAACTGATTGCAACCGGCGTCTCAGGGTGTCGTTGTCTGCCGGAAGGAATTCACTCTTTGGTACAAACGAGATACTCATAGATGCGTCCTGGTACGGAAATAGATCTGCCCTCGACGAAACAGTCAGATACTTTCGACAGCCTGTTGTGGGGTATCGCAGATACTCAGCAGCCTGTTGAGCTTGGTAACAGCCAGGATTTCATAGACGTGAGGTGTGACGCCACACAGACATAGCGATCCTCCAGTCGCGTTTACCTTCTTGTTGACAGTGATGAGTTTGCCGAGCATGGAGCTGCAGACCATGACGACATTGGACAAGTCGAGCACAAGCCTCGCACCGCTATTCTGGTCGATCAGGCGGTAGAGTTGATTCGCGATATTATCAACAAGCGTTTCTTCAAAGAGTTTGTCGTGCATGACATTTGCAATGATGGCATCGCCTGAATCCATCGTCTCTAAAAGGCTCACTTCCTGCATAATGGGCACTCCTTATTAAGGACTATCAACGGGCGCATATGGAAAACGTCAAGTGGAACCCGCAGCAGTCTTATGTTCCCGTCACCTGTCTTACTGTCTGGTCAGAGTCTTCTTCGGCCATGCTGGAACGGTGCCAGCTTTCGGCACCGGCCATAATCATTCGCAATGCGGGATAGCTGAGATTCGGTAAGGAGAACTGGACGTCTTCAATTTGAAGAGTCCCGCCACGGAACAGATGCAGCACGTCCATTTCACCAAGTACCTGGCTGCGGGTTGCGGATAACTTCATTGGCGTCCTGACCTTATTCACGAGTAACCTGGCGTCATTCCGTTCACTCACTTGCGGGTGAGACTGAATGCTCCATCCCAGTCAACGGGCGGTGCGCCCCCGCATTCGCGGATCTGCTGAATCAGAAAATTTCCGGGGCCATCGTCCGGTGTGGTTTCAAGAAGATTCATCGCTTCGTCCCAGTTGCCACTAACGATGTGTTCCAGCGCGGATTCGAACTGCAGGTAATGGGGCGACACGTCTGCGTCCCCTGAGACGAGTTCATACACCACAACGGGGATGTCCATGCCCTTCGGGCGGACATGAGCGAGCTTTCGCACAGAGGCAACTGAAGTCGGCAGGTGCTTGCGGACAGCTTCAGCAGTTGCTTCGTCAACAATGATGGAAACGTCGAACTGCCGCGTCATGCTTTCCAGTCGGGCTCCCTGATTGACCACCGGACCGAACACACCAATTTTCGCCAGGTCCTGCGTACCGATCTGGCCCGCGATGGCCCGACCGTGGGCAATTCCCAGACCGACCGAAAAGCCATTGAGTGGTCCGTGAGTGCGGTAGCCCATGACTGGTGGACACCTGAAGGATTTCTAAGATTTCTTTCAGGAGACTTTCATGTCAGAGAAAACGAAGCGAGCACGTCGTTCATTCAGTGCTGAATTTAAGCGGGACGCCGTCGATCTTGTGGTCAAGCAGGGGTACTCGTTCAAGGCGGCAGCGGACGCTGTTGGTGTTGCAGCGAAGAGTCTCAGGGATTGGCACTCGAAGCTGGCTCCAGAGCCAGAACCATGTGGTGACGACGCCTCGACCGCTGCGTTGCAGGATGAGATCAAGCATCTCAGAAAGCGTCTGCAGCGAGCTGAAATGGAACGTGAAATTCTAAAAAAAGCCACAGCGTATTTCGCGAGGGAGTCACAATGAAATACGCATGGATCAAGCAGCATCGTGACTCGTTTTCAGTGACGTCGATGTGTCGAACTCTCAATGTCAGCTCGAGTGGATTCTACAGGTGGCTGAAGGCCGGGCCCGGCTTGAGGGCTCAACGGTCGGCTCGAATCCGCACTTCAATTAAGCAGGTCTACGACGAGTCGCACGGGATTTATGGCAGTTACAAAATCGCTGATCGACTCAAGGAAGATGACTCTCTGGAAACAGTCTGTCGCAACACAGTCGCAGCGGCGATGCGGGAAATGGGACTGAAAAGCAAAGTCTCAAAGAAATTTTCGCCAACGACAACGGTTTCTGATCCTTCAAAGATGGCGGCACCAAACGTTCTGAATCAGTCCTTCAAAGCAGGTGCTCCGAACAGAAAGTGGGTGACCGATATCACGTATCTGCCGACGGCAACCGGCTGGGTTTATCTGGCTGTTGTCCTGGACTTGTTCAGTCGCAAGGTTGTCGGTTGGGCGATTTCCGAAAGTCTCGCCACGCCGTTGGTCAGCTCAGCTCTTCGTAACGCTGTTGAATCGCGGAAGCCTGACACGAACGGTCTGCTTCACCACAGCGATCGAGGCTCGCAATACACCAGCGATGAATACCAGCAGACTCTGAGAACACTCAACATGATCTGCTCGATGAGTCGTACCGGATGCTGCTACGACAACGCCGTCATGGAACGTTTCTTCTGGTCACTCAAGCACGAATGGACGAAGTTCGAAACCTTCGAGGACATCACTCAAGCAAGACTCAGCGTCTTCCAGTACATCGACACTTTCTACAACTCAAAGAGAATTCACCAGACCCTCGGGTACCGAACACCTGACGAATTCGAAGAACAATACAAAGCAAAACTCGCCGTCTAAAACCTCATTTCAGGTGTCCATTCCAACTGGGCAATCGCAGTTCTGGTTTGGCACTTGGTCGACCACTACAGACCATGTTGTATTGTTAAAATGAAAAGCGGAGTAAGTATTCTGTCTGTGCTTGAGTAATGCTCACCCCCCCCCCCCCAAAAAAAAACTGGAGGCCCCCAAGTTGTTTTTTTTTGGGGGGGGGGTAAAGCGATCAAGTCTCTCACAACTCGAGAACACTCACCTGCGTGAGTAATACCCTCTCGGGAATCGAACCCGATCCGACAAAGCCTTCAGTCCCGACTCATCCCACCATCGGGCCGCACTAGACAATTCAGACAAAACCGTTCCGGCGGCATCCATGCTGCCGAGGGCAGAGTGTTGAGGCCTGTGTGAGAAGGTGGAGCGTGCTTCCGACCTGCACGCTCCACCTCTCAGCCGACAGCCCTCGCAGAAAACAAGTTCATTTGGGCGAGAGTACGACACTGGCTGACGAATTGTAGTCCGATGACTTACGGCGAGAGGGTTTTGCACAAACACGCTCACGGGAGCACGGTTCCGTGCCTTCAGTGCGGCTATGTGCCTTCTGGTGTTGCCTGAAGGTAAGTCAGAGCCATCCCAGTCGTTTCAATGCTACCTATTACGTGGGCACGGAGGTGTTGTCAGGCGCATTGGCGGCCAGAAGTATGTGCACACCATGATACACCTCGGAGAGAACATGCAACGCAAATTGAGATTTATGAAATCCTCGCTAGACTCCCGCTCGCTTTCTGAAAACGTTCCTGTTGTGCCGGTGGGCACATGTCTGGGCGATGTCTTTTACAAATGTTTTGAAGTCGGTTCTGACCACGTGCTTGTTGTTGATGAAGATGGCTCACTGTTTGGAGTTGCCTCGCTGGCCGTGATTGGCGACGTCCTTAAAAGCTGGGACTGTGGAACGATCTGGTTTGACCGCCCCGTGGAATCAATTGTCATGCTTTCTCTTAGTGCAAAATCGACCGGAGAGCAGTGCGTCTCCGACGAGAATGTGCGCTGTCGTGAGAGTGAATGCCTGACGGTATTCGAAGACGGTGACCTGGTGGCCGTGATGACCGAAAACGATTCTCTGCTGAGTTGGAATCGGATTGAACAGGCGGCGTCTCATACGGCAATCGACCCTGTGACATTGCTGCCCAATCGTGCTCACTTCGATCGACGGCTTGCTGAGGAATGGGACCGGGCACTGCGACTTGGCACAACAATTGGTGTCGCCATGATCGATGTCGATTATTTCAAGGATGTCAATGATCAGTTCGGACACAACGAGGGAGATCGCGTGCTGAGAAGCATCGCCGACTGTTGTCGCGAACAATTGCGGTCCTATGACCTGCTGGCCCGGCATGGCGGCGATGAGTTTGCAGCCATTTTTTGTGCACAGACGCCGGAAGAGCTGAATGTTCCGATTTCCCGACTCTTGTCTGCCGTGAACGAACTGACGATGCATGGCAATGACGGGCTTCGGTTGAGCCTGTCCATTGGAACGGCTATCGCGCACCCGGCAGCGAAAGATTGCTCCTGCATGCAGCTCGTCGAAGCGGCCGACGCATGCCTGTACGAGTCGAAAAACAGCGGAAGAGATCAGGCTCATGTGACGACAATCGTCGATGGTCAGCCGGCACGAAGCCGTCAGATTGTTGCGACTGACAGATTGCAGCTGGTTTGAATCATCGTGTCAGGCCGTTTTTGTCGCCTGCCACACCCTCGGAGCGTGAAAGTGGAGAAACAGAATTGACTGAATATCGCGATCTGCAGTGGGCCGTCGAGCCGCATCGGAGTCGAATTTACAACCATCAGTTGCCGTCGATGCTGACTGACACGATCCGGTTACGGGTGTTTATGGAGCACCATGTCTTCGCCGTCTGGGATTTCATGTCGCTTTTGAAGTCGCTGCAGATTCTTGCGACAGGCTCCGACGTCCCGTGGATTCCGGCGTCCAATTCCCGGGTGTGCCGGATTGTGAACGAACTCGTGCTGGAAGAAGAATCGGATTCGGATGGAACCGGCGGATTTGCGAGTCACTTCGACTTGTATCGCTCCGCGATGAGGGTTGTTGGAGCGGACACAACCTCCATCGACAGTTTTATCAAGAACCTGTCGCTGGACGGATTTTCCACCGACACTCTGCGGGAGTCTGCTTTTATTCCCCGTCTGGTGCTGCCATTTCTTGAGTCAACATTTCGTATCGTCTACAGCGGTGACACCGCGGCGATCGCATCAGCGCTGGCATTTGGCCGTGAAACACTGCTTCCCGATGCCTTTGAAGACATCCTCAATGAAATCCGGCCAGAGGACGAAACCGCAGAGCAGTTTCGCTACTACCTGAGTCGTCATATCGAACTGGATCGTCATGAACACAGCGTTATGGCCCGCGAACTGGTGGAAGAAATCTGCGGCGACGATCAGCAACTGTGGGAGACTGCAAGCGATGCCGCCATCACCAGTCTCGCCGCGCGTTGTCGCCTGTGGGACCAGCTTGCGTCTCACCTTGCAGTGGCTGACAGGTTGTCTCTCCTGATCTGATTTTATGTGCGTTGGGTTGGGGGCATGGATGCCCTCTTTTCGACTGCGCTGCACTGAATCTCGCGCGATGGCCACTGGCAACGTGGCTGCACTCACTCCGGATAACCTGGTGTGGCAACTGACGGCCGGGGAATCCCGCGACCTGCTCGCATCCCTTAGCATTCCCGACTGCGGGATGTGTTTGCCGTGAACAAGCACGCCATCATCAGGGCTGCGGTGTCGGTACGGAGAGGCCGTGGTCCCAGGTCGACCAGTCTCGCACCGTGTGTCACCGCTGCTATGATTTCGTCAATAGTCAGCCCGGCATCGGGGCCAGCCACGGCCACGACAGGCAGGATACTTTTTTCTTTGCCAGGCGAACCAGCGCTGGCTGTCGCATTAACCGCTTGCGGCAAAGCCTCGTTCAGAGGTGCGCCGCCAGGGTGGGCGACGATCGTTCCGGGGCCCATCAGTTTGGACGTGAGGAACTGGCTCCAGGGCATCTGAGAATCAACTTTCATCAGACGGGATCGACCGCTGAGACGGCTCGCTGAAACAATGCTGTCCTGGACTTTCTCAAGACTGAACCCTCGTGCTGGCGGGGCCGTGCGTGCTGTGTGCAGCGGAATGAGCCGGGTCACTCCCAGTTCTACAGCCTGCTCAATCAGGCGTACAGCGCGTGCTGCCCTGGGCATGCTGACAGCCAGAACCAGTTGTGGACCACGGACTCACCACAAGACGTGCCGGATTCCAATGAACTCATGATGCAGCATTAGATTTTCACGGCAGGGCGATGGGCAGGATGGCCATTGCATCCGTGGGCTGGGGATAACATTAGTCATTACGGAAAGCCAGATGGACAACACGCAAATTGAAAGCGATGAAAATAAAACAGACTCACAGGGAAGCCAGTCTGAGAGTGCGTCGTTTTTGTATCGCCAGATTGGGACCATCCTGGTCGTATTCGCTGGCCTTTCAGTGGGAGTACTCGCCTGGAGACAGTCGCTGCTGAACGACGAAATCCTTACGACGTCGGCGACCAACTGCGATTGCCCAGTTGGGATGGACACCTGAATTAGTTTTTAGACGGCAAGCTTTGCTTGGTGTTGTTCTTCGAATTCGTCAGGTGTTTTGTATCCGAGGGTCTGATGAATTCTCTTGGAGTTGTAGAACGTTTCGATGTACTGGAAGACGCTGAGTCTTGCTTGAGTGATGTCCTCGAAGGTTTCGAACTTCGTCCATTCGTGCTTGAGTGACCAGAAGAAACGTTCCATGACGGCGTTGTCGTAGCAGCATCCGGTACGACTCATCGAGCAGATCATGTTGAGTGTTCTCAGAGTCTGCTGGTATTCATCGCTGGTGTATTGCGAGCCTCGATCGCTGTGGTGAAGCAGACCGTTCGTGTCAGGCTTCCGCGATTCAACAGCGTTACGAAGAGCTGAGCTGACCAACGGCGTGGCGAGACTTTCGGAAATCGCCCAACCGACAACCTTGCGACTGAACAAGTCCAGGACAACAGCCAGATAAACCCAGCCGGTTGCCGTCGGCAGATACGTGATATCGGTCACCCACTTTCTGTTCGGAGCACCTGCTTTGAAGGACTGATTCAGAACGTTTGGTGCCGCCATCTTTGAAGGATCAGAAACCGTTGTCGTTGGCGAAAATTTCTTTGAGACTTTGCTTTTCAGTCCCATTTCCCGCATCGCCGCTGCGACTGTGTTGCGACAGACTGTTTCCAGAGAGTCATCTTCCTTGAGTCGATCAGCGATTTTGTAACTGCCATAAATCCCGTGCGACTCGTCGTAGACCTGCTTAATTGAAGTGCGGATTCGAGCCGACCGTTGAGCCCTCAAGCCGGGCCCGGCCTTCAGCCACCTGTAGAATCCACTCGAGCTGACATTGAGAGTTCGACACATCGACGTCACTGAAAACGAGTCACGATGCTGCTTGATCCATGCGTATTTCATTGTGACTCCCTCGCGAAATACGCTGTGGCTTTTTTTAGAATTTCACGTTCCATTTCAGCTCGCTGCAGACGCTTTCTGAGATGCTTGATCTCATCCTGCAACGCAGCGGTCGAGGCGTCGTCACCACATGGTTCTGGCTCTGGAGCCAGCTTCGAGTGCCAATCCCTGAGACTCTTCGCTGCAACACCAACAGCGTCCGCTGCCGCCTTGAACGAGTACCCCTGCTTGACCACAAGATCGACGGCGTCCCGCTTAAATTCAGCACTGAATGAACGACGTGCTCGCTTCGTTTTCTCTGACATGAAAGTCTCCTGAAAGAAATCTTAGAAATCCTTCAGGTGTCCACCAGTCATGGGCTACCGCAAAGATCAACAGGATGACGGTAACCGCAGGTTTCGCCCAGTCCTTCTGTGTCTGATGCGGGTCCGGTTTCTACACCGAGAACTGATTGCAACCGGCGTCTCAGGGTGTCGTTGTCTGCCGGAAGGAATTCACTCTTTGGTACAAACGAGATACTCATAGATGCGTCCTGGTACGGAAATAGATCTGCCCTCGACGAAACAGTCAGATACTTTCGACAGCCTGTTGTGGGGTATCGCAGATACTCAGCAGCCTGTTGAGCTTGGTAACAGCCAGGATTTCATAGACGTGAGGTGTGACGCCACACAGACATAGCGATCCTCCAGTCGCGTTTACCTTCTTGTTGACAGTGATGAGTTTGCCGAGCATGGAGCTGCAGACCATGACGACATTGGACAAGTCGAGCACAAGCCTCGCACCGCTATTCTGGTCGATCAGGCGGTAGAGTTGATTCGCGATATTATCAACAAGCGTTTCTTCAAAGAGTTTGTCGTGCATGACATTTGCAATGATGGCATCGCCTGAATCCATCGTCTCTAAAAGGCTCACTTCCTGCATAATGGGCACTCCTTATTAAGGACTATCAACGGGCGCATATGGAAAACGTCAAGTGGAACCCGCAGCAGTCTTATGTTCCCGTCACCTGTCTTACTGTCTGGTCAGAGTCTTCTTCGGCCATGCTGGAACGGTGCCAGCTTTCGGCACCGGCCATAATCATTCGCAATGCGGGATAGCTGAGATTCGGTAAGGAGAACTGGACGTCTTCAATTTGAAGAGTCCCGCCACGGAACAGATGCAGCACGTCCATTTCACCAAGTACCTGGCTGCGGGTTGCGGATAACTTCATTGGCGTCCTGACCTTATTCACGAGTAACCTGGCGTCATTCCGTTCACTCACTTGCGGGTGAGACTGAATGCTCCATCCCAGTCAACGGGCGGTGCGCCCCCGCATTCGCGGATCTGCTGAATCAGAAAATTTCCGGGGCCATCGTCCGGTGTGGTTTCAAGAAGATTCATCGCTTCGTCCCAGTTGCCACTAACGATGTGTTCCAGCGCGGATTCGAACTGCAGGTAATGGGGCGACACGTCTGCGTCCCCTGAGACGAGTTCATACACCACAACGGGGATGTCCATGCCCTTCGGGCGGACATGAGCGAGCTTTCGCACAGAGGCAACTGAAGTCGGCAGGTGCTTGCGGACAGCTTCAGCAGTTGCTTCGTCAACAATGATGGAAACGTCGAACTGCCGCGTCATGCTTTCCAGTCGGGCTCCCTGATTGACCACCGGACCGAACACACCAATTTTCGCCAGGTCCTGCGTACCGATCTGGCCCGCGATGGCCCGACCGTGGGCAATTCCCAGACCGACCGAAAAGCCATTGAGTGGTCCGTGAGAGTCGGCCTGATCGAAGACTCTCTGAATCGCCAGCGCCGAGAGGCAGGCAGGCACGGCCCCGTTTTCAGGGGCGACTGGCCACCCCCAGAACCCCAGTGCCGCATCTCCCTGGAAATCCGCGATGGCTCCATCGTGCTGTAAAATCTGCTGTGTCATCACCCCCAGCGCTTCCCGCACGCACTCCAGCAGGTACGGCAGATTGTCTTTGTGCTCTTCGGCCTTGCGGGAAAACCCGCGAACGTCACAGAAGAGCACGGTGACATCGCTTTCAGACGCTGACAGTGCATCCTCAGCCGCAGCGCTGGTGATGTTCTCGATCACTTTTGGAGAGAAGAAAGAACTCAGCCGCGTTTTCTGTTCCTGAAGCTGTCTGACCTGACGGAACGAAGTGATGAATCGGCCCAGCACCTGTGTGAATTTCAGGTCCGCTTTCAATTCATTCTCGTCGAGGACGAGCCCTCCAAGAACGCCGCCTTCACCAGCGACATACAGACACCAGCCTCGGGCTGATCCGGAGAGCGGTATGCAGAATGCCCAGTTCAGATTGTCACTGATCGTCGCCTGGGGCGAGTTGTCATCCTGATTCCAGCGATACACGACGGATTTCTGTGACCTCAGTGCCTGCGTCATCAGGCGACGACTCGGGCGGAAGCGGCCTGAGTACGATTCCCTGGTCGCGACACGGAGCGTTACTGGAACCGCCTGCTCTGAACTCTCGTCCGACAATTCGCATTCAATGGCGGCAACGGCAACGGCCTGAGGGATCGAGTTCAGGATGACCTCGGCAAGTGTCGCCGCCAGATCGATATCAGAACGTGCGGCCGACACGATGTCTGGCAGATCGCAGAGAATCTGCATCTGATCCGCCGAAGCCGGCATCGCCACCTGCCTCAATTCGGCTGAGTCATATGCCAGTTGCTCGGTGGATTCGCCCTCATCCGGCGGTACGTCTGCGTTGCCAAACTCCGGCTTTGAGCGCCCCATAGTCACCGCAAAGGAAGTGCTTCCTATGCGGAAGGATGAGCCAGCCGGAATTATTGCGTTACGGCAGGGCCGGTCGTCGACAACAAGCGGATTTCGCGCGTGAGGCAGGCAGGCCAATTGAATGCCGCCGGCAAGCACTTCAAGGTGCGCGTGCTGCCGCGACAATTGGGGGTCCCAGAAGACAGCGCACTGATTATCCGGTCGGCGACCGATCGTCAGAGTGGCTGTCTCCGACAGCGGATTGCGGGTTTGATGCTGCTTACAACTCGACTGAGCGTGGAGCCACAAAGACACACCACTGTTCTGGTTTGGCACTTGGTCGACCACTACAGACCATGTTGTATTGTTAAAATGAAAAGCGGAGTAAGTATTCTGTCTGTGCTTGAGTAATGCTCACCCCCCCCCCCCCAAAAAAAAACTGGAGGCCCCCAAGTTGTTTTTTTTGGGGGGGGGGTAAAGCGATCAAGTCTCTCACAACTCGAGAACACTCACCTGCGTGAGTAATACCCTCTCGGGAATCGAACCCGATCCGACAAAGCCTTCAGTCCCGACTCATCCCACCATCGGGCCGCACTAGACAATTCAGACAAAACCGTTCCGGCGGCATCCATGCTGCCGAGGGCAGAGTGTTGAGGCCTGTGTGAGAAGGTGGAGCGTGCTTCCGACCTGCACGCTCCACCTCTCAGCCGACAGCCCTCGCAGAAAACAAGTTCATTTGGGCGAGAGTACGACACTGGCTGACGAATTGTAGTCCGATGACTTACGGCGAGAGGGTTTTGCACAAACACGCTCACGAGAGCACGGCTCCGTGCCTTCAGTGCGGCTATCAGCCCGTTGAAAAAGGCCGCCTAACAGCCTGGACGGAATATGAGTTGGCGCTATCCTGCTCGGGTGTCTTGATATTGAGTGATGGAGAGTATCGGATGTCTCTTGGTCAGCGTCGAACGGAGCGGCAACAGGAACTTTGGGTGGCAACGGCGAAGCTGCCAGCTTCGATCGGGCATGTGTTTTATGATGCTCTCAATGGCGTTCTTCGTGACGGGAAGTTTGACCGCATTGCCGAGTCGTTGTGCGAACCGTTTTACAAGGAAGGTGGGTCGTCAGTAACGTGTCCGATTCTCTCTGCTGATGTGAGTTCACGCAGGCTTCGGGTCGGGAGACACGGAGGTCTCTCTCTTTCCTGCCGTTACCTGGACCTGATAAGCCACTCGGGTACTGCGCACAGCGGACTGATACCCGCCGAAGACAGCCAGTCCGTTGTTATCGGAACAGCCGATGGCCGGTCCCGGTTGACCATTGAGGAGTTCCGCGACCTGCTCGCATTTCTACATTGAGAAGATCGACAGGAGCCGGGACATTTTCCAGAACCAGCACGCGTGTGTCACTGCCGGAGGCCGGGAACTCCGCGAACCTGTGTCAGGCTGTCTGGATGCTGCCTGTCATGAACGCACTCGCCATGACCAGGGCTGCGGTGTCGGTACGGAGAGGCCGTGGTCCCAGGTCGACCAGTGTCGCACCGTGTGTCACCGCTGCTATGATTTCGTCAATAGTCAACCCGGCATGGGGGCCAGCCACGGCCACGACAGGCAGGATTCTTTTTCCGTTGCCTGGCGAACCAGCGCTGGCTGCCGCATTAACCGCTTGCGGCAAAGCCTCGTTCAGAGACGCGCCGCCAGGGTGGGCGACGATCGTTCCGGGGCCCATCAGTTTGGACGTGAGGAGCTGGCTCCAGGACATCTGAGAATCAACTTCCATCAGACGGGATCGACCGCTGAGACGGCTCGCTGAAACAATGCTGTCCTGGACTTTCTCAAGACTGAACCCTCGTGCCGGCGGGACCGTGCGTGCTGTGTGCAGCGGAATCAGCCGGGTCACTCCCAGTTCCACAGCCTGCTCAATCAGGCGTACAGCGCGTGCTGCGCTGGGCATGCTGACAGCCAGCACCAGTTGCGGACCGGGAGATTCGGGGACAGTCACGACCTTACCAACGGTCAGGCTGGCGGCGTCTCGCGAAACATGCTTGATTTCCGCTTCCGCTTCCCGTCCCGTGCCGTCAAACAATGTGACGGTTTCTCCTGTCTGATGCCGGGAAACACGAACCATGAAGTGGAATTCCGACCCCTGCAGAGTGAGCGGGCCCTTTTTGAGCTTTGCAGAAATGAAGAATCTTGAGGCACGGCTCATTGTGTTCTCCTGGTTCACGATTCATGAGTTCTGACAGGCGTACGGGGGACACTCAGCGACTGCTCACCGGCTTCTTACAGAGAGGCTTCGGATGCACAGAGTCTGGACGGTTCTTCTGAAGCCGTTCGACCGGCATTCAGCAGATCGCTGGCCGAAATGTTGCGCAGCATCTCGGCCACCAGCGGACGCAGATTGACCAGAGCCAGATTCCGGTTCTCAACAGCAAGCGCAGCCTTCAGACAGATTATTTGCTCGACGACGTTAAGAGAAACCACGACAACGTCAGCCAGATCGAGCATGACATCGCGTCTGGACTCGATGTTCGAGAGGACTTCTTTGGCTTTCGCAACATATTGCAGCCCCGCATTGCCAGTGAGCACTGGGGTATCTTCACAGATGAACGTCACGCATTCTCGTGTATGCACGCTTCTGAACCGCATGTTGTTGCACCATCCGTTAATGGAAATGGGAGTTTGTAACCACCGCACTTGCTTGACGTGTGCGATCAGAAAGCAGGTCGTTGGCAGTAAGACCGCATAGCATCTCGCGAACCGCAGGATGAGCATTCTTCAATGACAACAAACGCCCTTCGCGAGCAAGAAGCCATCGCAGTTCCAGGATTCTCTCGACTGCATCGATCGAGATCAGTTCGACCCGACACAAATCCAAAACGACATTGAAACGTGAGATATTCTCCATCACGACTTTGAGAGTTCGATTATAGAATTCGTCTGAATCCTCGGGCGAAATGCACCATTCCGTGGGTGTGATCACCAGACGCTCTTCTGAATAGCAGCTTTCTACTCGCATTTTGGCGTCCTTTGAGCGGGTTGTGTGGAGTGATTATCATGCCAGTCCAGGAAGTCTTCACAGCTCTGCATCGACCCCTCATGGACCCGGTTGCCGTTTTGCGTAACAGCCCACGTCATGGTTGACGAATCGACCAGATGGACGGTGAGTTGATCTGTTGGGAGAATGTCAGTCTGCATTGTTTTGCTCGAATCAGCGGGGTGAACACGAAAAACAGGAACGAGAACACTTACCAGTCTGTCACCAAAACCGGTGTGTGTGTGTGTCCCGTCGGTCCTTTGCAGAGGTCCGCTCCCGAATGCACGATGCCGCACTTCAATGCGACCCTGTGCGTTCTGGTGCCGTAACAGCAGAAGATGCCACCAGCCATCTTCAACGCAGCCGATAATTGAACCACTGAAGCAAGACGGCACTCGTGGGGGGAGCACAACGTAAGGAGTCTTCTCAGGCGAACAGATGGATGCACATCAAGATTGACCTGCCTTGTGGCTTTCATGGCCACATCGTTCGCCTGTCAAAACACCACCGAATGTTGAGTGTTCTTGTTGCGTCTTCTTGCCCATGTCATTCCGGTCAGAAACGACCGAGACACGCTTCCCGGCGTGTCCCAGGTAGAAACGGAACCAGGATGATCATGGGAGAGGAGTCCTCTTCCGGGGAGGAGCATGTGACACCCATGCTCCTCCCTGTTTCTGCGATTGACTTTACTCCAATTAACTCAACGTCTGCTGCATCTCCTGTCCCACACCATCCCGATCGGAAACAGCCGAGCCACGCTTGCCCGGCGTGTCCCTGGCAGACACGGTATCAGGATGGTGTGGGCAGGAATCACATTCCCACTCAGATCATCCCGGTCAGAAACAGCCGAGACGACGCATGGCCCTGCGTCGTCCCAGGCGGAAACGGTACCAGGATGTGTCTGGGTGGGAACTCTCTTCGAGGGAGGAGCATCTGACGCCCGTGCTCCTCTCTCATTTCCTTAGCTGCTTCAGTGCTTGCGACGTCTTCTCGTCCACATTGTCCCAGTCGGAAACAGCCGATACGCGCTTGCCCGGCGTGTCCCAGTCGGAAACAGTACCAGGATGATTGTGGGCGGAAATTCCCATTGCTCTTCCGTTCACTATTGTCGACTCGTGGAAGAAGGTGTTGACTGATGAAATACCCTAATGCTTCCAGACCGGTTGTACTTCTCCAACCTCATCATGGCCTGCGTTGCTTTCTGCAGTCACTGATCCAGGAAACGGATGGTCTTCACCTGGCTGCCCATGCCGCTGACTCGCTCACGGCACGTCAAACGCTGGCAGGTATCGACAACCCCATCATTGTCGCCGACCCATGGTTGCCGCCCTGCAGCGTTTTCGATCTGTGCAAAAACCTGGGACCACATCAACTCATTCTGTACTCGTCCGGTGAAATGGCGGATGTAACGCTCAGTTGGGCTGCCAGATACCGATCGGGTGTTGTGACGGGGGCCGATCCAGTAGATGAAGTTCGCGCCGCCCTGCATGCTTCATTAAGTGGTATCCCGTATTATTCATCGAGCCTTCGAAACCGTCACACCTTATCTGGAGTCGGCAGTACTCCCTTCGAATCGAAAGTATTGACAATCCTGGCCGAGATGCCGGCAAATCGCCTGGCTATTCTGCTGCTGAGTGCGCAGGGATACCGGGTGAAGGAGATTGCCGACCTCTTAGACGTCACTGCCAAATCTGTTGACTCGCAACTCTATCGAGTCCGCAAATCGCTGGGAGTTCATGATCGTGTCGAGCTGACAATGCTTTGCCTGCGGGAAGGACTGATCCGTATTCCAGGCCTTGAGGAGCGAATGCAAAGCTTGTGTATTGATTGTGCCCGTCCCCAAACCAGCAGTATTGGACAGGCATTGCTCTGTGAATTCATCGAATCAGAAGTATTGTGCGACGAAAAAACACCAACAAATGCGTGTGCATAATCCTGTTGTCATTGTGCGCTGCAGCTTGAAGAGGGGCTTTACGCGCATCCCTCGTACGAATTGGGGCGGTGACGTTTTTGCGGACAGTGCGTCCTCTTATTCTGGTTGGTTGATGAGCGCTTCGATGGGCTCGTCACCAGCTGTCAATGGCTTGAACTGAACGAGTCAAACGGGAAGACATCGTCTTGCGCTTGACGACTCGCTGACCGCTGCGAGAGCGGCTCCAGTAATGCGTGAATCCCAGCAGGTCGAAAGTTGCCGACTTACAGGGAGGACTCCCGGACTTGCCCGGAGCCAACAACGGACGCCGGAAGTCGACGAGCCGCGTCTTCTCAGGGTGAATCGTCAGGCCGAACTTCGAGCAGCGCTTGCCCAGCACGGCCAGCACTCGACGAGCATCCGATTCCACTTCGAAGATCAACACCGCATCATCCGCGTACCGAACCAGGTGGGCTCGGGCACGCATGCACGGCAGAACGTCGTTGTGAAACCACTCGTCCAGAACATAGTGGAGATACACGTTTGCCAATAAAGGCGAAACGACTCCACCTTGCGGACTGCCACGATCCGGGTAACTCACCTTCCCTGAATCCATGACGCCCGCGTTCAGCCATTTACCGATCAGGCGTAAAACAACGCCATCGCGAACTCGTCGTTGCAGAAACATTCGGAGCTGGCCGTGATCCAGAGTGTCGAAGAACTTTCGCAAATCGACTTCCACCGCACCGTCTTTACGGGTACGGCGATACGCTTCGAGCAGCCACTCATGATCAAGCAGGTGAGCAAGACTTGTGAAAGCCAACTCCGGCGAACGTTTCGCCAACTCGGCTATCAGCCCGTTGAAAAAGCTGGCCAACTGACCTGGACTGAATATGAGTTCGCGCTATCCTGCTCCGGGTCTTGAGATTGAGCAATGGAGAATTACAGATGGCACTTGGTCAGCGTCGAACGGAGCGGCAGCAGGAACTTTGGGTGGCGACGGCGAAGTTGCCAGCTTCGATCGGGCATGTGTTTTACGACGCCCTGAATCGTGTGCTCCGCGACGGGGAGTTCGACAACTTTGCCGAGTCGTTGTGCGAGCCATTTTACAAAGAAGGTGGTCGTCCCGGCATTCCGCCAGGCATCTACTTCCGCATGATCTTTGTGGGGTACTTTGAGGGCATCGATTCTCAGCGAGGCATTGCGTGGCGATGTCGGGACAGCCTGTCGTTGCGGAAGTTTCTTGGGTACGAATTGCATGAGAACACCCCGGAGCATTCGAGCCTGACGCGCATCCGTCAGCGACTTCCTCTGGAAGTGTTCGAGCAGGTCTTTGCATTCGTGCTGTCGCTGGTCGAAGAACACGGGCTGTTGAAAGGCAAGACTGTCGGTGTCGATTCAACTCTTTTGGAAGCCAACGCGGCGATGAAGTCGATCGTGCGGCGGGACACCGGCGAGGACTGGGAAGCGTACGTCCTCGGTCTGGCCGAAGCTGACGGCGTCGAAATCAACAGCGACGACGACCTGCGGAAGTTCGATCGAAAACGCAAAGGCAAGAAGGCGTCCAATCAGGACTGGCAAAGTTCAAGCGACCCTGACGCCCGCATTATGAAGATGAAGAAGGGCCACACGCATCTGTCGTACAAGCAGGAACACACGGTCGACCTTGAGACTGAAGCAATCCTGTCTGCCGAGATCTATTACGGCAACGAGTCCGACGGTAAGACGCTGCTGGACAGCGTCAACACCGCTCAAGGCAACGTGCAGCAGGCCGACAGCGACGCGGCAATCAAAGAGGTCGTCGGCGACAAGGGCTACCACAAAAACGAAACGCTAGCGAAGTCCCGGGCGGACGAATTGCGAACATACATCTGCGAGCCGGATGGTCCGAACCGTCGCTGGACGGACAAGCCCGCTGATTACGAAGTCGCGTACCGAGCCAACCGCCGTCGTCTGAAAGGCGAACGCAACAAGCGTCTGCAGAAACTGCGATGCGAGCGTGTCGAAAGAAGCTTCGCTCACGTCTGCGAAACGGGAGGGGCCCGCCGCACCCGGCTGCGAGGCCTGGAGAACAACCGCAAGAAAGTCCGGCTGACAGTCGCCGCTCACAACCTCGGTCTGATCCTGCGAAAACTACTGGGCAGCGGCAAACCCCGAGAGTTCGCGGGTCTCCCAGGACTGCTGATCTCAATGTTTTCGCCACTTCAAGCCGCCCTGAAACGTTCCCAGCGACTCCTCAGTCGCACCAACCCATTCCACCGAGTCCACGACCATCAACACCGCCCGAAATTTCTCACACCAACCTGCACCTTATGACCAGCAACAACCAGCGTTCTTCAACGGGCTGCTGTTTCGTTGATACGTGATTCAGGTTTCTGAGCCCCCGACGTAGTTCCCAACAACGGTTGTTTGATGTGACGTCCCGCTTCCCTCCGCCGGGTCCCCGCTGAGCGCGGGTTCCCCGACATCAACGGTACTATCAGGACGCTCCGATTCCCTGCTGTCCGTCCTGCCTCGCTTCGCGTCGCTCGGCAATACCACGTGTGCTGGCGGTTCGTTTCGTATCTCCCGCCGCCACCGCAAGCAGAACGATGGACCTGGAGTTGGTCACCCGGTCTCTCTTCCGGATTCTTCACGTGGAAACAACAGGGCCTCCCAGGTTTCCGGGGAACCCCAAAATCCATCTGCTCATGTTCTTCGACCCCGGTCGGACGACAACCACTAACCACAACGCGGCTGTCGCACGGCTCCCGCTAAAAAGAAAACGAAAGCTCCAACGTGAAATCCTCTTTCGAGGCTCGATAGCATGGCTTCTGGACTCGTTGTGTACGCTTCGCAGTGACGGTTACCCGAACACCACGCAACACTCGCTTCCGGCTGCTGGTCATGCACTACCGGGTGAGATTGTCTCACTGGGTTCCAGCGAAAGGTTTCAGATTATGACGTCATAACACATCCCCCTCTCCCGAACTTTGCCTGGCGCAACTTTTTTTAGGATGTCACGTTCCTGCCGAGTCCGCCGCAGTTCCGCTTCAACTTCCCGCAACCGTTGCTCCAGAGAACCTGCAGCCGGACCGCTGCTGGCAAGCACCTGCTGTTTCCAGCGATACAGAATGTTCGTCCCTGACAGTCCCAGTCGTTCGGCCACCGACGCCGCCGAATGACCATCAAGCATCATCTGAACCGCCTCTTCCCGGAACTCTTTCGTGTACCGGCGACGTGTTGGCTTCTCATGAATCGACGTGTTCTCCTTCGCCATTTTCAGGCTCCTTTCTGGAACCCAAAATAAGAGACTCAACTGTCCGTGAAACTGTCACCACCTCACGTCGTTGTTCGAAATACCAAGTGCCCAATGGGATAATCTCTCCCAAACCAATGCAGATTCTACGCAAGAGAAATACCGCTTCTTCGGTCTCGAAAACCGGTGTACTTCACTCAGAGGTTGAATCGGGATCGAGTCATGTCGGTTCAATTGTCCGGAGAGTAGTCACCTGTGTGCCGCCACTTCCTCTGCTGCGGATTCAGGGGGCAGATTGGGGGCAAAGCTTGCCGTACAAGAGCAACGGGCATACCATCCAAGTCACATGGTCGCGAGACCGTTTTTCCTTCCGGCGCATGCACTTACAACGTGAATGCGACATTTGCCCAACCCTTTACCAACATGCCTATGGCTAGGTTCAAGTCCTAGACGCGGAATTTGGGGCGCTGATCCTGCAATGCTTGGCTCTCAGGCCCATCAACTCTATCCGGCCGGTCGTTGAGTCAGGGCCGACGCGCACTTCAGGGGGGTCTGCAAAAGGCAGGTCGACTTGCGCTCGTGCGTGAATTCTACTACTGATGTGCTTTCCGAGACGAGACTGTCGACCGGTTATGGAGAGCCATCAATGCAGGTAGTAACACACGACGATGCTGTTTCGATTCTGGAGTATTTCGATGATCTGGAGGATCCTCGCAGCTCGATCAATCGGCACCATCTGCTGTCAGACCTGATTGTCATCAGCGTGTGCGGAGTGCTCGCAGGCGCGGATGGTCCGAAAGCGATTGGAGTGTGGGCGCGGGCGCACGCGGCGTGGTTGAAGAAGTACCTCGAACTTCCCCACGGCATCCCGTCTCACGACACGATTGGCCGACTGCTGGCGGCGCTGCGGCCAGCCGCCTTTCAAGCATGCTTCGAGCAATGGATTGCAAGTTTGCGTCAACGGGACGCTGGTGGCCTCACTGATGAGGTGATCGCGATTGATGGTAAAGCTTTGCGGCGTTCGCATGACCGGAAAAAAAGTCTCGGACCGTTGTTTCTTGTGAGCGCCTGGTCCGTGCAGCGAGGAATCAGTCTGGGACAGTTGGCGACCGAGGAGAAATCCAACGAAATCACGGCGATTCCCGAGCTGATTGATCAAATCGAGCTGAACAACGCGATCGTGACCATCGATGCGGCGGGCTGCCAGAAGAACATTGCCGCAAAGATTGTTGACAAAGGTGGAGACTACCTGCTGGCTCTGAAAGGAAACCAGGGCACGCTGTATCAGGGGGCGATGGACTGGGTGATCGAGCAAATGGAAAACGACTTTTCCACAACCACCGTTGAGCGGTATGTAGAAACGACGAAAGGTCACGGTCGCGAAGACACGGTGGAGTACTTCCATCTGCCCGTCCCAAAGACGCTGCCTGGTGCGTCACTGTGGAAGGAGTTGAAGACGATTGGCGTGGCCGTTCGAACGAGTCTACAAGGCGGAAAAGAAACCACTGACATTCGCTTCTTTATCTCGTCGCTGAGCTTGGGAGTACGTCGTTTCGCAGCAGCAGGTCGTGGTCACTGGGGAATCGAAAACAGTCTGCACTGGTGCCTGGACGTGACGTTTCGAGAGGATGACAGTCGAGTCCGTGACCGCTTTGCCGCCGACAACCTGGCATGGTTGAAACGTTTCGCGATCAGCCTCCTGAAGCAGCAGAACGACAAGGAAAGCATCGCCATGAGACGACGAATGGCCGGATGGAACGTCGACTACCTGATGCAAGTCCTTGCTATCAAACCCATTTAGTTTGCGTTTACCCTGGTCGTTGAGTCGGATCTTTCTGTAGTGCCAACGCGGCGGCTTGCCAGTCCTCAGGTGCTGAGTCGCACGAAGTTCAATGTGGCAGTAAACAGGGCATCCTCAATACCGGAAGAGCTCGCCGAGGATCGGTCTCGCGTTCAAGCGACTGCTGTTGATCGTCGAAAGTAAACGAAGCAATGAGTCTCGAACATGAAGTTCGATCAGCTTCGTCGACAAGTCAGATAGTTGACACGAATCTGACACAGACGGGGCCATTCATGCCCAACCCAATTGACCGACGAACCAACTCCTTGAAACGACTTTCCGCACGTCTTCTACAGAGATTGCTGTCCTATAGCCCTCAGTGTCCACTGTAGATGCCATGTAGAATCTGGAAAGAAATCACAGATTCGAATCCTGTCGGGAGTCTCGCCACGAGCCGCCTTTCTGCTGAAACAGTCGCTTGCTCAGGGAAGAAGCTGAAAGGTTCTGACACCGATTTGACGCAGCATTGGGTTCACGTGTGGGGACGCCGTCTTTGAAGATGATCCGTCGCGTCGTCTTCACGACAACAGTGCTGAACTTTTCGTAACGCGAGCACATTGATATCGGATTCATGCCAGCCAACTACAGCGTCGAGAGATTCCGAATGAATCCGGCCTTCTTGATCGCGCAACAGATGCGCAACACTGTTGGCCCATGTGGCCGCCATTCATGTGCACTTCAATAACAACCTTGAGAATGCAAAAACTAAGTGTCCGGCGAAGAATTCTCAGGAAATCTATCCAAATTCTATCCAAGATAAACGCGTATTCGCCGGTCTTGAAAACCGACGTACCGCAAGGTACCGGGGGTTCGAATCCCCCCCTCTCCGCTTTGATTCAAAGGCTCTCAACGAGTCTCAAAAAGACGCAATCAGTTGCTCTGGCAACGGGTTGCGTCTTGTCGTTTCTGGTGAGTCGGAAGGCGCCGACGACTCAACCGCTTGCAATCACTCTCAGCCGGAATCAGCCGTCCGGGCCAAAAAGTGGCACAAAAACGAGCCAACAGAATTGGCCACGTCATGGCCGACACTCGATGAGGTTCGACAAACGGTTCAGGGCTGCGAAGAGCTGCCGGGACATATCTGCGCCGCGGTCTGGCGCTGATATCGACGCTGTGAAGTGGTTCGACAGCGCGAAATAAAGTGTGTTCTGTGCGCTAACGGTTCCATTCCAAGTCGTGCGACGAACGCCTCTGGAAGGCCCCGTATGGTCAAAAAGCTCGCCGAACCCCAAACGTCCTTTCGGCACAACTTTTTTCGAAGCCGCACAGCTGAAATCAAGCAGTTGAGACGGAAGAATCTGAGCCAACGCAATTTATGAGAATGAAGGGGTGGGGCAACTGAGTATTTTGCCCCTACAGGCGCCAGGGTAACTCGCAGTTCCTTCTCGTGGTTATCCGGTACTTGGGTTCGCAATTCCTGCGGGTGGCTATTTTCTGATCGCTCGCCGTAACAGGTTGTGGGTAATCTGCTGCACGCGGTCGTCGGGACCGTAAGGTCGGGACCAGTGTGACCAGGGGAGCCAGTGGCCAGGAGGACTCGCCAGATCCTGGCACCACCAGATCGTCGACGCATTGAACACGAAGTTGTCTTTCGGACCGGGGTAAATGGTGGATGTCCATTGCTGTGGATTCACTCCCCCTTGCAGTGCCGTTCCTTCGGCGACGATCTCCAGACCAGGAATGTCTTTCGGTGGATCTCCGTGATACTCCCACCCGATCAAGCCGGGGATGGCCTCGCCTTTCTTCATCCCGGTTCCATCGAAGATCCAGTGGTCCGGTTTCGAGCAGACCCAGTCACCGCCTCCGTTCACGGGATCGACGTTTCGCGAACCCATCAGGTAACCCTCGTCTGGACCGTGGTGTGGAAACGGGCCGTTGTCCTTTTCGCGGGCCTCGGCGAATTTGTAATCCCCGCCATACGGCCCGCCTCGGAAGATGATGCGATTGGGATCGCCGTTTGAACTCGCGCGGAACGGAGTCACCCAGCACACCGAATTGCCCGACAGAAACAGCAGGTTGACACCCTTGTCGCGCATCTTGACGGCACTGTTGTACTGCCGGATGTCCCAGTACTCGTCGTGCCCGATGCTGATAAACGCTTTGCACCGCAGGCCGCAATCGCGGCGTCAGCATGTCGCTGTTCGAGCAGTACGTGACGTCGTAACCGTGCTTCTCCAGCCAGTACGCCATTGGAAACTCAAAGCACAACCATTCGCCCAAACCAATCGTCTGCGGGTTCTCGAAGATCTGCGAATACTTTCCGTAAGGTCGATCGAAACTGACGTCGGCCCACGGTCCCTGATTGCCTTTGGGATGCGTGTAGACCAAATAACCATCGGGCCACTGGTTGTAGGACCGCCACGTGTTGTCGGAACATTGCAGCAGGATGTCGGCGGGCCGGTCGTCACGCACGATGAACACAACATAGTTCTGCCAGTAACCGAAGCCCGATGAGTCGGACTCTGTCGTGAGTCGCCCCAGATAAACGCCGCTGGGCCAGTCGTCGGGGATCGTCAACGTCGTTGACGGTTCCCACTTGCATTCCCGAATGCGCTTCTCGCCAACTTCCGGAAGCGGTTGAGCGGTACCGTTGAATGGTCCCAGTTCTGCCATCAACCGGGCACCGCGACCTCCGTAGTAGCCGGTACGGAAAATCTCGATGCTGAATTTCTGAGCGGGATCGGTCGACACCATGATGTCGATCGACTCGCCTGCCGACACGCTTTGCTTCGAACAGTACCCTTCAATTGGCGGACAACGCAGGCCGCCGCGTTTGTCGAGTCGCACTCGTGTGAGTTGCCAGTCGCGCGAACCCTGCTTCTTATTTTCACGCCGAATGAGCGTTGGATCGCTCGCGGTTCTGGGGGACTGTCGTTCGGCTGCTCTCTCCTGAGCGACAGCGTCCGTTCCTGGCGTCGCAGAAGCGACCGAGCCGGCAAGTGTTGCCGCCGCGGCATTTCGCAGAAGGTCCCGCCGGTTGATTTCGATCGGATGTTCTTCGTCCATTGCGTCCCTTTCTGAAAGGCTACTGTGCGCTGCATGCGGACAAGCAAAGAATGCCCACAGAACAGCAGGCATGATTGTGGGGTGTCACGCATCCGCCGGTAAGGAATGAATTCGAAATATCTTCTCAAATTGTCAATCACGTTCGGATCACTGAGCTGAGACTTTCGCCAAAGTTACCCCGATCACACAGGAGTCAGCCTGAAAGAATCAACCAACGGCCGACAATTCGGTTGACGCAGCCACGGCAGGAAACTTTGCGGCGGCTTTGACAATGATCGCGATACGACCACTGAGCGACGATGAGAAGGCCCAAGCCGTACGAAGGCTGCTCACTGGAAGTAACGCCTGATTCTGAGGTTTCACTTACAAAACAGCGACGGCGACTCGTGGTGGGATGCTCCTGATTCAGCGTCGGTCTGCCGGGAAAGATGTCGTCAGCGAAGGACTACTCGACACGTCGGTCCCGCAAACCGAAGGCACGGGCGAGATGAACTTCCCTAGTTTTGGTGGGTGCGAGTTATGGGTTGTTGGGAATGGGTGATTATTTCTGTGGAATGTGCCATCACTGGCGGGCTCAGAGTGTCATTTCATCTTGCTCAGGACTCAGTTGCCCCAGCGCTGAATGCCGGCGTTTGCGATTGTCAAAGCGTTCGATGTAATCGAAGACACTTGAACGAGCCTGGGCTCGTGTCGCGTAGTCTTCCTGGTAGACTCGTTCCTGTTTCAGCGTAGCGAAGAAACTCTCCATCATCGCATTATCCCAGCAGTTACCTTGACGGCTCATGCTGCACGTGATGTTCTCCTTTCGAAGCAACTCCTGGAACGCATGACTCGCATACTGGCTGCCTCGATACGAATGGTGAATCAATCCCTTCGTACATGGACGACGCTTCGCCAGCGCCGACTGCAACGCAGGCTACTTTTTTCGGGGGACTGGTCATCGAACACGCGTCGGAAATTTCGTTCCGCGAGTTCGTCTAGCATCGACTATTTAAAAAGCACGGATTGCAACGGACATATTGCGACAGTGCTCTGAGGATTACTCCGCATCGAGCCGCAGGCTACACACACTGGGGTGGTGTCTTGAGGAATGCGCCACACATCAACATCGATCAAACAATCGGAGCAGGCAACCTGGCAACAACGGTGACTGACTTGATAATCTTGCAGCGAGGACTCGTGGCTCATTGCGTGCTGACAAAAGAATCGTTTCGGCAGATGACAACTGCGGGGAAAACTCAACGGTGCAAAAGCGTCTGACTATGGGCTGGGAATTTGAACTGGAAAATTCGACGGTCAGCAAGTCATTCGTCACGATAGAGGCGTCAGCGGGTTCCGTTCGGACCTTGCGTGCTATCCGGAAGCAGAAATCACGATCGCGATCGCGGCAAATTGCAACCGTGTCAACACGCAAGCAATCTCGGATCGAATAGCTCGGCACTTGATAAAAACGAAAAGCGAGAATGTGCATGACACTGCACAATAGCAACGTTGGATTCCTTGCGACTGGATCGGTCGCGAAGTTGGATACTCGAAACTCCAATAGACAGAGTGAGAACTCTTATGATTGAAATCCGTCTTCCGCAGCGGTGTGCGACGCTCGTTTTTGTCTTACTGCTCGCACTGTGCGCTGCAGATCTCCAGAAGCTTCAAGCTGACGATCAGCCAGCAAAGTTCTCGAAAACGGAGTTCACGTATAAGACGGTCAAAGATTTAAAGATACGAGCTGACGTCCACCGCCATGCCAGTTCCGAAAAGCGGCCGGTCGTGGTTTGGCTTCACAGCGGGGCGCTGATCATGGGCAGTCGTACCGGCGTCCCAAAGCAGTTGCTCGAACTGGCCGAAGCGGAACAGTTTGTGATCGTGTCTCTTGGCTATCGATTGGCTCCGGAAGCTCAACTGCACGAGATCATTTCGGACGTGAGGGATGGACTGAAGTGGGTTCGCCAAGCCGGTCCTGAACTGTTCAATGCCGACCCGTCGCGTCTGGTTGTTGCGGGCGCATCCGCGGGAGGGTATCTCGCACTGATGAGTGGGTTTAGCACGGACGCTCCGCCGACGGCTATCGTTTCCTACTGGGGCTTTGGCGACGTGGATGGAGACTGGACAACGCAGCCGAATCAGTCCTATCGCAAAGGCAAGTGGATCTCAAAAGAAGATGCTTGGACCGGAGTTGGTCGTGAAGTTCTGACTCGGACCAATCAAACGAACGGTCGTGGTCGCTCAACCTTCTTCCTTTACCTCAAGCAAACCGGGCAGTGGCTCAACACCATCAGTGGCCTGAATCCGGCGACAGATCAAGACAAGATTACTCCGTTTTGCCCGGTTCGAAATGTAACGTCAAATTACCCGCCAACACTGTTTCTGCATGGCACTGCGGACAAAGACGTCCCAGTTGAGCAGTCGTTAGCCATGGCAAGCGAGCTAAAACGCCACGGCGTGTCTCAAGAGGTGATCACGATCGAGGGCGGCGGTCATAGCCTGTGGGGTGGAGACCGAAAGTTGATCGACGAGGCATTCCAACGGTCGATGGAATTCATTCGCGAGAAACTGACAGGCCAATACAGCGGCGTGAAGTGAACGAGGCAGGCCGACGTCGTAACGACCTTTGCGGGTAACGAAGTCGGACACTTGACTTCGAACAGATGTGAGTTTCACGCGAGAACAGCTGCGCGGTCTTAATGACAACGGCGGTGATTGCCTGGATCGCAATCACCGCCGCTTTGCTATCGAGGCCGAATTCCAATCCGGGAACCGGCTCAATCCTAATACTTTTTCGGAACAGCCGACTTTGCTCTAGGCCGTTTCTCTGACGGCGACCTAACTGTCACTCGCATTGAACCGCCGTCAAGTCTTACTGTTCCACGATGAACCTGCACCTTCCAGAACAGGCTGTGCGTACCTTTCGGAAGTCGAACCACAACTGAAGAACCAAAATGTTCCCATCGACCTCCAGAAACGTCTACGGCTCGCATTGAATCGGTCCACATGAGACTGGAGTTGTCTTCATAGAAAAAACCGGTCGTAAGCTTTGCAGATTTCCGTTGCCCCCTCGCACTGGAATCAGCAGAAATGTAAACGTCGGATTCCGAATCCAATGTCACTTTCACTTCTGCAATCGCGTGCCCATCTGTTAAGTCTTCGATGGCACCCGGTGCAAATTGTGCGAATCCGGCGACGTCAGAAGTTGGCCTTGGACTGGGGTCTGGCTTTGGCGCAGGATTGGGATCTGGCTCAGGTGCCCCCTTGGGCTCCCAGGATGGTTTCAGATTTACTGCGTTTGCTGCAGCACTGAGCTCTTTGAAATGTGGAGACGCAGTATCAAGGTCTCCATCTCCGTCATCAGCCACAAAGCTCAGATAGACGGCTTCGGGAATGTCTGAAGGATTTCCTGCTGCAGCTGCAAGGATGAGTTCTCTCAAGACGCTATCAAACACGAGACTCTTGAGTTCTTCCTCGCCGTCAATTGAGTCTTCATATTTCTTCATAAGCCGCTGAGTAAACTCCCAGACGAATCGCCCATAGATTCGCCCAACGAAATGTACTTCCGGATCCTGAGGCGGCCAAGTGACCGGAATGCCATCGACGGAATCGTCGCGGACATCTCGGAGGCACTCTCGATCGGTCAGAAACCCACGTCCCATACAAGGCTGCCTGGTGATCAGAATTGCAAGAGCGTCTCCGAATCCTTCGCTGTAACCACCGTCGACGATTCCGCCGATGGCATCGTCAATTCCATGACCATATTCGTGAATCACGACGTCAGCAAACGCCGTATTCAAGCACTGACCGAATCTACCCCGCTGAAAGAAATTGATCGAGCGACCATCCCAGAACGCGTTGCATCGATCGTCAATATTTACATTCGTCGGTAAGTTTCGAAGACGACTCAGTCCGCCGCCGAGTGAGTCATCAACATAGTCCCGTGACTGATTCGTCCAGAAAAACGCCGTGACCT
Source organism: uncultured Planctomycetaceae bacterium (assembly GCA_943787265.1). Lineage (GTDB taxonomy): Bacteria > Planctomycetota > Planctomycetia > Planctomycetales > Planctomycetaceae > JABMPE01. The sequence goes on along the minus strand of CALSLT010000043.1, from coordinate 65,296 downwards.
GAGCCAGTCCGGTCTCATCGAGACGAGTAAAGTCAATGTTGACTTTGTCACCATTCCCCGACTTGGATGGGCTGACTGGCGATCGCGCCTGATCCCGCACGTCGCAGTGAGGCCCGGAAAGTTTCAACCTGATTGAATTTCGTGACGCACCAGGCAGCGAATATTTGCCATTCTGATCCGTAACGGTTTCAGATGCTCCATCAGTGACGCGAACTTCACCGAGTGGTCGCCGGCCTTTTTCACCTTGAGCTGGACCGAGCCAGAGCGAGCCTTGCACAACGCCATCAGTGAAATGGTAGAGATGATTTTCGTGGACAAGCAGTTCCGGTTCGTCAATGGCTGATACCCAGAACTACCACGAAAAAGGCATCAATGGCTGAACTGAAGTCACGAGAATTTTCCAGCACAGTTTTCCAGATTTCCCATCAGCGTAGATCTCAAGATCTGGTTCTCCAGGCTCCAGGTTATTGAGTTCTTCCTCCGGCAAGCCGATTGACTCGTGATTTTTTTCAATCCAGTCTTTGACATACTGAATCGCCTTCTTGCTGGTTACATCCGCATCGGAGCCATCAAAACCGCGTCGGCACATTGCGCTGCCGCACGGCCACTGGATTTCCATCGCGCCCCAGAATCGTCAACGCGTTGCAGTGCTTGCTGAGCGGAATGCCTTTAAACGCCAGCACCTGATTGACAAAGAGTTTGCCGTGCGATTCAACCGAGGTTGCACTCGCGCCCCTCTGTCGACTTGCCCCTCCTTCATCTGACAGGGCGTTTGAATACACAGCAGAAGCGAGTTCAGGAGAGACAAGCGACCTTGCCATCTTCGGAACTACGGACTCGACACCTTCTCCTCCCAATAGTTTGAAGCGAGAGGCCACACTTTTCATGGTCGCCTTGGCGCTGAACGCTCTCGCCTTCTTCGTGGGACCACCAGCGTAATTGGCATTCCTCCTGGCACTGACGCGAACAAGAGGAGATTCACAGTCCTTGCAGTCTTTGTCTGCCCCTACAACCGTTGTGCCAACCGAAGTCGACAGCAAAGCCACCGCGGCACACGCCAATCGCGACAAGCCAATAGCCCGTTTCAACACCATTTCTCAGTCTCCTTTATCGCCTGAAATAAGTCGATCCCAGCGGACACTCTTCTGCAGATGTTCAGCAGCCTCAGAGAACCGTTCCCAGTGTTTCTCATTCGTCTTCTCAGGATTCTTTGCAGCCCACACGATTTCTCGGCGAGGCATTAACATGAGTTGTGTCTTCTGCTTACCAAAGGAGATCGTGAATGTTCGATGAGCCGTCTGTTCCAACTCAGCTCCGAACTCCTCGGGCAATTTTGTAAGGCGAACTTTGGCCATTTTCTCTGCAAGCAATCGGATTTGCTCTTTCGAAAGCTGACCTTTGAGGTTTGTATTTTTGACTTTCCCGGCGGCGATGACAGCGAAGCGCCATGAGCCATCCGCCTTCATCGTCAACTTGTAACCACTCTTGATCGTTCCTGAATCCATCTGTTCAAAAACCAAGTCACGCTTTAGCTTCCCACCTTCTTTCGCGAGATACTGCTCCGGCTTCTGCGCCTTGACTCGCCTCGCCTTCCCAGCCGACGACCGTGGCTTCCGGCTATCTTTCCCATCAGCGAACGCAGCCATCATCAGAATGGCCAGCACAATGCAACCACTTCTTCGAGTTGAACAAATCATCTCTATGCTCCTGCACCGGGTGAAATCGGCTTACATGATCTACTCTCCAGCGGGCTCGCCAGCGCGATAGCTCTGAATACGCTGTCGGTACGGCAACGCACCGAAGAATTCGCGAAAACGAATTCACAATGCAAGGAATCTAATTACCAGAACACAATCACCTAAACATTCGCACCCAATAAATCGGGTACACTCTCGCCACTAGTGCTTCGTCAGTCTTTGGAATTGGGGTTCCCCGGTACTGTTGATTTTGAGACAAGTCTGGCAACCATGGAGGGTTGCTATGCAGAAGAAATATGTGGTTCGTTTGGCAGATAACGAACGGGAAACGCTTCTGAGCGTGGTGAAGAAGTTGAGCGGGTCATCGCAGAAAGTGCGGCGGGCACAAGTGCTCTTGAAAGCCGATGCTGATGGTCCGTGCTGGACGGACCGCAGAATCGCGGAGGCCTTTGGTTGTCGAATTAATACGGTAGAGAACATTCGGCAGCGGCCGGTGACGGAAGGTTTCGAAATTGCTTTGAATGGAAAGCCACGCGAAACGCCGCCACACGAGAAGCTCTTTGATGGTGAGCAGGAAGCGAAAGTGATTGCTCTGCGTCTGGGTAAACCCGCCCAAAGGTTTTGCCAACTGGACTCTGCGTTTGCTCGCCGAGAAAGTCGTGGAACTGAGCATCGTCGAATCGGTGAGTCACGAGACCGTTCGCCAGACGCTGAAAAAAACGGCATGACGCGACGGAAAATTCAGTACTGGGTCATTCCACCGGAAGCGAACAGCGAGTTCGTTGCTTGTATGGAAAACGTGCTGGACACGTACGCCCTGCCTTACGATGCAGACTTTCCAGTGCTCTGTATGGACGAGCAACCGGTGCAATTGCTTAAGGAAACTCGCGTCCCGATCGCTGCCAGTAGACAGCATCCACGCCGTGTTGACTACGAATACGAACGCAACCGCCAGCATTTTCATGTTCACCGAACCACTTTCCGGCTGGCGCACGGTGCATGTTCGCAAGCAACGCACCAAGGTCGATTGGGCTGTTGAGATGGAAGAACTTCTCCGCACGCGATACGCGAATGCACAAAAAGTGATTCTGGTCTGCGACAATCTGAATACGCACACCATGGGAGCTTTCTACGAAGCCTTTCCCGCCGACAAAGCTCGCGAGCTCGTCCGTCGCCTGGATTTTCGCTTCACTCCAAAGCACGGCAGTTGGCTGCCCCTTAATCATGAACAGGGCTCAGAGAACGAACTCAGCTCCATGACGCGTCAGTGCCTGAAGGATCGCCGCATCGTAGATATCGACGAACTTCGAACAGAAACGAATGCCTGGTCCGCTGCCAGCAACGACAGGCAGCGAGGTGTCGATTGGCAATTCACAATCGACAACGCACGCACCAAGCTCAAATCCCTCTACCCGCAAATCAAAGTATGACGAAGCACTAGGCACATTTACACACGTGACTACAAAGACCCATTGTGACGTTCGTTGAGTAATTCTTCCAGCAAAGACCGGCAAATCAGGAGCAATAGGAACAAACAGACAACCAGGAATTATCGGACGATTACATAAAGTTGAAACAGTTCCCAAAGCGTTGACTGTGAGCCTATTGAGACTCAACGCGACGTACTAACGTACAATATGTATCAATTCGCAATTCATCCGCACAAATACGGAACTAAACAGTTCGGATTGACGCAAATTGCTGACTCGGTGATGCTTCCGGTCTTCGCGTCGGACTGGAGGGTTCGACGGAGGGCTGAGAGACTGGTTTGCGGGTTGTGCAGAGACTCTCTTTGCGCGAAGACGACCGCGGACAATGACTGCCAAGGGAATGGCTCATGTACAGGCTGCTTTTGTGTACGCGATATCTGCGGACGCGGTTCATCGCTCTGGCCAGCATTATCAGCGTGATGCTCGGCGTGGCGACGATGATCGTCGTGAACAGCGTGATGTCCGGTTTCTCGTACGAGATGCGAACACGGATCAACGGAATTCTCGCCGACGTCGACATTGAGACGAACAGCCTGAACGGCGAAGCCGACGCTCAGCAATTGATGGCCCGTGCCCGCGCGGTCACTGGCGACCGCATTGAGGCGATTTCAGCAACTGTTGAAGTTTTCGGACTGCTGCATTTTCGCCGCGGCGGACAGTGGATTCCTCGCCCGGTCACTCTCGTCGGAATCGATCCTGAAGCCGAGTCGAAGGTCAGCCCGCTGCAAGGGCACCTCGACAGCTTTCGAGACATTGTTGAAGACGGTGTGGTGACTCGGCGTAAGCTGCGTCCGGAAGGTGCCAGTCCAAACTGGGAACTGACAGACGAAGCTCTCGCGTATCGAACGGCCTGGAAGGAGCGCCAGCGTCTATTCTTTCAACCAACCTCGAGCGATGTTGATCCATTCGACGAGCAACCGGCCGAACAGCTCATGCCGGAGGAACCGGTCTTTGATTCCGGCGAGCCTCGTGGAACACCAAACTTTGATGAGATCAGCAGCGAGCCTCAGCAACTGGGCACTCTGGCAACAGCCAATGCGATCTCAGCGGAGAAGCCAGGACCAGCCGCTGGTCCAGCAAATGTCACGAATCAGGGTTTTGAGTGGGTGAGTCAGGACGACGATGGCTCGCAGAAAATCATTCAGACTTCTGCCACCCAGGAAGCAGAGCTCGCCGGCTCTGATCGTGGCGCCGACGACCCGTTTCAAAACCTGATGGTCCCGGACGAGCTGATCGAAGCGGACGCTGCCGGAAATACCGAGTCCGATGTCGATGCTCCTTTGCACGGCCGGCTCTACATCGGCGCAGGTCTTGTCGAAATTCTGCGTGAGGATCCTCGAACGGGTGGCGTCCAACTTGAACGAATGGTTCATCCAGGTGACGACGTAAAAATCAGCACGGTCAGTGCTGGCAGTCCGCCAGAGCCTCGCCACTTCTTTGCGACAGTCGTCGACGTCTACAAAAGCGGGATGAGCGAGTACGACGCTAACCTTGTCTTCTGCAATCTGGAATATCTCCAGGAAATGCGCGGGATGATCGATCCTCAGTCAGGCAAGGGTGCTGTCACGACATTGAAGATTCGGCTGAAGGATTACGAAGATGCACCGGATGTCGTTCGCAGTTTGCAGAACGCTTTTCCGCCACACCTCTTTACCGTTCGTACCTGGGAACAAAAACAAGGCCCACTGCTGGCTGCCGTCGACATTGAAGCAGCGATCCTTAACGTCCTGCTGTTTCTAATTATCGCCGTCGCCGGTTTTGGAATTCTCGCGATCTTCTACATGATCGTGGTCGAGAAGACGCGGGACATTGGAATCCTGAAAGCGCTCGGAGCCAGCTCGCGCGGTGTGATGACCATCTTCCTTTCCTACGGTCTTGCTCTGGGGCTGGTCGGAAGCGGCGTCGGTGCAGTGCTGGGACTTTTGTTCGTTCGCTACATCAACGAGATCGAAGCGCTCCTGGCAATCATTATGGGGCGCAAGGTGTTCGACGAACGAATCTATTATTTCCCCAGTATCCCGACTCAGGTCAACGCGTTCATGGTGATCTCTGTCGCGTTGGGAGCGATCGTGATCGCCGTCCTCGCCAGCGTGTTGCCTGCTCGACGAGCCTCGCGTCTGCACCCGGTTCAGGCTCTAAGGTACGAGTGACACCCGCGTTCCGCTGTGCCAGTTTCCTCAACCGTAACTGGCACGCCGACCGCACCTCTAGTCACGCTCAACTGCGAACAATCTTTAATTGCAAACGGAAATGAATCATGCCTGCCTTTCCACAACCTTCGACAAACGACGCTTCCACACGACATCTGTCAGCCGTCGCCATCGAGAAGGTTTACATGAAAGGGCAGCACCGCATCCCGGTTCTGCGCGGCGTCGAAATGCACGCCCATCGTGGCGAATTCCTCTCGATCGTCGGGCAGTCGGGAAGCGGAAAGAGCACGTTGCTCCATCTGATGGGACTTCTTGATCAGCCAACGGTTGGGGAAGTACGGCTGCGATGCGAAGGAGCTGACGGAGCGCCAACCGAAACTCTTCGAGTCGACAATCTTCCGCCGGCAACTCGCGACGTCATTCGAAACCGGGTCTTCGGATTCATCTTTCAGTTTTATCACCTGCTCCCCGAACTGAACGTCCTCGAAAATGTGCTGGCCCCGCTGATGATCCGCGATTCCGCGATGAAATACTGGAAGAACCGCCGCGAGTACCGTGACCAGGCGAACGCCATCATCGAACAGGTTGAATTGTCGCACCGCTTGAAGCATCGTCCTTCGGAACTCTCGGGTGGGGAAATGCAGCGAGCGGCCATCGCCCGAGCTCTCGTCGCCCGCCCGGAAATCCTGCTCGCCGACGAGCCCACCGGAAACCTGGACGCTCAGACCGGCCGCGGCATCATGGATCTGCTTTGCTCGCTGAACGAAGACCACGGCCTGACCATCGTGATGGTCACTCACGACGACGCGATCGCCGAGCAGTCTCACCGGATCGTCAGGCTCGCCAACGGCAACGTCGAACGTCTGGAAAAAGCTGCCGCCTGACCTTTGATTGGCGTGAGTGATGGTTCAGGCAAACTCGCCACGCGACATGCCGATCGCGAGCCTTTTGTGCAGATTCCGTGTCTGCTGCGGAAATCGCCGCCGCTGAGCATTGGCGACGGTTGACCATCCGGCATTGATGCTGCTTCAATGCTCGCCCGTATCAATTTCCCTCGTCGTCCGCGCTCGTCACGGCCGCCACACGCCCGGAGTTTCCTGCATGTCGCAGAAAGTTTACATCACTGGCAAGCTCGTCTCTAAAGAAGAGGCAACGATCAACGTCTACGACCACGGGCTGCTGTACGGTGACGGCGTCTTTGAGGGAATTCGCGTCTACGGCGGCAAAGTATTTCTGCATGAAGAACACATTGCCCGCCTCTACGAAAGTGCCCTGGCGATTCGTCTGCCGATCCCAATGTCAACTTCAGAAATGATCGACGCCGTCGAAATGACCGTTAAGGAAAACGGAATCGTCGATGGATACATTCGGCTGGTGGTCACCCGCGGAGGCGGAAGCCTGGGGCTGGACATTCGCAAGACGTCCGATCCTCAAGTGATCATCATTGCTGACACGATCACACTTTACCCCGAAGAAATCTACAAGAACGGGATGAAGCTGATCACGGCAAGCACGATCCGCAATCATCCTGGCGCGCTGAGCGCTCGAATCAAATCGCTCAACTACCTCAACAACATCCTGGCGAAAATCGAGGGCATCGATGCCGGCTCGCCCGAAGCCCTAATGCTCAACCATAAAGGCGAAGTCGCCGAATGCTCGGGCGATAACATCTTCATCGTCAAAGACGGAGTCCTGAAAACTCCCGGCCCCGACGCTGGGATTCTCGAAGGCCTGACTCGTAATGCCGTGATGAAAATCGCCCGCGAAAGCGGCTACGAAGTTAAAGAATGTGTACTACTTAGACACGACATTTATATCGCCGACGAATGCTTCCTGACCGGCAGCGCCGCGGAAGTTGTCCCGGTCGTCAGCCTGGATGGTCGAGATATCGGCGAAGGGGCTCCAGGACCAGTCACGCTGGAGCTGCTCGAAAAGTTTCAGGCGTTTGCCCGATCTTAGATTTCGAGCCATGAAATGCCGATTGCGTAAGAAATCACGCACTAAATCACACGATCACAATGCCTCACGCCTGAAAACGTGAGGCATTTTCGTTTCGTAGGCCAATGTCCTGAAAGGCCGGTCAGGCAGGATTGACTCGACCTTAATTGCCCCGCAATCGCAAACGTCGTTGCGAATTCCTGCGTGATCCCCGCATAATGAGCGACCAGCCTGCCGGCGTGGAAGAATTACGGATCACCAGAAGCCTGCGGGACCAGACATGCGAAATAAAACGCTGCTTGCCGTTGACCGAATTTCGGGCAGAGAACTTCAGGATAATCCTGAGCTACGATCTCGTGCCCCGCAGCCACGACACCGGACGCTTCTGGCATTCGGACTGCTGGCTCTTTCGACATTGCTTGTCGACGCTTCGTCGGCAGTTGCCCAATTTGCTCCGGCTGGCGCACAACCGCAGGTGATCCGCTCCAGAAGTGCAACGCCAAACGTCACAACGGGGGCATCGTCTTCGCCACCGCCCAGCAAACCATCGTCGTCCTCATCAAGCAAGTCGAAGCCCGACGCGAAAAAACCGGAAGCAAAAGACGGTAAGAAAGAGGGCGAAGGCGAGAAGGGATCCGACGTCGTCAAACGACCTACTGATCCTGAAACTCCGCCGAACCCAGATGAATTGGCAGCCACGCCTAACGAAGCGGGAATGCTTCGGCTGAATTTTCAGGGCCAACCCTGGCCGGACGTGATTCGCTGGCTCAAAAAAGTTTCGAAGAAGAGTCTCGACTGGCAGGAACTGCCAGGAGGGTATCTCAATATTTCAACGCATCGCGAGTATACCGTTGAAGAAGCTCGCAACATCATCAACCGACACTTACTCGCACGCGGCTACACGATCATCATTCGTGAAGAGATGATGACGGTCGAAAAGATCGACAAGCTGAATCCGGCGATGGTTCCACGCGTTACAGCAGAAGGACTCGATCAACGCGGCGACTATGAGTTCGTCAAAGTTTCGTTCACGCTGACCGCACTCGTGGCGGGACAAGCGGCCGAAGAGCTGAAGCCGATGCTCAGCCCGAACGGAAAGCTTCTTCCACTTGCAAAGACCAATCGACTGGAAGCAATCGACTCCGTCATCAATCTGCGTGAAATTCGAGACATCCTGACTGAAGAGCAATCAGGAGACGGTATCGAACGCCGCGTCTGGCAATTTGAACTTGAGCATGTCCGAGCGGAAGACATCGTCGAACCGCTGTATTCACTGCTGGGAGTTCAGCAAGCAGCGGCTGGCCCCATGTCGTCATCGCAGATGCAGCAGTTTCAGAAAATGATCCAGGCGGCCGCGAAAGGTAAAACCGGAGTTGCAGAGGAGCAGAAACTTCAGATTGTTCCCGTCCCTCGCGAAAACGTTTTGCTGGTCACCGGGCCTGCCGACAAAATCGCGACGATTGCAGACGCGGTCGAGTTGCTCGATCAGCCGTCACTACGCTCCAAATCGATTCTCGATTCCATCCAGCGAACGGAAGTTTATCGGCTGGAAAACTTCGACCCCGAAGCCTTCATCGAAACCGTGCGGGAACTCGGCGGGCTATCACCGTTAACTCAGATTCGAGCCGACGAAACCCGAGGGGCAGTCATCGTCAGTGGTTCGAAAGTTGACCATCTCATTCTCAGTGAACTTCTCGAAAAAATCGATGGAACAAGCCGCGAGTTTCACGTCATTCCGCTTCGAAAGCTGGACGCTGAATACGTCGCAGGTTCCATCAAACTGATGATGGGCGAGGGCGAAGAAAAGAAAGAGGACTCGCGCCGCAGCTATTACTACAACCCATACAGCTCGAGGAGCTCTTCTTCGTCGCCTAAAAAGTCCAACGACAAGTTCACCATCGACGCCGACGTTGAATACAACCGGCTATTGCTACGGTGCACAACGTTCGAGCTTGAGCAAGTTCAGGACCTGTTGATCAAGCTCGGTGAACTACCGCGGCCCGGCGGAAACCCATCACGCCGCCGAGTATTCGAGACAGGCGATCTTGAGGACTCGATGTTACTGATCGAACGATTGCAGAAAGTCTGGCCATCGCGAGGTGCTAACGAGTTAAAGATCATCCCGCCGGTCATCGAGCCAGAGAAGAAGACAATCGTGCCGCAGGGCCCTGATTCTCCCGATGTGCTCGAACCGCTCAAACCTGCCAAAGAAGCTGATGGCGAGAAAACGGTAAGCGATAAACCAGTAAAGACTGCAGCCTGGAGTCCGGATTCATCTTCAAATCCGTTTCTGTCTGATAGCCAGCCACTCTTCCGAACAGCCAGTCAGTCACAGGTCGTTGAATCTGACGATGTGGATGCCGCAGCAAGCTCGGAGCCAGCAGCAGAGCAGTCACCTGCCACGCCTGAAATCGACAAAGAAGTGGCAGACGAAGCCTTAAGAAAACTTGTCGAACGTATTCGCGCCAAACAACAACAGGAAGCTCTTCGATCGACTCCGTCTGCCGGTGGAACTGACCGCCCTTCGACTTCCGGTCCTCCGCCGATTCAGATCCGCATCGGGACGAATGGAGAAATCTACGTCGAATCCGATGACCCGGCCGCGCTTGATCTGCTCGAAGAAGTCATGGATGAATACGCACCGCCGAAACGCGATTGGAAGGTCATCCAGTTGCAGTACCCTCAAACCTGGGCGTACGGCATCGAAGTCATTCTGAAAGACATCTTCAAAGAGGAGATCGACGCATCCGACAAGAAGGATGGCGGAATGCGTTACAGCCCGTTCTACGGTTATTACAACGGCGGTTCGAACAACAACAGTGGACCGCGACGACTGTCGGCCCGCAAGCCGCTGAAGATTATTTCCGACCGAGACTCTCACACGATCCTGGTTCAGGGAGCCTCCGACGAGCAACTCCGAATGATCGAAGAGTTGATTGAAATCTACGACAAGCCTCAGTCAACCGAGGCGCGTTCAATTCGAAAAACCCAAATCTTCAAGATCCAGTATTCTAAAGCAAAAGTGATCGCCGCCGCTCTAAAGGAAGTCTATCGCGACCTGTTGAGCGAAAACGACAAAGCTCTGCAGGAAGGTAAGGGCAACAAGAAAGAAGACCGTCCAGCCGAAAGAAGTTACACCTACATCTATGGTGGAGGTGGCGAGGGCGAAGACCAGGAAGAGCCGATCAAATTTAAGGGTCTGCTGTCGATCGGCGTCGACGAAACATCCAACATCCTGATCATCTCAGCGACAGAGGGGCTGCTGAACAATGTCTCTCAAATCATTGACCAACTGGATCAGGCCGCTCAGCCAAACTCTTCCTTCAAGGTCGTGCAGGTCAACTCTCGCGTTAACTTGAAAGACCTGCAGAAGAAGCTTCAGAACATGCTCGCTCCAAAGCCACCTCAGCAGCAGCAAAAGAATCAAAACGGCAATGGGCAACCACAAAACGGCAACAATGCCAACGGCAGACAGAACGGGAATTAGTCGCCCGTCGCCACGCCGCAAGTGTGCTGATCAGGATTGTCTGTGGCATGGCATCGCCCGTTGAGGTCCGGGCTTGCGACAGCCCCGTGCAGACATCATTCTGTAGTGATCCCCTAAAGCTTTGGCCGTTCTGGCCGAACTTCAATCACTTCAGACTGTGCGTTTCTGCATGTCACAAAAACAAGCTTCTCATTCCCGGCCGATGCCGCTGCTGGGCATTCTCAGCCTGTTTGCCGGTGCGGGAATGTTCTACACGACCGAGCAGTTGGCCAGACGAGCTGGTGAGTGGACCCTCTATGTTTCGGTGATTGGCCGACTCATTGGGATCGTCCTGATTCTTTGGGGAATTCGATTGATCGCCAGCCGGTTTGCGAAAGCCGGTTCCAAAGTCGGCAGGCTCAACCGCGATCGAGTCATGCTGCCTCGCGAAGGAATGATGTACCTGCTGATCATGATCGTCGCGTTTGTCGCTTCTCTGATCGGTCGGTCAAACATGCTGATGCTCGTTTTCTCGATCATGGCGGGACCGTTTATCGTCAATGGCTGGGTGACGTTCTCACTGCTGCGGCGTAACCGCGTAAAGCGGACACTCCCACAGCGAGCGATGTGCGGCGAAACGGTTTCCGTTGAAGTTACGCTGCGAAACAGAAAACTCTGGTTTTCATCCTGGCTGATGATGGTTCGAGATCGCGTTGGCCGTACCAGCGATGGTGGCTTTCTTGGGCCTTCGACCGAAACCGGACTGGAGCCAACCGTTCTATTCGCCAGCGTAAAGCCTGGTGCGGAGAGAACGGCTTGCTACCAGCTTCGATTGAATCGGCGAGGCCGTTACCGATTCGGTCCGCTTGAAGTCTCAACGCGTTTTCCGCTCGGTCTGGTCGAACGCGGTTTCGTTGTGGACGAACCCGGCGAAATGCTGGTGTACCCACAAATTGGAATCCTCAGCTCACGATGGCATCGAGATTCACAACTTGCGGCTGAGATGGTCGAACGTCAGCAAACTCGCAAAGGAATGTTTGAAGACGATTTTCACCATTTACGCAGTTTTCGATCCGGTGACAGTCCTCGCGAAGTCCACTGGCGAACGTCCGCTCGCATGAACGAGTTAATGGTCCAGGAGTTTCATCAGAGCCGCGACCAGGGACTAATCGTGCTGCTCGATCTGTGGCAGCCAGCGCGTCCTTCCGCGTCTGACATCGAACGAGTCGAACTTGCGGTCAGTTTTACAGCGACAATTTGTGTGGAGCATCTGCGGCAAACGCGAGGTGTCGAGCAACTGCTGACGATTTGCGGCCAGAAATCGACCAGCCTTCGGTACACAACAGTCGGCCAGGCCGTCGAGTCCTTGCTCGATACACTATCGCTTGTGGAAGGTGGATCGGCTGATGGACTCGCCAAGGCGATCACAGACGCTTCGCTGTCGATGAATTCTCTCATGCGGTGCGTCCTCGTTACAACCAGGCAAGAACAGATCGACCTGGCCAGTCACATCCCCGAGGACGGTCTACCGAACCTTGAGATTATTCACGCCGATCATGACGAGCTTGCCGAATGGTTCACGCCGGGTGGAGCCGCTCCGAATGTGCATCGCCAGGAAACGCCGGAAGACTCAACACGATTACAGAAAGATGAAGTAGCAGCGAATGAGGAGGTCGCGTCAGCATGAATCGACCATTTCTCATTAGTATCTACACACTGACCGCTTTGTCTGGTGGCATGATCGCATTTGCTGAAGAGATACCGTTTCCAAGTGGGCTGACACTCCCGTTGGCAATTCTTGCGTACTTCTTCAACGAGCGCGAGCAACGGATCAGGATCAAGACGTCCTGGGCCAACATTCTCGGACTTGTTGCTTTCGGAATCGCAGCCACAGAGCTTCTGGTTGCAGGCTACAGCGAAGCCGGTTTCGCCGCCGAGGGCCGACTGTTGGCTGGTGCTCATCTGCTGTCGTACCTGGTGTGGATCGCACTTTTTCAAGACAAGTCTGGTAGACAGTATTGGTGGCTGTTGGCTCTCGGCGTGATGCAGGTGGCAGTCGGAGCAATCCTTTCGCACGATCCACTCTTTGGAGTCATGTTGCTGGTTTACGTTTTTCTTTCCCTGTGGACCCTTTCTGTTTTTTCGCTGTACCAGGCTCGCTACGGGTTCGAAGTTGCCGGTCAGGTGTCAACAATTCCAGACCTCAGCAGCCTTCCGAGTGACAATGGCACGTTTCGATCAGGATTCAACCTGAACCAGCCGGACGAATACCGCGGTGCGATTCAATTGGATCCCCATGAACAATGGGTCAACCGACGTTTTGTTCTGGGAGTAGCTGCAACGTCTCTGCTTTCAATTTTCGTCGGTGTTATTTTCTTTGTGCTAATCCCTCGACTGTGGGTCGGAAAGCATTACGACTTTGAGGACCAGTCGTCGTCCGGATTTCAAAAAGTCACAGGCTTCACTGACGAAGTTCAGCTCGGCGAAATCGGTCAAATTCTTGAAAGCAACGAACGCGTTCTTGAGGTCAGATTCTCCAAAGCTGATTCACTCGAAACGATGGACGTCGAAGAAACCGCCCGAAGACTCGGATACGACGAACCGATGTTTCGCGGTTCGGTCATGGGCAGCTATGAAAATGGTCGGTGGCACGTCCTGAAGCAGAGCGAGGATGTAACAGAACTTGTCCCACCAAATCGGCTCAACGATCGGCATATTCGGCAGCACTACATCGTGTATGACGGCGCAAGTCGGACGCTGTTCGGAATGCATCCTGTTTTTGCAACGTACTTTGGAGATGAAGAGCTTCTGCGGCCCTCGATTGACGTCGTGACATCGATCCTTTTCCGCCCCGACGACGACAATAACAAGCGAAGCAAGCTCGAATACATACTCTATGGATATGTCCCCAATCGACCATCAGATCGCCCGCGGATCGTCCAGGTTAGAAGCGCGCCTGCACGACATGCTCAGCAGCAGGTCATGGACGAACTCTTAATACTGCCACCTGGTCTTGATCGGCTGAAACAGTTTGCTCAGCAGATTGCTGAATCAGTCAGTCCATTCGAGTCATCATCAGATCCTCCGGATGTCCGAATCGCCAAACGCATCGAACAGCGACTGCAGAGTTCAGGTGAATACAAATACTCATTGAGCAACGAGATTATCGATCCTTCGATCGATCCCGTTGAAGACTTTCTGTTTAACCGTAAACAGGGGCACTGTGAATATTCAGCCTCAGCGATGGCTTTGATGCTGCGTGCTGTCGACATTCCTTCTCGCCTCGTCAGTGGCTTCAAAGGCGGACAGATGAGCGGGTTTTCGGGGGCATTTACCGTCGAGGGGCGACACGCGCATGCGTGGGTCGAAGCGTGGGTCGGAGGGCAATGGAAAACGTTTGACCCGACTCCGTTCGCGAGAGCTGAAAGTGTTGCCGAAATTGGCGAAGAGCGGAGTACCTTCAGCAATCTTCAAGGGCTGCTGTCGGGGCTCTGGGAGCAACGAATCGTGCGTCTGTCGATTGACGAGCAGAAAAGCATGATCTACGCGCCGTTGGGCGACAAAGTGAAGCACTTCGCCCGGAAAGCCTCTTCGCCGTTCGCCGAAACAGGCAAGAATTTCTCTAAATTCATTTCCGATCCGACAAGATGGTTCAGTGTCGAAACCTTCATCGTGACAGCGATCCTGATGAATCTGATTTTTGCCTTCAAGTACCTGTGGCGGAAATATGGCCCGCAGGATGCTGGAATAATTAGTTGGCTGGTGCGACAGCTTCGACTTTTGATTCTACGTGCATTCGTCAGCGAAGATCGGATTCGTATCGAGTTCTACGATCGGTTCCTGGCGATTCTTTCCAGGCAAGGGCTGACCAGGCAGCCATCGCAAACGCCGCTGGAGTTTGCTGCGGATATTGAAGCTCGCCTGTCGGCAATCCTATCGCCTTCAGACCTTTCGTTCCTGCCGAAGAACATCGCGACAAACTTCTATCGCATTCGGTATGGCAACCAACAACTGACGCATGCGGAACTGTCCGCCATAAGCATGAATCTCGATCGGCTTAAGCTAGCCGTCAAGAAACGTTGAAACGCAATATTCGGCTCGGTTTACGCTGGCAGCGAGTCCACATTGTCGCTTATTTGACTGTCATCTTTTGACGAAGCCCCGTCTTTCAGTTCCGATGCGGCTCTTTCAAGATCTCGGTGGCATTTCCAGTTTCGGAAGATCGTCAGTGCAAGGTCGCCGGCAAACAGCAGGCCAAAAGTAAGAACCGTGAGGCCAAACAACATGGACACGTCGAGCAATAACGCGGCGACTCCCGATGCCAGCGCCAAGACCGAGGCAATCGTTTTAACAATGACCTGTTTCCTGATGTCTCGGCGACTCGCTGTAGCCACTGCGGATCGAGCTGACTGGTTAGCAATCTGACGAAGCACCTGAACTTCAGCACGAACCTGGTCTCGATTCTGGCGATGCCGCGGATTCTCTTCGAGCCAGTTTTCTCGCTGTTCGTCGGCACCTGGTGCATCTTCAGTCGCGTGGTCAGCGTTGATCGGCGATACATTTGATGAAGATTTCGGCTCTGTTGCAGAACTGGTTGGCGTACTCTCATCAGCAGTCGCACCGCTTCCAGTGACCTGACGATTCCGGGCAAGCAGTCTTTCCATGTAAGCACTGATCGAAGTGTCTTCTTCGCTCATTTCTTCCGGCTCAAATGCATCCGTTGTATCCGAGACTGCCGGTGAGTCAGTTTCGATGTTCTCTTCCGAACTCGTGGAAGGAAATTCGTCCAGCGTTTCAGATTCAAATGCTGAAACGTCTTCGGTCGCTGAATCCGACTCTGGATCAAGGTTCAATGTGGCATCGGCCGCGATACCTGCATCGGTACTTTCGGCGTTCGGCCATGCTGACGAAGGGTTGTCGTCCTGAACGTCGGGCACAATTTCCGACTGAGGTTCGTCGCGGAATTGCTGAAGCCGCGACTCGAGCGTTTCATCCGGCACACTCGATCCTGTGTTCTCAGCAAGATCAGGAAGATCAAACATCTCGGCAAGTTTCTGACGCAGGTCAGCCGCTGGCTCGACGCTATCTGGCGGGCCAACATCCTCAACCGCATCAGGTTCCGAAGTGTTTTCTTCAACGAACGGATCGTTTTCGGCAGCCGTATCACCTTCGGCCATGAATTTCGAATCAAACCAGGACGGCACGTCGCCGTTAGCCTGCGTCGACTCTGCGGCTGCCAGATTCTCGCTGGATGCCTCGGCATTCGAATCCGTATCGAAACGTTCAGAGTTTGCTCCGAACAGCAATGCATCGCCTTCCACGCGATCAGACGACGTTTCCTGACTTGCAGATTGCTCGGCTGCAACAGGTTCAGACTGAGGCTCTTCGACAATCTCGTAGATATCCGAACTCTGCAGCGTGAATGAGTCTTCGTCGGAATCCTGTTGAGCGGAATCGGCCGCGAATGCTTCGCGATCTACGCCAGCCACTTCTGTGACCTGCAGGTTGAATTCCGGCGCATCGCCTTCAGTTTCAAACTGAACAGTGGGAACAACTTCGACATCAGCGGCCGAACCATGCGACACTTCGAGGGAAGCATCAACTTCTCTCGTCAAAGCAGTCAAATCCCAGGCTGCCGCCTCATCCTCAATTTGATTCTCAATGACACTCCGCTCAACTAGGGCTGCTTCGTCACCAGCATCAACGACGGCATCTTCGTCTGCTTCAATTTCTGGTGTTTGTTCCTCGGATGACCATTCGTCTGTGCCATCCAACGATCGCGCTGCTTCAAAGTCAACAGTGTCAATCAAGATTCCCAGTTCATTAATCGATGCTTCGACGTCTGGCTCCGGTTGAGACTCTGAGGAAGACTCGTCGTTCAGCTCTGAGCGACCGTGCTCATCCGCCGCGTCGTTTGGCTCGGAATTAAACTCGCTCTCGGGCAGAATCGTTGCACGCCGCGACGTCTCGTGTGCTGAGACATCTGCGACTCTACCAGGCAATGACTCTCCACTAGCTGGGATTTTGGGCTCCTGTCCGCCCGTTGCTGCCAGAACCAGTTCATCCAGTTGCTTCACGGCATCGTCACGTGACCGGAGTGCGTTCATCACGCTGTATTCTGCGTTTGCTTGTGCGGCTCCAACCGTAACTTCGACGTTGGCCGCTTCATCGTCGTTTGCTTCGTCTACCGAGTCGAACTCTTCGAGTAGATGGCGGAGCTTTTCTCGTTCGGCAGCAACAGTCGCGGTCTCGTGCTCGGCAGCTAAAGACTCCAGCGAAGATTCATCGAAGGCAAAACTCGCGTCGCCACCGTCGAACTCGTCGCTGAGTTCAGTGTCTACGTGACTTTCGGCACTCGTGGATTCATCGACACTGCTGTCACAACATTGGACTGCTTCAACGAGACCTGGCAATGCTTCATCGCTGTCTCGCACTGCTTTCAGTTGAGACTCGACTTGCAGGCTTTCCTGCACCAGCAATGCTCGCTTCTCAAGAAGTTGCTCGCGTTCCTGCTGTACTGCCGCTCGCAGTTCTTCCAACTGCCGCAATTCCTCATCGACTCTGGCTGGCTCCAACTCCATCGTTGCGTCATCAGCTCTCGTTGCTGATGCGGGAACTTGATCACTGACGCACTGCGTTTCGCCGGTTCGCAATTCACCTTGCGGCAGACAGTCGTTTAAGTCTTTATAAGATTGCCACGACGGATCAGACGCCACTGAAGACTCGATTCGGTCAATCAGTTCGTCGAGCCGCTCCGCGCTGTCTTCAAACGAAAGCATTCCGTCTGCAGTGACGTAGACGGTGTTTTGTTGACTTTCTTCGCATTCTTCGATCGCGGAGTCAGCATCTGGCTTCACGAGTTCCGCAGAGTCATTGTCCGCGACATATGGCAATTGCGAGATAAGGTCGAGCGATTTTGCCAATCTGAATGAGAGTTCGACATCAGCGATCTCAATCTTGTCCCCGTCACCGAGGACTGCGCTCTCGAACGGTTTACCATTCCAAAGGCCGTCTGCTGACCAGTCTTTGATTACTGAACGATGCTCGGTAACGATGATCAGAAACTGTCGGAGTGCGACTCCGTCATGATCCAGCACGATCTGATTTGACGTGGAAGCACCGATGCTCCATTTGCCTGGCGACAGCAGAACGGGGTCGTGCTGAGCTCCCGAAAACTCGAGCCTCAGAATATTCGCCGTACGGGTCGGGGCTACCGCCGTCGCCTCAGTATTGGTCAACTGATTGGCTGGAGAAGCGAGCATGAAAGAAAACTCCTGCGAAGTCGCAGCCGTGTCTGGTTGCAAACTTCAAGATCAACTATGCCCGCATGCAAAACGAACGCAAACACTGTGCACGCGGGAATCCGCCCACATGGCATATAGCTCACGCAGTAAGATCGTCAAACGGCGTCCGTGGACGTTCTGTGATTGGCGGGAAATGCCTGACATGCCAGGCCTCCGCCCCAGAACTAATCCCTGAAGAGCATCCATCTCTCGTAACCGTTTTGATCAATGCAGGCGTGGCATCCCCGTTATGCGTTTCGACCGACATTTGCTGGGAGCAGACACCCGTTGAGGATTCTGAACACACGCTGTTAGCAGTCCGTTGAAAACTCAACTTTGGCAAGACCATGACGTCGTTCCTCGGTGAGTCATCGATCCTCTGGGCCGACAACTTCAGCAACCTGCTCTCTGTAATGTCGAACTGAGTTTCGAGACGGCGTACGCTCCCGCTACATTCCCCTTACACGCAAGTCGATTAGTGACTGCTTTCTGTGCCGTGTTTGGAGAATGATTATGGCTGCCAGGCTGCGTTCAGTTGTACTTCTCTTGATGGCTCTGCTGATTCTCGGCGCCGATTTGACACTTCCTGATCGAGTCCTCGCAAGCGATCCACCGGAGCCGGCTACAAGCTGGAAATATCCGCCGGACATGCCTGGTTCGCGGATCGAGATCTACAAGCGCGTCGGCGACGTTTCGTTGAACGCTTACATCTTCGAACCCAAGGGGCATGTCGCCGCAGATCGGCGGCCGGCAATCGTATTCTTCTTCGGCGGCGGCTGGCGAGGAGGCACTCCTGGACAATTTCTGCCGCACTGCCAGCATTTGGCTGAACGGGGCATGGTCGCGATTTCTGTCGACTATCGCGTTAAGAGTCGTCAGGACGCCTGGCCGCAGGACTGCATTGAAGATGCCAAATCGGCGATTCGTTGGACGCGAAAAAATGCAAAACGCCTGGGGATCGATCCGAATCGAATTGCTGCCGGCGGTGGTTCAGCCGGCGGACACCTCGCCGCGGCGACTGCAACCATCAAGGGCTTTGAACGCGACTCCGAGGACACATCGATCAGCTCATCCCCGAATGCGATGGTCCTGTTTAACCCGGCAGTGGCGTTGACTCAGGTCGATGGTCTGAAGCTCGTTCCAGAAGACAAGCTCGACGACATCACAGAACGAACTCAGGGAAAGCCGGAAGAAATAGCACCGATCAATCACGTTCGCGAAGGCCTGCCACCGTCGATCATTTTTCACGGAACGGCAGATCCGACCGTCCTGTTTGCCAGCGTCGAAGAATTCGCAAAACTAATGATCGCCGCCGGCAATCGTTGCGACCTGATGCCGCACAAAGACCAGATTCACGGTTTCTTCAACGCTGGCCGCGGCAAAGGCGAATCGCGTGCAAAAGCAAACCGCAACTATCACAGAACCATCATTCAACTGGACGCGTTTCTGAAATCGCTCGGCTATATCGAAACACAGCAATGAACTGATCACAATCACCGACACAGCCACGGGCAACTTCTCGCTCTGACACGAAACAGACGAAAACTATGGCAGAACTTCGGAAGGATCCGATTCTCGGCGACTGCGTGATCGTCGCTCCAGAACGGGTGGCACGACCGTTCGACCATGAACCACACAGATCTACTGCGTCAGAAAGTTGCCCCTTCTGTAAAGGGAACGAGACAGCAACTCCAGATGCCGTCCTGACGATCCCAGACGACGACTCAACTGACGAATGGGCCGTCAGAGTCATCCCCAACCGATACCCTGCGGTCGCCTCTTCGTCGGCGGAGCTCCCCACGTCCGACTACTTCGAGCGGAAATCTGCAGCCGGCTACCACGACGTGATCGTCGAAAGCCCATTGCACGAAAAAGCAACGCGGAACCTTCCCGCCGCCCAGATCGCTCGAGTGATGCAAGCCTGGCGGGATCGTCTGGCTGTTGTCAGCTCCGACGAAGCCATCACACACACGATGATTTTCAAGAACGAAGGAGCTGCAGCCGGAGCTTCACTCGAACACGTTCATTCGCAACTTCTGGCGACGTCGTTCATGCCTCCGGAAATTGAAGCCGAACTCGCAGCCGGGCAGAAGCATTTCGATCAAACTGAAACCAACGCCTGGTCCGAAATGCTCGACCGCGAACTCGACGACGAATCGAGAATCGTCGCGTTAGCCGACGAGTACATTCTTCACTGCCCATTCGCAAGCCGTTTTTCGGGGCAGATGTGCCTTTATCCGAAAGCCTCGCTGCCTGGCTTCGAGTCAACATCCGACCGCGACCTGACACTGCTCGCCAGGCTTCTGAAAAACGCTCTCAAATCGCTCAACGATGTATTTCCAGATGCGCCGTTCAATCTGGCCCTGCACACCGCTCCGCCACGCGACGCACGTCGTCATGCTTACCGTTGGCACTTGACGATCACTCCGCGGCTGACCGGTATTGCCGGCTTCGAAATCGGTTCTGGCTCCTGGATCAACGTTGTGTCTCCCGAGGACGCCGCCGCCCGCTTCCGTGACGCCACTGGTTAAGAAAAATTTGATTCTTTTGTGACAGGTTTTTGCCACCCGTGCGTTAACTATTCAGGGGATGAATCCAGGAAACAAAATCCGTGATGACAGAACCAGCCACCAACGAAACTCTGCTTGCTCGCGTGCGTGATCCGCAGGATCTTCAGGCGTGGGCTGAATTTGTTTCGATCTATCGTCCGCTGCTTTATCGAGTCGGACGGCGACACGGGCTCCAGGATGTAGACGCTCAAAATCTGGTTCAGGATGTTCTCCAGAAGGTGATGCGGCAGGTTGAGCAGTGGGAATCCGGCAAGCCTTCTGGCGGACTCCGACGATGGTTGGCAACTGTCGCTCGGAACACGGCCATCGATGCCATTCGACGAGTCCGTCCCGACGCCGCTCGAGGTGGCACCAGCATTCACGAACAACTGCAGGACCTCGCTGATCATCCCGATCCATCAGAAGATGAACTACGACGGGAACTTGACCGTCAGGCGTTTCGTTGGGCAGCGGCAAGGATTCACCACGAGTTCACGGACTCGACCTGGTCCGCGTTCTGGCAAACGATGGTCGAAGGCGAATCGTGCAACGACGTTGCTGAGTCCACTGGCCGAACTCTGGGCTCTATCTATACCGCACGAAGTCGGGTCATGCAGCGGCTCAAGGAAGTGGTCAATCACTTTGACTGGACGTCCGCCGAAGAAGCTTGCCTCGACTCCGACAGTCAAAAGACTACCAGTGCTCACAACGAGCCGTCGGGAGGTGAACGATGAGCCTCAAACATGAGCAGTGCGACCGGCAGCGGATCGAAGACTTCGTCGACAGCCGCATGACACCGTCACAGCAGGCAACCTTCGAAGAGCACCTGAGCCACTGTGAAGAATGCCGCGACGCATTGTGGCAACAGACGGCTGATCCGGATACGTGGAACAAGGCAGGTGCCTACCTGCAGGACGACGCTTCGGACCTGGAACCGTTGTCTTCTTTAAGCGGCACAAACGGAGAACGCTCACAACGAAGTTTTGATGTCGATCGTCTGCTGAAGTCCCTCGCGCCGACGGACGATCCTCAGATGCTTGGGCGGCTTGACGGATATGAGATCAGCGGCGTCATCGGTTGCGGTGGAATGGGAGCCGTGCTGAAAGGATTCGACCGACCGCTCAGTCGAGTGGTCGCGATCAAGGTCATGGCCCCTCACCTCGCCACAAGCGGAGCTGCACGAAAACGGTTCGCCCGTGAAGCTCAGGCCGCGGCGGCAATGACTCACGAAAACGTCATCGACATCTACGGTGTGGCCGAAGCAAATGGCCTGCCGTACCTGGTCATGCCGTATGCACGCGGGCAGTCACTTCAGAAACGAATCGATGAACGCGGCTCGCTGCCTGTCGTCGAAGTTCTTCGCATCGGCAGCCAGATTGCTGCGGGGCTTGCCGCAGCTCATCAACAGGGACTGGTTCATCGAGACATCAAACCAGCAAACATACTGCTGAGCGACGGGATTGAGCGGCTGGTCATCACAGACTTCGGCCTCGCTCGAGCCGTAGACGACGCTTCGGTTACTCGCACAGGAGTCATCGCTGGCACGCCTCAGTACATGTCTCCCGAACAGGCTCGTGGAGACGCGATCGACCACCGCAGTGACCTCTTCAGCCTGGGCAGCGTTCTCTACACCGCCTGCACCGGACGTGTTCCGTTTCGAGCAGACAGTGCGTACGGAATTCTTCGTCGCATTACCGACAACGAACCGAGGCCAATCCGTGAGATCAATCCACAGATCCCCGACTGGCTGTGCCACGTGATCGAGAAGCTGCACAGCAAGTCAGCCAACGATCGATTCACGACTGCGGCAGAACTGTCCGACCTGCTGCAACGATGCCTTGTCCATGAACACTCGCCAAACACGCCCCTGCCTGATGAACTGCAGACGGCGTCCAACTGGCAATGGCCGAGGAAACGAACTGGCACGGTGATAACGATGGCGACGACGGCCTTTGTCGTCGCATCCTCGCTCTACTTTGGAACGCCGCCTGTGAATCCAAGTCCCAACGAGCATCCCGTTGTGGAAGACTCGCAGTCTTTGGGTACAGCCACCAGCCCACACCAGACGACGGACAACGCTGTCGTCCCACGACAAGAGTTGCCTTCGACCAACGTTGCGGAAGCAGTTGAACCAACTGCAAAAGACGAAGTCCAATCACTGACCGGCAAGCCGACCTCCGACGATACCGCGTGGTACGACGACGGTGGCGTTTCGCCATTTGACATTCGGCGAACAGCTCAACGCCTCGCTGAGGAAACTCAATCCGACTTTGAAAAAACTCCGGCTGCCAGCTCAACTTTTCTTCCGGAAGGAATCGAATAATGAGACACGCACTGTTGATCGCGGCACTTTGCCTCACCCCGATGTGCCACGTCGCTGCCCAGGATGAATCAGCAGCAACGGCTGAGCCAGCTCAATCACAAATCTATAAAGACCCGATCAGCAGTTTTGATCCGGGAGTAGCGAAAGCCTCTGACGTCGTGAACTTGCTCAACGAGCAATTTCCGAACTTGAATTTCTCCGCAGAACCAACAACCAACCGGATCTACGGCCGCGTTTCGAAATCACAGGTCGATGACATCGAGCAGTTCGTCAACGAACTCGCGCAGGTTGCAGACCAACACAGACACGAGCAGGAGCAGTTCCGGCAAGAACAATTGGATAAAGAAGCCGCGATCCGCGAACGCGAAGAACAAGTTCTGCGGGAACAGGCCGTCGAAAAACAGGCGCTGCAGGACGCCAGAAACGCCGAAGCCCGCATATCAGCGGCTGACGTCGGACTGACATTTTCACAGCCATTCGGAAGTCGAATGGCTGCAGCGCAATTACAAAATGCGGAACTGCAACTGCAGAAACTGCGTGCCACACACGGGCCAAACCACCCATCGATCAGGGACGCCGAGCTTGACGTCGAAGCTATCAAGCATCTGCAAAAGCCGCAGTTTAATCTGTTGGACCGGTACCGGTTCACAGGGTTCTCGCCGGAGAAGACGCGGCCTGCTCACCGTGAGCCTGCACAACTCATCGAAATTCTTAGGCAACTTCGTCCGGACCTCGACGTTCAGATCGAAGGGTTTGACGAAGGCCAAGTCGTTTTTCGCGGCTCCGAGGAGTCGGTCGCCGAAGCTGAACGCGTCATCCAAGCCTTGCAGGATGTCACTCGCAGCAGCGATCCAGCAACGCTTCAACAGCAATATGAAAAGTCCGAACGATCAGCCGCCAACATCGCCGAGCAACTTCGGGAAGCTAAATCGGGGACCGCACCTGACGGGAAGCGAATCGGCGAACTACGCGAGCACCTCGCTAATGCCGTGCAAATGGCGTTCGAACTGCGGCTGCAGTTGCAGCAGTATCAACTCGAACGTGCAGAAGCCGACTTAATGACGGCTCGGGCTCGATTGATTCTACGCGAACAAATTGCGGATCAGGTTATCGAACGACGCATTTCGGAACTCGAAAACAAAGACAACCTGGCGTGGGCCCCCGCCACTCTTCGTGAAACAATTAATGAACAGGCCGATACCAGTGCGAGGAGGCTTGAGGACGCCGAAGCCGTGAGCCAAGGGACGCCCCAGGTACAGGGTCAGTTCGGTGATGCCAATGCAAACTGGATAGCCGTGCTGAAAAAGTACCGTGTTGACCAGGAGCAGCTGCTTCAGCAAGTCAACGATCTTCGAGAGAAGTTAAAAGCCGCCACGCGAGTCAGCTTCGATAAACGGCGTCAGTCCAGCACTCCAAACGAAAACCAACAACCACCGGCATTGGATGAACTCCCCCCAGGTCCAGCCCTGAAACGCGTTGAGCCGCCAACGTCTGCGACATCACCAATCACTACTCCGGACGTCAGCGAGTGGGAAAGCAGCTTCGGGATTCGATTCGGAGAGGTAGTGGACCTACGCCAAACGGAATCCAATTTTCGAGGCGGAATTCGAATTGCGTCAGTTCACGGAAGCACGCTCGCGAGTCAGGCCGGCATCCAGGCTGGCGACCTTCTGGTGGGCATACACATCTGGGAGACGGTCTCGCTGGAGAATCTGGATTTCGTCACGAAGCAAATTAAAAGCTTACCCAACGAAAACGGTCTCAAGTTCTATATCGTGCGGAAGGGTGAAACTATCTTCGGTACTCTGGCTATTTCCAAACTTCCTGCGACTTCCAGACCGACGACTCCTCCCTCTAGTACGAATTCCGAACGTCCGAAATCACAGCCGGCGAAGCCTCGTTTGTGATTCATGAATTTGTTTGAGTAATCAGATACCCTTCTGCGGCGATTGGACTACCCCAATTCCAGATTGCAGAACGAGGATATCTGAATGAGCGGAATCATCGGGCACACGATGTACGCGGTTCTTGCCGGGAAAGCGGCCGAGCACCGTCGACTTCCGGTCTCTGCGATCATCCATCGGCACTATGCCAGCTACCTGTGCGGCGCCTATCTGGGTTGCGACATTCAGACCATGCCCGAAGCAGTTTGCCTCGACACGGGAAAGGAAGTCGGGTATGGAACGGCTCCGCTTGAAAAGAGCCCCCTGACCGGCGGCGAAGTTCGTCCGTGGTCATTCTCGATCAATGGGAAGTCATACCGGCCGCGCGATATCCATCGTCGATTCTATGGTCGTTCCCATCTCGTTTTCGGATGGACGCCGGCCGATCGCCAGCAGACAGTGCCCTGGGACCACCTGGCCGACTACTGCGCGGCGGTTGTCCAGGATGCGATGGAGTTATTCGGACCTGGTGAGCGGAAACTGGCGTACCTGTTTGGCTGGATGGCTCACATTGTCGGCGACAGTCTGATCAAGTCGATCCGCCCCGGAATCACGCTCGATCTGCACGGTGGTAAGTACACACCGATGAATCGGCCCATTCAGGATCTCGTCAGTTTTCACGAGATCGGCGTCAAAGAATTCGGGCTCAACTGGCCAGCCCTGTTGAGTGATCTCGCGGAAACTCCAGTCGAACCAATACAGCATCACTACATGCGGGTTGCTCAGCCGCGAGGAGAACTTGCAGCGCACTTCCCAAACGCATGGGCACCGAATCTGGCCCCTCTTCTGAACGAGGTTCTGCAACAGAACCGACGTTACCAGGCGATCCGCAACCCGCGATTGTTGAAGCTCTATCGACTTAAGAAGCGGAAATCGGAATGGCACTGCGACGAAGAATTGACTCGACAGTCCGGAGGACTCCGCTACTCAGAGATGGTCAGACTTGCCGACAAAGCAGACTTTCGTCACGCGTTATGGGAAATGGGCGAGGCAATCGTCACGCTGTTTGAACAGGTCATAGAGCGTTCGCCATGCCTGCAGCAACGACCAACCACCAACGGTCCGACATGGAGCGACCTCACGGAGCGCTGGCGACCTCATCCATAGTCACCTTGTTGTCGCACCGAACCGACACGTCAGTGATATTGCCGGCGACGCATCCTTCTACCGCACAAGTTCTCACTCGGCGGCTGCCCATACTTTGGTTGCGTAAACACTGAGTTCGTGGATCGACCAGAACAGACTGAACTCGCCGGTCTGTTTGATTTTGATGTGGCGAGCTCTTGTTCCGGCAGGCAATGCCAGTTCGGTGACTGCGGTTTTTCCTTCGCCAGAGAGAACAGGCTCTGACCAATCCGTTCCGTTGTCGCTCGTGAAGGCAGCAAATCCTCGCGGATAGTCTCCAGCCGATTTCGTCGTGTCGAGAAGTATGCTTTGGACGTCGTGCTCAGCCTGCATGTCAAACGCGAACCACATCCCCGGCTTCATGTAGGTGCCGGTGCTGTATCTCGATTTAGGATCTCCATCGATCGCCTTGCGGACTTCGTTCTGGCCATGCGACGCCGTCAGCTTCCACGTCGTCATGACGTCTCGCGAAATCGGAAGAAAGTTGGCAAGCGACTCGCGAGTAAACGGTTCGGCTTTCCCAGGAAGATCGGAAACAGTCGCTTCCACTAGCTCAGGCGTGATCGGTGCAAGACCTGAGTGGAACGTCTCGCGAATATACGACAAGACTGCGGCCGCCTTCGTCGAGTCTGTGTCATCGTTTCCAAGCAACGCGGGGCACGATGCGTTCTTCGAGATGACTCCACGAAGTCCGATCCGAATAAAGGCATCGCGATTTCTTACGATCTCCGATTGCTGATTGATTGGCACAGCGAGTGCATTCAATTCAGAATCGACTCGCCCCGAACCCGTTCGACCATGACATTGAAGACACGACTGGTTGTAGGTGAGTTTTCCGATGTCGCGAGGATCTCGCCCGTCAGAAACAGCTTTCCGCCCAAAGATCGACAACTCATGGATCGACCAGAAATTGCCCTTCTTTGCACCTGTCTGAAAAATGCGAACAAAGCGGCCAGACGCTCGATGACCTAATCCGATCGAAGTCACAACACCCGCTCCCCGCCCCGACGCCGAAGGCTCGTCCCATGTGTTGCCGTCATGACTGAGTCGGACCTCGTACCCACGCGGGTAGTCATTGACACTTCCGGCAGCATCGAGCACCAGACTTGTCAGCTCGTAAGGTTCGCCCATGTCGAACTGAAACCACTGTCCAGGCGTCTGATCGCCATGAGTGTCGAATCGAGATTCGCGATCGCCGTCAACGGCGTTTCGAGGATTCGATCCGGTCGACGCCGTGAACGCCCAGGACGAAACGGTCTGCGATGGAATCTTCTGGTACGCTGCGAAATCCTGAATGGTATAAGGCTTTGTTCGATCGCTGGTTGACCTGCGAACGCTGGCAACGTCTCTGGCTTCAATTCGCGAAGCTGTGTTTCCAAAACTGTTTCGGACAAAGGTCAACGCCGATGCGATCCACTCGTCGTCCTGCCGTTTCATCGACTCCATGACGCCCGGGTATTTCTTGCCGTCAATCGGCACTGCTAGGCCATGCATGAGGATTCGCGCCGACACTTCAGGAGGTCCCAGCAGACGTGGCGAGCCAACCAGCGAAGGTGCCAATTGCAGGCCGTCGCTGGAAATCGCTCCCTTCGCATCGGGGCCGTGACACCGAATGCAGACCATCGTGTAGGACCTGTAGCCTCGTTGCATTTTCGCGATCATGTCCGCATCGAAGTTTGCAAACGTTGGTCCCCCGCCACCTTCGCGATAGTTGAGACTGGACTGTGCCGATGCCATCACCAGATCACTTTCTGGATAAGCGGCGGCGATCTCTGAAATGGCCGCCTTCGCTTCTTTAGTCTTCGCAAATCGCAATGAATTAATGGCCTGCACGACGACCGTCATGTCGGCGTCAAACCCGGCTTCACTAACTGTTTGAACCAGCTCCGGATCGTCTGCCAGCAGCGGTTCAGCGATTCGAATCGCCGCAAGTTTCACGCGAGCGTCTGAATCGGCAATTGCCGACCCGGCTGATTGTCGAGGTGATGCTCCCAGGCCGTCCAAAGTCCACAACGCGTGCATTCGCCCAAGCGGTTCTGCACCTTCCTGCACGACCTTCTGAAGTTGAGGAACGACGGTCTTATCGCCTCGCAGGACAATCAACTTTTGAGCTGTGTCCCGACGCCAACCGTTGGGATGCGACAGTTGCTCGACCAGTTCGGCAGTCGACATGTCGAGCATCTTTGGAGGCGGGTCGCGAATGGTCGATTCGTGAACGACTCGGTAAATCCGGCCGCGACCGATGTTCTTTGCAAAGCCTTCTTTGTCGATTACGCCTCGCAAGTAGGAGCCTTTGCGAGTCCAGTTCCCTTCCTGAATGATTCCCCGGTACATGTCGACGATGTAGAGGCACCCGTCAGGCCCTGTCGCTGAGCCGAGCGGTCGAAAGTTACCGTCTGTCGATGCAATGAACTCAGAGTCTTCGTACGCATTGCTCAGCACGTACTTGCCGTCAATCTGCGTGACCTTCGCACGACGAACCAGTCGACCGACGGGCTCGGGCAGAATGTAATCACCGTTAAAGTCCGCCGGCATCCGATCGCCGCGATAGATCGACTGTCCCGCGCAACCGGTGAAACGATTCAGCCCGCCGCGAACTTTGTCGACTCGACCGAGCCCTCCCTGTACATCGACCATTTTGACGATGGGATAAACGGCTTCGAAGTTCGACTCTCGTTCACCCGGCAGAGACAGCTTTCCATAGTGAGGCAACTGTTGAAATCCGTAGGCCGGCCTCTCACCACCAGCAGTCGACAGGAAGAACCGCCCGACGTCGTCCATCGCCAGACCCCACTGACCGTTGTCACTGTAGAGTCGCTCGGACGTCCACTTGTTTCCGATAAATCGATGACGCTGATCGCCCGTGCGAGCGGTGTAAATCCAGTTATCGATGCCCCAGGTAATCCCGCTGTTCTGATGCTCAAGGTTGCCACCGGCCCTGCCGCCTCCGTAAAGCAGCCCCTTCTCGTCAGCAACTCCGTCGCCATCAGTGTCGCGGTAGCTGTAATAATCATTGGTGTATGTCTCGTTAATGATGATGCGATCGTCGAGCGGCAGAATCATTCGCGGTAGCACCATGTTGTCGACAAACCGCGAGACCTTGTCCATCTTTCCATCGCCATCCGTGTCTTCCAGCATGGACACTCGTGATTTCGGCTGGTCCTGATCCGTGCCGTCAGCATCCTGCATGTAGGTACGCATTTCGGCGACGTACATCCGGGAGTTGCCGTCCCACACGCACAACACTGGCTCTTCAATCATCGGCTCGGAAGCGACCAGTTCGAGTCGATAGCCAGGAGCAAGATGAATCCGCTTCATCGACTCTTCGGGCGAGTAGAACGTCGAATCCGCTTCTTCGGGCTCGCGAGCGATGCCCGGCAGTTTCTTCGGAATCGTCGCTGGAGCTGGTTCAACAAAGTTCGGATCGCCGACTGTTTCGAGATAAGCAAGCAGGTCGGCAATTTGTGACTCTCGCAGCCCCTTCAAGAGTCCTTTCGGCATCACAGAGATTTTCTGTTTGATGATTTCGTCGATGTCGTCACGAGGAATTACCACTTCGTCGATCTGCTGAGTCTGAGTCGGCACGAGCATCGTCACCGCTTCGTCCGTCTCTTTGATGATCCGTCCCATTGTGACTTTTCCTGAATCCAGCAGCACGGAAAACGCGTCGTACCCTTTCCTGATCTTCTTGCTGGGCTCATTCACCGCTTCCAGGAATTCAACTCGAGTCAGCGCTTTGTCGTTCTCTGGCTTCGAAAGATCGGGGCCCAATGATGCAGTTTCCCCATCGACTGCATGACACGCCGCGCACCCACGTTGAGCAAACAAAGCGCGACCGCGACGATGATTCCCGGAAGAATCCTGTGAAACCTGACCAGCCGCTGGCGAGCAGAACGAAGCGATGATCAGGACAGAGAAACATCGGTAGAGGCGGAATCGCATCGAAGACCTTCAGTCGCTGGGGGGGACGCAGGGAGGGATGGCGAGGTAAGAAACGGCATCATCACGATGCCGCAAGATCGAATTCGAGCGAGCCGATTTGGCTACAGAAGTTCGCGAATCGGGTCGCCGTGTTCGACCAGGTATCGTGGACGGCCGGCTCGGTCGGGGACGGCCGTGTTGCGAGCGTCGAGCCCAAGATGGTGATACACGGTCGCGGTGACGTCTTCAGGGCTGAGCGGTCGTTCGGCGACGTAGGCTCCTCGGTCATCCGATGCGCCAATCGCCTGTCCCATGCGAAACTTGCCACCGCTCATCATGACGCTGAAAGTGTGGCCCCAGTGATCGCGGCCGCCGGCGTCGTTCATCTTCGGAGTGCGTCCGAATTCGCCCATCGCGACGACGAGCGTCTTCTCGAACAGACCACGTTCAACAAGGTCGCGGATCAATGCTGCGATCGCTCGGTCGACCGGCGGGATCAGTTGCTTTGCTCCCTTTTCAGTAGGCAAGCGATTTGCTGTCCCGTGATGATCCCACGGCTGAGTGTTGACCGTCACAAACGTGACGCCGCGTTCGACAAGACGACGTGCCAGCAGCGCACTCTGTCCGAAAGTATGTCTGCCATAGTCGTCGCGCAACGCGTCCGACTCCTGCGTCATATCGTAGGCTTCTCGAACAACCGAGCCGGTCAGCAGATTAAACGCTGACTGTTGCTGGTCACTCATGTCGACCATTCCGCCGTCAGCTCGTCGGCGATACTGATCGATCGTTTTCAAAAGCGAACGACGATCGTTGAGCCGATCGAACGTCAGGCCTGACCGAAGCGAAAGATCAGCAACGCCGAACACTTTTCCGTTCGGGTCGGAGTTCGTTACCAGCGGGTTGTGAGCACCGCCCAAGTACGTCGCGTAGTGAAAAAGATTATCCGTGCCGCCCTTTAAGTGTGGGGCCGCAGAATACGCCGGCATACCCGATCGCCGAGGACCACACAGCGCCGACGCGACCGACCCCATCGACGGTCGCCGCTGGATCTTATTATCGGGCTTGTTGAAGTCCGGTCCTTCGAAACCGGTCAGCATCCAGTGGTTGCCCTTCGTGTGGTCGCCGGATCGGTGCCGCACCGTTCTCAAGACCGAAATGCGATCGGCAATCTTCGCCTGCTCGGGCAGCATCTCGCTGAACTGAACTCCGCCAACGTTTGTCGAGATTGCTCCAAACGGCCCGCGGTATTGACTGACCGCATTCGGTTTTGGATCCCACGTCTCATGATGACCAGGTCCGCCGCTCATCCAGATCAGAATCACACTGGTGTCAGCCGTTCCGCTATTGCCGGCCGTCGCCTCCGCACGCAGAGAAATCATCTGTGCCAGCGACATCCCACCGACACCGAGCACACCAGCCTCAACGAAGCTGCGTCTCGTCAAATCCGCACCGCCTGAAGTTGTGCCACCGGCTACTCGAAACATCGGCCAAAACCCTGCTGCTATTGTTCGTCCAGAATTACTGTTCGTGTCAATCTGCCCTGCAACCAGATTAGCACGACTTAACGATTCAAGCGATCACAGATGTGCGGCTGAGACGGCGACGTCAAAATTATGCGACTGGTTCAAACCAGCATGCCGATGTTGAATCCGGCGAGGCAACTTTGCGACAATAACGATCTCGATCCCCGCCACGAAAATCCCCTCCGATCGTGCAGCCTTCCACACCTTCCCGCCACGTTCAGGATCAGATTCATGCCACGGCAAACAACGCCCTGCCCCGGCCCGCAATCACGCCGCAGCTTTCTGCAGGCTGGTTTTCTGGCACTCGGCGGACTTGGTCTCAGCGACGTACTTCGTTTACGGGCAGCCGCGAAGAACGAAACCGGACAGGACACGTCCATAATCCTGATCTGGCTACAGGGCGGCCCCAGCCACATGGAGACCTACGATTTAAAGCCCGACGCGCCGCTGGATTACCGCGGCGAAATGAATCCGATCGCATCGAATGTCCCAGGCGTGGATGTCTGCGAGCTGCTGCCGATGCACTCGAAGGTCGCTGACAAGTTCACAATCATCCGCTCGATTTCTCATGGCTTTGCCAATCACGCCGGTGGAGCTGGTCGGTTCCTTTCCGGACGCGATCCGCTGCGTCCGCTTGACCCGATCTCGCAGTTCCCAACGATCGGCACCGTTGTCAGCCGCATGAAAAAGTCACTCGATATTGGAGTGCCCAACTACGTCGGCAGTGCCAATCGTGTCTACGGTGGAGGAAGTTCGTACCTGGGGGAATCCGAGTTGCCTTTCGTCGTCGGACGAGACCCCAACGAAGACAACTTTTCGGTTCCGAACCTGGCCATGTCTGGCAGCCTGAAAGACCGACTGGATGATCGAGTCGCTCTGCTGAAATCTTTCGACGCCATGCAGCGGGACATCGACCGCTCCGGCTCGCTGGCATCGATCGACGAATTCAATGGTCGAGCAATCAGCCTGCTCACCAGCGACCGTGCGAAGCAGGCCTTCGACATCTCCAGCGAAGACCCAAAGACCCGAGAGAAGTACGGGCGGCACAAGTGGGGGCAGAGAGCGTTGCTGGCTCGTCGGCTCGTTGAGGCAGGAGTCACGTTCGTGACGATGCAGATGCAGAATCCAAGAGTTCCCAACGCCATCGGCAACTGGGACATTCACGCGGTCAACGGTCACTTGTTCGACGATGCAAAAGCTCGACTTCCAATCTTCGACCGCGCCATTGCCGCGCTGGTCGACGATCTCTATCAGCGCGGGCTCGACAAGAAAGTCATGCTCGTGGTCACTGGCGAATTTGGTCGCACACCCCGGGTCAATCCTCAAAAGGGGACACGTTCCGGAGTTATTCAACCAGGCCGCGATCATTGGCCAGGATCGATGTCGGTTCTCGTTTCTGGTGGTGGCATGCAAATGGGACAAGTCATTGGCTCGACGACTTCCAACGGAGCGTACGCCAAAGATAACAAGCTGGATCCGAACGACCTGCTCGCGACGATGTATCGACATCTCGGCGTCGACTACCGAGCGGAGTTCATTGACGCCGCCGGTCGGCCAATGCCCATCTTACCCTTCGGAAAACCAATTGCCGAACTGAGCTAACGCCGCCATTAGACGTAGGCACGCCCACCAAACTTTCTCATAAGAGCTACACAACACAAAGCCACAGAGATCACAGAGGACACCGAGAATTTCTTACACGAACTACTCCGTGTCCTCTGTGCTCTCTGTGGCTAATAAGTTTCTGAGGACAGTCAATTGCTTGAGCTACTCACCAATCGTCATCAACTGTGCGACGGAATCTCACGGCGTCACTTCATGCGGGCCGGGTTTCTAGGCATCGGCGGACTATCGCTTGCTGAGTATCTGCGTCTGCAGACCCAGGCATCGCCCACCTCAGAATATCGAACGTCCCCGTCTCCAAAGTCTGTAATTCTGCTCTGGCAGAATGGAGGACCGAGTCATCTTGAGACGTACGATTTAAAGCCAAACGCGACGCGAGAAATCCGCGGCCCGTTTTCGCCGATCAACACGAACGTACCAGGAATGGATATCTGCGAACTGCTGCCGATGCACGCGAAGATCGCTGACAAGTTTTCGCTCATTCGATCGTGCTCACATAACTACGCCGGCCACAACGACGGCATCCCCGTCATGATGAGCGGCTACCCCGACTGGGACGCCTCGAAGAATGAATCCGTCCATCCCGAACTTGGAGCTGTCGTCAGTCGAGTATTCGGACAGTGCCACGGCGGCATGCCCGTCGCCTGCGGAATGGGAGCGACTCATTACAGCTACGTGCCAACGACCGCGACCGGCTATTGGAGTGACGTCTTCCGCCCGCCGACCGTCAGTGAAAAGGGCCTCAAAAATGCAAAGGCCACGATCGACGGCCAACGACTAACCAATCGCAAAGAATTGCTGAACACCGTCGATAAACTTCGGGGTGACCTCGACAGCGGCGTCATGGAATCGCTTGACGGGTTCAACCAGCAGGCCTTTGAAATCCTGACGACGGACCGCGCACGCAACGCCTTCGATCTTTCCCAGGAAAAAGAAACAACCCGCAAGCGATACGGCAAGGGCTGGGCTCAGCAAGCGTTGCTCGCTCGGCGGCTCGTTGAAGCCGGAGTGAACCTTGTCACAGTCAGCATCCCCGGCGGCAAAGAGGTCTACAACTGGGACGACCACGCGGTCAACGGTGACCTTCCGACAGCGATGCGAGAGCGTCTCCCCGGCGTCGACCAGGGAGTGTCCGCCCTGATCGAGGACATCTACGAACGCGGCCTCGATGAAGACGTCATGGTCATCGTGACGGGCGAGTTCGGTCGCACCCCACGCGGCAACGAACGTCCTGGCAGCCGAGACGGAAAAATCAACTGGGGCCGCGACCACTGGCCACACGCGATGTCGATCCTCGTCTCCGGCGGTGGCACTCAAACGGGGCAGGTCATCGGTGCAACCAACTCAAAAGGTGAACACCCGATCCGACGCGAACTGACTCCGCAGAACTTCCGGTCAATGATTCTGCACCACCTCGGCATCGACTATCGCCAGACCTTCAACGATCAGGCCGGCCGGCCCATCCACATTTCCTACGGCGACCACATCCCCGAACTTGCTTGATTAAGCCCACTTTGATTCGACGACGCCTATTTCACTGGCCGCTCAACACAATGGATTTAGAACGACTTCGGACGAGATAGGCGGCCGCAATCCAGAATACTGACACTGTCCCCAGTATGAATCCGGCACCGCTGCCTTTCAGACACAGCCACCAGATCAGTCCAAGAGCAAACCAGCACCATTCGGGACGTTGCGCAATCCTGTCCCCAGTCTCGAGCCCAAGCAGAACAATGAAGGCGGGGATTGCGATAATCGCAATAAGTATACTGCTCAGGATTCGATCCACCTGAGTGTCAACGACCCAGAATTCAACTTCGGCTCCTCCGACCTGTTCGACGACGATTCCGCTGCCGTCAGTGGTTTTTCTTCCGAGTTGATCTGAAAAAAGAAGATTTGCGGCGGCATCAGAAATTGGGCGATCTTCGCCCTGCTGAGTTGAGTCGAGATCAGTCGACTCAAATAACTCAGCGATCTGCTGTGCGACTCCGAAACTTGCCCACGAGTGCGAATTTCGATTCACATCCTCGAGCCATTGACGCGAGAGTTTTACAGCATCGTCACTATTCTCTTCATGCGATTTGGCTGTTGAAATCAATCGAATCCTGCGGGTTGGCGTCGCGACAACAAAGGACCGGACAGGTCCTCCATCAACCAGACGAGGCATCGGCATTGTTCGTCGTTGGATTTTCATTGCTTGCGAGTCTTGCTCCATCTTCCAAAGCAACTCAACAGCATGTACTGCCCCTCGCTGAGTAAATGGCAACCGGAATGTGCCATCAACCGAAGGGGAGATATCTTCGACTTCCCCATCGATTCGGACAGATATCAGTCTAAGTCTGCCAGGCCAGTGCAATGTTACGCGACGACGATCTGTCTGGAGCAGGATGTTTGTTTCCGCCACGCCGTTTTGCCGAACGCCTGGGCGAATTGAATGAACAACCAGTGTCGGCAGGCCGTCCAGAATTAATGAAGACGCTGTTGGTGCGACTTCAGTTGAGTCCTGCCATACCACAAGATTCTGATCGCTGCCCGTAAGACCTGGTGCGAACTCTCGCAACGTATTCAACTGGAGTTCACTTGGAGCATCGCTCGGCTGGAGTTCCCAATCATCCATTCCTTGTGAGAGAGTTAGCACTGCGTGCTGATGCTCAACGTCCGCGATGGTCGGTGGCGGTAGACGCATCGATTGGCCGCCCTGTGGTCGAAACCTTGCCGCCAATAAAATTTCAACGTGCTGCGGAACCGGCCGTGGAAGTTGCACGTCAATCGATCGCTGATCGACTGCAACATTCAGGGCCGCACTGAGGCCATTGCTGCCTGGCGTCACTGCGAGTTTTCCTGTCGCAGCCCATTCTGGTAGTTCGACCTTCAGATTCTTCCTGGAGACATCATGAAGATGGATCGTTGCCGAAACAAAACACTCTCCGGCAGCGTCCGACGTAACGTCAGCTACGATCCACGCGTTTGGAGTGTTTGCAATCTTGTCAATTCTGACTTCTGCATCCTGTTCAGGTTGGATTCGAAAACGCCCAACAAACTTTTCCGAAGGCAAGTTCGTTGCTGCGACTACTTGATCGTCAGAGAGAGGCTCAGGACCTTCAATCACAACTTGAAGATCATTTGATCGGTAGACTAGAAGGGTTGACTCCGCATTCTCACCGGCAACAGCTTTAAGAAGCGGCAACTTCACAGTACCACTCCCTATAGTGACGGCCTGCTGGCCGGTGATCGTGATGTTCTGCACGCCGGAACGCCGATCTTGCAGATGCAACGTCAGTTTACCGTCTTCATGGTTCCAATGACTCAATCGGTCAACGTCGTCTTCGAAGACGTTCACGGAGTCAACGCGAAATGTCTGATTCAACAGAAACTCGTGAGAGAATGCGGGGACGACGGCAGTATCAACTTCGGCCGAAACCGTCAAATGGATTCCCGATGGGCGAATTTTGGCAACTTGACTGACGCGTGTGGTGCGCTGCGACTGTGAAGGAACAAGAGTCGGATTTAGTACTGGCAGTTCCGAAAAACCAAGTGCAACTAACGGTACCCGTGGACGGTCATTCTCCGGCCACATCTCGACGAAATCACT
Source organism: uncultured Planctomycetaceae bacterium (assembly GCA_943787265.1). Lineage (GTDB taxonomy): Bacteria > Planctomycetota > Planctomycetia > Planctomycetales > Planctomycetaceae > JABMPE01. The sequence goes on along the minus strand of CALSLT010000043.1, from coordinate 28,673 downwards.
ACCAGCGATTTCGGCGGGTGATGCTGGATTCTGCAATTGCGAAAAAAACTGGAAACCGGCTTCAGGTGTTATCCCGACAACGTGAGAAGAAACTGTCAGTGGGACATCAATCTGACCTGGAACAACCGGGATGCTCCAAACAACTGCAGAATCGTTCCTCGCTTCATGCAGCATCTGCCTCCATCGAAAATCGAAATCAAACGATTCAGTTATCGGAGGATCAAACTCACACGTGAGAAGCAGCCCTCCCGCTTCGCGACGCAATGACTTATCAACAAGGTTCCGTGTCCGAAATTGATCCAGATCAATCTGGCACAACTCAGGAAGCTTCCACTCGATGTATCGGACGTTTTGCCCGTCGACCATGTACCTCGCATGAGTTCGGTGTTCCATCCAGTTGGGATGAACGTCAATCGACGACCTCAATTCAACGGTCGGCTGTTCGGATGGCGTTTGGCCTGGCGTGAGTTCGGCAATCGCCTGGCTCCAGCCGATTGTCAAATTCTTCACCGGGCCGAGGACAAAGTCTGCCCGTCCGTTTGTTGTCAATTCTCTTTCTGTTTCCGACCGGCCGGAGAAACAGCTTTGCGGGCTGTGGTCAAATGATAACGACACACGTGAATTTGCGATCGCGGGAGTCGGAAGCGAGATTCGAGAGACGTTCTGAGAGCGTTGCATCAGAGGACGCAACCCCAGTTCAATTCTGTATTCACGCCACTGATTGACCGATTCAGCGATTGGAGGTGGCACTGGCGTTTCGCCCGGTCCAACTGATATTGCTTCTTGTAGCACATTAGACAGCGGAACGCGGAGGCGTGAACCATCAGCATTTGGCAACACACCAACCCGTTTGCCGTTTACCGAACACTCGGTCTGCCCAGCAAGAAACCTCGCAGGAATCGGAATCTCAATATCGCTGTCGTCATCCCGCTGCGACACCACAACGATCATCGCAGCGATCTCGGCACGGCCTGACTCTGTAATCTGGATCGTCCAGTTACTTTTGGTCATGAGGAACTCGGCCGAGTCATCTTGGTCGATCACCGCAGAGTCAGTCAGCATCTGCAGATCGGAGCTTTGAATGTAGACGTATGCGGGAGGCTCTTCATGCTGTTGAAACGGGGTTTCGTTGTACGGGATCAGGACATCGATCTCAGTCCGTTGCTTCATTGAATCATTCTGTTGTGCGATCGCCGAACCAGCCAGTGCTGATATCGTTAGAATGATCGATCCAGTCACAATCCGTCGCGTTATAGTCGATGCCATGCTGACCTGACCGGCGTCTGATTTGCCACGCTTCACTGGTCGCACGAAGTTTCTTGGAACAAGCGTCGCCAGGATGCTGCCCAGTGCACAGGCTCCTACAAGTTCAGCATAGGCTCCAGGCACAAGTGCGACTGAAGCGACGCACCCACTTAACCAAACCAGGGCAAATCGACTGCGATGTGGTGCGGCGACCGTACGCAACAGAACACCAATCAGCAAACTTAATGTCAACACGAACCACGAAAGAGCGTACAACCTGGAATGGTCACAAACATGAACAGCCAGGGAATCGGGGAGCCCTGCAGCGGAAGCCGAAAACGTCTTCCAGTCAGTTGATTTCGGCGCCGTTGGATTTGAAAACTGAGTGCCACGCCCCTTCAAGAACCGCATCCACGATCCTGGGCCAACAGGGTTAAAAACGTGCGAAGAAGCACTTCGGGCGAGTGGACCGAAGCACCAGCTCAACCAGTTTCCGGAGCGAGGTTCATCGTCAGGAGTCAACTCGGAAGCAAATGACACTACTGAGAATTTATCGCGAAGGTGAATATTCCAGTCGAACTGAACGACCGTGACATCAGTCAATGGAATTCGGCAACGATACGTTTCTCGCAGATAGACATCCTGAGAAGGCATCGTGTATTCAATCGATAATTCGTCGTTTACGTTGACGGTCGTGAGTGGGATAACCCAGTCGATGCTATCTCGAACGGGTGCAATTTTTTGCCCTCTCCACATGACAGCAAGTAGTTCGGCATTCCCAGGCAACCGAAATCGAAATGGCGACGCTTCTGATGAATAGTGAAATCGCCAGGTGAACTGATGCAAATCGCGACTAGCCGAACCTGGCGACAACTGCGAATCGAACTCGGCGCTTACGATTACGGGCTGAGTCGTCAACGGCGTCTGGTGCTGCGTTTCTGACGTCTGGTTTACCTTTTCATACTGATCGGGGAAAGGCGTCACCGCCCCGTCGTTTGGCTGTTTAACTGGCGGGATTGTCGCATCCGACTGAACAGGCATTGAACCAACCGAGGCAAACTTGTCGCCTGGCAAATGCAGCATTGCTTTTTCTAGTTGCCCCCTCGACAGCCAATTCTCGGCAATCCAAACAGCCTGTGGCACTTCTCCGAAGACAGCAATCAGGTCTCGCCAGTCCGACTCAGTAAATGCACCTTGATCCGCGTAACGTCGGTAGTTGTCTGAAGTGAGTTGCACTTCTTCTGGCTCTTCACAGCCAACCACACCGAATGCGATAGCGACTGACCTCGCTGCTTCCGGCAGAATCACTGGCACATGAAACTCAGACTGACGGCTTCGATCTGCACGCTGCCCGATAACATGCAGTTTCAATGGTTCTCTGACCGGTAGCCCGTCGGCAAGATCAATGGTAAGCCGCTGGAAGTTCCCGGACTGTCGTTTGATATTCCAGGAGACGTCATCCGCTGAGGACGCTGCTGTCCCAGACGGTGCCACCGAGACCACAGCAGTCACTTCCCATTCCGATGGGACCAACCACGTCGACTCGAACGCGCCTTGAGCTTGCGACGTCAACTCCAGTAGCACATCCAGTTCCTGCGGAATCGTTCCGACATTGAGTAATGAATACTCGCGGACGAAAATCCTTTGCAAAGACTTCCTTCCCGCATTCTGAATCTGCAGGTTAAGAAACGACTGAGATGAATACTGCTCAAAGGCGAGTTCATGCCTGTCTTCGTCCACCGATGTAGCCGTTTGGCGAAGTCCGTCGGAAGAATATGTCGCCACCTGAAATGGTGATTCAATAGCAACACTGAACGAACTGGCGTTTCCTCCCCGCAGGACCGCATTGTCCGGCCGTGGTGGTTCTATGCTGAATTGAAGATAACCGGCCCCGGCCAACGGGACAGCCTGTCGACCGCGTATCTTTACACGTGACAGTTCTTCTTTTTCGCCACCTGCCACGTTAATGCGTAAGGCATGCCACTTATCTGCCCGTGGTCCGGTGTCACGCCACGAAAATGCCCGGCCAAGCTCGTCTTCGATCGACGACACGATCAAAGCCGGAGGTATCGCGATTGTAATTTCGTTGTTGACTGTCGACAGCGAGTCAAAGCTGAAGTCGAAAGACTGCTCTAGCGATCCTGACTGCAACTGGCATCGCGAATTCAGCCGATACGAGCTAATGCGTGGGGCGTGTCTATTCTCGTCAGTCGGCTTGTGAATTCGGATTCTGCAGACGTTCGTATGCCCGAGTTCCACCCTCCATGCCACTAACGACGTGCTGTCGTGGCTTTGCTCTTGGGCCACCTGGCCCCCCTTATCCGGTTGGACGATTCCCGCATTCGACGTCACCTTCCACCCTGAAGGCAAAAACAATCGAAAAGACGTAACGACCGATGGTGGCACGTTGAAATCGAAGTCGTATCCCGTCAGTCGCTTCCGCCCTTCAAGAAGCCAATCGAACCTGAGTTCGTGAGTGGCTTCGGGAGCCACAAGCCTTTGCACATTGTCGAGGCCCGTCCCGAGAATCGCAGATTGCTCAGTGTCCTCATTGACCCAACGAGCGTTTGACAATGCAAGGTTACAAGGTTCAAACGGAGTAACTTCCGCTTCGTTGCGGACTCGAAGGAGTGTGGCCGTCCCCTGCTCGAATTGCGATGTTTTCGCGTTGAAGCTCGCCTCATAGAGAGCTGAGGCAAATCGAAAGGGGTCAATTTCACTGGACGACGTATTGGCAGACTTTATCAGCCTGTCGAGTTGCTCAGGACGAATTGGTACCCAATCGCCTTTCGGCCAGAATTCTGGGTGCTTGCCCGGAACGAACATCCGCTTGGAATGCACGGCCTTCGGCTCGGCACACGATCCAACAGAGTCGAAAACGAATGAATGAAGCAGCACGGTGCTGAAGACGACGACTGCTGTGAGCAATCGCGTCTTGCTGGGCTGAATCAGTCGCTGACGACGTTCGTGTTGCACCGGGATAGCTCGCCTATTCTTGATATGGTCTCTAATGGTTCAAATGCTGTCTCATCCCGCTGCCAGTTGGCACGACAACAGTGTGAACCGTTAAGCAGGTCGCTCACTTCGCTCGTTCGATTCGTCATGGATAATTTCTTCTCGAGAAGAACCTGGAGCGAGAAAATCACTGGGAGACGAAAATGTTACCAACGAAGCACGCTGTCGCCGTTTGACTCGCGATTCGATCACCGATGCAGCAATTGCTAGAACCAGTCCAAAAACAGCCGGCTGCAGAAGAAGCTGCACGGCTTCAAGATGCCAGATGCCCGCAAGCGAAAGGGCAAATCCAACGACGAGGATTGTTAGTACGTGCCGGGTAGCCGGAATTCGAAGTAGTGTAAGGCCGAACGCGAGAGCTAACCCGGCACCCGCCAGGATAACTGCCGGCTGACTCATAGATTGGATTCGAATCTCCCGTTGATGCCCAAAAGAGCTGAAGAGGTAGCTGTTTCCGTAAGTCGGACCGGACAATGGAGCTAAACGCAATTCCAACAGTTGATTGCGAATTGCAGTAGTCACCTCGGGATCTGCGTCGACGAGCAACCAGTCACTAAGAGAAACGCTCCCTCCGATCGGCCGCCTGTTCCATGCAAAACCTTGCCGCTGCCATGAAAATGCAGGCGTATAATTGCCTGGATAAACGAGCAAATGTTGATCAACTGGAAGTATCAGTTCCCACAACGTATCGGCGATCCAGACATCGTCTGCAAAACTCGGCGCCGTTGCGGAGAGTTCGTTGATGCTGCCAAATGTACCAGTCTGATTGACGTCAAACTCAAACGTCAGACTGTGTTGCTTACGACGCATCTGCTCGTCAAGAAGCAGTCGAATTTCGATTAGCTCATCGTCATTCGACGAGATCAGCAGGTTATCGGCCGTCGCCAGTTTTCCATCCCACCAGACACTCAGGGACGACCGGTCGGTCTCAGCCGGTAAATTAACCGTGAGAAAAGAAATATCGCCGTCGATCAGTGAGACACATGTCGTTCTTACTGAGCCACCATTCTGAAAACGACTCCTGATCAATGATCGCCGAACAACAAAGTTCTGAGTTGCTCGTTCCGGTGCAGCTTCCAAGCTCAGACCAACATTCCTGAGCATTCCTGAAGCTACCCACGTGGGAGCACTGCTCAAGGTCAACTCCTGGTCCCATTGCTCTCCGGTAACCAGGACACCAACGTTGCCTGGTGACCGAAGCTCAACTCGTGTGGACTCGCCTTGAACATCGGTCGGTTGAAGTAAAGCGACCTCAGATTGGCCAACCCCCGACTCGATAAACGCAGCATCAACAGGCACAGAGTACGTGCAGATAACTTCAAACTTACCAAGGACGGGCTGTGGCAGGTTGACTCTGATCTGCCGAACACCGTCGATTTCCAATCCACCTACTTCTGCGGTGAGAGCCGTCGAAACGCCATCATCCCCTGCCAGTCGAAATTCTTTGGGTGTCACTGCCCCCGGCACAAGAATCCGAAGCCGGTCAAGCTCTTCATAAGTAACGGAATAACGAAGACGCTGCTCAACGTCGATCAGATTTTCGGACAACGTGAGTGTGGCATGTGACGACACTGTGACTGCCTGAGCATGAGTCGTCACCGTCGCTCGAAATTCGAGGTCAGACGACGAACTCTCAAGTTGCCGCGGGACCTGATTCACTGGTCCGTCAGCATTTGTTGCGACCGCTCTGCCTGATGGACTCGAGATAAACCGGACATCGGTATCACGCGCCCCTTCGAAAGTAGTCTCAACGTTACTCGCGTTTAACAATGTTAGTTGGGAAACCGGCTTGGATTCGGAATCCGCCACGGGAATAGAAATCAGGAACGGTTCGTCACCAAGTGGTACAGGACGTCGTGCCTGAAGTTTGACAGTGATTGGTCCATGAGTTCGATTCAGTGGCTCAACAAACTCTAACCGGATCTCTTCGGCTTCAATCTTTGTTTCAGACTTGTCAGCCACTTCAGTAGCACGCGTCGCAATGTGAACTCGGTCTGCCGGTTCGACGACCTCAATCTGTTCCCATTCCTGCGACTCAACATTCGGCCATCGAAGCTGGATGTGATCCAGCGATCCCCGGTACACGATGATTTCAAATCGAGCTTCCAAATCTGCAGAAGCTTCCCGGAACATCAATTCGTATCCTGGGATTACACGATAATTGGCCTCGATCTTTTCAATTTGAAATTGCACTCGGGAATTTCGGTTTGCCAGACGATAGGCCTGCTGGAATCTGGCCTGCGGATCAAGCTGCGATTCCACTCGTTTTCGAAACAACGAGGTCGCGATCCGTTGCACCTGCAGAGGTCGCGGGGTCAGTTGGCTCAAGCGGAACCCTTCGGCAACTCGAAGACCGAAGAATGTTTCCTCTCGTGTCGCATTCTCAACAGTGAATCCACTAATCGAGAATGACTTAGTGTCCGCCTTCACTTCCGACGAAATCAGCCACTTCAGCTTCAATGAGCCCGCAGTGCTCTCCTGAAGAGAAATCACGACAGGGTTCGTTTGCAGGTCAGACGTCTCGATTGAGTCGTGTGTCGAACTGCTCACTGAAAGGGCGTTGCTCCCGCGAGGCACGTTGACTCTTACTGAATCAAAGCTGACGCCTGACGCAACGATTGTTTGAACAGCCTCGATAGCAACGCCGTCTTCAACTGCATCAGCAGACAACAATGTTTCGACTTGAAACGACGTCTCTTCTGCTGGCTGCGTCTCGACCACCTGCCAGGGCAAATCAAGGTCATCGGCCAGCCCATGCGCAACTAAGGCTGAACGGGCATCCGGCAGGGCTTCAACTTCAATGTCGGCGAGCTGTTCGGACCGGACAGCGAACGCGTCACCAGGAACAACGAGCCTTAATGAACTTTGCGCGGTTTCTGGTAATGAAAGGTGCATCCTGTAGGACTTGCCGGATTTTCGAACGGGTACCGAAATCCGCAGATCAATCCTGTGTTGGCCGCTTCCAAAGATGCGACACTTCAGGCCGGTTCCGCGATCCGTTGGCAGGAACTCAACGTCGCCAGTTTGTGTTTGGCGGTGAGCCAGCAACGTCGCTTCGTTCAGCCGAAGTGGCACATCGACCTGATTGATCCCGTCTCGAACAAATACCTCAACTGACGCGTCGAGCTTTGCCGTAGTTCGAGCTTCATTTACATCACCCGTCAACGTTACCGCGGCAACGTAGTAGCCAGGCCCTTTGTCATTCGTGCCCCGAAGGAGCTGCTCACGCCACTTGAGGTAGTCACCAATCTGACCTCCTGCCGTCAACCTGACCACTTCGCCATTCTCGTCAACGAAGATGACGTGCTCATTCGCTTTTGGCGGTTCTGTTAGCCGGGCTTCTGATTGTGAAGCCCCCTTCACACCAATCGACGACGGTGAAGCTTCGGCTGCCGAGTCCGGTAGCGACTTCTGGCCAACGACTGGCCGGGCCGCTGAAATGACTACGGCAATGGCCAGTGCAAAGTAAGCAGTCCATTTTCCGGTGAAAGTCAGCAATGCTCCTGGTGAATTCACCACCGATGAACGAGAGATCTTCAGCGCAGATGATTGGACGCATGCAGGTCTGTGTTCAGTCATCATCATAACGCGACGATTTACAACTCCCACAGATACTCAACAGTCGAGTGATGCTCGGCCGTTAGAGTTCATACCAAGGCCTCAAGAGTAAGACCGGACGGCGTACTGATCCGAAAAACGAACTACCTGGATCTTCAAAGACAGGAACGTAAGACGGCAGCAGTTTGACAATCCAGACACTGTCATAATACGTCGAGTTTCAGCGTACCGGTAGGAGCAATCAACTCGCTCAGCGGAGTTAACGGCACGACATGTTCGCTACGTCAGATGCTCTATTTTGTTTCCCCTGATCGGCCGGCATCTAACGTGTGACCGCGTGTGTCACGTCGCGAGGGTTTTCTCATTGACGCGGCCGCAGATTCACGTAGGCCCGCGATGCAGTTTTCGCTAACAATTCAATAGAGGTCAGAATATTTCAAAACACGGGAGTCTCGGGATGGCTGATTCCGAACACAGCTTGCAGGACGATTCAAACACGCAACACCAGTATGCGTCGCTACTTGTGAGTATTGGCCGAGGGTTTGCGTTGTTCTTAGCTGCATTCTCCCTGTTGAACCTCGTCGGTGAATTGTTTCATCCAGGCTTTGATGCGTCGGGCTGGTGGCTGGACACTCGCAGTATGCCGGATGATGTCGGTCGCACGCTGATTCTGGTTTTCTCCGTGTTGATGTTTGAATTCGCTCGCAAACCTGATTCTTTCCGCCTCCTAACCAGTCTCCAGAAAATGGCGGTCGCTGGTGCTCTGGCCGTCGCAATCCACGACGCCTCGACATTCTATTCCCTGGTCACTCAAGGCACGATCACGACACAATTCGCACTCCCGTTTTCATTCGTTGTCGCTGCCCTCTTGCTGACCATCTTCGGAGCATTGCATGTCCGGGCCCGCGGAAGACGAGCTTCTATCCGCGGCAAAGCATTGATCTCTGTCGCAACGGTGGGCTGCACGGTGGCATTTCCGTTGTTACAGATCCATTGCTTCGGCTGGACAGACTATCGGCGGCATGCAGATGCGGCTGTCGTGTTTGGGTGCAAAGTCTACGCGAGTGGAAATCTCTCCGTCGCTCTTTCCGACCGAGTACGCAGCGCCTGCGAGCTTTATCATCAGGGGCTTGTCCGACATCTTGTTATGTCCGGTGGCCCTGGCCAGGGAGACATTCACGAGACCGATGCAATGCGAGACTTCGCTGTCAGTCTCGGAATTCCTGCTGGTCGAATCCTGACCGATCGATCAGGTCTGAGCACCGACGAAACGGTAGCCAACACCGTTCCTCTGTTTCGGAAACATGGCTTTGAACGCGTGCTTGCGGTCAGCCACTTTTTCCACCTGCCGCGCATCAAACTGACGTACCAACGCGCGGGTGTCGACGTTTTCACCGTTCCCGCCAGACAGAAGTTTCGGCTTCCCAACGAAGGTTTCATGCTCGTTCGAGAAACCGCTGCCCTGTGGGCCTACTACGCACGCCCGTTGACCGGCCTTTGACTCGTCTGGCTCGTGACACTTCCAAGTCAAGCATCGCAGGCTGGAGACCAGCACAGAATGGGATTTCGTGCCGCCTGCACATCATTCGGGCGTGAGACCGGAGTTGAATGCGGCGCGGTGTGGAGCAACTCTGGATCTTCGGCGATGATTTTTTCAATCGTTTCGGCGAAAGCGTCGAGTGTTGCTTTCGATTCGGTCTCGGTTGGCTCGACCATGATCGCTTCCGGGACGACCAGCGGGAAGTAGACCGTCGGTGCGTGGAAGCCGTAGTCGAGCAGTCGCTTCGCGATGTCCATTGCGGAGACCCCGAGTTCCTTCTGCAGGTGTTGCGCTGAAGCAACGAACTCGTGCATGCAGCGTTCGCCGTTTGGAACTGGCAGGATGTGCTTCAGCTTTTCCTTAAGATAATTCGCGTTGAGGACGGCGTGCTCTGAAAGCTCTTTCAGTCCGTCACCGCCGAGCGTTCGCAGATAAAAGTAGCCTCGCAAGAGAATGCCGACGTTGCCAAAGAACGATCTGACTCGCCCGATTGATTTCGGCGGAGTTCGCAGCTTGTACTGTCCGGATTCTTCGTCGTGAGCGACAACCGGCCCCGGTAGATAATCTGCAAGAAAGTCTCTTACTGCGATTGGGCCAGAGCCTGGGCCGCCAGCTCCGTGAGGGCCGGTAAAGGTCTTATGCACGTTGTAGTGCATCATGTCGCCGCCAAAATCTCCCGGCCGAGTGATGCCCAGGATGGCGTTCATGTTGGCACCATCGATGTAAACAAGGCCGCCGACGTCGTGCAGCATTTTGCTGATTTCGCCAATCTCTGGTTCAAACAATCCGAGCGTATTCGGATTGGTGATCATGAACACGGCCGTCTGGTCGTCGAGATGTTCTTTCAGTTCGTCGAGATCGACGAATCCGTTCTTTCCTGCCCCGAGTTGAATGCAGTCAAAACCTGCCAGCGCGGCGCTGGCCGGGTTCGTCCCATGAGCGCTGTTCGGGAATATGACTTTCGTGCGATGCTCGCCTTTGTCCTGGAAGTACGCAGAAGCGACCAGCAGCGCGGCCAGTTCTCCCTGTGCGCCAGCGGCGGGCTGCAAAGAAACGGCCGGCAGGCCAGCAATCTCGCCAAGCATCTGTTGCATTTCAAACTGAATCTGCAGCATGCCCTGCAGATCTTCTTCCGCCTGCCACGGGTGGAGATCGACAAGCCCCGGAGCAGAAGCCAACCGTTCGTGCCGCTTCGGGTTGTACTTCATCGTGCAGCTACCCAGTGGGTAGTAATGCGTATCGACCGACATATTCAACGTCGACAGGTTGGTGAAGTGCCGAATGACGTCAGGCTCGTTCACTTCTGGCAGTGGGAGCGGGGTGTCGCTGAGAAACTCAGCGGGGATACACGCCGTTGACGAGAATTCCGGACAATCCGATTCCGGGTATTCGGCGCCGCAACGTCCTGGTACCGACAGGTCGAAAAGCAGTTGGGTAGCCTGTTCGTTTCTCATGTTGTCTTCCGAGCTGAGCTTCGTGCTGAACGCAGAGTTGGATCATGCGGTGCTCCGACCGAGCTTCCACACGCCGCCGCTTCCTGTTGGCTTTCGGCCGTCTCTCCACCGGTGGCATCACCAGCAGAGGATGCAATCGCTTTTGCCAAGGCGTCAATTTCTTCGCGTGACCGACACTCCGTAACAGCGACAAGAAGTCGATCTTCGGACTCGCTGTTTGAGACTCGTCGCAAGGCCGGACCGATGTCAAAGCCTGCGGCCTTTGCCCGATCAATGATCGCTTCGGCGCCGTCGCGACATTGCAGAGTAAACTCTTTGAAGAACGGCTGATCGAATGCAAGTTCGATGCCGTCCTGCTCGCACAACTTCTGAGCCGCATAGTGAGCCTTGCTACACGACAATTCAGCCACCTGCCGCATTCCGGCCGGGCCGAGCAGCGACATGAACACCGTCGCTCGGATGGCGATCAAACCTTGATTCGTGCAGATGTTGCTGGTCGCCTTTTCACGACGAATATGTTGCTCGCGAGCCTGCAGGTTGAGCACGAAGCAGCGCTCGCCATTTCGATCGGTCGTTTGTCCGATCAACCTGCCTGGCATCTGTCGGACAAACTTCTGCTTACAGGCGAGTATTCCCAGAAACGGGCCGCCGTATTGCATTGGGGTGCCCAGAGACTGACCTTCTCCAACCGCGATGTCGGCTCCGAGGTCTCCCGGTCGTTTCAAAATTCCAAGGCTGATCGGATCGAACGAAACGATCGACAATGCTCCGTGCTTGTGAGCCATCGCCGAGATTTGCTCGACTTCTTCCAGGCATCCGTAGAAGTTTGGATGCTGAATGACGACGCACGCGGTCTTGTCATCGATGGCTTCTTCGACCGCGGCAGGAGCAACAGTGCCGCCAGGTGTTGGGACGATGACAAGTTCGCAGTCCATGCGGCCAAGATAAGTTTCAACCACCTGACGATATTCAGGATGGACAGATCCCAGCAGTACGACTCGGCCGTGCCGCTTTGTACATCGCATCGCCATGAAAACGGCTTCGCTGACCGCCGTGCCGCCTTCGTAGAGGCTGGCGTTGGAGACGTCCATGCCCGTCAACTGGCAGATCAACGTCTGGTATTCAAAGAACGTCTGCAGACTGCCCTGGCTGGCTTCGGCCTGGTACGGGGTGTACGCGGTGTAATACTCGCTTCGTCCCGCAATCGCGTCGACGGCTGACGGGATGAAGTGATCGTACACTCCGCCACCGAGGAAGCACGGCCGGTCGGACGGTCCCACGTTCCGTGTAGCCAGTTCACGAACCAGTTGTTCGAGTTCCAGTTCCGAAAGCTTCGGCGGCATGTCGAGTGGCCGCTTGAGTTGCAACGACTCTGGAATCTGATCGAACAGCGTTTCGATTGAGTCAACGCCGATCGTTTCGAGCATTTCCCGCTGCTCGTCAGGCGTGTTGAAGAGGTAGCTCAACAGAACCTCCGAAGGTGGCACTCGTCAGCCGTGAGCCGAGCGAAGTGCAATCGCCAGGATGGGATGTGTTTACAAAACTGCGTGCGAAAATAGCTTTCGCAGCCATCCGTGGCAGGAGATTTGTTGTCGTTGTGACCGGCTCCGCCAATCACTCAGCCGAAGAATTACCGCCGGTCAGTGATCTTCGTTCTGGCAATTCTGCTCGTAAGCCGCCCGGTCCAGTAGATTATCGAGATCGGCTGGCGATGCCATTTTGATCTTCAGAATCCAGCCGGCTCCGAACGCATCGTCTGACAGCAGATCGAGGTTGTCGGAAATCTGGTCGTTGACTTCAACGATCTCGCCGCTGACCGGAGCGTATAGGTCGGAGACGGCTTTCACACTTTCCACCTCGCCGCAGTTGTCTCCAACGCCAAGCTGAGCGCCGACTGCGGGAAGATCAACGTAGACCAGATCGGTCAGTGCCTTCACCGCGAAATCGGTGATGCCGATCGTGGCGATGTCGCCGTCGACGGCGACCCATTCGTGACTCTTTGCATACTTCAGCGAGGCAAGATCCATCGGGTGCTGCTCCGTGCACTTTCGCTGTCAATTGCCGAGGCGTCCGGAAGTCGCCATGAACATTCCATCTTCACTCGGCGGTCATCTGTCATTACTTCAGGAAACAGGGTCTTCCTGAGCGATCGGCTCATCATGCTTGTCGGATTCGATTTTGGCGACCTTCTCCAGTCGTCTGGCGTGTCGGCCGCCTTCGAATTCCGTTTTCAGCCAGGTTGTAATAATTCGTTCCAATGCCTGTTCGCTGATCAGATCGGCCGAGAGGCAAAGTACGTTGAGATCGTTGTGCTGTCGACTCAACGCAGCCGTTATGTCGTCGTGGATTGGTGCGGCACGGACTCCGTCAAATTTGTTCGCGACAATGCACATGCCGATGCCCGTTCCGCAGACCAGGATGCCACGATCCGCTTCTGCAGACGAGACGGCTCCTGCCACTTTGGATGCGTAATCCGGGTAGTCAACGCTTTCTTCACCGTTGGCACCGCAGTCGACACCTTCAAAGCCAAGGCCCTGAATGATGTCGAGAATTCGCGCGCGAACGTTGACTCCACGGTGATCACTTGCAACGACAATTTTCATCATTTCACCTGCGGCACGGAGGCCGCGACTTCAGTTACTCAAAGCTGTCAGTTGAAATCTGACATGCCGCTGTCGAAGAACTCCGCAGCGGACAGGCATTCGGAACGAACGCCCTGATTCAAGATGGATCAGGTAGCGGAAAGTCCGCCAGAATCTGATTGAGATGTGTCTCGATCGCCTCTCGGCAACGCTCATATTCATCCATCCCTCCTCCAATTGGATCGGGGACGTCTCCGCCGTCACTGGCCAGAACTCGGACTCGATCGGCCACTTCGGGCCGCTGAGACAGAATTGCCTGCCGATGACCACGAGTCATGGTGTAGACAAAATCAGCGTGATTCAGCAACCGTTCGGTCAAAGGCTGACTTTCGTGACTGTCCAAATCTGCGCCGCGTTCCGCCGCCAGCGTGGCCGATTCAGGACTGGCAGGAGAACCGTACGATGCCGCGATTCCGGCCGACGAAACAAAGTATCCATGATCCGGAAGTTCATCCGGCTTGCAACCGAGTCGATCCGCAAGCATTTGTCGGAACAGAGCTTCCGCCATCGGACTGCGGCATGTATTGCCCGTACAGACGAACAAAATCACCTCGGCGGTCATGCGTCTGACACTCTGACTGCTGACGATTCCTTCTCGTGAGACAGCAAAATCGTCGCCGGACAGGCTGACCGATGTAGGGCCGTCGGGAAATCGGACTTCGCCGAGATCGACGACAAATTCAGCACCGTCCGACAGTCCATTCAGATCGCTGGCCTTTGTGGCGGGAGAATCCGGGACAACCACGATCAGAGGTGCGGGCAGAATCCGCCCGATTTCGTTGACCAGCGAGTCGGAAGAAACAGTGACGCTGACTCGATCTTCTCCGAGCAGCGATCTTGTCTGAGGGCTAAGAGAATCGACCAGTCCGCCAGAAGTCGTTGCGGCGTCTGAAGCCAGGATGACCGGTCCGGGCCAGCAACGCCTCGCCAGCTTCTTTCCGATCCGAGACAGATCCGGGAAAAAGTCGAATGCTTCGTCGACAGACCGGGACAGCAACGTCGCCGTGCCCAGGCTGTATTTGTCTAAATTCTCAATGGATTGATCAGAATTCGCCAATCCTGCGAGAACGTAGCTGCTCTCAGTAGGCAAACCAATCAGGCCACCTTCAGAAAGAGTTTGCGCAGCGCGATGGATGAGGTCTTGCTGTTGCTCAGGGCCGTCAGGCCGGACCATCTCCACCATGAACCTGTGTTCCTTATCGCTAAGAGAATCCAGTTTTCTCTCTGCGGCTGCGTGCTCTGCCAGAATACGGCGTGACTACGACGAAATTCGGGTTAATTTTTCGACCAGAAACCCCGTCACCAGAAGCGTTTGAGACGCGGGATTCTACCCACGCGAACCCGCTCATTCAACCTGGCTGCCAGGATCACAATCCCCATTGATTCAGGCAGAAATATGGCCGGTCAGCATCAGCACGAGCGAGACTACAAACACCAATGAGTACGCCCCTGCCAGGCCAATCGCTCCTCGGCGGAGTCCGACCGAACATCCCGTCATCGTGAGAGCACATCCGGTCGATTCGGGCGGCATCTCGACTGTCGGATATCCGGGGTCCCAGGCTTCTCCGTCTTCGGTCCGATACTCGACGCGACTCTTCCACAGCGTCCAGCCAACGAGGCCAACGATGCTCGCCGAAATCAGCAGCACGTACCAAGGCATTTCGGGCTCGCTGGCTCCTTCAAGAGCGGGGACCGTCGCGGTCGCTTTAAGAAGGACAACGGCCAGCGAGTTATTCAGCAGGTGCAGCAGCATCGGAGCGAGAATACTTCGAGTCACCAGGTAGACCAGGTGGATGAAAAATGCGAGCGGCAACAGTGCCACGACGTGTGCCGGGTGAATGTGCACCGCCGCAAACAACACCGAAGTCATAATGACTCCGGCCAGAATTCCGTGACGAGCCACCAGGCCGCGGCCAATGATTCCCCGGAAAATTACTTCTTCACCAATTGCCGGCGCGACGGCCACCACTAAAAACAGTAGTCCCAGCGGAGCGGTCCTGCCGAGTGGCTTGATGCTCTCATTCACGTTCAGATGGTCGAAGAAACTCATCCCCGGCAGGTGGGCGAAGAAATCGTTCCAGATCGACAACGTGAACTGGTGAAATCCGCCACACATCAGAGAAATGGGAATCGAAACGGCAGCGATCATCAGGACGTGGCTCATCTCAAGCGAGCGGACTCCTAACAAGTGAGACGTGCGAGGCCCAAGGCGGAGTCTGGTCGCGACCACCGCTGAAACCAGAAAGACGAGCATTTCGATCGTCATCAGTTCCAGCGCGAACGTTTCCGGCAAGTTCATGATCATCGCCTGAAAATCCGCAGTCGACGGCGTTCCACCTTGCGACGTGATTTCCGCAATCTGGAATGTCAGAAGGCCAACGACCGCAATGACCATCCCAATGACATGAATGACGAGGACGCCGAGCATCCATCCGACCGCTTCTGGAATACCGGGGCCGGGCGGCCGAGCAGCCACCTGACTCCGATGTGCCTTCAGGCGGCCTGCCAGTTCGGCGAGGTCGTCCTGCTCTGACCAACGAACGTCGGCCGTTTCCAAGTTTTCACGAAATGCGGCGACTTCCTCACGGTCAGGAGTGCTGAGACCGTCCGCTGCGTCCGTAGTCGGAGAATCCTCAATCCACGGCGAATCCTGCGCAGCGTCCACAGGCTGGTCGTTCAGATGATCTTCAGGAGTTGTCTGGTCGGGCATATTTACTCCGGCACTGGCTTCCGATCTGGTCAGAAAACAGGCTGCAATCACGAAAGGTCAGACGATTACTCTCACGGTGTTCTGCTCGAGAGCGAGTTTCAAGCAGGCAATGACTTCCAGCAGCAAAACACGGCCTCACTGACCGCAAACGATTCTGATCAAAACAGTCAGGCAAGATGCGAACTCTGTCAGCCGCGGCAAATCAACCGAACCGGACAAATCAGAGATTTGCGGTAAACCGGAAATGGACAGAATCGCGGCCTTCAAGTTCATTCAGTAGGATGATCTCTCATTCTTCCCGCATTACGCGTCCACGTCGGAGCAAAATTGCCCGAATGATGCGGGGCGCCAATCTGACACCGGGGAAGTCTGGGTTCGGTCCTACTGTCAGGAGCTGAGGAAGAGTCCGAGTGAGTTCCAATTCTGACGACAAGCTGCCAAAAGCCGACCTCTCCGCCACGTGGACATTGTTCTGCGTCGGCTGCAACGAGCGATTCCCCTGCAACTCGGAAAACGACGCGTGCCCGAATTGCGGCTTCCACGCGACTTTCAACGATACTTCCGGCGACGAAACAGTCCTCTCTCGTGACGAGAACGAAGAAGGCTTTCGAGAAATCGCCAAGGTCGCGGCGGAAAACGACCCGCTGATTGGTCAAGCGCTGCATGTTTATCAGTGCATTTCACTGATTGGCAGCGGCGGAATGGGCAAAGTCTACCTCGCCCATCACAACGACCTCGAACGCCGCTGCGCGTTGAAACTTCTGTCTCCTCGCCGAGCGACCTGTGACCAGGAATACGTTGCTCGATTCGTCGAAGAAGGGAAAGCAGCCGCTGCGCTCGTTCATCCAAACATCGTCACCGTGCATGCCGTCGGTCAGGTCGGCGAAAAACACTTTCTCGAAATGGAGTTCATCGCCGGGCGATCACTGCAGCAGCTCATCAACGACGAAGGGCAACTGACAATCCCTAGAGCCCTGTCGCTCGCCGCCCGCACGGCCGACGGACTCGCCGCCGCCCACCGCGACGACATCATTCATCGCGACGTCAAACCTGACAACATTATGTTGACGAAGAGGGGCGAACCAAAGATCAGCGACTTCGGCCTCGCCAAACGAGTCCTCAACAGCAAAGGCAAGCCAGTTGCTGAGGGAATTTGCGGAACACCTAACTACATGGCTCCGGAACTCTTTCAAGGTAAAGAGGCGTCGCCGGCCAGCGACGTCTACGCTTTGGGCGTCACGCTTTATCTCGCTTTGACCGGAAGACTGCCCTACCAGGCCGAGTCCTTGCAGCAGCTCCGCTGGAAAGGTCGCAACGAACCAATTCCGAACGTTCGCCGGGTCCGCTCCGACGTCCCGCTGGAAGTGGCCGAATGCGTATCGATGATGACCGCCCCCGCTCCAGGAAACCGGCCGAAGAATGCGATCGAAGCATCGCAACTTCTACACGCGGTCCTCGGTCAGGAACGCGACCTCGAATCGCTGCTCATCGAAGCGTTCCGACACGAACCGGGCATCACCTGGTCGAGAACCGGAGACTCGTACACGCTGGTCCGTTCCCTTCCCGGCGACCGCAAGCAAACGGTTTTCCTCGAACCAAGCGATCACTCGTTCGGTGACAGGCTGCTCCTGTTTTACAGTGTTTGCGGCCCGGCTCAGACCGACTACTTCGAGCAGGCGTTGCGGCTGAACTCAGAAATGCTGCACGGCAGCCTGGCCATCCGAGAGGTCGACGGCGAGCCTCACTTCGTCGTTGTGGACACCTATCCTCGATCGACCGTCGACCCCGAAGAAATCCGACGAACGGTTTTTGACATCGCTCAAAACGCCGATCAGCTGGAGCAACGCCTGACTGGCCTGGACCATCATTAGCAACTACGGTTCCCCGCCGTTCGCAGGCTGCCGTTGATCGACTTTCGTAGGGTGCGTCAAGACGCACCCTACGAAAATCTCAGTGGTCCCGCCGGGACATCCTTCGTTCACTCCCGCTCCAATTCCTAAACCTTGCGTTGAAGTCACCTTCCGATGGAAGAACTCCTTCAGGAAATTCTGGAACCTCGGTCAACGATCGCTCTGCTTGGAGTCATCGCCGTCAGCCTTATTGCGCTCGGCAAGTTTGCGGACCTGGTTGTTGACTACGCCGTCGTTCTTTCCGAGCGGTCCGGTATCCCGAAAGTGGTCATTGGGGCGACCGTTGTCAGCCTCGGCACGACCGCTCCCGAAGTCGCCGTTTCAGTCCTGGCAGCCTTCAAGGGGAACCCCGGACTCGCGATGGGCAACGCGGTCGGATCGATCATCTGCGACACCGGTCTCATTCTGGGCGTCGCCTGTCTGATTCGACCGTTGACCATTCCCTGGGACATCGCCAGCCGCCAGGGATGGGTGCAACTCGCCAGTGGAGTTTTGCTGGTCCTTCTGTCAATCCCCTGGGACGCTCCGCTTTCGCCCTACACAGACGGAGCGGAAGGAAACTTCCCCCAGTGGGCAGGCTTCCTGTTTCTGGGACTGTTGGCAGTCTACATGTGGATCTCAGTTAAGTGGTCGATGGGCTCAGCCGCTGATGGCGATGGAGCCGCTCCCACTTCAGAGCATGAAGACTTGGACGAAGAAGCATCCGCCCCAGCAGCTGTTCTTATTGTGAAGATCGTCCTCGCGCTTGCTGGTGTGATCCTGTCGGCAAACATTCTGATACCGGCCGTGACGATCGTCGCAAGACGGCTGAACGTTCCGGAATCGATCATCGCCGCTACGCTAGTCGCCTTCGGAACTTCTCTGCCAGAACTGGTCACTGCCGTCCAGGCAGCTCGAAAAGGGCACGGAGACCTGGCCGTTGGAAATATCATCGGAGCCGACATCCTGAACGCGTTGTTCGTCGCCGGAGCCGCCGCCGCCGTAACACCTGCCGGACTTCAGGTCGCCAATTCGTTCTTCTGGCCAGCCTTCCCTGCGATGCTGTTTGTTCTGATCGTTTTCCGAATCGGAATCTACGTTTGTCGAACACAGCTCACACGAAACTTTGGCTTCGTCCTGCTGGCGGCGTACTTTGCGTACCTCGGAGTCAGCATCGCCGTCGGCGTAGATCCTGGACACTGAGGTTTCCAGCAAAACGCGACGTTTGTAGGGTGGGCACCGCCCATCGGAACATTCCGAAGCGGTGGGCAATGCCCACCCTACGACTAAAAAAGCAGACAAACGATGCAGACCCTTTCAGAAGCTGACGTTCGACAGCGAATCTCCGAGCGGCTCGACACTTCGGAGTTTGCTAGACAAAAAAGTGTTGCTGATCGTCCCGGACGCAACCCGAACCGCTCCCCTGCCCTTGCTCTTTGACGCGGTGCATGGAGAACTCACCGGTGTCGGAGCAAAAGTTGACGTCATGATCGCTCTGGGCACTCACCCCGGGATGCCGGACGACGCAATTCTGAAACTGCTCGGCATCAGCGACGAAGATCGAGCTGGCAAGTTCGCCGACGTCGGACTGTTCAATCACGAATGGGACAACCCCGACGCGCTGACTTCGATTGGTGAGCTGACGAAAGCGGATGTCGAAGAGATCTCGGACGGGCTGCTGTCGCTCGACGTGGACGTGCAGATCAACGCGAAAATTCGAGACTACGACACACTGCTGGTCCTCGGCCCGGTATTTCCACACGAGGTCGTTGGCTTCTCCGGCGGTAACAAATACTTCTTCCCAGGCATCAGCGGTCCAGACCTGCTGAACTTCTTCCACTGGCTGGGAGCGCTGATCACCAACGTCGGAATCATCGGCGTTAAGGACACGCCCGTTCGTCGAGTCGTCGACCGAGCGGCGACATTGATCCCGGTCGATCGCCGAGCGTTGACCTTCGTCGTGAACGGCAAGGCCGATATCTACGACCTGTTTTACGGAACTCCCGAAGAAGCCTGGGACTCGGCCGCCGACGTTTCGGCGCAGGTTCACATTGAACGAGTCGACAAGCCGTTCAAGCAAGTCCTCTCCTGCGCACCGTTGATGTACGACGAACTGTGGGTCGCCGGGAAGTGCATGTACAAACTCGAATCCGTCGTTGCGGACGGCGGCGAACTGATCATCTACGCGCCGCATCTCGACGAAATCTCAACCGAACACGGCAAAGTACATTTCGGAGATCGGCTACCACATTCGAGACTACTTCCAGAAGCAGTGGGACGATTTCAAGCATTACCCCTGGGGAGTGCTTGCTCACTCGACACACGTTCGGGGAACAGGCACGTTTGAAGACGGCGTCGAGAAGCCGCGTATCCAGGTAACGCTCGCGTCGCAGATCCCCCCGGACGTTTGTGAGCAAATCAACCTCGGCTATCGAGACCCGGCGACGATCGATGTCGAATCGTTCGCGAACCGCGAGAATGAAGGAATCCTGTTAGTTCGGAAAGCGGGTGAACAACTTTACCGATTACAAGATACGAATTAACGCTAGACTGGGTAGTTGGGAATGGCAATCTGACCAGTTGCCATGACACGGGAGATGCGGGCAGGCACTCCGACGAAATTCAGTCGTGTAGCTCCGTCACAAATTGACGTACGGAAACGGTCATTTATGGAACCTCAGGTTTACGTTATCGACGATGAGGACAGCGTCCGGAATTCGCTCAGCGCATTGCTGGATGCGGTTGGGCATGAGACTCAATCATTCGCCACAGCCACGGCATTCCTAGACGCACTGGCCAACACAGATCCGCAGCGTCCCCGTTGCCTGATATTGGATCTTCAATTGCCGGATATGAATGGGCTCGACCTGCTGAAAGAGTTAATCAGCAGGGATGAATCGATGCCGACCATCGTCATGACCGGGCACGGCGACGATGAAATCGAGTCGACTGCGATGCAGCAAAACGCCGTTGCCTGTTTCCAGAAGCCGTTCGACGCATCGCAACTACTGGATGTACTGTCCGGAGTACTTGCACAGGCAACTTAACAAACGGTGCCCCTCATTCGGTTCAGCCGGGTCCCCAGTAAGGCGTCACGAGTGGTTTCACGAAACCTACACTTCTTCAGCAAGACTCTCTTATCGGCAGTTGCGTTCACGGTTTTACTCATTGCTTCCAGTAGTTCTGCATCGGCCGAACCCGCTCCGGCACCACTGCTGATGTCCACCGCCGAAGTCCGCAAGCTAAGTCGAGCGGACATGGCAGAGCTGAACGAAGTCCGAATCCGTGGATCGGTGACGTTCATTAATAACGCGTGGAAGGTGCTCGCCGTCTACCAGAATGGCCAGTCCGTCAAAGTAGGCTTTGAAACTGAACTTCAGGTGTCTGTTGGCGAATTGGTCGAGATCAAAGGCCAAGTTGTACTTGGTAACCTGGGGCCGGTCGTGATCGCTAGCGACCTTCAAGTGCTGGTCAACGATGAAGCAGATGAAGAGTTTCAGCCGGTTCCGCTAAAGATTGACGACACGACGACATTCTCTGCGGACATCGTCGATCAATGGGTCGAATTTGAAGGCTCGGCTTATTCGGCCGTGGCTGACGATAAGCATCACTACGTCAGTCTGACGGGGAATGAGTTCGGCGTTTACGCGATCATTCCGAATTCGGAATCGCTGCCGCCGCTGGAAACACTTCGGGAGGCGAGACTCCGCGTCCGCGGCATTCCGAGCATCAGCGTGCAGCCTGGAGCCGAGGGACAGATTGATTTTCTGGTTCCCAACTCATCGTTCATCGAAGTCATCCGGGAAGCAGACGCCGCAGTCGATCCAAAACCGCGTAAGATCGCAGAAATTGGCCGAGTTGATATGCGGGGTGCAATGGAAGCTCCTGCGAGAATTCGTGCAGTCGTGCGATGTGTCAGCGAGAGCGGAAGGCTATTCATCGCAGACGAAACCGGCTCGTTGATGGTCGTAACTCATACGGATATTTCCATCGATGAGGTGACCGTCGGAGACGTCGTTGAAGTCGAAGGGCGAGTCGTTCGAAATCTGCCACACGAATACATCACCGAAACGATGGTCCGATTCATCGGCAAAGGTTTCTCGCTGCATCCGAAATTGGTAACCGGACAGGAAGCCTTAAAGCGACCGGCAGAACTGGTCGAAATCGACGGAACCCTCGTCTCCAGGGATGATGGCACGCACAGTCTCCTCCTGAAGAATGGCATCCACAGTTTTCGCGTACACACTCACAAAGTGTTGTCGGACACGTTGGACCGCTGGAGCATCGGTAGCCGTTTCCGCTTAAGCGGTTGCACCTGGGTCAGCGAGGGTCTCGACGCCGATTTTGAGCTGTACCCGAACACCGTCTCCGTCATTTTCGGCCTGCCGGCAAACACCGAAACCGATGAGCCTCTCAATGAAGCCACCGCTTCCGGCGCGGAGAAGACGCTTGCTGAAGCGGTGCCAGAAACTGTGCAAGACGATGGTCAAGGCGCAACGAGTCTGGTCGCAGGCGAAGATTCATTTTTCGAGCGACCGCAGGTGCGACTCGCACTGCAGGTCGTATTGATCGTCCTGGCGGCGGCGATCGCCTTGCTGCTTCATCGCCGTTTTAGAGCTCAACAAAAGTTTCACGAATCAATTCATGAACAGCTCAGCAATTTGTCACACATCGCGAGGCTCAACACGCTGTCGGAAATGGTCGGAGCGTTGGCTCATGAACTGAATCAGCCTCTCACCAGCGTTTCCAACTACGCAGCCACTGCAGAAATGGTCAGTCGTAACGAGCCAGTCGATTCCGGAAAACTGAGCGGCCTGATGACGAACATCGGGCAGGAAGCGTTTCGGGCCGGAGAGATCATTCGACGATTGCGACACCTGGTCCGCAAGAAGACGCCCGGTGCTTTGCCCGTGCAGATTTCCGAAATCATTCGTGAAACAGTCGAGTTGTTCAAAGCTCAGAATGTCGTTGCGAATGGTCTCGTGCATGTCAACGTTGCCGACGACATCCCGACCGCGCAAGCGGACTCTGTCCAGATTCAGCAAGTGATTTTGAACCTGCTGCTGAACGCTCGGGACGCAACGGAAGCTCAATCCGAACGTACTCCGTCCATTCAGGTCGATGCTGGCTGCAAGGACGGTGTTGTGACCGTCGCGGTCTCCGATAACGGAATTGGAATCAGTAGTCCGACTCCCGATTCGATTTTCGAGCCGTACTTCACGACTCGTGAAAAGGGTACCGGCCTCGGGCTGGCGATCAGCCGGACGATTATCGAGACCCACGGCGGCAAAATCACCGCGGAAAACGATTCGCCACACGGGACACGAATCGCGTTTACGCTGCCAGTCTCACTGGCGCGTCCACAGATCGCCGAGTAGGCACATTGTGGCTCTCCGCAAAAGCGACGAATTCAACCTTGTACACTGCCCGCCCAGCTTTAATCATTCGCTTCGTCATGCCGTTGTCGGATTCCCAATCGGAATCCGGAATCATGCTTACACAATCCGTCGCGCATCAGACGCGTCAAAGTTTGATCGTTCATTAATTCTGCTAAGGCAAACTGAGTGCTTTCACGAAAAGTCAATCAGTCGAGATTCACAACGGTACTACTTTTGTTGCTCAGCGCGGCGACGAGTAAAACCGCAGCGGAGGAAACTGAGCCACCGCTCCTCACGCTCAAAGAGTTCTGCGAATTGGATCGGACCACGGTTGCCAAACGGTCAACTGTCCGCATCCGTGGAACCATTACTTTCTGCAGACCGGAATGGAACGTCGCATTCATTCAGGACGCTGAATGCGCTGTGAAGGTTTACATGAAAACCAAAGCCGATCTGAAATTTGGCCAGACAGTCGAACTGACGGGCCACACCGAGTTCGGCAATTTCTCAAACATACTGACACTGACAGAGGTTCGCGTGCTCGGTAAGGGGAAAGTTTCATTCCCCGCAAAGCCTGGAGGTACGAAACCGTTTGCACTCGACCAACTCTACTCCTGGACGGAAATCGAGGGGCCGGTGTTTTCAGGCGTCAGCGATGACAAGTATTACTATCTTCACGTTGCTGGAAAAGAATTTGGATTCTACGTTCACCTTCCCCGCTCACCCGAATTGCCACCGATCGAGGAACTGAAAAACGGTCACATCCGGGTTCGAGGCGTTCCAGCAATTACTCTGGAAGGGGAAAAGCCGTTTCGGAACGAGCTCCTGGTTCCGGATGAGGAAACGCTGGAATTGGTCCCGTCCGGCAACTCAGAAAATGAAATCCAGCTTCGATCAATCGCGGGGATTGACTGGCGAGATATGAAGGGCGACACCGAAACACCTGCCCGCATACGCGCTGTTGTCCAGTCGGTCTTCCCTCCAGGCCGACTGACCGTCTCGGACCAGACCGGCTCGCTATACGTCGAGCTGGATGACACGAGCATAGTCAAACCACCGGTCCCTGGGGACGTCATCGAGATTACAGGGCAAGTCAACCGGACCTTGAAACACCACTTCGTTCAGGACGCCGAAGTCCTGAAACTTGGGCGAGGTTATTCTAACCCGCCAGTGGAAATTAATGCTAAAGAAGGTCAGCACTACACTTCTCGCCTCATTACAACCAAAGGAACGCTTGTCGCGAGTAACCACGAAAAGAACTGGCTGCTCCTAAATCGAGCGCATCAGTATTTCCGGGTTATGTACAAACCGGAACACAATTCGCGACTTCAACGAGTCGGTCCAGGCAGTCAGATCTCAGTAATGGGCGGATGCTGGATGAGCCCGTCGGACGACTCTGCCTTCGACATACTCGCGCAGGATGTCGAAGTGCTCTTTCAGATCGACGGCCCACCATCTGAATCAGACGACTCAGCCGTTGCCACCACTGCCAGGGGTGCAACGCCTGAAAACGCCACCGCGCCCGCGAGACATTATTAAACCCGCGTTACTGGTACTGCTGTTAATTTTCGTGGGGACATTGATCTACCTGGTGAACCGTCGCTTGAGAGAACAGGAGAGGTTTCAGGAGTCGATCCATGAACAGCTCAGCAATCTGTCGCACATCGCCAGGTTGAACACGCTGTCAGAAATGGTCGGCGCGTTGGCACATGAACTGAACCAGCCGCTCGCCAGCGTCACCAACTACGCCGCGACGGCAGAAGTTCTCAGCAAGAAGGAACCAACCGGCTCCGAAAAGCTGGCAGGCGTTCTGACCAGCATCGGACAGGAAGCGTTCCGAGCGGGCGAGATCATCCGTAGGCTGCGACATCTGGTTCGAAAAAGGACGCCCGGCTCGCTGCCAGTCCACATCTCTGAAATCATCCGCGAAACCGTCGAGCTGTTCAAAACGCAACACGTCACCGCCAGCGGTCTTGTCCAGACTGAATTCGCCGACGACCTGCCGACCGTCCAAGCAGACTCCGTGCAGATCCAGCAGGTCGTTCTCAATCTGCTCCTCAATGCGCGAGAAGCAACGGAAGCCCAATCCGATCGACCTCCCGCCATCCAGGTGGAAACTCGCATCGAGAATGGAATGGTTTACGTGTCGGTTTCGGGACAACGGAATCGGAATCGCCAGCTCGACTCCCGACGCAATCTTCGAGCCTTACTTCACCACTCGTGAAAATGGTACGGGCCTGGGCCTGGCCATCAGCCGCACGATCATCGAAACACACGGCGGCACAATAACAGCCGAAAATGGATCGCCCTTCGGAACGCGTATCACATTCTCACTGCCTGTTTCACGAAGTCAGGCAAACATCGCCGGGTAGTCGCGGAATGGGTACTTCCGCAGGACTCATCGACTGCCGGCTGGTATCGCAGAAACAAAGTCACGTTGTACCGATTGTATGACCTGCATCGGCTGCCTGCTCTCAGCATATACGTTCAAACAGGCAATTCGCGTTGTACGACTCCGAAACGGCGACTAGCTTGGCTGCCTCGTGCGCATTGCCGCAGACTCGCCACCAGGTATGCGCGCCGTGTTTGACGTCCGATTTTAAACGTAAACCTGAGCTGACTGATCTCGATGTCCCCCTCCGTGTCCCTGAAACGATCGACCGTGTTCGTCATCTGGCTTATTGCCAGTTTGGCGTGCGTTGCAGCGTGGACGAAACCCGTCCACGGCGCCGTCGTTACGTTTACAAACCGGGCTGACTTCGGCGCCGCAATCGGCATTCGTACAACAGCCGTTGAAAACTTCAGCAACAATCCAGCAGGCCTGACTTCCATTCCTGTCAACACGCAGTTCGACGTCGGTGCTTTTGACGTTTTTTTACTCGACAGCAAACAACCAGAGTCAGCCGACCATCGCACTCCGCAATCAGGCTGGCGTCCAAAGACTGGACCTTCAGTTCGACGGCGGCAGCGGTGCCGGAGCTTCGGACCTGGGCCGGGTGACGACGTCCATCGAGTTCCGTTTCGACGACGAACTCTTCGGATTCGGTGGTGACTGGGGCGACCTGCTCGATCCGACAGGAACGTTCAGTTCGCAGGATGGCAATCAGCTAACACTCACAGTCAACGCGACACGATTAACATCGATGATCTGTTGGGAGATACGGGCGGCACAGGCGACGAGGAAAACGGCTTCGTCGGATTCATCAGCGACACCCCATTTACGTCGATCACTCTTACCGGCACACCAGTATTCGCTGTCGACTCGTTCGGCTTTGACAATGCGATTCTAGTCGGCCCGCCAGTTCCCGAACCCTCAACGCTTCTCGTGACGGCCGTGTTCGGCATCGGTTTTCTCTGGAGACGCCGTAAACGTAGCCAACAGGTAGCCCCGCCACCTGATTGACGTCAAAGAGAGAGCAGCATCGTTGCGTCTGGCTGGTCTGCGAGCTGCCAGGCGTCTGAGCCGACGGCTATCATTCCCACCATGAAAGATGACTACGACATCATCGTGGTTGGTGGAGGGGGGAAGCGGGCTCGCAGCAGCCGTCAGCGCCGCAGAGAACGGCGCCGACGTGCTCTTGCTGGAGAAGCACGGCGCAGCTCTTGGCGGCACGACAGGCATCGCCGTCGGCTCGTTCACCGCCAACCGAGACTCGCCTTCAAGATCGAAACGGGATCAAAGACTCAGTCGAGGCTCACGACGAAGACGCCGGCAAGTTCCCCGCCGCCGACATCGAAGCTCGCAACAACGACGAGCTTGAGGCGTTTCTTTCTCAGCCACGCCGCCGACACGATCCACTGGCTGATGGACATGGGGCTGACGTTTCACGGCCCCAATCCGGAACCGCCCAACCGAGTCCCGCGAATGCACAACGTCGTCCCCGGAGCAAAGGCTTACGTGGCGACGCTGCACGCTCGGCTGATCAAACTCGGAGGAACCGTCCGAGTCGCCGTCTGCCGGTCGCGACGGCTTCTGCAGGAGTGACGACGGATCGGTCGTCGGAGTTGCCGTCGCGGATGAAACTGTGCCGGGACGGCGAGCTGGAGTTTCATGGCGAAGCGCGGAGTTGTTCTGGCGGCGGGCGACTACGCCAACTGCCCCGACACGATCGCCCGATTCAAAGGCGACCGCTACGCCTCGATCGAAGGCATCAACCCTGACGCCGACGGCGATGGTCACCGACTTGCTGAAGACGCCGGCGCTCAGCTACTCAACATGGACGTCACTTACGGACCGGAGCTCCGATTTGTGCCACCGCCTGGTAAGACGTTTCAGCAATTACTTCCGACGAGTGGACTCGGCGCTCGAATCATGGGCCACCTGCTGCCGTTCGTTCCAAAGTTCTTGATGAACGCGATGATCCGCCGCGACTCGTCACCTGGCAGCATCCCGAGAACTCGCTCTTCGACGACGGAGCCATTCTGATCACCGTGAGGGGGGACGGTTCTGCGACGAAACACAGTGGCCAGACCGGGAAATCGCCGTTGCCGCTCAGCCAGAAAAAGAATGCTTCATCCTGCTCGACGGGTCCCTCGCCAAACGATACGGCCAGTGGCCCAACTTCATCTCGACGGCTCCGAAGATCGCCTACGCCTACGTCGCCGACTATTTGCGGCTTCGCCCCGACATCGCCGTTCAATCAGCCAACCTCGCAGCGATCACTGAGCGGCACAACATTCCGGCAGACGCACTTCAGAAGACAATCGCAGAAACCAACAACGAAAGGGCTTCAGCAATCTCAAGCCCTTTGATGACTCTCGGTGGACACTGCTCGGCCCGGCCAAGGCCTACTTCACCACAACCGAAGGCGGAGCCGCGATCAACCAGCAATTCCAGGCACTCGACGAAAACGGCCAACCAATCTCCGGCCTCTATGCTGTTGGCCAGACAGGCCTCGGCGGACAAATCCTCTGGGGCCACGGCCTGCACATCGCCTGGGCCATGACCAGCGGCCGCCTCGTCGGCAAGCAGCTTGCGAAACTCACCAATACATAGCCGTTTGCACGAGTTCATCCGTCCGGCGAGCTGACGAGATCAAGCCAGTTTTCGCAGACCGTGCGTCTCCGGCACCAATGTACTCGCCGCTTTGAATTTCTGCCCACCGATTGATAGTCTGATTTCTTCTATTTTGGCTGTTTTACGTTTCTTAACGTTTGTATTCGGCGGGCATGTTCTATGCGTCTACACCATTGGCTTAGAGATTTGCGGAAATCACGTATTCGACGAGAAAGCCAACGGCCC
>CALSLT010000042.1 GCA_943787265.1 uncultured Planctomycetaceae bacterium | reverse complement strand
CTGGTAATAAGTCGGCAACAGACACTGACGCAGGAAGCGAAGCGTCAGACTTCGAGGAGACGATTGATCACAAGCCAGAGTACCATTCTCGCTACACGCTGACTCAGGTTCATGGGGAAGGTGGACTCGGCCAGGTCTGGCTGGCGACAGATCCGGCGTTGAAACGCGAAATCGCTCTTAAGCGAATTCGGCCGGGCAAAGATGGAAGCCGTGATGCTCAACTGCGACTGATCAAGGAAGCGCAGATCACCGGGCAGCTTGAGCATCCAAACATTATCCCGGTGTACGAGCTTGAGCATGCTGACAGTAAAGGTCGTCCCTTCTACACGATGAAGTTTCTGCGTGGCCAAACATTGCAGGAGAAAATTCAGGCTTACCACAGGAAACGGAAAGAAGGAAAGGACGCACCGCTTGATCTTGTTGAGCTGCTGGCCGCATTTATAGATACGTGTTTCGCGATTGCTTACGCAGGGGCGCGAGGAATCGTCCACCGGGACCTCAAGCCGCAAAACATCATGGTGGGCGACTTCGGCGAGGTGCTCGTTCTTGACTGGGGGTTGGCCAAAGAAGGTCGGGCAGCCCGAAGAAAAGCGCGAAGAACGGGAGATCGAACTGGCTTCGGTGCTGGACGAGACGGCGACGCATCACGGAGGCGTGATCGGGACGCCGGCTTACATGGCGCCGGAACAGGCGGCCGGCCGCAACGAGAACGTTGATGCTCGGACCGATGTTTACGGGCTGGGAGCTGTTCTGTTCTGCATTCTGGCGTGGCATCTCGCCGCATCGAGGAAACAAGACAAAGAACAGGATCAAGGACACTCAGGACCTGCTGACAAGGATTTCGGTAGGAGCGACACCCGAGTGTCCGAGACCTCGACCCAACGATTCCGCAGAGCACTGGACGCCATCTGCGCGAAGGCGATGAGTCACGGGCACCTGGATCGCTATCAGGATGCCAGAGAGCTGGCGAAAGACGTTCAGCGATACATCGCGGACGAGTCGGTCTCGGTGGTCACAGAATCGTGGCAGGAGAGGGCAGGGCGGTGGCTTCGCAAGAATCGCGCGTGGGCTCAGTCTTTGGCAACGTCGGGAGCCATGGTGATTGCTCATTTCGATCGCGTTCGTATGGTCACTCAACAGATCCTGGGACCGGGAAATCGTAGCGCACGCGGAAACTCAGAGCGCGTATGAAGCAGAGTCGAAAGCGAAAGCGGAGGCAGAGCAAGCGCAGAAGGAAGCGACCGAGTTCTTCCTTTCGTCGCGGCGGACGGTCGACACGCTATATCTGAGAACTGAGCGACTCTCTTCAGCGAGTACCCGGCCGTTCAGAATCTGCGAGTCAAACTTCTCGAAGAAGCCGCCACCGAATACGAGAGCCTGGCCGAGACTCGCAGCGATGTACCTGAGCTGCAAGTTGGAGGCTGCGAGATCTCTGGTACGACTCGGAGAAGTCTGGCGACTCCTGTTACGAAACTTCGACCGAGCGCGGGATGCGTTTGAGAAATGCTCGAAGTCGAAACTCGCTGAAATCGCCGAACAGCAGCCTGCGAACAGCGACGCCGCATAACCGAGCTGGTGACGTGCTCTGAACGGGCTGGGGCTGACCTGGGCGACGACCGCGCCGCTGGAGCAAGCAGAGGATGCGACTCGCGACAGGCCGAAAAGTACTACGATGGAAGCCTTGGCGACACGTCGAAGACCAGGTTGGCGAAGCTTCAGATCAGGACGCGACTGCGGAAGAGCACGCTGCCGCTGCAGGCAGTTGAAAGCGAGGCTGCTTGCAAACCGTGGGTAGTCTGCTGAGCGGGACCGATCGCCTTGATGATTCATTGAATTGCCTGGCTGGTGCTGAGGCGGAGTTCCGATGCGATCGCGGAAGTCGATGACTCGGCACTTCAGACCTGCACGAACGAGCATGCGAAGTCACTCGTCGAATCTATCTCAGGAGTGCTTTCCCTGCACGGTCGCGATGACGACTCGAAGTCGGCATTGGAAGAAGCAATCGCGGTCTACTCACGGCTGGTTAGTCTGCGAGTCCTGACAATACTGGGTTTCTCAGTGGCCGTGCTGATGCTCGCTTGAGTCTTGCCAACGCCCTGAGCGGAGACGACGTGCTGAGCGTGAGGCTGGGCGTCTATCAGGAGTGTGTCGAAGACTATCTCCTGTTGATTCAGGCACGACCGGATGTGCCGGCTTACCGATCCAATCTTGTTTCGGCCGAGACGAACATCGCACAGGTTCTCTATCAGCAGGGCGAGACGAAAACGGCGGGCGAGCACGCCTACGCGGCGCTTGAGCAGGTCCTGGTGCTCGTTGATGCCGATTCTTCCTCCGCTGCATGCGCACTCGTTGGAAGTCTATGTTCGAGTGACGTACGGCCAGATTCTCCGCGATTCAGGTGCGTTTACAGACGCAGAAACGGCATTCGCCTCGGCCCTGGAGAAAGTGCCTGCAGTTGACCGACGCAGGTCCCCGGACGACGCCAACATCCTGCGGCTACAGTCTGAGACCAAGAATAACCTGGGCATCCTGTATCTGGTGACGGATCGAGCCGAACTGGCGCAGCAGGCGTTCGCCGGTGCTCGGGAAGATTTCAAGAGGACATTGGAGATCAGCCCAGACTCCGTCGCAGGCTATCAACGGTCATGGCTGGGCATCATCCTACCTCGGCGATTCGTTGCGAATGCTGGATCGTCAGGCCGAGGCGTCGGCGATGTACGACGAGGCGATTGGAGCTGAGACGGCCGTTGACTACGGCAGGGCATGTTGCGTCATTCGATGTCGGACAGGCGGCGGTGCAGTTTGCTGGGTGAACGGGCTGGATGCCGACAAAGCGTGATTACGATAGCCGCGATGAAACTGGCCGAGAGTCTTGTCGCGAAGTACCGAGAAAAGCGGCCGCGCTCATGTCCTGTTGGCAACGTGCCACTTTCGGCAGGAAAACTTTGATCTGGCGCTTGCCGAGCTGGACGAGGCGAAACTGTTCAACCTGGGCAATCGCAGCCCCGCGGGTTTCCTGCGAGCGATGACCCTTTGGAAGCTTGGCGAGATGACCAAAGCAGAGGCCGCCTGGAAGCAGGCCGTCGGGATCATGGACAGTCACACGCCGGGCAATCTAAGGCTGCGTCGAATGCGCGTACGGAAGCGGAAGAGCTGCTCGGAGACGTGACGAAGCCAGCGTCTTCCGATTAGCGATGCTGTTGGGCAAGCAGGGCCTGTCAGCGGTTCGTACAAACCTTCGAGAGTCGCGACGCGCGTCGCAAAATCGGAAGACAGCGGCTGGACGACGATTTCGTCGGCGGTCGTATCCTGCGCGATCGTCGACGATCTGGGCTGCAGATTCTTCGACAGTCCCCAGAAAGCTGGGCGGACGTGTGTGGCGTCCCTGGTTGATTTCTTCCCAGAGTCGTTCGGCCTCCGATGGTCGACGCTGCACAGAGCCCGGAAACGGCGACGGATAATCGATCGCCGCCGGCAGTTCGGTATTTGCGGCAGACAGCCAGGCGGTCTTCCTTCCGTTCCTGAGGGGACAGGAAGTCGTGAAACGCGAAGGGAAAGCCGAGTTCTGCTGTAAACGTCGCCGATCCTTCGGACGTTCCGCAGACGCAGAACGAATCGGGCTCCGCTCCCGACGGGCCGACTGTCTGGTTGGCTGTGATCAAGCGTTTCGCGCTGCAGGATTCTGGCGGGCTCACCGGTGCGAGCTTGAAGTGCCTCAGTGGGTGCAGACATCAACGCACGGTCGCGAAGCTCGATCAGCCGGTCTCGGTAGGCGGCTGGAGTTTCGGCAAGCGGATGGGCGATGGCGTCTCGAATGGGACTGTCGGGGAGTGTCCCGGCGACGCCAAACTGAATTCGGTCGCCGTAGAGTATTGGCAGGAGTTTGAGTTGTTGAGCGATGAAGTACGGGCTGTGGATTCGGGCAAGAACGCCGCCGACTGTGACTGACAAAGTCGTCGTCGATGCGAGAACGGCTGCCGCCATCACGGATGGGCAGGCACTTTGCGTCTCGGTGTGATGCTCGGTCACCCAGATTCTGTCGTAGCCCGCGGATTCGATTCGGCGGGCGAGGTCCACAGTTTGTTCGGGGACGCCGGTGTCCAGCACAGAAAGCGTCACAGGGAACGGTCGGATGATTGTTGTGCCATTGCACGCTAGCGATCGGCCTGAAGGCATCGGACATCGGTCGTTATGCCGGTCGTTCGGTGACAACAGGTCGTAGACCGGTTGCTGGCCCACAGACTGGCGCGATTCTGGGCAGAAGTTCAATCAAGCGATGCGTGCCGTGCTCCGCGGGTCGGACGCTGCACACGAGACAATGCGAGAGTGGGCGGAATGTTGTGCGGGCACAAACATCGCATGTTCTGTGTGGGTACATGTGAATCGGATCGTGAATGTTAGCCAGTACATGTCAGTTTCGATCTGGGGAAGCGAGATTCGCCACAACCCGCTACAACCGGCACAGGTGCGGTGGTTCGAGCCGCGCATCTTCGGCGGAGCCGGATTAACGGCTTGTAACGGGCTTACGGCTGGAATGGGATGTGGCCGAATTGACGAAAGCGAGCCGTTCCTCGGAGAGGGGCGACGGCAAGGATTGGGACACAGACACGTCAGTTGCCTGAGATTGTGCGACTGTTCTTTGGGTGTTCAGATTGGGATCAGGGATGAGAATCACTCTTCGCGGCTTTTGGTTCGGTGCGGCTCTGACGGCAGCATCAGGTTCGCAAACGTTTGCGGCCGAGCCGGCGGTCAGCGAACCAACGCATCGGCTTCCAGGAGTCGTCCGACTCACCGATCAGCCAGTCGGAATCTCCGATCTAGCCAGCAGCCAGGTGCGGCGCAGACGTGAGCCGGTCGGCCGACGTGTGGCGATTCCGCAACTGCTCTCCCGGAGCCCAGGCGGGCCAGCAACTGACGAACGCTCAGTTGATCGAGAGCTGGGCGACGGATCCTGAGGATGTGTTTCGCCAGGTCTCGCTGCAGGCAGCCTGGGCCCGTTCCGCCGACATGTCGCCGGAGTTTCAGGCCTTGCCGGAGACTCGCCACCAGGATCGCTGGCGGCTCAGACTGTTCGGGTCGCCGTCGGGGAACCGCAGTCTAGTTGAGTGCGAAACGGCGATCGGACGCGTTTTCACCGGGCAGCAGCGTCGTCCTCGGCACCGAGTCCAAAGGTCGAAAGACGACGGATGTCGGCAGCCTGTTGGGGCGGTCGACCGGTGCCGTCGGCATTTCCACCGAGCGTCGAAGCCCGATCGTGAACGATGTCCGAGTTCGCGGGAGCCAGGTCGGCCAGCTTCTGGCGTCCGGCTCGTACTGGTTCCCCGTTCGGCAGGACCTCGACACACTGCTCAGCAAGATCGACTCGAGCATCGTAGAGGACATCATCGTGATTAAGGGGCCGTACTCGTCATCGAGATACGGTCCGGGGTACAACTTCGTCGACTTCGAACTCGCGCAGTCGCCACGCTACGAAAACGGATTTGAGAGCCACGGTAGCTCCAGCTTGAACTTCAGTTCGAACGGCGACCAGTGGTACGGCCGACAGAGTTTCTGGGGCGGCGATTCGCAGACTATGGATACCGCGTGGGCTACGGAATCCGAACGGGCGAGGACTACGAAACGGGCGACGGAGTGAGGCTGCCGTCGAGCTACAAGTCCGGCAACCTGGATGTCGCCGTTGGATTTGATCTCGATGATCACCGAAGCCTCGAATTCAACTATCATGCGTCTCGATCAGCGCGACGTGCAGTTGCCGAACCAGGTCAACGCCATCGACGACCTGCAGACTGATAGCTGGGAACTGACGTACACGGTTAGTGACCTCGATCAGGTAGACCGGTTCACTGCCGAAACCTGGTACAACACAACGCAACTGCAGGGCAACGCACAGGACTCGGGAAAGCGGAGACAGATTCCTCTGCTCGATGAGACTGAGTTTCTCAACGACGTTGACGGCTGGAATGCTTCGACCGGATTCAATCTGGGCCTGGACCTGGGATGATGGCGCCGGCGGGGATCTGACAATCGGGGTCGACATGCGGTACCTCCAAGCAGGAGTACAACGAACGGACGCAGACGGGGCTGTTTGAGAATGGACCAACTGGCGTGTTCACGGCCGGTGATCCACTTAATTCGCCGTTCCAGAACACAAACTTTCCCTCTGCCACGGGCGATGTCGTCGAATCCTGGTCTTTATCTGGAACACACAAATCAGGTTAACGACGACCTTGTTGTTCGTGCTGGCGGTCGCCTGGACATTGTCTTTATGAATGCCGATCAAGGATTAAACGGGGCATTCACATTTGGTGATTCGCTTGAGACATGGGTGAATGGTGCAGATGACACGTTCCGCCAGCACTTTTCAGCTCGGCCAGGCGTTCGTCACGGCCGACTATGCGATCGACGAGAATGTGACGCTAAAGACCGGTGCTGGATTTGGGATGCGTGCTCCGACAATGGCTGAGATGTACTCGGTCGGTTACTTCGCGACAGTGACACCCCAGTTCATCCTGACGTCGCCGGCAGGGAACTCGCTTCTGAAGGCAGAAAAGCGAACGCAAATCGACATCGGATTCACAGCCGAATACGAAAACTTCCGAGGCGGATTGAATGGGTATCACGCCTGGATCAAGGACTTTATTACGCTGGACTTTGCAGGAACTCTTCGCCAGGGAGGCACGCTGGATCCAGCCATTCTTTGGCTACACCAATACACGGACCTCGCAACACTGGCCGGGTTTGAAGGGTACGCGGAGCACGACGTGAACGACTGGTTCAGCAACCTTTCGGGACGGTCAGCTTCACCGAAGGACGCGACCATTCGCGACGTGGGACCGAACTATCCGTTCTCGACCGCGACCTTCGGAGGCCCAGGTCGCAGTAATCGGGCGGGCGAAGAAGAGCCGTTGCCTGTGATCTTCCCGTTGGAAGCGCGACTTGGGCTGCGGGTGACAGAACCGCTCGAATGGCCGCTGGGGAGCAGAGTTCGCGGCTCGGATCGTTGACAATCAGGACCGCGTCGCCCGAAACCTTGCGGAGCAGACCACACCGGGCTTCACGACCTTTGATCTGCGGGCGTTCTCGCAGGTGTCAGACGGGCTGTTGATCGTGGCTGGCGTCGAGAACCTGACGGACAAGAACTATCAGGAACATTTTGACGCTCGAAATGTCGCCAGCGTCTTCCAGCCAGGAGCCAACTATTACATGGGGGTCGAGCTGACCTATTAAGGTTAGACGACAACGTGTTGACGTTTGGTCGGCCTATTTCTTCGCATCACAAAGAGGCGAACACTGATTGTGTTCGCCTCTTTCTCGTTTCTTGCAACTTTGGCTGTTTGGGTGTTATGCGTTATCAAGCGTGTGCCGTGAATTGCATTCACTTGACTTGATGCGACTTGTGCGTTTGTATGTTTACTCGTTTCGCAGGGCAGTGCAGCGGGTCGTTCCTCACAAGTGGTTAGGAAGGGTGTATGCTGATGGTACGATGACATTGGGAATGTTATCGTGGTCAGGGGCGTCGTTGTCTGAACTGAGTATTGATCGGCACGAGCTGGAAATGGGCCAGCGCAGTTTCCACCCCTTTGAATGAGGTTTTGTTATGCAAGAGAATTCCAGTCTATTGTCGGCTCCTCGCGTCGACCGAGTATCGGTTCCTCAGATGAACTCTGCTTGTGCTGGGCGTTGCTCGGGTTCAGGTCCGGCTCCGGGGCAGTTCGCTCCAGCAATTGCCAAACGGGTTTCAGTTCCGCAGATGAACTCTGCTTGTGAGGGACGTTGTAAGGGCTCAACACCGGCTCCGGGACAGTTCGCTCCAGCGATTGCCAAACGAGTATCGGTTCCTCAGATGAACTCTGAATGTGCCGGGCGTTGCTCGGGTTCAGGTCCGGCTCCGGGACAGTTCGCTCCAGCGATCGCCAAACGAGTATCGGTTCCTGAGATGAACTCTGAATGTGCTGGGCGTTGCTCGGGTTCAGGTCCGGCTCCGGGGCAGTTCACTTCGTGGAACTAGTCACGTTGGCTGAGTGCAACTACTGAAAAAACAGAACGGCATCAGTGCGTCAGCGCTGGTGCCGTTTTTTAAATGATCAGATTCCGAGGGACATTCTTTGCTGGAGCGTCGTCCGTGTTTCTAACCTCGCAGAGTCTCGCGTACTGGTTGATCCAGCGCGGATTGCTCGACCCTTCCGTGATTACTCAGGGAAATTTCGCGGTGGAGGAGCTTGAGTTCCACAACCGCGGATTCGGGTCTACCGACCAACGACAAAACCCATATACGTGAAGCAGCTTCGCGAGCTCGACCACCCGAACGTTTTGTGTCTTCGGAGAGAAGCCACGTTCGGTCTCGCTGTCGCCCGGACGGATTCTGTGCATTGGTTGAAGACGCGAGTGCCAACGTTCCTCGATTACGACGCCCGGCATCACGCAGTCACCGTTGAACTTCTTGCAGAAACGATGAACCTGCACGAAACGATGGAACGGGTTGTGGCAATTCCGGACTCGGTCTCGCGAGGCCTCGGTCAGTTGATCGGGGCATTCACATTTAAAGAATGCGATGATCTTCTTGCCGCCATTCCAAACAATCTTTGCACCGGCAAGCCTCCGTGGATTCTTTCGTTTTACGTTGATCAAGGAGCTGGCCTTCTCAGTCCGGCGAATGTGCAATTTCTGAAGATGATTCAGTCAGACGAGATACTGAAGTCAAACCTCGATGACCTACGAAGCAACTGGCAGGCGACATCGCTGATGCACGGCGATTTAAAATGGAACAATGTTCTGATTCGAGAGACAGAGTCGGTTCCCGATTGGTATGTCATCGACTGGGAGATGGTCGATCGTGGCGATCCTCGCTGGGATCTTGCAACGATGATTCAGTGCTGGTGGTACTTCTGGATTCTGTCGACGCCGCCTGAGCTGTTGACGAATTTGGATGAGTTGTTGACTGACCGTCGCATTGCGTTTGACGAGACGCGTTTTTCACTGGACGCACTGTGGGATGGCTATCGAACTGCGATCAGGCTGTCGGAGTCAGAATCGCAAGAACAGAAACAAGTCGTTTCGCGGTTCGCGGCAGCGCGAATGCTCCAGACCGTTTATGAGCTGTTGCATATCCAGGATGAGGTCAGCCTCTCCGCACGATTGATGATTGAGATGAGCCGCAGAATTCTGGAGAACCCTCAGTCACTGCCGGAGTTCTTTCCGGGAGGCAGTCCATGACTCCTTACGAAAATGAAGTCCGAGGCGAAGTACGGAGAATTGCAAAAGCGCTCGTCATCACTTCGCCATCGTCGTTCGTGTTTGCAGACCTGCCGGAAGTCACTGTCGACGTCAATCACGACGAGGTTGAGCCGCGCCATCGAGCACTCGTGTCGACAATCTCGGACATGCTCTATTGGAATTGCTATGTGCGGCGTTTGGGCGAACAGCCAGCCCGACCTTTGGAACCGCTCGAAGTAATCTTGGACGCAGAGTTTTACGAAGCCTTGTCCGCGGCGAATCAAAGTACGAGTCGGTGGGATCCTGGTTGGAGCGTTGTACAGACGGGTGTGGAAGGAGAAGTTCAGGCTCGCAAGGGTGAGTGTCATCGAGCTCCGGTGCCAGGGGAGTTTCTGTTTGACTCGCGACCAGGTGTGCGGCCTCAGGTTGGAGATTCGATCAGCATTCGAGTGACTCGTGAATCGACAATGCTGCAGTACGGATTTTATTACTGCTTCAGCGAGCAGATTCCTGATCAGTTTGAGGAATTCAACTCCGTCCGCTTTTACTTCAACATTCGATCCGAAGGTGCACCGACGTTGCTGCGAGAACTCAGCAGCCGGTTGAATCAATTTCAAGTGCCGTTTCGCTTCAAGTGTCCGGTCTGTCCGTCA
This sequence comes from uncultured Planctomycetaceae bacterium, assembly GCA_943787265.1. GTDB lineage: Bacteria > Planctomycetota > Planctomycetia > Planctomycetales > Planctomycetaceae > JABMPE01. The sequence goes on along the minus strand of CALSLT010000042.1, from coordinate 103,147 downwards.
CTGTTTGATCGACGTGACTCGGGAGTGCTCTACGTCCCGTGGCGATTTCTGCAGATCGCTGCCAGGTGCGTCGCCAGCTTGCTGCCTGCCGTTGAGGAATTCCTGGAAGACGATGTGCCGTTGTTTACGAAGCGAGTTTCCCGGGGCGTTGGAATGGCTGAAGATCCCGGCGAGCTTCGCAGCTTCGGCCAGTACCGCTGCGAATTGATTGCCGAGGGGCTGGTCGATGCCTGGAAAAGCCGCCAGACGGGATCGACGGTCGTTCAAAGCGTAGATGCAATAGATCACAGACTTCAGCACAGAGGAGTGACGCTTCAGCAACCGTGGCTTAATCCTGGAAGCCACGATTTACTTGAACTGCCGAGTCGTTCAGAAAACGTAACTTCGACCGTGGCGAATCGGGAAGGCGAACGTCCTTCTAGTTCGACGCAGCAAGACGCAACGTCAAATAAGGCAGCCCGAAACGCCGAGTTTCTTCAGACGGCAGATCACATCGGCTCACGAATTTGTCGCGACGCGATGTGGTCCGGAGAACTTTGTAACTGGTTTGAATGGGAATCAGAGCCGATCCAGGGAACGTGGCAGCCTGTCTATCGAGCGTTAGGACCGTCGCCGGTATTTCCGCTTAATGGCATGAGTCTTTATTCGGGGACGGCAGGCATCTCGCTGTTTCTTGCACGATTGTTTCGATTCTCTCGAGACCCGCTTCACCTCGAGAACGCGATTGGTTCCGCTAGGCAGGTACTGAATCAGATCAAAGCGTTTTCGGAGCGGCCGCTAAAAGATGCGTTGGCAACTGCGTTCTATACAGGATGGCTGGGGGCAGCGTGGGCGTTGGCCGAAGTTGGGCGCGAGACTGGTAACGACGAGCTGATTGAGTCGGCGATGCGCCAGGTTCAGAAGGTTGCGAGCATCGACCCACGAAATCCGCATACGGACGTCATCAACGGCAGCGCGGGGGCAGTCATCGCTCTGATCGATCTTGGAAACAAATTCGGAGCAAAGGATTTACTGGATGAAGCAAGACGGCACGGTGAGTTTCTGCTTGAGGCTGCTACGCGGTCTGAATCCGGATTGTCATGGGAAACTCTGAGCGTCCCTGTGCATCACAACCTGACGGGCTACGGGCATGGTGTGTCGGGAATTGTCTGTGCTTTGGCCGAGTTGTATCGAGTTACCGACGACGAGCGTCTCGGGCACGCAGTCTATGAAGGGTTGCGTTACGAGTCGCACTATTTCAGCAGTGAAGACGGGAACTGGCACGATCATCGAACGGACGTCGCTGCGGAAGACGAATCTGCGTTTCAGTTTGGATGGTGTCACGGTGCCCCCGGAGTCGGAATGGCACGGTTGCGGTTGCTGGAACTTGGGTTTGATTCGGAATTGATTCGACGCGACCTTCAGGCGGCAACGCAGACAACGCTGGCGAAACTCTCTTATGAAAACGCCGCCGGACAGAATGCGTTCTGCCTGTGCCACGGTCTGGCGGGAAACAGCGAGTTGCCGTTACTACTTTGTGAATCGAAAGTGGAAGGGATCGAGACGGACCACGTTCAGTTAATGAGGCACGTTGATCAGGTTGCTCGAACCGGAATCGAGCTGTTTGACGAGACCGGCATACCGTGGCCCTGCAATACAGCCGCGACTGGCGAAACGCCGACCATGTTTAATGGAATGTCCGGACTCGGCTACTTCTATCTTCGAGCGTTTTCGCCAAGTGAAGTTCCATCCGTAATGCTGCTTCGGCCCGATCAGGAATCTTCGTAATCCTGCGAACGATGGGCGGGATTTCTGACGATAGATGATTCATCGCAACGTATGAAGGCTCGCGCCCGCGTTGAGTCCATGCAGGCGATGGCCAACTTTCTTTGGGATGTCGCTTCGATCCTCAGTGAAGAAAAGCATGAGGAGTTGCACGATGAACTCTGGAAGTTGCCCACGCAGCTCCGAGCTCATTACTGGTAGGCTTACTGAGGCTCGTCGTGTTGTTGCCACTCGTCATAATGTTTCGCGCTTTGGCTGTTCCAGAACGGGGATGAACCCCAAAGCGGCACGGTTGGCAGAGTCGATTCCCAATCGGCGAGCTTCTGAAATATCTGGCCGAAACGTTCGCTGTTGGTGGCAGCAAGGTCGTTTGATTCTGCAAGGTCGGTCGATGGCTGAAACATCTGGGCGGGACGATGGGAAAGGCGAATCAGTTTGTCTGCCCCGTGCAGAACGGCGGCCTGCCCCTGAAGTCTCCAGAAGAGTGTTCGGTTGTCGGTCTGGTGCTCTCCGCGGAGCTGAGGTATCAGATTGATACCATCGTACTCGCCGAAAAGCTTGTTTGACTTCTGCCAGTTTCCTTTGTCCTCGTGACTGCGGCGAGACGAAAGTGGCAACGGCTTTGAATTGGCAGCGGCCAGGAACGTAGGTAGCAGATCGAGACTCGACATGACATTCGAGCTTCGTTTCCCGCCAGCAATGACGCTGGGCCACGACCAGATCATCGGGACTCGCACGCCGCCTTCACGAAGGCAACCTTTGACGCCAGACAGTGGTCCGTTCCAACTGGCGTTGTTCGTCGCGCCGCCGTTGTCTGAAAAGAACGTTATCAGTGTCTTGTCGAGCTGGCCGGTCTTCCGCAGGTGGTCGCGGACGCGTCCGACGCCGCGGTCGAGTGCGAACATCATCGCTGCATAGATTCGGCGTTTCTTGTCTTTGATATGTGCAAATCTGGCGATGTCTTCGTCGGTGGCATGCATCGGGCCGTGTGGCGCGTTGTAGGAAAGGAACATGAACCAAGGGCGTTCTGTTTCCCCTTCGAATTGCTCATCGATCCACCCCACGGCTTCGTCGGTGAAGAAGTCAGTCAGGTACGGGCTGGAGAATTCTTCAACAGGTGTACCGTTTCGTTCGATGCGATGTCGTCCTGTCGTCGGAAAATACGAATGGCTGCCGCCGAGCATTCCGCAGAAGTAGTCGAAGCCTCGTTCGTTCGGATGAAAGCCCTCGCCCGTCCCTTGATGCCATTTTCCGATCAACGACGTTGCGTAACCGGCTGCCCTTAGATGGTCGCCGAGCGTGTGTTCTCCGGGTGGCAGACCGAGTAACTCTGGTCGCGTAGCGTAATTGGCCGAACTGCTGTTGAGGTTCCCTTCGTAGCCGAATCTCCGCGGGTCCCGTCCGGTCAGAAGTCCGGCACGCGATGGCGAGCAAACCGGACTGGCAACATACGCCTGCGTGCAAAGGATTCCCGAATCTGCCAGGGCATCAAGGTTTGGCGTCTCAAGCAGCTTGCTACCCATACATCCGAGATCGCCGTAACCCATATCGTCGGCAAGGATGATCAGGATATTCGGGCCGCTTGATGGAGCGTCCGCCGCGAAGCCTTCAGTAATCGAGCATTGTAAAATTAGCGGTAGAAGTAGCGTGCAGAGAAACTTCACGATGATTTCCTTGTCCAACGGAGACCGCAGTTGGCAATTGCGTGTGGCCGTGCAACGCCACTCACTGGTCGATTTACAGCAGATCGGTAACCTTCCGACTGCTGCGAGTGTGACAGCATTGTAGGCTGTCGACTGTGTCGCAAACGAAACAGAGAAAGATTCGCGATGAGCTACATCGAGCACGTTCAAAGTATCTATGAAATGAACCGCGAACGGACGCTGGCAACCCTCGACGCCATCGCGGAAATGAATTACCCCCAGGAAGTGCTGGCATGGCGGCCGGGGCCAGGCAGAGCTCACATCGGCTGGCAGTTTATGCACGTTGCCGTGACCGAAGAGATGTTTGCCACGGAGCGATTGCTGCCGGGAACGCAGCCGGGAATGGGCGGGTTGATCGCCCGGTTCAAAGGTGGCAGTACGCCCGACGATGATGTCCCCACGTTGGCCGAGATTCGAGCGGCCCTCGAAGTGGGCCGCTCACACCTGTTCGAGACATTCGGTAAGTTCTCAGATGCTGATCTCGAGAACGTCCCGGAACCCTTGCAGGAACGCGGCTGGACTCTGCGGAAAACTCTGCAGATCATCTGTTGGCATGAGGGCCATCATCAGGGGCAGGCTCATCTCACGCTGAATCTGTACAAGGCGGCTCACTGACGAGTCGTTTGCTGATAGCAGCTCTCCTGTCACTCAGCGAGACCGCTCCAAACTCTGCGATTTGTTCTCTCCAAACTGGATAACTTCAACGTGGCTGAAAAACGCGACTTCGACGAGTTTTTGGAAAAGTTTCGGAAGCATCACGAGCTGATGAAGGATGAACTGCAAAAGGTCATCATTGGCCAGGAAGCCGTCATCGACCAGATTCTGGCAGCGATCTTCACCGGCGGGCATTGCTTGCTGGTTGGAGTGCCTGGGTTGGCGAAGACTCTGATCGTCAGCACCATCGCAAAAATCCTGGACGTCGAATTCAAGCGAATTCAGTTCACGCCGGACCTCATGCCGTCAGACATCACCGGGACGAACGTGCTCGACGAAAACGATGCCGGCCGTCGTGAGTTTCGTTTCGTTCAAGGACCGGTCTTCACCAACATTCTGCTGGCCGATGAGATCAATCGAACTCCGCCGAAGACGCAGGCCGCACTGCTACAGTCGATGCAAGAGCACGAGGTCACGGTCGGGCAAACAACTTACGACCTGCCAGATCCGTTTTTCGTGATCGCGACTCAGAACCCGATCGAGCAGGAAGGGACGTACCCACTGCCGGAAGCCCAACTCGACCGGTTCATGTTCAATGTCAAAGTGGACTACCCGACGTTTGAAGAAGAAGAGCGAGTCCTCGAATCAACGTCACGTGGTGAGAAGCCGGAAGTCCGCAAAGTCCTGACTGCGAAGTCGATCGTTTTTCTGCAGAAACAGATTGGGCAGATCGAAGTCGGGCCGATGACGATCAACTATGTCGCCAGCCTGGTGCGAGCGACTCGGCCCAAAGATGAGTTGGCTCCGAAGTTCATTCAGGAGTTGATCGACTGGGGAGCCGGTCCGCGAGCCGGGCAGTACCTCATCGCCGGTGGGCGAGCGATGGCGGCGATGGATGGTCGACCGGTGGTCTCGCTGGACGATGTCCGGAAAGTGGCTATTCCCGTGTTGCGGCACCGGATTGCTCCGAACTTTCAGGCTCAGGCGGAAGGTTACACATCTGAATCCATTATCGAACGGCTAATCAAGGAAGTTCCGGAGCCAAAGATTCGCAAGTACGAATAGTCATTCGTTATCCTGTCTGATTCGAATTCCGCCGCTCTGGTCCGCTTGAGTTTCCTTCGTTGATTGTCGCTGCATGAGATTTCAGCAAACAAACCGCACGCCATACCTCAACCGAGGCGACCAGAAGCGTCTGCTCGTTCTGGTCGGGATGATTGCGATGATCGTATTCTCGATCGAATTTGCTGCGCGGCCGAGTTCGTGGTACTGGCTGACCGGTCGACCGGCGGATGTTGAGCCAGCGAAACAGAAACAGAAAACGCCGCGGCCATCGACCGAGAAGATCGATTTTCGACCCGAAATGAAAGAGACGTCGCTCGGTCCGCAGGTGATCCGCGTCGTGGGAGCCCACACTCCGGCTGACGCCGATCGTTACAAACCACACGGCGATGAAGCTCAAGTGGGCGGCGCATCGGAACCGCAGGCCGATGAGGAAGAGCACGAACTGAAGTTGGCTCCTGAGCTGACAGATTTGATCCGAGACAACGCGGTCGGAATTCGCGAGTCCGAGCGGGAGTTGTACTATTACTTGCTCGCAAAGACTCGGGATGTTCCGCCCAAAGCTCTGACGGAAGCTTCGCGTTCGAGCATTGCCTTTGCCGTCCTGATGAACGAGTCGAAGGACCTACTTGGTGAAATCGTGACGGTGAAGGGCGAGCTCCGTCGGCTGGCGGCGATTCCTGCCGGAAAGAACGAGTTCGGTATTGAAACCTTGTGGGAAGGCTGGCTGTTCAATGCGGACTCTGGCTTGAACCCGTACTGCATTCGCATGACCAGTATCCCCGAAGGAATCCCCACGGGACAGGAACTCGGTTCGGGAGTCGTCGTCAAGGTGACCGGCTACTTCCTGAAAAGATACGGCTACCCGGCTCAGCAGGACCGATTACACGTTGCTCCGTTGATCCTCGCAAAGAACGTCCGCTGGTATCAGAAACGTCAGTCGTCCGTCCCGGATGACATGGGCATCGTGCCCTACGTTCTGGGGTTCGCTGGATTTCTCGCCGTCACGATTTCGATCCTGCTCTTCCGCTTTCGCAGCAGCGACCGCGAGTTCGAAAAGAAGCACCTCCGCCGCCTGACCGCCGCCCCCGAGGGAGCCATCGCCGCGATCAACGATCTTCCCACCTTTGAGCTCGAAGAGTCCCTCCGCCAACTCTCCACCGAGCACGCCTCTTCGATTGAAATTACCGAGGCTGAACAATCAGCCAGCGATGACGAGTCAGAGCAGGCATCTACTGACTCACAATGAAGATCGGCGACTACCGAGGATGCCACTTGGTTTGGAATGTGTCTTCAAAAAAGTCCCTGTACGAAGGGTAGAGAAGATTCACGTATGGCAGCACGGACTGCCGGTTGCGACAAGCATCCTCGCCGAGAGGAATGAGAAGCTCGTGATCCATCCAGACGATGGGGCAATCACCATTGTCATTTCGATTCTCAGTGTCGAAACACATTGGTCCCCAGCCGTCTCCCCATTGAGCGAAAGGGATGTAGCTAGCTGACAGCAACGGAATCCAAGCATTGATTAAATCACGAATCGGCCCAAGTGGATTGTTTGAAGGGACATCAACATTGAAAATTGCCTGGTCGTACTGGGCACTGTATATCTGATCAAATAGCTGGAACCGGGCGAGTAGATAGGCGCGGAACAGAGGCGGAAAGTCGATTCGGAATTCCGACTCCAAACGGACAATGTCTTCCTGCGAAAGCGTGGAAGGCAACATTTCCCATCCAACCCAACCTTCGGCATCGATCTCTCCATCGAACATTTCCGGCGGTACTCCACCAAGTCCGGATGTGGACGCAACGCCCATTCGGTGATAGTTGTTGCCGAACCGGTCGAGAGCTGATTGAACGAATTTAATATCGACAGTTAAGGACATGGCCTGAGATTTTCACTCTAACGAGAATTCTTGCTGGTGACGTGTTTCGGTCGAGCCGAAACACGTCACCAAGTCTTGTGGCTTTTATAGGCACATACCTAAAGAGACAGGGAGTGTGTCGAAGAGTTTGGGGGGAAGCTGCCGATTGTCAATTCGGGAGTCAACGACTCAACTGTTGCCTTGCAACTGTTGAGTCATCATTTTTCACTGATTATCTTTTCTCGCCTTGAGAGCTTGTGAATGTTGCTCGGAGTGGTGATAAGCCGCTGAGTGACTCATCCTCATGGCTAACTACAGAAAGACGATGGAAAAGGGACGATGCACGCGGATATTCAACAGACGAAAGATCGGGTGGCCGAGAAGGCTGATCTGATTCATCGGTTAAATGCGGAGTTGGGCAAGGCGATCATTGGGCAGGAAGAGATGATCTCGCGGTTGCTGATCGGGTTGCTGACCGGTGGGCATGTGCTGCTGGAAGGGGTGCCGGGGCTCGCGAAGACGACAGCGATTACGGCTCTGGCGAAGGCACTGTCGGTGGACTTTCAGCGGATTCAGTTCACGCCGGACCTGCTGCCGGCCGACCTGGTGGGGACGATGATCTACGCACCGGCTGACGGCTCGTTCAAGACTCGCAAGGGGCCGATTTTCTCGAACCTGATTCTGGCGGACGAGATCAACCGCGCACCCTCGAAGGTGCAATCGGCATTGCTCGAAGCGATGCAGGAGCGGCAGGTCACCATCGGCGATGAGACGTTTCCACTGGAGAAACCGTTTCTGGTCCTGGCGACTCAGAATCCGATCGAGCAGGAAGGCACGTACCCTCTGCCGGAAGCTCAGGTCGACCGTTTCATGCTCAAGGTAAAGATCACGTATCCGAAGCCGGATGAAGAACGCAAAGTTCTGGACATGGCTCTCGACGAAGCGATGCGTCCCGTTCAGGAAGTTCTGACGCCGCAGGACATTTTTGATATGCAGGACGTCGTCCGGATGATTTACATCGACGACCAGGTGAAGGATTACATCGTGTCCGTCGTGAGGGCGACTCGGGAACCGGGTGAATTCAAGCTGGCGAAAGTCGCTCCGCTGATCGACTTTGGAGCCTCGCCGCGAGCGACGATTTTCCTGGGCATCGGAGCGCGAGCCAACGCGTTTCTCAACGGACGGGCTTACGTCACGCCTCAGGATGTGAAAGACGTTGCGTACGACATTCTCCGCCATCGAGTCGTTTTGACGTACGAAGCGGAAGCGGAAGAGATGACCAGCGAAGACGTCATCCGAGAAATCCTCGCCGCGGTTCCGGTTCCTTAGGCCGCACTCAACGGAGACGCCGTTGTTGACGTAGGGTGGGCATTGCCCACCATGTTGATTATCGGGTTGGTGGGCGGTGCCCACCCTACGAAGCAGAGTCATGCCAGAAGTTGCCGACATCATCCGGAAAGTGCAGCGAATTCAGATCGTCGCGAACAGGTCAGTCAATGATCTGCTCGCGGGGCAATATCGCAGCACGTTTCGTGGTCGCGGCATGGAGTTCGACGAAGTTCGCGAATACCAGCCTGGCGACGAGATTCGCACAATCGATTGGAACGTCACCGCTCGGGCAGGTACGCCGTTCATCAAACGGTACTGCGAAGAACGCGAGCTGACCGTGCTTTTTCTGCTGGACGTCTCCGCGTCGGGAGCGTTCGGGACGGGAGAGCAGTCAAAGCTCGACGTGATGGTCGAGATGGTCGCGCTGCTGATGTTTTCGGCTTTGAAGAACAACGACAAAGTCGGACTTCTGTTGTTTGCTGATGATGTGCAAAGTTACTTCCCGCCACGGAAAGGGAAGTCGAACGTCCTGAGGTTGATCCGTGAAATGGTTGCCGCCGAACCGGTAGAGCGCGAAACAAGTCTGGATGCGGCTCTGCAGTTTCTGAATCGAGTCCAGAAGCGACGGAGCGTGGTCTTCCTGATAAGCGATTTCCAGACAGAGGCGTCTCGACAGGCACTGGCGGTTTCGAATGGCCGACACGACCTCGTCGGAATTACCGTTTCGGACCCGCGCGAACACGAGTTGCCCGACGTCGGCTTCATCAATTTTCGTGATGCCGAAACTGGCGAGATCGTAGAAGTCGACACCCGGAGTCCTCGCGTGCGGGAACTGTTTCAGCGGCAGGCCACGATACGGGCAGAAAATGTCTCGCAGGGGCTTCGTCGTGCCGGTGTTGACGAACTGGCTGTCAGTACTCACGTGCCGTACACGACAAGCCTTCGCCGCTTCTTCGATAACCGGGAGAGGCGGAACCGGTGAACGCAATCCGCCTCAGATCAGAAACTCGCTTACTCGATTGTTACGGTCGAGATGGCGGGCGTTGCGCGTTGGCATCGGTGGTGTGTTCGATTCTTGCGATTTGCCTGGCCGGGTGTGGGACTTCGGATGAAGCCGCCGATGTGGCCGTTGAAACGACAGCCGGTTCTTCTTTGAGGACGGAATCTGAGCGCGGGCCGGTAAAGGTTTCCGTTGAAGTGTCCCCCGAGAAGCCTCGGCTTTCAGACGAACCACAGCTCACGTTGACCATTTGGTCCGAACCTGGCGTCCGCGTTCAAAAGCCGCCGTTCGGACAGGCGATGGGCGACTTTGTCATTCGAGACTTCCATGAGCCTGTGCCTGACGTCGACCACGGTGCAGAAGTGATTCAGCAGGTTTATACGCTGGAGCCAACTCGAGCCGGCAAGCTGACGATTGCTCCGATCGCTATACGTTTTCACGACGAACGTGACGACGGCGACAAGCAGGAGCACACGATCGAGTCGGAAGCTCTGACCGTCGAAGTCAGCTCCATCTTCGGCGATGACGTTCCGTCGTTGGCTGACCTTCGGCCAGCTGCTGATCCTGTTGAGTTGCCGGTCAATTATGTGGTGAACTGGTTGTGGATTGGGGCGGGTGTCGGCGCATTGTTTACTGCCGCAATCGTTGTATGGCGAATTCGCCGCGGACGAGCAGTCGCCCAACGAAAGCTTTCGCCACAGGAACTTGCTGAACTGGAGCTCGGGCAAATTGTCCAGAACAAACTGTCGGAGTCCGACGTCAAGAAGTTCTACGTCGAGCTGACGGCTGTCGTGCGGCGATACATTGAACGTTCGACCGGAGTGAACGCTCCGGATTTGACGACCGAGGAATTTCTACGACAGATCGTTGACGATGCGATCTTCGCCGACGAAGAACAAGTGCGGCTGAGAGGTTTTCTGGAAGCCGCTGACCTTGTGAAGTTTGCCGCGTTCGAGCCTGAGACTTCGGATATCGAATCGAGTATTGAACGGGCCAGGATGTTCATCCAGCTTCAACGCGAGACCTCGCCGGAGGTTGCCGCGTGAGTTCGTTCAGGTTTCAGGATCCAATCTGGTTGCTGTTGTTAATCCCGGTCGTTGGATTCGGGCTATTAGCGATGCGGCGTGAGCGACGCTCCGCCGTGCTTTACTCGAACGTTGAACTACTCGAAGGATTGCCTGTCACGTTTGCACAACGCATCAAACGACTTCTGCCGTGGCTGAAGATCGGCGGCATGACGCTAATCGTTCTCGCCCTCGCTCGGCCTCAGTCTGGACGGGAAGAGTTTCGTGTCCGTACGGAGGGGATCGCGATTGAGATGTGCATCGACCGGTCAGGCTCGATGCGGGCGCTGGACTTTCCCGTTGAAGGCGAACGCGTCAACCGGCTGGCTGCTGTGAAGCAGGTGTTTCGACAATTCGTCGCGGGCGAAGGGGACTTTGACGGACGGCCTGATGATCTGATCGGGCTTGTCGTGTTTGGTGGTTTTGCCGATGCAAAGTGTCCGCCAACGCTCGATCATGGAGCGTTGCTGGACATCCTCGACACGGTGGAGATTCCTGAACCGGTCGTCGACAAGCAGGGACGCATCATCAATGAGCGTCTTTGGCAGGAAGAGCAGCAGACGGCGATTGGTGATGCGATTGCCGTGGGCGTCGATCGGCTGAAAGATTTGAAGTCGAAGAGTCGAGTGATCGTTCTGCTGTCGGATGGCGAAAGCACGGCGGGCGTGGTTCAACCGGAAGAGGCGGCAGCCGCTGCGGCTGAGTTTGGAATCCGCATTTATTCGATCGGGGTCGGAACGACAGGTATGGCTCCGTATCCGACGACTGACGCGTTTGGACGAACAGTTTTACGAGCTCAGCCAGTACGGCTCGATGAAGAGACGTTGAAGATGCTGTCTCAGAAAACGGGCGGTCGTTATTTCAACGCTCAGGATACGGAAGCTTTGACTGAGGTTTACGCAGAGATCGATCGTCTGGAAAAAACAGAAACCGAAGGACGTCTTTACACAGAATACCGAGAGATATTTCAATCGCTGATGTTGCCCGGACTGGCGTGCGTCGTTCTGCAGACCATGTTGACGGCGACGCGGTTTCGCGGCTTACCCTGATCGTCGGAGATTTACTGTTTTATTATGGTTTGGGAAACTCCCACATTTCTGTTTGCCCTATGGCTTGCTCCGTTAATAGGCGGCGCAATCGTCTACGCGCATCGCAAGAGAATGGCAACGGCTGCTAAGTTTGCTGACGCGCCGATGGTCGGTCGCCTGATGCCAGCGTTCGAGTCAGGCCGTGTCTGGAGCAAGACGATTCTCATGACACTGGCGGTCGCATTGTTGATCGTGGCTTGCGCTCGACCTCGATTCGGAGTGTTCTTCGAAGAAGTGTCCGGGCGCGGTGTTGATCTTTTCGTTCTGCTGGATGTCTCGCGATCAATGCTGGCAGAAGACGTCGCGCCGAACCGCCTGGAACGAGCGAAGTCTGACATTGTCGATCTGCTCCAGAAGCTTGAGGGCGACCGGGTTGGCTTGGTCGCATTTGCAGGTGCACCGGTTGAGCTGGTTCCGCTGACGACGGACCAAGGATTCTTCCGGATGGTCCTGGACGATGTTGATCCTGACAGTGCACCTCGCGGCGGCAGTCTGATTGGCGACGCCATTCGCAAGGCGATGGAGGCGATGGAAGAACGCCAGGATCGAGACCAGGTAATTGTGTTGATCACGGACGGCGAGGACCATGATTCATTCCCGGCTGAGGCTGCTCAGCAGGCAGCGGACCGAAATATTCGAATCATCAGCGTCGGACTTGGTGATTCGGGTGAGGGGGCTCGGATTCCGAAGCGTGCCGAAGATGGCAGCCTTGTCTTTACCAAACACGATGGCCAGGAAGTCTGGTCGAAGATGGACGAGTCGTTGTTGAAAGAAATCGCTCTGGCGACGTCGGGGGCGTACGTTCCCGCGAGAACGACCGCGTACGATCTCGGCCAGATTTATGACGAACACCTGGCAAAGTTGACTCGTGGCGAGTTTCAATCCGAGAAGCGAAAACGGTACCGCGAGCAGTTTCAACTATTCGGAGGTCTTGGTTTGACACTCCTGTTGATCGAGACGTTGATTCCACGGTTTGACCGCGTATCACAATCAGAATTAAGGAACACTAATAGACGCTGATGTTCGCTAATGTTTCGAAGGGGCCAGAGATGTATGAGGAAGAAGGGTACCGATTGATGGGAGCGGCATTTGAGGTCTTTAATCAACTCGGGTATGGCATGGCGGAAGAGGTCTACCAACAGTGTCTGGAGATCGAACTCGGACTTCGTTCGATTGCCTTCGCGACGAAGAAGCCAATTGCACTTTCATACAAAGGCTGCACGATAGAAAAACGGTATATTCCGGATCTGTTTGTCAGCGATGCGATTCTCGTCGAGCTGAAGGCAGTCAAGGAGCTATTGCCCGAGCACGAGGCTCAACTCTTTAACTACATGCGAATTTCGCGACAGTCAGTTGGGTATCTAATCAATTTTGGGCGTAAGTCGAAACTTGAATGGAAGCGATTCATTCTTTCTGATCTCCACGAGCCCAGATAATTAGCGGATATCAGTGTCAATTAGCGTTCCGAAAATTTTCGCTTCTTCAAGACACATGATCGACGTGACTTTGTTCAATACAAATTCAGGGAAAGGTTTCATGGTTTTCCGCCAGAGAGTCATCCGAGTCTTGTTGCTGGCCGGCGTTGCCATGTCGCTTGGATTTAACCCGGCTTCGACGGCGGTTGAGAAAGTTCGGGAAGGCATCCGTTACTTTGTCAGCGGGAAGTTTGAGTCTGCGGACAAGTCATTTACGGAAGCAGACAAGGCTGAGCCAGACAATGCCACGATTGCGTTTGATCGAGCGTGCGCTCTGGCGGCAGCGGGTGATCCGGAAAAGCTGGAAGAAGCGCGGACTCTTTTCCGGGATGCGGCTTTGGCGCGTGACGTCGGTCTGGCGGGGCGGGCTCACTACAACCTGGGAACGCTTTCGGCTGAGCAGGGCAGGGCGACGCTTGGTGAGGATCCCGTCGAAGCGGCTCCGGAGAAACGGGAAGAGGGAGTGTCTCAACTGCTGTCCGCGGTTGGGCATTATCGTGATTGCCTGAAGCTTGATCGGGGACATTCGAATGCGAGGCACAATCTGGAGTTGATTCGGCTCTTCATCAAGCACATTCAGGATCAATGGGAAAAACGAGACCGTGAAAAGGCTCGTGAAGAAAAGGGTTTGCTCGAATTTCTGGCGATGATTGAGCAACGACAAACCGAGCTGCGTTCGGCCGTGCAGGTACTCAGCGAGGAAGAGGATTCTCCGCAGCGGCGACAGGCGGCTTCCGAATTGTCGGACTCACAGACAGAGCTTCGTGAAGAGATTGAGCCTTTGAAAGAAAAGATTGCCGCAGAGATTGCAGCGGCTCAACAAGCGAGTGCCGGCAACGGTGCAGCTCAGGATCCCGGCCAGTCGAGTCAGATGGAGCAGGCTCAGACGTTGCTTCAGAAGATCGCGGACGAAGCCGGCTCGAAGATGAAAACTGCGGCCTCAGAGACCAAGGATGCTGCGTTTCAGGATGCACGCTTCAAACAGTTGGAGTCGCTCGATCGGCTTAACGATATCTACATGGCTCTTGCGCCGTTCACGAATGTTCTTCAACGAGCGGTCAAGCAGCAGGAACAACTGACCGGCACGTCCGAGACGCTGACCGGACTTGACGAACAGTCAGTCGACGAGGAGCTCCCAGACGCTGACTCGAAGGACGATGCTGCAAAGGAAAATGAGAACGAAGTCGATGAGCCGGTCGAGATTTCGCTTTCCGACAATGAGTTTTCAGAGCTTGCCCTGCAGCAGTCACGCGTTAAGGACTGGAGCCGGATACTTAGCCTCAAAGCTCAGGCGGAATTGCCTCAGGTCGATGCTCAGTTACAGGCGGCGCAGGCTCAAAACGAAGGGGATTCCGATGGTGGTAAAACTGCACCGGTTCCGGCCGAAGACGATGACGACCAGAATGATGAAGATTCGACAGAATCTGATGCGAAGTCAGCTGAGGAAGATGCTCTCGCTCAGCTTGAAGGGATGAAGGCTTCGTTGGAAAAAGCCATCGAACTCGCACCAAAGGCGGAAGAGCATGCACTCGCTGCAGCCGCCAGCCTTGAAACCACGGAGTTGGCTAAGGCATTGCCGGATCAGCAACAGGCGTTGAAGCTTCTACGTGAGATTGCTGAGCCGCTCAAGAAAGACGACCAGCAGCAGGGAGATGATCAGCAGGATCAAAACCAGAAGAATGACGATGGCGACAAGGGCGACCAGAATCAACAATCGCAGAATGATCAACAGCAGAATAAGTCGGATCAGCAGAAGGAACAGGATCAACAACAGAAGGGGCAGTCGCAGCGAGAGCGAGCGATGTCAGCGCTGCGTCGGGCGAGAGAACGCGAACGTGAACATCGCGATCTGCAGAAACAGCTTCAGCAATTGATCGGTGGCCGAATTCGCGTTGATCGAGATTGGTAGAAACAGCGGAATGAGCAACGGACCTTTCATAAGACTTCTGACGATTAGTGCTTTCTTGCTTTGGGGAGCGTTGGCATCGAGAGCGTGCGCGCAAGAGCCCGAGCTGATCGTCGAGATCGAAAGGCGAGAGATCTACGAAGGTGAATCAGTTCGGTACAGCGTGACGGTGAACCATGTCGAAAATCCAACCGCGCCGGTGCTGTCGGGAATGAATAATTTCCAGGTGATGAATCTGGGCGGCCAGTCGCTGAACTCTCAGCAGATCACGATTATCAACGGACGACGGACCGAGATCATTCGCCGCGGGATGCAGTACAACTACCGCCTGACTCCGAGGCGAAGCGGCCGTTTTACGATTCCGGCGCCGACGGCCAAGGTCGGGAATGATGAAATCACCGGCCAGGCAGTCACGTTGAGGGTTGTTGCGCCGGAAGTTCAGGACTCGGTGATTCTCACGTTGGCGGTTGACCGAAAGTCGGTTTACCCAATGCAGCCATTTGAACTGACGCTGACCATTGCAGTTAAAGAACTGCCAGAAGGATATGACGACAGGGATCCATTGAGCGTCCAGCCGACTCCTCCGACATTGCTACTTCCATGTTTGACGGACGATGAAGTTTTTGACGGAATCGGTGTAGCCAAAAGTTGGCGCGAGGTTCTGGAGCCGCTGGTCAGCCGGCAAGGCAACGGAGTTCAGATCAACAATGTTGGGGCGCAATCAGTTTTTTCTTTGTTCGATCGCCAGGCGACAGGTTTCCATCCAACACCCAGGCGAACCACAAGAAAAAACGATAATGGCCAGCAGATTGGATATTGGGAGTATCAGTTTCGTCGGACGATGATTCCTCAGAAGGTCGGAAATTATCAGTTTGGCCCCGCAACGTTGAAAGGCACCTTTGCGGATGGGTTTGAGAATGGGCGTCTGGCTGGCCGGGAAATCTATGCAGTGGCAAAGAGTCTGTCCGTGAATGTGAAAGACGTGCCGATCAAAGGACGTCCCGAGTCGTACATCGGAGCGGTTGGGAACTTCG
Source organism: uncultured Planctomycetaceae bacterium (assembly GCA_943787265.1). Lineage (GTDB taxonomy): Bacteria > Planctomycetota > Planctomycetia > Planctomycetales > Planctomycetaceae > JABMPE01. Next base: position 87,206 of record CALSLT010000042.1, on the reverse strand, counting down.
ATGTGAGTACGGCATTGGCACCGACAGCCGCCAGCGTCGGCGAGCCAATGACGCTTACGGTAACTTTGACCGGACAGGGGACGCTCGCAGACGCTCGGCCACCGAAGCTTTCTTCTCTCAGCGAGATCACCGATTCATTCCGAATGTACGAAGCCACGGAGGAAACTACTGCGACCTCGCGACGATTCACTTACAGCCTGCGGCCGCTGAGTACATCAGTCAGTGAGTTTCCGTCCGTTCCAATTTCATTCTTTGACGTTGAATCAGAAGAGTATGTCACGCAAATGACCGACCCGATTGCGGTGTCGATTCGCGAGGCTGAGACTCTTTCCGGAGCCGACATTGTGTCATTTCCCAGCGACACTGCGGCGCCTTCGGATGAAGTTGTCGCCAGCGAAGGCGGTCTGTTTGCGAATGATGCAAGTCTCAGCACACTCAGAGATGAGTCGATCCGGCTCGGTCGCTGGGGCAGTGCCTGGGGGGGGATGATCGTCGCCTGGCTGGTCGCCACGCTGGGGATCAAACGAGTTCACAATATTCGCGAAGACCCGGCGATGCAGCGTCGCCGATCAGCGACGACACGAGTCAACGCAGCCCTCGCGAAAGCGGATGCTTTGCTGAAGTCTGGAAGTCGAAGTGAAACGTGCGACGCGATTCGCAAAGCTGTGGCTGGGTTGATCGCTGACTACGCGAACGTTTCTGATGGGGGTTTGACTCCGCGCGACGCCGCCGAGCAGTTGCAGAAACTCGGTATTGATGGATCGTTGTGCGATGAGACCGTGAGCTTACTCAATGATTGCGATGCGGCTCGCTACGGGGCTGTTGCCGATGACTTATCGCGTCTTCATGCGGAGGCTGTCGGTATCGTTGCTCGGCTTGTCGCCGAGCTTCGCAAGTTGCCCGCAGCAAAGACGAAGTTTGGCGCTGTCGCGACGGCATTGTTGCTTGTCTGTGCGATCTTTCTGGGTGGCTGCGGAGAGTCGCCGAACCTTGAAACGTCTAAGAAGTTTCAGGACGCGGAACAGACATTTGCCAGTGCTGCAAACACGGATGACTTCGCAAGGGCCGCTCGGCTGAGTGAGCAGATTGGATCGGCTGGTTTTGTCTCAAGTGCTGTCCTTTACAACCAGGGAAATGCCTGGATGAGAGCTGGCGAGACTGGACGAGCAATTGCCGCCTACCGCCAAGCTCAGCGATATCGACCAAGGGATCCGTATCTCGAAGCCAACCTGCGGAACGCTCTGACCGTCAGTGGAAGCAGTGCTGATGTTTTGCCCGAGACCGGTATCGCCGGGTTCGTCTTCTTCTGGCAAAACTGGATCAGCTATCGAGAGAAGTTTGTCGTGACCACCGTGCTGCTCGCGGCAACGCTTTTACTTCTATTGCTCGCGCAGTTGACGCGTCGTCGTTTGGTTCTGCGTCGTTGTGGAATCGTCGCAAGCCTGACCACGGTCATCTTCGCGGCTTCAGCAGCCTGGGACTGGCAACGGTTTGACGGGACAGTACACGGAGTAGTGGCCTCAGAATCGGCGATCGCTCGCAAAGGGAACGCTGAATCCTACGACACGGCGTTCAAAGATCCGCTGGGGCGTGGGGCGGAATTTGTTGTTGAGGAACAGCGACCAGGCTGGATTCGAGCCCGCGTTGGCGATGCTGGAAGTGGCTGGCTGAACGAACGGAACGTCATTGTCTATTGAATTGACCGTGTTCCGACGAAAACGCGGCGGCCGGTACGGACGGATTCCGATACAGACAGAACTCGTGGCTGATCTGAGTAAGGACTCGTACTATGTACAGATAATTCGGCTGGGTTTCTATCTTTTTGATATGGCGCTACAATGCCGTCTCGATCACGGATTGATCGGTCGCTGCTCAACATGGATTCCCGCGAAAAACTGCACAACTAAGCGAACAGGAAGATAGAAATGGCTAAATCTGCAAAGAAGTTAAAGAAGGCGAATCACGGAAAACGTCCGGCAAGTGCCAAGGCTCGTAAGGCCAAGCGTAAGCACATCAAGACATAGTGGGCGGCCAGGTTAGAAAATTTTCAACGAGCGTTCATCCATCGGGATGGCGCTCGTTTTTGTTTTGGTGGTTTCGTACTGACCTCAATCGAGCAATTGGTCGGCAATCTTTCGCCAGTCTTCCCTGGCTGTTTAGCCGATCGACTCTCGCTTATCGGACTCAGGCGGACGACTCGGGCATTCTGGCTGCGGATTACGCGACCTGACCTTCAGGCTATGGGCATCTGCTGGCTAGAATCCTCGACTTAGCGATTCGAAGCTCCGGATAATCGTCTGAAGCTTCGGATTCGACATCGGGCGAAAAGTGGCGGCAGTCCGTATGACTGCCCGTCAATGTTCGAATCTGGCACCAATCATGGCAGTATCTGCCGCTGGAACGGCCTGTGAACGTATGCGGCGTCGATGAACTGTGGGGGCGGGTCAGTACAAATTCGGGAAGCGGTGCGCGATTTGCGACTTCGGTCGTGATGCATCGAGGTCCGAACGCCGGACGCTGTGGGCTGCAGAATGAACTCTGCATCGAGCCCAGTCCGGCCACAATCGACTTTCAACGGCGAGAATCGGCATGACGCACTTTCTCGAGAAGAAGGATCCCTGGGGAAATGGAATGGGCGTTTGGACGCTCGTTCTGCTTGCCTGTGCACTGCCGCCGGCACTGTGGGCTTTGTCGGGGATCGACCTCGACAACGATATCCGCAAGTGGATTCCGGCCGACGATCCAAACGCTCAGACTCTGGCCTGGTACCAGGAAAACTTTCCCCACAACGAAAGCATTATCGTCACGTGGGATGGCAGCACGCTTAACGACCCAAGAACTCAATGGCTGGCCGATCGGCTCGCTGGAGTTCCAGACGAGGACGGAGTTCGCCACGGGGGACTCCAACATGTTGAACGAGTCGTCACTCCGCAGAGTCTATTGAGGCGGATTGAGGGCGACGGTGTTTCTCACGAAGAAGCATTGCAGCGACTGAATGGCGTTCTGATTGGGGCCGGCCCGCTGAAGCTGCGTTTAACTGAAATCGGCGTCGAGCGAAAAAAGTCGACATTGAAATCGTTGCAGGATCAGGTCCACGGCGAACTCGGAATCGATCTGAAGATCCTCGACCCCGTACTGGATTGGGTTCCAGAGAAGTCAATCGATGAGTACCCACTGGCGAAGGCGATTGTTGCGGCTGAAGAAGAACCCGAGCCGTTTGATAATCTGCCGGAGCACCACGCACAGATTAGCTGGGCGGGGATGCAGTCAGGATCAACAACTGCCCAACGCGTCATTGAGATTGCTAAATCCATAACTGTTGAAAATGACGCCGCGACTGAAGGGACCAGCCATGAGCTGGTCGACGACGCGTTCTTCACACCGGGATCACCGATTACTGTCGCCGTTGTGTTGAGCGATGCTGGCGAGGAAGACAAAAAAGGAGCGATCGCCGAACTTCGGAAGATCGCCGCGGAAGTCGGAATCCCGGCGGGCATTCTGCACCTTGGTGGCCGACCGGTCGCGGGAAGAGCTCTGAATGACTCCGTGAAACGAGCGGCCTGGAATCGCGACTTCCCCATCATCAATCTGCCGGGACGTTCAATCATACTGTTCTCCGGAGCGGTTGGGATCATCCTGGCGTTTGTCATGCTTCGCAGCGCTGCGCTGGCAACGCTGGTCCTGTTTATTTCGTACTACACCGTCCTACTGACTGTTGCCGTTGTGCCCGCCACAGGCGGAAGCATGAATATGGTGCTGGTCGTGATGCCGACTTTATTGCTGGTACTCACGATGTCCGGGGCGATCCACGTCGCGAGCTACTGGCGATTTGCGGCAAGATCGGATGTCGCATCGGCACCGGTGACGGCCGCAAAACTGGCGGCGCGACCATGTACCCTGGCCAGTCTGACAACTGCTTTTGGGCTTCTGTCACTGACGACCAGCCCGTTGGCGCCCGTTTCCCACTTCGGGCTTTATTCGGCACTGGGATGTTTCATTGGTCTCGGCGCGATTCTGTTTGGACTGCCTGCCCTGTTGCAGTTCGTCCCTGAGAAAGCAGCTCGCCCAGAGCGCACACTGCCGGACGTCTGGCAGCCGATTGGCAGGTTCATCGTCGGACATGCGAAGCAGGTAGGCATCGCGTGTCTCCTGCTGTTTGCCGTTTGTTCTGCGGGACTGACGCAGTTTGGTACCGAAACGAAGGTCATCCGATTCTTTCCTGAGACGGCTCAGGTGGTCAAAGATTATCGATTCATCGAAGAGAATACCGGTGGCGTCATTCCCGTTGATGTTGTGATTCGGTTTGCCGAGACACACCGGGCTCCGGCCGAAGATGGACTGCTCTTTGGTCAGCGTCAGGAAATCGTGCGCCGAATTCAGCAGAAGCTGGTCGAGCGTCATGATGACATCACAGGCGCGATCTCTTTGGCAACATTCAGGGAAACCGAATCCGAAGAAGACCTGCAGCGAAAATCCAGTAATCCGTTTTTGCGAAAGATCGACACGCAGACCGAGCTGAAGGTCATGGAAAGCTCTGCAGCAAGAAGCTTTATCGCTCTTGCTGATGAGGATCGTGAATCTGGCAACGGTACGTTGTGCGAAACCGGTGACGAACTTTGGCGGATCACGGCTCAGGTCAACATTATGACGGATGTTGACTACGCGGTTCTGCTCGATGAGATCTCTGTGATCGTGCAGGAAGAAACGTTGAACCACACCGGTGCCAACTATGTGGTAACCGGAATGGTTCCTCTGTTTCTTGAGACGCAACGTGCTGTGCTGACGAGCTTGATTCAGAGTTTCATTCTGGCGTTTGTTGTCATCGGGATTGTCATTTCACGAGTCCTGAAGAGTACGAAAGCCGGTCTGGCAACAATGCTTCCAAACGTCCTGCCGATCAGCACGGTGTTCGGAGCGATTTCCTGGTTCAACATTAAGGTCGACATCGGGACGATGATTACGGCGTCTGTCGCGCTCGGAATAGCCGTTGATGGAACATTGCATCTCTTGACCTGGTTCCGGGAAGGGCTACGACGAGGAATGAAACAGGACGAGGCGGTGACGTCCGCACTCAGTCACTGTGGACCAGCGTTGTTTCAGACAAGCGTGGCAGTCGGCATTGGCCTTGCCGTCTTGATGCCGGCCGAGTTGTCCCTGATCAGTCGTTTTGGCTGGTTGATGGCCGCGATGATCGTCACGGCTCTGTTTGCTGACCTCGTGCTGCTGCCCGCGATGCTTGCTGGCTGGCTGGGAAGAGTTATCGCGGAAGCCGACAGCAAAGTAGTTGGAACGTCGGAAGACGCGGTAGAGCCTCAAGAAACTGGTAAAAGTCAGTCTGACGTCGTCGACGAGGCTGTGCCGAAGTCGGCCCCACCGACGCCGCACGTGCTCAATCCTGAAGCCAGGCGAGAATCCAGCTCGGGTGAAGCGGCCATTGAGTAAGGCAGCGGCTATTGACTCCGATGATCAGGCGTGTTGTTTAGAGAGCAATCGCTCGTGACGGGCCGACGATGTGAGGCGTACTTGCGAAGTAGAAACCGGCGCAGGCACCTCGAACTCTTGACCTATTCTTAAGTTTTTTGCGGTATCACGAGTTGCGATTGATCCAGTTCGTTGGTTGTTACGTCTTGCCGGTGTCCACGCTTGAGTTATCCTTCGCGTGCGTATGGCAATTGACGTTTCGATACCAATTCTGCGGGCGATAATTCACACGATATGCCAGTCACCTTTGTCCAATGTGCTCAGACCGTGCAGAAACTGCATGGGCTGCTCAGCGATCTGGAGCAGCAGGCCTCGGCTTTGCAGATTGATCGACTCGATAGTTTCGAGTGGCATCAACTGCTTGAGCAGAAGCTGTTGCCACAGTTGGGCGAGGATGCGTTTCTGGTCGCAGCAGTCGTCGGCGGAACGAATATCGGCAAGAGCGTTCTGTTTAACCATCTCGCCGGATCGCGAGCGAGTGCCACCAGCCCGCTGGCTTCGGGGACGAAGCATGTGACCTGTCTGGCTCCAAATGGCTTTGATCAGTCACAGAACCTCGGTGCGATATTTCCAGATTTTGAGCTTAAACAGTGGTCAGCTTCCGAGCAGGCTCTGGACGAGTCTGATACCGACTGGCTGTTCTGGCGTGAGAGTGATTCACTGCCGCCGAACCTGCTGGTTCTCGACACTCCGGACATCGACAGCGATGCGCGAGTCAACTGGGAACGTGCTGACAAAATCCGACGGACGGCCGACGTTCTGATCGCGGTGTTGACTCAACAGAAATACAACGACGCGGCGGTCAAAGAATTCTTTCGCCGAGCAGCCGCCGAGGACAAGTTTGTACTCGTCGTTTTCAACCAGGTTCACCTACCTGACGATGAGTCGTACTGGCCGCTTTGGATGAAAACGTTCTGCGACGAAACAGGTATCAAGCCGCAGTTTCTTTACCTGGCTCCGCATGATCGCCAGGCGGCCGAGTCCAACGAACTTGAGTTCTTCGAAAGGTGCTGGCCTGCGGCTAAATCGGACGATGATGCTGGAGAAGTTGTCGGCCAGAAGGCCGGACGTCGATTACGCGAGGACCTTTCATCGCTCAAGTTCGGCGATATCAAACTGCAGACCTTGCACAGCGCGTTGGATTTGATCGCGGCTTCGGATGGGATTCCTGGTTATCTGCGTCGTGTGAAAGAGCGGTCTGACGAATTTCGATCGGCTTCGGATTTGCTTTCAACGCACAAGCTGGCCGAGATTGATAACTGGCCGATGGTTCGCAACGGACTGATTGTTGAGAAAATTCGAGACTGGTGGCAGGGGCAGCGTGAAGGCTGGTCTGCGAAAGTTCACAACTTCTACAACTCCATCGGAAGCGGCATCACTAGAGGCTGGAAGCTGGTTGATGAGCAATTGCGTGGCCCGCAGACTCCGCCTTTAGAAGCCTACCGGGCTCGGGAATGGGAAGCCGTTCTGGACGCAGTCGATGAGGTCTATAGTCGGCTCAACTGGTTCAAGGAGCTTGGCAATCCGTTACTTCAGCCGCGGCTCGAAGCCCTGCTTGGAGCAACAACCAGGCAGGAGTTGCTGGATCAGATACGCAGCGAACATGAATCGGCAGACCTGGATGTCCAGTTGGGAGAACTCGTCAGGGCCGAGCTGAGTACATTCAGAAGTGAGAGTCCGGAGTGGTATCGGTCACTGAAACAGCTTGACGCTGTTGCGGCGGCCGCACGGCCTGCAGTTTCCATTGCTCTGTTTGTGACGGGGTTTGGTCCCGTCGGAAACGCCGTCGGGCACCTTGCTACCGAAACGGCGGTCACGTCGGCTGTCTCGGTTGCGGGTGATGTGGCAGCGGGAGGCGTCACCGCCGCCGTCGGTGAAACATGGATCAGCAGTACGGCGTCATCTGGAGCCGCGTGGCTGGAAGCAAGGTTCCGCCGAATTCACGAACAGTTTATCGCTCAACGAGCTGCCTGGTTGGCCGAGTTGCTGCAAACGCATTTGCTCGGATCATTGCCCGAAGAGCTTGCGGAAGCGGCGATGATTCCCGAGTCGCCAACGTTTCAAGAGATCCAGCAGCTCGTGGCGACGCTTACAACGGACATGGAATTTGCTGATGAACTGAATTCAGGATCGTCCGCCGGAGCGGCTCAGTCTTTGAACGAAACACCGGACAGCGAGACCGCTTCGCAGTCCGCCTGAGAACACAATCGCGGCAGTCCAAGCAGGATTCAACGAATCAATGTCTGACGCAGAACTCGCACAACTCGAATTGTTTGCTCAGGTCGATGAGCTCGCGCGGCGGCTCCAGCAATGGTCCGAGGGCGAGTCGCCCTGGCAACCTCTGAATCAATCGCGTGCTCTCGTGCGGCGTTTGCTGACTCGTCTTGAGACAATGCGGGTTCGACTTGAAGCTCCGTTGGTGATTGCGACATTCGGCGGTACGGGAACAGGCAAGAGCTCGCTGGTAAACGCGATCGTTGGGGCGGAGTGTACGAAGTCCGGGCGGGAGCGGCCGACGACGACGCGGCCCGTGTTGATCGCACATTCGGAGACGGAGTTGCCGCCTCTCAACCTTCCGTTGGAGCAGTTTGAAGTTGTTCGTGTTGACTCGTCCGTTTTGCGAGACGTCGTGATCCTCGACTGCCCGGACCCGGATACCAACGAAGCGGAAACGTCCGGCAGCAATCTGGAAATATTGCGACGTGTGCTGCCGCATTGTGACGTGTTGCTTTATGCGTCGACGCAGCAGAAGTATCGCTCGGCGCGAGTTCTTGACGAACTGGATGTTGCGTCAGCAGGTTGTCGACTGATTTTCGTGCAGACTCATGCCGATACCGATGAGGATATTCGCGACGACTGGCGACAGGTGCTGGGCGAACGGTACGAGATACCGGACGTCTTCTTCGTTGATTCGGTCGCGGCTTTGGCTGAGCAGCAATCGGGACAACGTCCCAGCGGTGACTTTGCAAAACTTCAGGATCTGCTGACAACTCGGCTGGCGGCCGTGCAGCGGATTCAGATTCGGCGAGCCAATCTGCTTGATCTGACTTCGGCAACGCTTGCGAAATGTCGAGAACAGTTGGGCGAGTTTGATCCGGCAATCACTTCTCTGGAAGAAGCACTGGGCGAGCATCGTCAGAAACTGACGCAGGAGATGAGTCGCGAACTGAAGTCACAACTTGGCGCGTGCAGTCACCTGTGGGAGCAACGAATTCTGACTCAGGTAACAACGCTTTGGGGATCGAGTCCGTTCTCCGCATTGCTGCGACTTCATAGTGGTTTGGGAGCGTTGATCACTTCCGCCAGCCTTTACCGCGCACGAAGTGGAGCACAGCTGGCATTGATCGGCGCGATGCAGGGGACTCGCTGGCTGACAGCCAGACAGAAAGAGAAGTCTGCGGAAGGACGCTTCGAGGAACTTGCAACCCTCGGTATCGATGAGAATCTTGTCAGAGAAGCCCGTCTTTTGATCAACGGACACTTGATGGATTCGGGGTTGGATCCAGCGTTGGCTGCTCAAAAGCCAGGAGAAGACGCTCGTCTTGAAACAGCAAGATTTGAATCCGGATTTCTGGCCAACGCAAAGCAACGGATCGACGACACCATCGAACGTCTGGCGAAGCGGAATTCCGGCATCATCGCGAGAGTGTGGTACGAATTTCTGCTGCTGGCGTTCATTGGGTTTGTGTTGTTTCGGGCTGGTCGCAATTTCTTCTGGGACACGGTCGTGGATCCGCTCGTCAAAGTTTTGCCGATGGACTTTTACGTTTCGGCCGGATTGTTCTTCGTGCTTTGGTCAGTGATTCTTGTGATGAGCTTTTGCAGACGCCTCAAGCGGGGTTTGAATAGTGAAATTTCCACGATGGCCGATGAGATGGCTCAGCAGAAGTTGACTGGTGGTCTGTTTTCCTGATCTTGAATCCGCGATAGATGACGTGCATCGACATCGGCACCAACTGGAAGAGATGAGTTTGACGTGTCATCGGCTGCAGGGTGACGTGGCAACTTCGTCCGAACTCGGGTCACCTCGCCAACTGAACGCTGAGACCGTGGTGGCGGTTTCGTCACATGGTTAACTCCTGACGATGTCATTCGCCTACCGCCCGTAATCGCTACGTGGTGGCAGTTTTTGTTGGTTTCCCGTTACGCTTTGCGGCTCATCGTTACGTTCAACGAAGGAGCTTTGCATGACTCTGGCTGAGTCTTCCAGCGATCTCACAGCGAATGCTTCGGGCGGTCTGACCACTATCGATGCGGTAGTCCTGGCGGCCTATCTCGCGGCGATGCTGGCAATGGGCTTTCGTATTGCTCGCAAGAATTCGTCGACCGAAGATTTCTTCGTCGGCGGCCGCGATCTTCCGGCGTGGGCAGTCGGGATCAGCCTGATCGCCAGCTTGCTTTCGACGATTACATACTTGGGCATGCCCAGCGAGATGTTTCGCACGGGCATTGGGTTTCTGACCAGGCAGCTTGGGATTCCGATCGTACTGCTGATTACCTGGTTCCTTTGGATTCCGTTTTTTATGCGGCTGCGTCTGACCAGCGCGTACGAATACCTGGAACGTCGCTTCGACTATTCGACAAGAGTCATCGCGGCAGCATTCTGCATCTGTCTGCTGCTGGGGTGGATGGCCGTTGTCGTGCTGACGGCCAGCGGGGCAATGGTCGAGATTGCGAATCTTCAACTTGACTGGTTCTTCAGCACTGACGCCAGCGACGCGGATATGCACGCCGTGATTCTCGGGATTGGTCTGTTTTCCGTGCTGTATACGACTCTTGGCGGACTGCGGGCGGTTGTCTGGACGGACGTTGTACAGTTCTTTGTTCTGCTGTTCGGCGCATTTTTTACGATGGGAGTGATTGCCTGGAAGACGGAGTCGGGCCTCGGCGACTGGCTGACATTCTCCAAAGGTTACACCTTCGAGAAGGTTGAATGGTTCAGTTGGGACGTCACGAATCGTTCGACCGTGTTTTCAATATCGATCGGGATGTTGTTCTGGCATGCCTGCACGCATGGCTCGAATCAGGTCGCCCTTCAGCGGTATTTCTCTGTCAAAGACGTCAGCGCGGCACGAAAAAGTTTTCTTGTCAATGCGCTGTCGAGTATCGGACTCGGAATTCTGCTGGCCGGAGTCGGTCTTGCTCTGATGTATTTTGTGTTGAACGATGGATTCGTGTCGGGGGACATGCTTCAGACGCAGGAACAGCTTCAGTCAAACGACCTCGACGTACGGACGGTTGCTCAGAAGCGGGTCTTTCCGCAGTTTATTCGACTCTACCTGCCGTCCGGAATGCGAGGGCTGGTCATCGCTGCTCTGTTTGCGGCCGCCATGTCGACGATTGATTCCGGCGCAAACTCGATTTCCACCATCGTCACCGTCGATTTTCTACGCCCCAATCGGAAAGAGAAGTTGACGCCTCAAGGCGAATTGCGAGTCGCACGGGTTCTGACCGCGTCGATGGGACTGGTGATTGTTGCGGTCACAATCTGGCTGCATCACCTGTCGAAAGAAACAAATATCATTGATCTTTGCCAGCGAGGGTTTAACTGTTTCCTTGGTCCTCTTGGCGGCCTTTTTGTATTGGGAATGTTTTCTCGGCGAGCGACGGCTGGCACAGTGATTCCCGCAGTCCTGGTCGGGGAGGCGGTCGGGATTGGTGGAAGTTACAGCCTGGAACTCTTCAATTGGCTCTATGAAAATCGGCTTCTTCAACGTTTCTTCGGCATCAGTGAGGAATACAGCAGGGAACTTCTAAGCAATCCAGTTTCAACTCATCTGATTGTCCCGGTTTCGTGGCTCGCTACGGTGTGTATCTCGTTGTTTTTGTCTTCAATTTTCCGAACGAACGCGACGGTCGATTCACAGCGATGGATGTGGAAGCCCGTTGTGAGCGGTGAAACGCCGCCGCCAGAGAAATAACGTAGCGAGAAAGTCCGTGATGAATCTGCAGCTTTCGTTGTCCGTTCGAATTGCCGAGGCACCGTGCAAAACGAAGCTACATTTGCCGTTCGATGATCTTGTCGCTCTGGCCGCTGATTGCGGTTACGCGGCGATCTGCATGAGGGCCAGTGCCGGCGGAGTGCAGACTTCGACGAGCGAATTGCGAAGAATGAAGGACGTCATTGATCAGCACGGACTTCGAGTCTCGATGGTCACGGCAGATTCCAAGGTGCCTTTAAACAATGAGCACGGTCCGGACAGCCTGCGCGAGATCGGTCCCAGCCTGGACGTTGCGGAGGCTCTGGGCTGCGATCTTATTCGAGTCTGTATCAAAAAACCGGAAGACATTCCCTTCGCGAGGGAAGCGGCGGATCGGGCTGCCGAGCGGGGAATCCGGCTGGCTCATCAGTGTCATACTTCGTCACTCTTTGAGCAGGTGGAGCAAATTCTTTCCACTCTGGCTGAGATTGGTCGTCCCAACTTCGGCATCATCTACGAACCGGCTAATCTCATGCTTTGCGGACAGGACTACGGGCCCGCGACGCTTGAGCGGTTGCGGCCACACATGATGAATGTTTACATCCAGAACCATCGACTGAATCCTGTCGGCACAGATTGCCTTCCAACATACTGTCTGGGAGATGTGCGGTACGACCACGTTCCGGTTTGGGAAGAGGGCGGCCTTGATACCTCAAGTGTGTTTTCCGGGTTGAAACAAATTAACTACGACGGCTACTTCACGATTCACCAGGCTGAGGGAATTGAAACGCTGGACGACGCCAGAGCCTTCGAAAAGCGTTGCTCGGATTTCGTGCGAAGATCAGCCGGCGTGTGACGAACAATCGTCGATCTCCGTTGAAAGGGACTTGATGAAACAGTCCGTTCTGTTTGCTGCTGTATTCGCCGCACTCGTTAGTCCGTCACATGCGGATGACGAAACTTCAATAGAGGCGGCCGCATCCGCCGCTATGAAGCGGGCAGGCTCGTACTATTACAACGAAGTGGCCACGCATGGCGGCTACGTTTACTTCTACTCACTCGACTTGAAGGATCGCTGGGGTGAAGGCCGAGCTGCGGCTGAGCAGGTTTGGGTTCAGCCGCCGGGCACTCCCACAGTCGGGATGGCGTTTCTGCGGGCGTGGGAAGCGACCGGAGACCAGTTTTATCTTGATGCCGCTCGCGACGCGGCGACGGCTCTGGCTTATGGACAGCTAAGCGGTGGTGGCTGGACAAATTCCATTGATCTGAGCGGAAAGTCGAAGGACTATCGATTCCGGGGAGGCAAACGTCGAAAGGACGGGAATTCGTCGCTTGATGACGGACAGACTCAGTCGGCAATTCAGTGCGTCATCAGAGCGGATAAGGCTCTTGGCTTCAAAGATGAGGTCATTCACGATTCGGCGATGTTTGCGCTGGAGTCACTGCTGGCAGCTCAGTTTCCGAACGGAGCTTTTCCTCAAGTCTGGAGAAAGCCTGTCGCCGATCAGCCCGTCGTGAAGGCTAACTACCCAAGCCATGACTGGCGGACCGAAGGCCGAATCAAGAACTATTGGGACATGTACACGCTTAACGACAACGTCTGCGACTACGTCGCTGATTCGCTGATTGACGCTCATGAAATTTACGGCGGAGAGCGATACTTGATGGCACTTCAGAAGCTAGGCGACTTTCTGATTCTCGCTCAGATGCCCGAGCCGCAACCCGGCTGGGCTCAGCAGTACAACTACCAGATGCAGCCGATCTGGGCTCGTCGATTCGAACCGGCAGCGATGGCGGGCGACGAGACTCAGGAAGCGATTGGCACTTTGATGAAGATCGCTGCGTTTACGGGGGACGATAAATACCTTGAGCCGATTCCGGCAGCGCTGGCCTGGCTCAAACGATCGTTACTGCCTGATGGTCAACTCGCCCGCTACTACGAGCTTGAGACGAACCGCCCGCTCTACATGAATCGTCGTGGGAAGGAGTACTCGTTGACGTACGACGATTCGAAACTGCCAAAGCACTACGGCTGGAAATGGCCATCCCGCATCGAGGAACTCAAAGCGAAACTTGCTCAGATGAGGCGTGGGAACGTTCCGGCACGGCCTGCTGTGGCGGAAGACGAGGTTCACAAGATCATCAGGCAGCTCGATGAGCAGGGACGATGGGTCAGCACGTACGACGGTTCACGACTGGTCGGTCAGGCGAAGATGCCAATCGGGGCGAAGTATCTGTCGAGTGAGGTGTTCAGTACCAATCTGACTTCGCTTAGCAGTTTTCTCATTCAGGCGCGGAAGTAGCGTTGGCTTGATTGTGTTTTTAGTTGGACATCGCCACTTCGGACCTTACATGTCACCTCTCCCCCTTGGGGGAGAGGTCGCGGTTTCAGCCGCGGGTGAGGGGCTCTGTGTCTGATCTTCTTACTCAGATGGTGGCCTTATTCTGCGACGGAAACCCTCACCCGGCCCTGAGAGGCCGACCTCTCCCGCAAGCGGGAGAGGTGGTATTTCCCACCAAGTGGCGTTAGTGGGCGGCGGCCCAGCTTTCTCCGGATCCGATGTCGACTTTCAGAGGGACGGCGAGTTCGTAAGGTTGCTCCATGCAGTCTCGGACGAGTGTTGTGACTTTGTCGACTTCGTCGGCTGGAGCTTCGAAGATTAGCTCGTCGTGAATCTGAAGAATCATTCTGGCTTCAAGGGATTCGTTCTTCAGGCGACGGTCGATTTCCAGCATCGCAAGTTTGCAGATGTCTGCGGCTGAACCTTGAATCGGAGTGTTGGCCGCAATTCGTTCTCCGTATGCCTTATCCGAAAAATTGTTGCTGGACAATTCCGGGATGTAACGTCGACGTCCGAGGATTGTCGTCACAAAGCCGCTTTCATGTGCGGCCGTAATCGTATTGTCGAGCCACGTGCGGACTCCGGAGTAGAGTTCGAAATAGCGATCGATCATTTTCTTTGCTTCGTTACGCGTCATGCCAAGCTGCTGGCCCAGCGCGGTCGCTCCCTGACCGTAGATCGTGGCGAAATTGACCGTCTTGCCGACATTGCGTTGCTCGGAAGTGACGTCGGTTTCAGATACGTCGAACAGTTCGGCGGCTGTCACGCGGTGAAGGTCGATTTCGTCTCGGAATGCGGCGACCAGTCGCGGATCCTGAGAAAAGTGAGCGAGCACTCGCAGTTCAATCTGACTCCAGTCTGCCGAGATTAGAGTCCAGCCTTCCTGGGGCAGGAACGCCTGCCTGATTCGCTTACCATCTTCGGAGCGGATGGGAGTGCGCTGCAAATCCGGATCAGTCGTAATCAACCGGCCGGAGACACCAGTTGTTTGCTGGAATGTGCAATGGACTCGTCCATCTTCAGGCGAGACGGCTTCGCGCAGGACGGACGTGTATGTGTTGATCAATTTGGCAAGGGCTCTCTGCCGGAGGATCAGTTTCGCGATGTCGTGTTTCTGAGCCAAACGCTCAAGCACATCGGCAGCGGTTGAATAGCCGGTCTTGGTCTTCTTGATGACTGGCAGGCCGAGGTCTTCAAACAGAACCTTTGCAAGCTGTTTGGTTGAGCCGATGTTGAAGTTTGAGCCAGCGAGGTCGTAAATCTGCGCCTCGATTTCAGCTTTCCGATCGCCGAATTCTTCGCCCATTGCCTCCAGATCGTCGCCGTCGACTCGGATGCCGACCAGCTGCATTTCTGCCAGAACTCGCGACATGGGCATCGAGAGATCGGACAGAAGTTCTGCCTGACCTTCTTCGCCGAGCCGTTCTTTAACCTTTGGCCAGGCCTGCGCCGTGGCGGCTGCCATCTGACAGGTCCAGGTACCGAGGTCTTCTGCTTTCAGTTCGCTGAGTCGTTTTTCGCTCTTTCCGCCTCCGGTCAGTTTCTTGAGCGGTTCAACCGTGCGGTGCAGATACTCTTTCACAATCTGGTCAAGACGATGGGGCAGCAGTTTGTTCGGATCGACCAGAAACGATGCAGACTGCAGGTCGCCGATGACACCGTCGAGTTCGATCCCGGACCGCGCAGACACATTCAGCGCATCACGCAGGTTGTGGACGATTTTCTCCTGAGCTGCGTCTTCAAGGAAATTCTTGAGCGTGTCAAGTCCCGCTTCGCCGAGCGATTCGTCAGACGCACCGAGCGGGAGATATGCCGCTTCGAATTCTGAGGAAACGGCCACTCCTGCGAGGGCATCCGACTGATGGGAGGGGTGATCGAATGCCGGCGTCACTGCCAGAAGCTGACCAGTATGTGCCTTCAAAAAGGACTCAAACGTGCTGACGTCCTTGCAGATGGTGACGTCCAGGGAGTCCGAGCCTTCGGTCTGTGGCTGTTCGTCATCTGACAACAGGGAGTAGAACTCAAATTTCCGATAGACTTTGTTGATCTTTTCGGTGTTGGGTTCGCTGAGTTTCAGATCGTCCAGCCCGACATCCAGCGGCACATTCTTATCAATCGTCGCCAGCCGCTGTGACATGTAAGCCTGATCGCGGAACTCGATCAGGTTCGATTTCTGCTTTCCTTTCAGGTCTTCGATGTTCTCGTAAACGCCGTCGAGGCTTTCAAAGCGTTCCAGCAGCGAAGCCGACGTTTTCTGACCGATGCCTGGCACACCCGGAATGTTGTCCACCTTGTCACCAAGCAGTGCAAGGTGATCGATGAACTTCTCCGGTGACACGCCCCAGCGCTTCTGGACGAGGTCAACGTCGTAAACGATGTCGCGCAGAGTATCGACCATCCGCACGTCCGGTCCGATGAGTTGAGCGAAGTCCTTGTCGCCGGAAATGATTCGTACTTCGTGACCGGCAGCGAGAGCTTGTTGAGTCAGCGTGCCGATGACGTCGTCGGCTTCGTAGCCTTCCACACGCAGAATCGGGAAGTCGTGTTCTTGGACCAGCTGGTCGATCGATTCGAGTTGCTCTTTCAGGTCAGGCGGCATGCTCTCCCGCTGAGCTTTGTAATCGCGGTATTCTTCTTCGCGGAACGTCTTGCCGGGCGCGTCGAAGATCATCGCGCCGAATTCGGGCAGCTTGCCGGCCAGGATCTTTCCGAACATCAGAGCGAAGCCGTAAACCGCGTTGGTGTGTAGTCCGGATGAATTCGTCAAATTGCCGGGGATCGCGTAGTAGGCTCGGTAAATCAGCGAGCTTCCATCGATCAGAATCACTCGTGACTTCGTCCCTTTGCGGGTTGTTGGTTTTGCCTTTGCCTGAGAATCGAGCGTCACCGTGACGGGTACGTGATCCGATGCGGCGTGACCTTTGCGTTTTTTGCGAGCTTCTCGATCGATCGTTGCATCGGTTACCCAGGTGGCCACGGACTTTGTGGCCAGCGCATGGTCGATTCTCATTCCCTGGTTTTGTCGGAAACGAGCACCTCGATAGTCCCAGAAGGAGAACTGTCCCGGCTCAATGTGCGGTACAACGACGTCTTCCAGACCAAACGAAATCAGTTTGTTCCATTCATCATGTTCAAGTGGGTGATAGGTTGGCACATTCTTAAACGCGCCGATGTCCCAGACGTCTGTCTTCAGCGGAGCGATGTTCAAGTCGCCGACGATGAGTAGGTTATCTTTGGGCTGGTAAGTTTCGCTGATCCACTTTCGTAGGGCCTGATAAAATTTCAGCTTGTACTGGAACTTCGGCGAGTCCTCTGCCTGTCCCTGTGGACAATAAAGGTTGACCAGATTTAGCGTCTGCTTCCCATCTTTGATTTCACAGGCAATCAACCGTGATTGTCCTTCGTCGCCATCTGGCAGGCCGGTTGTCACGTTGCTGATCGGTTTTTTCGAGGCGATCAAGACTCCATTCCACTGGCGCTGACCGTGAATGGCGACCTCGTACCCGCGTTCCTCGAATAATTCTTTCGGAACGGCATCCGTTTCCATTTTGAGTTCCTGCAGGCAGACCACGTCGGGCTGCGCCTCATCCAGGTAGTCAAAGACGAACGGCCCGCGAGCTTTCAGCGAGTTGACATTCCACGTCATGATCTGCATGGCACGTTCTTTCAGACGCCGTTGTTTAGATTTGGCTGTGTAATCTCATCGCGGCAGGGCGAGACCTGTATCGAGTCCAAACGGTATCGTCCCAGATGCGGACCGGATGTTGAAGGAACTCAAGAGTTGTCGAAAATTCTCCTTGACTGGTTATGCGATGTTACTACTATGAAACCAAATTGATGTAACCAAATTTGGTTACCCGAGCGATGCGGCGAGTTTTCAGTGAGAAGGGAGCGTGGCAAAAATGGCCAGGCCAAGAGCAAAAGAGCTAACTGAGCGTGAACTGGAGATCATGCAGATCTTCTGGGATCACGGTGAGCAGTCGGCTCAGGAATTACGGGATCGGCTGGATGAGTCCGGCCGGGATCTTGCTTACACGACAGTCGCGACTCTGGTGCGCATTCTGCACGAGAAGGGGTTCATCGAGCAGACGATCGAAGAACGCCCCTTCAAGTTCCAGCCGGTTCGATCGTTCGAAGAAGTCTCAGGAAACCTGGTCAACGATCTGTTGGGGCGCGTTTTTGGTGGTTCGCGAGAAAAGCTTCTGGTGAGTCTTGTCGGACAAAAGAAACTTTCAAAGAAGGAGCGTGATGCGTTGCGTCAGCTTCTTGAGGAGCAGGACTCATGAACGCTTTTGGTCTCGCTCTGGTTTGGGTCTCGCTGCAGGTCAGCGTGCTTTGTTTGGTGGCGATGGCGGTTTATCTGATCGCTCGCCGAGGCAGTCCGAAGTCCGGCGCCGCCGCGACGCTTAGTGGCCTGCTGCTGGTTGTGTTGCTGTCGGCTGTCGCGCTGAGTCCGTGGCCTCGCTGGTCGTATGGCGAATCGACAGATCTGGCGGTCACGGAAACAACCGATGAAGCTTCGGCAGGCTCCGACATTACGACTGGAAGTGACGGGAAAACTGTCGAAAGTGATAAGGCGGACTTGCTGGCAACGAATCTCGACGATGGCATTTCAGAATGGTACTCGGCTGAGTCGATGCGGCAGTTCTGGATTGCTCTACAGGAAGCTCCGGCAACGGCTGGTGCCGTCGAAGAGGCGTCGACGCTCAACTGGAGCGGCTGGCTGGGCGTACTCTTTCTGGCTGGGGCGGGCATCGCGGTCGTAAGACTCGTGCTGGGACTGGCGACGGTCGCTCGGCATCGCCTGCGAAGTGAAGCGATTAAAGAGGCGGAGCTGCTCGAACTGCTCGACGTCCTGTGTGCCGAACTTGGCTGCCTGCAGTCGATTGTGCTGAGGCAGTCGAGTGACCTGGTTTCTGCCGCGACGATTGGCTGGCGGCGGCCACTGATTCTTCTTCCACCGGAATGGCGTGAGTGGACGCAGGCCGAACGGCGCAGCGTGCTGGCTCACGAGATTGCTCATATTAGACACAACGACTTTCTGTTCTGGCTGTTCGCTCAAGCCGGCTTGTTGCTGCACTTTTATCACCCGCTTGTGCACTGGCTCGCGAACCGTCTTCGACTGGAACAGGAACTTGCTGCCGATGCGACGGCGGCCGCGCACTCTGGAGGTGCCCGGCCGTACCTGAAGACTCTGGCAGAACTGGCACTCCGACAGGCCGACCGACCTGTTGCCTGGCCAGCTCGAACATTCCTGCCCACAAAGGGCACCCTGATGAGGAGAGTAGAAATGTTGCGGGATACTGGATTAGTGCGCGGCACCGCGCCGCAGTGGCGACGAGGCCTGGCAGTGGCAACTTTGCTGGGGGCAGCGGTGCTGCTTTCAGGATTCCGACCGCCAGAAGCTGGACTGGCCACCGCTGCCGAGCAGTTTGCGGCCGACGAAACCGCGGGTGAGCAATTGGCCCAGGCTGACAAGCCAAAACGAAAGGCTCGGAAGGAGAAAAAGAGACTGCAGGCAGCGGCTGCTGCAGCGAAGGGGGGGCAGGACAAATTCGATCTGACATTTGTCCCGTCGACAACCCACATGCTGGTCGGGCTTCGGCCGGCGGACATGTCGACGGTTAAGGGGTTTGAGCCACTCGTTGGAATGATCGAACAGAACGTTCGTCCGGAGCAAACTGGGATTCCCGTCAAGGAATTTGATCAGTTTCTGATCATGGCGGTTCCTCGCACAGCCGGAGGGCACGCTTTCAGTGGTCAGCCAGTGCTCGCGTTGAAAACGACCAAAAGCAATTCGTTCGAGAAGTTCATCACCTGGAGCTCTGGCGGAGATGCTCGCGACGAAAAGGAGCACGGCGGTCACAAGTACGTTGTCGGGAAAAACGGCAGTGCTTACTACTCGCCCGATGATCGAAATCTGATCTTCGGTCCTGAAGACGTGATGCGGTACGTAATCGACCAGACGAAAGATGGAGCCACGGCGCCAAGCTGGAGCAAAGAATTTCAGACCGTCGCGGGAAGTCAGTTCTGCTTCGTGCAGGATATGAATGCATTTGGGTCAATGATTGCCCGTCAGCGTTCCCAGGGCGGGCCGGACCCGTTCTCGAGTCTGACCATGTTTGCTCCGCTCTGGGAGAAGACAAAGGTGGCGACGGCGGGGGTGCAGTTCGGAGCTGACAGTCGAGCCACCGTCACTGGATGGTGCAGTGACAAAGACGGAGCCGTTGAGGTGCAACGGACTGTTCAGTCTTTGATTCCGTTGGCTCAAAACATGATGGCGGCCCAGAAGTCGCAACTGCCAAAGATCCATGAAAGTATGCGGGGGCAGATTTCGTCTATGGTTTCTTTCACCGAAAAACTGCTCTCCGACATCGAGGTTGAAGTCGTATCGACGGACTCTGGTGCGAAAGTCGAACTGAATGTCGAGACCGATGCGGCAACAATTCCGCTGATGGTTGGTCTCACGCTGCCAGCAATTCAGTCAGCTCGAGCTGCTGCCCGAAGAACGCAGTCCGTAAACAATATGAAGCAGCTCGGTTTGGCCATGCACAACTATCACGACACTTACAAAAAACTACCGGCTCTCGTGATGACTGCTGAAGACGGTAAGACTAAGTATTCATGGCGAGTCGCACTGTTGCCGTTTCTGGGCGAAAAAGAACTCTTTGATGCCTATGACATGAGCAAGCCGTGGGATAGCGAACACAATCTGAAGGTGCTCAAACGGATGCCAAACGTGTATCGGCACCCCTCTGAAAATGCCGGAGTCACGACGAGTTCTTACTACGCTCTGACCGGCGAAGACACAGGTCTGGGCGACGGCGAGCAGGCAGTCAGATTCCGCGACGTCGTTGATGGACTGTCGAATACAGTGTTCGTTTTCGACGCAAAGCGAGCCATCCCCTGGACCAAGCCTGAAGATATCAAGTATTCGGCCGATGAGGATGTTCCAGCCTTGGGCGGGTATGAGCCTGGCGGGTTCAACATTCTGCTGGGCGATGGGTCCGTTCGCTTCGTTGCGAAGTCGGTGGACGAGAAGACTCTTCGGGCGATCATCACTCGAAACGGCAGAGAGATCTTCACCTTTCCCTCGCGACTTCCGAATCCAGGAGGCGAGAGACCGATCGCTCCGTAGTGCAACTTACGAAGCATTTAGACAATGCAACGCGTCCGGTTCCCTGTTGGAGTCGGACGCGTTTTCTGTTTCGTCCATTGCCAGAATGAGAGCGAAATTGCGAGAGACATAGCCGTTGCTGTCGATGACCAGTGGGCCCTAGAATTCCGATTCGGATTGTTTCGCGGTGGATTGCCACGGTATTCGTGCGTCGGAACGGAATTTGACGGTCAGCACTCTCAGGGCTTCATTGGATGAACTTCGAACTGCCAACGGTGCGAGACTCGGCGGGGGGCACGGCCGAAGGAATGCTGCCAGGGAAATGGTGGCACAAGGATGCCGAGACGGATCGAGTGATCTGCGATCTCTGCCCTCGCGAGTGCGCGATGAAGGACGGCGACCGAGGGTTCTGCTTTGTGAGGCAGAACGTTGGCGGCGAGATGATGCTGACGACGTACGGTCGCAGCACCGGGTTCTGCATCGATCCGATCGAGAAGAAGCCGCTCAACCATTTTTACCCGGGGACAAGCGTTCTTTCGTTTGGTACGGCCGGCTGCAATCTGGGCTGCAAGTTCTGCCAGAACTGGGATATTTCGAAGGCTCGGGAAGTTGAACGTCTGAGCCATCGCGCTTTCCCGGAAGAGATCGCTTTGGCGGCTAAATCGCTCGATTGCCACAGCGTTGCCTATACCTACAACGATCCGATTGTCTGGGCCGAGTACGCGATCGAAACGGCAAAGGCCTGTCGTCAGCATGGTGTGAAGTCGGTCGCGGTCACGGCGGGGTACATCACAGAAGAAGCTCGCGGGCCGTTCTTCGAATACATGGACGCGGCGAATGTCGATCTGAAGGCGTTTACGGAAGAGTTCTACTACAAAATTACGTACGCGCACCTTGAGCCGATCCTCGACACGCTCAAATGGCTGCGTCACGAGACGGACGTCTGGTTCGAAATCACAAACCTGATCATCCCCGACGCTAACGACAAGCCGGACGAAATTCGGAAGATGGCCGACTGGGTACTCGATGCCGTAGGCGACGATGTTCCAGTTCATTTCTCGGCGTTTCATCCCGATTTTCGGATGACCGATCGACCGAACACTCCGCATGAGACTTTGATCCTCGCTCGCGATCTGGCGATGCAGACGGGGCTGAAGCATGTCTATGTTGGAAACGTCAACGATGCGGATCGGCAAAGTACGTACTGCTCGAATTGTCGGAACCTGGTGATTGAACGAAACTGGTACGCACTGGGGGTCTACGCTTTGGAAGGCAACCAGTGTCGGCATTGCGGAGAATCGATTTCAGGAAAGTTTGAGGAACGACCGGGAAACTGGGGACGGAAACGCCAGCCGGTCGATATGAGACAATTTCACATTGATGGACTCAGTGCGGCTTCAAAGAATGAAGCCGCTTCGAATGGAGACACGATGAGCGCTGGAAAGAACGAGCAATCAGGCGGCGGCGGTGCAGCCAACGGTGTGAAGATCAACGATTCGGCGTTGGAGTGGCTGGCGGGGCAGGGCAATAACCAGAACGCAGCTCCCGCATCCGCGGTTCCAACTCAGCCACAAACACCGGCTCCTGCCACACAGCCAATTCCGACTCGAATGCCGCTGAGCAATGAGCAGCGTGAAGCGATTCGAGTCGCCGCTGCCGAAGTCGTCAAAGCGTGTATCGACGACCGCGACGCTCGTATCCCGGATCTCAATGCGATCGGAGTTGGCAATGCCGTCGTGTCGGGAATCTTCGTCAGCCTGAAACGTCAGAGGCGATTGCGATCGTGCATGGGTTCGTTCGGCGCGACGATGCCGCTGCTGAAAACTCTGGTTGATTCTTCGCGGCGCACGACCACGGCCGATCCACGGTTTCCGCGGATCTCCGCCGTCGAGGTGCCGTACCTGGAACTCGAAGTCTGGCTGTTGTTCGCGCCAGAGCCTGTCAACGTACAAGGCGAAGCTCGCATCGGCGAAATCGAAATCGGCACTCACGGGTTGCAGATTGTGCGAGGCAATCAGCGAGGGCTGTTGCTGCCCGGCGTTGCGACCGACAACGGCTGGGACTCTGAGACGTTCCTGGACAACGTTTGCATTAAGGCTGGTTTGCCGCCGACAGCGTGGAAAGAGCCGGACACGATCCTGTTCCGTTTCGAAGGCAACTGTATTAAAGGTGGCCTGTTGAACGGAGATGCGGACAATTATTCAGCGCCGCGTCTGAATTATCAGTCGGAGCAGATCGAAGAGATTCGCCGAATCTGCAAAGACAACATTGAAGCGATCGTCCGCGGGGCGACGCCGATGTATTACTGTGGGACCGTTCCGGACTCGTCAGTAAACGGCGTTTCGATGACCATCACGTTGCCAGGCGGCGGCAACGAGTTGACTGTCGCTCGGATGTCACTGAAGGAGCTGATGCCACTTCAGTCAACGGCGTTCACGTTGTGCGAAGAATCGGCGGCTACATTGCGGCGGCGAGGTTTTCTGAACGGCAACTTCGAACTGGACGTCGCTGTCGTCAGCGACGCGGCGATGCACGGAACGGTCGACCAGCCACTGATCGAAGGAATTGATACTGCTCACCGAGGGTTCCTGATCAACGAGCGACAGAAGAATGCCTGGGTCTACGATCGTGAGAAGTCGCCGACGGAAGTGCTTGCGGATACCGCTCAGGCCTGCCAGGTTCGCGAGCCTGCCTACGGAATGATCTACAGCTTGACTTTTCAGGCGACCAGTTCGCGAGTCACGTACTCTGCGGTGCCGAAGCCTTCGCGAGGATCGTCTGATCGACCGCCTGCGGTTGCTGGAAAGTTCTATCCAGCGGCCCCTGCCGAGATGAACGCGATGCTGGACAACATGCTTGCTGGCGAGGCGACTCCAGAACCGTGCAAAGCGATCATGGTTCCGCACGCTGGTTGGCAGTTTTCAGGAAAGCTGGCAGCCGACGTCCTGAAGCGAGTCCGAATCCCGAAGCGGATAATCGCGATCGGCCCGAAACATACGCCGCATGGAACCGACTGGGCGGTCGCTCCTCATCACAACTGGATACTTCCGGAAAAGAACGTTGCCTCCGATTACGCATTAGCGATGAAACTGGTCGAAAGCATCGACGGTCTGGAAGCCGACGCGAACGCTCACAAGGCAGAACACGGCATCGAGGTCGAGCTGCCGATCATCGCTCGCCTGGCACCAGAGACGCAGGTCGTCGGCATCACGGTCGGCGGTGGAAATCTTCAGAATTGCGAGCGGTTTGCTGACGAACTCGCAGGGGTGATTCGTGAAATGGATGAACCGCCGCTGCTGCTCATCTCAAGCGACATGAACCACTACGCGAACGACGAAGAGACTCGTCGGCTGGATGCACTGGCTCTGGCGGACCTGGACCGGCTCGACGAAGACGCACTGTTTCAAACATGCCGAGCAAACCACATTAGCATGTGCGGCATGATTCCCGCCGTAATCGTCCTGAAGACGCTTAAGAAACTCGGCAGCCTTCATCAGTCGCGTCAGGTTGGGTATGCGACGTCGGCTGATCGAACGGGAGATACCTCGAAGGTCGTTGGCTATGCCGGGCGAATCTTTCAGTAGATGGTCGTAACTTCGGAAAGCTGAGGTGGTATGCCGGCGCTTCGCTTGTCATCCCCTACGGATGCTGTCCTCAGTCAAGTGATTCAAGGGCGAAGGACGGAGTCGATTAGCTCGTAGGCTTCGGCTCGCATCTTGTCCGGAAAGTTGTGATTCGAATCCGGGTGTCGAACAACCAGGTTCTTTTCGTCGCCCAGGAGTTTGTAAACCGGCCGAGCGGCATCCGCACAGCGGTCGACGCTAGCGGCGACAAAGTTGCTGTCGTGGAGTGGAGCGTTTACGAAGAGCGGCCGGGGAGCTAACGCTCCAAGGAGTTCGTGGAAGTCGTAAGGGATTTCGTCGAGTCTGCCTCGGTAGTCAGTAAGACGGGGCATGTAACGAATCTGGCACCAGCCTTTTCCGAAGAACCAGACCCGTTCGGCGCCGCCATAGTAGTCGAGGTACGAATCAAACCCGCAGCTTGAAGCGATGACGCTGATCCTTTGATCGAAGACGGCCGTGTAGATCGCGTTGTGGCCGCCGAGCGAATGGCCGATCGCCCCGACACCTCGCGAAGTGTCAACGTAGTCGAGTGTTTCCAGCAGGTCGATCGCGCGGGAGTTGTCCTGGATGGCTTTCATCGTGCCGCTGACGTAGCCGAGTTTTCCGAGGTTCGGATAGTAGTTGGCGAGGTGAGGATACGACGGTGAAATTGTGACGTAGCCGCGTTCGGCCAGCTCGGAAGCATATTGTCGACCTGCTCGACCACCCAGGCCGACAACAACCTTGTGACCGACAGTGTTGTCGGTCGGGTGGAGGCACAGCACGGCCGCGGCTTTGCGTTTTCCCTCAAGAACATCTTTGGGGATGCAGAGGTAGGCAGGTGCCCGATCGTCGACTTCGGACTGGTATGTAATAAGTCGACGAACGTAGGTCCCGGCGTCGGCTTCTTCAAGAATTTCGACTGCCGGCGCAAGTCGTTTTTTTGTGCCTGGGTAGTTGCCCATTACCTGCTGCATACCGGCAAGAATCTGCTGACGCCGGTGCTCCCACTCCTCAGAACTGGTTACCGGGTTCACTGCACCGGATGTAGTTCGATACTGCAGCAGGTTCATTCGATCGAGTCGAGCAGTCTGCTGTGCGGATACTTGCGATGACACGGTGGTCGCGAAGGAAATTGTTAAAAGCAATCGAAAAGTCATGCGGTCAATTCCTCAAGTTTCAGGCTGATGATCACGTTGGAGCCAGATCGGACTTGTCAGTTTCGAAACTCTGCAGACTTACGCCTCGACAGTCAAAGCAAACACCGTCCGGAAGCGTGTATTGGGACAGGCACCGCGGGCACCACGACAACGCACCATAGTCGGCAGCAGGCGGATGCAGCAGCTCATCGGTAACAATGTTGGCTGCAGTGAGCATCTCTTTAAACGTAGTAAGTTGTAGTTCACTGTACCATTCGCAAGTTGTCGTGAAGCTGGGAGACTCGTTCGGGAAGTCTGAAGACGTCGGGTAGAGAAGGTTACGGAGTCGCTGGCTGAGCGCTTCGTCCAACTGTTTCGGATGCAGGACAGACACCGCCATCGCAGACGGATCGAAGCGAGAAAACGCTTCGCGCGAGATTGCCTGAGCAGCTCTCATGACCGCTGCCGGAGAGAAGCAGAGCGTTGCGACTCGGCTAATCTGCTCAGAGGACGAATTCAACAGCAGTTTATATTGAGCGATCGAGAACAGAACGACGCCAGTCAGCCAAAGAATTCCAAGCGGCGTGAAGTATCGAAACAATAGACCAGGCTGCAGATCGACGGAGTAGTACAGGAGCGGTCCGTACGCGAAGACCCAAAGAAACATGAACAGAGAAATTGTTCTCAGACTGTCAGTAAATCGCTCAACTTTTTCCAAGCGGGCTGAAACTTCAGACAGTAAAAACCGGGACTGTATGGCTGTTCGTAGTAGCGAGCCGCGTTCGTCTACAGTGCTGTCCTTCATGTCCTGCAACAGCGTTGCGATTTGCAGGGCAGCACTGCTGGTCGCGAATCGGATGGAGCATTTGTTAAGTCGGAGCGAATGTTTCTCAGCTTCAACTGACTCCAGATCTTCGAACGCGATGATCTGCCCGGCGTGCGGACCAAAGAGGATCGCCATGCCGCCTGGTGAAACAGCGACGGGCCAGTCTTCAGTGACGAGACTCTTCGACCAGGGAAATGGCGAGAGAATGGCGGCCTGAGAGTTTGTGCGTCGTAGAAAAACAGGCGAAGTCGCGAACCGCAGCTTGCCGAACGCACTTGTCAACGTGACTGCAGTTTCCGGCAGCCAGAAGATGCACTCCGAGAAATAAAATACACCGACGACAATCAAAATCAGTTCGGTGTCGCTTAAAGCGGTAATCATCCCGATGTCCGAAGAATCTGACAGACCAAAGCAAAAGTGACCTCGTCATCAACGTGGCGAGGTCACTTTCACGTGCGATTGCATTGTTACTGTGTGAGCTTGTTCTTACTCCTCGGCAGATCGTCCGAAGAATAGTTTCTTGACTCCAGCAGCAGCGGCAATGATGACCAGAATGATCGCCTTCCCGCCTTTAGCCAGAACTTGAAACAGCTTGGCGAACAATCCCATTTTTACGGCGGCGACGGCTGCTCCGCCAGCGATCAGTCCTGTCAGACCGTACTGAGCGATTTTGTCTCCTGAGGTGAACTCTGCATACGTCTCGCCGGACTTGAATTCAAAGCTGGTCAACAATTGGTCGGTCGTTGCCGTTGCTGCGTTCATCTCTTCGATGCTGGCGACCAAAGTTGCCGTCATTACGCCTCGTCGACCGAGGATTCGAATATTGTGGTTTGCGTTGTCCACTCCGCTGTCGTCGTGAAGCTTCGTCGCCCAGACCAGGTTATTCGTCTTGTCGTCGTACTTCGGCGGAATGATCCAGCCACCGAGGTGGATCGCTGACCAACCTTGGGATCTTCGGAACTCGTTGGACTGTTCCGTTCCCTGGCGAAGTGACTCGAAGATTGCATCGGCATCGAGGTCAGCTTTCTCGTCATCTTTGACATACCCAACATTGTCGAACTGAAACGCCAGGAACCAGTCCTGATCGTCAGCGGTCGGCATCAAGATTCCCAGCGTGCTATCTGGCGGATTCTGAGTCAGTTGGTTCCAGGCAATCGATCCCTGGCGTCCGGTGAACTGAAATCCTTCCGGAATCGTGATCTGAGCATTGTTGCCTATGTCCACTGTCGCCGGGCCTGCCTGCCAGTCAATTGACGCATAAAGTGCGATCATCTGTTGCTGCTCAGGAGAGAGTTGGCCTAACTCTTCGTCCTGTGCGATGCCGGAGCTTACGTTTGCAACTAGCAGTGTGACGACAACGGTTAGCGTGGCGACGATCTGGCGTGGTGTCAGTTTCGGACTTGTGAACATTGGGGTGTCCTCGACGAAAGTAAATGAGAAGTGCGAGGCTGTGCGTGAGAAGTGTTCATCCGCGTGGCACCGCTGCTGCGGACTGTACATTGCGACTTTCTTCCGTCCAACACCGTTTGCACTTTTTCATAGTCAACCGACAATCCGTAACTTTGTCAGGAATCGCTGGGACGTTGGCCAGCGAGAAGTTGTCCGATTGCCAGGCTAATGAAAGATCAGTCGAACACGTCGGGACACTGCCTTGCTCCGCAGAATCGTCGCCAATCGCGATCGATGTTGACGTGCGTGAATTGTTTGACGCGACGCACTATAACCGGCGTCCGATACGTAGTCGGGACCTTCCTCAATCAGTCTCGCGCTTACTCAAATAAAGACCCCAAGGAATAACATCGTGTCCGCAAGTCTCAGCGAATTCTCAAGCAGCCTCACCGTCGAAACCGCTTTTACTGTTCTGGCCGTTGCCAAACAGTTGAAGGCTCAGGGCAAGGATGTCGTCGAACTGGAGATCGGGGACAGCCCGTTTGATTCGACAGCGAACGCCAAGACGTCCGGCACGGCAGCCATTCAGAATAACGTCAGCCACTACTGCCCTTCGCCGGGAGTGCCTGAGTTTCGCACGGCCGCCGCCAACTTTGTGAAGAACGAGTTCAACATTCCGGCGGAACCGTCGAATGTGATTGCCGGTCCCGGTGCGAAAGTCTTTGAGCAGTTCTTCTGCGAGGCCTTTCTGAATCCCGGCGACGGATGTCTGGTGTTCAGCCCGTACTTCCCGACCTACGTGCCGAACATTCTGAGACGTCAGGCACGGCCAGTGTTTGCTCCGCTGCGGCAGAGCAACGAGTTTCGTCCGTCAATCTCAGACATCGAGAATTTCATCGCGAATGATCCGTCGCCCAAGGCGATCATGCTGAACTCGCCTCACAACCCGACGGGTGGGATCACAACGGAAGATGACCTGCGAGACATTGCCGATTTAATTCGTGGCAAAGACATCGCCGTGTTCAGTGACGAGCCTTACTGCCACATGGTTTGGAAGGGGCGGCATCATTCGATTCTCGAACAGCCCGGAATGATGGATCAGGCCGTTGCTGCTTACACATTCAGCAAGTCGTACAGCATGAGTGGCTGGCGGCTCGGGTTTTGCGTGACGGGTGACCGCATTGCCGACGCGATTGGCAAGATGGTCAACACGACACTTTCGTGTACTCCCGCCCTGGTTCAGTTGGCCGGCGCCGCTGCCTTGGAGAAAGACAGCGTCGAACGCGACGAGGTCATGCAGAAGTTCCGCGAAAAGGTTGTTCTGCTGACCGAGGGGCTTAATCAGATTGACGGAGTTCACTCGCTTGATCCGACGTCGACGTTTTACGTGTTTCCGAATGTTGCTCCGATCTGCAACCGACTCGGTATCACCAGCCACGGGCTGGCTCTGTACCTGCTCGAAGGGGCGGATGATGACTTCGGAGTTGCCTGCCTGGGCGGCGAATGTTTCGGCGACGCCGGGCATGGGTTTCTTCGATTCAGTTGTGCCGAGCCGAACGAACGTCTGCAGCAGGCTCTTGATTTCATTCCGGTGGCGCTGGGACGTGAAGACCGGATCGCGGCGTTTCTCGAACAGAACGCGAAGTTCCGTTTGGAACAGCCATACGAGATCGAATAGTGTGGCGGACTGAGCGTTGTTGCTGGACTTCCGTTTCGAGGGGTGCGTCATGGCAGTTTTTAACAATCGGCCGCTGTCTCGCCGGCACGTTTTGCGTGGACTCGGAACGTGTCTGAGTTTGCCATTGCTCGATGCGATGATCCCTCGGGCAAGTGCAGCCCCGTCGAAGTTTCGTCCGTGGGAGAAATCGCACGGTGTTCACCCTCGAATGATCTGCTGCTACGTTCCCAACGGCGTGAATATGTCCGAGTGGAAGCCGACGGGGCAGGGGACCGGCTATACGCTTTCTCCGACTTTGGAAGTTTTGAAAGATCACCGATCGGATTTCTCGGTAATTTCAGGTCTTGGGCATCCGGCATCGAAAGGTGGGCACAGCGGTGCTGACACCTGGCTGACCGGTGCGGACCTGCAAGCCGTTCCGGGCAGCGATTACGCAAACTCGATTTCCGCCGACCAGGTGGCGGCTGAACTGCACGGCAAGCAAACGCGATTTTCATCGCTGCAGCTTTCAGATAACTCGGGAACGGGCTCGGCCGGGCATAGCCATACGCTTTCGTTTGACCGAAGCGGGACACCGGTTCCTGCGGAGAACTCGCCGCGTCGGCTGTTCGATCGGTTGTTCATTCCAGAGAGTTCAGCCGATCGACAGGCAACGTTAAAGAGGTACGCCGTTAAGAAGTCAGTTCTCGACAGTGTACTTGGAGAAGCGAAGTCGTTGCGGGCGAAGTTGGGACAGACGGACCAGAAGAAGCTCGATCAATACTTGTCCTCAGTTCGAGAAACGGAACAGCGCGTTCAGCGGCTGGAAGACTGGGTGGATGTTCCCAAGCCGGAAGTTCCAGAGAAGGACCTGCAGCTTTCCATGCAGTCGCACAATGCTCACGATCGACCGATGTGGATCGACGTGATGCTGGAGCTTTCGTACCTGTCGTTTCTGACGGACACCACACGAGTGATCTCGTTCGAATGGTCGCGCGAAGCTGGTGGGTATGGCGGCGGCGGGGAGAATCACCATGAGCTTTCGCATCACGGCGGCGATGCGGGGATGCTGACGGGACTCGGAAAAATCGACCGCTTTCACCTGGAGCGGCTTGGTCGGTTTATGGAGTTTCTTAAAGCGACCGAGGACGGCGATCGAAACATGCTCGACCATACGCTCATCATGTTTGGCTCGGGCATGAACAGCGGAGATGGCGGCGGACATTCTCCGAAAGATCTTCCGCTGATCACTGCGGGGGGGCGAGGACTTGGACTGAAGCAGGGGCAGCATCTTGTTTTTGACAAGGACAATCATCCGCCGTTGTCGAATCTGCTGCTGACGTACATTCAGAAGATGGGCATCGAGACGAACGAGTTTCGAGACGCCACGAGCACGCTTAACGGACTTGTCTAGGAAGGAACACTCAACCTACCACTCACCAGGAATTTCCGGCATGACTCAGACACGACGTGAAATGTTAGGTGCCGTTGGAGCGGCAGGGTTGTTCGTTGCTGGACGATCGGCGAGTGCTCAGGCACCGCAGGGTTCGGTTGCTGACGATTTTCGCATTACGAACAAACGGATCCGGCAGTCGGTCATGGGTTGGTGTTTCAACCCGATGAAGCCTGTCGACCTGGCGAAGCACTGCCGAGACATCGGTTTGGAGGCGATCGAAGGGAATCTCGCCAAAGTATTACCCCGCCGCTCTCGAACTCGGTTTGAAGATTTCTCTGGTAAGTAGCCACGGATTCAAAACCGGGCCGTTCAACGCGGCCAACCACAAAATGTGTGCCGAGAAACTACGGGCGAGTATCGACATAGCGGTAGAAGTGGGCTGCCCGAGCGTGATTACTTTACGGGCATGCGCGAAGAAGGGATTTCAGACGAGCAGGGGGCGAAGAACTGCGTCGAACTGTGGAAGTCTGTCATCGGTTATGCTGAGGAGAAGGGCATTAACCTGTGCCTGGAGCATCTCAACTCGCGAGATGGCTCTCACCCAATGAAAGGGCATCCGGGCTATTTTGGTGACGACGTCGACTTCTGTGTGAAGCTGATCGAGCAAGTTGGATCGCCCAATATGAAGCTTCTGTTCGACATCTACCACGTTCAAATGATGAACGGAGACGTGATCCGCCGAATCCGA
This sequence comes from uncultured Planctomycetaceae bacterium, assembly GCA_943787265.1. Lineage (GTDB taxonomy): Bacteria > Planctomycetota > Planctomycetia > Planctomycetales > Planctomycetaceae > JABMPE01. The sequence continues at coordinate 55,588 of CALSLT010000042.1, read as the reverse complement.
CAGTACAAAGACGTGATTGGCCATTACCACACGGCGGGGAATCCTGGTCGAGCTGAGCTCGACGACACGCAGGAAATCAACTACCCGCCTATCATGAAGGCGATTCTGGAAACCGGGGTACAAGGGCTTCGTCGCTCAGGAATTCATACCGACCTGGGACGATCCGGTCGCAGCGCTACGTCATGCTGCCAGCGTCTGCGACGTATGAGCCCATGCGTCGCGCATGGAGTGTGCAGGTTCGCTCGAAACCGACGTCACGCCTTTTCGACAGTCAGGTGATTCGCCACTTGCTCAACACCGGGGATTTGCCGGGCAAATTCCTGTGCAAGCTGCTTGGCGTAGTAGGAGCCGACTTTGCCTCGAATCAATAGCATGCCTTCTTTGAAGTCGCACTGAAAGACGCGAGAAACCGCTCAGGATGCGTGACTTCAGGAACTGCTCCATGCGTTCCTGAATTTCACTTCCGATTGAAACTGTACATTCCATTGTAGACGACGCACTCATTTTAAAACTCGATTTCCTTTGACGGTTGTCTGGCGGCTGATCGGTCACAAAATGTGAACCAATAATTACAGCGCCTTTTGTAAATTCTGGATCGGTCCAGATTCTCAGTCGATCTCGAGGAGCAGGACTCAGGCAACACTGCCGCAAAACTGTGCATGCGGCGATGTCTTGCAAGCGGTTGTCCCGATCCGTGAGACAGATGCAAGAAGCGGGCCGAAAGCTAAAAGCATTGTCGAATTTTTGAAATGCACAAACCGCAGCCTGAGGAGAAAAACATCGAATCTTCATAAGATTCTCGATGCCGGCAATCAAAACGCAGCGATCTGGATCTGACGAAGAGGTCTGTTGCTTCTACGGGCCGAATGCTGAATCATCCGCGACGATGGAATTTCGTGACGACGGCCAGGAATCCCGGCCAATATCGACCGTGGACGATGTCGATACCTGCTTAGGACGTCACGCAGCGCAGACGGAGGCACAACCAGTTGGACCAACTTGCAAACAAAGTTCTGACGCTGATCATGGCCGGGGGTAAAGGGTCACGTTTGGAACCGCTCACAACTGAGCGGGCCAAGCCGGCCGTACCGTTCGGCGGCATCTATCGAATTGTCGATTTTGCGCTGTCGAACTGTATTAACAGCGACTTGCGGCGAATGCTGATTCTGACTCAGTATAAATCAGGCAGCCTCGACCGGCACATCAACCAGGGCTGGCGGTTTCTGAACCGTCATTTGAACGAGTTCATCGACATTCTGCCGCCGCAGCAGCGTCTGAGCGAAGATTGGTACATGGGGACGGCAGATGCCGTTTACCAGAATATTTACTCGATCGAGCAGCATTCTGCCGAACACATTCTGATTCTTTCAGGCGACCACATCTACACGATGGATTACCGGGAGATGCTCCGGAACCACGTCGAAACGAATGCCGACGCAACAATCGGCTGCCTGCCGGTCAGTCTGGATGAAGCGCGGGAATTCGGAGTGATGTCGATCGATGGGGATCGCCGCGTCACAAAGTTCAATGAGAAGCCGGAATTCCCCGAAGCGATGCCGAACGATCCGGATCGAGCTCTGGCTTCGACCGGAATCTATATTTTCAAGACGGATTTTCTGCTGGAGCAACTTTGCCAGGACGCGACGAATCCGGACAGTTCGCGAGACTTCGGCAAGAACATCATCCCCTCGATCATCAACACGCACAAAGTTCAGGCATTTCCGTTCGAGGATCCAAAGACAGGCAACGCCATCTATTGGCGCGATGTCGGGACGCTGGAAGCTTACTACGAAGCAAATATGGATCTGATCGCGACCACGCCGGCGCTCGATCTGTACGACCATAGCTGGCCGATCAGGACTTACTTTCCGCCTCTGCCGCCGCCGAAGTTTGTTTTTCAGACTCCAGCCAGCGATTCTCAGTCGGACCGAAAAGGCCACGCCCTGGACAGTATGGTCAGCAGTGGATGTGTTGTTTCAGGCGGCCAGGTCAATCGGTGCATCCTGTCGCGGGGCGTTCGAGTCAACAGTTGGGCGACCGTCAACGATTCAATCCTGCTGCCGGATGTGAAGATTGGTCGTAACGCGAAAGTGCAACGTGCGATTGTTGACCGAGGCGTGTTCATTCCCGAAGGAGCAGAAGTCGGTTTCGATCAGGCTGCCGACGAAGCTCGCGGATTCACAGTGACCGAGTCGGGAATTACGGTTGTCCCACAGATGGCGTCCTTTGAGCATCATGCTTAGCAAATCGAAGCACTCGCACTTTTTGCCACGCAGTATATGTCATTAAGAATGCGGAGCAGCAACGACCGGTGCGTTCAATGATCCGGTGGTTGGCGAATACGAAGAGAGTTCAGGAGCGGAGAAGATGGGCGACATACTTGGTGCACAACTTGTTGAGCGAGATGGCGTTGCTGGCGCAAGTTTCAAAGTCTGGGCTCCGAACGCGACGGAAGTCAGCGTGCTGACCGACGGCAACGGCTGGCAGCATGGCCAGGACTGGTTGAATTCGAGTGACACTGGTGTCTGGGAAGGGTTCATTCCTGGAGCGTCGCACGGAACCGCGTACAAATTCAGCATTCGCACTCGTGACGGACAATTGCTCGACAAATCCGACCCGTTCGCCTTCTACACCGAATTGCCGCCGAAAACCGCGGCCATTGTTTACGACCTCGATCAGTACAAGTGGGAAGACGAAAGCTGGCTCATTGACCGAGCGAGTTCGAACTGGTTGGAGCAGCCGGTCTCGATCTACGAAGTTCATCTAGGATCGTGGAGACGACCGTGGGATGAGCGGACCTATCATAACTACCGCGACCTGGCCGTCGATTTGGTTTCGTACGTCAAAGAACTCGGCTACACGCACATCGAGCTGATGCCTGTGTCGGAGTTTCCGTTCGATGGCTCCTGGGGTTACCAGGTCACTAACTACATGGCTCCAACGAGTCGGTTTGGTACGCCGGACGACTTTCGATTCTTCATCGACAAGTGTCACGAAAGCGGCATTGGAGTAATAGTCGATTGGGTACCCGCTCACTTTCCGTCGGATGCTCACGGTCTGGCTCGCTTTGACGGGACAGCACTTTACGAGCACGAAGACCCTCGCAAGGGCTATCACCCGGACTGGAAGACTTACATTTTCAACTACGGCCGTGGCGAAGTTCGTGACTTCCTAACGTCATCAGCAGAGTTCTGGATCGAGAATTACCACATAGACGGTCTGCGAGTCGACGCGGTGGCGTCGATGCTCTACCTCGATTATTCGCGAGAGGACGGCGAATGGATCCCCAACGAGCATGGTGGCCGCGAGAACCTGGAAGCCGTCAGCTTTCTGAAAGACCTCAACACGCAACTGCACGGCGAGTATCCAGGCATTCTGATGATTGCCGAAGAGTCGACGTCATGGGGTGGTGTGTCTCGTCCGGTTTTTGAGGGCGGGCTCGGTTTCACGATGAAGTGGGACATGGGTTGGATGCATGATTCGCTGAGTTATATCAGCAGGGATCCGATCCACCGGAAGCATCATCAGGGCGAGTTGTCGTTTCGATCGATCTACGCCTTCTCAGAGAACTTTGTCCTGCCGCTGTCTCACGACGAAGTCGTGCATGGCAAAGGTTCGTTGCTCGAGAAGATGCCGGGCGATGACTGGCAGAAGTTTGCAAATCTTCGGCTGCTTTACGGGTATCAGTACACGACTCCCGGTAAGAAGTTGCTGTTTATGGGGTCTGAGTTCGGGCAGCGGTCTGAGTGGAATCACGATGATCAGCTCGACTGGGAACTGCTGAAAGAGCCCTCGCACGACAGCCTGCGGCGTTACGTCGGAGACCTGAACCGTCTCTACCGCGACTACCCGGCGCTGTACGAACTGGATTGTTCTGCCGACGGATTCTCATGGATCGACGCAGACGACGCCGACCACAGCATCTACACGTTCTGCCGCTTCGCCAGGAATGGCGAGACGATTGTCGTCGTCCTGAACTTCACTCCGGAGCCGCAGTATGACTATTGCGTCGGCGTGCCTCACACTGGCAAGTTTGTCGAACTGCTGAACAGTGACGCCGAAATCTACGGCGGCAGCAACATTGGAAACCTCGGCGACATCGCGGTAACTGACGAAACTCAACATGGTCGACCTCACAGCATTAAGGTCAATGTTCCGCCGTTGGGGATGCTCGTGTTGAAACAGTTTAACGCTTAGCGTTGATGCTTTCTGACGTTCATAAACGGTGAGTTTCCGGCCCGGCGTACTGTTTGCAGATATGCTTCGGAATTTGAGTGAATTCCGTGAGATCAATACGGGATTCACATCGAATTCTCAGATTGGTCGATCACGAAAAAATCGTTTTTCGCCGCATTCTCCGATGGGCAAGACGTCCGTGGTCGTGTGTACGCGACATGGACCGTTTACACTCTTGTCGGTGCAAGCAAGTCAGGAAAGGCAAACGGAAGATGGCGAAATTCGTCAAGTGCGAGCAGTGCAGTTTCAGATTTCGCCCCGAGGCGTCTGAGACTGACGATTCTGGCCATCCTGTAAACGCTGAAGAGTTTGAAGTTCGGTGCCCACGCTGTGATACCGAGTACCTTGAACCAGAAGTGCCATCAAGGTACTGGCGGTTGTACGGTGCAATTGGTCTGGCGGCGGGATGTCTGGTTGCCGGCGGTATGCTGTTGAGTTCGTGGCTGGGAGCTGATTCGAATCCCAAATTAGAGATTGACTCAGCGGCAGCCAGTGAAGGGGCCTCAGCGACCGACCCAGTTACCGAATCGGGTGTCGTAAACGAAGATCGTCCAGAACCAGTTTTGCCCGGTGCCGTGACGTCAGCTCCGGAATGGCTAGACACTGCCGGACCTTTCAATCCGCATGACTTGTTCGCGCCACTTGAACCTGAAAGAAATGCCGCGCCGTTGTACTTGGACGCGTTGATCGGTTTTTCTTCCGAGTTGGCGGTCTGCTACCCGGAAGACTTTCGTGAACCACATATGTCGAAAGCCCGCGAGCGGTCTCAGGAGTTTGTGTCACTGTTTCGTCAGTGGAAAACGAATCCGCAGTCGGTCGATTTCACATCACTGGATGTGTCGCTGGCAGGGTACAACGAATGTTTCGACGACTTGACGAAGGCTCAGAGAAGACTTCGGTGTGTCTTTGATTCCGACCTGAATCTTTTCGCCGAACAACGGCACGTTAACGCGGCACGCGAAGCCGTAAACGTTGCGTCATTGAGAATCCAACAGGCACTGCGTGATGGTCGCCCAATCGGACGAAAAGTGGGAGAGGCTGGAGCTTCTGATGCCGCACCGCCGGCTGTCGTCGAAACATGTCTTTCGGACATCGAACGAATTCTGCGGCTTAGTCGAGACCTGAGGCCTCGTGGCAGAATTGAAACTCAGTTGGCATCGTTGGCAATTGACCAAACGATGCTCAGTCTCGTTCCTGATCTGGTTGCTCGCCCGGAATTCACTGTCGGTGACTGTGACCGTATCACGCAGCTAATCACTCGGCATCGAGCGGAAGCAATGAGCCCCTTCATCGAAGGGTTGCGTGCCGAGTATCTGCTTCTGCGGACTCTGCTGCAGGATTTGCGGAGTGGTACTGGCCTCTTGCCGGAAACTCGACTTGCGAACGAAGTTCACGCCGGTGGTAGCCAGCCGCCAGTTGTGGATTCGGTATCGCCCGGCTATCTGTTGGCGTCAAAGGCCGGCGTTGAGCATGTGACAAGCCGAGCCGCCGAAATCGACGCGAAGCTTGCATCCTTCGTCACCGAAGACTTCGAAGCCGAGCGGGACACGTTGGATGCGATCTGGACGGAGCTTTTCAAAGTTTCCAGCAGCAACGCAAAAATCCGTCGTGAGGCGACTCTCGCATCCGAAAAGAAACTGCTGGTGGATACTGCATTTTTGGGGGACTTGTCAAAACTCACCGAACTCGCCGATAGAACTACATGGTGGGAGACAACGCTCAATTCGTTGCACTGCGTTCTTTCCGTTCGTCGCTGGGAACTTGAGCACACTGAACCGCCTCCGGACCTGCTTACAGCCGTCCGAAGGTCGGGCGTGTCATTCGTACCGATTGACCCATTCGGCGGTGGGCCACTCAGGCTTTCATTCGCGAATGACGAAGCCATGATCTATTCCGTTGGCCCTGACGGCGTGGACGATTCCGGCAATAAGGTCGTGAGTTCGTTCGCTCCTGACGCGGAAGGCGACATCGTCTTCCGAATCCCCTACCACGCCGCCTCTTCGGCCGGTCAGTTGAAAACCGCTCCAGGCACGACGCCGGCTGGCTTCTGATTCCCAGTCTGGAATGCTCCCGAGGTTCAGTGGAAGTGGCGAGACGCCGTTCTTGAAGACTTTCGGTGTCTTCAAGAATGTGTGCACATTCAAGTCAGAGAGGTGCTGTCCACATTCCGATCGGTCCGGAGACTTCCGTTGGGGCTGCATTCCTTGGCGAAAAATCTGTTAGTCGTCACAATGCTGGATGGTGCTTGTTCTATCGCGACATGAAAAAGGCATTCAATGGCTTCGACGGATTTTGATCGAGCTGAACGGGCGGCGGTTTATCGACTACTTGCTCGGTTATGGGCTGAAGAGCCTGGTGAGCTATTGGAGCAGCTACGGTCGGAACCTTTGTGTTCAGCGTGGGAGCAACTAGGCGGCATCACGCCTGATCAGGACGCAGACGGCACGCACTCGTCGCTTGACGAAGACTATTGCCGACTATTCGTCGGACCTAAAGAGCATCTTCCGCCGATTCAGTCCGTCTGGCTGAGCGGAGAACTCGACACCGGCGTAACGTCGAGCTTGCAGGAATTTGATACGGTCGTGGGTTTCGAGGGACCGTGGGATTTTGCAATCATTCCCGATCATCTTGGGAATGAATTGTGGGCGATGGGGCAGATTCTGCGGAAGTCCCTCGAACTGCCGTCAGATGATGACGTCGCCGTCGCCGATGATCTGGCCAGCCAATTCTTCAACGGACACTTAAATTGGACGGGTGAACTTCTTGAAGCGGTGATTGATCGTGAAAGTGATCAGTTTTACGGAACGGTAGCGTCGGTCACGCAACGATTTCTGCGGGACGAGGCGAATCGTCTGGAAGTACCCGTGCAACAAGAGCAACTGCAGAGCAGGAACGTTTGATGACAGACGAATTGACGGACAAGACTTCGCGCCGAGAGTTCCTCGGCAAAACATCCGCCGCAGTTGCTGGTGGAATCGCTGCCGGCCAGACAGGCTCAGCGGATGGAGCGGCAGCGCCAGCGGCAGACGAATCGAAGTTTCAGCCAGAAGCGTTCTGGAAGGAGCGAATGACTGCTCCAGACGATGGCAAGATGCTGGGCTGGCTGGTTGATACTCGCCGGTGTTTCGGCTGCCATGCCTGCGAAGTCAGTTGCAAGTCTGAGAATGATGTGCCTCTCGGCAAGTTCATTCGACAGACCATCTACAAGGACGTCGGCGAGTATCCGAAGGTCGCTCGCGTTTTTCTTCCGATGGCCTGTCAGCATTGCGAAGACGCACCGTGCATCAAGGCGTGCCCGTGCGGAGCGCTTCATAAAGAAGTCGGCGGCACAGTTGCCGTGAATTACGAGGTGTGCTCCGGTCATGGGACGTGCGCGGAAGTCTGCCCGTACGGAGCGATCTACCTGGACCCTGTCGCGAAACAGGCAGTCAAATGCCACAACTGTTACCACAGGCTTGAGCACGAGATGGAGCCTGCTTGCGTCCCAACTTGTCCGTCAGAGGCTCTCTACTTTGGCGATCTGAATGATCCCGAATCTAAGATCAGCGTGGCAAAGGCGGAGTTGGAAGCTGATGAAGGTTTGACTCAACTCCGACCTGAAAAGGGCACGAAGCCTCGGACCTGGTTTGCTGGCAAAGCTCCGGTGGAAGTCGAAGAACGAGTCCCGCGAGAAGGTGAGTCATTCAGCCCGGAGGCGTACAACATCTACAACTGGAAAGAGGAATCCAAGGCGACGGAAGGTGGATGACTGCGACGACCTGAGATCAGTGGGAAGCCGGTCCGGCGTTCCCTGGCCACGTTAACGTTAGTTTGCAGTCAATTCCGGAATAGAAGATGTCTCAAATTCACCCAAATACGCAGGACGAAGCAGCTTGTCAGACAAGCGTCGATCTGACGGATGACCAGCATAGCCACCGCGACCGAATCAGCGACTGATACCAGACGCCAGTTTCTGAAGTTGGGAGCGGCGGCTCTAGCGGCATTCGGAGCCGCTGGCTGTGGTAGCCGCGGCGAATCGCCAGCGACTCCGGCAAGTGGCGACGGGACACCGAATCAACCCGGCATTACGGGGAAGGAACCTTCAGGCGTGGCATCGCCACTTGATCTGGAGCGCTGGCAGAAGATTCGCGGACTCCCGTACGAAGAGGGGGATGTCCACATGCCAGGCGTATGCAAACTGCCCGGCCCCAATGCGAAACGAAACTGGCCCGACCGCGACAAGTACAAAGACGTCGAAAAAGTGCCTGGGATGTGTCAGCTTTGCAGCACAGTCTGCGGCATCATCGGCTATGTCAAAGACGGCCGGATCATCAAAGTCGAAGGAAACCCCAACGACCCGAACAGTCGAGGTCACTTGTGTGCTCGCGGCCAGGCGGCACTCAATCATCAATACCACCCCGAACGACTGCTTTACCCATTAAAGCGAGTTGGTGAACGAGGTGAAGGACGCTGGAAACGAATCTCCTGGGATGAAGCTCTCGACGAAATCGCTCAGAAACTAGGCGACATTCGCGACAGCGGGCATCCTGAAGACTTTGCGTTTCACCAGGGACGACAGCGCAGCAAGGACGCGATCAAAAGATTCCTCGACGCGTTCGGCACTAAGACGCAACTCAGCCACCGGTCGTTGTGTTCGGGCAATCGCCGGGCAGCGAACCTGACGTTCCTGTGGGAAAGCGACTGGGATCTCAACGACGTTGAACATTCGAAGTACATTCTCAACTTCGGTTCAAACGCTTTTGAGGCTCATCAGGGGCACGTTTCGTTTGCAACTCGAATTCAGAATGGTCGGTTCAAGAACGGCGCAAAGCTGGTCACCTTTGACGTCCGACTTTCAAACACGGGCGGAGCCAGCGACGAATGGTTTGCTCCGTTTCCAGGTACAGACGGTGCCGTTGCGTTGGGGATCGGTCATGTAATTCTGGCCGAAAATCTGCACGACGAGGAGTTCATCACGCAATGGACCAACGTGTCGATGGAAGAGTTGAGAGAGCATTACAAAGAGTACACGCCAGAATGGGCGGAGAAGGTGAGTGGCGTACCGGCGGCAGACATTGCTCGTATCGCTCGCGAGTTCGCTGCGGCAGCTCCCGCATGCACGACGATGTGTAATCGAGGCAGCTCCGCGCACCTCAACGGCTACTACAACGACCGCGCGATTCAGTTATTGAATGCGTTGGTGGGCTCCGTTGGCAAGAAGGGCGGCTGGTGCTGGAGTCCGTGGAGCGGCGTTGATCCCGACATGAAGACTCCGGCCATGCCAGCGTCGGCAAAGACGCATAGCGTGCTGGAAGACCCGCCGGAGTACCCGTTGGCAAACGTCTGGCGGAGGATGCGGGTCGGGGAGATCATTTATCTCTATCTGTTGCAGGGGAGGGCGAAGCTCAAGGCGTACATGACGTACAACCTGGACAGCCCGCTGACGTGGCCGGAAGAGAGCCTCACTCAGGAAGTGCTCAGCAGCGAAGAGCTCATCAATTTTCACGTCTGCATTAACTGCTTCTACAACGAGACTGCTCACTATGCAGACATCGTTCTGCCGTGGACGACGTATCTTGAGCGGTGGGACCTGGACGCTCGTGGTGCCTACAACCTTCGGCCGTACGTCGGGATTCGCACGCCGATGGTCGAGCCACTCGGCGAAGCGCGAGACATTCGTGACTTCTTTCCAGACCTCGCTAAACGCATCGGCGGCGGGATGGAAGACGCATACGACTACGGAACGACTGAAGATTACATGCGAGAGTGGGCAAAGAACGTGCCCGAGAATCCCGAGACGGGCAAAGCGGGCCTGGACCGGCTGCTCGAAGAAGGGGCGTGGGAAAACACTGATCGTGAGCCCTTCTACGAGCCATATGTGGCGGAAGTCTCAGCGGACGCAATGGACGGGGCGGCGGTCGAAGATGAGACCGGCGTGATTCTGAAAGACGGAAAGGGAATTGGGATCATGCGCGGCGGGAAGCCCGTCCGTGGATTCCTGACACCCAGCCGCCTGTTCGAAGTTCGCAGCCTGTTTGTCCAGAAGATTGGCCGCAACGAAGACTGCTCTGATCTGATTGCTCGAAGCGGGGCTAAAGCTTCAAGCCGGCCAGCAAGTCATGCAGGCCATGACGTAGAAATTGAGCAACTACCGGTCTGGCTGCCGCTGCCTGAGCATCAGAATCTGGCCGACGACGAGCTGATCATGACGAGCTTCAAGTGGAACGTGCACAACCACGGTCGAACGATGCATCTCAAGTGGCTGGCAGAGATCGTCCACAGCAATCCGGCGTGGATGAACCCGGCGACCGCGAAGAAGCTCGGCTTGAACGATGGCGACTGGATTGAGCTGACGTCGTACTTCTCGAAAATGCTTGACGAGTCAGCACCGCATCTGCATCACGGAGAGCGCGACGCGGACGGCCGAACCGTTTCTGGATCAATGCGAGTGCCCATTGTCACCATGCCGGGCATTCACCCAAATGCCATCGCCATGAGCAACTCGTGTGGCCACACCCAGTACACCAACGTCGCTCAGGCAAAGAAGAGCCGACCGAGCGGCGATAAGGTCGACGGTATGGATACGGGAACGTACCGCGACGCTGACTGGGAGCGGAATATGTGGTGGCAGGATGGCTCTTCGGGTGACACTTCGAAGTGGCAGCAGAACACGGGCAACGGATGGAATCAGAATACGATTCTCCCGATTGCCCCGGACCCGGTCACCGGGCAGCAGGCGTTTCACTCGACGGTCGTCAAAGTGGCTCGGCTGACTTGAGCCACGCGCGGCCAGGTCGTTGCAGGTCAGGCATCGCCTGACGGTGATCAAAGAGCGATCTGACTGCGTTAGTGAATTTAACTAGCTACTTCGTCAGGCTGAGCCTGACCTACGGGATACTCCGCAATGAATGCGCAATACAAATTTCGACGAATCGTTGGTCTGTCGGTTCTGCTCGTTGCGGTGCTTCGCGCTGAGCTGGCAACGAGCGCTGACCAGAGGCCGAACATCATCTTTCTGATGGCGGATGATCAGGCCACCTATTCGATGGGCTGTTACGGCGCACCTGAGGCCAGGACTCCGAACCTGGATCAACTCGCGAAGGAAGGGATCGTCTTCGACAACCACTACGACACAACTGCGATCTGCATGGCAAGTCGCGCCAATGTGATGACGGGACTGTACGAGTATCGGACGGGCTGCAATTTCGAGCACGGCCCAATGATGCAGGATATCTGGAAACAGTCCTATCCAGTGCTGCTCCGTGATGCGGGATACACGACTGCTTTTGCCGGGAAGTTTGGGTTTGAAGTCAAAGAATCTCCGAATGCGGCTGGCAAGGGCGAAATGCCGGAAGGCGATTTCGATCGATGGGGTGGCGGGCCAGGTCAGACGTCGTACGCGACGGCAAAGAACAAATCGATGCTCAAGTACGCGAAGGAATTTCCACATTCGACATTGTCATACGGCGAGTTTGGTCGCGATTTTGTTAAGAACGCGTCAAAAGGTGAAAAGCCTTTTTGTCTTTCGATCAGCTTCAAAGCTCCCCACCACCCGGTGACTCCGGATCCGCGATTTGATGAAATCTATGCTGGAATGACATTTACCAGGCCCGCTAATTACGGCCGGCAGAATGGCGAACATTTCTCGATGCAAAGCCGGCAGGGCCGGCAGTACGAACGCTTCTTTAGTTGGAATTACGCCGACAAGTACGACGCAGTCATGGCGAAGTATTACCAGCAAATCTACGCGATTGACGTTGCCGTGGGCATGATCCGCGATGCTCTTGTTGAGGCGGGCACTTCGGAAAACACAGTCATCATTTACACGTCCGACAATGGATTCATGTGTGGTTCGCACGGTTACGGCTCGAAGGTGATTCCGTACGAAGAGTCGTCCCGAGTTCCATTGATAATGTTTGACCCGCGGCATGAAAGCAGTGGCAAGAAGTTTCGCAGCGACGCGCTGACCGGGAATGTGGATTTTGCACCGACGATTTTGAATCTTGCGGGAGTTGCCATTCCGAATGGGCTCAGCGGACGGAGTCTTCTTCCACTTTATGACAATCCAGAAGCAGCCATCCATCACTCATTGCCACTGATTAATGTCTGGGGGCCCAAGGAAGTGCATAGTCTGGGAGTCGTCACGAAAGAGCAAAAATACATATTCTGGAGTTACGCCGAAGGTGAATTTCAGCCTACGGAAGAGCTGTACGACTTGGGCAGCGATCCGCTTGAGCTGAAGAATCTTGCGGCGGATGCCAGCCAGACGGTGGCGTTAAAGGAAATGCGAACAGTTTACGATCAGCACATTGCGGCGTGGAAAGTTCTCGCGGTCCCCTATAACAACTACCAGAAGTTCGCGACTATCTTCGACCGGACAGTCCCTTGGCCACAAAAACGCCCTTTGGTAATGCAGAAGCGGGGCCGTGTTAAGCAGTAGGCTGCGAACGATCACGCACGTTCTCGTCCGCGACAAAGTTACGCGGCCCTGCAGAGGTCAACATCCGATCGATCGACCGGAATGGCTGGAGCTATTTCCCTGCCAGTAGCCAGTCCAGACCGTCGTCTTTCTTTGAGGGGGCGAGTGCGTCCAGGCCTTTTTCTTTTGGCAGGATACTCAGCATTGCGCCGGCGATTTTCAAATCTTCCTGAGTCGTGATTTTGATATTCATCGGAGACCCCATTACCACATGGACGGGGTGCCCCATTCGCTCGACCAGGGACGACTCGTCCGTCGCTTCAAAGTTACCTCGCTGAGCGTACGCTTCGAGAATCAGTTCGCGGCGGAAGACTTGCGGAGTCTGGGCCGCAAACAGGCCCTCACGCGACACGGTTTCGGTAATCGACTTTCGGTCGGCTCGTTTCAGCGTACTGGCGACAGGCGTCGCAGGAATTGCCGCTCCGTGGTCAATCGCGGCTTCGAAGATATCGTCGATCCATTGTTTAACGACGAGCGGTCGAGCTGCATCGTGGATCGCCACAAAGTCGATGTCGGATTTCACGACCGCCAGCGCGTTCAATACGGAATCAGCTCGTTCGGCTCCACCCGCGATGATGTCCAAGTCTCGGAACCCGAGGTTCGGTGCGTACTTTTCTTTGAACCACTCGATGTCCTCGGGCGAAACGACGACGATGACCTGGCCAACATCGGCCCGATCAGCAAAGGCCTCGACAGACCTCAGCCAGACGGGGCGTCCCTGAAGTTCGCGGAATACTTTCTTTTCGCGAGCCGACTCACTCCCGAACCGCGAGCTGCGGCCGGCGGCTGCCACGATGACTGCAAATTTTGACATGGGCGTTGCTCCTGCCTGATTTCTGGTCACCGGTAATGCTTGAGTCGTGCTCTGGCCAAAATGGAACATCGCCCGATTGAGCAGGGCGTAAAACGGGCACAGCTTACTTCATCGGACGTACCGTACAACCGCGGGGGACGCTGCAACGACTTCGGGGATCGACCGGGCTGATCAGGTGGTAGGGACAGGGCGAAGTCTCCAGTTTCACTGTCGCGTTTCCTGGATTGTGCACGAGTCTCCATCTGGATTCTGTCTAACGAGGCTCAAATAATGCGATAGTTGAATGTCCTCAGTGAAAGTCCGCCATGCAACTCGTCCGCCAGCAATCAAATATCGGCCCAACGCTAGTGCGTTTAGTTTTGTTGACAGCGATCGTCGCGACATGCCTGGTCGCTGGCGGCGGAGTTCTCTTTGCTGAGGGGGTCATCCTCAAGAACAACTTCTACATTGAAGGCCGACCGTTCGAAGTGCAGGCGATTTCTACGTCTGTGTCGCCCAACGTTGGTCCGGTGCAGAATAAGCCTGTCATGATGATCGACGCTGGAATGCGGCGTTACTACGTGCCCGTACAAAAAGTCGCGAACGTATTGAACAACAACGGGCTGGGAGCACCGGAACTGTTTGATCTGAGGCTGCCTCGAAGACCGGCCGGAAACGTAGTTGCATCGATTGGTCCGCTAAAAGATGTGACCCCATTTAATGTCGATGGGCGGCGGCAAATTACGTTGAATTTCGCCCGCGGGCCGGTCGTCATTGATCAGGGGATTTTTGAGATTGGGCCGAAGTTCATGCGAGTCTCGGCTTTGAAATACGACTGGGAATTTGGCGTCGCCACCCGATCAATCCCGCCGGCGGCAGTCGATTCGATGATTCGAAAAGTCACAGACCAGACGAAGCCGGAAGACCGCTTCGCAATCGTGAGATTCTTTTTGCAGGCGGAATTGTATCTGCAGGCGCTGGCAGAGTTGGGGGCGATTGCAAACGACTTTCCGGACCTGGAAGCTCGTGTCGACGAATTCACTGTTCAAGCCCAACAGCAACTTGCCCAGAAACTTCTGGATGAACTGAATGATCGTCGAAGCAATGGCCAGCACTTTCTTGCGTGGTCCAAGGCGAAGCAGTTTCCAGTTGAAGGGATGAGTGCGGCCATTCTTCGCCAGGTTCGGAGCGTGTTGACTGACTACAACACCGCGATTGATGACGGCGAGAAAGCGATCGCTCTACTCGGTGAGCTCCAGGGCGAAATTAAAGACGAGGCTATCCGAATTCGATTGGAAGCTATGCGCAGCGAAGTCGCAGAGAAACTTAATTACGAAACGCTTCCGAGGCTGAGGCCTTTTCTGCAACAGGCAGATGATTCGACCAGGCCGCCTGCGGAGAAACTTGCGTTGGCGTATTCTGGTTGGGTCTCCGGCGATGCGTCAGCCATTGACAGCCTGCCGCTGGCCATGAATCTCTGGCAGGCACGTTTCGAAATGCTTCGGTACATTCGGTCGACCGACGCTGCGGAACGTACTCAAATTCTAGCTGACCTGTTGGGGCTGGAGGGCGTCGGAGCGGAATCAGTACTTGAGTTGATTCCGTTTCTTCCTCCGTTGATCAGCACACCTGAAGTAAAAGCGGGGCATGCGACGGAAATTGAAGTCAATAAAAGCATGGCTGGAGTTCCGCCGGGTGCACCGGCGGTGAAGTATCACGTGCTCTTACCAACGGAGTATTCGCCCGACCATACATACCCGATGGTCATGGCGTTGCATGCGGTCGAGCGGAATCCTGCATGGGAGCTTCGGTGGTGGGGGGGCACGGCCGAAAAGCCTCTGCAAGCTCAACGTCGAGGGTACATTGTCATCGCTCCCGAGTATCTCGACGAAAACGCGACAAAATATACCTACAGCCCACAGTCCCACTATCGAGTCCAGATGGCTCTAAGGGACGCATTCAAGCGGTTCAACATCGATTCTAATCGAGTGTTTCTCGCCGGGCATGGGGCGGGTGGTGATGCTGCATTCGACATTGGCAACGCTCATCCGGATCTATTTGCAGGCGTCATTCCAATCACGGGGCAGATCCAGAATCTGACCATCAAAATATGGCGGAACGGCCGCCGAATGCCCTGGTATATTGTCAGTGGGCAGCTTGACCGGGACGTCTTTGAGAAGAACGCTTCCTTGATCAACCGGATGATGATTGCTCACTACGACGTAGTGCTTAGCGAGTTTATCGGGCGTGGATACGAATCGTTCTACGAGGAGATCCATCAACTATTCGACTGGATGGATCTGCAGGAAAGAAGCACTGCTCCTGCTGAATTTGAGATGCGTACCGTAAGACCGAACAACAACCGATTCTTCTGGTTCAAGGCAAATACGTTTGCTGGAATCGGACAGCCGCGTGGTCAGGCTCAACCGTTTCCAGTCGTCAACGTGGCAAATCGGGCAAAATTAATCAGTGCGACAGTCCGCGCGGGAGCCGCTGCTCACACAACGATCGCAATCCGAAGTCCGGTTCGCTCAAACACAATCTGGTTATCGCCGGACATCATTGACTATGACCTCCGTCTGAAAGTGAAGCTCGGGGCACGTCAGCTCTTTAATGACTTTGTTGAGTCGTCTGTCGAGCACATTCTGGACGACCTGCGGCTGAGAGGCGACCGCCAGCGGGTTTACCATACTCGGATCGACTTGAACTGACTTTCGAAGCGGCCGACTCGCTATAACCTGCGAATGTGAAGTCTATTGAGTAGGATTCAGATACCGTTTCTGAAATCCCAACCAATGGAGTCGCTGCATGATCCGTATGAGTTATCTCGCTCTCTCAGTACTTCTGTTCGTTGTTGCCGTGGCGTCTGGTGATGATTTCCCACCAGTTGATCAGCTGCCGAGCAATCCGGAACTGCCCGATCCGCTCGTCATGATGGACGGCACCCGGGTCACGTCAAAGCAGCAGTGGAACGAAGAACGCCGGCCTGAGCTGAAAGCTCTGTTTCAGCACTACATGTACGGGTATCTGCCAGATCCTACCGCGGTTAAGGCGACGTTAACTGCGTCCAGCGAGAGCCTGTTCAATGGGAAGGCAAGCTGGAAGAGCTTCACGCTGAGCTATGGTCCAAAAGGTACCCCACCGCTTGAACTGCTGCTGATTCTTCCAAGGACGCAGAAGGGCGTTCCGCCGGTTTTCGTTGGGATCAACTTCTGCGGCAATCACACGGTGATCGATGATCCGGCCGTACCTCTGGAGTCGTCCTGGTTCTGGGGAAACTGCCCGGGTTGTAAGGATCACGTCGCCCTTGAAGAGGGGCGGGGCGGGCAGGTCGAAAAGTGGAATGCGGAGATGATTGTCGACCGTGGCTACGCTCTTGCCACGTTCTATTATGGCGATGTTGATCCGGACAAACGCGAGAATGATTTTACCGACGGCGTGCATCCTCATTTTTTTAAGCAGGGCCAAACAGAGCCGGGCAAGCACGACTGGGGAGCGATTG
Organism: uncultured Planctomycetaceae bacterium; assembly: GCA_943787265.1. Lineage (GTDB taxonomy): Bacteria > Planctomycetota > Planctomycetia > Planctomycetales > Planctomycetaceae > JABMPE01. Next base: position 38,599 of record CALSLT010000042.1, on the reverse strand, counting down.
CCTCCTGGGCCTACGGTGTTCACCGAGTGATTGACTTTCTCGAAGTTGATCAATCAGTTGACGCAAAACGGATTGCACTCGTGGGGCATTCTCGGCTGGGGAAGACCACACTGCTGGCCGGCGCGTTGGACGAACGTATCAAAGTCGTGATTCCCCACCAAGCCGGTTGCGGCGGGACCGCTCCCAACCGATTCAATGTTGGAGAGTCGGTTGAGCGAATCAACACATCGTTCCCGCACTGGTTCAGCGACACATTTCCCGAATTCAACAAACAGGTTGATCGACTTCCGTTTGATCAGCATTGCCTTGCAGCGCTGTGTGCTCCCCGGGCAGTCTTGTTTTCTAACGCGGAACAGGATCAATGGGCGGATCCAAACGGCCAGTTCAATATGCTCAAAGCTGCCGCCCCGGTTTATCGATTTCTGGGCGTTGACGGCCTGGCGAAAGACGCGAAACCGGAAATGGGAAAGCTGATTGACAGCCGATTGGGCTATTTCATTCGTCCTGGAAAGCATTCGATGTCGGCCGAAGACTGGAAAGTGTTTCTTGATTTTGCAGATCGTCACCTGAACTAACAATCGATTGATTGTTTAACGTTCAACGTGACTGAGACAGTCGTTGTCGCCTTCATCGTTGGCGCATAGAAACAGCCGAGCTTCAAAGAGAAGCTCGGCTGTTCAGCGTTTTCAAAGTTAGTTGCCTCTAACGCGGGGGCCGTTGTTGTGGCGAACGTTGTCGGAATCGTGTTGCCATCGCTTCAGCTTCTTTTTCGTCGATAGCATCGTCGTTATTACTGTCGGCTCGGTCGAGCATGCGGGTCATTTGACGCGGCATTTCATCACGGCTGACTTTTCCGTCTTTGTTTTTGTCATAAGACATCAGCCTAGCGACTGAGAATCCGCCAGGAGCTCCTCCAGGCGGACGTCTGCCGCCGGGGGCTCTGCCTCCAGGTCCGCGACCACCGCCGGATCGTCTTGCCTGGCCGCCGTCTCGATCCTGTTTCAGAGTCACCGAATAAGTCTGCGTGACGGGAATGCAGAAGCCCTGCTCATCGTTACACGCAAAGTATTTGACTGTCACCTCGAACGGGCCAGCGTCGCGATCCGCGACAACATCTACGATGAACTCCCGTGGATCGATGTCCGATTCGGCATCAATCTTTGGACCAGTCCCTTTGGCGGGTGTTACAGAGACGGCTTCTGCTGACGTGACTTCCCAAGTGAGTGGTTTTGCCAGATTGTTCCAGTGAACGTGGTAGATCGGGTCGAGGTGAAAGCCGAGATAAAGCTTGCCCTTACCTGATCGCAGAAGATCGTTATCCGCCTCGGCTCGTAGTTTAACATAGTACGGCGTTTTCGATTCCTGAGGCTCGACGAGCAACGGCTGCCCTTGATTCGGGAGTGAAACACGCTTCACGATGCCGCTGGCGGCAGGCTTGGGAGTGGTCTCGATTTTAAGATGGAGGTCAGAAACCTGAGTCGGGTTGTCGACTGCTCCGACGAGTTTTTCCAGATCCGACCGCAGCGTGCTGGGATTGCTCCAGTCCCGCATGACAACGATCTTGCCGTCAGGATCGATGACGAATTCAGAATTCGGTCTGTCGCCTAACGCATGTTTCAGATCATTGTCGATTGTGTCGCACAGCCAGGGAACGGTAGCTCCCAGGGTCTTCTTCGCTTCCTGAACGTGAAGAAGACGTTCTTTGAGTGTGAACGGAGTCACGTATGGACTACTTCCACCCTCGGGGTGAGCGAGTGCTTTGTAAACGAAGAATACCTGAACGCCTTTGGGACCAAAGTCCCGGTGTATCGTCTCCAGACCGGGGACGTTTCTAATGAAAGGTGGTCAGGTCAAGCATCCAAAAACGAGCACGGCGTGTTTGCCTTTCGCACGGCTCAATGGAAACTTCTCTCCGTTTTCATCGTAGATTGTCACGTCAGGCATTTGTTGCCCGACTTTTAGCCCCGTCCGTTCCAGTGTACTGGAGCCAGCCCTGTCGGCTCCGCCACCGCCAGGAGCTCGGCCTGATCCTCGTTCGCCCGGGCGTCTCTGCTGCGGCCTTTGACCGAATGTGTCACCGACATTTGCCAGTGCCAGAGTGATTAGCAACGTGGTGGAAATCCAGCGTTTCATTGAAGGTGTCCTTCCGGATGTCTCGGAAATTGCGAATCTCTCTGACGGAATGGGGACCGCCTGTGCCTAAAGTAAGAACCCCGAAGCTCACAAGGAGTTTCGGGGCTCGTTCGAAACTTCTGGTTTCGACAGCAAAGCACCCAGTTGCTGTTTCACCATTCAGCAGGTCTGAGGCATTAAGCCTTCAGGCCGATATTGATATAAGCGTGGACGTGTGGATCGCCGCGGAAATGCCAGACGAAGGATGGACCTTCGATTCTCCAGACGTCCCAGATTTTGTCACCCTTGAGGTCGCCATCTGCGTAGTAAGACATGTGCAAGCTGTCGAGGCCTCCGCCCTTCTTTAGAATCGACATGACTTCTTTGACGTCTTCTTCGCGGTAAATGCCGAGTAGAACTTTCAACGTGTCTGCGACGAGTTCCTTCTGGTCGCTGCTAAGGTCAGCAACGGCGAGGCCAGGGAACTTGCCCTTCTTACCTTGCAGTTCAACTTCGTCTTCGGAAGGAGAGTCTTCGAGCAACGCTACTTTGGCCTGCTTTGCGTCGAGAGCTTTGAAGACTTCGTTGACCTGCTTCGTCTGGTAGTAGAAGAGGTTCTTCGCCGGATCTTCAGGGCTATGGCCGTAGACGATCGGACCGCCGAACGCTGCTCCCGGAGCGCTGTTTCCGTCGGCTCGAAGAGTCAGATGGCGTCCGGTCAGTTCCCATTGGAACTTGTCGGTGCCTGGCTCGCCGAAGATGACCATCGAGTAGCGACCGATTCCGCCGCCGTCAGCTTTCATCTGACGACTGAGGCGATCGTAGCCGTCTTCGCTGGTGATGCCTTTAACGATTTGAGTGATCAGGTCTTGCTGGTCGTTTGAGTAGAAGTCGCTGCCGATCGTGACCTTGGAAATCTTCCAGTTGGCGTTGATACGGTGCCTCAGTTTGTGGTCAAACGGCAGGCAGATCATCGCTGCCTGCTGATCGCTGAATGTGTCGTACAGAGCTTTGACGGCAGTTTCAGCGGAACTCTTCGCCGACGGAGCCGCGTGAGCGGGCAGGACGCCAGGCAGAAGTTGGGCAGTGCCCATTGCGGCAGCAGTTCCACCCACGGTTTTGAGAAATCCGCGACGACTTACTGGGCTTCCCAGAGCGTCAAGAATGGTTGAGTCTGATGGCGTTTCGCAATCGGGGCAGTTACGTTCAGGCCGTTGATTCATCGCGCGGTCCTTTATGAGGTGGGAACTGGACAGTACCAATCCTCATAGTAGTACGGCATTGCCCGCTCGCTCGTCCACCGGACTGTCGTATTCTTCGGCGAAATTTGTTCCAGACGCCGTCGGTCACGAGTGACGATGCTTAGGACATTCGTTTCAACAGTACCTGGTAGCCACCGTCGGTTGGATCTCCAGGGATGAATTCCTGAGTTTCGACTAGCTCGAATTCAGAAGACTTCTGCAGGAACTGCGTGACGACACCTGAGTTCTCTTCGGGCTCGACGCTGCAGGTTGAATAGACGATCCGTCCGCCAGGTGCCACGAGCGAAGCGGCGGCATCGAGCAATTTCTGTTGGGTCACGATCAGTTCATCGATGTCGTCCGGCGTGATCCGCGACCGAACTTCCGGACGCTTGCCAAGCACTCCAGTATTGGAGCAGGGGACGTCGATCAGGATGGCATCGAATGGACCTTCTGGAAGTTCAGACAAGTCCTCGCGGATCACAAGCGGCTCAATCATTGACGAGAAACCGAGTCGGTCTGAATTCTCTTCGATTCTTCGAAGGCGACCGAGATCGACGTCCGTCGCCACAATACTTCCCTCGCCATTCATTAGCTCGGCAAGATGGGTCGTCTTTGTGCCCGGCGCGGCGCACAGGTCGAGAACGCGTTCGCCCGGCTTGGGAGCCAGTAACGCCGCCGCTGACATGGCCGTCTCATCTTGAACAGTAAAACGTCCGTCAGCGAAACCCGGTAAATCGACAATCCGAAACGGACCTTCGTAGCGAATTGAATCCAGACGATCGCCAGGTTCCAGCAGCGTGGTGGGTTCATCGGCGGCGGCCTCTTGCATTTCCGCCAGCAGCTCGTCGCGAGTTGTCTTTAGCCGATTGACTCGTAGCGTCAGCGGCTGTCGAAGATCAAACCATTTTGCCATTTGAAGCATCTGGTCTGGAGTGAACCGGGCACTCCAGCGAGTAATCAACCACTCAGGAAGCCCAAACGCCGCAGTGACATACCCCGCGAGGTCGGTTTCTGGCGGCGGGAAAACATCTTTGCCGATGCTGCGATACCGGATCTCAGTCACGCGAAACTCGGGAGTCTTCCGCGGATCAACTTCTTCAGCGGTCGGCTCTTCAACCACCGGTTCCGGTGCTGGTTCTTCAGCCGCGGGCGGCGAAGTTGCCGCCGTAGCTTTTGCCCAGGGAGAGTCGGCCGGAGCTGGAGTCACTGTCGGCGGCGGAGCGGTTGGTTCAGCAATTGTTTCTTTTGATTCGGCCTGCTCTTTGGCCGCAGCTCGGGCTTTCAGCAATGCCGGACGAACGCTGACCGGGACGCAACTGGCAGATGGCGTCTCGGAAAACGATTCGTCAATCTCTCGCGCGATTGATCGAAAAACACCGTTCATGAAGCCGCACCAGCGAGGCTGCTGAGCCCACCGTCCAAGTTCAACGGTTTCGTGAACGGCGGCGTGAGCTGGTACGCCGTGCATGAACACAAGTTGGTACAACCCAAGCTGCAGCAGAGTCCACAGTTGATCTTCGATGCTGTAGCGAGGCCGCGTGACGAAAGCACCCAGCAACGCATCTAATGTCGCTTGCCTTCGTACGACCCCATTTACCAACTCGGAGATGAATGGTCGGTCGTACTTCGAAAGATTCTTGACCGTCGTCGCTGGCTTGGACGATGCCTTCCAGGGCGATGCATCCGCAGTGGCACCATCACTTTGATCACCGACTTTTGAGCCGAGCGGTTTTCTGCCTGGGAAGCTGCGTCCGAGACCTTCAATCTTCTCGTCGAGTAGTTGGCCGACGAAAGTTTGAGTTCGCTTATGCTCATCCAGAATGACAAGTGCGAGTTGTCGGTCGGTCGTCGGCCTTGGAAGACCTTCAACGGCCGAGCGTCCTCGTTGATGAAATCGTTTCTGGCCAACTTCGCTTTTGCGGAATCTAAGCGGGTCACGTTTCTTCATGAGTTCGTACCGCAGAGCTTTTCAAGATCGCTGAAGAAGTGAGGATAGGTTTTGCCAGTACATGAAGGATCGGCAATGCGAATTCCTTCAGTTCGAAGTCCGGCGAGGGCAAAACTCATGGCCATTCGATGGTCGTCGTAAGTCTCAATCGTAGCGGCCTGAATCTGTCCGGGAGTAATAGTCAGGCCGTCGTCGTGCTCTTCGGCCTCGACGCCCATTCGACGAATTTCAGTGACCACCGCCGCGACTCGATCGGTTTCTTTGTGACGCATGTGCCCAACGTTGCGGATGCGTGTCGGCCCTTCTGCGAATAACGCGACGACTGCCAGCGTTTGAGCCGTGTCGCTGATCGCGTTCATGTCGATGTCGACGCCTGTGAGTTGGCCGCCGCGGACGGTGATAGAATCATCGCCGTAGTCGACTTCACAGCCCATTTTCTCCAGGGCCTCGACAAAGTGAACGTCACCCTGTAGTGCATAGCTGGTGAGGCCTTCGACGGTCACCTCACCACCCGTGATAGCGGCGGCGGCGAAGAAGTAACTGGCAGCGGAAGCGTCGGGTTCGATGTCGTAGTTTGTCGCTTTGTATTCCTGCGGAGCGATCGAAAAACGATGAGGATCAGGGCAGAGCACCGTTGCTCCAAACTGAGCCATCACTCCCATCGTCATATCAATGTACGGCTTGGAGACCAGATCGCCCGTCACTTCGATGTCGACCGAATTCGATGCACACGGGGCTGCCATCAATAAGGCACTGAGGTACTGGCTGGAAATGTCACCCGCGATTGATGTGCGTCCGCCGGAGAATCCTTTGGCCATCATTCGTACTGGCGGACAACTTGTTTCCAGTTCGCACTCGACATCAACGCCGAACAGGTTCAACGATTCAACGAGATGAGAGATTGGCCGTTCCCGCATGCGCTCATTGCCGTCGAGTCGGTACTCGCCGTTTCCTAAAGCACAGAATGCTGTGAGAAAACGGATGCTTGTTCCGCTGTTTTCAAGCCAGAGGTCAGCCTTCTCGGCAGGCGGTTTTCCGCCGCAGCCAGCGACTTCCATCGTGCAGTTTTCGACGTCGTGAGCCACCGGAATACCCAGGCGATTCAGGCTTTCCACCATGACCCGCGTGTCGTCGCTGGCGAGAACTCCAGTCAGTTTCGTCGTGCCGGAAGCCAGCGCAGCGGTAATCAACGCCCGATTCGTCAGACTTTTAGAGCCGGGCGGCCGAATTGATCCTCGAACCGGTTCGGTTACCGGCTTGACGAGGTACGCATCATCCATTGTTTTCAGAAATCCTGGCTTTAGAAAGAAAAAGAACCCGGTCTCCCGAGGAAACCGGGTTGTTATTTCAGATTGTGGCCTGGCGACTACTTGCCTGCTTCTTTTTCTGTTTTGGCTTCCGGCTTCTTCGCAAGGTCAGCTCTTGTCAGTTTGCGGAGCTTAATGTCTTTCAGAGCCGCCGTCGTCTGCCAGGTACAAAATCCCAGCGGTTTCGATGCATCGACTTCGATTCGTACTGAAAATTTGTGATCATCAATCCCGACATCGATGATTTCTTCGTTGTCAATCCATGCATTGATTTGTTCATCGGTTACGCGAATCCGGATTTTGTACCACTGTTTGGCTTTGAATGCTCGATAAGACGTGGTTTCGTTCTCGGAAGCGTCGTAGCTGTCGATCGACGAAAGCCCGCACACCCCGCCGCCCCATCCACCACAGATCAGCGTGCCGTAGCCCTTCTGAATAGGCAGGGTCAGTCCGACAAAAAAGTCGAAGCCGTCGACTCTCATTGCCTGAAATGTGATCTCGTAGTTCGAACGCGGGATGGTCTTGGCATCCTGCCAGGTGATCCCGGTCAGGTCTGAGCCCACTTCCAAGGTGAGATTGCCATCTCTGACGAGAACTTCCCCCTCGCCGCCGAAGTTAGTCGACTTCCAACCTTTCAGAGTCTTGCCATCAAACAATTGAATGACGTTTTTGTCCTTCTTCGGCTTTTTACTCTTGGCTTTATCTTTGGTCGCATCTTCAGCAGCGACCGATCCGGCAATCAGAGCAACGCACAGACAAACGACGGTTTGAAGTCGCATACTTTTCTCCTGAAGTTTCAGAGCCGCACTTCATGTGGCGACGGAAAGTCGAATTCGGAACACGGCTGACGTTTTCTACCAACCGTCACCGAACATCGTGATCTTGCGAGACCCGGAAGGCAACACAAGCACCGGAACCGAGTTTGTTACTTCGAAACAGCGGAATGCACATGAACCCGGTCGTGCATCGTGTAGAAGCGAAATTGCTTTCCGTCATGGATGAACAGGCCGCTGGACTTGTTTTCGGAAATCGGCCGAAGCGGGTTGCCGGAGTATTTCTGCCAGTTCCTCAGGTCGTCCGAAACGGCAATTCCGTTGGCCCAGAGTTTTGAACCCGCTTTCGAGCCGTGGATCGAAGCGTAGTATCGCCCTTTGTATTTGAAGAGCTGATTCATCGCGATCAGGTCAACATCGAACGCGTCGGGCCCCGGAACCATTACTGGATCGCCGCTGACGTTCGTCCAGACTTTCATGTCGCGAGAAGTCGCCAGCCAGATGCCCGCATCTCTTCGTTCATAAAAGAGATACCAGACGCCACCTTCGTGGTGGGCCACCGGAGTTCCAAACGGTCCGGGCTCTATCGGTTCTCCGTTCGCTTTTCTTACGTCGAGGACTCCGACTCGTTGCCAGGCAATGCCGTCCTTTGACTTTAGCAAATGAGACTGGTCGCCTTTTCCTTCGGCAAACATGTAAAGCGTTCCGTCATGCGGAACGATCATCATGTCCTCTACCCAGGCGTCATCGTAGATCGGGTTGCCAGGATGAGCAGTCCACTTCACACCATCGATTGATGTGGCGAGCCCGAGCTTCTTTTGTCCTTCGCGAGTTCCGTCGTAGCCGGTATACCACATACGCCACGCGGGAGTTCCGTCTTCCGCTTCTTTGTCGAAAAGGATCCAGCCGCGCTCGCGAATTTTGACATCCCAGTGCCCATCGCCTTGTGCGGTGAAAACGGGATTTGCGGCGTTTGGAGAAAACGTTGTTAACTCATCAGGAAACAACTCGCCAGCAGTCGCCGCAATCGAGCAACCGAAAATGAACGTTGCTGCGAACGTTAATTGTGTCAGGCAAATTAGCGGCTGCATTACTATTCCTCGATGTCGTTCTGATTCCACGGCATGGGCATGTCAGGCTTTGAACGTTGGTGTCTGACTCGTACGTCTTTCGGTCGATCCTGGAAATACTTAACGATGGCGTCGAGTTGCCGCACGCCTTCGTGGTAAATCTTCTCGCCCTTTTCCTTTGTCGCAAGCTCGGGCTCCCCGATCACGCCGCGAGCGGAATAACTGCTTGTCCAGGACGTTAACGCGGCCGCTCCGGAGCCCAACAGGTCCACCCACATGTACGGGTTGTCCTTCGTGACCGTGCTGATGTGATTCTTGATTCGGTCTTTACGAACCCCGTCCTCGTCCAGATAAAGGTAGAGCGACGTTTCCAGCTCGCAGGCATGAGCACAACCGCCAGGAAACGTGCTTTCTCGCCAGGTTCCGTTGAATTCGGGATCCACCGTCAGCAGATGCCACCAGGCAATCAACAGACATTCTGCACTGGTCTCAAGATTTGTCCGGCGAGCTGCCAGGTCAAGGTTCGGCATGTTCGAACCGTGGCCGTTCAGCAGGATTATTTTTTTGAAACCGTGATAAGCGAGCGACGTCGTCACATCGAGAACCTGTTTGATGAAGGTTTCGTAGTGCGTGTTGATCGTGCCTGGAAAGTCCATGACGTGACCGGTGTAGCCGTACGCGATCGTCGGCAGGACGAGCACCTTGTCCGGATTAGCCTGACCGACGCCGCGAGCGATCGAACCAGGGCACATCAAGTCAACGTCCAACGGAAGATGATCGCCGTGTTGCTCAACAGCACCGCATGGAATGATGCATACCTGGTTCTGCTCAACGGCGTCGTTGATTTCCGGCCATGTCAGTTTTTCATAGCGGTATTCGGTGGTCGCTTTGCTCGTCATCGAATTGTCCTGTTGTAGGGTGAGCACTGCCCACCAGAGAGCTGCTTGACTGGTGGGCTATGCCCACCGTGCTGATCAGTTTGTTCCTGGATTCGTCTCGCCAATGTCAGGCGGCGTTACTGGAGCCGGTGGCCAGTGAACGCCGCGTTGCAGGGCGAGACCCCGATTAGAAAGCGGCGGACATTCCTGATCGGGAAGCCCAACGAGATCCCCAGCATCGTTCACCCAGTCCTGGTCGGAACCGTAAAGTTCTGAGCAGAGCAGGACGGTCAGACGCTCCAGTTCTTCAGCGTGGATGTTGTCGGCAGACAGGTCGTGAAGTTCAGTCGGGTCGTCGTGCAGGTCGAAGAGTTGCCGACAGTTTCCGGCAGGGTAGTAGACGAGTTTGTAACGCCCGTCATGAATCATCCGTGCCGACATCGGCCCTTCGTTGCATTCTCCGTAGGCGTGCTCGCGTCGCCGGTCGCCGACAATCGGAATCCCGTCGCAGGAATCTGGAATGGGAATTCCCGCCTGATCCAGCAGTGTCGGCATCACATCGCGAAGATTGATCAGTCGGTCGTCGCACGAATTCTCGGTAACTCGGTCGTCGCCTTTCTGGGGAACCAGCAGGAACGGTACATTGGCCGAGCCTTCATAAAACAAACGCTTTGCCCAAAGACCATGCCGCCCCAGCATGTCTCCATGATCTGCCGTGAAGACGATGATCGTGTCGTCGAGAATTCCTTCCTCACGCAACGTTCCCAGCACGAGCCGAATCTGATGGTCAATATGTGTGCATAGTGCGTAGAAGCCTTGCAGGGCGGTGCGAATTGTTTGGGGTGACCGGACATGCCAGCCATTGCGCTGGACGTTCAGCCGATAGCAAAGCTCGTCACCTGGCGATGCAGGCTGGCCGGTTTTTGTTCCGCGATTAGTTCCGGCAGAAGAGGCATCGTGCCACGAATCGGGAGCCAGTCGCCGTAGACTGGCTGGTCGAGATCGATGTCGCTGTACATATCCCAGTAATGTTGCGGCGGGACGAGCGGCGGGTGCGGATGCGTGAACGACATGTACCAGAAGCCAGGCCGAGTCGGATCACGTCGGCGAATCGTGCGCGACATCTGCTGAGCCGTCCAGGTCGTTACATGGCAATCTTCCGGCAGGTGCCACGGCCGAGCGGTGTACTGATTGTTGCTCATGGCGTGGTCGAACTGACGCCCCGCGTGCCCCTGATCACCGAGGAAGATGTCGTAGTCATCCCACACTCCCCAGTGAGGCCGCCCTTCCTCAGCCAGGATGACGTCGTCAAATCCCGCGCGAGCACGTTGCGGAAAAACGTGCAGCTTTCCGACTGCGTTTGCCTGGTAGCCAGCGTTGCGAAATGTGTCTGCGATGGTCGGAACATCTGGCATCGTCAGCGTTGTCTGGAACGTCCGGTCTCCGTGGAGCCGTGGCGACTGACCGGTCAACAGACTTCTTCGAGCGGGAATGCAGACGGGGCATTCGCTGTAGGCATTAGTGAAACGTCGACCGCATCGTGCGAGCGCATCGAGCGTCGGAGTCTGAATGTTCGGGTGCCCCGCACAGCCCAATAGGTCCGCCGGCCAATGGTCGGTTGTAATCAGCAAGACGTTCGGTCGTTCAGACATCGGCGTTGATTCACAAGATGAAGATTAAATTTAGTTTGCCGCTTACATCTTCAGGCGAAACAGGATGCGTCCATCGGGCGAACGCTTTCGACAATCGGTGCGAAGTCGATCAGGTTAAGGATCTGCGTTTGGATGTCGATCCCGGGGGCAACTTCCGTCAGACGAAGCCCCTTTGGAGTCAGTTGAAATACGGCTCGCTCGGTGACGTAAAGGATCTCGCGACCTGACTCCACGGCAACTCGTCCGCTGAACGAAACTTGCTCGACCTGTGGGACGAACTTGCGGATTGATCCATCTTTCAGAATCCGAAGTTCACCGTCGGCGACATCAACTTCGAGGCCGCCCGACGTCAACGTTCCGCAGAAAACGACGCGGCGGGCGTTCTGCGAGATGTTCACAAAGCCCCCGACTCCGGCGACTCGGTCGTGAAACTTTGACACATTGACGTTTCCGTGCTGGTCGACCTGTGCCGCTCCAAGCGCCGCATAATCGAGCCCGCCGCCATCGTAGAAGTCGAACTGCGCCGGTTGATCAATAATGGCTTCGGGCCATGCCGACGCGCCGAAGCTTAAACCGCCAGCCGGAATTCCACCGATGGGGCCGCTTTCAAGTGTCAGTGTGATTTGGTCGAGAATTTGCCGTTCCGCGGCAATCAATCCGACGCCTTCGGGGATACCGATGCCGAGGTTGGCTATGGCTCCGGGAAGTAACTCGTCGCACGCTCGTGCGGCAATGATTCTCCGAACGCCCGGAGCCATCTTGTCCGACTGGCCCCCACCCGGTAATTCGTTGTCGGTTTGCGGGCTGAAGTATGCCGGGTTAAGCGACTCGCCAAATGTTTGCGGGTGGTCGGTCTCGTCTGCGATGACGACATGGTCGACAAGGACTCCCGGAACCTTCACCTGATTCGGCAGGGCAGGGCGGTCAAGTCGTCGTTTCACCTGGGCGATCACTTTGCCCCCGCAATTGTGAGCTGCCTGAGCGATCGGTAGTACTTCGCCGATGACGGCTTCCTCGTCCATGACGAGATTTCCGAACGGGTCCGCAGCGGTTGCTCGAATCAGGCCAACGTGGATCGGAAACGCTCTGTAGAACAGCCAGGTTTTACCGTCGAGGTCAACTCGCGAAACCAGTTCGTCAGTGGTTGAGTCATTTAGGCGACCGCCATCGTTTACAGGATCAATGAACGTACCAAGTCCGACGTGGGTGATGCATCCGGGACGTCCAGCTGCGATGTCCCGGAGCAACTGGCAGATCACTCCCTGCGGAAAATTGTACGCCTCAATATTGCCCGCGTTGGCCAGTCGGCCGAGCCCCGGCACAAGTCCCCAGTGACCACCAATGACTCGCCGAACGAGCCCGTCGTGAGCAAGATGATTGAGTCCTCGCGACTTCCCGTCACCCTGTCCCGCTCCATAAACGAGAGTCAGATTGTGTGGGCCTGTTCCTGAGTGGAACCGACGCTCAATTGCGGCAGTCAACGCTTCCGGGTGAGCAGCTCCAACGAATCCTCCGCAAGCGACAGTTTGACCGTCCGCGACGAGGCTCGCAGCATGATCGGGGCTGCAGAGCAAACGATCGATTCGAGACTTCATGCAAGAGTCCGTCAGAAAATTCTACGTCAATTCCTGCCAATCAATGCGAAGGCGACGCGACGGAACATTAACAGCGGAAACCGACGACGCGTTATCCAGGTCGAGTCTTCCCGTTTCACATTCAAGCTTAAACGTTACTCGAAATTTTCTGCGCATTCTTCAAGCATGCTCATTAGAGCACGGAATTCGCCGCCGTGATTGAGCAGTTGCCCACCTTGACTGCGTCGATGTTGAAGGTCCTCTTTCGTTCCGACCGGGCAGCCCCATGCGATCCCGTGTTTCGCGGCGGCGGCTGCGACCTGCTCGAAAGCCGACTCCAAGGTCATATCAGTCTGCTCGTGCTTCAGGCGAAGGCCTAAATCGCCCGGACCAACAAACATGGCGTCAACTCCCGGAGTTGCGGCAATTGCGTCGACGTTTGCAACAGCTTCCGGAGTCTCAATTTGCACGACGAGGAATGTTTCTCGGTTGGCTCGGTCCGGAAACGTTTCGTAGTCGCCAATGAGAAAGTCACTATCGAGACCCGCGCCGTCGATGCCGCGATTTCCGATTGGCGGAAACTTGACCGCGTCGACCAGCATTGCTGCTTTCTCTGGTGTCGAGACATGAGGAATCATCAAGCCAGCAGCCCCGTCTTCGAGGTACCGATAGAGTCCGGTTTTCTCGAGCGTTGGGGCTCGGACCATGATGTCAATATCCGCAAGATGGGCGAAGGCCAGCAACGACTGCACTTCGCGCTCAGAAATCAGCCGATGTTCAAGGTCCAGCCAGATGCAGTCAAAACCGTAGTGCGCCGCGTGGCGGACGTAAGCCGGAATGAAGTGCCCCAATGCGCACATCCGAACGGTTTCGTTGTTACGAATTCGCGAAAGCGTTTTGCTTGGTCTCATGGTGCTGTGACTCGATTGCTAATGTTGAAAAATGCGGTGGGGGACTTCCTTGTTCGTGTTACCCTTGATCAAACATCGCAGAGTTTGACGGCTTCAGTCAGTCCGACCAGCGGGTCGCGCGTCGGGATAAATTCCTGACCGACGAACCCTTTGTAGTCGATTTCGATCAGCTTCTGCATGATCGCGGGGAAAAGGATTTCCTGCTTGTCGTCGAGTTCGGCTCGACCTGGATTTCCGGCGGTGTGAACATGGCCGATGATGTCTTTCATCTGGCCGATTCGACGGATGACGTCGCCGTTCATGATCTGAACGTGGTAGATGTCGAACAGAAGCTTGACTCGCTCAGAGCCAACGCTTCGCAACATGTCCGCAACCTGGTCGACATCGTCGCCCTGGTAGCCAGGATGGCCCTTCATCGGATGCGAATCATCTCGCGTGTTGAGATGTTCAAGGATGACGTTCACGCCTTTCTTCTCACCGTACGCGGCCAGCGTCTTCAGACCTTTCACGCAATTGGCCATGCCTTCTTCCAGTGGGATTTCTCCACTGTTCGGGTCTTCGGCCTTTCGCCATTTGTACCCAGTAAAGGCAATGACGCTGGGGAAGTTGGCGTCCGAGCACTTGTCGATCATTTCTTTCGTGCGAGTGATGACTTCGTCGTGGTAGTCGAGATTGTTCAACCCTTTCATAAACGGAGCGCCGGGCATTCCGTTGGGAGCAATGGCACAGGTCAAGCCATGCTTCTTGAGACTTCCCCACGTTTCGGGACCACAAAGTTCAACCGACTGGCAACCGAGGTTCTTCGCGATCTTGCAGGTCTGGTCGATGTTCCATTCGTCGCCGGCCACATTGAAACACCAGAAGACGACCGACTGTTTAATTCGCCCGTTCACTGCTGCTTTCTCCGAATCAGCAGCCGACGCTGCGAGAGCTGGAACAACCGTAGAAATCGCAGCCGCTCCGGCAGCTCGGTTGAGAAGGTCGCGTCTTGTGAATCCGCCGTGGTTTGGGTCAGTCATGTGATTGCTCTTTGATTTCGTAGTTGAGGCGGCGATGCGGAACGCTTCGCCGGATGTAAACTGGCAGTTCGATTGACGAATGATTTCGAATTTCGGCCAGCTTGAATAGTCTCCGATGTCGTTCGGTAAAAAATAGTGCTTAAGGACAACGGGTTAAAATGCGACCGTTTCGAGAAGCGTAGCCGTTCTGGTTTCACACTCCGATTAGATCGTTCGTGGCAAAACGGCGTTCTGCGAGCACGCGATAACCAGCCAGCTTCGGGCGGACCTTCTTCCAAAGATCACATCGTTTTTTCCGCCATTCCGCCCGGTTTGTGGATAGCGTGAAGGCAAAATTGGGCAGTGATCATGCCGAAAGTCTCATGCAGACCAGGTCGAATTCATTCGGCACATGTGTCAAAAGGATTGGAAACTCCAACGTCGATGTTGAGTTGAGGGCTGTTTGTGCATACTCTGACCGTTGCGTCACAGTTAGAGCAGACGTGAATAGACGTGACGCCTTGGGCCCGAATTTAGCGCGTTGGAATAATTCATGAACGCATTCAAAGTTCGATACAGACTTGGCAGCGACCGGAACAGTCGCCAGTTCCAGCAAGTAGCACGAGTGCGCGTGACAATACTGACGTTCATGGTTGTGGCTTCAATGATCGTGGAACGATCCGAAGCCGCCACATTCCGAGTCGACGACACGCGGATGACGGTACCGTCTATCCTCGCGGACGACTGGCGGGCAATTCAGCATCGCAAGACGTGGACTAGATCAGACGGAAAGGCAATTGGGGGCGAAGCGAAGTTTGTTCGGTTTCTCGCACGTGACTACAGTTTTACAGCGGACGAAGAGGGATTCCGCTTGAAGACAATGTGGTTCGCGGCAGGCAAATGCGTGTCCACGAACGAATCGGTATCTTCGCTCACCGCGGCGAAGCGAAAGTCGCTCGAATTTGCTTTCGGCTCACTGAACGAAATGCGTGCCAGACTGGAAGAGACGCCAGAAGTGCCTCAAGTGGCGCGTCGTCATTTGGGCCCACTTCAAGTCAACACATGAAGTTAGTTTGCCGCTTGAGACGTTGGCACCAGATGATTCGAAGACCTTGGGACCATTTGCGGAACTCGCAAGGCAGGCATTCGATACGCGAGTATCGCGCAAGGCCAAGTGCAAAGAAGGCAGTGACCCAGCATCCACCAGAGAGTCTATTCGCAGTGGTGGTCGGCGAATGCAACCTTCAAAGTCACAGTCTAAATCCGGTACGTCGCCGACGCGTTCGGCACCGCGACCGACCGGTGGCCTGATCGTGGGAGAACTACCGCAGTCCGGTGCAATTTCAGAGAGACCAGATCGACGAGTTGATGAGCGGAATCGGAAACAGGAATGGCCAATTCTAATTTCTAGATTCGTGGCGAGTCCCGGATCGCTCGTTTTCGAGCCAGCCGGACAATTTACAAGATGTGTTCTCGCATACAGTGAGGTGCAAGCGCTTGCGGCCATGAGAGCGGCCCATCGTCCTCAGGCCGGGTCTGGAAGTGGAAAAAGGACGTCCTATACCGTTTCTGCGGCAGAAGCCTCAGACTGTGGTCAGTCGAATTCGGACGGGGCTGACGATGCGGTAAGTTCCAACAACGAAAGTTCTGGGAGCAGCGAGTCTGCTGGAGGAGGACCGTCTGCTGCTGGAGAAGATAGCGGGGATGCCTTTCAGCCATACGCCGACCCATTAGATATTGATTCTTCCTTCGGTGACGGAGAGGATAGTCGCAGCAGCAGCAGCGAGGTTGGTGAGTTGGACTTCGAATCGATCCCAACCTCGGGTGACCTCGAGGGCGACATGATTGAGAGTGAACTCGAAGCAACAGATGTGCCTTCCGAGTAACCGAGACGATCAGACAACCATTCGACTTTGAAATCGTCGATCTCGCTACGATGGTAAACGACGACCGGCTTCTCAAGCACGCTATTGATCGATCAATTGATGAGTCGTAATTGAGACTTTGACGAGAAGCGTTCGAATTCATGACTTGTTCTGAATTCACGTCGGATCGATGTCTGAATCGGCCCCGTAATCCTCGATCACCGAACCTTTTCTGTGAGACGCAATCAGAAAGCGGGCACGGGAATCAAGTAATTCCGGCGCCCGCTAGACCTCCACGAATGCTATTTGTTACTAACTATTTGGCTGTGTCTTTCTTGGCTTCGCCCTTCTTCTTGCGATCGCCGGCTGGCTTTTTGCCACCTTCAGGACGCTTGCCTTTTCCTTCACCACGGCGAGCCTGTGGAAGACTCTTAACTTGTTCTTCAGTGAGAACCTTCTTCAGGGCGGCCATAACCTGTCCAGAGAGTTCTTTTCGTGACTTGTTGACGTCTTCCATCTTCTTCTTTTGTTCATCAGTCATTTTGACCGCGTCCTGAACCGACTTAAAAGCAGCCTTGCGAGCTTCAGGACTCTTGTCTTTCGATTCTTTAGCCTTCTTCATTGCAGCGTTGCGGGCTTCGACTTGTTCTTTGCTTAGAATCGCCTGTGAAGCTTTGTTGATCTCTGCGGCTTTGGCTGCGAATTCTTTATCGATGGCGGCGATCTTTTCTTTCTGCTCAGCCGATAGGTCCAACTTGGCGGTGAACCGTGCAGTGATGCTTGGAGCCTTTCTTTCGCCTCGACGCTTCTGGCCGTCACCCTTCTTTGCAGCACCTTCTTTTTTGGCGCCTTCCTTTTTCGCAGCACCGGCTTTTCCTTTTTCGCCCTTCTTGGCTTCTTCAGCGACGGCGCCCGTTGCCAGGACCAAAGTCAGTGCCAGCATCAATACAGTTTTCAGTACCTTCATCTTCAATTCTCCTTCGTCTGTTGCCAGACCACATACTTAAGAAAGTGACAAGCCGAAAACAGCCTTCGGCCTCTAAGACTTCAGTGGAGTATGCAATCAACGATTCATGCCGAAAGTTGGATTGCCGAGACATAGCCAGGTACTCGACTTTGCAGGTGCAAGGGGCCGAGTCATTCTGTCTATAAACCTAACCGGTTCGCATAACGTGAGTTTCGCAATAAACCCGGTCAGCAAAGAAAAACATCCCGGAAATCAGCAGTGTGACGTCCGGGATGTTGGGTGTCGTTTAGCTGAACAGCTCGTTGATAACTTTTCCATCACGGACAACCATGATTGGACGTCCCGTGTTGGTGTCGTATTCCGTGTGATGATCGATGCCGAGCGTGTGGTAGAGTGAGGCTGCGACGTCGTCCGGTGAGTAACCAACTTCGTCTTTCGGCAATGTAGCGAGTTCATTTGACTCACCCAGAACCTGACCACCTTTAACGCCGCCACCAGCCATCAGCATGAACATGCAGCGAGGGTAGTGGTCTCGGCCGACGCGTTCGGTATTGATCTTCGGCGTTCGCCCGAATTCACCCGTCACGTAAACCGTCGTGGTGTCGAGCAACCCTTTCAGTTCCAATGACTGGAATAGTCCGGCCAGACCGCTGTCGAGTACTGGAAGCCTTTGATTTTGCAAAGCATTCCAACCATCACGGTGGGTATCCCAACCGCCAAGGGTGATTGTCACGAAACGCGTGCCCGCTTCGACAAGTCGCGTCGCCAGCAGGCAGCTTTGATCGAAGCCGTCTTCGCCAAACAGGCTGGAGGATTCTTTCGGCTCCTTACTGATGTCAAATGCTTCTCGCGAAGCCTTTGACGTGATCATGTAGTAAGCCTGCTGCGAGAATCGATCCAGACCATCGAGAAGCTGGTTGTCCTTCTCGACGTTACGGAACGTTGTGTCGAGGTCACGAAGCAGGTTCTGGCGTTTCTCAACTTCAGAAATTGTTACGCCGTTGCCCAGCTTGATTCCTCGGACGCTGTAAGGCTGTCCGAACTGTGGAGTCGAACCCGTATTCAACGCCGCGTATCGAACACCCAGGAAGCCCGGCTTCTGCGCACTCTTCGGAATGGCGACAAACGGTGGAATGTCCCGTGGAGCAGTCATCTCTTTGCTGATCACGGCTCCGTAACCGGGATACTCCAGCGACGGCAGCGGACGATTGCCCGAATTAACGTACTCAGTTCCCAAGCGATGAGCTCCCAGCGTATGGCTGACACCGCGAAGAATGGTGAACAGGTTCTGGCACTGAGCGAGCTTTGGAAGGTGCTCAGAGATTTGAATTCCGGGTACGTTGGTGTCGATCGGGTTGAACTCACCGCGGTGCGTATCCGGTGCGTCTGGTTTTAAATCGAACGTGTCCATGTGAGATGGGCCACCGTTCAAATTGACGAAGATCGCGGCCTTAGCCTTACCTTCTTTGACCTGCCCGGCTTCTGCCATTCGTAGATAGTTGGACATCGTCAGGCCCGAAGCTCCGATGGCTCCGACCTTGAGAAAATCACGTCGCGTCGCACCTTCGCAGTTTGAATGAAGCGTCATAAGGAAAGTCCTTTCAGAGGTGCCCACTGGGCAGTTATGGCTTTTTTGTGTGTAGTTTTAATTGAGTGCTGAGTCGGCGAGCAGACGATGTCGTGTCGTCGGCAATTCGTTGTTAGTGATTGACGATGAACTCTTTCGTATTGAGCAGAGCCCAGAGTAAATCACGAACTCCGTTGAGATGATCGTCGGACGATTCGACATAGGCGAGTGCCTTATCAAGTTCATCCTTCTTCGGTTCCCGACTGAGCGTTCGGAGATAGGTCTCTCGAACAGCCTCCTGCAGTTTTTCAGGATCCGCTTTTTGAGCAAATCCAGGATCATCAGTCGCACTTTGCGGACTGACTTTTTCGAGTGATTTGCGAAGCCCGGCAATTCTGCGTTGGGCCTGAGCGGCAGTTTTCTCGTTCTTACCTTTTTGAGCCTTCTTCAGCAGGTCCTTTGCTCGCTTAATCTGAGCCTGCAGCGAAGCAACTTGCCGTGCGGTCGAACTCCCGTTTCTCTGTGCGACTTTCGTCTGCCGAAGGTCCAGATCGGAAGCGACCTGGTTGATCCAGCCGCCGCGACCTCGGTCCATCAAGTTGTAAATTTCGGCGTCGTTCTGCAGGAAGACTGTCTGCAGAAGGCTTGGCTCCTGAGAACGGTCACAGTCGCAGTTTGACTCTCGAATTGATCGGCCGAAGACGGACAACGCGTAGTTGTTGGCGTTTTCGTTGTACCGTGAACCAGCCGAGATTTCCGCGATGTTTCGGTCCAAGACGTCCTGATGCACTTTTGCAAACTCATCGTCAGAAGACGTTGCAGCGATCAATGCGTCCATAACAACTTCGGCAGGTACTCGCCGAGGAACTGAGTGACTGAAGTTCCGCTCATCCATACGGTTCGTTTCGTTAGGAACCCAGGTTCGCTGATAAGTAGCACTGTTCGCGATCTGGCGATGAACCCATTTCAGATCGTAGCCACTCGCGACAAAACCTTTGGTTAAGTAGTCGAGCAGTGCCGCGTTACTCGGCGGATTGGCCATTGACAGGTCATCCGGAGGCTCAACGATGCCAATATTGAAATAGCACGACCAGATTCGGTTGACCATCGACTTGGCGAAGAGCTGCTTCTCGTCATTCCGCATCCAATCCATCAGCGGCTGACGAGGGTCGTCGTATTGAGTCAGATCAGTCTTCTCGGCTTCGCCCAACAGCTTCGCGAGCCTGACCCCCGGCGGCGACTTTTTCTTCGTCCGAATAACCTTGCCTTTTTTGTCCCGCTTCGGAGGTGGAGGTAATTCCGGCTTGATCGTCCAAACCTCATCGAACGGAGTAAGGTCCCCAGCCGCAACGTTCTTAGCCAATTCTCGACGGAGAGTGTTACCTCTTAATGTCTTGTCGACGTCGAGCTTCGCGAGAATCTCAGGGGAAAATTTCCTGTAGTCAGCACTATTTCTTGTTTGCGTATTCGCAAAGAAATTTTTGAACTCGTGAAAGTCGTCCATCGTCCATTGATCAAACGGATGTTTGTGGCATTGAGCACACTGGATGCGAATTCCAAGAAAGTTGTACGCAAAAGAGATTGCCCGATCCTCAGTGGATCGGAAATTCTGGCGTGCCCAGTAATGCGGCATCGTTGAGCGGTCGGCGTACGACGCTTCGGGCGATTCACCTTTCGGCGTCTTCTTGTAAAGCTTCGCCATCCGTTCGCAATATTCGAGATACGTTTCGCCCGCCTCACGGCTCCCAGCGAGTACGAAGCCTTCGGCAATCTTGTCGTACGGTGTGTTCTTTTCAATTCGAACACGAAGCCATTCATACCAGTCCCTGGCCGCAGTTCCGCGAACCGGCGTGACATTGTTGAGTTGGTCGTCGCTGTTGCCGGTCCAGTCTGCAAAACGCGTTGCCCACCAGGCAGCGTAGCTTGGTTGGGAAAGCAGTTCGTCGACTTTCAATGCTCGTTTGTTCTTTCGCTTGTCGGCGACGAATTTCTGAATCTCTTGTGGACTTGGCAGTGTGCCGGTCATGTCGAGCGATACTCGACGCAGGAATTCGGAATCACCAGCGACGTCTGAAGGAACGACGCCCAGCTTGGCCAGTTTCTGAATCACCAGTTCGTCGACTTTTGAATTCGATTCGACCAGTGGGTAGTTCTTGCCGAATTGCGAACTGACGGGACGAATGACTGGGATTGGCAGAACGCCGTTGTCGTAGAAGACGACGACATGCGTGTCTCCGGCCTGGTGACTGGCGACTTCGCCTGTTTTTGAGATGTCAGCGATGACTTCGTCGTTCGTCTGGAATCGGCTGAGGCAGGTCACGTCTTCACGACTTCCGTCTGACCAGACGGCGACAACTTTCAGTTGAAGCTTCTCGCCGTCCTTCTTGAAGCGAAGTTCTTTCGGAGTGACTTCGAGTCTTTCGAATCGCGGAGTTTTCTCGACATCGATCGTCTCAGCACCGCCGGCGATCCACTTAACAAAAACGTTGTACTCCCAGGAGTTCTTGTCAAACCGCTTGCCGCCTTTATGAGGCTCTTCCAATAGAGCTTTCTGGATGGCGTAGCTGCCTGCCGGGTCTTCTGAGTCGACACGATCGGCCAGACCTTCGTGGTCCATTTTGAAGTCGTAACCGAACAGTGAAAGTCGGAAGCCACCCTGGCCCTGGAACGAGCCGTGGCAAGCTCGGCTGTTACAGCCAAGTTTTCCGAGTAGCGGCACCATGTGACGTCGGAAGTTTGGTACTTCTTCAACGTCGCTCGTGCTGAATCGTTCCTCCGCTGGTGGCAGAACCTTCGCAGCATCCGCCGCAAAAATATTTGCTGTGGAAGCTGCAATAATCAGCAGCGATAGTCCGAAGTGGCTCTTCATGGCACTCCTCAATTCTGTAAATCAATAAACAATCAGGCGGGGTAGCTTCGAATTTCGAAAACCATCGCCAAAGGTGGGCGACAGGCTGACGGGCGTCAGTCTGCCGAAGTGGTGGGTGAGTTTGCAGGACGAGAAGTCTTCGACTTTGAAGGCTTCCGTTTGGGGGGCGCGGCAGCAGTGTCTTTAGAAGTCTGGGGACGCGAAGTCTTTGCTCGAGTTCGTGCCGCCATCATTTTCTTCAATCGCTCAATTTCAGATCCGACCAGTCCGTCGGATCGTGACTGTAGAGTTTTCAGCTCTTCGTCGTATTTCGCAAGCCGCTCAGCAGTTCGTTGTCGCTCAATTTTGACCAGTTGTACACGAGCCGCCTGCCGTTTCTCCATCAGTGGCCGAAGCCGAGGCTCGAAATCTTCGTCCGGCGACATGGACAGTCGTGCGATCTCTAACCGAATCCGAGAATCCAGTTTCCATAGTTCCAACGAAACAGGATAACGCTCGTCCTTGCGTTCGCCCATTTTTGCAAGACGTTCAGCGTCTCGCGTCAGAGCTCGTAACCCGGCCTGATAATGTCTGTCGTTAGACTTTCGTAGCCCTTCCAGCAGCTTTGCCAGTTCGGGGTGGTGCTTTCTCGCGAATCGCACTGCGGCCTCTGCTCGATCCTTGCTGATTGGTTCGAGACGCTTTTCAACGCTGTTGCCACTTCTCGCCGAAGCCTTGGAGCTGGCAGAAGTCTTCGAAGCCGAGGGCGAAGCTGCAGCCTCACGACCGGAAGCTTTCTTCACAGGCTTTTTTGAGGAAGTACGTGGAGGCTCAGCCTGCGTTGTCACGGCCAGAAAGCCAACGACAACCATGCCTGCGAGTAGTGAATGAAGCATTCGGTGAGGCTGCTTCACGTCAATTCTCCATGACTTCAGGATTGGATGAAGAACCGTCATGAGTCTGCACGGCCGCCAGCAACCAATCGGGCACATCCGGGCTCAGGTACTCCGGCATGGCATCCGCAGGAAGAACGTGAACTTCTTCAACTGCTGACAACAACTCGTCGCCGGAATCTGCCCAGATCAGGACCAGTTCGCCGGTTGCGTCGTCAGATGGTGAATTAACCGACTGCGGGGCAGGGGAGTCAACCACTTGGCCACGTGGCGGAGATGTTGGCAGCGTCAATGCCCAGCCAACCGCTATCACGGTGACCGATGCCACCATCAGGCTGACACGACGAGCAGTCACGTCACGCCGACTGGTCTGACCGCTTGCCTGCTCCACAACGGGGCGAACGGCAGCTTCGGAGGCCATAGCGACTGCATCATTAAGTTGGACCGCCCGGGCAACTGCTTCGCAGGCAGCAAGGTCAAACTCTGGCGAGTCTGGGTTCAGACGGACCTCAAACGCGTCAACTTCCACATCTGACATCTCGTCCGAGACATAGCGGAACGCGAGCCAACTCAAAGGCTCGTCATTCGATTCTGTTTGTTTCATTACTTCCGACATGATTCGTTTCCGACAATGCCTGGCTTAAAGATCGGCATCGATATGACTTCACTCGTCGAAATGTCGTCCGAGTGACTTTTCCAGTTTCATCATCGCAGCCCGCATTCGACTCAGGACGGTCCCCAACGGAAGTCCCAACTCTTCTGAAATGACCGCGAACTTCTTTTCCTCGTAAATCCGCATCCTGACAACCAGTTGTTGCTCGTCAGGAAGCTGTTGAATCGCCTGACGAACCTGGTCGACCGTTTCCTTTCGAACCGCTACCGACTCACTCACTTCAGGAGTCTGCTCCGAAATTCCACGACTTCGAGCCGCCTTCTGGAGCCCACCCGTTCGTCGAGTCTGAACTCTTCGAACCAGCATCGCTTCATTCCAGGCGACTTTGAACAGCCAGCTGCGGATGTTCTCAGTCGCCGTGTGTCCCTTCTCCAACGCCTTTCGAAAAACCGTCTGCAGCACCTCGTCAGCCAGTTCACGATCTCTGAGGACGCCGGCGAGAAACGCTCGCATCTCACCCGCATGTTGGCGGTACAGGCCCGCAACAGAATCCGGCTCGATCCGATCCTCACCGTCAGAATTTGGCACAGCAGCAGAAGACTCGTCAGGTTGAGTGATGAGCCAACTCTGCGAGCGGGCT
Organism: uncultured Planctomycetaceae bacterium; assembly: GCA_943787265.1. Taxonomy (GTDB): domain Bacteria; phylum Planctomycetota; class Planctomycetia; order Planctomycetales; family Planctomycetaceae; genus JABMPE01. The sequence goes on along the minus strand of CALSLT010000042.1, from coordinate 14,739 downwards.
CGGGATAACGACGCGCGGCCTCGTGGATTTATTTGAGCATTATTCGTGTTTCGACGAAATAAGGCGACAGGCTGCAAGACGTGTATTTAAGGAAGGTTACAGCAAATTTCGATTCGGTCTGGCAGAGCCTGACCTACGAAGTGGACGCCCAGAAACCGCCTCTCTCATGCTCAAAGAGAACTTCTGTGCCGGCCGGAGTTTCGTCGAACTTGCCATCCGCGTAGACGGTTCGCCCCATCACGATTGTTCGAACCGGCCATCCGGTGAGTGTCTTCCCATGCCAGGGGCTCCAGCCGCATTTTGTCGTCTGGTTCTCATTGCGAATTTCAGCTGATCTGGCCAGATCAACCAGCACGAGGTCCGCGTCGTAGCCTTCCTGAATTCGACCTTTGCCAACCATGTCCCAGACGCGAGCCGGAGCGTCGCACATCCATGAAACCACTTGGTCGAGGCTGCAGTTGCCTTGATGAACCTGGTCGAGCATCAGTGGCAGCGAATTCTCAACAGCCGGCAGCCCGGAAGGAGACTGAGGGTAGGGCTGATCTTTCTCTTCCAGAGTGTGCGGCGCGTGGTCAGTCGCGACGACCTGGATTCTTCCGTCGAGCAACGCCGCAAACAATCCTTCGTTGTCAGCCTTCGTCTTGATCGCCGGGTTCATCTGAACTTTGGACCCGAGTCGATCGTAATCGTCCACGTTGAAGAACAGATGATGCGGGCACGCTTCGGCCGTCAGCAATCCGCCGTGATCGGCGAAAAGCTCGATCTCGTTCGCCGTCGAGACGTGAACAACGTGGAACCGATGTTTGTGCCGCCGTGAAAGGTCGACAGCTCGCGCGGTCGCGATCGTCGCCGCCTCGTGGTTGCGAATCTTCGAATGATCGCTGTGTCCGGTATAGCCTTCCGCTTCGATCCGAGCCTGATTCGCCCGAACAGTCGCTTCATCTTCGCAGTGCGCCGTGATGGGCAACGTCGTTTCCGCAAAGATGGCTTCCAAAGCGTCCTGGTCATCAACGAGCAGATTGCCAGTGCTTGAGCCAATGAAAATCTTGATGCCTGGCGTTCGAGTTGCCTTCTTCAGTTCATCAAGATTCTCGGTCGAAGCGGCAATGTAGAACCCGTAGTTTACGACACATTTCGATGCGGCGATGTCCAGCTTTGCGCTAAGGATTTCCTGTGTTGTCGTCGGTGGAATCGTGTTCGGCATCTCCAGGAAAGTCGTCACTCCCCCGGCCGCGCACGCCAGACTGCCGGTGTGCAGATCCTCTTTGTGAGTCAGCCCCGGATCACGGAAGTGAACGTGATCGTCGATGATTCCCGGCAGAAGGTGCAGCCCTTCGGCATCGATCGTCTCGTCGCAGGCCGCTCCCGCCGGAGGATCAATGCCGAGAATCTTCGAATCCTCAATCAGCACGTCGGCCTGTCGAGTTTCCGTTGGAAGTACGCAAGTGGCGTTTTGAATCAGAGTTCGCATGAGAGGTCGCTCAATGTGAGTGTTGAGGAATCAGCATCCGTAGGGCATTGCCAAGCGAAACGCAGGCGTGCCATTTTCTTAGACCACGTCTCGAACCACGAGGGGACGTCAGCGCGGTGTTCGACAATCCTACTCATCAACCTTCGGAATGTAGCGGTTGGCAAGCTCGGCGTAGTCCTCGCGGATCGGGCTGAAAATGTCGAGGACAACGGCGGGACCATCGACGGCGACGGCTCGATGAGGAACGTCCGCCGGAATCAGGTACAGCGATCCCGGCTCGCAGATTCGAGTCTCGTCGCCGATCGTCAGTTGCATTCGCCCGGAAATCAGCATGCCGCCTTGTTCGTGCGGATGGTTGTGCAGCGGAACTTCCGCCCCCTCTTCCATCTCAAGATACGACAGCATGAGCTTTTCTAGATGAGGCGTCCGCATTTTGCAGCCTGGGACAGGCTCAACCGGCTCGTAATCGTTGACATCGATGAACGGCATCTTTTTTCTTTCAGCAGTCGGACGTGGCAATTCCAGGAAAACCGCTTTGGACGGCCAGCGTATGATTACCTCCGTCTCGAACGAGGCAAGTTAGCGCTTCGACTTTCGTAACAAGTTGAAACGAACGATGCCGGAGTCGCTATTTCTGTCATTCCCGCGAAGGCGGGAAACCATAACGCTGTGTGACAACTGGATACCCGCCTGCGCGGGTATGACGTGGTTGGAAAGCCGGAACATCTCCCGACAAGTCGCTAACCCTGCTGAGCCTTCGCGAGTTTTTCGAGGCCCGCTCCGACTGGGACGCACATAAAGAGAACTCCCAGCATTTCTTCGCCGGTGTTGCGAAATTCGTGCTCGACACCCGGCGGCACGTAGACGACGTCCTCGGCGGGTAACGTCGGTAGATTGACCGTCGATGATCGCGATGCCCGAACCTCGCGTGATCACGACCAGTTCTTCGGCGTCAGGATGAATATGCAGCTCTTTGACGTGTCGACCACCCGGCGGAATCAGCATGTGATGGACGAACTGCACGGTCTGCAGGCAAGTGCGATCTTCGGACGCTTCGTGCTCGTACAACCTGACAACCGGCGCAGGATCATCTGCTCGATTCTTCCATTCGCCGGTCTCATCACGAACGCTGTATTCGATAACTCGATTCGGATTGTTGAAGAGCAAACTCTGAATGACGTTGAACGGCTGAGTCTTCCAATTGGCTTTGGCCATTTCGTAAGTTCTTTCCCGGGGATCCGCATCGGTAGGGTGCGTCTTGACGCACCGCGGAAGCATTCTAACTGGTGCGTCAAGACGCACCCTACTTGGCTACTAGCACCTGGTCAGAACAGCTCTTCGATCTTCTTGCCGCCTTTGTTGACCAGTTTCAGCGGCTGATCGTCCGGCGTGACGTATTCGTGCTCGTGGTCCAAGCCGAGGACGTGGCAGAAAGTCGTGAAGAGTTCAGGGATGTCGACCGGTCGTTCTGTGACGTCGAGTCCGTCTTTGTCAGTCGCTCCCAGAACGCGACCGGGCTGAACGCCGCCGCCAGTCATTGCGGTGATCCAACCTTTGGCGTAGTGATCCCGGCCTCCGTCCTTCTTCAGCTTTGGAGTCCGACCGAACTCGCCCATCCACACGACCAGCGTGTCGTCGAGCATGCCTCGATCTTTAAGGTCCGTGACGAGTGTCGAAAATCCTGGATCGGCCTCGCCGCAGAGTTTCGGCGTGTCACGGAATCCGGCTTTGTGAGTGTCCCAGCCGGCGTCGTAGGAATCTCCATGACTGAAGACTTCGACAAAGCTGACGCCTTCTTCAACAAGACGTCTTGCCAGCAGGCAACCCTGGCCAAACCGAGTGTGGCCGTACGCGTCCCGAAGTGGGGCCGGCTCATCCGCTAAGTCAAACGTCTTCAGGCGAGGGCTTGTGAGGAAGCGCGACGTCCGGTTGTAGATGTCGCGTTTTTCTTTGACGACATCGTCCGCTCCCGTCCTGGCAAACTCAGCATCCAGAGCGTCAGTCAGGCCGAGTCGGCGATGCAGGACGTCTGATTCAAGTCGAAGGCGGACGTCTTCTGGCAGTTCGCCAGGCTGTTTGATTTTGAACGAGTCGTACTTGGCGCCGAGTACGCCCGAGTTCACATCGCGAGTCTTGATTCGTGGGTCACCGATCCGAACAAACGCCGGCAGCTCGAATGACGCTTCGAATCGTTCATGGGCAACCACCGACCCCCATGTTGGATAGGCGATTGTCGGGTTGATCGGATAGCCCGTGCGGACCAGCTTGATGGCTCGGAAGTGGTCCGCTTCGCCAGTTTTCATCGACCGGATGAAACTGATCTGATCGGCGATGTTCGCAACCTTCGGCCAGAACTCGGCGAACGCTGTTCCCGGCAGCTTCGTCGAGATTGTCTTCGCCGGTCCCTGATTCTCTGAGTCCGGTTTTGGATTAAATGTTTCGAACTGACTGGGGCCGCCGTCCATCCACAACAGGATCATCGACTTCTGCTTTTTACGTAGTTTGGCGGCCTGTGCGATCAGCATGTCTCGCCAGCTAAGCTGGCAGGCACCGAATGCGGCCGCCGGAACGCTGAGCTGCTTAATGAAATCGCGTCGCCGCACGTTGCCACGACGGTCAGCCCACGCTTGTAAGAAAGGAGTGATCATTCTGCGGTTCCGACTTGTTGTCGCTGACTGAGATTTTCCGGCTAACGGTGTAACGTCGCTTAGTGTCGCGTTGTGAATTCGGCGCTGTTCAACAAACTCCAGAGCACATCTTCGAATGCTCGTTCGCGGTCATTCAGACCGTCAACATGTTTCAGTACGATTGCCCGCTCACGAACTGTTGGCTGACGCGTCAACACTCGAGCGTAAAGCACGTCTGTCACGACTTGGTTATCTGGTTCGTCCTTGAGTAGTTTTGCCAGCACTGTTTCGCTGTCTGCGTTGGCATCGACCTGCTTGAGAATCTGGTCGTTGTTGATCAGGAACATCGCCTGATCCATTGTGCGATTGATCAGAGCGTCACGGAATGCCGGGTCGTATCCGAACGCTTCGTTAACCAGGTCACGAGTACTTTTCGGTGGGATTGGAAACCGAACGGCTTCGGTTTTCTTTGCGATCGTTTCTTTTGTATTGGGAAGCGAAACCGCAGTGACCAGAGAATCGAATACTTCATCACCTCGCAGCTTCTTCGGGCGAGCGCCAGTGAAGGCCGCTCGTTGCGGTGCGTCTTTCGCTAAGTCGGGCGACTCGGGTGTTGCGGCTGGCGTGGCTCGTTCAACTGCCTGGTACGCTCGCGAATTGACGATCGTTCGGAAGACCGATCGGGTGTCGAAGTCTGATGCGACGAAGTGAGCAGCCAAAGCCTCGTGAGCTTCCGCGAGTAGCGGCTCTGCCTCTTCGCCGAGATCGTCGACCGGATCAAAGAATCCTCGTCCCATCAGCCGAGCCTGAATGTGGTTCACAAAGGCTCGCGCGAAGAAAGGATTGTCGCCGTTGACCACCCAGTATGCGAGTTGTTCTCGCCGCTTAAGATCGCTGATTCCGAGTTCCAGAGAATCTCCGCGATAGATTGTCGGCTTCATCTCTTCCTTCGCGCCGGGCATCTTGTGCTCGCCCTTTTCGGCGCTTGTGATCTTGATGTTGTCACTATTGTTCTGGGCGACGTCGACTTTCACTCGCGTAAAGAATGCCGCCATGCCGTGAAACGTTTCCTGCGGCATGTCGACAAACGGGTGATCGTGGCACTCGGCACAGGCAATGCGAACGCCAAGGAAAACACGGGATAGTTCACCGGCGATCCGATTACTGGCGCCCTGATGAAAGCCGACGAACGTTCCTTCAGCGCCGTCGCTGACTTTTCCAACGGCAGTCACCATGCGGAAAACGCTTTCATCCCAACCCGCTCCTTTGTTGAATTGCTCAGCAAGCCATCCTCGGAACGGCTCATAGTTCAGGAACGTCAGCTGAGGTTCTGGAGTTCGCATCGCGATCAGGTCGCTCCAGTAGTTGCCCCAATTTCGACCAAAGTCTTCGGAAGTAAGCAGTCGTTCGACAGTTTCTTCACGACGATCGGGCGAATTGTCTTTCACGAACGCTCGATACTCGTCCAGAGTTGGTTGTCGACCGACCAGATCCAACGAGACTCGGCGAAAGAATCGTACGTCATTAACGAGTTTCAATTCGCTCGACTCATCAAGTCCAAGCAAACGATCAAATTCGGATGAAGTAAGCGGTGCAAAGTTTTTTTCGGGTGGCTTTCGGGCAAACGTTGGAGCGACTGGCGGAGGCAGCTCCTTCTTGGCTCCAACTTTCTTTTTCGGGGCAGGTTTTACCGTCGCGATGCCTTTGGGGATCGTCTTCTCTGCCGTCCGAGCGATCTTCAACTCGGAATCGGTCAGGAGCCGGATGCCGTCGACAATGACGTGGTCGGTCGTCCCTTTGGTTTCAATCAGCACCGTCGTCTCGCTATCGGCAGCGAGTACGAACGCTCCAACCGGCGTGAACCCAGTTGCCAGTTCAGGCCGCTTCTTCTGGTTGAGAAATGCCGTTCCGGATTGATCGCCAGAACTCACAGTGATGGGAACTTTTGCGGCACGGTTTCCCGTCGACGAATAGGCGATCAGTAACTGGTACTCGCCCGGCTTCATCACACGAAAAGTAAACTTAACCGACTTCTCGCCTTTGCCATTTGCCTGATCGTGGATGTACGACTCACCGAGGTACGGACCAATGCTCGTGCTGGTCAACCACTCGCCAACGAGTTCTGCTTTTGTATCATCGATAACCAACCCTGAGAGTTTGTCCGGCGCGATGCCCTGTGCTGCAAGTTCGGCTGGCAACACAGTCATCAGAGCGATCGTGGCTAAGACTGTCGCTTTCAGAACGCGGGCTTTCAGATCGTTCACGGCGAGTATTCCGGGGGGCAGAGCAGGGCGGGATTCAGGAAGGACGCAAAGGTGAAGAGCCGGATGGTTGCCCGGACAATCACATTTGGCGGAAATATGTTGGGCAGGGGACTGTTTTTGGGCAAGTCCAAAGGCTGAGTTTGTGCTCCTGACCTGGCAGAATGATTCGGGAGTGACGACGTCTTCACCCACCTTACGGTCTGCCTGTTCAAGTATCGAAGCTTACCCGTTCGGCCACTACAGAAGTTCAAATTCTGTTGCCCTGACATCTTAGAATTGGAACCGCTCCTCGATAGTTGGGCGGGGAGCCGTTCTTCGTTTCTGGGCCAGAGGTTACGCGGTTTTCGTGATTCCCTTTGTGCGGGTTCAAACAGACGGGAGTCTCGGGAGCTTAATTATTGGCGAAATGCCGTACGTTGTATTCTAAAAATCACTTACGGAGTTCAACTCCTGTTAACTGTTTCGCATCCAGATACTTGGACGAGAGAATCAGCGAACCCGACCGACGTTGGCACCGGTTTTGAGCATTCCTGACGTTTTTCGGAAACAATCGCGGCCCCTGTGTCATTACATGTGATGAACAATCCCGAGGACGAAAGTGAAGCTCGCAGTGCCACCGAAGAGGTGCAGTTGCTCTTTGTGCGCCATGAGAATTCCATTCGCGCGTTCGTGAGGGCTCTGCAGCCTTCTCTGGCTGATGCAGACGATGTCATGCAGGAGACGTTTCTGACGGTTTCCCGGAAGGCGGCGACCTTTGAGTCGGGAACGAATTTCGTGGCGTGGGCCTGCGGTATTGCGCGGCTCAAAGTGCTGGAGAGTTACCGCCAGAAGAAGCGGGGCAACGTGCTCAGTGAGGCGGCCATCAGTGCTTTGGCCGAGGAGGCTCCGTCACCTCAACTGCTGAGCGAAATCCAGGATGCTCTCGAAGCGTGCCTTGCGAAACTGACTCCGAAGATCCGCGATCTGTTATGGCGGCGCTATTCCCGGAGACAGAGTTCGGACGAGATGGCGGAGGCAGCCGGGATGACGTCGACCGCGGTTCGGGTGGCGCTCTCAAAAGCACGCGTTGCGCTGCGGGATTGCATCAATTCTCAACTCCAGCGGGTCCGGTGAAAGTTTCGATGACAGACACGTTCAACAACAGCGAACTCGACGCTCTGATCGACGCCTGTCTTGACGGTCGATTGAGCGATGCCGAGGCCGAGCGGCTGAGTCAGTGGATTGAAGAATCCAGTGAGGCTCGGGAACGCTATTGGGAACTGGCATCCGTTCACGGATTGATTGAGCAGTCGTTGCAGAGCGCATCCGTGAAGGCCGCTACTGGAGAAGAGTTGGTCCGGCCGCCAAAGTCTGAGGGACTTTTCCGCTGGCCCCGAATCAACGCAGTTGCCGCCGGAATGCTCGTCGGGATTTTGAGCGCCTCGCTGGGTTGGGCCTACGCAATTCCGCTGGTCAATCAGGCGCAGCGCGAGAGCAGCGAGGTTGTCTTTGAAAGTTTTGAAGGTCCCGAAATGAAACTGCGGCGGCGGTTTCCAATAATCGCTAACCAATGGTCCGGCGAGGTGCGTTCTGTGGCAGAGAGCGACGACGTGCCCGCGGTGGAAGGCACCCGAGTCGGCCAATTTGATGCGCCGACGAAGTTGAAGTTCACCTACGCCCGCTGCCTCATTGATTTGGATGAGCACCCAAAGCCGGGCGAAGAGCACGTTAGAACGGTCGAGGTCGAGGCTTCCTTCTTCACGTCAAACCCGCAGGAGCCATCGGTATTTCAGATTCGTCTGGGCGCCTTCAGCCAGGAACCTGAGGCAGTTCGTCCGATCTGGAATGATCATGACTTGCTCTTCGATACCGTCCTGCAACACGTCGGTCGGAACCACGTTACCAAACCCGGGGGACAAGCAGGTTGGCACAAACTGCGCGCTACGATCGAAATTCCATCTGGAACCCGAAGTGTGGTGATCTCGCTGGGCGCCGGGAACGATGATCCTGAAGCCACTGCTTCTGAACACTTCGTAGATGCAGTACGAATTCAGATTGTTGATAGCTTCGAGCCGCTTGATTGAGATGATTCTCCGTAAATGATCAACAGCAACAAGGCGACACAATGAAAACAGTAATCGCGCTGACTCTCCTCCTTGCCGCCTCAACAGGCTTCGCAGAAGACAAGCCCGTTCATCTGTTTATCCTCTCAGGGCAGTCCAACATGCAGGGGATGGATCCGGAAACCGGGTTCCTTCCGGAGGCCAACAAGCTCTTCAAAGGCGACCAGGTCGTTTACATCAAGGTCGCCAAGGGCGGTCAGCCGATCTGCCGATGGCTGGAGGAATGGACAGACATCGCCGAAAAGAAGGGCCTGGATGCCAAGCATATTTCGAGGATCCACCGGGATGGAAAAGTCGAGTTTTATCAGCCGATTCTCGATCAGTATCACGAGATGCTGAAGAAACACCCCAGGCTGACTTCAGTCACTTTTTGCTGGATGCAGGGTGAACGCGACGCCAACGGCGGCGCACATGCTCGCATACAAAGATGCTTTGAAGCTGTTGATATCCAAACTGCGCCGCGACCTGGAACGCCCCGACATGAACATTGTCATCGGCCGCATTGGAGACTACGCCCTGGGGCGACCATCGCCCGACGCAGTGCGGAAGGCACAACGCGAAATTGCTGATGAAGATCCTCGCGGCGCCTGGGTCGATGTCGATGATCTGAATGACAAAGAGGTCAAAGGAAAGATCCAAAGCGTCGTTCACTTCAACAGGCCGGATGGCTACATCACTCTCGGTCGACGCTTTGCGCGGCAGGGGCACGCATTGGTGACCGGAAAAGAACCTGCGGAAGACGGCAGGCCGAAGAACTGATCATCCTTTGGGATAATAAGGATCGTCCAGGAATTAACCGTCCAGTTCGGTGGTAGCGGAACTCGTCAAGAGTTTCGGCGCTACAGCACAGCCGCGAGTCCTGACGACTTCCGCTACGACACTTACTTCCAGGACTGGATTCTTTCGCCGCCAGCGACGGCTCCCTCACGGAAATGTTTGGATAATGAGTTATGAAAGCTCTCAGAAACTATCTCACTTCGATTGTCCTGCTCGTAGCTGCAGCGCCCGCGTTCGCTGAGTCCTGGGTGGTGGAGAGCCAGGGCGACTGGACCGCTGCCAGGGGAGCCGCGGAAAATGTGGAGCTCGCCGACGGCTTCGCCGAACCCACGGCTGACAAAGCCAGTTTCCAGAGTGTCGTCAAAACCTTTCCCACGAATCGCAAGTTGAGCTCGGTGGTGTTGGAGCAATCTCCCGTCTGGGATAACTGGGAGGCGATCGCTGACATCACGCCTCCGGGAGCTGGCAACGCCTACGTTTTTCTTCCGGTTGCACCCGGCGATTACTACTTCTTTGCGACCAGGACATGGCCCCAAATGGAATACCCAGAGGGGCTCACCCGCCAACAGCGCACTAAGTTCAGACAAGAGTGGAGGAAGAATCACCCCAGAGGCTATCACGCCTGGCATAGCACGGACCTGAAAGACTGGAAGCTCCTCGGACTGGTTTGCCCGTCCAGCTGCATGACTACGGCAGAATACGCTGACGGAAAGTTCTACCTCTATTACGACAATCCCAATGACGAGAACCCGCACCTGATCGTTGATGATGATCTCACCGATGGCGTTTTGGGCAAAGAATACGGAGAGGTCTTTTCAGATCCGTCTCACGGTTCTGACGCCGGTGTATTTCGTGATGAAGACGGCACGTTTCACATGATCTACGAGGACTGGAGTCCCATCAATGCCCGCGAGAACGGATGGGATTCGCCGCTCGCCGGACGCGTTTCGAGTCCTGATGGCATCAAGGGTTTCAAATACGGGGAGCATCCGCCCGCGGTGGATCATCGAACCAAGCCAACCGGAAAGACCGGGACGTACACTCATCCGGCCCAGAAGACTTCGAACAATGGCAAGCCGCTCGAATATGAGATTCACGAACCCAGCCAGAATGCCTACGGAGACTGGACGCTCATTAAAGTGGGAGGTCATTATCACTTGTTCGGCGACTACGATTCGGCCGATCACAAAAAGCCCATGAGAATGGCGCGTTTCCATACCGACGATCTGAACAAGGAATTCCAGTGGTCGGGCGAAATTGGAAAAGGCTTTCACCCTGACCCGAGTGTGGGATTCGCCGAAGGCAAGTTCTATGTGATCATCCAGAGAGCGACCGACTTCGTCAGCCCCGGCCCCTGGGTCGATGCTGTAGAGGCCCGCGCCGGAGTCGACAAGGATGGCGACGGCACGATCGATGAGTGGACCGATTGGCAGGCGGTAAAGGAATCCTATTCTCAAAAACCCGGATTCGCGCGCATCGTCGATGTGGCTCCCGCCAGAGTCGACACTGCCAGGTTGCCCGCAGGCAAGGGCTTTGCGTTTGAATACCGCACCTCTCGCCTCGACAACGGAGTCCAGCCGATCATGGATTGCGTCACGCTTGAATTTGAATAGACGGCAAAGCCGCATCCAAATCGGTGCAGCGAAAAGCGTGATCGTTGATAAAAATCGCACTTAATTCGGAAACAATCACGCAGGCCGTGTTATTACCAAGTAAGGCGCGAATCGCGCTGTTTGGCGTAGCCACCGTCGCCAGACGGTCGGTCGTCCTGCAGACCGCGCGAATGACGAAACGCATTCCACGCTCTGGCGAAGGCGGCTACGTTTGGGATCTGGCATTTGCTCGGCGAATTCACTGACACAAAGCAAGGCGAGAAGATGAAAAGCACTATTGCCCTGACTCTCCTTCTTACAGCCTCAGCAGGCTTCGCAGAAGACAAGCCCGTCCATCTGGATTCCAAGCCAAACATCATCATTATTATGCCGGATGATATTGGCTATGGCGACATCGCCAGCCTCGGCAATCCAGTCGTGCAGACTCCCAATCTCGACTCCCTGAAACGCGAGAGCCTGTTGTTTACCCAATATCACGTCAGCGCCCGGTGTTCTCCGAGTCGGGCGGTTCTCATGGGTGGGCGTCATGAATTTATGAGCGGGGTGACCCATACCCAACACGGGCGCGAACGTATGAGCCTGGACACCGTAACGCTGCCTCAGGGCCTGCAAAGCGTCGGCTACACCACCGGGCATTTCGGCAAATGGCACATTGGAAGAGAAAAACCCTATCGCCCCGAGAATCGCGGATTTGATGAGAGCTATGGCATCGAAGGGGGCGGCACTCCAAAGCTCTCTCTGCGGTAGCCCATGACTGGTGGACACCTGAAGGATTTCTAAGATTTCTTTCAGGAGACTTTCATGTCAGAGAAAACGAAGCGAGCACGTCGTTCATTCAGTGCTGAATTTAAGCGGGACGCCGTCGATCTTGTGGTCAAGCAGGGGTACTCGTTCAAGGCGGCAGCGGACGCTGTTGGTGTTGCAGCGAAGAGTCTCAGGGATTGGCACTCGAAGCTGGCTCCAGAGCCAGAACCATGTGGTGACGACGCCTCGACCGCTGCGTTGCAGGATGAGATCAAGCATCTCAGAAAGCGTCTGCAGCGAGCTGAAATGGAACGTGAAATTCTAAAAAAAGCCACAGCGTATTTCGCGAGGGAGTCACAATGAAATACGCATGGATCAAGCAGCATCGTGACTCGTTTTCAGTGACGTCGATGTGTCGAACTCTCAATGTCAGCTCGAGTGGATTCTACAGGTGGCTGAAGGCCGGGCCCGGCTTGAGGGCTCAACGGTCGGCTCGAATCCGCACTTCAATTAAGCAGGTCTACGACGAGTCGCACGGGATTTATGGCAGTTACAAAATCGCTGATCGACTCAAGGAAGATGACTCTCTGGAAACAGTCTGTCGCAACACAGTCGCAGCGGCGATGCGGGAAATGGGACTGAAAAGCAAAGTCTCAAAGAAATTTTCGCCAACGACAACGGTTTCTGATCCTTCAAAGATGGCGGCACCAAACGTTCTGAATCAGTCCTTCAAAGCAGGTGCTCCGAACAGAAAGTGGGTGACCGATATCACGTATCTGCCGACGGCAACCGGCTGGGTTTATCTGGCTGTTGTCCTGGACTTGTTCAGTCGCAAGGTTGTCGGTTGGGCGATTTCCGAAAGTCTCGCCACGCCGTTGGTCAGCTCAGCTCTTCGTAACGCTGTTGAATCGCGGAAGCCTGACACGAACGGTCTGCTTCACCACAGCGATCGAGGCTCGCAATACACCAGCGATGAATACCAGCAGACTCTGAGAACACTCAACATGATCTGCTCGATGAGTCGTACCGGATGCTGCTACGACAACGCCGTCATGGAACGTTTCTTCTGGTCACTCAAGCACGAATGGACGAAGTTCGAAACCTTCGAGGACATCACTCAAGCAAGACTCAGCGTCTTCGAGTACATCGACACTTTCTACAACTCAAAGAGAATTCACCAGACCCTCGGGTACCGAACACCTGACGAATTCGAAGAACAACACCAAGCAAAGCTTGCCGTCTAAAAACTAATTCAGGTGTCCATCCCAACTGGGCAATCGCACAAGCGGGGTGCCCAGTTGGGCAGCGTCCTATTCATCGAGACCGGCGAAGGCGAAGAGAACGGCACGCCCTTTCTCACCTTGGGGGATCGCAGTGGCTTGCGCGGTATGGGCTTCTACTATCCGAACCAGGATTACAAGAGCTTCAAAAAGTACCCCTGGATGGTGCGGGCCAATGGCACCGGGAACTACGTCATCGACTGCTCAGCTTCGAATCCCTACCAGGGACTGGAGCTCAATGGCGATGAACACCTCGTGGAGTATTCCTTCATCGGAGGCCTGCGGCGTACCTACCGGGCGAACCATTGTTCCGGAGGACGCATTCAGAATTGCCACATCAAGCCCGATTTCTGGCGGAATGCCTGGCTTCCCAGCAGCCCAAAGACGGCAGAGCTGGAGGAATTCAAGTTCAGGGTGAATGAAGCGTTCGAGCCGATCTATCTCAACGGATGCGACGACTACGTCTTGATGAGCCTCTACAACCATGCGTCTCACACGTTCATGACGGTTGACAACTCCAGTGGTCAGACCCTGATGGTCGGTGGCGAACAACTCCAGCAGGGCTACGCATTCAGGAATGGCGCAAGGACCTTCGACATCATCTCGTCCACCTGCAACATCAACCACATCGGAGGCCGCGACGGGACCTACGGCATCAAGACTTTTCCCGGCTTCAAAGGAGAGGCCCGATTCTACTGCAGCCTGGCGATGGGGACGTCGGATGAAACCTGGAATGCTCAGGGCGGGCATCTTTTCTGCCAACTCACGTCAATTACCGGTCCGAGCAACCGGGGAGCAAACAGCATCCATTGTGGCCCCGGTGCCAGGATCACGGCGCAGTCCGGGGGCTGTGCTTCACATGTGCTCGGCTTTGAAAACGATGGTCAGGTGTCCTTCGAGGATCTCCATTTCGCGAAAGGATTCCTGCGTTCTGCGGCCGCGGAATTCCAGGCCGACAATCGCTTCGACAAAGTCTACGTACTAAGCGACGTCAACCAGCCCGTTCCCAAAGGGTATGGATTGAAGCTGGATCAGAGCAACCTCCGCATGGAGGACGCCTTGATCGTTCCCAATTCGGGTTTAGCCAAAGACTCTCAGGACGGTCGCCGTCTTCCTGCCGCTCGCTTGACCAAAGGCAACAGCTACTCTTTGGACGTAACCGATCCCGGCTTTCAGCACGGATCAATCCCAGAAGTAGAAATCACCCTCTATTTCCGAGTGGATACGACTTGCACGATCCGGACGTTTTACCGAAGCAAGAACGGTATGAAGCTCGGCGATACCGTCGAGTTTGAACTGAAAGACAAACCCTTCTGGAAAGAGCATCGATTCCGGGTCAGCGACGCTCACTTTGACTCCGATGAGGATCTTCGCCTCGAAGTGGAAGGAGAGTCGCCCCTCCTGGCAATGGTTGTCATCGCTGCACCGACGAGTCAGGAATGAGGCAGGAGCAAGGCGATTGGCGCGAACATCCGGAAGCTTTTTTGATGTTATTCCGGAAACAATCGCGGTTCCGGTGTCATTACCAGTGACGACTGATTTCCAAGACGAAAGCGAACCTCACGATGACGCCGAAGCCAATGTCACTTTCGTCGGTCCCGACACCTCAACTTTCGGCCGCCACACACCGGACCGCCGCAAGGAACCCTTTGAGCCGGCGGGGAAGAGGCACTCTTTGACGTCTTCAAGCGAAAGCCAATCACCAGGAACCGTGTTTTTCTAATTGTTTGATTTGGTTTCCTCGCGAGCCTTTTTACGCGCTGCGCGTTCCGCTTTCTTTTTCGTTTTGTCGTCAGGAGCTGGTTCCTCAGGCACTCCCAGATCTTTCTTCAAAGCTTCTGGCACCGTTACCGTTTTGCCT
>CALSLT010000041.1 GCA_943787265.1 uncultured Planctomycetaceae bacterium | reverse complement strand
CTGATCCCGATCGTGCGCTGCGGTCAGTCTGCCATAGTTGCCCCAGCCGAATTTCACAGCCCGATACCCTTGCTCACGCGAAACGCGAGCTTTCTCGCACGTTTCGTCCGGCGTCTCACCGAACAATTGCGACGCGTACGGAATCTTCGGATAGGCACGGTCGTAGCCCAGCAACCGATAAACGGGCAAACAAGTTTGCTTTCCGAGCAGATCCCACAGAGCGATCTCAAGCCCGGAATACGTGTGATCGGCTTGAGCAATATCGAGACCGCCTGCACTGACGACTTCGCTCAAACGATCAATATCAGCGGGACATTCAATGGACTGCCCTGTTACGAGATCGCGGATCGCTTTGCACGCCGAATGTGACATCGGTGTGACCCAATTGGCGATCGAAACCAGAGGCGACGCCTCACACTCTCCCCAACCGGTGAGCCCGTCTGCACGAACTCGGACAAGCAACGTGTCCTGACTTCCATCGCCAATGTCCAGAATCTCGGGCATCGCGAGATAGAAAAAGTCTACGTCTTCGATCTTCATAACCCGTGAGATCCTGCTGGGGTCCGTGATCCGTTTTGATGAAACGCACGTGCCGTCTTATGCGTCGCTCAAATCACGCAACGCCTGAACCGCAAAGCACGCATGCAGCGCCGAGCCAATCGGCAACGCATCTTCGTCCACTTTAAAGAGAGGATGATGCACATTGTGAGTGCAGCCGGCTTCTTCGTTGCGAATTCCCAGTGCAACGAAGCACCCTGGAACCTGCTCGGTGTAGAAGGCAAAATCTTCTCCCCCCATCACTGGCGGAACTTCGTGAACGGCATCCCGCCCCAGTAGTTCGCCAGCAAATTCCTGCACGGAGTCCCACACTCCCCCGTCATTAACAGTCGGCGGATACGCATTGCCAGGAAAATCGACCGTTGCCTCGCACTCGTTGGCGGCTGCAACCTGTGTCGTCAGCGACCTCACGCGATCCTGCAGCCACTGAAGACGTTCCATCGTCAGAGCTCGGATCGTGCCCGACAGCTGAACGGTTTCTGGAATCACGTTGTAGGCCTCGCCGCCGTGAATAGCCGTGATGCTGACCACTCCTGAATCAAGCGGGTCAAGGTTGCGTGAAATAATCGTTTGCAACTCGGTAATCACTTTGGCCGACGCCACAACAGGATCGACGCAATAATGAGGCTTCGCCGCGTGTCCGCCCTTTCCGTGAATCGTGATTTTCAGTTCACCAGCCGCCGCGAGAAATGTTCCCGTCCGAGAACCGATCGTTCCAGTCGGCAGCGGCGGCCAGACATGCAAACCAAAGATGCGTTCGACGTTCGGGTTCTCGAGCACTCCCTCATCGCGCATCCGCTTACCACCGGCCCCGCCTTCCTCGGCAGGTTGAAACAGGAATCGCACTGTTCCTGGTAATTCCGATTCACATTCCCGCAGCAGTTTTGCCGCTCCCAGCAGCATGGCCGTGTGGCAGTCATGACCGCAGGCATGCATCTTGCCGTCGACCTCGCTGCGAAACGGCACGTCGGTTTCTTCGTGAATCGGAAGAGCGTCCATGTCCGCTCGCAACGCGACGCACGGTGACTCGCCGGTCCCCAGCGTGGCCACCACGCCGGTCTCTGCGATTCCGCTTTGGTAAGAAATCCCGAGCTCATCAAGTGTGTCTCGCACCAACTGGCTGGTCTTCATCTCTTCATACATCACTTCCGGAAAACGATGCAGTTGGCGGCGGATGTCGACAATCCAACTCGACTGCGAGCGAGCGTCTGCGAGAAACTGCTGGTATGGCATTGCTGGTACTCCTTGCGCGTTGTGGACTGCTAATCATTCCGTGGGTGCGAGGGTCACTGTGGATTGAGCGTCGACATCATCCGTTAACGAAATTTCGTGATAGCGCCCCGAAACCCAGTCGTCGAACTGGTCGTTGTAATGCGGACTCCCAGGCTGACCGGATTGACTCTGAGCGTCAACAGCCCGCAGCACGGGCGGCGAAGAACTCAGATCAGCCACCATGCGATATCCCGCTCCGGTGTTCGCGGTCCAGTCGGGGCCAGAGCCTGTGTTGCAGACAGTCAGCATGTCGCCGCGAACTCCGGCTCCGCCGTGATCGAGCAGTTGTCCGAGATCGCCTCGTGAAGACAGTACATGTCGCAGCGGCATGAAGTGTAGCCGCCCCCACTCCCAATCCGACATGTCGGAGCCGAACCGGTCTATCAAATACTCAAGGGTCTCTGAAAACGTTTTACGCAATTGTTGTTGCCGGTCGCCGTTGGGAAACCAGCCGTGCGGGTCGGACTTCAGCAGGCGTCCAGCGGACGGGTCAACGCCTTTAGTCAACAATTCCGCAGTCGCTCCCGTGAATCGAACGCTGCTCACCGTTGCGCACCAGCGTGAGTAGAACACGTTGAAAATTGTCGTTGCCGCGGACTGCGACTCTGCGACTCCGTCCCAACAATTCAGCACCTCCATGGCCGTGCGAATTTTATCGTCGCAGGGCTCGAGTTCCTGGAGAAGATCCGGAACCAGCGCGGCGGCCCGGATGTTGCGAGCGTCCTGCTGCATGTCGCGCATATCGTCCATCGATACCGACTTGCGCGACTCGATCATCTCTCGAATGCGCTGACCTCGGCATCCAGAAACCCATCCGCCGTACATTCGGTGCGGAAAGTCATCAGGAGCGATGCGATTGTTGGCACTGGCAATCCAGCCTCGTGCGGGATTGTCGAAGGATGGCATCTCGTCGAACGGAATGAGTCCTTGCCATTGATCTTCAGGATCCCAACCACGTCGAAAGGCTCGTTCGGAACGATTGCGAACCGGAATGCGGCCCGCCGCGTGGAAACCAATCTGACCGTCCGTGTCGGCGAGCACGAGTGAAAACGTCGGCACATGCCAGGGCCGCGTCGCCTCGCGAAGTTCGCTGACGCTGGATGCACGGTTCATGTCGAGCAGCGAAGTCAGCCATCCTCCGTGAGTCATACCGAGCCAGTTCAACGAGACGGGACCGAGTTCGTTCGCCGGAGCCGGCAAAATGTCGTCGACAATTGGACCGTTGCGTGAGAATTGAACGATGCACTCGAACGGGGGCGCCATCCCGCACGGTGATTGTTTCCGTCACTTCGCGAGCCCGCTCCCACTGCCCGTCGTATTCGAAGCAACCTGGCTGTGAGTCGTCTGTGCGTTCCTGATACAAATCCCGTAGCGAGCAGATGTTGTTGGTAATACCCCAGGCCGCCTGCTCGTTTCGACCGAACATGATTGCCGGCATGCCGACGTAGGTCATGCCTGCCACGTTAAACGAACCGC
Organism: uncultured Planctomycetaceae bacterium; assembly: GCA_943787265.1. Lineage (GTDB taxonomy): Bacteria > Planctomycetota > Planctomycetia > Planctomycetales > Planctomycetaceae > JABMPE01. The sequence goes on along the minus strand of CALSLT010000041.1, from coordinate 189,968 downwards.
CGCACAAGTGCGCTTCATACCAGCATGACACCGCCTCAAAAGCGATATGCGGATCGCTGGCCAGAAGCGGCGCTCCAGTCGTTGTCCGTCGTCCCGACACGACCCAATTATTGCTGCCGGTGGATGCGTCCGGGTCGGCAACGGTTTCACCGATTGGTTCCGGCGGCTCGCCGGCAAGTGGCTTGTAGTCGCCAGGATGAAGGATCGATTCCTGGTCTTCCTCACCAAGCAGATATTCGCGTAGGAGCGGCCCCTCACCGAGTGTCCGTTTCGCGAGTTCAGGCATGCAGATGACTGGAAACCTGCCTGTCAGATACCATCGAAATTCGACTTCAATGGCCAGGCAGTCCACAGGAGACCATGGTTCCGGTCGATACTTCAGCAAGTCAAACTCGATCGGCAGTTTGTCGCCACAATCGCCGATGAACGAGTTGATGCCGTCGGAAAATGCCTCAAGCAGTTGCTGCACTTCGGCAGGCAAACGTTCCCACTCGGCAGCAGCAATTCGATTCAAACCAACGGTTCGCGAAACCGTGTCGACTTCCAGTCCGTCCGCCCCAATGATTTCCGAAAGTCGACCGTGCCCTTTTCGCCGTAACCAGTCGAGTTGAAACAGCCGATCCTCGGCCATCGCCCAGCCGTAACCGAAGAAGAGATCGCGGTCGGTCTTTGCATGAATGTGCGGAATGCCGTTCGAGTCACGGTGAATCGAAACGTCAGACTCGACGCCCGCAGTTATCCGTCCCGACTTTACGTGGCCCCGTTGCTGAATCGTCTCCGTCCACCATCGATCGAATTCTGCCCGGTCGATCCCGGCAGCATCACAAACTGCTTCAATCGAATCACCACTCCCCAGTCGGCCGAGCCGATTCTGATCCGATGTCGTCATGCGAAACCTCGTAGATACTCGGGCCGACTCAGCACTTCTCGAAAAGGATGACTGATACGGAAAATTCTGGCCAGTGGTCGATCTCGAACTGCTGACACACCGCTCGGCAAGGACTCAGGCGGCAGACTCCTTGCGGCTCCAGTAGTAGAAAACGGGAATCCCCAGCGCGATGATCCCCAAACCGATCAGCGATTCCGCCGGATTGCCAAGGAACACGTAAACGAGAAACCAACCGTAAACGATGATGTAAAGAATCGGCACGAACGGGTAGCCGAGTGTGCGATACGGCCGCTCTCGGTCAGGCTGTTTTCGACGGAGCACCATGACAGCTCCGACCGATAGTGCGTAAAAGATGCTCGACACAAAGATGATGCAGTCTGTCAGGATACTGAAAATGCTTTTTTCTTTGAAATAGTCGACGTATTCAACAAGCACTGCCGAGGCCAGGACCATCGCCACGCCCAGTCCCCCCTGAACAAGAATGGCGACAGCAGGCGTCCGGAATCTGGCATGAACTTCGCCCAGAATCGGAAAGAACACCTTGTCTCGTCCCATCGCGAACGGAACTCGCGGCCCCAGCAGCAGGTTACTGTTAATAGCCCCCAGCGTGCTGACCATCACACCGATCGACATCAGCTTTCCACCCCAATCACCCAGCAGCCGGGTAACCATCAACTCGGCAACGTGTTCCTGATTTTTGGGGATCGCCATCTCGGCCATTGGCACCACAGCGTGATAGGCAAGGTTGGCACTCAGATAGAGCAGGATCAGCAACCCAATTCCGCCGAACAATGCGATCGGGATGTTTCGTTGCGGATTGCGTATTTCCTCGGCGACCGGAGCAATCCCGTGCCAACCGTTGTACGCCCACATCACGGCGAGCAACACGGCTGCGATCTGAGTCGCCATTGAAGACTGCGCGGGTTCAATCGTTGCTCCGAAATTGGATGAGTCGATCACGCTACGCCCACCGACTTCCAGCACAAAAGGCAGCACCGCGACGAACGCCACGAATCCGGCTTTGATAATCGTTGTCGCTGCCTGGACTCGACCTCCCCAGAGCACACCCGCGACGTTGATCCCAATCGCCGCAATTTGCAAAGCAATCGCAAGAGCAAGCGTCACGAATATTCCGAAGTTGAATCCGAGTGCAATGCCCAGCGAGCCGACAAAGATCATCGACAAAGCGGCAGTCGAAGCCGGCCGGTTGAAAAGAAACTCCTGCCATCCGAACAGAAATGCGGTCAGCTTGCCGTAGGCTTCTCTGAGATAAACGTAAAGCCCGCCCGCGTGAGGCAGCATTGTGGCCAGTTCGGCGAAGCAAAGAGCTCCCAGCAGACACAACACGCCGCCGACGATCCATACCGCGATTATCAAATCAAATCGACCAGCCTCAGCGGCAATGCGTCCCGGCTTCGCAAAGATGCCAGACCCAATGACATTGCCAACAACGATGGCGATCGCCATTCCTGGCCCGAGCGCGCGAAGCAGCGACGGAGATTCGGTAGCGGGTGCCTCAGAAGAATCGGTCGAGCCTGGATTGTCTGACATCGTAGCTTCCGAGATTACAGGAAAAGGCTGCAGCCTAATTCCCTGATCACCAAAGTCGCCAGCAACGCCTCAAATTCAGTTTCCTACAACCGCAGGCCAAGTTTTCTACGATCGATTGTTCGACAGCCGGTATCGCAAACTGAAATTCACGCAGCTCGCTGACGTCGTCGACGCGCGGGAGTCACTCGGCGGCGGCGAGTTGTGTTGCGAGCTTTTCGAACTGTTGCTTTCGCACGGCTGGGCTTCAAAGCTTTATCCTTGACCAGCTCGAACTCGGCCAGCATCTCGGCGGCATCCGCATACCGGCGGCGAGGATTCAACTCGATCGACTTCTGAAGAAACACGATGAAGTCGCCGCTCGTGGACCTCTTCAGGCGAGCGTGCCCTTCGAGCGGCCATTCGAACGGCCATTCCGGAAGATGCCCAGTCATTAGCCGATAAATCAACAGGCCCAGCGAAAAGACATCAGAACGCAGCGATGGCCGCCCCATTGCCTGATCCGGTGACATGTAGCCAACCGTCCCCGACCCCGAACCATTCACCGTTCGACGAGCGATCCTGGCGATCCCGAAATCTGCCAATCTCAGCCGATTCTCCGGAAATAGGATAAAGTTTTCCGGCTTGATGTCGCAGTGAATGATCTTTCGCTCGTGAGCGTGTGCAACACCCGCAATCATCTGACGAGTCAAATCCATGCGTTTCTGCATGGTCATCCGTTTCTGCCAACGATCCAGCAGCGTCGCTTCCCCCAAAGGGGACGCAATGACAAAGCGGTCGTCGATTATGCTGGCATCTTTGATCGGCAGAACGTTCGGATGGTCCAACTTCGCTGCCAGACGTGCTTCGTTCCGAAATGTCCGCAGAGCGTCTTCGGTGATGTGCTCGTCATGCGGAACCTTCAGCGCGACTCGAATACCTTCGATCGTGTCGAACACTCGATAAACAGCGGCAAACCCTCCCAGAGCCAGCCGCTTTTCGATCCGATACTTACCGATGTACTGTCGAGCTTTGAGCAATTTCCGGCCTCACTCCGTTGAGCCATTTGTTGCCGGCAGACTGACACTTCTATCAGTGACGCCCGGCCGACCTCGAATCTCGAAAGAGATACGCCACCAACTCTTCGCTTCGCCCATACAGCAGAAGAAGAGCGACGGTTGATATTATCGTTCGCAGCCTCACATTCCTTAACCAAGACCTGACACGATTCACCGATTTCGAAGGATGAATTTCGATCCGCACCATCCACTTTGACTAAGGCTGCCGGCGAGACCAGCTCACCGACTTTCGAAGCTGTTCGTCTCGCGTTAAGTCAGCGCCAAGGATACGCCCAGTATGGTCGATAGCCTGGTCGGACTACTGGCAAGAATCGAATAGTGATTTCCTGATTCGTTTCCTGCTGAGGTGGGGCGACGATGATCGGATGAAGCTGCCCGAGCATGATTTCCATAGTGGCCTGATGACGGTACGCCGGATTGGCGTCGTACTCTGACCGGCTGAACGGGATGGAATTGTAGATTTCCCGGTAGCTTCTCGAATCTTTCCGAGCCGACGCAGATGCCGAGTGGTCGGTCTTCGCCGCAGGCTGCTTTGAAGCTTTGGCGGAAGCAACCGCTCCGGCCGTTGACGGGCCATTAGCCAGCATCTCTCGTTTCTTAGCCGCTGCTGCCGACCGAGCCGCCTTGTCCGCTGCTGTTTTCACATCTTTTGAACTCGCGTTGTTGGAAGAGCGTTTTCTCTGCCACTCCGCACGAGCTTTCTCGCTGGCCGTTTCTTTCGCCATCGGAGCGGCGGCAGGCTTCTTTGCACCTGACTTCGCCCTGGCAGCCTCCTTCTTCGCAGCGTCCTTCTTCTTCGCGACCTGCTTCACCTTTGCGGACGGCCTCGCAGACTTCTTCTCGGTCTTCGGCTCGTCGGATTCCTGCTCCTCGTACGGAGCCACAAGAATCGGAGTGTCATCCTTTTCAGAGACCTGACCAGCCGGAGCGATCACCACATCGACCGTTTTACTCGCCTGTGAAACGCCAGGCACGATTTGAATCACTGGCGTCTTTCCGGATGACGAAGCAGTCCGTCCCATTTCATCAGCCTGGGCATCGGGCAACGCCGACAACGAAGCACCGGCGGCCACGACGGCAGCCAGCATCAAATAGCGGAATCCAGAGTTCGTCATGACGACTTCCTTCAGGCAAGGTCCAGCAGCAAAACATTCGGCGGACTCCAGTCCCAACAAACTCCAGCCTGGCAAGCAGCTCGGCGTATCAGCGAAACCGTTGAAACCGGCAAATTCAAACCAGACGCCCCAAACTACCGACCGCTTCCGCAGACTGTCAAACTCCAGACCGCTCTCTCGCTCTTCTCTACATAATCCCCCCGCTCACATTGTGACAAACTGCTCACTCCTGCCTCACGATCATCCCCGCAGGACACTTCCGGATGGAATGAGGGCAGGCAAGTAAACTCATCGCGGAGACTTTTCAGTCAGACACCCATCCTGCGGGCGAACTCGAACTGATCAGCATTACTCGGCGGCTGACTCAAGGAGCTTCTGAAAGGCTTCGCGTTTGGCGAGGTTGCGGAAAGAAGACTCGCCGCGAGCAAGTTGGGCAGCATCAGGTCCGGAGCGGTTTCCTTTTTGCCAGAGAACCAAGCCTCGCTCCAGGATGTCGAGGGCCGACTGCTCGTATCCATCGGCCTTGTCTGGCGTCCCGGTGGCGAGTTCTGCATAAATACAGGCGACATTGTGCAGGATGAGATAGTCGCCGGCACCGTGGAGGATCGCTCGCAAAGCCGCTCGTTCGGCATCGGCGGACGGATTCCGCAGAGCCAGCAGAAAACCATGTGCCGAGTGTGCCTCTGCATTTTGAGGATTCGCTTTTAATGCGGCTTCGAAATCAGCGATCGCGCCGTCACCGTTTCTCAGTCGCAATACCTGAAGCCAACCTCGCTTTACCAGCAACGCGTCGTCGTCAGGTGCCACTTCCAGGCTCTTCGAGTAAGCGGCAAACGCATCGTCCGCCTTGCCGAAAATCTCCAGAACTAAACCTGTCTCGGAGTAGAGTTCCGCCGAATCGCCGCCCTGCTGAATTGCAGCCTGAAGCTCAGCCAGCGTCAGAGTGAGCAATCCTTTCCGATCAAGTTCGACACCTGTCGGAATCGGCGACGAAATCAGACGACGCAGAAATCGGGCTCGCTCAAAAGCCGCTTGCCAGCCTGATGGATCAAACTCCTCATTCGCAGCATTGCTTCCGGCGCGAGCTGAATTGCTCGCCAGCCACAAGTTCAGACTGTCGGCGCCTTGCTCAAGGTCACCTGTGAGAAAATAAATGCGGCTCTGAAGTAACGTCGCCGCAGGAAACTCCGGACGTGCCGACAGGACTTTCTCAAGATCGCTGATCGCCTCGGCAGACTCGCCGGATTCCCAACGCAGCACCGCTCGATAGTAAGCGGCTTCGGGCATCGGAGAATTGCCCGAGTCTTCCAACAAGCGTGTGAATTCCTTCTCAGCCTCTTCATGGTTCCCCGCGAGCCAGTGTGCGACGCCCCGATTCAGTGCTGCCGGTAGAAACTCGCCGTCAATTTCGACTGCTCGATCCAGATCGGCAAGCGCATCATCGAAGCGGTCAAGCATGGCCAGCGCCAAACCACGAGCGCTGTACGACCACGGTGACTCTGGCCGTAAAGCCACGCACGCACCGAATGTTTCAACACCTTCGGAATACTTCCCGAGACTCACATAACAACGCCCCATTTGAAAATGCGACCAGAAGTCTCCAGTCCGAAGCCGAATCGCAGATCGATAGCCCGCGATCGCCTGCTCCAGAAGTTCCGAATGGGCATTCCATTCGTCGCCGTCAGTCGTCCCGCTACGAGAAGCCCGTCGCCGCAATTCCTCAGCACCCAGAAAATAGTCGAGTGCGGATTTCTCGACAGCAACTTGTCCATCACCGTTGGCCGGTGCCGATTCATCATTGCCGGTTGCGGCGTTTTGCCCCGAAATCGTCAACGCTTCTCGCAGTCGCAATGACGACACCGACCCGCCATACAAAGCTTCGGCTCGAAGCACCAATGCACGGGCCTCGCCGACCGCTTCTGGTGTCGGACTTTTATTCAGCTGTGACTGCGTCGTCGTCAGTAGCAGGCTATGCAGTGTCTCTCGTACTGGACTTCGCATTTCCTCAAGCGGCAACGCTTCAAGATTGTCGCCCCACTCTTCGCTGATCTTAAGTGCCTGATCAGCCGCACGTTCCGCAGTCGCCGTATCGTAGTAAGGAATGCTGTCGTCCAGACGGTCGCTGGTTGCAGCGAAATACTGAGCCTCGTCTGCCAGCCGCTCAAACTGGGCGACTTCGCCTCGGGCCTTCTCGACGGCCGCCAGTTTTCGATTCTCGACGTTGATATTCCAGATGAATATGACAACGCAAAAAACGATAGCGGCCAGCGCTGACCGGGAGAGAGCCTTCTGATTCTTCTTCGCCCAGCGAATGAATTTTTCGTACGAGTTTTCTTCATAGGCGGACACAGGTTCGCCGGCAAGATAGCGTCGAACATCGCGTGCAACGCCCATCGCCGATTCATAACGATCTTCGCGAGACTTCTGCATCGCCTTCAGGCAGACTGCTGAAAGCACCTTCGATGCATCCGGGTTTCGTTCCCTCGGCGGATCAGGAACTCCAGCCCGTGCCCGTTCCAGCATGCCGGTCAGACTGCCGCTATGGTGAGGTGCTTTGCCCGTCAGAATTTCGTAGAGCGACGCACCAAGCAGATAAATATCTGTTCGCTCGTCGGCGATGTGCGCTTCGCCTTCTACCAGTTCGGGAGCCATGTACCCAGGAGACCCCATCACCGACCCCGCCCGAGTTTCCGTTCCCGCAGAACTCAGGTGCATATCCGACAACGAAGACAGCTTTTCTTCCGGAGCCGATTTATCCTTGGCGAGCCCCCAGTCGAGAACCAGTGTCTCGCCGAACGCTCCGACCATGACATTTTCCGGCTTAATGTCTCGGTGAATGATCCCTCGCTCGTGTGCATAGCCAACCGTTTCGCAAAGTGAAACGAAGGAATCCAACAGCCGTTGCATCTGCAGTTCGAGCGAGTCTTCGACACCACCTTCCTCAAGTGGCTCTAACGCTTTCCGTTTTCGTTGACGAAAATACGTCTTCACCATGCCCTTCATCGAGCGGCCGCGAACAAACTTCATGACGTAGTACGGCTCATCATTTCGATCCAGCGCGAGGTCGTAAACAGGCACCACTCCCGGATGCTCGAGTCGCCCCGTCAGCTCAGCTTCAAGAACGAAACGTTCCCGCATGGTCTCACGGCCGCGCCGCAACGACTTCAGCGCGACCCGGCGTCCAAGCCGCATATCGTCTGCCTGCCAGACTTCGCCGATTCCGCCTCGCGCGACGAAGTCGTTCAGCTCGTAACGGTCCCCGTCGAGTGCCGGCGGGTTGTAAGGCTGCTCGCCTTTAGCCGTCGCCTGAGCAGAGAGCTTCTGGCGAAAATGCGTCGACTTGATTCGCGATGCGTCAACCTGGATTTGCCCCTCAGCGACCGTCCCGTCAGCCGGAGCTTCCACCATCGTGGCGTCACAGTCGTCAGGTACCTGCGTCCTACCATCGACTTCGTCAGCCATTGTATGCGATGGTTCGTCGTCGACAGTTCGACCGTCGATCGTTTGTCCGAAACCGAGGGATTGATCGCCCCCCTCACCATCGTCCACCATCGTCGCGGCTATGGCGTCTTCAGGGGGACCATTGGACGAATCAATCGTTGCAAAATCGTCCGAAGCGGCCGACTGCTCACCGGGTATGACGTACGTTGCTGCATCGTCATTGTCGACTGGAACGTTCGGCTGTTGAACTGGTTTGTGCCGGCTGAGGAATTCCGCAAGTTCCAGGCGGTACTCATCATTCGCTGATAGCCAGTCAGCACGATTCATTGGCTGACCGGAGTTCTCGGCACTGCGAAACTCGTCGATCAGCTCGGCAATTCGGGCTTTGCGATCAGGATCAACGTTACTCATGTTGAGTGCTCTTGAGTCGTTAGTTGCGGCCGATGCTTAGCCAGACGCCACTACCGACGACGACCGAGTACTCGCTTCCGCAATCGAGGTTTCATGACGGGAGGCTCGCCAGCGTCCTCCAATTCGTACCGATAGGCCGGAACCATAACCAACCCTGCCGCGATGCCAATCGGAATTGAAGCCGCCGACACATCAGAATCTGTCGACTGTGACTCGGAAGCCGAATTGAGACGTGCCTGGAGCAAGGCTTCATCGAGCGGTGGAAACTCAAGAAGGCGAGATTCCGACACTTTCCGACCAACCGTTCCATCAACGTTCTCAGCCTTCCGAGGGCTAACGGTACCGCCCTGCCCTGCACCTTCCGGCACGGCAGAATCGGCTTCGCCATCGACCGCCGGCTCCTCAGCATTTTTTTGCTGCTCCAAGGCTTTCTCAATCAGACGGCGTAACAACTCGGCCGGAGTTATCTCACTGGCTGGCGTTTCATCGCCGCCTTCCAAAAGTGGCCCAAGAATTCGAATGATCTCTGACCAGACGGAATCTTGACCAGGGGCGGGCGCTGGCAATTGAGAGATATCTGGCGGTTCGACGTCGTCGTCCTCATCTCCCGAAGCCTGAGCTGCAAGAAACGCTTCGAGAGCGCTAAGCGATGGCTCATCATCACCATCGGAGCTGGCCAACTGGCTCAGGGTGTGTGCCACAAGCAATTGAGAAAGCTGGGCCGCTGTCACGCCAGAGTTGATCGCACTCTGAGCAGCCGACGTTAGTGAAGTCGGAATCGGCACCGGCGGATCGTCACGCAAATCAAAATTAAATGAGGTTGTTCCGCTGCGCAGCTCGTTCGTAAACGTCTGAACCATTTCACTTTGACGGCCCAAAAACACGACGCCGCCGCGGGCCGCTGCGGGAACATCAGCAACATCCAGCCGGTACTGACCATTCACGTTTGGAATGACGACGATCTCGACGTTGCCACCGACTTCGACAAACGCATTCGGAATCGTGCGTTCCACTTCGTTCGTTTGAAGGTCAAACGTGACTCGATTGTTTCCTGGATCAACCAGGTCCAGTGAAACGGGATCGAGAAACACGATCAGCATCGAAGTCAGACGTTCCGTGAGATCTCCAATTGCCACTTTAAACCGATCGGTGATCTGATTCAGAATCGTCGGCGTGATCTCGGCAGCGTCTCCGAACTCAGTCAGCAGGTTGTCGAGCAAGAAGCTCAGGTCGTTCTGCAACTGGGTCAGAAACGACGTTCCGTCTTCGAACGCTTCGAAGCTACCGAGTGCTCCCGCTGGCTGAACCAAATCCTGCACCTCGACAACAGCGCCGTCGACAATCTGACCTGCAACAAATGAAACAACGGGGTGTCCGCCAAACTGAGTATCCGCCTCCAGGCGGGCAGCTTCAGCTCCGTTGAAAGATCGCGTTTGAACGACGGGTGAAACTTCGACACGGTATGAACCCGCTGGCAGAGCCTGATCAAATGCCAGAGTGACCGTCTGCCGAATCGCCGTAGCGAATGTCTGACCGCTGGAAACGTCGACGTTCGAACTCGGGTTTGCGATCACCGGTTGCCGCGATCGGTCGTTAGCTCCCAGCGGAATCACCTGGTCGTCCGATGTGCCGAACGTGTCGTCGGCTCCAAGAAACGTCACCGTGTAATTGTCTGGAATCTCGGCGACTTCCTGATCAAGCCGGTCTCCCTGCAAGGTCAGAACCAGCAATCCGGTCGGGCCTCCTGGCTGTCCATCGGTTCCCGGCAAAAGCGGCTCTGCAGAAACGGAAACAACCTGAGGCAGCACGTTGATGTTCAATGAGTACGCACCGGTTCCGGAAATTCCGTTGCCATCTTCGACTCCGAAGATATGAACAAGCAGCTCTTCCCCTTGCGGTACACGGAGGCGGAACCGTTCTCCAGAAGCGATGACGTTCCCACCAGAGTCAAGCACTTCCATGCTTAACCCAGCACCACCTAGTGCGTCGAAGAATCCCCCAAAATCGATGATCTGATCTCCGGCATCCGCGACTGCCTCAACCGGAACCTGCAACTTGAAATACGCGTCCTTTGCCTGCGAAGTGATCGACCGTGTCGGCTCAACGTGGTGAGCAACCAGTCCCAGATTACGAGCCGTCGCCGGAGTCGTATTCTGTTCGCGTTGTGGCTCACCGCCGAAGATCAAAGTCAGTCCATCAAAGTCGCCGACAATGATGTCCTGCAGTCCGTCCGCGTCGAGATCCACAATCGCCAGTTGAGTCGCACTCTCGGGACCGGGCACGAAGATTGGATCTCCGAATGATTCAAAGTCGCCGGAAGAGTTCGCGATGCCCGGCAAAACCGAAATTCCAGTCTCACCTTCCGACCCCAGCGGCGCGACAAGATCGATGACCCCATCCGGCTCACCAAGCACGGCGTTTCCATCATCGTCAAACGCGAGCGATCCAATGTCGACGGCCGCAGGCTGAATCGCCATTCCGCCAACAGGAATCAGTTGCGGCTCACGGAAAGTGAAGTCCCCATTGCCGAACAGGGCAATCACCTGGTCGGAAGTAAAGACTCCAATCAGGATGTCGAGGTTTCCATCACCGTCGATATCGACCGGCCGACCACCGTTTCCGATTCCCGGAATCTCGACACGAATCGACTCTCCGAACGTTCCGTCGCCGTTCCCTTTCTGTAACTCAATCGCCGAAATGGTGTCCGGCTGCACATAAACGTCGCCAATTCCGTCGTTGTCGAAGTCGCTGAAGAATATCTGCTTCGAACCCCCAACGACGTTTGTAGGCAACAGCCTTTGCGGCTCGAACGTTCCGTCACCTCTGCCAATCAGCAGAGAAATCTGTCCGACAACGTCCCGTTGGACATCGGTCACCAGCACGTCCAGAAATCCGTCGCGATTCACATCCGCAATCTCAAGTTCCGATGCGACAGCCAGAGTGTCAAAACGGCGCTGAACATCAAAGGTTCCATCGCCACGTGAAAGCAGAACGGAAATGTCCGCGGATGACGTATTCGCCACGACGATATCGTCAAATCCGTCGCCATTCAGATCTGCGGCTTCCGAATCCTTTGCTGACCCAAATGAACCCAGCCCGGCGCCAGTCGCCGATATCCGAGGCGTCTGAAATGTTCCGTCACCATTACCAGGCAGCACGGCTACGGTATTGTTGATCAGAACACTGGCAAGCAAGTCCGGAACGTCATCATTGTTGAAGTCGCCAAAGTTGGGAGCAGCCCCGCCGATCGGAATCGAGAAAATTCGACTGCCAGGCGTCGCGGATTCATCGAGGTTTGTCAGCTCAAGCAGGAAATCAGTCGCCACCGATCCCTGATTCTGAATCATCACCAGAATTTCGCTCTGCTCGAAAGTTCGCGAAGTGGCCATCGCAAACCCGTTACTCGAGCTCGTGCCGACGATGTCGCTTAGCGGTTCCAAGGTCTCTGCGTCGACCAGACTCAGTTCGAGGTTCTGGTCACTGTCTGCAGCAATCAACGTAGCAAGAAGACTTCCAGCCGCCGGTGTCACCAATCGAAATGTTGCAAGTTCCCCAGGTTCAAGCGTGTTGGTCGATTCAACTTCCACACGCTCGCCAAAGTCTTCGGTCAACGCCTCTGCGAACAAGCTGTAGCCAAGTGCGGTCTCCGATTCAGCCGCCAGACTTCTCACTCGAACCAGGAACCGAGTTCCCGCCGTCGCCGGATTGCTGAGCTGCCACCCGGTCAGTCGCCCTGCTGCATTCAGAACTGGAGTTCCATCGACCAGTTTTGACGTACCGTCGGCATCCCATAGTTCCAAAGCAAATTGTTCGGCCGCAGCCACATCAAACGACTGGCCATCGTCGGCTGTGATGATAATTCTCAGATCGCCAATCGCACCGGCCTGAATCGCAAACCAGTCGTTCTCACCAGAAACCAGACTGAGCCGCGTAATATTCTCCTGGACGATCGTGCCAAGGTCAGTCGACGTCGCTGGCGTGTCGTTCTGCTCGAAACGATCATTCAATCCAGCCGGAACGGGGTCCAGTGCGAATCGCGAAAAGAAGATGTCCGGACTACCGTTTCTGAAGTCCGTCCACGCCGCGTAACCAAATCCGCCGACTGCCGTATAGCCGAGTCGTCGACCGAGTTCGTCAGCAGGGTTGACCGTTGCCGACGCTTCCGGAATCAACGGAGACGAAGCGTTGGTAACTCGAAAGTTCGAAGAGAACGTTTCGCCAGAATCGAGACTCGCCGACCCAAAAATGTCGATAAACGAGTCGTCCAACCCGCGACGCGTGTCGTACCAGATGACTGAAACTTTTCCCGACGCATCGACCGAAATCTCCGGCAATGCCTGGATAGAGACAATCGGATCTTCCTGCTCGCGAGTCACGCTGACGCCGCCGTTGTCATCGTTGATCGGAATGTTTTGCCCGAGCGTCGTGCCGTTGCCAGTAAACGTGAAATCCCAATTCGCTCCATGATCGACCGATTTCGCTACGAACACGTCGGCGAGGTCCAGGCCGTTGCTCGCTGCGTCGGCGATGAAAAGTGCTTCAACGGCGTAAATCACACCCGGCTGAGTTGGATCAGCAACGATCGAACGAACGACTCCCGGATCAGGCTGAGTATCGATCAGCGGAAACCCGGATCGGGCAAAGAAGCTTTGGCCGAAAGGAACTCGCGTGGACGTTTCGCGAATTGGCAGAAGCATGGTCGCTCCACCATCCGGCGAGTGGAAGAACGAGTACGTGCCTCCCCCGAAGTTCGCAATGTAGACGTCGCCGTCCGGCCCAATCGAAATTCGAGGCACAGCACCAAATGACGAAGCTGGTCCAGCCTCTGCGAAGAAGCCGAGGTCTTCGGCCAGTGCGGGAATTTCAACCGGAAAGAATTCGTTCGGCTCAAATGTTCCGTTGCCGTTCAGGTCGAACGGAAAGAAAGTCGAACGAGTGATCTGCTCCCAAGAGTCTCCGCCATCGCGAGACACCACCATGATTGGCAGCCCGCCACCAAGAAAATCTGGTCGTAACGGAAATTGACCGGTCGGAAAGTAAGTCACCCAACTCGCATAGATGTTTCCGAAGAATGGGTTCGCTGAGCCGTCGCTGCGAGTTTCAAACGTGTCGATCGCAATTTCCGGATGAACATCGAATGGAACCTGAGTCCCGTTGAAAACGTGTCCGGATATTGGCGTTGCCGCGTTCCATGAAACTCCACCGTCGTCGCTGCGTGAGACAAACACGCCGTTGTTCGTTTCAAAATGGTCGGGCGTAATGCTGAACGTGTTGCCGCCGCGTGTTGGGGCAATGTCGAGGTCCTTCCCCAACAACCCCGTCGCCTGAAAGATGACGAAGACCTTTCCATCGGCCGAGAACTCGACGATGGGAGAATCTGATGCATCATCGAAACCGGCCGGCAACGAAACCGAACTGCGCGTCCAGGTCGCTCCGGCATCGAATGAGACAGAGACTCCGACACCGTTCTGCCCATTCGTCAGCAGCGAAGCATCCTGGTAAACGATGACGACGTGATTACTGTCAAGCGGATTCACTGCAAGCGTCGGCTGCTGTTGGATTGACGCATCGTCGGTGACGACAAGATTCTCGATCGGTGAATCTGCTCCCGTCACGCCTGAAAGATACGTGCGAGCCTCCAGAAACTCGGCAGCGACAGAAACGTCACCGCGGTTCTTTCGAGAATGACGTCTCTTGTGTCCCGTGATGGATGATGCGATCACAAGTTTCTTCGATCGGGCGAGCTGATAGCACTAAATGAACTGACTATTCGGCGGAGAATCACTCAGGATGACGTGCCGCCTCACCATAATCGACGAGGCATCAGCAGTTCCCCGCCACTTCCATCTACTCTGGCCCGTGTCGAACGACAATTAGAACGAAAATTGGGTTATTCCGGGAGGTCCGGTTAGGCCAGATCGATTGATTTAGCGCCACTCAGAACCGTCAATCGACTGAAATCCCCTGCAGAAACTATCGCAGTGGTGTGACCGCTTCACGCCACCACTCGAATGGCAGATTCACGCCAGGTCAGTTCTTCCATCTCAAACATGGAACAACCAGGACGAATTCGAAGCGACGACGGCGTTACTTGCCCAACGCCTTACGTTCAACTGAGAACACGTCGCCACTCGGATGAGCCGGCAAGGATTCTTTCCAGGTGGCGATCTTTGCGAGTAGTTCACGCACGACCTCTGGTTTTTTCTTTTTCAGATCTGCCTTTTCGTACGGATCGGCAGTCAGGTCAAACAGCTCGACGTAGCTGGAATCTTTGTTCGCGACAAGCTTCCATTTCTGATCGACAATCGCGTACGAAACCCAGTGATACGGTTGGTGACTTCGCGCAGGCCAGGCGGACTGCATCTTCCAGAACAATGGCTTCGAGCGTGTCGACTGCCCCTTTCCAGTGAAAGCTGCCAACTGACTCAGTCCATCCGGCGAATAATCATCCGGCAACTTAACGCCAGCTACTTCACAGAATGTCGGCAGCAGATCGACGGCGGACATCAGCGACGTCTTATCGATAGTGTCAGCCGCAACCTTGCCTGGCCAACGAGCGATAAACGGAACGCCGATTCCGCCTTCAAAGAGTGCTCCTTTGTAGCCGTTGCGTCCGCCAGTGATTCCCTTGGCAGCTCCAATTCCGTAGCCGGCTCCGGTCGCGGTGTCGTGCATCAGTGCAAGTTCCGTCGGACGTCCCGCTCGGGCCGGGCCGTTGTCTGAGCTGAAGACAACCAGCGTGTTTTCAGTCAGCTTCAAACGATCAAGCGTGTCGAGCACTTCTCCAATTCGATCGTCGGCGTGCGAAAGGACCGACGCATAAATATTGTCAGCTTCTTCGAGTTCTCGAAATCGCCAGCGGTACTTAGGCACGGTATGAAACGGTGTGTGTGGCTCATGCAGCCACAGGTTGATGAAGAAAGGCTTGCCCGCTCGGTGACTTTTCTCGATGAACGCGGTCGCGTGTTCCGAATCTTCATGAACCGGCATTTGCTCACCGGCACAATTGAACGCTCCGTACTCGTCATAGCCATACTCGCTCGGAAGCGGCGAGTCCGGAATCATGTTGTTCGCGAGGTGCCACTTTCCATAATGAGCGGTTGCGTAGCCGCTCTGCTGAAGCAACCGAGGAAGTAGCGGAGCCTTGGGACTCAGCCAGTCCGGCATGTTGCGTTTGGCATTGCTCGGCACCCAGGCAAAGTGACCATCAATGTTGTACCGAGCGGGAAAATGCCCCGTCATCACAGCCGTTCGACTGGGCGAGCACACTCCGCTGGCAACGGTGAAGCGATGAAAGTCAGTGCCTTCTTTCGCCAGTCGATCGATGTTCGGCGTCTTCACATAAGGATGCCCGTGACAACTGAGATCACCCCAGCCCCAGTCATCGGCAAAGATAAAAACAATGTTCGGCTTTGCAGCGGCGAACACGTTCTGCGATGCGGAAAAGACGACCAGCAACAACAAAGCAAGCGTTTTCATAAACCTCGATCTCACAAGCAAAACAGGCCATCAGTCATGTAAGACTGACGGCCCGCGGAAATGTTGAAGGACTCAAAAATTCTATTGGGCAGCAAGATACTGAAGGTAAGCAACCAATGATGCAACTTCGTCAGCAGTCAGCAGTTTCTTCAACTCAGGCATGATCGACACCTTCCCCGACTGCATGATCTCGACATCGCCTTTGGCAATCGAGTGAAATTTACCATTGGCATCTTTCAGGACAACCGGATCACCAGCCGAAACCATCAGTCCGTTGATGACCTTTCCTTCCGAAGTCACAACCTGCATCGTCTCGAAACCAGTCGAGATCGCGGCACTCGGTTTGAGAATCCCTTCGAACAGAACCGGCTGAGCGTGCTTCTTCGCAATCTGCGTCAGGTCCGGTCCAATCTCACCGCCAAATCCGTTTGCCGTGTGGCATTTGAAACAGCCGAGCCTCTTTGACTGAAACAACGCTCGCCCATGAGTCGCGCTAGACGGCACTTTCGCCAGGTCGGCAATCGACGGCACCTCGTCTCCGCCGCTCGATCTGTCCAGGTAAATGCTGAAGCGGACAAGCTGAGCAGCGTTCGAATCTTTGGAATCAACGACTCCGGCAACGTGGAAGTGTTCGAACCCTTTCCCCGCGATGTCGTACGCAATTACCGAACGAGCCTTCACTCTGATCGAAGAATCGGCATCGGCCCCTTCAGTCGTATAAACCGTTGGAAGAGGCAGCACTTTCGGACGACGCCAGCCAGCTTTCTTCGTTCCATCAAGAAAGACGCTGGTCAACGATCCTGAAAAAGCCATCGTCCATTCCTGCGAAGTCAGATCGGTATCTCCGTCGGTATGAACCAGAGTCGGGTTGATCCATTTTGCGTCGATGTTTTCCTCGCCGACAGAATCACAAACCAGGTACAACCGTTTGGCTCCGCTGACGTCGAGATCAATCTCTACATTACCGCCTGAACTGACAAACGCGGGACCACTCGCCAGTGCAAAATCCAACTCCATCTGAGTCGGCTTTTTCTTTTTGCCCTGCACCTTCGGAGCCTCAGGAAATTTGTCACCAAGGTTGAACTCTTTCCAGTCGTTTGTGTGGCGACTTTTCCCCCACCACGCGGCAAGGCCTCGCAAATCTTCCGGGCCTTTGGTCGCCAGAGCGAGCATGCTCTCGGCAGCCTGGAGCTTTGGAATAAACGCCAGAGCGTTGATCATCCGCTTCCGATCCCGCCGAGGCATATCAGCGGCCATCGCCCGAGCTGTCAGAGCCCCAACGGCGGATGGAGGATGCAGTCGCCAGGCAATTCCGGTCAGTCGGCGATCCCAGTTGACCGGATCGACATTCGCATCTTCGACAAGTAAGTCGTAGGCAGCAGATTCGTCGCCCTCACAAGCGGTCCCTAGTGCTTCAAGGTACCAACGATCCCAGCCGTCGTATCCGTCAGCAATTCCCGCAATAAGCAATCCACAATTCTCAAGCGGAACATCCCGCAGCGACAGGGCGACTTCACGACGGACGGCTGACGAACGATCTTTGTAAAGCGATGCCTGACCGTGCTTCAGAATCCGCTTCATTCGCCTTTGCACATGCTCATCGTTCGATGCTCTGCGAACAGCTCGAAATGCAGCGATTCTCATCTGAGCATCATCATGGCTCATCAGGTCCATTAACTTTGCGACGCCGTCGGCACCGCAATAAGGCAACAGCCAGACCGCACGAGCCGCAAAGAAAGGGTCCTCGTCATCAGCCAGCTCAATCACGCTCGAAGCGGAACTCTCGCCCGCATTCTTCAACGCCTCAAAACCAAGTGCACGTACATTTGCAGTCGGACTCTTCAACGCTGCAACTTGGCCACGGGGCGTCGCCAGATCGTATTTCGGAATCTCAGATTTGAAACCGCGAGGAGCGATGCGGTAGATCGTGCCGCTGCCAGTCGTGTCAGTCATGCGGTGACCGCCGACGCCTGGGTCGTACCAGTCACTCACGTAAATGGCCCCGTCGACTCCGATAGCAACGTCCGATGGTCGGAACCATCCGTGATTCACGCTGCCCGCCTTCACTTTCGCAAAGTTAAATCGCTCAAGCGTGAATCCAGCTCCTTGCGGTCGCGGCACGTAGCCAAACACTTCGCCACGAGCCGACTCACACGTCAGCAACAATCCATCCGGGTATTTCATTTCGAAGCAACCGTTTTCGCCGTAGACAACTCCGGTCGGTGCTCCGCTGCCATAAACGTCGCCCGAGGGCATCGTTCCCGGATCTTCCTGCCGCCACTCGGCCACTCGAATCGGTTGCCCCGGACGCTGATCAATCTTCCAACCTCGAGCACCATCAGCCGATGAAAACCCGGCGTTGCCATACTCCATCACCCAGCTTGTGCGACACGCGGGGGGATCGTCGTTGTCAGCGTGAAAGACGTCGCCAAACGATGTCACCGTTTCTTCGTAAGCGTTACGAAAGTTGTGAGCAATTGGCTCCAGGCCGGTTCCGTCAGGATGAATCCTCATGCCGACTCCGCCAACCCAGACGCGGCCGTCGTCGCTCTTTCGCCCCGGAGTATTCTCCTTCAAATGCGGACTCCCTCCGGCGTACGAACTGCCAGCTCGCAGAGTCCACCCGGCTTTGTCAGTCACCGTGTGAGGACCGCCATTTCCGACATTGAAATACCAGTAACCATCCGGCCCAACCTTTACGCTGTGCAGGCTGTGGTCGTGATCCAGGCCACGAAAGCCAGTCAGAAACACCTCTTTCGTATCGGTCTTCGGATCAAAACTCGCGTCACCATCAACGTCGGTGTAAACAAGAATGTTCGGTGCGCACGACACGACAACTTTGTTCCCGATCACGCCGATGCCCAACGGAGCAACCAGATCCGGATCACGAACAAAAGTGTGAGACGAGTCGGCCTTGCCGTCACCGTCTGTGTCTTCCAGAACGACGACGCGATCTCCACCGTCGTCACTGAGCCCCAATTCCTCGTTACGAAAGTTCCGATAATTGACCGCTTCGGTCACCCACAGACGCCCTTCGGAGTCGACGTCAAAGTTCGTCGGGTTGTAAAGCTGAGGAGTCGTCGCCCAGACGGTTATCTCAAACCCGTCAGCGACGGTGAATTCACTCGGTGCAATCAACTCCGCCTGAAGCGGCAGCGAAACAAAAACCGTCAAAACGAAAGCGGCTACAACTCTGAGCTTGAACACGTTGATAATCCTTCAGTTGTAATCACGCCCCGATCACGACAAGTGTTGAACAGTCGCCAATCGCGGGCGGAAGAGTTCCCTGCTTCGCGGGAATCACATAATTCGGAAAACGAAAGATGACTCAAATACGTTTCCCTAAACGAAATCTATTCGACGCCGAGGTCTTTCTTCAGCCACTGTAGATACTCTCGGTCTGAGAGATCAGGATCGAGACCTCGTTTTTTCATCGTCCTCGCGTACCAGTCCCACTTCTCTTTCTTGAGCGCGTCGATGTCGACAGTCAGACTCTCGTCGATCGCCCCGTTGTCGCCGGTCTCCTTGATCCATTGCTCAACGTCGCCACGCATTTTGGCAAGCTGCTTCGCAAACGCGGGATCGTCAGCCAGATTCTTCATTTCGTGTGGATCAGCCTTGAGATCGTATAGCTCTTCCTTCGGTCGAGTCTTCGCCATGAACGGTGCGTTCCAACGACCTTGAGCGTGCATCACTTTCATCAGAGTCACGACTGGGTAGCTGAGTTTTTTGTAGCCGCTGTGTTGCATGTACGGAACTTCCGTATGGAAGTTGCGAATGTATTTGTAGTCGCGAGTACGAACGCTGCGAATTCGGTCCGGAGCGTCGCCGCAACGATCTCTCGCAGCAAATACCTGGGCATGCCCCTTCCAGTTTGGATCAAGCAGATTGAGTCCCGGAACTTTTGGAACATCCGCCCCCGCCGCTGCCAGTGTCGTCGGCATCGGGTCAAGCAATGATGCCAACCCGTCCACAACCTCACCGGCTTTGACCTTGCCAGGCCAACGAACGATCAATGGAGTATGCACTCCCCCGTCGTACAACCACTGTTTCCCTCGAACGTGGGGTCGACCGTGATCGCCAAAGAAAATGACGAGTGTGTTGTCAGCCAAGCCTTCGTCTTCAAGCCGTTTAAGCACCGCCCCGACTTTCTGATCAAGTACTTCGATACTCGCCAGGTAGTTCGCCCAGTCGGCTCGCGTCACTGGATGATCCGGGTAGTACGGCGGAATCGGAGCGTTCGGCCGTTGACGATCACTCTTCACAAATCCGCGATGCGGCTCCTTGATCTGAACCTGAGCGAAGAACGGCTGCCCTTCCGCTCGCTGAGTCCAATCGGCGTCATCGAAGAACTCCCTCGCGTCATAGACGAAATTGAGATGGGACTTCGCCAATTTCTTCTCGACAGGCAACGTGCCGCGACCGTTGACGACGAAGTACCCCGCCTTCTGCATCAGTCCAGTCACTGTCGGAATGGACTCAGGCAGGACTTTCTTGTCGCGAGTATTGTGGTGATGCCCGCCGACCGTCGTTTGATAAAGCCCGGTCTGAAACGCCGTCCGCGACGCCGAGCAAACCGGAGCCGTCGAAAACGCATGAGTGTACCGTCGGCCTGAAGCGGCCAGTCGATCCAGATTCGGAGTCGCCACTTCGGGATATCCGTAACACCCAAGTTCCGGCCCCAGGTCGTCAGAAATGATCCAGACAACATTCGGTCGATCACCAGCCAACAGCGAAGCACCGGACAGCACGCAACAAAGTAGCAGGCTCAGTCGAAACATCATGCACCATTAACTCAGAGAGAATCAGCGACTCGGCCATACCGCCAAGGCATGCCATATTCTTGCTTGCTTAAAGTCCGCAGCTACTTACCTTCCGCGGCCCACTTCCTCATCACAGCAATGTTGTCTTCGATGATCTTCAGGTGTGCCGGAGTGCTGCGTCGTTTGATCGTACTCAAATAAATGGCCATATCGCTGTCGTACATTTCGTCCGATTCGCCGACACGGCCCTTGTCGTCCGTTTCTTCCATCCATGTGTCGAGTCGACCTCGCAGCTCCTTCAGTTTTCCGGCGAATGCAGGATCGTCAGCGAGGTTGTTGATCTCATGCGGATCGTTGTTGACGTCGTACAGTTCTTCCTTCGGACGAATTTCCCGCATCACAAGCTGCTGAGTTTCGTTCAACGTGCCTGCTTTGTGAGACTCACGAAGTGCGATCAGAATCGCCTTCGCGTCTTTGTAAGCACACGGCTGAAGGTACGGTCGGTTCGGCAAAAAGTTGCGGATGTATTTGAAATCTTCGGTCCGGACTGACCGCATGTGATCGACCGTTTCGTCGCAGCGATCCCGCGCCGCAAAAACAGCTTCTCGCGGCGCATAGTCCGCAGCCAGAATATCGCGAGCCTGCATGTACGTTGGAATTTCGATTCCGGCCGCGGCCAAAGAAAGAGCCGCAATATCGATATGCTCGACGACGTCTTTTCGAACTGCCCCGGCTTTAACGCCCGGACCGGCAATGACCATCGGCACGTGCAACCCTTCGTCGTACATGAACTGCTTCCCGCGACCGTGACTGATTCCATGATCGGTCATGAACAGCACGAGCGTGTTATCCAGAACGCCTTCCGCTTCAAGTCGTGCGAGCACGTCGCCAACCATTGCGTCTGTCATGCGTACTGAATCGAGATACGCAGCCCAGTCCCGAACGATATCCGGATGATTGGGATAGTATGGCGGCAGCTTGACGGCACTGTTCGGCGTCCGGCTCCCGAAACGTTTCTCAGCAGCCTTGGAAACTTTTTCCCAACCGGAAGCATCTTTGCCGCGAAGCTTACCGCCTTGCGTCTGAATCTGAGCGAAAAATGGCTGCCCGTTCTTCCGCTTGGCCCAGTCATTTCCGTCGTAGACCGACTGGTCCCACTCGAAGTTGTAATCAGTCTTGCCGAGCCTGCCGTTCATCGGCCAGCCGGTAATCGACGTATGATAGCCCGCTTCCTGAAACAGTTTTGGAACCAGCTTGATTCCTTCCGGCAAGTGAATCTTAAGTTCGCCTCGACCACTTCGATGATGATGAGCGCCAATGCTCGTTTGGTACATACCCGTGATGAATGCCGATCGGCAGGTCGAACACACGGGAGCCGTCACGTAAGCGTTCGTAAACTTGACTCCTCGCGTTGCAAGCGTGTCGACATTCGGCGTCTCAATCGCCGTCTCGCCGTAGCAGGAGAAATTTGCGGACATATCATCCGGAATTATCCAAACGATGTTCGGTCGCTGAGTGTCGGCAGCTTCGCTCGTCTTAGACGATGCTCCGCTCAGCACAACACAACAAAGGATCAAGCCAACAAGCCAACCAACCTTCATCTCACACCAGTCAATCATTTTCAAAATCCTGTAAACGCGTAGGACCAGTCAAAGTGACCATTCGCGCAAAGAAAGGAAGCAGTTCAGACTTGAAACCCTGATTCGGTAGTTCGAACTACCGGCCATATCCACTTGCAGGTTTTCCGTCAGCGGTCAATTTGCCACTCGCCCAAAGCAGACCTCGCACGACGAAATCCAGATACCTGGCGTCCGCGACCGTCTCGTTCTGGTGTCCAAGCGACGTGCTGAAGATTCTCGTCTTCTTCGGGCCAAACTCATTCGTCCAGGCGATCACCGCCGACGCTTCTTTGGACGGAGCGTTCGGATTCTTCTTCAGCTCTCGCTTGTTCGGCGGCGTCACCTGATTTCCAGTGACCAACGCCGTTGCGCCATCGAAAATGCGAACGTTGTTGTAGAGTTCTTCGTTAGTCGTCGTCCAACGTTCCAACCCCTTGGTGATGGGATGTTTGGGATCCATAAAGATCACATCGATCGGAGCCTTCGGCCCGTGTCCTGTCGACTGCAGACCGAGCATCTCGTACCAACTGGCATTGTCCGCTCCCAGCTCAACCGGACTTCGAAAATCGCCCCAGCGATAACTGTGCATGGCGCAGTGCAGGTTGACTGCCGGGACACCGTTTCTGTGAGCGTTCAGAATCCGGTCAACGTACGGGCGTTCGGTCACGTTGGCGGAACATTCATCGTGGAGCACGACGTCGTAGCCCTTCGCCCAGTCGTCTGATTCATAAATCTTAAAGACAGCCTCCGTCGATGTATCCTTGCTGAGAATTACGGTCACCTCAGCGTTGACTCGCTTCTCGATCCCATCTTTGAGCAGTTTTGTCTGAGTGGGGTAGTCGTGACAGCAGCCGCCGGCGACCAGCAGCACCTTCAAGGGAGCCGCTTTTTTCGTGGGTTCCTTAGCGGTCGCGACACTGCCGCTCAGGATTGAGCACGCAACCAAAGCGATAACGGAGAGCGAAATGCGAATTGACTGCTTTTGCATGGGATATCTCTGTTTAAAAAGTTAGCCGGAAGTGGCTTTTATGTTGACGTCAATCAAGTCGAAAAACGCGAATCATTGAGACGCAAAATGATGGATGATCACTTCTTCAAGTTGATCCTCAAATCAGCATCCAAATTCGCCGCCACAGGAACCACACCATTAATGGTCGACTGATCTGCAAGATTCCTGCCGACCTTCACCGTGTGCTTCCCCTTCGAGTAAACCGGCGGTTTGAAGTGATTCGAAGTTGCTCGCACTGTGTAGAGGATTTCGCCAGTTGCTTCTTCAATCACTTGAACGACCGGACGATCCGCTCCCGAAACGATTAACTCTGGCAAGTGCCCGACCGGTTTTCGGCCGTCATTGTCGCGATAGTCGAACGTGATCGGCCAGCCGGGATATTGCGCACCGTCGCCGTCCGAAGCGTCGGCAAATCGCGGCCAGCACTCGGCCGTGATCTTCTGCGTCTTCTTGTTAAATCGAACGATGCCGAATCCGTCGCCCCGCTGCGTCTCATCCCGTCTGTCTGGCGGGTTCGCGTAGGCCATCATTGAAATTCGATTGCCAAGCCCGTCGAGAAAATCTCCAGTCCACGGCAGCGGGCTATTGGCGATTGGATTCGGGCCAGGTTTTTCGTCCTCGGGCCACCACCAGCGTCCGTAGATGGTGTTGACGATGGCGGGGCTCGTGAATGAGTAGGGGCCATCGCCGAATTGATCGATGCCGTGCTTCACAAAAACAGCCAAGTGCTGATCACCACAAAGATGCGGTGCCCAGGCTCGACGAATTTCTGTCAGGGCTCTGTTACGTCCCTTCTGAGGCCAGGCGTTGCTGTCGAGGTCCGCCAGAAGTCGATTGTTTTCCGAACCGTGTAAATGAACGGCGCCGCAAAACGCCGTCTGAGATAGCACGCACTTCATCTCTGCATCGGTCCAGTCCTGACTCCACTGATTGAGAAACTCGAGCTGCCGATCACCGAGCAGCTTCAATGATGGAAGATCAACCGCGGCGCGATCGTACTTTGGATCATTGATATGGTCTGGCCGCGGCCCCATCTTTGGGATCTTCCCCTCCGGCCCACTCTTAAACTTTCGATCTTCGATGATCGCAAAGTTGATCCCGCCGACAGTCAGGTCTGTGTAATAAACTTCCATCCCGCGCTCGATCGGCGTGGGGTCGTACGGATCGGGAAGATGCCACGTCTGACAGCGCTGCACCATGTTGACGTACTTCGCCGGGAAGAAATACCCGCCGCTTGGCCCAGCCATCGTCGTTGCACGAATTCCGTTTTCGCCCCACAGATTCGCCTGACCGATGTCATGGTCGTCGGGAATCGTGATGACCGGGCGATCCTTCAGCAGATCACGGAATTGAATGCCAAATTCGAGCCACCCGTAGGTGTGCTCCGTGTGGTGGTAGGACTGATCACCGGCAAAGAATAGAACATCGGGATCGAGCTTCTTCAGATTGTCGATCATCTTCGGACGCGGTCCGGGCGTGCGCGAACTATTGCACGACATATTGCCCACCACGATCACGTCTTTATCAATCGGGTCTTTGCGAATCAGTCCTTCAAACGCAGCTTTCTCGCCGTGTCGAACTCGGTAGACAACGTCCTTTGAGTTATCCCAATCGTTAAGCTGAAAGTGAGCGCTCCAACCGAGTTCGATGACCGGCTGAGTGGCCACTCGCTGCCAGTCACCGCTCGAATCTTTGAATTCAAGCGCCACTTCCTTCGCTTCATCCGGCATCAGCGGAAACAGCTGCGAGGTCAGCTTCAGGGTGGCGTGATCGTGCGTGTAAACGGCGAAAGCGACGACCTCATCACGAGCAACATTCAGGTTCATTTTCCGACGGTTGTTAGGTTTAACCTTCCACCATTCGCCAGTCGCCATCGTTTCGAGATTCTTATATTTCTCTCCGAAGACTCCGGCCGGTTCCTGAGCGAACACCGTCGCCGCAAGAGAGCTACTCAGCACGAACGCAAGAACGGCAACAAATCGAATCCCGCAGTACGGCAGCATATTGTCAATCCCCAAAAACACAGTGTATTTCCGCAGTGAAACGCTGAGCGTCACGTAAAGCATCTGCGGCTGAAACAGACCGCCCATCCGAGAAAACGTGCGTCACACTCCAACCGCTGACCTCAGTATCGCGAGTCCGTTCAGGAATCACACCTGAAATAACTCGTCGATCCGTCCGGTCGAGTCGCCAAACGAATCTGCTCTGATTCCAGACCCCTGCAGCAGACTCAGCCACAGATTGCAGAGTGGCGTCTTCTTGTCGCTCATAACGAGATGCCGACCGTGTTTGATTCCCGCTCCGCCGCCAGTGACGAGCGTCGGGCAGTTCGTCAGCGAGTGGACCGAGCTCAGGTTTGTCCCCAGCGTGATCGAGCAATTGTCGAACAGGCTGGAACCGTCCACTTCCTTTGATGCTTTCAGCTTGTCGATGAACTCGGCCAGAAGCATGGCATGAGCCGTATCACGATTCTGCGAAACCGTTCGGCGTTCGCCTTCTGAATAGTGACTCATATTGTGAGCCGTCATTGTCGCGCCGAGACTTGAAATCAACGCGTTCACCGGCATCCGATACGTAAAGACTCGCGTGGCGTCGACCTGCATTGCGGCGACCATCAGGTCGTACATCATGCGAATTTCTTCGAAGCCTTCGAGCGATTCGGATGGTTCCTCAATCGGATCTGCAGGCGTCTTCTTATCAACGGCC
Organism: uncultured Planctomycetaceae bacterium; assembly: GCA_943787265.1. Taxonomy (GTDB): domain Bacteria; phylum Planctomycetota; class Planctomycetia; order Planctomycetales; family Planctomycetaceae; genus JABMPE01. The sequence continues at coordinate 163,930 of CALSLT010000041.1, read as the reverse complement.
AGCCATTTTTCTTCCTTGGCCAGTCGAACTTCAATCTCTCGTACCGACTGAAAATACTCGTCCAGTTTCTGGTTGTCAGTCTTGTTCAATTTTTTATTCACTGACTTCGCATCCGCGAGCACCGTGTCGAGCACACTGCGTTGTTCGTTCAGGCGTTGCTGCCGCTCAGCCAGCGGAGACGTGTCGTTCGAAAACAGCCGATGGAAAGCTGCGACTGGCGTATCAAGCCCCGAAACAGGCTTGCCCGAACGATTCCACGCCAACGAAAAACCAGGTCCGTGACCGTCCTCATTCGCACGTTTGGCAGCCAGTTGAATGGACGTAAACCGAGTCTGCTCACCCAGCACTTCCGCGGCGACCTGGTCCACCGAAACGGTGTTGTAAAAACTCTGGCCGGGAATCTCGTACCGATTGGCTCCGGTGAGCCAGAACGTGCTCCCACTATGACCGTCGGCCGAGTACTGGTGCATCAGGTTCTGAATAATCGTGAGATCTTTCTGATGCCCTGTCAGCGGACTCAGAATCTTCGGCAGCTCGTAATTCTCTCCAACTGTTTTGACATCGGGGTACCACCGGTCAGCCGTCACGCCGAAACCCATCCCGAGAAAGACCATTCGTTTGGGAGGAACGGCGGCAGTCGCCAGATCAGTCGTCGCAATACTTCGACCTCGCAGTGATTCCAGCAATGGCAGAGCGACTACCGCACTGCTGCTTCGAAGGAAACCGCGTCGGGAACTACTTGACTTGCTATCAGACATTCTATTGCTCCTCTGCAGGGCCGGTTCCCACCGGTCAGAATCAAGATCAATAATCGTCGTAATGCAGGGCTCGGCACGTAGGAACCGGCCCTACCTAAACTACTTCGTCCGAAACGGTTGTGACTGAACCAGCGCGTGGACGAAGCGACTTATTTCGTAGTCGCTCCCCTTAGCCGCATCCATGATTTCGTCAGACAGGTCCTGGTCAGTGAATCCGTAAGGTCGGCCTAGACCATATTCGATGAGTGCTTCAGTGAATCCTTGGGCGAAGTCGTCTTCGTGATGTGATACGGCTTCGCGAAGACCGAAGTAGTCATCGAACTTCTTTCCGTCTGGTAGTTGACCGTTTGGTTCGATCTCAAACTCTTTGGTCTTCTTCGATTTTCTCCTGCCGATCACGATGGTTTCCACGTCTCGCCAACCACCAGAAGCGTCGAAATTTTCAAGACCGAAACCTACCGGGTCAATCTTCTGATGGCACTGTGCACATTGTGGCTGCTCCTGATGTGCCTCTCCAAGTTCACGAGCAGACAGAACCTGACCGGCCAGTCGGCTGAGCATCGGAACGTTCGGCGGTGCTGGCGGTGGTGCATCGTTCAACAAGTGTCGCAACACCCACGCTCCGCGTTCAACAGGTGAAGACCTTACACCGTCCGACCCCATTGCAAGCACAGCCGCCGTTCCCAGCAAACCACCTCGTAAGGAGTCATCGGGAACCGGCACCTTGCGAAATTCGTGCCCTTCAACATTGGGCAGACCGTAGTACCCAGCCATTAAGTCATTCACGACAACGAAGTCCGACTTCAGCAGCAACCTGAGAGGCAGTTTTTCATCGAGCATCGTGTGGACCGTCCCGAAGATTTCCTCGCGAGCGTTTTCTCTGACAGAGTTGTCAAACGTCGGAAAGTCCACTCCGCGGAACTGAAACATGTCCAGCCGCTCCATCTCCAACCACTGATGCACGAATCCTCGGACGAATCGATCCGCTCGTTCATCGCCCAGCAGTCTCGACGTCTGCGTTTTCAACACGGACGACTCAGTAAGCTTCCCACTTTCGGCGAGAGCCAGCAGTTCGTCGTCTGGCGGAGCACTCCACAGGAAATACGAAAGCCGCGATGCAAGCTCCGTTCCGGTCAACGCGGGCGAGTCTTCGTTGCCGGTTGATTCGACCATGTAGAGAAAACTCGGCGAGGCCAGAATGATCGACAACGGCTTAAGCAACGCCTCGACATGCTTCTGGCCTTTTGCACGCTGCGCCGAATACTGCTGAAAGAGTCGATCAAGAAAATCAGCATCAGGCTCCATGCCGCGGAAGGCACTCACAGCGAATCGTCGGATTATTTCTTTCGCGTATCGATCCGTGCTCCAACCATCTGGCTTCGCAAACAGAATCCATTCGGCCGCTTTTTCGCCATCGCTTTCGGGAAGGGGCCCGATCAACTCGGCCCAGTCGACCCACATGCCTGGCGGAGTCCCGAAGCCGTTTGCCCTTCGATCAAGTTTGGCCAGATTCTTGTCACCGCGGTCCTGGTGGCCGCGTTGATGAATCCAGATCTGGGCTCTTTCTCCCGGATGATGCTCAAGCGGAAACTCGATGATCTGAGGATCGTCTAGCGACGCGGTGACTTTTCGCCACCCAAGAAGTTTGCGGCCGGTGCCATAGCCCGAGGTGAATTCCAGATACCGAAATCGCTCCCGTGCATCCGGGTAGGCTGCGGCTCGAACACGCACGATATACTTGCCTTCCGCCCGCTCACCAAGAACGGGTAGCTTCACCTTTGTCAGCCCCCCCTGCTTGATGGTGACGATCGTGGCGATGCCGGATTTCGTTTCAGGACGACTCAAATACCGATCAAACAGAGGCAACCACTCCGCCGTCTTCTGCCGCCCTGCCTGATAGTCATCGAGAAATCCGAAGTCTGACGCTGGCTTCTCTTTCTGATCAAAATAGGATTTCGCGCGCTTAACCTGATCTCTCATTGTCGCAGCGGCTTCGCTGATCGTCTTATTGAACTCGTCCTCTGGCTCAACGCGGACCGTTTTTGAAGGGAGCGTTTTACGAGGCAACAGTGCCAACTCCAGATTTCTCCTCGCGGTCGCCAGATACTGCTCAATCTGGTCGCTGGAAATGAACAACGAAGCCCCCGACGTGTCAAAGCCGCTCGTCGCCTGGTCATCGGGAAGCGTGGTCACGTCAGGACGAACACCGAGCAACGCTTCGACCCTGTTGGCATACTCGCGACGGTTCAAACGGCGCATCGTGATGACGCCACCCGTGTCGCTGAGGATCTTCCTCGCGGTAACCATCTGAATCGACAGGTCTTTGAGAAACGCCGTCTTGTCCGAATCAGAAATCGGCTCCGCATCCCGAGGAGGCATTTCGCCGGAATTGATGGCGTTGAGAATCTTCGCCCAGCGTTCCGCTGTCGGAATATCCCTGGAAATATCAAACGAGATCGCTTCCAGATCGACGCTGCCTTCCTTCGTGTCTGAATCGTGGCAGTCGAGGCAGTATTTCCTGAAGACTTCCAAATGCTTTTCCGGCATCGCCGCCCGAGGCTTACCCGGATCGTCCGACTCCGCCATCGAAACGCTCGCGCAAGCGGCAACAACGAGAAACGTAATGCACTGATTTTTCGAACAACGGGCCATACGGCAATTTCCTGATGACGTAACTTGATCGCATTCTCGCTGCAAACTTCCACGAAACTTCTGCAACAACTGAAGTGAATTCGGGATGGAAGACCTGACAGTTGGCTCACCATCCCGTCTCACTCGAACGCTAGTCGGCCATCGAGTAGATCTTCAGGTCGTCCACGACGACGTTTCGGTGGATGGCCAGGCGAAGCATTCGCTTGGTCGGATGCGCGATCCCTTCCGACGAAAACGAGCCAACTTCTTTGCCATCGATCGAGACACTCAGCTTATCGCCGACAATCTTTGCGACAGCGGTGTACCACTTGCCCTTCTCCAGCTTGTGCGGAATTCGTTTTGACTTGGTCTTCAACATCTTCTGCTGAGCTGCGGTCACTGTCTTCGCCTTGCGAGCTTCGCGAATCTTCAGGTCCATTACGCCTGTCTTCAGGTCAGCCAGTTCAGTCTGCTTCAAGCCGATGATGACCTTAAACAGGTGCCCGGCCCAGACTTTCTTGTACTGCTGATCCGCAAAATTCAGGCCAAGAGAGTCTTTCTCGTGCTCAAGCATGAATTTGATCTCAACCCGGCCATCACGAAACTCAGCCGGGTGAGTCACCGAAACACCGTGATCGGCAGTTTCATGAATGTAAATCCGCATGGCTCCGTCTTTGAGATCAACCTGTTTGTTCCCTCCCGCACGACTCGCACTGTTCGTTTTCCAGCCGTTTCCAACTTCGTCCTTCACTTCCTGCGACTCGTTCCGCTCAAAGTCGTCACTGAAAATCAATTTGCCTGGTTCTTCCGCCATCGCTCCGGAAGTCAACAACACGGAACTAATCGTCAGAACGCAAGTCGCAAAAAAAGTTGTCTTCATCTTTGGTTACCTGAGTTAGAAGGTTCTTAAGTGCCTGCTGGATTGTCGCGATCAGTCGAACGAAAACTCAAGCATCGGCCCGACGGCTTCCGGGTGAGAGTCACTGGCAAACATGTGAGTCAAACTCGGCCCCACGCCGTTAATCTGAGTCGTTTCGCGGATGAGGATGAACGTGACCGAGCTGCCGTCGTGTTTCTTCAGAAAGTTAAGTAGCTCTTCATTCTGAATTCCGAAACTTCCACGGTTCTCGCTACGGTTGATCTCGAACATGCCAAGCAGAATACCATCTTCGGGCCGTGGAGAATCTTCCCACAAACATTCAATTTCCCAGTCCGCCTTCGTCTGGTCGGTCAGTCCGTAAATGCCAAAACGGTTGACCTTTGGCAGGGCCGAAACCAGTCCGCGAGTACTCGGAACGAGATTCAGTCGCAGCCGAGCTGTTCCAACGTTGTCAAGATTTACGGTCGACAGATCAAAAGCGAAGAAGGAACGGTAGTCCCATTTCCCGCTGTTCGTTCGCTTAACGGACAGAACTTCCGGGTTGATGAACTTCTTGCGTTTATTATTACGAAGGATCGAAGTCGACCGTCCATTTGTCCCAATACGGATTACGTCGGCCGAAGTCTCAATGCTGTCGCTTTGTTGCTCAAAGTCAGCCACAACGAGCGCAGCTTCAGAAATCGTTGCGGTCTTCCCCTGCCCTGTCAGACGAACCTCGTCACCCGTTTCGGGATGATGAACCGCGATTTCTCCGTCGATCACTTCGAAGTCAGATTGCTTTTCTCGCTGATCCACCCGAACGGCAAACTGAGTTCCATAATCGACGGCGTAGCCATTCGGAGTTTCAAGAACGAAACCGATGGCAGAATCAGGAACGGTCACCACTGCCGCGCCATACTCAAGCTTAGCTTTCATCGTCGAATTCAACGTAAGACTCGCCGGCGCCTCGACAACGACCTCTGCCCCCGATGTGAATCGAACAGTCGCAACCCCCGAGACCAGCTTCATCACCCCGGGAGCGAGTTCCGATCCCGGCGTCGTCGGCAGCGAACTCTCCCACGCAGCGTTCTCGCTGGAGACAAGCGTCGCCACTGAAGCCGCCTTAAACAGACCTGCTCTCAGGAATGCCGGCCCGAGCGAAACCATCACGATGACCGCCGCCGCCACGCTTACGACAGCAGTCAACACGAACCGCGTCCGCGAAGTCGCCGGTTGAATCTGACTGACCGCTTCCGCCGGTTCGATGGAGCGTTCGAATGCGACCTCACGAAGGCCTGTATCCATCGCGGCGGCGAGAGCGAACTCGCGTCGCAACTCAGGATCGTCGTTCAGTAACTTGTCCAACTCGGCAACTTCGTCTTCCGTCAAGTCACCAAGAAGGTATCGCTGTATCTGGGTTTGAGGATCCATTTCAGGACATCTCCGTCGCAACATGGCCGCGGACACAGGTCGCCAGTTTGGCTCGCAACCTCCCCAGTAATTTGTAAAGAGCGTTGACCGATTTCGGTCCCTGCTCCGCAAGTTGCTTCACCCGCCCATCACCGGCGTACGGAGCCAGCAGCAGTTCCTGATGAGGCGCCGAGAACTGCGACAGGCAAGTGTTCAACGCCCGTCGGACGTTGACGATTTCTCCAGCATCCATTGCTTCCGCTTCGTCGGCAATCAGCTCCAGAACCTCGTCGCTCAGCACGTGCCGATTCCGTCGCACCGTCGCGATCGCAGACAGACATTTGAAACGCACGATCACCTTGGCCCACGGAAGAAATCCGTCCTCATCCCCAAGTTGTCCGAGCTTCTCCCACATCGTGACACTGGCTTCCTGGAGAGCATCCTCAACCGAGTTCCAATCCGGCAGAATCGACCGCGCAAACGCTCGCAAAGCCGGCTCGTGCTTGACAAAAAGCCGCATGAACTCGCCCTCAGAGAGCTTCGGTGATGAATCGCTGGAACCCGCCATGACTACCTATTTCCGTTGCGGGACGAACCTGCCGCAAAATCTTCACAACTTTTAAAAACGGGACAAGACACGTGGAACGATGGATGTCCACGACGACAGACTTAGTTCGCTGTCGTCTGACCTCGCCAGTCAACATCGGCGTTGTCGTTGCGCCATTCCCAGGAACGCCGGAAGGGCAATCGAATCCAGACGTTAAGGGGCAGACTCTGCCGGAGATTCTGGCGGATGCGGTGTCACGAGCCACAATCGTTGTCCGTAATACGCCAGAAATCGATTGTTGTCGACCGGCCTCAGGTAACTCCGATCTCCGCTGTCAAAGGGCGATCCTTTGACGAATTCTTTAGGTTTTTCAAACTTAGGCTGCCCGTCCGGAAATCCATATCGCCCCATTGTTCCGCCTTGAAGCCACCACACAGAACCGGCACAGATCACAGGCTCTGACGAGTACGGGATCCATAATTTGCGCGTCGGCCGCAGGTTGCCTAATGGGTAGTTGGAAAGGATGTCTGCTGCCCCTGTCGATAGATTCAATCTTGCGATCCACACATCGGTTACTGTCAGGATGTCGCGATCAAGGCGTGCAAAAGTCTGCCGCCGCTGCGGCCGAGCAAGTGCGTGAACGAGTTTGGCCTCGCCAGCGAGTGGGCGTTCCCACAATTCAAGCTGACCTCCGTCATTCTTCGATCGTTGAATGACAATCAGCAGTCTTTTCCTGGCCGAGTCAAACAGCAAGTGGGGAACGTCAAATGCGGAATAGCTATCCAAGGGCGATTTAATACCGGACCGACTCGTCGAGACCAGAGTTTCGACCGACTGAACCGGATCACTCAACTCCGCTGAAAGTGCTGCACGAATCAGCCAGCCACTCTGGAGCCCCGCATACAAGTGACCGTCTGCGATCTCCAGTGACTGGACATCGGCATCGGGCAGTAACCCAGGAGCAAGAATTCGACTGACAGCTGCGGTGCCCAGCGCAAAACGGAAGATGCCCATGCCTTTCACGGAAACGTAGCAGGCTGACTCGTCAGTACACGTCGCCGTCACGTAGTTCCGGTAAAGTTGATACTGATAGCGGTAACGATCGGTTGAGGTTATGGCCCCAAGCGCAAACGACGGTTCGCCATCCAGTGGAATTGCCACTAGCTGGATCTGACTCCCCTGGCCGATTGGTGAAATCGTCACGGCATAGGCAACTTCGTCTTTCACAAAAGGCTCAGCAATCATCCACTGAGAGAAACTCGCTCCGGGTGCTTGATACAGTTGCCGAACGGCGACTGCCGAACGGGTCGCATCGTTCGATAGCTCCGGCCATTTTGTTTCGAGACGCAGGCGAATCTGATCGGCCTTGTGAATCGCGGAATCTGAACTGGCCCCGTCACCCGCTTGTTTTTGCCGATACGTTACGAAATCAGTCAGAAAGTCTGACACTCGCCGAGCCGTCTCCAACCCGGTCTCTCCATCCGCATGTCGCAAAGCGGCACTCGCACCATCAAGCGCCATTCTCTCGTCCCCAAACGACAACATGCCACGCTCCATGAGAGCTTCAGCAGTTTCCATCATCAATCGGGCCATTGACTCTCCGCCACCATGTACCAACTGATTGAAACAACGGTCGAGGAAATCTACGACCGCAAGACTTTGTGAAGTTCCACGGCCGGCCTTCGATTTCATATCGAGCATCGCCAGAGCGTCATCGCGAATCTCAGACAACTGATCAGCTCTCGTACCAGCTTCCGGCTTCTTTTTCTTCCAGTGAATCATTAACCGTGCCCGCTTCGCAGAAAGTTGCACAAGCGGCTCCGGGTGTTGATCCAACACTTCGAGAACCCTCAGCGTGTCAGGATCGTCCCTGCCATACTGCGTGAAGTCTCCCAGCACGACGTTGTACCAATACCACGGCTGCACGCCTTGAGGAACGTGCTCCATATCCTTCAGCCAGCGAAGTGTTGCGTCGGCGGCGTCCTCTCCAAGTCGTGGCTCAATTCTCACACGATTCCCAATATCGGATTTCGAATACGACAACACCCGACAGTAGAGCTCGGCATTCCGAGCAATTTCGCGAGCATCGCCATCGGCCAGTGCCTTCAAAGTCAGGTCACGCGCGACATCCACAAGTGATTGCGAGAATGCACGGCTGCGTGCAACGAGATACTCGCGATGTTCCGCACTCACGCGTCGTTGAACTTCTCTCAGAAGGTCGGTCATCCCCCGCACTCGGAGAGTGATTCCGTGACTTTGCTGTAATTCGTCAAGCCTCTGTCGCTGGTCTACTGAAATAGTCTTAGCAATGTCGCACGTCGCCTGAAACGCCCGAATCATCAGACGATCTGCCACCACGCGGTCCTGACCTTGTAGCTCCTTCCTCTGCAATCCGTGAGTCTGTTCCCGCAGCCGGTCGCTGAGCCACATCACCGAATCGGCATCCGCCAATGCGGTCATTGCTGCCAACTCTGCCGACTCCAATGCCTGGCCTTTCAACCCTCGTTGCCAGAGAGACTGAGCGACCTTCAGGTGCCGAACCGATTCCTCATTGCCGGAAGGTTCTGGCCTCGCGACTCGTCGCTGGTCCCAAATTGCCTTAGCCAGTTGATCAGCAACAACGCCGTCCAGCTCGTCCGAATCGATTCGGATTGAGCAAGCAACTCCGCAAGCGTCTCTAACAAGTGCGGTAACCTCGCAACCCGACCAGTCGTCTGACCAGGACACGCATAAGTCGACAGCATCATTGAGCGAACCGGGTAGGCTGCGACCATTTTCAACAGGAGCCGGCTGCCAGAAATCCGCACTCCGAGACATCACCAACATCTGGGGCGAATCACACAACCGCCGCTCGAACAGTTCGAGAAAGACTGCCACCAGTCTTGCTCCCGCTGGTGGAGAATTCTTGAGTTCCACATCGCCGACCACGATCGGACGAATACAACAAGGATGACGATAAGCAGAGAGCATTCTGCAGACCAACTGACATGCGGCATTTACAGCAAGCTTTGGCTGACCACCTGAAAATGCCTGATCGGCAAGCAGTCCCCCATTTTCAGTTTCGTAAATGCTGAACCCTTGAATGAGTCCGTCGCGGGTTGCATCGAGCCTGACAATAAAATCGGCGGCGTTGCGGCGCTGCCCCTCGACTGGCCTCAACAATCTTTCGGACTCTTCCGCGTCGCCACTGACAATCTTTGTAGTCCACAACTGCAGCTTCCTGCTGTCGAGTTTCGCGACCTCGCCCGACACGACCGCAAACGCTGAGTTGTCTTCCGGTAGCAGAAACTCGACCGCGTCATTGGCCACCGAGTTCGTGACAAGCGTCGCGACAAACCCAGCAACGCAAAACCGCATAACAAAAGACATGGCAGACATCGATGGTCTCCGGACAGCAGAAAACGGATGATCCAATTCTGGCAAGTGAAGACTTAATGGCCAGCCCAGTTTCAGACCGCCTCACCGATTCGGCCACATTCAACAGTTGCCGGCTTTGTCGACAACGCTACCTGTCCCGAGCTTCTCTTCGGACGGATTCTTCGACGTCCCGCTTGAACTGCTGAAGAAATGCCTCATCCGCGTCGACCTCGGATGCTCCGTGTCTGAGGTACGGCCTCGGTCGTGGAGCAAACTCGCCGCCTTCCCATCGAATGTTACCGAATGTTGGCTGCGTGGCCTGCCAGGGTTTGGTGACTTTGTTCGGCCATTCCTTCTGCCCCGGAGTCAGAATGAGGCTTGTCACAAAATCGTAGCTGTCCAGGACTTCGCCCTCGGCAGTGACGAACATGTCGATCGGCAGATTCAGCGAATGTGAACCGGCAGCTTTCAACTCGACCAACGCTACGAACCGTCGGGGCTTCCGACCGGTGTACCCTCGCCACTTATCCGTTTCGAGAATCACTGCCAGAGTTTCGTCGGCGTCAGATGTCTCGACCTCAAGTGCAAGCGCTGCGCCGCGAGGCCCCACGAACGCCGGATCGTGCACCTTATGAGTTTCGTAGTTCCAGTGTTCTCGATGATTGACTCCAACGAGCGACCAGTCGCGCCAGCCGTTGCTGAAATCCTCGATCAACCGGTGCCGCTCAGTTCGTGCTTTTACACCGGCCGCTTTCATCTGATGCGGAAAGGCCTTGCGACACTCGCTCGTCACCGTCAGCAGCGAAGTATCAGCGTAGCCTCGCGGCATCTTTAGAAGCGAACCCGTTTCATACGTAACATTGGCAAAAGCCAAAAGTGGCTCACCTGGTTCCACCACTGGACACTCAGCGACAAACACGCCGCCATCGCGTTCGGCCGATGCCAACCGCCAGAACCTCGCACGAGGGTCACGATCGTAGCCATAAAAAACTTCAACCGATTTGAGTCGATGAATCCCGGCAATATCCGGCTTGACGATAAGTCGAGGAACACCGTCGCCTGATTTCAGATCAAGCTGGGCATTCGCGGTCTTCGGAAACTGGAACGTCCCTTTCAGATGAGTCTCGAACCAGCGGACTCGGGCCGCGTAGTTGTCCGCCGTGAATCGATGATTCATGTGCGGCGTGAACGACATCGCTCCATTGCTTTGAGGAAGCGAGTTGAAACCTTGAACAACAAACTCCATCGGCGAGTTGAAATCGTTCGTCGCTCCCAGAAACATCAACGGACACTTAATCAACGGCCAGTAGTTCTTACAGTCGAGCGTCCGATTGTAGAGATCGAGGTCTTCGCTCATCCGTCGAGCTGAATCTGGCACGCCAGCAATGTCCGAATACAAATAGCCGCTGCCACCAACCGAAGGCGACGCCGCCTTCACACGAGAATCAATCGCCGTCAAAACGGTCAGCCGACCTCCCATACTGTGGCCAGTGACTCCGACGTTTGAGCCATCCGCTTCGGGACGCTCTTCCAGAAACGTGATCGCTCGCCGAGCCGCCGCTGAGTACAGCAGCCAGCTACTGTTCCACGGGTGGGGAACCTGGTGAACTGTTCTTTCTCCAGGCGTCACATCGTTGTGGTGTTTCGGATCGAAAAAGCCGGACGGAATTCCAGCCCAGTCAGTATTCGGATCGTCCGGCTCGCCAATGACATGCTCGCCCCAGTTGACAGCAACGGCCGCGTAGCCATGCGACGCCCAGAAACGGGCCGTTTCCGGCCGAGCCCGTTGCCCGCCACCGTGCAACTGCACGATCCCCGGTAACTTCTCGCCATCTTTCGGAAAAGCATGAAAAGCTGCGACGCGAGTCTTCTTGCTGCCAAACGTTCCCACAACGTACCGAACATGCCGCAGCACGATGCCGTCTTCAACCGTCTCTCGGATTACCTCAACTTCGAGCGGATCCGCTCGCGAATCAAAGTCCGCCCACGTTTGCTCAGCGGTCTGAGGCACTGCCTGCGCAAACACGGTCGAAGCGTTGAAGAGTAAAGCTAAAGTTACGAGCAGTTTCATTAGAATGTCCTTCGAGGCGATCGCATTCGGCAGGCAAAAAGCTGTTGGACAGACAAATCTCAGCCACAGAGATCACAGAGGCCTCAGAGAAAGTATTCGAGAAGAAACTTTTTTCCTCTGTGATCTCTGTGGCTAAAAACTTCCGAGCAATCGGCAGATTGCATTGATCCATGCCTTCAGACCAGCAGTTCTGGAATGTTGCCAGTGCTATGGCTGAATTGGTCGACCGGCAGGCCGGCCTGCTGCATCAAGGTGAGCCAGTAATTCGCCAGCGGCGTGTTCTGCTCGGGCAGCACGATGTGTCGGCCGTGTTTGATTCCCTTCGCCCCGCCACCCGAAAGAATTGCAGGCAGTCCTTTCAGCTCGTGGCCGGACCGAAGGTTCGTGCCGTAGCTAACGACGCAGTTGTCGAACAACCGGCCTCCGTCCATGTCCTTCGCTTCTTTCAGTCGGTCGAGGAAATGGCCGAACAACTGCGAGCACTTCTTATCCCGCTCGCGCGAAGCCAGTGTCCGAGGCTGCGAGAACCCATAATGGCTCAGCGAGTGAGCTTTCAGCGAAATCCCCATGCCCTGTAGAACGGAACAGACCGGCTGCCGATACGTCACCACTCGAGTCGAATCCGTCTGCAGCGCGACGATGATCATGTCGTACATCAGCTTAATTTCTTCTTCACCGGTGATGCCTTTAGCAGGCTCACCAAATGGTGCCTTCGGCTTGGGAACAGCCGCCCAGGATGCCTGGCGTTCGAGGCCCTGTTCGATCTGCCGAACACCCTGAAAATACTCGTCAAGTTTCTCCTGGTCACCCTTGCTGAGCTTTCGTTTCATCGCCCCCCCGTTCAGGCGAACGATGTCAAGAATGCTCTGTTTCTTCTGCAGGCGTGCATCGAGTTCTGCTCGCGAATCCGAGGCTGATGCAAAGATCGTTCGAAACAGATCGAGCGGACGATTGATCCCAGGAATCGGATTTCCAGAATCGTCCCAGGATAGTGACAGTCCTTTGCCATGCCCGGAGTTCTGACTGCCATCCGGCTCGACCGCCGCCAAAGCCAGAGACGTGAACCTTGTGTCCTGCCCCAAGTGCTGAGCGGCGATCTGATCGCAGGAAACTGAGTTAAAGAATCGCTTCCCGGCAGTGCCAGCGACATTCGCGCCCGTCAGGTACGAGCAGCTTCCGCCGTGCGGATCAGTCGCTCCGAGATTCGTCAGATTGGCGACCATCGTGAAGTCGTCCTGATGACGTTTCAGTGGTGCCAGACCTTCCGTCAGACCGATCTCCGAAAACCGGCCAGCCTCTTTCGGATAGAAAGTCTCCTTCGTAAACCCAAAACCACCGCCCAGGAAGATCATCCGTTTTGGCGGTGCGGCATCTGTGTTCTTGCCCCTGGCAAACGTCTCCAGAAACGGAACGACGAGGCAAAAACTACCAGCTCGCAGAAACGAACGACGAGTTGCCGAGTTTGTAACAAATAGATTCATTTGTGACTCTCTGAATTCAGGAACGTGCCTGGAGCACGGTGTCGGATGATTTTTATTCGGGTGGCAAAGGTTGCTTGCAACCTGTGCGGCGAAGCCGCAAGAGGAGTCGCCGTCAGAATTACAAAGAACTCTTGTCGCTCCGCGACACCGGTTGCAAGCAACCGGTGCCACCCACGTGGAATTTACTTAGTTCGAAAGAGTGGACTTGCCGCGATTTCGTGAACCATTGCTCGGACTCGATAGTCGTCGCGTTTCAGGTTATCGACAATTGTTGCCACGGCGTCAGCATCTGAAAATTCGATCGTTCTGCCCAGACCGTAAGCAAGCATCGATTCAACGAGTTCCTGAGCAAGTTGGTCGTCTTCTTCCAGCAGGACAGTTTTTAAACCCTTGACATCGCTGAACGCCGCTCCGCCTGGAAGCGTCCCTCCCGGTTCAATGGGAATCTTCTTACGACCGACGGCTTCGGTGTCTCGCCACTTTCCTATCGTGTCGAAGTTCTCCAAGCCAAAGCCGATGACATCCATCTTTTTGTGACACGAGGCGCAAACTGCTCGCCGTTGATGCAGCTCGACCATCTCACGGTTTGTTGCTGGTTTATCAGTGGCTGCTCCCAGCTCAGGCACATTCGGCGGAGGCGGCGCCGGCTTATCGTGCAGCAACTTCTCCATGACCAACGCGCCGCGAATGACGGGTGAAGAACGCTCGCCGTTTGATCCCAAAGTCAGAAACGCCGTCTGCCCGAGAAGTCCTCCGCGTGGTGAATCTGACGGCAGGCTGACTTTCTGAAACTCGTCCGACTTCGCAGCGGCGATTTCGTAGTGCTCGCCGAGCACCGAGTTGATCACGACGAAATCCGAATCGATCAAATTAGACGCCGGAAGATTTTCAGTCACGAGCGTTTCAAAAAACGCCAGCACCTCACGATAAGCAGAGTGTCGAACACCTTCGTTGAACCGGAAGAAGTCCGACTCGTCGACGGTGATCGCGTTGAACCGGTTCAGCTCAGCCCATTGACTCATGAAGCCAGCGGTGAAAGATTCTGCCTTAGCATCATCCAGCATCCGATCAACTTGAGCCATCAGCACGTCCGGCTTCGACAGTGAACCATCGGCGGCGCATGAGTAAAGCTCCTCATCTGGCGGGCTACTCCACAGAAAGTACGACAATCGAATCGCCAACTCACGATCGTCAAGCTGTCGTTTTCCACCTTCCGCGTCGCTCGACTCCTGAATGAATAGAAACTGCGGAGACGCCAGAACGATCGCCAATGCCTCACCCATCGCCTCTTCGAATTTTTGCCCGGCAGCACGATTGTTTCGAAACAACTCGAACAACTGATCGACATATTCAGCCGACGGCGGAGTGCGACGGAACGCTTCGAACGCAAATCGCTCAATCAACTCCCGAGCGTTGCCATCGTTCCACGCCATCGTTTGCTGACGAGGTTTTGGCGGCTCGGGATGGGTAAGAAGCTCAAAGAACGCACGCTCTTCGTCGTAATACGGACCTTCTATTTCAAGCCAGTCGACCCAGATCGATGCCAGATCGCCGCCACGATCTACCTTGTTGACATAACCGTCCAGAACTCGGATGTTTGCTCGGTTTTCTTCGATGGCGAGATTCAAAACTCGCTCGCCAACCATCGGCTGGTAGCTAACTTCGAAAGTCTCTGGCTTCAAAGTCGTGCCGCGAACTCGAGCAACGCCAACCGTGCCACTTTTATCCGTAATGCGAACAAACTTTCGAATCTCTGGCGGATCACCGTTGATGCCGCCGCGGACGCGCAGCCGGTAACTGCCGCGAGGGTCCGAACCGCGGCCACCTCGATTAATTCCAAAACGTTTTGTTTCGTTATTCACACCCGCCAGGTAAATGCCGCTTTCGACCAGCAGATACTTCAGATACATGCGAGGCTTGCCGGCACGATTTTTGAACTGCGAAAAGACGATCTTCATTTCGCCTTCGTCTTTGAAACCCATCTCCTGCCAGGTCTTTCCCTCTTTCTTCATCCGCATTTTGTTGTCGAGGTCCGCCAACAGAGTTCGCAATCGAGGCGTGACATTCTCTTCCGGTTCACGCCGATTCTTCGTGACGGGCATTCGAGGTTGCGCCGACCAGTCGAAACCATGTTTCACGATTTCTCGACCGAGTACCAGGTACTTGTCGAAGTGGGACGACGAGAAGAATTGATCCGCTCCGACCGTGTCAAAAGTCTCAGCTTCGTTGTCTTCAGGAATCTTTTCCGCAGGAATCGGAAACCCGAACAGATCGCGGATCGTGTTGGCATACTCGCGTCGGTTGAGTCGCCGCATCGCAATCTCGCCGCCGGTATCGGTCAGCCGCTTCCGAGCGGTGATCAACGTTCCCGTCAGGCTGTCCAGAACTTTCGCCAGTTCAGCCGTCGCAGGTTGAGGCTCGTCTTCAGGCGGCATATCACCGGCGTTCAGAATGTCGAGCACATCCTGCCAGCGTTGAGCCGAATCATTATTCGTGATTCCCCAGGCCGGCTTATCAAATCGAACCTGTCCGTTCTGCTTTTTCGCCCCGTGACACTTCACACAATGTTGCTTCAAAAATGGCGTGAGAATATTTTCAGAAACCGACACGACAGGTGCCTGATCCTGCCCACCGACTTCGGCCACGTTGGCAAAGGCAGAATTGGCCAGGAAAACCAAAACAAACGACATCATTCCGAGACGCATAGCGGATGGCTTCTCCGGAGAAATCACACACTCGGCAGGACGCCGGTAGGTTGTGATCGAGGCGGGCAGGCTGTTGGGGGGAAACTTCGTAGTCCTCATACTACGGTCAGCCCGGCCGACGTGCGACCATCCTAATGCTCGGCCCAAACTCACATCAGAACTTATCGATTCAAACCTGAGCCCACTTGCTGCCCTTATCTTCGGCGGCAAGGATACTGACGGATCAGTTCGTCATGCTTCACCGATAATTGCACAGTTTCAAACAATACCCTTCAAGAGATTCCTGCATGCACCCTTTTTATGCTCAGCATCGCACATCACCCCAGCACAGACTCATCACGACGGCGAGCGTCATTGCCTTAGCCTTCGCGAGCTTCTTTTCAGCCAGCTCACAAACCTTTGCTGCCAAGTCAAAAGCTCGTCCGAACATTCTGTTTATCATGTCGGACGATCATGCCTGCAACGCGATCAGTGCCTACGGAGGCCGGCTGGCGAAAGTCGCTCCCACTCCGAATATCGATCGCATCGGTCGAGAAGGAATTCGACTCGACCAATGCTTTGTCACGAATTCGATCTGCACGCCCAGCCGAGCAGTCATCCTGTCCGGACAGCACTCGCACATCAACACCGTGCGAACGTTGAACGATGCGTTTCCCGGCCCCGATTCCGACACGCCGAATGTCGCGGACATGCTGCGTCAATCCGGCTACGAAACCGCTTTGATCGGGAAGTGGCATCTGAGGTCTGCTCCGTGGGGATTCGACTATTGGAAAGTCGGACCGGGCCAAGGGCAGTATCACGATCCGTTTTTCGTGACCTCAACCGACGGAGTTGAATACCGGTCACGTCCGCCCAAAGAAGCGAAACGCACCGAGGGCTACTACACCGACCTGATTACTGACTTCGCCGTCGACTGGCTGGACAACCGCGACGAAGACAAGCCGTTCTTTCTGATGCTTCACCACAAGGCTCCGCATGGAAAGTGGGAACCCGCCGACCGTCACAAGAACTACCTGGCGAATGTCGAGATCCCTGAACCGGCCACCTTGTGGGAAGACTTCTCGCACCGCTCAGAAGCGACTCGCGAAATGGGAACGTCCATCACCAGCCGCCTGGCTCCGCGACGAACGATGGTCAACGATGTTCAAAAGAAGGACTGGCCAGCCGGCTCGGTCGACATGACTGGCATGTCGGAAATCGAAAAAGGCAAAGCCGCCTACCAGAAATATCTGCACGACTATCTGGGCTGTGTGAAGGCCGTTGACGAAAACGTTGGGCGGGTTCTCGACTACCTGGACAAGTCGGGTCTCGCAGAAAACACGCTGGTCATTTACACGGCCGATCAGGGAATGTTTCTGGGCGAGCACGACTATTTCGACAAACGTTGGATCTACGAAGAGTGCCTTCGCATGCCGTTCTTCGCTCGCCTGCCTGGCACGATTCCAGCAGGCTCGGTCGACAGCGAGCAACTTTGCTCAAACCTCGATTTCGCACAGACATTCCTGGACTTCGCCGGCGCCAGCGACGCGCCCGAAGTCTCAAAGATGCAGGGACAAAGCCTCAAGACAATCCTGCAGGGCAAAGCTCCCGACACATGGCGAGATGCAATCTACTACCGCTACTGGATGCACCTTTCGCACCACCACATCCCCGGCCACTACGGAATCCGCGACAGCCGCTACAAACTCGCCTTCTTCTACGGCCTCCCCCTGGACGCAGCCCTCGGCAAAGGCACCTACCCACCCACGACTCCCGGCTGGGAACTCTACGACCTCAAAACCGACCCCTCCGAAACCAACAACGTCTACGCCAACCCTTCCTACGCACCGACCATCAAACGCCTGGAGTCACGACTTCTGGAGTTGAAAAAGAAATACAGCGACGACGACTCCCAATATCCAGAACTGATGAAAATCCGAACGGCATCTGGGTTGCAGTAGGTGACTTCTGCAACTGCCATTCATTGAATGCAGTTTCTTCACAAGAATTCACACGTGGACGAACAATGCAAGGACACCATTTCAAAACGTCATCTCACGCATTGAGCATTGCCGCTTCATTGATTGCATTAATAGCCACTTTCTGTGTCTTACATTCAGCAAGATCGACCGACGATTGCAGTGTCGCTTCCAGAAAGTTTCCCACCACAGTCATTGATAAAACTGCAATTATCAATGTCCTCCACTCGTCGTACGGCGCCAAGTCAGCGATTCATTCGATCTGGAAGATCACGACTATCGATGAACGGACAGTCGAGGTCCGTTTCATGCGCCGAGATGAGTTAATCACCGGGCCAATCAGCTCCCCATGCAGCGCCACACTTAGTCTCGACGGCCAAATCTGGAGGGTTACCCGAACACAGCACGGCTGCATACTACTGTAATTCTGCGTGTTGCAGACTGTTGCCCACTGATATCACTCAATCAGGAGAAAGCTAAATGGCGATTTCGAAACGACGGCGTCAAGAGATAATAGATCTCGCCATTCCCGGCGTTCCCCCGGGCACGCCGGAAGAATTGTGGAATGACGATGCAGCGTTGGAGCCGTTGATTCGTGCGGCAGACCGCCGGCGAAACAAATGGCTGGATTCCGCGACTGACGCAAAGGAGTTGCACCTTTTCGCAGAAAACTGGCACTGGGACGGTGGAGGTGGCAAGCCACTTCAGCGACTTATCGCCAATCCTTATTGTGATGCAGGCACCATGATGATGATTTTCTGGCTGGGCAGCGCTGAGGACTACTACTTTCAGTACCGAACCGTCAGCGAGATCAGTTGGGAATTTGACCGCGAAATCTTTCGACTCTTGAGACGCATCGAACGAAAGATCGTCAAGTCAGAGTATTCCTCTGCACGAATCCCTTTTGACCCAACTCCCTACATCTCGATGCAGGATCGCCAGGATGAATTCGCAAGACCAATGCCTGAGATCATGACGCGGCCAGTCGGCAAGAAGCATCGCAAAAAGTAGCCTCGCCCCCATGATTCAGAGGTGTGCCGAAACTTTGCCCCAGCCGAGCCACAGGAAATTCTGATGCCGTTACTCTTTGCTCCAGCCAACGAAATCGTCGAGCTTGAGCTTGGCCCAATCGTCAAGAGCTGGAACCCTCGCCCTCTGGGCGACGTTGAAAAAGAAGCTCGTGGGCACGGCAGCGGGCTGCGACTATGTTTGCTGATGGCTCTCAGTTTTATGTTGGCAATTGTGATTGCGGGATTGGTTGGGCGGCAAACAGGCCACGCGCTGCTGGTTGTGGTGTCAGGAATCGGTTCGCTGGCAATCATGTTTTTCGGAATCATGAAGTTCGAGAACAAAATCCATAATTCCAAACAGCTCGGAATCTTTGAGCATGGCATGCGATACGGAAAATTCATCGTGCCTTTCGATGAGTTAAAGTTGATCTCATTCGGCGCGCCGAAAACGTTTTCTGAAAAACATCTGCCAACTTTGGAGAAGCACTCCGGCTCGCGAGCGCCCGACGCGAAAGAACTTGTCAGGTGGGGACGTCAGACCGCGTTAACCATCCACTTAAACAATGGCAAACTGCTCGTGTGGCTGGCGTTTGGGCCTGTTTTCGGAAAAGAAGTGTTTGAAGAATTCCTCGCAATGATCGATGAAAGAGCCCACACACAACTACGTGGAACCGACCTTACCGATGAGGAACGACGCCAGGTTGAGTCGTTGTGACGTCCGCTCCGTAACTTCGGACCTGAGTAGGCACATGCCAGCCTGCCGGGCGACAAACGCAGCCATCCGACTAGCAAGTAGCCGACAAGGTTTGACTCGATGAATGATCCAGCCGGAAGAAGCGAACTGCCAGAACCTGAATGCGACTTCATGAATGTCGACGAGACCGATTTCTCAACGATGAGTCGGCCGGAGCAGATTCGTTACTTCGAAGTCGAAGGTTACGTCGTACTGCCGAGCATTCTGACTCCGGAAATCATCGCGAAGCTGAAAGACGAACTCGCCGACGCCGAGATGTCGCACACCAGCTACAGCACAGCTCAGACGAGAGCGGTCACTCAACCACAATGGACCAGCAAAACTGCTGCGGAGTTGATCGGTTACCCGCCGATGATCGAATTCATTAACGATCTGCTTGGACCGGACATCGTCTTCACTCGTGGTTTCTTCCAGCGTTCACTCGGCGGTTGTCCCGGAATCTCGATGCACACCGACGGCCAGCCACACGGGTCGAACCTCTTTGGTTACGAAGGAAGTTGCCCTCGGCTGTTGCGAGTTCTCTACTACCTGGACGACCTGACAACCGAACGCGCCCCGTTCCGGCTGATCCCGCGTTCGCACCTTTCCTTCCACACCGACGCCAGCCCGTACGCGCGTTACAAGTCGCATCCTGAAGAAATCACACTGGTCGTTCCTGCCGGCTCGGCCGTGATCATCCCCTCGCTGACGCTGCACGGAAGCCACCCCAACCTCGATGACCGGCCGCGAGAACTCCTTCAAATGGGCTACCGGCCAGCCTGGGCCGGACCAATCCAGCCAGTCGACGAGTGGGGATGCCGATCTTGTCGCCAACGACTCCCGAAATCGCGAAGCCATTTCTGCAAAGCCTCAACACAACCGGCGCCGAAGTGGGAGCAAGCAGCACAAACCGGCCGGCATGAAAACCGAAGCCCCCGGCATCAACCCCAGCCGCTGGGGTGACTGATCTGCCACTCGGCCCCGCCTGGTCGGTCACGCGCCGCTTCGCAGCAGATTTTGAAGTGCACCTGCCAGATCTGGCCACTCGAATTCGAAGCCTTCGTCGTTGAGTCGTTTTGAAACGACGTACCTGCCGTAAAGAGCGAGCTCGGGATCTGTACGCAGGATGTAGTGGAGCACCCAGACGAACCATCCAACCGAAGGCGGGAAATCCAATCGGCATACCGACGGCTCGACGCAGATGTCGCAATGAACTCGATCTGTGACACAGGGTTGGGCGACGATGCGATGTAGGTGCCACTCATCGTCGCATTCGGTCAGTGCACGATCGAAGAGACGGTTGAGAATCATCCTCGTGGATCCAGCTCATGCCCTGTTTTGCCCGAACCAACCCGTCCGCCTAAACCGACTTTTGTAAGGAACCCCAGTGTGGTTGAGGGCTCCCTCCGCCAGCTCCGCGATCTCGCCCGACAACGAAACTCGTACGAAGAACAACGCTCCGTTGAGACGGCAGGACGCTGGTATGAAAGGCTTCTTCCCAGGCTTTGCCGACGAGTGGGGCGAGTCCGCAGCCGAGGCTGGAATCTTCCGTGCAGACAGCCGTTGGCGGATCGCCGTAAATGTGCGCCGTACTCATCTGCACCCAAACGGGCGGGGGAGAGGCGACCAACCTCATCGCCTTGCCAAGAAGTCGAGTTGACTCGACGCGTGACCGAAGGATCTCATCTTTATGATCGGGAATCTTGATGCAATCCACGCTGCGGCCTGTCAGGTTAACCAACGCGTCGGCCCCCTCCAGCTCGGCCGTCCAGTCGTCGACCGTCCTCGCATCCCAACGCCGATGCTTCCAGGGACCAGAAACTTTTGGCTCATTCCGGGACAGGATGACGACCTCGGCTCCCCGCTCCGCAAGGTGATGGGCAAGCGAGACGCCAAGAAATCCGCTACCACCCGCAATGACGACTTTCTTCTGTTCAAGTGACATGCTGCCTCCAACTGAATTGACACCGTTAGAACCGCAAGTCAGTCTCACGATTAACTGCAGAAGAGTGGAAGAATGCCCAAAACACCAAATGCAAACATCCCGTTGAAACGAGCGTTGACCGTACCGCTATTACCGAAGGTTTCGACCGTCGGAGTATGGTTGATAGTCATGCTGTTCACGCCAGCCTTCACGGCGGGACAATCCTTCTCGCCCGACGACGTTGTCTTCTTTGAGCGACGCGTGCGGCCGATTCTGGTTGAGCGTTGCGTGAAATGTCACGGACCGAAGAAGCAGGAATCCGGGCTGCGGCTTGATGGTCGCGCTGCGATCTTGAAAGGTGGAGATTCGGGACCGGCGGCTCGGGTGGGAGTTCCAGGTTCGAGTTTGTTGATCGAGGCTGTTCGCCGATCCGGTGATTTCGAGATGCCCCCGGACAAACCGCTTCAGCCTGCCGAAGTCGATGCTCTAACGAAATGGGTTGAGCTTGGGCTTCCGTGGCCGAAGGAAGTGACACCTTCAGATGCTGCAGCAGTGGAAGCTGATTCTCACTGGGCGTTTCAACCGGTGGTCCGTCCCACGATTCCGAAAGATGAACATAGCGATTGGCCAAAGTCGGACGTCGATCGGTTTGTGTTTGCAAAGTTGACTCAAGCCGGGCTGTCGCCGGCCACCGAAGCGTCGGCACGGGCGTTAATTCGTAGAGCGACATTCGACCTAACCGGCTTACCGCCAGGCGTCGAAGAAGTCGCTCAGTTTGAGACGGAATATCCCGCGGACCCGGATGGGGCGTATCGGCGATTGATCGATCGACTTCTGGATTCGCCACATTACGGAGAACGACAGGCGAGGCATTGGCTAGATGTCGCTCGCTACGCGGATAACAAGGGGTATGTATTCTTCGAGGAAAAGGAATTCCCTTGGGCATGGACTTACCGCGACTGGGTGATTCGATCATTCAATGACGATCTTCCGTATGACCAGTTTGTGACTCAGCAACTGGCGGCCGATCTTCTGGAACCTGACGAAGTAGAGAATCGCGATGCAGAAAACGGTAAAGACGACCGGCGATCGCTGGCGGCGATGGGGTTCCTCACGCTCGGTGCCCGATTCATGAACAACACGCATGACATTATTGATGACCGCATCGATGTTGTGACGCGCGGGCTGATGGGGCTGACTGTGACTTGTGCCCGGTGCCACGATCACAAGTTCGATCCGATTCCCCAGGCAGATTACTACTCGATGTACGGGATCTTTCGCAGCTCGCACGAACCGACTCTGCGGCCGCTTTTTGAATCCACGCCGGATACGGACGAATATCTTGCCTTCGAAAAAGGAATGAATGAACGCATTGCCGCGCTGCGGAGTTTTGAAGACGGACAACGCGAACTGATTACGAAAGGGGCTCGCGAGCGGGCGGCCGATTATCTGCTGGCCGTGCATCGAAAACGAAATCAACCCAGCACCGAAAATTTCATGCTGCTGGCCGATAAGGGAGGGCTCATTCCGGCGGTGATTCATCGTTGGGAGGGATACCTCAAGTTGACTCGACGAAGCAACGATCCGGTCTGGGCATTGTGGCATCGCCTTTCCGAACTTCCCGAAGAGGGTTTCAACGTTGAGGCTGCCAACCTCATTAAGACGATGGTTTCCGTTGGCGACTCGCCGACAGAGAAGTCCGCCGGTGCTGCCGCAACGGTCGCCGTCAACCAGCTTGTGCTTGCTGCGTTTTCAGAGTCTCCTCCAAAATCGATGGAGGAAGTCGCTCAGCAATACGGAGCGTTGTTCAAGACTGTCGATCAGCAGTGGACCGAAGCGTTGAAGCAGGCTGGCCCCCAGCAACAGCCGACCGAACTCCCTGATGAAGACTCCGAGGCTTTGCGGCAGGTGCTCTACGGAGCCGGCTCTCCACCGATGATCCCCAAACAGTTGGGGTGGGGATTCCTCGACCTGATTCCCGATAGGCCGACACAAGCGGAATTCAAGAAGCTGATCGGCGAAGTCGAAAAGTGGAGTCGCACGGGGCCGGGGGCTCCGCCGCGAGCAATGGTGCTGGTCGATTCTGAAGTCCCCTATCAGCCTGTCATCTTTCAGCGAGGGAACCCGAATCGCGAAGGGCGAGCGGTGCCACGTCGGATTCCAGAAATTCTCGCAAGCAGTGAGCGGCCAGAATTCATGCGAGGGAGTGGCCGACTGGAACTTGCTCGAGCGATCGTCGATCCGGCAAATCCGCTGACCGCGCGAGTCTTCGTCAACCGAATCTGGAAGCAACATTTCGGGACCGGGCTCGTCGACACTCCCAGCGACTTTGGACTGCGAAGTTCTGCACCGACTCATCCGGAATTGCTCGACTGGCTTGCTTCGGAATTCACCGACGGTGGCTGGTCGGTGAAGAAACTGCACCGACTGATTATGAACTCCGCGGTCTATCGACAATCGGCGGAACCAACGCCGGATGTTATTCCAAAGGCCGTGAAAACCGACGCGGCCAATCGGATGCTGTGGAAATTTCCGCGGCACCGACTCGATTTTGAATCAACGCGCGATTCGTTACTGGCCGTCTCCGGATCACTTAATCGGAAACTCGGAGGGCCAGCGAGCAACGTTCTGAAAGGGTTCGTCCCGCGTCGGACGGTTTATGGATTTGTGAATCGAATGGACCTGCCGGGCCTCATGCGAGCGTTTGATTTTCCGGAGCCCGCAGCAACCAGCCCGGGCCGCGAGACGACGACCATCGCTCCGCAGGCGTTGTACTTTCTCAACAACGATTTCGTCACGGAGTGTGCCAGGCGACTGCTGACACGACAGGATGTCGCTGAGCTGGCAGGTGAAGGACTGGCAGCGGACAGGGTTAACAAGATCTACAGAATCCTGTTTTCCCGAGACGCCACGGCTGATGAGATTGCGGTTGCGGTGTCGTTTCTTAAACGGCCCAAAGGCGAGACTTCAGCGGCCTCGAAAACCTGGAGCTATGGGTACGGCGGCGTTGATGAAACGTCGGGCAGGGTTACAGGCTTCGAGCGGCTGACTCATTGGACCGGTTCACGCTGGCAGGCGGGAGCGAAGCTTCCTGACCCAAAACTTGGCTGGGTCTTTCACGATAAAAACGGAGGACACCCTGCATCCTCGGACGACCGCTGTGTGATTCGGAGGTGGACGTCGCCCGTGTCCGGCAGGATCGAGATCAAGTCTCGATTGAAACACCTGCCAGAGCCGGGCAACGGAGTTCGAGGACGAATTGTCAGTTCGACAAAGGGAGTCCTCGGTGAAGCGAAAGTTGATCACAGCGAAGCCGAACTGAATGCAACTTCGATCGAAGTTGAACCTGGTGACACGATCGACTTCGCCGCTGACTGGCAGGGGCAAATACTTCACGATGAGCACGAGTGGCGAATTACGATTCGACTAATCGACTCAGAAGAATTGGCTGCGAGCACGAACGTTCAGGACTGGGACGCCCAGCGAGACTTTGTCGGCGGCGGCACTGACGTCTGGACGGACTATGTTCATGCCTTAATGATGACCAACGAGTTTGTCTTTCCGAATTAAAGACGAAGCGGCCCCAAACGTTTCCAGAGATTGCCTGTTGCAGAGCGTTTCTCATGACTCAGCCAACTGAAAACGGTCCCATCCCGAATACTTCAAGGCGTGACATGCTGTGCCGCTCAGGAACCGGGTTTGGAATGCTCGGTCTCGCGGCGATGCTGGAATCTGAGCAGACGTCAGCGGCGGGCCCCGCGACGCAAGCCGGAGTTGTCAGTCCGCTCGCTCCGAAGCCGCCGCACTTTGAACCGAAAGCCACGCGCGTCGTGCACCTCTTTATGAACGGAGGTCCTTCGCAGGTCGACACGTTTGATTACAAGCCTCAGCTTGAGAAGTATCACGGCCAGGCGGTGCCATCGGGAAATCTTCGTACGGAGCGTCTCACTGGCGGTCTGATGAAGTCGCCGTTTCGTTTCGCGCGGCGCGGTGAGTCGGGCCTCTGGGTCAGCGAAATGTTTGACAAGACGGCGGCCCACATCGACGACATGGCGATCATTCGGTCGATGCACGCCGAGGTGCCGAATCATGAGCCGTCACTCATGCTGATGAATTGCGGAGACGGTCGTTTGCCGCGGCCAAGCTTCGGAGCCTGGGTCACCTACGGCCTAGGGACCGAGAATCGGAATCTGCCGGCGTTTCTGGCCATGTGCCCAGGTGGGTATCCAATCGTGGCGACCAGGAACTGGCGGTCGGCGTTTCTCCCTGGAGCCTGCCAGGGAACCTACATCAACACGAAAAACACCGACGTCGAGAAACTCATCGAAAACATTCGCAACAGCCGACTGCCACTTGATCAGCAAAGACGACAGCTTAACCTCACGCAGTTGCTCAATGAAAAACATTCGAAAGATCGTCTGCATGATCCGCAGCTGGAGTCTCGGATTGAATCGTTCGAGCTGGCGTTTCGAATGCAGTCCGAAGCCGGCGAAGCTTTCGACATCAGCCGCGAGCCGAAGCACATTCAGGAATCGTACGGCAGCGGGACGCACGGTCGGCAATTGCTGATCACTCGACGGCTGCTGGAACGCGGCGTCCGATTCATTCAGGTGTGGAGCGGCGGCGGCCAGCCCTGGGATAATCACAGTGCCCTTGAGAAGAACCACCGAAAGCTCGGTATGGAGTGGGATCAGCCGATCGCGGCATTCCTTGGGGACCTCAAGCAACGCGGGATGCTGGATTCAACTCTTGTCCAGTGGGGCGGTGAGTTTGGTCGGACGCCCGTTGCCGAGAAACCTGCTTTAAACGGGCGAGACCACAATCACTACGGGTTCACATGCTGGCTTGCCGGCGGTGGCGTCAAAGGCGGACAGGGTTACGGCGAGACCGACGAGTTCGGGTTTCGAGCCGTCGACAAGCCGGTCGCGGTTCACGACCTGCACGCTACGATGCTGCATCTGCTCGGCATGGATCATACAAAGTTGACGCATCGCTATGCTGGCCGCGATTTTCGCCTGACCGACGTGCATGGCGAAGTCGTCGAGGCGTTGATTGCATAGTGCATGGCATCAGCTAATGGCGAGCGGCTGGGCGTTAGCCCGCCGACTTATCTCTGATGTTCGTTTACCAGTCGGCTTACGCCGACCGCTCGCCTGCAAGATTTGGAACAACTCAATTCACCCGATAAATCAGCACAGGAAGATCTTTAGATCATGCTTCGAACGAGTTTCATATTCTTGTCGTTGTCCGTCGTCGTTTTCTCGATCTCAAGCGAAGCTCGGAGCGCAGAGTCTGACGACAAGAAGACGACTGCAAAGGACTTCCACCAACTGATCGAGAATGAGTGGCAGTGGACACTGCAGGACGATCCGGAATTTGCATCGTGGTTGGGCGATCATCGTTACGATCAGCGTTGGCAGGATCTGAGCCTCGACGCCATTCAAAGGCGACACGAATACCGGAAGTCCGTGCTCGAGAATCTGGCGAAGATCGACTCAACACTGCTGTCGAAACAGGATCGCGTCAGCTACGAGCTGTTTCGCGGTCAGTACGAGGACTCGGTTGAGGCCTACAAATTTGGCTGGCACCTGGTCCCGTTGACTCAGCGCGGAGGGATTCAGGATTCGAGCTCGCTGGCCTCGTCGTTGCGGTTCGAAACGGTTAACGATTACGAGGCGTGGAACGTCCGACTCTACAGCTTCCCTGAGTACATGGACCAGACGCTGGCACTCATGCAGAAGGGCGTTGAGCGGAAAATCGTCCACGCGAGGGTCATCATGACGAGGTTGCCGAGTCAGATTCGGCGGCAGATCGTTGATGATCCGTCGAAGAGCCTGTTCTACAAACCGTACCGAGACATGCCGGATTCCATTCCGGCGGACAAACAGAACGAGCTGAAGACGGAGGCCCAGCTCCTTATCAAGGACCGAGTCGTACCTGCATACCGAAAGATGCTTCGCTTTTTTGAGGATGTGTACTTGCCGGCGTGTTTCGAGAACGTCGGAGTGTGGCAGATCCCAGACGGCAAGGAGTTTTACGCATCACGTGCTCGGCAATTCACGACGACGGATTTGACGCCGCAGGAAATTCACGACATTGGGCAGCGTGAAGTAACGCGGATTCGTGGCGAGATGCAGCAGATCATGCGGGAAGTCGGTTTCAAGGGAACGTTCGGCGAATTCCTCGAACATCTCCGCAACGACCCGAAGTACTACTACAAAGATCCGAATAAGCTTCTCGCTGAATACAAAGCGATCTGCCGTCGCATTGATCCTCAGCTGCCGAAGATGTTCGGTCGACTTCCTCGCCGCCCGTACCAATTGGAAGCAATCCCCGAGCACCTGGCCCCCGACACGACGACTGCTTACTACCGCTCGCCATCCGCGGACGGAAGCCGGAACGGGACCTACTTCGTCAATCTCTACCGTCCGGAGACGCGCCCGAAGTACGAGATGGAAGTGCTCTCCGTGCATGAAGCCGTGCCTGGGCATCATCTGCAGATCGCCCTCGCTCAGGAACTGGAAGGTATCCCCGAGTTTCGGCGATACGGCGGCTACACAGCGTTCATCGAAGGCTGGGGGCTTTATTCCGAGAGACTCGGTTACGAGTTGGGGCTCTACAAAGATCCGCACTCGCGATTCGGGCAATTAACGTACGACATGTGGCGAGCCGTCCGCCTGGTCGTCGACACGGGAATCCATGACCAGGGCTGGTCTCGTCAAAAGGCGATCAACTTCTTCGCCGCCAACGCCGCGAAATCGATGCACGACATCGAAAACGAAATCGATCGTTACATCGCCTGGCCAGGTCAGGCTCTGGCTTACAAGATCGGCCAGCTACGAATCCTGGAACTTCGCAAGAAAGCCGAGACCGAACTCGGCGACAAATTCGACCTGCGAGACTTCCACGACACGATTCTCGGTCAGGGAGCCGTCACGCTGAACGTGCTCGACGGAATTGTCGAAGACTGGATTGCCGAACAACGCACCTCCGAATAATTCTCCGACAATCGCGCACTGGCGAGAAGCAAGACGCGCAGGATACTTTCCGTCGCGAACCATTTGAGTGCTTCGTGAGTCCGTGGCAACCATCTCTCGTCCGTACTTTGCCTTTGCTTTTACCGAATGGTCGAACCAGCCCGCTGCCCCAGAACGGGTAAAAGTCTCAATAATGCAGGACCATGAACGACTCATTCAGGAACTGCGGAGCCTTGCAGACGATCCATCCAGTTCGGCATGGGATTCGATTTGCGAGCTCTTGGACGAACTCGATCAAATTGACTCTGCCAGTGTTTCCAAATGTCTCCCTGCTTTGCAGGAAACGCTGACCGCGTGGCCAGATTCGCTGCGAGTTTGCCCGATGGGCTGGTGTGAAGATTTCGTTTCTGGAGTCGATTCACCGAAACTGTCCATTGTTAGACAGATCGAATCAGAGCAAATGTGTTCACTTTCGGAAGCTGGTAGCCTCTACACTCTGATCAAATCTCCGCATTTGAGATACCTGACAACTCTTGATCTAAGCTGCTGCAATTCTAGTGGAGGCATCATTGAAGACCGATGGGCAAATGATGATCTCCCAATGCCCGCAGTCTTCCAACTTCTTGCTGACCGCGCTGATGTTTCCCTGTCTGCGATCGACCTGTGCCTAGACATCGATCTTGAGCAGTTGAAGGTTCTCATTGAGTCAAAGACTCTGAGTCAATGTCGACACTTGGGACTCGAATGTGCTGGCTTGAATGCGGATCGCGTGGTTGAAGAACTCACCCGCTCAGATTGTCCGCTTTTACTGGAAAGCCTAAATCTCAATTGCACGGGTCTCGGCAGCGGCGTATTTCTATCGGACAGTGCATTTAATCGATTTGTCGAATCAAGCAACGCTCGAAATCTGAAGTCGTTGCGACTGGCAGGGACCGATTTAACTGTGAAAGGAATCGAATCGCTTGCACAATCGCCAAACTGCCGAGAGCTTGAAGAACTGGATATCAGTTTCATGGGAGACCGTGAAACTGGAGACGGCACAATCGAGAAGCTGGCAGCCTCCCACTACCTCAAGAACCTGAAACGATTGATCTGCGTTGACTCAGGGGCGGGAGACGTGTCCGCAAAGCTGATTGCAGAGACTCGCTCGCTTGGTGAGAAATTGAATCACCTGAAATTGAACGATGGCGCGATCACTGCTGCTGGAGCTGCGGCACTGGCCGATTCAGAATTTCTGAAACGGCTAGTGCACTTAGACTTGTGCGAAAACCAATCGATCGGTGATTCGGGTTGTTTGAGTCTGGCTGAGGCACCGTGGATGCGGCGTCTTGAACACATCAATCTGAATTGGGTTGGAATGACGAACGTGGGACTTTCGGCGATCCTGCAATCGCTTGAACAACCAACCTTTCTCGATTTAGGCCGCAACGAATTGAAAGAAGGCTCACTTTCCCTGATTGCTGAAGCTCACGGGCTCCGTCGAGTCCGTGAGCTTAATCTACGTGGAATCGAATTTGACGAATCAGAAATCGCAGCATTTGTTACATCACCAGTTCTTTCGAAAGTGAAATCACTCGAGTTGTCATTCTGTCCAGACAGGGTTGCAGACCAACTGGTTGTTGATCTTGCACAATCGCCGCAATGGAATAGCCTGAATTCGCTCGATTTGTCCTACAGGGATGCATTTACGGATCGCTCGCTGATTGCAATCGCAAACTCACCGTATCTGAAGAATCTGACTGTGTTAGATCTCTCGAACAATAAGATCACGAGTGAAGGCCTTGTCGCACTTGCTCAGTCAAAGCTTCTGTCACAGTTGACTGAGCTGCGTCTCAACGGCAACCAGATTTGTGATGATGGCTTGATTGCACTCGCGAGATCGCCATATCTTCGAAAATTGCAAAAGCTGGCTCTCTATTCGAACAGACTGACTGAACAGTCTTCCGACGCTGTTGCACAGTCGCCTCTGCACGAGATCAGAGTTCTAGCCCTGACCATGCGGAACTTTCACGGCGGATTTATGGTCGACTTCGTCCGAGCCCCCGGTGCTGATGAATGGCCAGAAGATCTGCCTGGCGAATGGTGATGTAGTCATGTTCCGATGAGGGGCACGGCAGCCTTAGCGAAGCCGGAATCAGGTGGAAGACAATGCCTTTGGTCGAAGCACTACTTTACCAACACGGCCTCCAAATCCATTTCCCGAGAATCGACTTCCGACAACGGTGGAGGCGGCACGGAATAGTAGACTGAACTGCCGGAGGCCATCGGGGGTGAGTGGCGGTTCAGGCGCCAGAGGCGGTGGGGTTTCAGATTGTGGAGCAGGCTTTCGCAGCCTGTCGAAGATCCCAGAGCCAGGCCGGCGAGAAGGAGCGGAATTAAACGGGAGGCGGGCATGGCTTGACTCCGATAGAGTCTCTGAGGATGTGAGGCGGCGTGCGGAATCTGGAGATGTCGGATGACGCCGGGATGGGATCGGCAGTCTATGGCCCCGTCCAAAACGGGAGAAGATGAGCTTTCGACTCCAAATCAGTGCTTCGAATCCTTAGTTTCGAGTACGAAACAAAAGTGCTCCTGGTTTCTGGCAATCCATAAGAAACCCCCTATCTCTGGGTAGATGGATTGATTCAGACGATGGTATAGTCCGCGGCTCGTTCGTGTGACGAAAGCGGCGTTGGCTCTGTGGTTTCCGGAATCTGTTTTCCGGACAGAGCGAACACTAACCCTTAGCAACTGGATACGGTGCCTGCATGACGTGTGTCGACCGACAGCCTCGCTGATCTGGTGACATACGTTTTTTTGTTGGCAGCCTGCCGGTCCGCGGGATTCAGACAAGGATCTGAATCAGCCGCAAGGAATCGTCGATCAGATCGATTCGCCACTCACCACAACACTTTTCTGTGTAATGAGTTGCGACGCCTTCTTTGGTCGCGAAAACTGACCCGAGCATGCTCCATTGCAGCCCCACTGACTGCTCTTTCCGGACAGATTCTAGACATCCGAAGAAGTAGAGTTGCTGACTAACGTTGAGTGAGAGTTTTAGATGGTTGACCGTAACCTGCTGCGTGAGTTCCACATTCCCGACGAAGTGCTTGATGCGGAATTCCGCCAGGCCATGACCGAGGCCGGAGTCGGCGAGGAAGACGCAGACGATCTGGAAGCCTATTACGATTTGGCGCCGATGGCGTTCGATCCGGGCAAGATTGTCTCCGGAAAAGTTATCCGACTTGAAGGCGACGATGTGCTCGTCGACGTTGGATACAAGAGTGAAGGCGTGGTTTCCCTCGACGAGTGGAATGACCAGCCTGATAAACCAGGTCCAGGCGACGAAATCGAAGTCTTACTCGAAGACTTTGAAGACGAGTTCGGACTGGTTCTGCTCTCCAAGCGAAAAGCCGACCGGATTCGCGAGTGGGAAAAGATCATCAACACGCATGCCGAAGGCGATATCGTCAAAGGCAATGTCGTTCGGAAAATCAAGGGCGGTCTGCTGGTCAATATCGGCGTCAACGTCTTTCTGCCGGCCAGTCAGGTCGACATCCGACGTCCGCCGGATATCGGACTCTACATCGATCGCGAAATCGAGTGCGTCATTCTTAAGATCGACGAAGCACGCCGAAACATCGTTGTTTCACGTCGTAAATTGATCGAAGAACAACGCGAAAACCTCAAGCGAGACCTGCTCGAACAGCTTATCGAAGGCGATACTCGCAAGGGTGTGGTCAAGAACATCGCCGACTTCGGTGCGTTCGTCGACCTCGGCGGAATCGACGGCCTGCTTCATATCACCGATATGAGCTGGGGACGAATCAGCCACCCAACGGACATGGTCAAGATCGACGACGAAATCGAAGTCAAGGTCCTGAACATCGACCGTGAGCGCGAAAAAATCGCTCTCGGCCTGAAGCAACTGACTGCAAGTCCGTGGGACGGCGTCGAAGCCAAGTACCCGGTCAGCGAACGAGTGAAGGGCGAAGTCGTCAACGTGATGACTTACGGTGCTTTCGTGAAACTGGAAGACGGCATCGAAGGCCTCGTCCACATTTCCGAAATGTCCTGGACCAAGCGTATCAATCACCCGACAGAACTCGTCCAGATTGGCGACGAAGTCGAAGTGGTTGTGCTTGGCATCAACAAGGACAAGCAGGAAATCTCACTCGGCATGAAGCAGACTCAGCCGAACCCGTGGGACAACGTCACCGAGAAGTATCCGGAAGAAGCGAAAGTTACCGGAACGGTTCGAAACCTCACCAACTACGGTGCGTTCATCGAACTCGAAGAAGGCGTCGATGGACTGCTTCACGTCAGCGACATGTCCTGGACACGAAAGATTTCGCACGCCAACGAAATGCTGAAAAAAGGCACGGAAATCGAGTGTCGCGTGCTTTCAGTTGATGAAGACCGCAAGCGAATCGCTCTCGGCCTGAAGCAGCTTTCAGAAGACCCCTGGGAAAACGATATCCCAAGCCGGTACCAGATCGACGCGATTGTCAAAGGGACAGTCACCAAGATCACCAACTTTGGTGTCTTCGTCGAGCTGGAGTCGGAACTCGAAGGCCTGCTGCACGTTTCTGAGTTGGCTGACCACAAGGTCGAAAACCCGGAAACACTCGTCAACGTCGGCGAAGAACTCGAAGTTCGAGTCCTCCGAGTCGACATCAGCGATCGCAAGATTGGCCTCAGCCGCAAACTGGACGCCGTTTCGGAACCAGAAGGTGGCGGAGAAGCAGGCAGCGGTGGCGGAGAAGCAGGTGCCGCTGCAAATCAGCCACTTAAGGGTGGTATCGGTGGTTCATCAGGCGGTCTGCTGATCAGCATGCCTGAAACTGCTGCTGCTGAAGGAGCGGAAGCTCCTGCTACGGAAGAAGCTCCAGCCGAAGAGGCCGTTGCTGAAGAAGTGGCACCTGAAGAAGCTCCGGCGGAAGAACCTGTTGCTGATGAAGTCGCACCGGAAGAAGCCGTTGCTGAAGAAGCAGCAACAGAAGAGCCGGCTGCAGAGGAAGCGGCACCTGAAGAAGGTGCTGAAGAGTCCAAGGACGAGTAATCTGAAATCCAGTCGATCGTTCCGCTCTTCTCCACAACCGGGGAAGAGCGGGCGTCTGGCTACTGGATTACGAGACCGTTCTTCGGTTCTGCTGACAAGAGGGGAAGTATCGGTTACGCCGAATAAGTAGTGCTTCCCTACGATCAACATAAACGGCCCGTCGGAGCAATTCCGACGGGCCGTTACTTTTGCGCCAGCCGCAAGGTACCCGTGGTCTTCCTGAATTCGCTCGTCGTTCAGGTCCAGCTCACCGAACCACGCTGCCGATAAATCTTCTCAGTCTTCTCTGAAACCTCGACTCCCCACCGCGGAATACGAAGTCCATCCGTATTCGATGCTGGGAACGCGGTTGGTGTGCCGACTCAACTCTGGTTCGCACACTAGCCGGTCGACTTCACCTCAAGACTTCCGCAGACGGACGATTGCGGATTGCCGATTGAGTTTTCCCTTCACGTTTGACCCACTGAGTTACTTCAACAGACCAGTCAACAATCGCAAGGATCGAATTGACCTCTGTTGTGTGAGCTCTGGTTCGGAGCCTGCCTCTCTCACCTGCTTCCTCGAGCGACTCCAGACGAATCAGAAGGACATCCATGTCGACTACAACTACTAAGCGTCGTACTTCAGCCCGCTCACGTGTCCAGAATCCTCTGGAGACCTACTTAAAGGAAATCAACGAAACGGCCCTGCTTACGGCCGACGAAGAAAAGATGCTGTCGCGTCAGATTTCAGCTGGCGATGGTGCCGCTCGAGATCGGATGGTTCGAGCCAACCTGCGGCTTGTCGTGAACATTGCCCGAGCCTACACCGGCAAAGGGCTGCCGCTTCAAGACCTGATCGAAGAAGGTAACCTCGGACTGCTTCGAGCGGTCGAAGGCTTCGACCCTGAAATGGGAACTCGATTCAGCACCTACGCCAGCTACTGGATAAAGCAGTCGATCAAGCGGGCTTTGGTCAACTCGGCCAAGACCATCCGCATCCCTGCTTACATGGTCGAGCTGCTTTCCAAGTGGCGACGAGCGACCGCTAAACTCAGCGATCAACTCGGCCGAACGCCGACTCCGGAAGAAGTCGCGGTCGAGCTGGAGATTCCCAGCAAGAAGCTGAAGATCGTTAAGAAGGCCATTCAACTCTACAACACAAATCCACAGACCGATCACCCTGACGGAACGTGGACGCTCGGGGAAGTGCTACCGGACGACAAGAACAAAGGCCCCGATGACGAGTTGATGGAAAACGACAACTTGAAGCACGTCTTCAAGATGCTCGACAAGATGGACCCGAGAGAAGCGACGATCCTCCGCATGCGATTTGGGCTGGACGATTCAGAACCCAAGACGCTGAAAGAAATCGGCGAAGCTCTGGGCCTCACTCGAGAACGTGTCCGCCAGATCGAAGGCGATGCACTCAAGCGTCTGAACCGCAGCCTCAACGGTGACTAAGCGGATTTCGACACCAATCGCTAAAAACTAACAGCCCGGTGATCACTGATCACCGGGCTGTTTTTGTATCCGAACGATTGGAACGCGGACCGTAGCTGGAGTCGCAAGACTTCAGGCGAAGCAGAACAACTGACGCCCAGAACTCTTGCGAGTCCAACTACGAGAGGTCGCGAAGGGGAGTTCCTTACTTGCCGCCTGGAACGGCATCCTGAATGGCTCCAGTTGTTTTCTTGATCTGCCCGCGGACTCCGTTCAGTGTGTCGAGCGTGTTCTGCTGGTCCTGCCGCACTCCGGCTTCGAAGTCTTCCGGGTTCGAATTGGTCGGCTGACCTGCCTGAGCCTGATCGGTCGCAGCAGACGGATTCAGTGATTCGGCGTTGGCTCCGCCCAATCCAGCAGGTGGAGTCGCTCCCTGATTCAACTGTTGAGTCATGCCTTGAAGCATCATCGCAGCCATCGGGTTGCTGGCAATCGCATCCTGAACAGCCGTCGTAACTCGGCCTGGCACTTTTAGAGCAACACTGACTTCGTCGCCGCTTTTGTTGGCTCCGAGTGAGTCGATTGCCTCTTTGCCAATCGCCACGAAATCTGAGAACTGCGGAGGAACCTGTCCGGTCGAAGCCGTGAACTGGGTTTTCATTTCAGCCAGGGCAGCATCGAGATCCGTCTTCAGTTTGTCGGCTTCGGACGAAGAGAAGCACTGCATTTGCACTTCCATTTCGATATCCGAAGTCAGGCTCAATCCAAAAGCAAATGCCTTCGTGTTGTCGTTCAACGATTTCTGAGCTGTCTGCAACGCCGGAGTTGCACCTGCAGCTGATGTCGATTGAACCTGGCTGCGTGCATCAGCATCCAGAATCTTTGGCGGCGCGATCACAAACAGGAGCTGGTGTCGAGGATTCACAAAATCAATGCGGCTGACACGCGGAGCAGTCGGTCCTCGATCCATCGCTGCCGTCACCTGAGCTTCCTGACCGACCAGCATTGTCCTTGCGTCGGCCAGAT
Organism: uncultured Planctomycetaceae bacterium; assembly: GCA_943787265.1. Taxonomy (GTDB): domain Bacteria; phylum Planctomycetota; class Planctomycetia; order Planctomycetales; family Planctomycetaceae; genus JABMPE01. The sequence continues at coordinate 128,021 of CALSLT010000041.1, read as the reverse complement.
AAACGGCTTGATTATCTGGCGCGGAGTAGTAGCTCTTGCCACCGTGCTCTTTCTTGCGGCTCTCAGCGTCGTCGCCAAGGTCCGCCTCTGTAACGTCCCTCTTGAACCGCACAACGCCGATCATTTTGGCGTTGGCTTTTTTAGCGATCGTCGGGCGGCCAATGCGATTACCCAGAAGTCCAACCTGCTGTTGATAAGTGTCCGACATATCGAGCCCGGCCATTACGACTGAATCGATATCCGACAGCCCGATCTTCACGCCACCCTGCTGAGCGGCCTGCTCCATCAACTGTTTAACTGTCGCGTTATCACGAACGGACGCCAGCATCGGAGCGTCCCAGAGTTCATCCGGCTCAACCTTCACAAAAAGATCGGCCTCTTCCGGTAGCCACGTGAGGTCGATGACGTTGCTGCCTCCACCGCCCACGGCAGTCACAACAACTCCAACCAACCCGCCGAGGACCAGTACACCCGCCAGGCCGAATGCAACGTACGTCAGCCAGGGTGGGAGCCCGGCTGCCTTCTTTTTTTTCTTCTTTTTCTTCTTCGAAGACTTGGACGACGATCGCTTCGGAGCCGGCTCGTAGTCGTCGTACTGATCGTCGGCCCCGTAATCGCCGTAGTCCTGGTCATCGTACGAGCCATAGTCCGTTCCGTAGTCGTCGTACTCGTCTTCCGCCTCCTCGACGACGGGCTTGGCTTTCTTCTTTTTGTACGGTTTAACCGTGAACGGCTCACTGCACTGCGGGCAGGCTGTTTTCTTGCCAAATGCGGCTTCGGATTTCAGCTTTAAAGTCTTGCCGCAGTTTGGGCATTTGGTCATCACAGGCATGGATCACTCCGGAACGAAATAAGAGGTGCCACAAACGTAACACCGCCAGCCGGCACCGTCTACGGCGTGATCCACGCCTTTGACCAAACTCGACTCCTCAAAACTCACCTGAAAAACAATTGAACACATCCGTGCTAGAAGTCGCCGACCAGTTCGTCACCTTGCAAAGTTCCAAGCGACTTCCAAACTCCTTCGTCAATACTTTCACCAACAAAGTGCACGGCCCCATCACCAGCGAGCATGTGGCATCCGCCAGTGTGCATACTGCTGAAATCATCCAGGTGAGCATCTTCATGGTTAGGGGTGTGGTCGGCGATACCCAGGATTCTCGCTAACGCTTCTTCACCTTCAGCTGGTGCTCCGACCCAGGTCGAGTTGAAATCACCAGGATCGCCGGAACGCCGCTCTCCAGTGACGAAAGTGCTGCTTTGACCGTCCGTGAAATCGCGGAATCGAACGGCACTGTTGTGGTACAACGCTCCATCGCCAAAGCACTGTTGATTTGGCGTCAATTCGCAGTCTTCAAGCTCAAGCGTCCCGAAGTGACCAACGTAGTTGGAAGTCGGCAACGTGACCAGAAAATTGCCCATTTCGTCGTCAAGATTCCACGTATCCTGAGCTGTGTCGGACGGGCAACGAAAGACGCCAGGAAATTTATCCCTGGGTGCGTCATTCACAGGATCAAGAAGCGAGACGTTCGTATTGAACTCCTGATAGAGTGGAGCCTGGTCAACCATCGGCAAGATGAACACTCCCCATCCAAACGAATTCATTTCGCTGATATGTGGCGTTCCAGTTGCCAGATCGACTCCGATGAATCCTGGCGGCAATATTCGATTCACATCGTGATAGTTGTGCAGGCCGATGCCAATCTGTTTCAGATTGCTTTTGCACTGTGCCCGTCGAGCGGCCTCGCGAGCCTGCTGCACTGCCGGAAGCAGCAACGCTACCAGGATGGCGATGATCGCAATAACGACCAGCAACTCAATTAATGTAAAACCTTTGCGTAACTTCGATCCGCCCGATGCGGCAATCAATAGCTGACTCACGGAACTCTCCTGCAGAAAAAGTAGAATGAAAACGAAAACAGTATCTCCGGAAAAACTCCGGAAGAATAAATGTCTATTCAGAACTCGCCATTGGGACGTCTGATTCTGCCAGCATGTGCGGATAGAGATTCGCCTCTGAACACGCTCAGAATCGGCGAAAACCAGAGCCACTCGAAACGTTGAATAACGTTCAAAGGCTTCGGACTGGGGTCCGAAATCTGGCAACTCCATCAGCGTTCGCTAACTCGGCATCATCTGACGCACGAACCAATGCCTCATTGGAGGCAAGGGCTTACACAGAGCACGAGAACGGCGCAAGCGCAAAATAAGACGAGATAAAAAGCGCGTGCGTAACCGAGCGAAGCTGTCGCTGGCAAAGTCGCTAGCAGGTCGGCGGAGCACGACCACGAAGCGTATATCGCGCGGCGCTGGCTGGGGCCGTGGCGCGAAGCATTGGGGCCGTGGAGATCAAGGTCTCGGCACAAGCCACTTCCGCGGTTTGAGGCGCGGCAAGTTCCAAAGCAATCAGGTCACAAAGAGGGCAGTCACCGGTTGCAACCGGTAGATTCTCAGAGCCGTCCGTTCTTGTTGAATCAGACGGTTCCGGGTGCCTGTGAGCAGTTTTCCCATGATCGTGGCAATGCGAGTGTGCACCGCTTGAATGAGCATGAGCATGGGAATGCGAAACGGATTCGGCGACGTCGTGGTGACAATCATGCCCCGGATGATGAACATGCACCGACGCCGAGAACCATGCGAACGACCAGCTCGCAAGGATCATCAGGATGGAAAATCGGTGGAACATGGAGTTTTCCGAGGAAACGTCGTTATTCATCAGTACTTTGGAGACTAACGCGAATACGCCACGTGATTCAACATGTTGGACGCAAAAGTCGCAAATTCTTCACAATCGGACAATCTTTCCAGACAGCTTCGTCATCGGACACAGTAAGTCCGCAGGAATTACGGGCCTCGGCCTGGGAAATTATCTGATTCAACACGACGCCTGATTCCTGTGTGGCGGTTTCAACCAGCACATTCGCAACTACAATGGTTCGCTCTGCCTTAGCGAATCGTCCCGCATCAGCCGACCAGGAATAACCAGATGTACCTTCGGATGGCCAAACGCGTCCTGCTGGAAACCGACAAACGTCTCGTTTGGAAGTTCTTCCGCAACATGGGTATTCGCGGCACGATGTCCGTCCTGAAGTTCAAGCGACGGCTGAAGAAGGGCGAATACTTTCCGCCGTTTCTGTACGTCTCCGTAATCAATAGCTGCAACCTGAGATGTCAGGGCTGCTGGGTCGACGTCGCCGCTAAGCAACAGACGATCGATCTACAGGCGATGTCCAAGCTGATCACCGAAGCCAAAGAGATGGGCAACGCGTTCTTCGGCATCGTGGGGGGCGAGCCGTTCATGCATCCGGAATTGCTCGAAATCTTCGAGGCTCACCCGGACTGCTACTTCCAAGTTTTCACCAACGGTCACTTTATCACAGACGAAGTTGCCAAACGGCTGAAGAAAGCTGGCAACGTCACGCCACTTATCAGTGTTGAAGGAACGGAGATCGTCAGCGACGAACGCCGCGGCCGCGAAGACGTGCTCAGCAATACGATGCAGGGAGTCCAGAACTGCCTCAACAACAAACTACTGACCGGCGTCTGCACGAGCGTCTGCAAAACGAACATCGACGAACTGGTGACCGAACAATGGACCGACCGTCTGATCGAAATGGGTGTTTTCTACACGTGGTTCCACATCTATCGGCCGATGGGTCCGGACGCGTCTCCAGAGCTGTGCCTCACGCCCGAGCAACAATTGCGAGTCCGCGAGTTCGTCGTCGAGATGCGAGCGAAGAAACCAATCGCCATCGTCGACGCCTACTACGATGGCGAAGGCAAAGCACTATGCCCGGCAGCAACCGGCATCAGCCACCACATCAACCCGTGGGGTGACATCGAACCGTGCCCGATCATCCAGTTCGCGACCGACAGCATTCACGACGAAACAAAATCGCTGAAAGAGAAGTTCGCATCGAAGTATCTGTCTGAGTTCCGAAAGCTCGCCTCATCTACCACCCGAGGCTGCATCGTTCTGGAGCGGCCGGACCTGCTGGAAGAACTCGTCGTACTGCACGATGCGAAAGACGCTACAGTTCGCAAGACGGCGATCGCCGAACTGCAGAACATGGAAGTGCGAACGTCGCAGTTCAATCCGGAAAAACAGATCCGAGAAAAGAGCTGGGTGTACCGCCTCGTCAAGCGTTTCCTGTTCAACGATTTCGGAGCCTACGACGGGCACGATCACTCAGGATCAGCCGCGCCGTTCCTGTTGCAGGCTCGCGAGAATGATGGTCCGCCTCAGAAGGAGACGCGAACTCCCGCACCAACGCCTGGCAACCAGCATCCCTAGCCAGAGCAAACAGGCCACCGATCAACGTGGTCGCAACCGCTGCTGGACGTAGTTGTTTCGGCGTGAAGTCTTTATCCTGACATAATTGGCTGATTTGCCGGTGATCCAAAACAGCTGATTTGCCGGTGATCCAAAACGGAATATCAACGTTGCTCGCGGCCGGCTAAGAAACTCTTTAGCAGTCTTAGCACACATCTACCATTTTTATTCACATCCCAACAGACAGGAACCAGCATGTCTGAAGAGAACGCCACCACGCCCCCCGATGCTACAAATGTTCCAACTCCGCCGGAGGCCTTGGAAGACAAGCCCACTGCGGTAGCCAAAAAGATCTATCTTATTTCGTACCCGAAGATCGTTTTCCTCTATCCAACTTTCTTCGCGGCGTTGCTGGCAGGCCTGATGATCTACTTTGGCGGCGAAGTTGATGTTCAACACAGCCGCTCCGGAGAAATCGCGACATTGATTTTCCTCGGCGTTCTGACCTTGAACCTCTGTGTGGTCACTTTCGACTTTCCTCGCACGACGTCGCTGACATTGTTTTTCTTTATCGCGATGGTCGTCATGGGGGCATTCCTGACGTTCAGCTACCAACCCGATTTACTTCCCGCCGTCGGAGACATCTTTAAACATCTCAGGCCATGGGCGAATCACGAATTCTTCTTCATGATCGCGGGAATACTGTTCTGCTTCTATCTGGCCGTGCTTGTCGCCGTCCGATACGACTACTGGGAAGTCCGGCCGAACGAGCTGCTTCACCACCACGGATTCCTGTCAGACCTCAAGCGTTACCCCGCTCCAAATCTACGGATCGACAAAGAGATCAACGATGTCTTCGAATTCATGCTGCTTCGTTCGGGGCGGTTGATCCTTCATGCACGGCACGAGACGCGGGCCATCGTGCTCGACAACGTGCTCTTTATCAATCGCAAGGAAGAAACGTTAACGAAGATGCTGGGAGCCTTGCAGGTCTCTGTCCGCGACGAGTAATTCTTCCAGAACAGTCTAACTTTGAGCGACAACCACACCATCACTCAAACGCCCCGTTTCACAATTTGTGATCCGGGGCGTTCGTCTTTCGTTCACCGGCCATCCTATGTTCCATGAAGTAAAGGGGGTTAGAGATGAGCAGTTTAAAAGACGGCGAGTGTCCCAAATGTGGGTCGAGCAAGATCATCGACAATGCACAACTTGCCGATAAGCACGACAATATCCACGCATCCGACACGGCAGTTCGATTAGTCACTCGACCGAACGCGATCTTCTTCAAAGATCCGATCGAGTTCAGGCTGCAGCCATACATCTGCGGCGGCTGCGGGTATCTTGAATCGTACGTCGAAAAGCCGGACCGCTTGGCCGCCCACTCTCGGAAGCTGAAAGAAGCGACAGATCAATAAGTCGGAACAAAACGTGAATTCTCTACGAGGCCTCTTCGTCACCGGAACAGACACGGACGTCGGGAAAACGTACGTCTCTTCGATCATTCTCCGAGAGTTGATCGATGCCGGGCACACTGTTGGCGTTTCGAAGCCTGCCTGCAGCGGAGCTGTCATGGAAGCTGGCGGCACGCGCTGGCCAGACCTTGATCAACTGGCTGAGGCAGCCGGGCTCTCAAGTGTCGATCGCATCTGCCAGCAGAAGTTCAAAGCACCGCTCGCGCCACCAGTCGCTGCCAGGCTGGAGGGACAGCAGCCAAACCTGTCGGCGATGCAGGAGAATCTTCTCGCTTGGAAATCGCGTGCTGACATCGTCGTTGTCGAAGGCGTTGGTGGACTGCTCTGCCCACTCACCAATCAGGACTCTGTCGCTGACTTCGCGGCCTGGACAGGATTTCCTCTGCTGATTGTGGCCAGACTGGGCCTGGGAACAATCAATCACACACTGCTGACGATCGAAGCCGCAAAACTTCGGAATCTCACGATCGCTGGCATCATCCTGAACGATGCAGACGGCCTCGCCGACACGCCCGCAGGCATGACAAACTTTGCGGAGCTGGCAAACCGAATTGACCTGCTAGTACTCGGAATCGTCAGCCAGGGCGGTCAATCCGTCAGCTTGCGGGATCAGGAAACGCCCGCCAGAATAGATTGGTCAGAGCTCGCAGGTCCACGAAGAAACGAAGCGACGCCCCCCGACTAACCTGCTCCATAAATCACGTGGAGCAGCGAGCCCTGATGCACTGTCCTTTCGCTTTTCGGATAGTTCACCAACGACCAAATCCGAAGCCACACCCGATCCATTCTGCTGGAACAGTCTTCGCGCACACGCCGTAAAGTTCAGAACAGAAATCGGCGCCGTCGAATCAGAGTTTCAGCTTTTGAGAGTTCTCCACTATGGCATTTGAAGTTGCATGCAGTCAGTGCGAAGGCCGCCTGATGGTCGAAGAGGCCGGAGTCATCGTGGCCTGTCCTCACTGCGGAACCCACCTCAACATCGAAGCTCCGTCCGAGCCAGAAGCAACACCAATGGACGAGTCGATCGAGACACCTGACGAGCAACCAGCAGCAGACGCGTCTGAGCAACCAGCAGCCGACGAATCTGAGCAGCCAGAAGCAGCCAGTGAGCCCACAGCGGCTCCCGATGAACCGGCAACCGACACACCGGCCGAGTCCGTCGAGCAGGAACCATCCGCCACAGAAGCACCAACCGATGGCGAAGTTGAGCCGGCCGAAGCTGAAGCACCTGCAACTGAAGCTCCGATCAACGCCCCTGCCGACGAAGTCGTTCCAGAAACGAACGATCCCACGCCACCAGTTGTTGCGAATCCTGAACCCGCCCACGAGCCTGCAGTAGAATCTGTGAATACTGTGGAGGCTCCATCGTCAGAAATTCCCACTGAGACACAAGACCTGGGCAGCACGATTGAAACACCATCCATTTCAAGCGTTGCTGCCGGCCGTGGTGTCTCACGACACACCTTCACGCTGGTACGCAACTACGCCATCGCCATGACGCTCGCTGTGATCTTCCTGGTCTACAAGCTGCTCAATCCAAACATGTCAGCGCTCGAAAGCCTCCCCGACCTGAAGCCACAGAAGAAGAAAGATGGCCAAATCGGTTATGACCTGGTCCCAGAGAAAGCCAACATGCCACCTGGGCATCTGTTGTCACTTGGCGAGTCTCAACGGTTCGGCAACCTTCAAGTGACTCCTGTCCGAATCACTAAAGAACCAGTCGAGTTCGTGCATCACCTCGGCGATACCGGCGTCGCGCGAGAACCCGGTTCGGAAGTTGTAAAGCTCTGGTTTGAATTCGAAAACGTGTCGACCGATCAGAGCATCGCTCCACTGGACGGCCTCGTCTTCAAGCGAGACGAACGAGACTGGGAGAATATTCGCTCAAACAACTTTGTTTGCCGCCAAAGTGAGAAAAAAGAAGACGGCAATCTCGTATTTGTTTACGAACTGAATGAGAAAGATATTTGGATTCTAAAAGGTCAGAACGCGGAACAAGAAATCGCTCCCGGTGAAAAGCTCGAAACCTTTATTCCGACTTCCGAAGAAGGCGTCGCTCAGTTGGTGAACTCAGACGAGCCACTCATCTGGCGAGTCCACTTCCGCAAAGGCTACAGCCCAAAAAACTACGGAGTGACAACCGTCATCGAAGTCGCCTTCGAAAGTTCAGACATTGGTGCAGCCTCAGTCCCCAATTCAACAGACACCGAACAAGCCGGTTCCAAAGAGGCATAGATTCAGCTGACCGACAGCCAAGCACCAATTGATGTCCAGGATCAACGCTCATTGAATCTCTGAGCTGGCGAAGCCCGGAATCATTCCGCCCCGTCAGCCGCTGGTTCCTCACCAATTTTCGTCTCGTCTCGCTTCGGCAGCTCCCAGATAAACACGTTAGGATTGCCGAATTCGTGTGGTCCGCTGAGCAGGAATTCAATACGGACATTCTGTTTTTCTGCCGTCTCATCCTGAGCCGGAGTTGGTTTCGGAGCTGCCCCTTCTCCACCTTGAAGAGCGCCATTCCCGGCATCGTCGGCTTGAACGCTGGATGATCTCAGACCTTCAAAGGCCTCACCATCAATTGGCGCGGCATCCGTATCATCGAAATGCTCGACGCGACTGATCGTTGCCTTCGAGATGCGGAAGCTCATCAGAAACGGCGTGTTCGCCTCAACACGAACGCTATTTCTTTCCTTTAGACCACCAGGCAGCCCCTTCGGGTACCAGACGAATGGTTTGCCCGACCACGGGTCGGTTAGAGGCGTGCCGAACTCCGCCAACGTGGCCGGTAGCTCTTCGCCGTCTCGTCGCCTCTGCAAGAGCTGCAGCAGAATCTTTGTGGCCCGAATTCGGCATTCAGTATCAGTATCCTGGACACAAAGCTGACTTGCCGAACTGCTCATTATTAAGTCGAGCAACGGAGTGGGGCGGGCTGCTGACCTAATCGCTGCTTCCAGCTCCGGATTTACTGAATGAGAGCCATGATACCAGCTCGCCATTCCAGGGCTGTTGCCAGTTTCAAGCGACGCCTGCAGACTCCGGTACGCAGCCATAGTTTCGACGTCTAAGGATTCCATTGCATTCAGGACTCTGAGGCAGCGAGTCAATTCTCCAGGAAACTTAGAGGCAAACAATACAGCGAACTTATCTGAATCGCTGACAATTTCCGCTAAGGTAAAGGCATCTGCCTGGAGGGTGTTCCTGATCATCACTGCCGTCGCATAATTGGTCACCTCAATCGGCATCATCAACTTGCGATGCTCGTCAATGATTCGCGACGCTTCCTCAACAGTCTCTTCATCGGCCTCGGGATGTCTGCCGATTTCCCGGATTGCCGCTAACGTGCCGCCAGTTATGGCATGACTCGACCAATAACCTTGTTCGTGACCACTGCCAGCGTTGTGACGACTTAACGCAAACGTCGCCCGACAACGATCAAGAGCGACGCCTAAAGTGCCATCACGCAATTTTCTGCGAGCGTCGATCAGAAGTAGTTCTGACAAACTCCGAAATTGAATTTCTGCCATCGACGTCGAAGAGGCGACAATATCGGTCAGACCCGGACTGAATTCTGCACACGACTTAGACTCAGTAGCTTCAAGCGTCAGGAGTAGCGCCTGCTCAGCTGTCCGTTTATCGTCGTTCGAAAGAAGGTCGAATCGCTGCAGATCCGTTTTTAATGGAGGAGTCTCTAACCACCTTCTCCCGAGAAGTTCTGCGGCGCGCTGGTAGAGCTGAAATGTTTCTCGCGCTTCTTTTGAAACCGGATCGAGTACGGATGCTTGTTGCTCCTCGGTCAGACCATTGTTGCCGGCTGATGCAGCCGTTTCACCGAAGAACGGCTCTGTCCAGGGAATCTCGTAGACTCGGAACAGGCCCGTTCCGAAGTACACGATCGAAATCGAGACAGCTAGCGATGCAACAGGCCAGGTCCACGTACAAGGACGATTGTCGTCCTTCATCCAGGAATTTGTCCGACACCACGTGACTAGCAGGCATCCGATTGCCAATGGAAGGACGGAAAGAATGAAGGGCACGTCAAACCACCAGCATACACCCGCCCAACCGAATGTAGTTAGTGCCAGAATAAACGCGACGAACATCGAAACGATCGTCGAGCGAATCAACAGCGAACACGCCTGGCCAACTCCATACATCGTCAACATTAGGATTGCAGCTCGGCCCAAGAGCCTTAATTCCAAAGAATGGGCGCGCATGCTGTTCGGCAGTTGCGCGTTGAGCCAGGCGGAGTGGAAGAAGTGCCCAACTCCCATTCGTGAGCTGTAGCCAGGGTAGAGCCATTCAACGAAGAGCACGCAGAACAGAATTGCTGCAACGCTCATGATCGCCCGTACAAACCACACGAGATGTTTGCTCAACCAGACTGTCACTGGCCGAAGTCCCATGTCAGCAAGCCGTTGAACCTTCCGTTCGTCCTGTTCTGTTCGGAACGCCATCGCTCCACAGGCAACGCACGCTGCATGGACAAAGAATGCAGCAATGCCGTGCCAACTATGATGATTTAGACTGTCCGCCACACTCCAGGTTACGAAAATCATCGACGCCAGCAGAAATCCGACGAAGATTTTTCGAGTCTCGATGGCTTCTCGCCAACGGAGAAACCGCAGGTGCCGCCAGAGATTCGGCCCCCACGTGCCATAAAGCAGGCTCAGGCCGAATCGAGGTGGTGGCTGATGGACTGCGACGTCTGGACTGACGACTTCGAAAGCCGTTCGGTCTTCGACGCCGATTTCGACAACCATTCCTCCGTCGAGTCCGGATCGGCGAAATCTCCATCGTCTGAAGAATGACGGGGACTTTGCAGACGTTTGATCGAAGAACGCGCGAGTCAGCCAGCGGTGCGTCAGCAGATAATTCATCGCGAGCAACAATGCGGCAAGCAGACACGGCAACAGGGCCACAAGAAAAAACTGAATTCCAGTAGTTGGGTGCTGTAAATGCCCAGCGTTCGAATGACCGACGATCTCCACCGAGCAAACCACGACAAAAATGTATGACGCAATCATCGCCACAGCCGCCAGCCCCAGTGCGACGATCACCTTTCGAGTCAGCAGCGAGAAGAACGTCGACCAGAGCAAACAACCTAAATAGGGCAACGCCACAAACAACAACGCCAGCGGGACGATCATCCTTTGAACATCCGGCTGAAACATGCTTTCAGGCAACGTCAGGCTGCCCAGAGACAGCAGCATTCCCGAACATATTGTCACTGCGAGAAGCAATGTCGTGGTAAAAATTCCGAACAGAGTCTTGACAGTCAGCGTTAGTCCGGGCGGACAGCCGAGCATGACCGGTCGTAACTGTGTCCCTTCTTCCCGCTCGATGGCAAACGTGATCGCGCCGGATCCGATCGCGTAAAAGGACGTCAGCATAAACGCGATGGGCACGATTCCCTGGAACGATTCCTGATCACTAGGAACCAGAAAGGTGATCAGCACCTGGAGCATGATGCTGCCGGCCGCCATCGACAGCCACAGCCCGCGCTGCACACGGTACTCTTTCCAGAGAAGTCTTAGAGCGATTGATGAATTCATGTTTCTGCCCAGCTTGATCACCGGACTTTCTTTCAGCCTGTGCATGACAGGAGAAAATAAGTCTGACGGTGATTACCTCTTGCGGCTTCGCCGCACAGGTTGCAAGCAACCTGTGCCACCCACCAAACACATTGAAAAAGTCAGTCTGGAAACACTCGCAACAACCTGAAAAAGCCGGATGCGGAAATCAGGCGAATGCTGCTGGCGTTCCACCACCGCGTCCGGCCCCGCAAGCACGTGACTTCAGTTAGAATCGCCTTCTACGTCACCCTGCATGTAGCCAACATATATGTCTTCCAGCGATGGCTGCCGAATGTCGACCGCCCCCACATTTGCTCCCTGCTGGAACTCCGCCACTTCCGAATCCCGGGCATGCCGAACCAGCAACTGCCACTGACGATCTTTCTGCACTCGGTAGATCAGTTCGCCTGGCGGCTTCGGAATGTCTGTCGCTCCGTTTCGCAAAGTGACGGTCAACTCGCTGAGACTCGACTTGAGCTCGTCCAGCTTTTCGACGATTTCAATCTTGCCGTGCTTCACGATGCAGACGATGTCGGCGACTCGTTCGACTTCCGGAATCTGATGGCTGGAAAGTAGAACGGTACGGTCGGTCGCCGCAACGTCCACCATGCTTTCCAGGAATTCGCGACGGATGATCGGATCGAGACCCGACGTCGGTTCGTCAAGAATCAGTAGTTCCGGATCGTGCGAAATCGACAGCGCCAGCCCGACCTTCGCCTTCATCCCCTTGGACATCGTGCTGATTCGTTTTTTAAGCGGCAGACCGAATTCGCAGATCATCCGTCGATAACTTTCGACAAACGACTTGTCGTAAAAGCCGCCGCAGTACCAACCGATTTCATCGACGGTCATCCATTCGTAAAGCGTCGGCTTGTCCGGGACGTAGCCAATGCGGCGGCGAATTTCCTGGCCATGAATCCAGCTATCAAGGCCGAAGATCCGGCCGGAACCACCGTCGGGTTCCAGCAGTCCAAGCAGGATTCGCAGAGCGGTTGTTTTACCGGCTCCGTTTTCGCCCAGCAGAGCGACGACGGTCCCGCGCTCGCCAACAAGAGACACATTATCGAGCGCCACCTGGCGGCCGAACTGCTTCGTTACATTCTTCAGTTCAAAGACGGCGCTCATTCTGCAGTCCCCTTTCCGTTCAGCCGGGCCAACTCTGTATCAATGAGCTGGCGGATATCGTCCACTTCAAGCTGGCTCTGCTGAGCTTCTTTCAGCACGGCTCGCAGGCGTTCCTGAATCAGCCCCTGTCGGTCCTTCCGGCACTGCTTCACCGCCCCCTGTGTGACCTGCAGGCCAGTGCCCCGAACCACTTCCAGAATATTTTCCGACTGGAGCTCGCGATACGCGCGAGAGACGGTGTTCGGATTAACCGCCGTCTGCTTCGCCATTTCGCGAACAGAAGGAATCAACTCGCCCGGCAGAACCACTTCGCTGGCAATCGCGAATTTGATCTGCCGTACGATCTGATCGTAAATCGCCAGCCCATTTGTAGCGTCGATCGAAATGATCATGACTCACCCCATCAGTGTCCTAGTGAAGTAGCACAGTACTCCTTCCTTCTAAAACTGTCAACGACAATTCAGCCCGATTTATGAATCCATTGATCACGGGGAAACTGAAGTCGGCAGAGAGCTCTCCAATCAACGATGTGCGACGCACTCCCGGATCCCGTGCCGATGCATGAATTCACAACAAACGCGAACTCGGTGGTAGCCGTTTGCTGGGAAGGTTGATGAGCGATGGCGTGTCGACATCCGTCGTTGAACGAACCAACAACCGGCGACTATCGACGGACTCGCCAACTGCAAGACCTTAAAAAGAAGTCGCTCTATCAGAGTCTTGTTTGAAACATTCATTCGAAATTTTGAAATACAGCATCGCGAAGAACAGAGAATTCTGACTGATCGATCCGATCAGCTTCATCTCCGAAGCACGGCTGGCGGAAGAATTTCGCAGTGCTGGATCACGACTTCCTCAAACGATAACGTGCGCAGTCTGCTCGGTCCGCTCGTTGGACACGAGCTTCTCGACACACCAGGAAGGCAAGATGCCTGACGACAGTTTTCGCTTCATACACGCAGCCGATATCCACATCGACAGTCCGCTGCGCGGCCTCGAATCGTATCCCGGCGCGCCTACAGAACGACTTCGAAACGCCACTCGCGAAGCCTTCGAAAACCTGGTGCAACTGGCGATCGACGAAGCCGTTGCTTTTGTCATCATCGCGGGCGACCTGTTCGATGGTCAGTGGAAGGACATGAACACTGGCATCTGGACCGCCGGTCAATTTCGCAAACTCGGCCGAGCCGGCATTCCCGTCTGCCTGATCCGAGGTAACCACGATGCTGAAAGCAAAGTCCGCACGGGTATCAAATGGCCGCCCAACGTCCATGAATTCAGCGTTCGAAAACCCGGAACGCTGACGAGCGAACAACTCGGACTCACGGATTCGCAACGCGTCGCCATTCACGGACAAGGCTTCGCAAAGCCAGACATCCAGGAAGACCTTGCAGCCGGATATCCCGACGCTGTGCAGGGCTGTTTAAACATCGGAGTACTTCACACAAGCCTGACCGGCGATCCGGCCCACGACCGCTACGCCGCCACAACACTCGAAGTCCTGAGAAATCGTGGCTATGACTATTGGGCACTCGGTCATGTCCACATTCGTAGCGAACCACCGCTGAGCGAAACTCCATTCGTCGCTTTTTCTGGCAACACACAAGGGCGACACATTCGCGAGACCGGTGCGAAGGGCTGCCTGCTGGTCAGCGTTGAAGATGGCAATATCGCGGGAACAGAATTCCGCGAAACCGACACGCTTCGCTGGCACAGAGCGTCAATCGTGCTCGAACCGTCGAACACGTTAAGCGATCTTTACGAGAAGACTCGCGCCGCGCTGCAGGAGTGTCTCGACAATAGCGACGGTCGGTTCGCCGCGGTCAGGATCGAAGCCTCTGGTTCATGTTCCGCTCACCGAGAACTCGTCCAACCCGGCCTTCACGAAGAAGTCGTCACTCAGATTCGCGATATCGCCAACGAGTGGGACGATGAAATCTGGATCGAGAAGGTCAAACTCAACACGTCACCACCGCTCGACGTTGACCAGCTTCGCGAGGGAAACGATTTACTCGGAGAGCTTTTGCGAGACGTTCAGAACCTCGCCGCCAACCAGGACCAATTGGCGGAGCTCGTCGGCGAATCGCTGACTGCACTTGCCGCCAAGACCGGGCCGGAACTCCACGCGGCCGGCACATCGCTCACCGAGACTGCGCAACTTCAAACGTGGCTGCAACAGGCCGAGGGACTTCTACTGGCCCGGCTGGAGGCCGAGGCATGAAGATCCGCGAAATCGACATTGAAAACTTCGGCATCTTCAGCGATCGCCATTTCGACTTCGGAGATTCGTCGTTTCAATTAATTCATGGCCCCAACGAAGCGGGAAAATCGACGCTCCTGCATTTACTCCGGCAGTTGCTGTTTGGCTTTCCCGGCGGCAGCAGCCCCTACCAGTTTGATACTCACTCCAGTGAAATGGCCGCTCGCGCGTTGATCGACGTCTCTGATGGCAGACGCATTTCATTCCGCCGACGAAAAGGTCGAAAAGGGACGGTCGTCGGCGAGGTTGAAGGCACAACGGAAACGATCAATGAAAACTCGCTAAGTACGATTCTTGGCGGTGCCAACGCAAAACTTTACGAGCACGTTTTCGGTTTCTCGCTGACCGAGTTGTCTCAAGGCGAAGAAAGTCTGAAACATGCCAACCTGAATGAGGCCATGTTTGGCGGCAGCCTTGGCGGCCCATCAAACCTGCAGGAAATTCAGAAGGGCCTTGATGACGAAGTGGCGGGTCTGTTCAAGCCTGGCAACGCGGTCAAACCAGTAATCAATTCACTTCTGAAAGACATCCGAAGCCACAGCGCTGCCATCAAAGACGCGACACTGAAGCCACGTGAATTCGAAGACAAAGAAAAGGCCCTTACAGAAGCTGAAGAGCTCGTCGCCACACTGAGCCAGTCGCGGGAACAATTAGAAAAACAGAGAGCACACATCGATCGGCTCAACCGGGCAATCGAACCGTGGCTGGAACGAAAAGCTGTCGAAGAAGAACTCGTCCAAACCAAACTCCCTCCTGGCGTAACGGTGGCGTCCGGTTCCGAGCTGGAGCGACTTCTCGCCGACCAACAGCGAACTCAGTCATCGCTCGACGAATCGAAAGCAGAGTTGACCGAAACAGAACAACAACTCGCAGCGTTGGAGCTCTCGCCCGCGTTCTTGAAGATCGAAGCGAAAATTCGAACTCTCGAAAAAGAGTTCAGTCGAATTCAGCGTGATCAGGAATTGATACCGCAACTCCAAAATGAAAGTTCGACCATTCGTGCGGATGTCGAATCGAGACTCTCGGCTCTGAACCCCGATTGGGATCTCGAATTTCTGAGCAAGTTTCAATCGAGTCTCGAACAGCGTGAGAAGCTTGAAGAACTGGCATCTCGGTTTGCGCAACTGGAGACTCAACGAGCGAAAATTTCCGCACGCCGGCCTGACTTAAAGAAACGTGTCGATGCCGC
This sequence comes from uncultured Planctomycetaceae bacterium, assembly GCA_943787265.1. GTDB lineage: Bacteria > Planctomycetota > Planctomycetia > Planctomycetales > Planctomycetaceae > JABMPE01. Next base: position 112,126 of record CALSLT010000041.1, on the reverse strand, counting down.
CACTGACCGACTTGCAGATTTAAGCAGCGTTCAACCGGCCCCTGAACTCGTCGCAATTCTCGAGCGAGAACCCAGCTATCGAGCTGCGGCCGCGGCACTGACTGACGCTTCCGAGACACAGGCGTCAATCACCAGCCAACTAGGTGTTCTGAAAAAACGCCTGTCACCGAGCTTGTCCGCGTCTGGATTGACTGATGAAGAGTTGGAGGCATTGCCTGTCCCGCTGGAATCACTGCTCCGCGACTTTCAAAGTCGATTGGCAGCAACTGCCGACGCCGTAGCCCGTGCAAAATCCAACCGGCAACAGATCTCGCAAACGCTCAAGGACAGAAACGCTGAACTTTCGGCTAGAGCGGCGGAAGAACAAGTACCAGATCGTTCGCAACTTGAAGATCAACGCCAGCGCCGCGACGCCGGATGGCAGCTGATCCGGAAGAAGTTCCTCGTCGACAGCGAGTCTTCAGCGAGCGACGACAACATTGATCAGGAAATTAAGAATTGGACAGGAGACAACTTCGAAGCTTTGCCAGATACCTACGAAGCGGAAGTCGCCGAGTCCGACCGTCTGGCCGACGATCGACAGGCCAAAGCCAAAGAAGTCGCGATTCGCGACCGGCTAATCACCGAGATCAGTCAACTCGAACAGGATCATGCTGAGGCTGCAGAAACGGAAAACGCACGCCAGCAGGAACACGACCAACTCACTGACGAGTGGCATGCTTTGCTGGCAGGCTTCTACGTGCTGCCTCAACCGCCAGAAGTGATACTTGAGTGGCATCGCACATTTGAGAACTGGCTGGAACTGCGTACTCAACTGCTTGAAAGCCTGTCTCGGTCGCGACTGCTTGAGGAACAAGTAAACGACTTTGAGCAACAACTCACTCTCTCGCCAGCAACATCCAATCAAAATCTCGACGAACAACTGACCGACGTCCGGCGGCGCGTTGAAGAAGTCAAAACGGCAAGCCTTGAACAAGCTCAGATCACGCAAGCTCTACACACTGACGAGGACGGACTGAAAGACCTGGACAACCAGGATGATCAACTGAACGAGCAACAGGCCACCTGGTCGGAAGAATGGGCGAAACTGTCGAGCACCCTCGGCTTTCCCTCGGACTGGTCCGCCCGGTTCGCCTCAAAAATGCTTCAGGAACTGCAGGACGCTCGGCAAAAATATCATGAATCGCAGTCGGCCACGTCGAAAGCTGACAGTCTGGAGAAAGAGGTTGAGCAGTTTCGAAACGAAGCAGAGTCGATCTGCAACGAGGTCAGCTCCGACTTGAATGAGTTTCCGCTGGCGGAAATTGTAAATCGATTAAGCGATCGCCTGTCGAAAGCCATCCAGGCCGACCGTGACCAGGTGTCACTCCAAAAAGCAAAAGATAAAACCCAGCGTCGTGCGGATGGGTTGCAGACTGAACTTGCTGGTCTCTCAGAAAAAGTAGAAACACTGCTGACGTCGACTGGCGTGTCTTCATCCGACGAATTTCTTGAGGCTGCGCGAACCGCACAAAGACAACAGGAATTGCTCGCGGAGCAAACTTCGTTAACTCGTAATCTGAAACGAACTGCCGGAGCGGAAGACTTCGCTGGTTTTCTTGACGAACTCAACCAACTGGACACTGACACGTTGCCGCTGAAGCTCGCCGAACTTGAGCAGCAGCATCTCGAAATCGAAGAGCGGCGCGATGCCGCGTTGAGGCTGGAGACTGAAGCAAAGACCGCGTTGGACGCCATGGACGGAACCAGCAAGGCGGCCACATTACAACTCGAACTGGAAGGCAGCTACGCGAAGCTTGGTTCGTCCGTCGATCAACTCGCCCCGCTGGTTCTGGCGCAAACGCTCTTGAAGCGAGCCATTGAGCGGTTTGAAAAAGAACATCAACCGGCCATGTTGTCGGAGGTTGGCGCTCTGCTTTCGCAAATGACGGGCGGGCGGTACGTCAGCATTCGACGACGGCTCGATGAAGCAGGCACAATGCTCGTCGAACAGAATAATGGAAAACTCAAGACGCCCGACCAGCTAAGCACAGGCACACGTGAGCAACTCTACCTGGCCATTCGCCTGGCCTACATCCAGCAGTACTGCCGGGAATCCGAACCGCTGCCGTTAATCATGGATGACATCCTGGTGAACTTCGACGAACAGCGTGCAAAGAACACTCTGGAAGTTCTGCTGGCCCTGCCCGACCACATCCAGGTTCTGTTCCTGACCTGCCACGAACACATGGCTGAACTTGTCAGGAAGTCACGACCGGATCTATCGCCGATCGAGCTGTCGCCTGTTTAGGCTCAACGACCTGGCGTTGCCAATGCCAGTAACAAATCGGAAGGCGTTACCAGAGTTGCAGGCGAGCGGAAATCGTGGCGATCAGACGACCGAAGCGGGTCTCACTAACGTCGGCTCCGCGCCCACGGTTCCGGAGAAATTCGAACGGACGAAACCGACCGCCACTTAACACGGAATCCCGATCGCCGCGTCCGATCAGTCGGTCTCGGCCGCTGTCAGGTCGTAAAACATTCGTCCCCGCACCACCGTCGAGCAGGTCATCACCTCGACCACCGATCAAAGTGTCGTTGTCATCGCCGCCGTTCAACGTGTCGTCACCGCCCTGCCCTCGCAGCCGATCGTCACCCGCACCACCATCGATGACATCGTTCCCTCGCCCGCCATTGATTCGGTCGTTCCCCAATCCGCCGGTCAGGTTGTCGTTGCCAGATCCGCTGCGAATCAGATCGTTCCCGTCACCTCCGTCGATAGTCAGATCAAGATGCACGTTTCGACGGGCAACGACAACATCGTTTCCGCCCAGAGTGTTAACAAAGACGCTGTCAACGTCTGCAACGCTGAAAATCTGATGTTGATTGTTGATCCGCACGGCAAGCTGATCACCGTCGCTTCTTCGAAGCTGCCGCAAGATGACGCGGTCCCGATCTTCCGTTCCAGTAACGGTCAGCACGCCGTCAACAAGTGCGATCGTGCCTGATGGTTCCGGGTCTGGCTGGGGTGATGGATCCGGATCGATCGGGTCCTCACCAATCGACGCGTAAATCGATCGAGCTGCGGCGATGTCCTCGGCCGAAAGTGCCGTGAAGAAATCCGTCGCGCCGCTGGATGGGAACATCACGGAGTCAGAGTTGTCTGAGTGGTCGATACCGATCGCGTGGCCGACTTCATGAACGGCGACCAGCAGAAAGTCGAATGCTGCCGATCCTTGATCGTTGCCGATTTCCCAGGTCTCAGAGGTATCAAATTGAATGTCGCCAGCAAGCGGATTCGAATTCACATCGTCCGGGTAGTAAGCAAAGGCCAGCGTACTTCCCGCGCCGTCGATATTGTCAAACGTAATGTCGATCGAATCTGAAAGGCCCGGAGTCGTCGTCTGCGTGAAGCTGACATCGATCACCGCTGCCCAGACATCGAAGGCCTGCGTGATTGCAGCTTGAACATCAGCGGTCGACAAACTGAATGCAGAAGGCACATCGCCGAGGTAGTAAGTCAAAGCCGCACTGCCTCGACCGGCACCATCCCACCCCAGGCTATCATCGCCACGGCCAAGATGATCCGGACGGCCGAAAGCTCCACCGTGAGCCCACATGGCATGGGGCAGAATTCCGGATAACAACGTCCGGACTTCAAGGCATTCCGCCGCCACTGACGTTTGTCTGGCCCAGGCCATCCGTCTTCGAAAAGTCGAACTCCGCATCGTCGCATCCTCGGCTTCGTGTTTGCTTTTGCCTTGCCCGCCCTGAGTTGCTCTCAGGATCAGATAGAGCCTTCCGGGATTCGGTCAGTTCCGGAAAACAATGTCACAAGGCACGCAATCTACACGATAGACCGGTGCAATTGGCATTAAAACGCCACACAAATTTCACGATCGCCACCAGCCAGTTTCGCACACATTCAGCCGTATTCGCTCGAATCTGTCGCGAACCACAAAATCGTCTCTCATTTTTGTGGACATCGTGAGCTCCGCACGCGGCAACTCAAACCAGAGTTCACCGACAGCGGTCAGCTTACGGGACGAACGCTCCATTGACCGGGATGCCACCGGTCGACGTGTTGTTTGGAATCTGGAATGGCGTCGTCGCTCCGCTGATCACGTTGTTGATGCTGCCGCCCAGGGAAATCGTTCCGCTGGTTTCGACAGCCTGGAAGATGATGCCTCGATCAATCGCCAGGCTTGCACTGTTAAACAGCAACTGGTTGTTCTCGATCGTCACCGTTGACTGATCGGCGATCGTCGGGAACAGCACCGCGGTCGCTCCCGAACCATCGTCGGTAAAGAGGTTCGAGAAGATTCCGACCTCGCCAGCTTCCTGCAGAGTGAGGCTCATGCCGACTCCGTTCTGTCCGTTGAAGTCGAGCGTGTTCGAAGCAATCGTCAGCAACGATGGCCCAGCCGCGACAAGGTTAACTCCCGTCCCAGCCGCTCCGTCGAATCGGAAATCGTTATTCTGCACAGCGACCGTCGACAGTGCCGTTGTGGAAGCTCCGTTAAAGCGGAGTCCGGTCGTCGATGTTCCGACACCAGTGAGCGTGTTGCCGGAAATCGAAACAGCACTTGGGCCGTTCCAGTCGACATCAAACGCGTCCGTGTTGTTCACCGTTCAGCGTGATCAGGTTGCCCGTTCCCACGAGTGCCAAAGTCGCACCTTCTCCGCCCGCCTGAGACGTAAGCTTGAACAGGTCTCCCGCATCGGACACCAGTGAGTTATTCGCGAAGGCATAGCTGTAGCTGTCGACGGTGTTGACCGTTCCGTCAAACAGGCCAATCGTGTTGCCGGTGTTGATGTTCGAGCCTGAAATCTCCAGCCCCTTCGTGTTCTGCGTCACAAAGATCGTGTTCGGAGTCAAAGCCCCACCCGTCGTGTTTGAAATGTTGGCACCGGCAACCGTGATACTGGAGCTGCCCACGTCAGACAGAACGTGCTGATTCTGGTCGAAGTCAACAAACTGCAGGAAGACTGTACCGGCATTCGATGTCGTGAACGCTGTCGTCGTATTCTGAATCAAACCGCCCGAGCCAGCAGTCCCCGAACCATCTCCAAGTGCCGCGAACGTTCCTGTCGTGTCTGCAATGTTGACGGCGAATGGGCCACCATCAGCGAAGATACTTCTCAATCGAACATCAATCAGAGAATCTGAGATGTTCGCGACAGCTCCTGAATTCGTCGCGTTGATCGTTCCGTTGGTGATCTGCAGCGAGGTGGCGTTGCTGGCGACAAGGCCCGTTTGCCCATCAGCAGCAAGGTTGACTTCGCTGAAGAAAACCTGACCTTCGACGACGGTAGTAGTGCCAGCATCGTCCACTGTGTCATGCACATTGATGCCTGGCCCGGCATTGCCTGAAACCGCAGTCAATCCGTTGAAGATGACCGTTCCCGAATTGCCAGTGACTTCGATGCCCGTTCCCGTTCCACCGGTCACGGTCACATCGTTGAGTTGGACATCGCCCACGACTCCTGAAATCAGCACGCCCGAGCCGCTGTCCTGGACGGTCGCATTTCGCAGATCAACGGTTGTGTCCGCCGAAGTGTCTTCAATCAGCAACGACCGGCCCGACGAGTTGGAGATCGCTCCAGCCAACGTTACGTCAGCTGTCGCTCCGTCGAGATGGAATGACGAGCCGGTCGCATCTCCCAGTGTTAATCCGGTCAATGTCGATGGTCCAGCAACATTCTCCAGGAACAGGTTGTCCATGCCGGAGCCGGAAACCGTCACGTCTGAGAGTGTGAAATCGCTGATTCCCGATCCAATGATGCCATGTCCGGTCGCATTGGTAACTGACAGTCCGGCGACTCGCGAGTTCGATGCCAGCGTAATCGCATTGCCGGCGACCGAATCGATGATTGGTGTGCCCGTCCCCGCCGAGAAGTCTGGCACGTCGATCAGGCCAAAGCCGTCAGCTACAACCTGCTGACCAGTTTTCTCACCCAGCAGGGACTGACCGTCAGCGAGCGTGATCGCCGACGTCAATGTAGTGCCAGCTTGAACCAGCAGAATGTCGCTGGTCGATGGCAGGTCGCCGTCAGCCGTAATCTGAGCAACGGAATAGCCAGCCGCGGTCGATGGGTTAACAGCCGTGATGCCGGTCTGAGTCCTGATTTTTCGCGAAACGATCACGTTGTAATTACGTTGTGAGAACCGCCCGAGGTGCCGTTCGCGGCGACGAGCCGATGGTTGTTCTGATGACAGGCTTCCCGGCAGAACAATTGAGCCACCGAAAATTACATTGGTTCCGAATTCGTCATCGTCGGTAAGTTCGACCTGAGCCGTCATGACCTGGTTGATGTCGCCCTGCAGCCGAACTTTCGCTCCGTGGATATCGTCAGTCTCGTCTCCTGAGAAAAAGTACCAGCCAGCGTAGGCTCGCACTTCGTGTTCATGAGCAAAGTCGGTCGGAATCAGAAATCCGAATTCAAAGTCGACACCCGGCATCGCTTCGCCGCGGTCTCGAACCTGGTCGAACAGGATTGAAGTCCCCGTTCCGTCGAAACGTGAGTTCGTGTTGCGGACCGAAAAGTCTTTCGTGTCGTCTCCAACGGGAATGTACGCGTTGAAAAACGAATCCCAGGTGTCACCCATCATTTCCAGGCTGACACCCACCTGATTGAAGTATTCGGTGCTGGTGTTGTCTCCGTCGTACCAGACGCTGGCCCCCACGACGTGGTCAAGTTCCTCGATCCACTGTCGATAGCCAAGCCCCAGATTCGCCCCTATTTCTCCATGATTGTCGACGAACAATCGCCAGTCAGTAAACAGGGCGGCGTTGTCGAGCGGGATCATCGGCATCAGCTCGACATGAGTGATCGACGAATCACGACCGAACGTTTCGAACGCCAGATGCCCGACACGAGCTCGCCAGTTGGTGGCTCCGTTATCAATCCGCTGCAATGGCGGAGCGTCGTCAGAGTCAAAGCCTCGTGTCCGACTTTCGTTGGAGTTGAACTCGTCGAACAGGTCCGAGCCAAACTGTCCGTAGCTGGCTGCCGGCAGACTCGAAAGCACGCCCGCAAACAGCAAAACTCGCAGCAGGCCAATGCCCAAACGGCTTTGTTCGCCACGAATCTGGCTATGTTCGGAGTCTGAAAAAGAAGCTGCCGCAGTCGCACTGAAGAATTGGCGGAGCATCAGGACGGATCCTTCCGGCCTCGTGATTCAACGCGCACGAACAAAGAACCCGCGCGGGTTAAATTTAGAGTACGAAGTTGTGTGAGGGGGATTAGCTGGTCGCGAAATGAAGTTTGGAGGGTGCTTAGTTCACAGAAACAAGGGCAAGGAACGCCCGAAAGGGGTGTTGAGGAATCTCAAAATCGTCCCTGAGAACTGCAGCGCCGCGGAGAATAGCACAAAACTACCAAGTACCGGCAAGTTCAGTTCAAGTCGACAGGTTCCGCTGCCGACGAAGCGCGCAAAACTCGTAACCGAACGCAAATTCGAACATATTCAAACTCACCAAACACAACAATCCGGACCTCGTTGTGTGCGGCCCATCGATTCGACACCTCTTCACAGGTGGTTGCCATTCAATCTACTGATTTCGTATGAGCGCGGATCATCCAGTCGAACTTCTCGTCAACCGGTTTGAAGCCTTTCTCCGGTGTTCCCACAAATGAATGGGACTCTGCGACTTCGGCATCCTTGCCAAAGAAAACTCCTTTCGTCTGATTGGCGTTGAAGAAAACTGCAATGTGAAACTCATCTGGCACGTCCACGGCATCGAAACTCAATGCGTGCCATTGCTCAGCGCCACGCTGAAAAACGGCATAGGGAAATTTGAGCTCTTTAGTGACGGCCCGGTCTTTGTTGAGAACATAAACTGAAAAATCCTCAGCCGGTGGCCGTGAGGAGCCGTACCAGCTCCCAAAGATTTCGATGGCCACAAGTCTGGATTCATCCTTACGAGTGAATCTGACAGCGTGACCGGAACCGCCGAAACTCTGCTTACCTTCTGCGGTATCGTTAACGTGCGATAACGATGTCGTTCCCGGCGGGATGACATACTTCGGAACAGAAACGCTGGACACGTCAATTAGCAGAGAACGAGTACGGATTCGTTCCGCGAAGCTACTACTGGCACCGGCCGCAGTGGCCCAGTGAATTGTGCCAGACTCATCTTCGAGTCCCACTGCGTCGATCTCGTTCCAGCCCGCAACCGCTTTGGAGTCGATAAATAGTTTGATTCGCTTGATCGGCACAATCGGAGAAATCTCAAGTCTGGCAACATTCCGCCCGCCTGTGGCGACGACAGGATCCTTGCCTTCCCAAAGAACGACGGGTGATTGATCAGTCTCAAACGTCGTCGCGCGAATGACCGCTCCCGGATTGAAATTCTCATAGACATGAATTGCGACCGCCTTCACCGGCGATCCATATTCAAGCACCAGCCATTCATCCTGCTCATCCTGGCTTGCGGAAGCCCATGCGGTCGTTTGGTCGCCGGTCGTTGAATCGGGCTCACCGACAGCCTGTTCCGGGCTCCATGATGGTTTGGGAACCGGCAGTGCCCACTGGTGAATCGTTCCGCTTCGCGTGAAACCCAATAGTCTTAAGCCATCCAATGACAGCAGAATCTTTATCACCTTCGGTTGAGTCGTACTGAGCGTCTGTAATCGCTCACCTGTCTGAGGATTCCAGATGTTGATGTCACCCTCCGGGGATAGAGTCGCGATCCTTCCGTTCCGTAGCTGCATGACGTCGGCAATCTCACCTTTGTGCCATGTCAATGGTGGCAGCGCCTTAAAACTCGACTGGCCTGAATGTAGGACCAGGTCATCGACGTTTTTCTCGGAATCCTCCGGCGTCTGACCATTGGCGACAGAACACACAAGAATCAGTGCCATTGTGCTAACGTATCGAATCATTGGAATTGCTCCTTCGCCTGGTTTCGTCCTGAGCAACTACGGTGTGGCCCACTGCGGTAGCCCATGACTGGTGGACACCTGAAGGATTTCTAAGATTTCTTTCAGGAGACTTTCATGTCAGAGAAAACGAAGCGAGCACGTCGTTCATTCAGTGCTGAATTTAAGCGGGACGCCGTCGATCTTGTGGTCAAGCAGGGGTACTCGTTCAAGGCGGCAGCGGACGCTGTTGGTGTTGCAGCGAAGAGTCTCAGGGATTGGCACTCGAAGCTGGCTCCAGAGCCAGAACCATGTGGTGACGACGCCTCGACCGCTGCGTTGCAGGATGAGATCAAGCATCTCAGAAAGCGTCTGCAGCGAGCTGAAATGGAACGTGAAATTCTAAAAAAAGCCACAGCGTATTTCGCGAGGGAGTCACAATGAAATACGCATGGATCAAGCAGCATCGTGACTCGTTTTCAGTGACGTCGATGTGTCGAACTCTCAATGTCAGCTCGAGTGGATTCTACAGGTGGCTGAAGGCCGGGCCCGGCTTGAGGGCTCAACGGTCGGCTCGAATCCGCACTTCAATTAAGCAGGTCTACGACGAGTCGCACGGGATTTATGGCAGTTACAAAATCGCTGATCGACTCAAGGAAGATGACTCTCTGGAAACAGTCTGTCGCAACACAGTCGCAGCGGCGATGCGGGAAATGGGACTGAAAAGCAAAGTCTCAAAGAAATTTTCGCCAACGACAACGGTTTCTGATCCTTCAAAGATGGCGGCACCAAACGTTCTGAATCAGTCCTTCAAAGCAGGTGCTCCGAACAGAAAGTGGGTGACCGATATCACGTATCTGCCGACGGCAACCGGCTGGGTTTATCTGGCTGTTGTCCTGGACTTGTTCAGTCGCAAGGTTGTCGGTTGGGCGATTTCCGAAAGTCTCGCCACGCCGTTGGTCAGCTCAGCTCTTCGTAACGCTGTTGAATCGCGGAAGCCTGACACGAACGGTCTGCTTCACCACAGCGATCGAGGCTCGCAATACACCAGCGATGAATACCAGCAGACTCTGAGAACACTCAACATGATCTGCTCGATGAGTCGTACCGGATGCTGCTACGACAACGCCGTCATGGAACGTTTCTTCTGGTCACTCAAGCACGAATGGACGAAGTTCGAAACCTTCGAGGACATCACTCAAGCAAGACTCAGCGTCTTCCAGTACATCGAAACGTTCTACAACTCCAAGAGAATTCATCAGACCCTCGGATACAAAACACCTGACGAATTCGAAGAACAACACCAAGCAAAGCTTGCCGTCTAAAAACTAATTCAGGTGTCCATCCCAACTGGGCAATCGCACACAGTCCCAAATAGTACGTGTAAAAACACGATCGACTAGACCGACTTCGCTGAAATCTGCGTGGATGTATTCAGTCGATTTCGTGATGTTTACATCAAGCTGACGGGGACGGCACAGTTCAGCGAGGCAATTGCGTGCTCCAGGTGGAGAACTCGTTTATCGCAACGCTCGGGCCCGGAAACGGCGTTGCCAGATCGCGACACTCCGCGCAGCGCGACAGCTCGTGGAGCGGATTCCTCCCAGACCGACATTAACAGCGGCGCGAATTGATTCGACGAAAACAATTTGCAGGCTTTCTCAAAGAGGAGCTGGCTCGAAGCAGATGATTCCTTGGCAGCGTATGACGTTTAAGAATCGGCCGGCCTCAATAAAGGCCAGCCGATCTCTATCGATACGGCGTCGAGCGACACTACCTTGTGGGCACGTTTCGCCAGGCACGACATATAAACGAGTAGCTTATTCCGATTCGTACTCAGCGAGGAAGCCGCGGAATTCCCGGCAGTGCTCTTCTTCGTCGCCGAGGGCCTGGATGCAGAGATCCTGCGTCACGTAGTCTACTCCGTCGCACAGTTTGATCAGTTTGTTGTACTGAGCGACCGCCGCATCTTCGGCTTCGATCACGCCTTTGATCACGGCGACGACGTCCGGTGTTTTTCGCTGGCGGCTGCAGGCTTTCCTGCCGAGCCTTGAAGTCGAACGTCCCCAGGAACCGTTCCGCCGATTGTCTTGATACGGCGGGGCAATGGTCTGAGCGTGCACAAGCTCGGCAGTCACGTCTGCGGCGAGGGGCCCTTTTTGATCTCTTCGGCACGAACGCCGTCCAGATTGGTCGAGCTTGCGATGTAGTTCATGACTGTCTCAAGCTCCATCCAGTAAGCCACGCTCAGCTCGCGGATGATTTCTTCTTTTACATTGTTATCTGACATCAGTCTTTCCTTCTGCGAATCGTTTTGCGGAACTCATCCGTCCGCGGTTACAAGTTTCCGGCCAGTGTCGACTCACGTCGTTCGGCGAGTCTTTCGATACAAGCTGGCCGGCACGTTCAAATCTCAACACGCCCCGATCGTTTAACCACTCAGGCGATACGGTGCGAAGATTAGAAAGTCACCAACTCATGACACCAGCCAGACATCGCCGGATCGGAGTAATAATTCGAAACTGGAATCACATGAGACCAAATCTCAGCTTTCGATTGCAGGACCAGCCGCCGCTGCAATACTCATGAGCCTTCGAAACTCATTCCGATGGAGACTACACCGTGCGACTTCCTTCCCGCGTCGACAATCTGACTTCCTCACCTCGTTCAGCGATTTGCGGCTTAGCGATCCTGGCCACTCTGGCAATTGCAACAGGATTCACATCGGCACCCGTCGATGCCCAGGACACCAGCGTCTTCGAAACTGGCCAGCTTCCAAACGACAGTCGGCTGCAACCGAGAAAGGATCTCAATGGGTACTTTCCTTTCGAAGTTCCGCAGGGAAAAGCCGCGTGGGAAGCTCGAGCGAACGAGCTTCGTCGGCAGACTCTGATTGCAACCGGACTGTGGCCGATGCCGGAGAAGACTCCGTTGAACGCCGTCGTTCACGGCAAGTTCGGACGCCCCGGCTTCACGGTCGAGAAAGTTTACTTCGAAGCCGTTCCGGGCCACTTTGTCACCGGCTTGTTGTTTCGTCCTGATGACGGCAAGAAAAATGTCCGTCGACCGGCTGTGCTTTGTCCGCATGGCCACGGCGGCCGTCTGCAGGACTATGGCGAAAAGAAGATCCGCCAATTGATCGTCGACGGAGCCGAACGTTTCGAAAGTTCCGGTCGCTTTCCGAAACTCGCACGTTGCGCACAACTCGCGAGGATGGGTTGCGTCGTCTTCATTTTTGACATGCTTGGCTACGCCGACAGTCAGCAGATTTCTTATCAACTGGCTCATCGCTTCGCGAAACAGCGACCTGACTTTGAAGGCAAAGAGAACTGGGGTCTGTACAGTGCTCAAGCCGAAATGCGGGTGCAAAGTATCATGGGCATTCAGACGTGGAACTCGATCCGCTGCCTCGATTTCCTGGAATCATTGCCGGATGTTGATGGTTCACGCATGGCGGTTACCGGCGGAAGCGGCGGCGGTACTCAGACCATCCTGCTTTGTGCCATCGATCCTCGTCCGATCGCTGCGTTTCCCAACGGCATGGTTTCGACATCGATGCAGGGCGGCTGCACCTGCGAAAACTGCTCGTTGCTGAGAGTCGGATCCGGCAACGTTGAACTTGCCGCGCTCTTTGCTCCGAAGCCTCAGGCAATGACAGCGGCCAACGACTGGACGAAGGAGATGATGACCAAGGGTTATCCGCAGCTTCAGCAGCTATATGGAATGCTCGGCGCGAAGAACAACGTCTACTGCCGACCGCTGCTTTACTTCCCGCACAACTACAACTACGTGTCGCGAGCGACGATGTACTCGTGGTTTAACAAACACATGAAACTTGGGCTTGAAGAGCCGATCGTCGAAGAAGATTTTGACTACCTGACTGCAGAGGAAAATCAGGTCTGGAATGACAAACATCCTCAGCCCGAAGGCGGCGACGATTACGAACGCTCGTTGTTGAAAGACCTTGCGACGGCGTCAGGTAAACAGATTGCAGCATTAACGCCGCAAGACGCAGACTCGTTGCAACAGTATCGAGAAGTCGTCGGCGGAGCGTTCCAATCGATCATCGGACGCAGCCTCCCCGACTACGACGACATCAAGCGGACGAAGGTCGACAAGCAGAAGCGAAACGGATTCATCTACTTTGAAGACATTGTTCACTTGGATTCAAAGGGCGAAGAGCTGCCAGTCATTTCGCTGTTCCCAACCGGCACAAAATGGAATGGCGACGTCGTGATCTGGGTCGACGGTTCCGGAAAACAAGGACTCTTCACCGAATCTGGCGAAGCTCGCAACGAAGTCATTCGACTTCTCGACGGCGGAGCTTCGATCGTGTCGGCCGATCTGTTCGGCCAAGGCGAGTTCCTTGGAAGCAGCGAACCGGTGACTCAGCAAGCAGTCGTTGCCAATCCACGAGAAGCTGCAGCCTACACCTACTGCTACAACGACACGCTTTTCGTTCAGCGAGTCCACGACGTGTTGACGCTGATCTCTTGGGTAAGCGGTGACGAGCACGAGCCCAAACGGCTCAATCTGATCGGCACAAACGGAGCCGGCCCGATCGCCGCTGCAGCCAGAGTTGTCGCCGCGGGGACGGTCAACAAGCTGGCCGTCGATACTCAAGGTTTCCGCTTCGGCGACGTCACAAGCTACCGAGCACCGAACTTCCTAGTTGGTGCAGTTAAGTATGGCGACTTGCCAGCACTACTCGCTCTTTCCGCTCCACTTCCGCTATGGATTGGCGGCGAGAAGGGGCTTACTCCGAAAGTCGTCACGTCTGCCTTTGCGGCATCCGGTGCCGCAAAGGCTGTTCAATCTTCGGACCAACAGAACGCTGTGGACTCAGCAGTCAAATGGCTTCTGACCAGCCCGTAGGGTTGGCAACTGGCGCCAACCTTACGGGTAGTTCCACTCGTTTCGAATTATCGGCGACGCGTCAGGAACTCAGACTTACTCAGGGCCGCGGCGGTGATGCGGACTTCGGCAATGCTGCCCCGGTATCCCTGGTGGCTGTGGTCCTGACGACCTCCGATGCCAACTCCAGGTCCCGATCCGCCAAGTAGTCCACCAGCTCGTATTTTTGTTTTTGTCGAAGCAACTCGCTTGCCATCAACGAACAGGCTTTGAGTGCCGGTCTCGTCGTCAAGCACGGCTGCGACGTGGATAAACTTACGAGTTGGCAGCGGAGCCGGCGACATGACCGTTGACGTTTCATTGAGCAGATCTGTGATCATAAATTTTAGCTGCCCACTTTCTTCAATGCACAAATACCACGGGTCAAAGCCCTCACGCTTGTCCCCACGAAAGACGATGAAGGCGTGGTTCTGTCGAGAAGCCGCGTAATAGGCGATCTCAATCCACGCCTCGATGGTAAAGCTCTTCGTCAGATGAAAACCCGGTGCATCGGCGATAGCGATCCGATCGTCTCGACCATCAAATGCCAAAGCCAGGTTCGTGGTTGGGAGTTCAACAGCCTGGAACCGCGGGCCGCCTGCGGCGCGACCGTGACGGTTGTTGCCGGATGAATCTTCGATGAGCTGCGAAGAACTCGCGCCGCTGCCGACAAGGCCTTTCTGAATCTGCCAATGAGCGACGACTTTTGATCGACTGCCCGCTTGTGTTTCAGGAAGCTCTTCGGCACTCGTCGTCGCCGACAACGCCATGCCGCATGTGATGCACACAATTTTCACGCCGCCAAGTAACACAGTACTTCTGCTTCGTTCGATTCGATTCATTTCTACTCTCCAAATACTTGAGGATATGTGAGGTTGCAGTCGTTATCAGTTCGGTGACAGAACTCTTGATTTGCCAGGGCCATTCTCGTTCGCCGTTTCAGTTGCCGCAGAGTCATTCAGATTCGAGAGGCAAGAATTGAGCTTCGGTCAGGGCTCGGGCCGAGATCCGGAGTTCGCCAATGCTGCCACGGAATCCCTGGTTACTATGAGCCTGTCGACCACCGATTCCGATGCCAGGTCCCGTCCCACCGAGTGGTCCACACGCTCGAATCTTTGTTTTGGTTGTCGCAACACGCTCGCCGTTAATAAATAGACTCTGCATTCCCACTTCGTCGTCCAGCACTGCCGCGACGTGGATGAGTTTTCTCGTCGGCAACGGCTCCGGAGAAAGGACGACCGACGCCTTGTTCAGACCATTAGCGATCAAAAATCGCAATTGACCGCTCTCGGTGATAGCCAGAAACCAAGGGTCAAATCCGAGTCGGTTATCACCACGAAACGCGATGTGACTCAACTTCGAAGAACTCTCAGGATAAAACGCCACCTCGATCCATGCTTCAATGGTTAAGCTCTTTGTAAGCTGAAAATCACGTGCGTCGGCCACGGCAATGCGGTCATTATGGCCATCAAAAGCGAGTGCCAGATTCGTCGACGGAAGTTCGACAGAATGAAAACGAGGCCCGCCGACGGCGCGACCGTGATGATTGTTGCCCGACGAATCTTCAATAAGCTGAGACGAGCTCGTCCCCGATCCAGCAATTCCTTTCTGAAATCGCCAGTGAGCAACAACGCCAGGATCGCTTTCGGCCTTGCCGCCGAAGTCGCTGTTTGAAACTCCGTTTGATGGTCGCTCGCGTGAGTCAACGGTGCCTTCGGCAACCACCACGCTGGATGACAGCACACAAAGGCTACCAACCAACGTAACCAAAATTGCCGGACGTCCCCAAAAGTCCATCTGTCGTCGCTTGAGTCTCATGATTCTTCTCCAGTCGAAATGTTACATAACCAATGATCGTGACGTTCCAGTATGATTAAGAGTCATCTCTTGCTTGCAGGGTCGCTACTCGGCAATCCGAGCGTCGAGCAGCGTCTCCAGTTGGTCAATCGCAGCCTTCACCCTTTCGTGATCGCTCCCCTGATCAGAAGCATGAATCACTGTGTCTCGGACATCCTCTTTGGAATCCCTCTCCGGCACCGGAAGTTCGGCAGCCACCGGTGATTCATCTCTTTCACTCAAAAGCGACGCGAGCGAGTCCCGTGTCGTGCGAATAAATTGAGGATCGGCATCCCGGCAGAGATCGGGAAGCAAATCGAAGTAGTCAGCTCGCACACCGGACGGCAGTCCCATCGCGTATTGAAGGACTGATTCGGCCGACTCATGATCATGAATGCGGGCCAGAACCTGGGCCACAGCCAAAGGCGGAGAGATCTCCTCCCGTTGGAATGCTTCGAAAATGCTCGGTGGCATTTCTTTCTGAACCGTACCGGGTGCCTGCTGACCGCCCGGTTGCTGGTCGGCAGCGTAAACTTGTCCCGCATCATCATCATCGTTCGCACCGGCCCCCGACGAAGCCACCGCCACCACCTGGCAAGCCTGAGCTCTGCTGAGGAAAGTGCATTGCAATCGCCTGATGCCAAAGCGGGCGGACGGCTTCCTCAGCATGCGGACAGGAATGAGCCATCAGCGCATAATACGCCGGAGCATCGAGCAGCACCGAATCGGCAGTCGCCAGTAACTCCTGATACCTCGCCGCAGAATCGTCTGTCTCACATGCCAGAAGCACATCGCAGAAACGCTCGACATTCGCGTGCCAGGATTCTTCCTCGTCTGCCAGATCACGAATCGATGTCACCGTCCAACCACAATCAACGTTTCCATCCAGATACAAACCCAGACGATTGCCAGGCACAAACAATTCAGCCGATTCCAGGGGCAATCTGCTTTCCACATAAAAAGACTGCTGCTGGCCTTCCTTGAGATGACCAACTGGGATGCGACCTTTATAGGCACTCACAAGTCTCATCCGGACAAAACGTGTTCCCTCGCGTTTGAACGTTCCATCAACAACCGCGAGCGCGATATCGTCTGCGTCGGTCTCGTCGCTAAACGGCGTCCGTGTCACGAACTCTTCTTCTGCTGAATCGTCCAGGCCACCAGGGGCTGACTCGCTGATCGTAACCAGCAGCGAATTCGACAAGTCTCCACCATCCGAATAGCGTCGAGAAGCAGACTGACTTACCGACCAGAAGATCAGACCGGCCACCAGAATGCAGGAAGCCGTGCTGAACAATGCGAGCCGTCTCGCTACTGAATCGCTTGTTGTTCGACGGGCACTGGTGATCGTCACAACGCTCGGACCACTGCCCGCAGAAGGCAACTCATGCAGTCGCAGTTCCAGACTCTGCCAAATGCTCTCCGTCGATTTCGCTCGCCGAATGGTCGGAGGCAACGGCGAGGAATCACATAGCAACTCAACCTCTTCGCGACACGCCGCACATTCACGAACGTGCTCATCGATCTGGGTACTCGGGATTGGTCCCTCTTCCCCATCGGAAATAGCCATCGCGGAGATTCGGATCTGCTCGCAGTCAATTGGAATTTTCATGCGGACCTCCGAACCTCAAATCAATTCGCGGCTGATTCCAGAATCGCACGAAGCCGACGCCGTGCGTGATAAAGCCGACTCATGACCGTGCCGATTGGGATTTCCAACCGCTCGGCAACGCTTCGATAAGTCAGGCCGTCGATGTACTTGAGTAGAATGATTTCTCGATCTTCAGCACCAAGACTCAACAAGGCCTCTTCAATGTCTTCTTTGCCCACGTTCGTTTCGCACGTGACGATCACGTTGTGACACGACTCCAGACTTAGCGTCACTGACCGGCCTCGCGACTTGAGCCATCCGTAACAGCGATTTCGCAGGATGACATAGAACCACGGATAGAACTCCCGTGAGCTGTCAAATTTTTTCAGAGCCCGAAAGGCATCGAGAAACGCTTCCTGCACAAGCTCCCGCGAATCTTCCGCGTTTCCAACGATTGTTCGCGCATGTGCAAGCGCCTCACGTTCGTAACGCTCAACAAGCGAACGAAACGAGTTGATGTCTCCAGCAAGACACTTCCGAATTGCTTCCGAATCGTGCTCCACGCGGCAAACCTCAGTTCACAGGACTGTATTGTCCCGGAACGGAGTTTATTCATTCCGACCGAATAAATTCCTGAAATACTTCGGAACGGCTGCGGCTACCACGTCACATGCCGGGGCAACTGGATCAGCACCTGAGCAAAGGGCAAACCTCTTACATCATGTCGAGGAAGGCTCGCATTTCGGCTTCGGCGTGTGAATCTCCGACTCGCTTTGCAGTCTCGATGCCGGTCTCGAGAACTTCGCGAGCTTCGTCGGTTTCATCCAACCGGTTGAGAATCTGGCCGCGCTGAAACCACGCCGACACATGGTCCGGACTGGCTACGCAAAGTGCCTTCAGGCGTTCGGCTGCTTCTTCCTCGTTCCCTTCACTCGCGCAGGCCATCGCGACGGAATACTGCAGGAACTCGTCCGCGGGATTGGCCTCAAGTAATGCTAAGAGCTGATCGCGAGTGGGCATCCAGGCAACTTCTACCGGTTATCCGGGGTGGCGTACGAAAACTTGCTGCTTCAGTCGAATTGCGGTCGCGTCGAAAAAAAACGGACACGATTCGACACGTCCCGGATTTTGACGCCTGCCTGAACCAGTGCAAGCGCATCGGACACCTGCACGCCTCGTCTCACGCGATGCAGGTTTCCCTTCTTGAGTGAAGTCAGCAAGTCGCCGCTCAATTTTCCGGCATCCAGATTGCCTGATCGTTACAGCCCGTCCTCGACTGCCTTCAGGTCAGTTCAGGCGGGTTGTGCGCATCATTGTTCGAGGCTTCAAGCGACGTATGGGTGATGGCCGATCCAGCAGATCGCGGAGGAGTAGACGGAGGTCGCGGCTGGCCCCGGTGAAGGATCACCATTTTCCGGGTCGGGTTTCGAGCATCGCCCTGCAATCGATACGCCATCATATGATCAACCGCATTTTTAAACTCGGCCTGTGTGCCATTGTCCTGACGCTCTCAACTGTTCCCGCACAGGCGGGGTCGGTTCGCGAAACGGCAGTGGTCAAGGCAATTCGTCGCGCTCAATCCGCCGTGGCTAACATCCACAGCGAGAAAACGGCCGACGATTCCGGCTCTCTGTTCTCATCGAGTCAGGGACGGAAGATTAACGGCATGGGCACGGGCGTCATTATTGACGAACGAGGCTACATCGTCACCAACCATCACGTCGTTGAAGGCGTCGACTCGCTACGAGTCACAACGTATGACGGCTCTGCTTATACAGCTCAGGTCGTTTCCTTCGACCGCAAGCACGATCTGGCAATCATCAAGATCAACCCAACTCGATCACTTAATGTCATGCCTTTGGGAACCTCGTCAGACCTCATGCTTGGCGAATCGGTCATCGCCGTCGGCAACGCCTACGGATACGAGAACACGATGACGACCGGCATCATCAGCCAGTTGTCACGAGACGTTGAAGTCAACGAGAAACAGTCTTACCGAAATCTCATCCAGACTGACGCCAGCATCAATCCGGGAAACAGCGGCGGACCGCTGATCAATCTGGACGGAGAAGTCATCGGCATCAACGTCGCCATTCGAGCCGGTGCACAGCGAATCGGTTTTGCGATTCCCATCGACGACGCTCGCAAAATTATCGCCGAGCTGTTGAATGTCGAAAAGCTGAGTCAGACATGGCACGGCCTGGTATCGACCGACGTTAAATCGGCCAGCGATCGCAAGCTGATCGTTGAAAACCTGATTCCAGACAGTCCCGCCGCCAAAGCTGGCCTGAAGCCTGGTGACGTGATCATGACGGCTGGCTCAACCAAGGTTGCCGACGCCGCAGACTTTGAACGAGCGTGCCTGGGCAAGAAACCTGGCGAGTCTCTGAAACTCTCAGTCAGACGGTCCGGAAAGAATCAGGAACTGGCACTGAGCGTTGGCAACGCCGCTGACCGACCAGCATCGGCATACGGAACCATCGTCCGAGCCAACAACAGCTCGAACGACGGCACCAACGACGCCCTCTACCGTATGTTCGGTATCCGCTTGAATCAGCTTGCATCGAACGAGCGATCGCTGGTCGGCCCGCGTTACCGAGGCGGGATGCGAGTCACCCAGGTTCGAGACGGCGGCCCGGCAGCTCTGAATGGCATCCAGCAGGGAGACATTCTGGTCGGACTGCACCTTTGGGAATCGATCACCTTCGAAAACGTGAAGTACGTGATCGAGCATCCACAGTTGAACACGTTCTCGCCACTGAAGTTCTACGTGCTCCGTGGCGACGAAACACTGTGGGGCCATCTGCCCGTCGGAAGCTTCCGCTAAGCGCAATTGAATAACAAATATCGAACAAGGAATGTCCAAGGACGAAGTTTTTGACAACTTCAAATTTCGACATTCCTTGTTCGATATTGGATATTCCTGCCTGTCGCTTCTCCCTCTCTAATCGATCTGCCGAACAGGCTGAACCAGTGCCGTAGGGTGCGTCTCGACGCACCACCCGAAATCGCTGACTCGTGGTGCGTCAAGACGCACCCTACCGCATTCACCCGTCGTGAAACGTTCTCCCTGCTCAGTCGGCAGCAACTTTCAGGCGACATTCCACAGGCAAATGATCCGAGTATCCGTTGCCGAAGAAACGCGGCCCGAGATAACTGCGTGAAGGACGCGGAATCGAGCCGGGCCTTGTCGATACGAACATCTGATAATCCGCCATGACTCGACGAGTCGAATCTCGAACCCAGTCGACGCTCTGACCATCGAGCATGCCCGGCGACAGAATAATGTGGTCCAGCACGTCCCATTTGTTTTTATAGACGTAGGTGCCGGCATCACCTTTTTCGTGAAACTTCCACATCGAATTGAACAACACACCCGGACGAAGCTCGTCAGGATTTCCCCAGGTTCGTAGCGTCTTGCCAACCGAGACGTTCGCCGGGGTATCGTTCAGGTCGCCCAGGATCGCGAAGTCGACGGCGGCGTTGCTCTTCAACAGCTGATCGACTCGCTTTCGAAGTACTGACGCAACTTCGATTCGGTGACTATCGTCGTTGTATCGAGACGGCCAGTGATTCACGAAAACGAAGAACGGCTTGCCGCCACTCGTGAAACGAGCTTCTAGAATGTCGCGAGTCGCGAACTTCTTGACGGTGTGAATCCGTGACCGATCGAGTTTCACCGTCTTCGGATCGTAGATCAACGCACAGTCGATTCCCCGGTAACTCGGCGAGTCTTCATGCACGATCTCGTACTTGCGTCCAGCCTTGTTCAATCGCTCAACCAGCAATTCCAGGACGGCTCGATTTTCAATTTCGCAAAGCCCCAGAACATCCGGCCCCTGCCCTGAATTCATATCACCAATCACGCGGACAAGATTCGTCAGCTTCAGCTCAAGCCGAGTCTTCGTCCAGGCTTTTGGTTCTCCCGGAGTAAACTCTTCGTCGCCTTCAGTCTTCGGGTCGTCAACCGTGTCAAACAGGTTCTCGACATTCCAGAACGCCAGACCAAGCTCACTTGCTCCAGCCATCCTAAAGGAGTGCAAGCCGAAACAGAGTAGCGCTATGCAGATCGTTTTACTCAAACGGAAAGACTTTGGCATAAGTAAACCTCAAATTTCCATGTAGTTGCCAAAAGAAATGCATCAATTAGATATCGAATCTTGACTGCAAGTACTCAATTAGTCGCTTCAACGCCATAAACGTGGCGACCGCACACACTGCGATGACCGTAAACAGAACAAGAGGAAGCCAAACACTCCCAGAATCAGTGGACGCTTTCCCGAATAGAAATGCTCCAGCCAGTAACAACCACCACTTGGTCGCTCTTCGCAACTTAACATTTACACGGTCGAGGTCATCCAACTCCTTTTCGTCGTTCGCGACGATTCCTCGGCGACACTCCTCACATGCTGCGTGCAAACCAGCGAATCCAATCAGCGACTCATGCTCAACCAGTGCAACTTCACCAGTACGAATTGCTTCGGATTCAACTTCAAAGACAAAAACTTCCCCTTCCTTGAGCGACTCCCCACACCAAGCACAAACTTTTGGCGGCTCCGCGTCTTCATACCAATGAACTTCTCTGATCAAACTCATTTGAAGACCGTATCGTTTGGGTTGCCTTTGGCATCGATGTAGGCAATCAGGTCGAGAACTTCTTCAAGTGACATCGTGTTGAGCAGTTTCGCAGGCATCAGGGAAATCGGCGATGGCTGCATGATGTCGATCTCGTCTTTCGGAATGACAATCGGTTCGCAGTTTTCGATGCCGAGCGGATTCGGCATCAGCGTTACGGACTTGTCGTCTTCGGCGACCTTCATACCGATAAGCTGCTTGCCGGCATCGGTCACGACGACCCAGCCTTGAAACTTCTTGTCGATCTCTTTTGAAGGATCAATGATCGACTTCAATACGTGCAGGCGATCCTTCTTTGCTTCGAGCTTCGCCAGATCCGGACCGACTCGACCGCCGACTTCCTTCATCTGATGACACGCGAAACACGCAACCGTCGTGAAGAGTTTCTTTCCGTTGGAAAACGATCGCCCCTTCATGCTTGCGACCTGCTCCGACAGTTCGTCGAATTTCCAGTCTCGAACGAACGGTCGAACTTCGCCAACTTCGGTCGGCTCAGCAATCGGGTTCTTCGCGAGGTAGGCATCAACATCCGAAACAACGTGCATGACGCCGGCCATCGTCCGCCAGTGGCCGGGGAAGGTGCAGACGTATGGGTAATCGCCGGCCTGACTTGGGGCGACGATCACCAGGCGTTCCGTTTCACCTGCCTGCAGCAGCTTCGTCGTGTGCAGAATCTCTTTAGACTCCGGCACGAAGCCTTTTGCAAAAGCATCCGGCGACGTTGCCATTCGCTCAGCCAACTGAGCAACTTCCATCATCTTGCCAGGCGTCGTGACCAACAGGTTGTGCGGCATGATGTCCGTGTTTTCGAGAACCAGTTCGAACGGCTTTCCAGCCTGAACGACGATCTCCGGACGGTCGTACCTCATCCGATGCGGCACGGTCCGAATCGTGATGATGCGGACTCCCAAATCTCCAATCTCTACGCGGATCATTTTCGCTTTCCCCGCCGGTAGTTGCCCAGCCAGGTCGTTTGCCAGTTGGAGAGACGTCCGAGCTCCGATCGTGGCACGCTCCGTGGCATCAACGCCTTTGACGTAGGCAACTAGCGAATTAATCAGCGGCCTGATCGCGGCCTCGTCCTTCGACCATCGAGACCGAGGGATTCTCTGAATCCCACGCGCGGCCGCCGTCCGAGACACTCCCTTCTGGATAAACCCAGACAGTGTTGCGAACGTTTCCGAGTCGTGACCAGGCACGTACGTGATCGCGTTGATCGCTGCCCTCTGAATCAGCTCCGCCGAGTTGGCCCCCAGCTCGAACGTCGCCACTTCTTTCGGAGCCGCATTGTCTCTTGCCTGAAAAACGGGTTTGCGTGAAGAGTCCAACGCCGTCAACCAGAATCCTTTCAGCCGATCGACGTAACTTCCGTTGTTCTCACTACGAGTCCAGACACGAATCGACTCGACGGAAACTTCCCGGCCAAGATCCACTTCCCACCAGGGATCACGTGAGCTTCCTTTGGTGTGAGTCTGGCCGCCCTTTCCAAAACTTCCATCCTTGTTGCCGTCGATCGCTCGCGCCGCAACTCCACCGAAATCAGTACTGGACTGCTTCGCTTTGCCTCGACGAGCGACGTTCTTCCCACCGCTCAGCACTTCAACTTCAGCCAGCGTTAGAACACGGCCGTTTCCAGGCAAACCGATTCGAATGTACCGGGCGGTCGTTCCCTTCTCTTGCTCAGCCGCTTTGACAAGTTTGCCAGGCAGACCGTGAAGCAACGGCTCGACTCTCGAATGCAGCGATGCTCGAAGCTGGGTATCAGAAATGATCTGAATTGCGTCCAGAAAGTCCCGCAGCGAACGGGTGGACCGTTCTGCAAGAGTCCATGCTTTGTCGACGGACTGATCGGCGGTCACGAGGGCGACGTACCCGATCTTTCGCGTAATCGATCGCTTTGCCTGACGAGTCCATTTCTCGAATTGGGCCCGCGAGCCAACAATCTCTGATGGTTCCCGACGGCTGAGCATGAGTACCAGATCAAAGATGACCTGATTTGCTCCGGTAATATCGTTGCCGTCGACGTACTCGATCGCGCCGGTCAGTTCGGCGAGTTCATTGGAATTCTTCTCCGCGGCCAATCCAGCGAGAGCGTTGCTTCGCTGCTGCTCACGAATCCCCGGCCGAGTCAGCATTGCCAGGTAAACAGGCGCGGACTTCGGCAACTTACTTAGGTCGGCCGTCGGGATACTGCCAAGGATGTAATCGATTCCTGCCGGGTTATCAGCGGCAAAAGCTTCACCAGAGCTGATCGCCGATTTCCAGACTGGCTCCAATCCACGAATCACTTCTTCCAGGGCATAGTCGATGTAGTAGTCCCGTTCGTGGTTCACCGCTTGCAGAGCCACTTCGGCAGCCGCGGAAGTATTGACCCACGAGGCAGCTCGAATCGCTTCAAGACGCACGCGAGGATGTTCATCGTTAGCCGCCTTGTGCAGCCACGCGATGACGTCGTCATGCGAAAAGAGGTCACGCCAGTGAGAAACCACTCGAACGGCCGCCGCTCGAGCACGAGCGTCTTTCGAAGTCAGTCGGCCCTCCAGCAGTGACTGGCTGAATTCGCGAATCTTCGAGTCGTTATTGGCCGCAGTGTTGTGGTGCTGGCAGACCCACAACGCTTCGAGCAGATTGTGCTCGCAATCTTTGTCGGTCGCGTTCAGATTCTTAACCCATGTCTGCAAGGCCACGGCGACGTCGTCAGCCGGGAACTCTCGCAGTTGAATACGCGTTCGGTGACGAACTCGGTCTTCCGGAGATTTCAGTTGCTCAAGCAGTTCAGGTATCGAGAGCTTCGTCAGATCCTGATTCTTCAAGAGCGGACGTCCGGGATAAGTGATCCGCCAGATTCGACCGTGAGTGTGGTCGCGGTTTGGATCTCGAAGGTTGTGCTGCATGTGGCCAACCAGTGGGTTGAACCAGTCAACGATGTAGAGCGCTCCGTCCGGCCCGAACTGAATGTCGGTCGGTCGGAAGTTGCGGTCGGAAGAAAAGAGGATCGGATCAATTTCTTCGCCTTCGAATCCGGAACCAGCGTCTTTGACGGTGTGCTGCAGGACGCCCTGAAAACCGATGCAGTTATTCAAGAGGTAGTTGCCCTGAGCTTCCGGTGGAAAATGTCGGCTGGAAACAAGTTCGCAACCGGCTGTCGGTCGAACTCGCTTTTTGAAAAATTGATTCATCTGCTTTCGATAGACAAACTTGAACGGGCCGAAGTCATCCTGCCCAGCGAAGTTCTGAGTCCGCATCGAGAACGCTGTTCCAAAATAATTCGCACCACCTGAAGCGTCGGCGACGAAGTTCTGCCCCCAACGATCCCAGCAGTGTCCCCAGGGATTCGCAAAGTTGTACGACACGAACGTTTCGAGTTTCTGCCGAGTCGGATCAAACCGATACACCGCTCCGTGGCCGTTTCGAGTCGGTCCGTAAGGCGTCTCAACCTGCGTGATGTGGAACGTTCCTTCGTGCATGTAAACGCCGCCGCCTGGCCCCCAGACGAATGCTCCAATGGCGTGATGGCTGTCGCCCGAGTCGAAGCCGCCCATGACGATGTTTCGTTCGTCGGCTTTGCCGTCACCGTCGGTGTCGACCAGATGAACGAGGTTCGGTTCCTGAGCAACGTAGGCACCGCCGTCGCCAACTTCGAAACCTGTGGGAAGATGAAGGCCGTCGGCGAAGACTGACTGCTTGTCAGCTTTGCCATCGCCATCGGTGTCTTCGAAGACGAGCAGTTTGTCGTCGGGCTTGTTCGGCGGCTGATACTGAGGGTAGCTCGGCATCGTCGCGACCCAGAGCCGCCCTTTTGCGTCGAATGTGAAGTTGACGGGGTTTTCAAGATCCGGAAACTCAACTTCCGATGCAAACAGGTTGATTTCGTAGCCGTCCGCAACGGTGAACTTCTTGATCGCTTCTTCCGGCGGCAGAATGTTGACCGGGTTCTTGAAATTTGTCGGAACGTCGTAGAGCTGGCGGGTTCCGCTGTAGTCAACCGGGCCGGACAATGGCTTGCCCTGAGCCGCCGCCCAGATTCGCTTGTCGACGACCGCGCACATTTCGTCGAGTTTGCCGCGTTCATTCTCAAGAACATATTCATCGGTAAACGGCGGGTTTCCGTTGTCCCGTCGCGAGCGGCCACCGTAAATATAAAAGCCGTTCACAGCTCGGTAGCGATGAAAATACTGAAAGTCCTTCTCGGCAATTTCGGCCATCATCTCTTTTGTGATCGCCGATTGCGGAGCTGACTTTCCGAATGCTGCCTCTGCAAACGCCGGTGCGAAGACTTTGTAACCGTCTTCGCTCAAATGAATTCCGTTGAAAGTCAGCGGAGCCTTGTTTGCCCCGTATAGTTCAAGACTCAACGAAAACAGATCAATGAACGGCGTCTTCGTTTCCGCAGCGACCTTCGCCATTGTCTTGGTGTAAAGCTCGAGGTTCGGGTTCGAAGCGGAACCGTCGGGCAAGTTTGAGTTATTCAGGTTTTCGTGAGCGATCGGCGAGCAAAGCACGACCTGCGGAGCACCGTCTCCCGAGTAGTTCTGCGTGGCGGCGTGAGCAATGAAGTCCCGCAGCTCCTGTTCGAAGGTCGCCAACCCGGCTTCACCGTTGAACGATTCCGCAAACCCGAAGAACGCAAAGATGACGTCGGCACGGACGAGAGTGAGATGTTTGTCGGGCTCGCCGAAGTCCAGCGAACGCGGACGGAAGCGAACTTCGTCAGCGGTGAATCCCTGATCGCGGACAGCCAGATTCAGCTCCGGATGCAACGCGTGAATCTGAGCTTCGATATGCCCAAAGTACTGCTCGCGTTCAGCCAGTGCCCCGCCAATAAAGACGACGTTGTCGCCCTTCTTCAATTGGACAACTCCTGCAGCATCGGCAGACGTCACCAGACCGTGAAAAAACATCGCCACAGTGGCGGCACCGAGCATCGACGAATGGACCAGCAGGCTCTTCATCACAACAACCTTCCTGTGTGTATCAAATGTGAAATCGCGACTGTCGAACTCAGCCGGACTTTTCAGCGGAGGGAACGTCAGGTGGAGGCCTGACGATTAGGTGGGGCAGTTATGCTAGCGACCCTGACCTGCCACCGACAATGATTGCGACGACGCCGGCCGGTTGCATCAACGTCGGCTTACGCAACAATCCCGTCGTCGGTTTCTTCCGTTCCGATTTCTACACAACCAACCACAACCGTGAGCGCAGATGTCTGCCGAATCCATTCACTCAACATTGACGCGTCTTCCGTGGCTCGACGAATTGGTCGACTACTTGAAGACGCACGAAGACGATTTGTGGAGCTGGTTTTCGACGGAGACTGATCGCGAGAAACAAGCTGAAGCGGTGCGATTGGATTTGCTCCGTACGACCTACCGGATCGATCGAGAATCACAAACGCAGCTCTACGAAACGGCAGACGCCGTCGCCGCAACGCTCGGTGTCGACGCTCCGTTGACGATCTATCAGGCGCAGCAGTCTCCGGATCTCAATGCCACACTGAAGTTCGTGCCTGGCGAGATACACGTCGTGCTGCACGGCCCGCTGCTCGAAACACTCGACAATGGAGAACTCAAGGCACTGCTCGGCCACGAGCTTTCACACTACCTGTTGTGGACCGAGTGGGATTCCGAGATTCTGATCGCTCACGAGATCATCCTCGGAATGTTGAACGACCCGCGGGGCGACGAGGTACACCTTGAAACGTACCGACGGCTGCAGCTCTTTACGGAAGTCTTTTGCGACCGTGGCGGTCTGCTCGCCTGCGGAGACCTAGCGACCGCTGTACGAGTCGAAGTCAAGATGCAGACTGGGCTGAAAGAAGTCGACGCCGCAAGCTACCTTCAACAGGCCGAAGAAGCCGCTTCGAAGAACGGCGACGGAACACCGGGCACATTCGTGACAGAAGGGTTCTCCCATCCCGAGGCGTTCTTACGAGTCCGAGCGATCCAGCTTTGGAATTCGACGGCCTCGACAGAAAACAGTGACTCAGTAGAAAACAGCAAGAACGCCTCGATCGTCGAGCAAACTATCCGACGCATGATCGAAGGACCGCTTTCTCTGGAGCAGATCGACCTTCCTGGCCAACGACATCTGACCGCTGTGACGCGAGAGGTCATCAGCGAGATTCTTGAACCTGCCTGGATGAAGTCGGAGCTCGCCATGTCCCACGCGAGACTCTTCTTCCCTGACATCGAACGTGCACGGGCCACACCACCAGCCGACGACGCTGAGCCACCATTCAACATCCGCACTATCATTGCCGATAGCGAGAAAACACTTGCTCTATATTTCAGCAGCATCCTTCTCGATTTTGTGACGGCCGACCGGGACATCCAGGAAGCGGCCCTGGCATGGGCAACTCAGAAGGCTGACGCATGGGGCATCGCTGAATGCTTCGCGGAGTTTGCAACAAAGGAACTCAAGCTTCGCAAGAAGCAGTTCCAGCAGATTCGCACAGATGCGGAGTCACTGATCAAACAGGCCGAAGCATCGCACACGACAACCTGACACGGACGCCTTCGGTCAAACTTCTGCCGAACGCGTCACAGGCTGGCCTCATTGCTTGCCCGTCTGAAACTGGCCGAGTAACCCGCAGAACCGGTCCGGGCCAAGCAGCCACTCGTTCTCGAATTCCCGCTCGGCACTTGAGCTGACTTCGTCGGACGAGCCGCTTTTCAAGACGGCCGCTGCGATCACAACTGCAACTTCTTCTGCCCGAATGTTGACCGCCCCCGACCGTCGACACTGATTGACGTATCCCCGGCTTCTTCCGTTGAGGCCGAACGTCTGCAGTGGACCAGTTGACGGCAATGTCATGCCCCCTTCGGTAACCGGTGAAACCCGCACAGGCCGCGCGCGAATTCCGCGCAGCCGGAACTTGGTGGTCGACATCCTGCGACTTCATCAGCGTAATCCGACAGTTGCTCATAGCCGTTCCATTCGGCTGGCTGAACTAGCTGACGTCCGCTGCCGATCCACCATCAGAATCTCCTGGTCAGCTCTGTTCATCAAAGCCTGGGCCGAAGTCAGCAACCGTAACCCGATCATCCGACAGACCTGGCGAGCCTGGCCGTGGGCGCACATCTTTCAGCACGATGAATCTGTCGCCAACCTGGCCGTTAACCGCCAGCACGAAAGTGAAGACTGGCTGTTCTGGGGCCTCGTTCGTTCGCCCGAGCAGCAATCGCTACTCGACATCCAATCCGCCATCGACGCATTTAACACCGCCCCATCCGAGTCACAGTTTCACAAGCAAATGAAACTCGCCGCGTTGCCGACGTTCGCTCGCAAGTTCATCTGGTGGTGGAACCTGAACATCGCCGGTGAGAAACGAGGAAAGCGCCTCGGAACGTTCTCCCTGACGAGCATCTCCGGACGCGGCGCAGAAATTCAACACCCGCCAACCGTCATGACAACAGGTCTGACCTTCGGGCCACTCGACCACGACGGCCGCATGAAAGTCACTCTGGTCTATGACCACCGACTGATGGACGGCTCATTCATCGCCGACCGACTGCTCGACCTGGAACAACAATTGAACGGCGCAGTCCTCGCCGAGCTGCAGAACCTCCGCCACCTGGAACGAGATTCAAATTCAAGCAGAGAAACAAACTTCGACAGACACGCCGCATGACGACTGAAACTTAAACGAAAAGTAACCAGCCACAGAGGACACAGAGACCTCTGAGAAACTTCGACACGCCCCACTGGAACAACTCCGTGGCCTCTGTGATCTCTGTGGCCTCCTTTTGAATCACCAGCAACATTCGGTCATCAATGATTTCTTCTGAATCAGCATCCTCTGAACTGCCAACAATCAACGGGCGACTGCGCGACTTCTCCGACGACCCGATCGCCTGCATGCGTCGGCTCCAGAAAGAAGCAGGGAACCTGGTCGCTCTGAAACAGGACGGGCAGCAGATCGTCATTGCGATCGGTGCTGAACTCAACCGGCAGATTCTCACCAACGGAGATCACTTTCATTCGCAGTTCTTCGCGCTTCGTGGACCGAAGAACTCCGCTCAGCGGCGTCTGACGTCCGGGCTGCTCAGTATGAACGGACAGGAGCACTTGCAGCAGCGACGTCTGATGAAGGGTGCGTTCGAGAAACGAGCGATCCCCGGTTACTCACAGATGATCGCCCATCACGCTCAGGACATGCTCAGCAGCTGGCAGCCAGGCATGACGCGGGACATTTCAAAAGACATGACCGGCCTGATGCTGCGAATTTCCAGCTCGATGCTCTTCGGTATGAAGGAACCGGAACTTGCTCTGGAAATCGGCGGAATGATGGAACGCTGGATCAAGATGAACCAAGAGATCGGCATTGTCGCCCTCGTCCCCGACGAAGATTTCTATCCTCGCTATCAGGAAATGCTGTCCTTCGCCGAAAAGCTGGAAGAACGAATTCTCGCGATGATCAGCAGCCGCTCTTCGAACACCGAGTCATCAGGCCATGACGTGCTTTCGCTGCTGCTGCAAGCGAAGCAGGCCGGAGCGCCGATGACCGAGTCGCAGATGGTCGGCCAAGCCGCGCTGGTCTTCGGCGCATCGCAAATGACAACCGCTCACACGCTGACGTGGACACTGTTTCTGCTCGCCCAACACCCGGAAGTGATGCAGGAACTCGTCGACCAGATCTCCGACCGACCGAACTCAAACCTGCGCATCAGTCCGCCCGGCGCTCGCACCGGCATCATGCCTGCGAATTCGACCAGCGTGCTGGATCGGGTCATCCGAGAAAGCATGCGAGTCCTGCCTGCATCCGCCTACTCTCAACGAGTCACCAACGGCTCGACCGAGTTGAACGGTGCGCCGCTGTCGCCAAACTCGCTGGTGATATTCAGCCAGTTCATGACACATCGCAACGAGCAGTTGTTTCCGTCGTCCAGCGAGTTCCGCCCGGACCGCTGGAAGACAATCCGCCCGACCGGCTACGAATACCTGCCGTTCGGTGGCGGAGCCAAACTTTGCCTAGGCGCTCCGCTGGCGATGTCAATCCTGAACATCGTCCTGCCCATGACCCTGCAGAAAGCCGGCCTGCAGGTTGTCCCCAACACGAAAGTCAACGGCCGAGTCATCTCAACAATGTTCTCCCCCGAGCCATCCCTCAACATGCACCTGCTCGCCCCCGGCACGATCGCCGACACTTCGCCATTGACCGGCAACATCCACGCCCTGGTCACCTTCCCCGGCAAGGAAAGCCAACGCGCCGCCGCCTGATGCAGGACGTCAAACTCAGCCGCCCCGGAAGGCTGGCCCCAGGAACCAGAAGACGCCATTCCAGCATCCAGATCTGTGGTCTCGCGCGCACTTGCCCGAGTTGCATCGCCACAGTTCCTCAATCCGGCCTAATTTTCCTTGGGCAACGCAATTGAGCATGCAATCATGAAAGGGGCAACGCGCTCGCTGTATACTTCCATTGTGGCCTGTTCTTTCAGCGAATACCGACCTAAATCAGTTAAGAAATCGACGGAGCGGACAATGAATCGACTTTCAGCTTCAGTAGCAATGGCGACTTTGTTCTTCTCGCTGTTTCGATCCGAAGTCGCGGCTGAAAGCTTGCTCGACTATCACGATTATCACGAAATGGCAGGCGTTCTCCGTCAGTTGAGCCAACAGGACAACATCAATGTGGAAGAACTTGGCCCTTCCACACTGTTCACAGTGCAGCCGCCAGTCACTGTCCCGATTCTTGCTCTGAGAATCACTGGGGCCGGAAGAGCCCGTGACAATGGTGACTCTCGGCCATCAATCCTGCTCGACGGGGGAATCCACGCCCGCGAGTGGCTCACTGCGGAGTCTCTGCTGGAGCTGGCTCAGTTTTTAGCCGCACAAAGCATCCAGCCCGCAAGCCAGACTGCACGAGCCTTAGAGAATGTCGACGTCTGGATCATTCCCATGAGTAATCCGTCCGGGCGACTCATTGACGATCAGGCAAAAGGTGACCCTCGAAAATGCTATCGAGCCGATGGCCCGAACGCGGGAGGCTGGCGTGGCAATGGTGATACCCGAGTTGGCAAATACGGAATTGATGTCGCACGCAATTTCTCACATGACTGGCAGAAAGCGAATGACGCCCCGACACAAAAGCATTGGCATGGGGCTGCGCCATTTCAGTCTCTCGAAGCAACGGCGTTGAGACAGTTCGTCCAGAACCATCTAATTTCGATGGCCGTGCACAATCACAGTAATTCACAGCTCATTGCTACGGTGTGGGACGAGTCAGATCGCTCCGGTCTGGTGATGCGCAAACGAGCTGCCGAGGTGTGGAAAACGGGTGCCGACGAACTTCTGGATGGTCTGAAGATCAAACAACAAGACGTCAACCTCACGTTTGGTCAAGGACGAATGGGAACTTCAGCGGGTCAGTTCACGGCGTGGCTGGCTACTCCTTCCGATCAACCAGGCCTCCCCGATGAACGGACGAATCGAGCGATCAAGTCATTCCTGATTGAGCTGCCCTTCTACAACCCAAAATACAACAACTACTACGGGGGAATCTTTGAGTATCAGCGGCGTGACGGAGCCAACTCATTCCATCCGTCGGGAAGTTTGACTCGCGAGTTAATCCGGAAAGCGTACATTCCAATGGCGATGTACTTTATCGAGCAAGCCAGCTCCCCCTGCTGCGCGACCAGCCCGGGTACAGACAAGCCAGAAGTCGACGGTCACCAGCCAGCCGACCTTGGTCTCATCGGCGCAAAAATCTGCACCAAAGCCGACGCTCCTGGTGTCATCGTTTCCAAACCTGCTCAATTTGGAACGGGCCGAAACAGCAAGACGATTCAACCCGCCCACGACTATGTACTAGCCGGAAAACATCATCTCGTCTGTGTTGTTCAAAACTCGACTGCCCAACCAGCAACCGGCACTCTGAAACTCTCAGTTGACCGTCGCCGAAGAAATGGACAATGGGAAAACGCGAAGCGGCTGCAGGATCTCATCGCTCTGCAGCCACTAGCGAGCCAACAAGTCGATGTTCCGATACCTTTTCGAACCGGCTACGAATACGCGATCTCCTGGGAAGTTCAGTCGTCTGCAGACAAGCTGGACGTGAACAATCAGAAAATTTTTCGATTCAATGCGGTATCGCGAATTCCTCGATGATTCGTCAGCCCGTCATCACTTGCGAATGTCGTAGCACAGAAGTGCGTTCTGGTCGCGGGCGTAGAGGAGGCCGTCGACGATGACGGGGTGTGGCCAGCTTTTGCCGTTGTTGGTTTTCAGTTTGAATGAGCCCTTCAGACGGTACTCGTCGGGAGTCGCTTCGATCAGGGCCATCGTTCCGTCTTCGTAACGGAAGTAGAGGTGACCGTCGGCCAGAAGGATGGCTGCTGATCCGCCGCCTGGACCTCGACCGCCTGACCAGACTTTTTCTCCGGTCGTGAACTTGATGCACAACGGAAACCCACTGTTGTGTCCGTGGCCGCAGTAGATGTGGTCTGCGTAGACGATCATGCCACCGTGGTGGTTCTGCATCTTCTTGGCGTCGAGAAAGTATTTCTCTTCGACGAACACGCGATCGCCTTCCTTTTTGACCTGCAGCAATGCGGCCCCGGTGCCGTAGCCGGTCGAGCAGAACACGCTGTCGCCTTTGACGAGCGGCGTGGAGATATTGGCCGTCCCGTTGGCGATGCGGTTGTATGACCAAAGCTGTTTGCCATCCTCAGCGTCGAGCGAGATCACTCCCCGGCCTGTCAACTGCACATACTGTTTAACGTCCCGTGCGTGGCTGACCACGATTGAAGAATAGCCCGCTCCGTCTTTGCCTCGCTTGCCGATGTCGTCCGGCATGGCGGACTTCCAGATCGTCTCGCCAGTTTTCTTGTTGAGTGCCACGACGACTGCGTCTTTCGCTCCCGGCGTACAGACCAGTCGGTCACCGTCAATCAGTGGAGATTCGCTGTAGCCCCAACCCGACATCATGCTTCCGCCGAAGTCTTTCGGGAAATCCTTCTGCCAGGCAATCTTGCCCGTCGCGACATCCGCCGCGATCAGATGCCCCTCTCGTCCCAAAGCGTAAACCAGACGACCATCTACCGTCGGCGTACAGTTGGGATTTCCGCCTTTGACGGGAGTTGACCACAGTTCGCGGCCGCCGTTCAAATCCAAAGCGATCAGCTCGCAGCCAGCCTTGCGTTTGCCCATCGTGAAAATGCGACCGTCGGAAATTGCGATCGACGAATAGCCTCGACCAAGTCCGTCAATCTGCCACTTTACTTCCGGACCGTCTTCGGACCATTCAGATTGCAGATCGGTTTCGTCCAGCGCGATCCCGTTTCGATAAGGCCCTCGCCAGGACGGCCAATCGTTGGCGGTCGCTACCTGCATTTGCTGAACGAAGACCAGCGACACAATACCGAAAAGCATCAGTGAGCGAAAATCTGCATGAAGCATTGATTCAGAACCTGTCAACAAGAGGCGGGAAAAACTGTCCGTTCAGACCGCGAAGAGTCATCTGACGGCAACGACAAAAAGTCGACCGGATCGCGGCAGAGTCGACTGATCGCTTGCGGCGTGAATATAGTCCGACTGCTCGCCGCCAACAATTCGTATCGAGGAGCCCATGATGTTCAGCCAGGACACGCTGTCAAAACACGGAAACCCAGAAGCACCTTTTCGCAGCAGACTCGCACGAACCGCGATTATCTCCGCGTTCGCACTCGCACTGACACTGCAGTCTCAGTTCGCGACCGCCGAAACACTGAGTGCAGGCGTCGCCAAAGTCGACATTACGAACCTCGATGCCGGCCCGGTCAATGATCCGCTTTATGCCAAAGCACTGGTCTTGAAGTCCGGCTCGACGATGACCGCCATCGTCACCGTCGACGCGGTTGCTATCGGCGGAATCGGCCACATCAAAGACGACTACCTCGAAAAAGTCCGCGATGCCGTCGAAAAGGAACTCGGCATCCCACCGACCAACGTCATGGCTAACGCCAGCCATTGCCACGGCACTCCCTGCAAAGATGCGGACGAACGAACCATCCAGGCGATCAAACAGGCCGCCGGCAACCTCGTCCCGGTTAAAGTCGGAGTCGGGACCGGCTACGAAGATCGCATCATGGAGAACCGTCGGCTCAAGATGAAAGACGGACGAACGATCGACGTGCGGCATGCGTACTCGATTCCGCCTGATGAAGAAATTGCATCGGTCGGTCCCGTCGACACCGAAATCGGCGTCCTGAGACTCGACCGGCTCGACGGAACAACGCTGGCCGTCCTCTACAATTTCGCGTGCCACCCGATTCAGAACGTGCCCAGCCGAGGCAACAGTGCCGACATCACCGGTTTCGCGTCGCAGGTGATCGAGGACAATCTCAGCGAAGGCACGGTCGCTCTGTTCGTCCAGGGCTGCGGCGGCGACATCAACCCGATCCGCTACAAAGACGTCGACTATCCACGAGACGCCGAGCCGCTCGGCAATATGCTCGGCCTGAGCACTCTGAAAGCCGTCCGGAAAATCGAGACTAAAGAAGATGCTCGCCTGACGGTGACGAGTGAGAACCTGACGCTTCCCCGAGCCGACACTGCCAGCCGCATCGCGGAAATGGAATCTCAACAGGTTCAACTGCTCAACTCATTGGGCGGTACAAGTCTTAACCTGAAAACATTCCTCCCGCTCTTTGTAAAGTACAAAGCATCGGACGAATTCCCGGCCAACTACCCTTACCGCTATTTACACGACCGCAAAATGGGGCGTAAAGATCTCGACATTCTTGACGCGGAAAACCGAGCGAACATGGAACGGTACATCCGCAATATCCACACGATGGAAAAGCTGACGCGTCTCAACACAAACATGAGACTGCTCCGAAAACATCACGCCGCAGGAGCTGCGGCGGGGAAGCGGACGATTGATGTCGAAGTGACCGGTCTTCGCATCGGCGACTTTGTGATGACCACGTTTCCTGGCGAACTCACTGTGCAGATCGGTCTGAACCTGAAGAAGAAGTCACCGCACGATCTCACCTTCATTGCCGGCTACACCAACGGCTACATCTATTATGCACCGACGACGGAGCAACTTCTGAACGTCGGCGGCGCTCAGGAAGACAGCGACTGCGTTCTCGGTGCCGACTGGCAGAAACTCTACGAAGACAAAGCGACTGAAATCCTCAACAAGCTTTGACGAGGCTGTAAGGTGGCCGCCACGAATCTATCCGTGGGTGGCACAGGTTGCTCGCAACCTGTGCGGCGTAGCCGCAAGAGGCAAATCCATCACCTCATTGTCGCTTCACGACACCGGTTGCAAGCAACCGGTGCCCCCCAACAATGAGTTCAATTCCGAACCGCGCAGCCAAAACTGGAGAGCAGACGTTGGACCTTGACTACGACTTTTTCGCTCCGAGCCAGATTACTTTCGGCTGGGGTCGACAATCCGAGCTTGGCTCGATCGTTGCTCAGCACGGACGACGAGCATTCTTCATTTCGGGAAGTCGCACGCTTGAAGCATCCGGGCAGCTTGGGAGTTTGATTGATCAGGTCACGTCGCAAGGCATCGATTGCGAACAGGTCACCACGATTTCTCACGAGCCCGAAGTCGTTGACGTTGACAACCTGGTCGCTGATCTCGTTCGACGAGGCGTCGGGAGCGGTGACTGTTTAGTAGCAATCGGTGGAGGCTCGGCCCTCGATCTCGCAAAGGCTGCCGCGGCGCTGGTAACCAATCGAGAAAGTTCGACCGTCAAAGACTACCTCGAAGGTGTCGGCGCCGGCCTGACAATTGACGAGTCTCCCATCCCGCTGATTGCCATGCCAACGACGGCGGGCACCGGAACCGAAGCCACAAAAAACGCAGTCATCTCGTCCTACGATCCAGCTTTCAAGAAGAGTCTGCGATCCCCGATGATGATTCCAGACGCTGTGCTGATCGATCCTGAACTGTCGATCGGTCTCTCACCGGAAACGACCGCTCACACAGGCATGGATGCAATCACTCAGTTGCTCGAAAGTCTCATTTCCAACCGTGCCCAACCGATTCCACAAGCACTCTGCCTTCACGGCCTCACGCTGGCGATTCCTGTAATCGTCGAAGCTGTTGAGAATGGCTCGTCTCGCCGGGCCAGGGAGGCGATGGCACATGCAGCTTTGTTGTCGGGTCTCGCGCTAGCAAATTCAGGACTCGGGATGGCTCACGGAGTCGCAGCCGCACTAGGTGTTCACGCCAGAGTTCCGCACGGTCTGGCGTGCGCGGTCATGCTTCCTCAAGCTTTGAGAATTAACAGGGACGCAGGCCAAACAACGCTCGCTCAGGCCGGACGCGTCATGCGACAGTGCCTCGTTGATTCGAACGTCGCAGGACAATCGTCTCGTGAAATGGCCAAGGCGGCTTGCATTGACTCAGATGACGCCGCGACTGAATTTGTCATTCAAATCGTCGAGCATCTCTGCGAGCGAATTAAGATTCCGAAAACGCTAACAGCAATCGGAGTATCTCGCGATCAGATCCCGGCCATCGTTACCAGCTCGCGAGGCAACAGCATGAGTGGCAACCCCAAAGAAATTTCAGACGACGAACTCACGACACTCCTTCAAGCGATGACCGAATGACAACATTTCTTGATTTCCTGCGAGAACGAACCGAATCCAGTGGGTTTTCGACCGAAGACGCGCTGGCAAGTTTTCTTCCGCTCATGCGGCAGGCGATTGCCGCCCACGCCACGGAACAAGTCGCGCCGCTCGACAATATCAATAAGCTTCGAGTCGAAGGCGTTCAGTTGTGGTTCGAAGAAACTCATTTGCGGCAGCCACTGCTCAGCACAAGCAAGGTCAAGAAGATCCAGCGGCCGCGTGCTCGTGCCGTTGAACTGGTCGGCGAAAGTCGAGCCGCCACGGACGTCGACGACGAACGCGAATGGCATGACCTTTCTATTGGCAGCCGCGACCTAACTGAAGTCGAGCACCCTGTCTACATTGCCGGCTACATTGCCTGGGAACACCTCGCCGAGCATCACGATCCACTGACCGATGTGTTCTGCCTGGGCATGATCCTTGGCAGCCTGATCAGCGGTCTCGACTTCTCCGTTGACGACGATTTGGAATCATTCGTCCGATCGCGAGACAACCTCTTCAAGTTGAATCCCGACCTGCATCCGTTTGTCGCGCGAGCCATCGTGCAAATGACAGAACTGGACCGCGACCGCAGACCGCAGGATCTTGCCGCCCTGTTTCGGGCATTGCAGAACTACCGCGACCAGACCGTCAGCTTCGAAATCGAAATGGCTCGAATCTCTGGCTTTGAGACGCGCGACATCAAAGGAAAACAGCAGGTTGTGCTTGCGAAGCTGCAGGAGCGTTTGTTTGAGATCTCACGCCGAAACCGATTGCTCAACTTCAAGCCGACTTCGCTCTCAATCGATTTGACTCAATCGTCTGTGCCACTTTCGTTCGATATTCAACATATTCGACCCAATCAAATTCTCACGTGGACTCCGAAGTTCCAGAAGAAGATCGCTAAAGGCGGCTCAGTTTCTCTCAACAGTTATCTCAATTTTCGGGAAGCGATTTACCTGCCTGGCACGCTCGGCCGAATTGCGACCGAAGCTCGGCGAGACGAGAAAGAATTCGGCTTCGCTCAACTGAGACTTGTCGCGTGCTTCCTTCGCTGGACGAATCTCAAGGAAACACCACACGAGTCATACGACTCGCCGTTGCTGCTGATCCCCGTCCGACTTCGCAAGAAGAAAGGTGTGACGGACATCTTCGAGCTTCAGCCGCTCAGCGACGATGCCGAAGTCAATCCGGTCATCCGCCATCAATTCCGCCAACTGTTTGGCATCACGCTGCCGGAGCGGGTCGATCTGAATGAGTCTTCGCCGGAGGAACTTTGGAGATTCCTGGAAGACCAGATCCGCTGCACCGAGCCTGGCGTGACACTTGAACTGGTCGACAAGCCTCGGATTGAAATTCTGCACGACAAAGCGCGACGCCGGCTTGAGCAGTATCGTAGAAAAGCTCGCGTTGCCGGCCGCGGCGTCCGACGATTTCTGGACCTCGACTACTCCTACGATCCTGCCAACTATCACCCCGCTCGGGTTGAAATTGTTTTCTGCTCGCGTGAAGCCGGTCGATGTTCACCTGCACGATATTCTCAATACCAGGCCGCCAGTGAGAACGGCGCCGCCTGATCAGAATGCAAAAGGAGCCGCTCGCGGAAACGCAATCATCGATTCGCCAGCCGTCATCGAGAAAGATCGTTCGTTCTACAATTTCAAAGGTCGGTCCGGCGAGAATCCGTATCACTGGGAATTCGATCTGTGCAGCGTCACGCTGGGGAACTTCCGCTACCGCCGCATGTCGCTGGTGCGTGACTACGCGTCGCTCGTTGATGGCGATGCCAGCAATCCGGCTTTCGACGCGACGTTTTCACTGGTGCCCCGTCCCCTGAAAGAAGACGCCGACGAAACGCTGCCGCTCACGGAACGCTTCCACGTTGTGCCTTGCGACCCAACTCAAACGGCGGCGATTGCTGAATCAAGGACGTCTCGAAGTTACATCATTCAAGGTCCGCCTGGCACGGGGAAATCGCAGACGATCACCAATCTAATCGCCGATTACGTCATGCGAGGCAAACGCGTTCTGTTCGTCTGCGAAAAACGAGCCGCAATCGACGTCGTTTATCACCGTCTGAAGACGCAGGGTTTGGAAGAACTTTGTTGCCTGATTCACGATTCGCAGGCGGACAAGAAATCGTTCGTCATGGATCTGAAGGCGACGTACGAGTCATTCCTCGAAGACGCGAACCGTCGCCGCGATCATCAAAAACGGAAACGCGACGACCTGGTGAAGCAGATCGAGGGGGAACTCAAACCGCTGGACTATTTCAGTACGTCGATGAAGACGCCAACCGGCGACGCAGCAACTTCTTTGATCGATCTCCTGCAGCGACTCGTGCAGATTTCCGGTGAGTGTCCGAAAGACTTTACTCCCGAGCAATGGGAGCAAATCCCGGACTACTTACAGTGGGAACAGTCAGCGGCGACATTACAAGACTTCGATGAATCCCTGCGCGACGTCCAGGCAAACGGCGTCCTTCATGAAGCCTCGCTGAAGTCGCTCGCTCCTTCGTTAGCCAAAACTGATCGCCCAATCGAAGCCGTTTCGAATGCCCTGCGGGAAGCGACGCCGCCGTTGACTGAAGTGCAAACGATCATTCAGAACAATTCCCCGCTCATCGACTCCGCGTGGACCAACAAGCAATGGCAGGATGTCATCTCGTTTGCCGAAAAGGCGAGCGTTCTGGCCGATCATAGACTAATCGG
The DNA here is from genome assembly GCA_943787265.1 of uncultured Planctomycetaceae bacterium. GTDB lineage: Bacteria > Planctomycetota > Planctomycetia > Planctomycetales > Planctomycetaceae > JABMPE01. The sequence continues at coordinate 72,064 of CALSLT010000041.1, read as the reverse complement.
GCTACTCAATCCCGGCGGGCCGCTCAGCGACACGGTCCGGCGACACATGCCGAAACTTGAACGGTGCAAGGCCGCTCACACGGAAGCCTGCGAAAAGACAAAAGCATGGAAGAACCGTCTGTCGACCAGTGATGCCGAGATCGCTCTGTCACAAGCTCGGAGTCTGGAGAGTTCGTTCTTTCGGTTCCTTAATCCTGGCTGGTGGAAGCTCAAAGGGCTTGTGCAGAAGAGTTATGACTTCTCCGCCCATTCGATTGTTGTGCCGGTTTCACAGACTCTGCAGTGGCTCAACGACGAATACGCCGCCGAAAAAGAATGCCGAAAAGCCGAGCAGGAGCTTCAGGGCGAGATCGGCTCACCACTCGACTGGCAGACTCTCACGTCCACATTGAAGACAATTCAGGACGCTTCGAAGACAGCGGCACCCGCCATGCAGCACTTCGCGGAATCGCTGAGCGAATCGAAATCCGCGGACGATGCCGTTAAACAGGTCGCAGCCGCTCGTCAGCTTTTTGACTCAGTCCGTGGAGCGCTGGACTCAATCGTCATCGATTGGGAGTCGCGTTCTGTCGAGGAACTATCAGTCGAGTTAAAGGCAATCGACGATTCACTCGACGAGCTGCCTGACTTTCTGCGGTGCCTGGAATTGCTCGATCAATTACCAATGAACGTCGCAACGGCTCTCAGAACGCTGCCACTGACGACAACCGCGTTGGAATCGGCATCCGCCACCAGAACAATCGAGTCCGCGTGGAGGCACGACCGCGATCTGGAGCGATTCACCGGCTCAACGCGCGACAGGATTTCGCAACGGCTCGCAGAACTCTACGACGAGTGGCAATCGCTGAACGCCGAATCGGTGCGGGAGTTCGTGCGGCAACGATTCCTGGACAACGTAAAGATCACTCAATTACCAGCCGCTCAGTTGACCGCTGAACAAAAGCCGTTCAAGAAGCTCTACAGCAAAGGTCGACGCGAACTGGAGCACGAATTCGGCAAGAGCATGCGGTACAAGCCGATCCGCGATCTAGTCGCTGAGGAATCCGGGCTAGTCGTTCGCGACCTGAAACCCGTCTGGCTGATGAGTCCGCTGAGCGTTTCCGACACGCTGCCACTCGACACCGAACACCTCGACGTCGTCATCTTCGACGAGGCCAGCCAGATCACTCTGGAAGAAGCCGTCCCGTCCGTCTTCCGAGCGACTCAGGCAATCGTCGTCGGCGACGAAATGCAGCTTCCGCCGACAAACTTCTTTTCGTCATCAACTCCCGACGACGAAGAGCAACTTACATTTGAAGAAGATGGCGAAGTCGTCGAGTACGACCTCAACAGTGACAGTTTCCTGAATCACGCTGCGAAGAACCTGTCGTCGCGAATGCTCGGCTGGCATTATCGAAGTCGGTCAGAATCGTTGATCAGCTTTTCGAACTGGGCGTTTTACGAAGGTCGCCTGCTGACCGTGCCGGATGAACGCCGGATCGTTGCAAAGCGTCATGAACTGATTGCGACGGCCGCAGAAGCGGGCGAGCCAGCATCCGCCGAACTTCTGAATCGACCGGTCAGTTTTCATTTCGTCGAACACGGCGTCTACCAGAAGCGTCGCAACACGGCCGAAGCTGAGTACATCGCTCAGCTTGTCCGAGGCCTGCTCAACAACGAGCATCCAGTAACAATCGGCATCGTGGCGTTTTCTGAAGCTCAGCAGGACGAGATCGAACAGGCTCTGGCGGCACTGACTCGGGAAGACTCTGACTTCGCAACGAAACTCGAAGCCGAATACGACCGCGAAGACGACGGTCAGTTCGTCGGGCTGCTCGTGAAGAATCTGGAAAACATCCAGGGTGACGAACGCGACGTCATCATCATGAGCGTCTGCTACGGTCAAGACGCAACCGGAAAGATGAGAATGAACTTCGGGCCGATCAATCGGTCCGGCGGCGAAAAAACGTCTCAACGTGGCGTTCTCTCGGTCAAAGCATCACATGGCTCTGGTCAGTTCAATTCGCTCGTCCGCGATCACCAACGAGTACAACGTCGGAGCGAACTGTCTGAAAAACTATCTGCGTTACGCCGAGGCATCGTCGATCGGCGATCAGGATCGGGCCTCACTGATTCTTCGTCAGGTCTCGCTGAAATCCGAACACGATTCGGATGAGATTGAGGAATTCACAATCGCCGAGCAGATTGCGAACGAACTTCGCCAGCGTGGGTTCGTCGTCGAGTCAAACGTCGGACAATCACACTTCCGTTGCGATCTGGCCGTCTGCCGTTCGGATTCGGAATCGTACAAGCTCGGCATCCTTCTCGACGGCCGCGGCTACTATGAACAGACCGACCTGCTCGAGCGCGACTTGATGAAGCCTCGACTGCTGAGTGCCTTCGGCTGGGACGTCGCCGTTGTCCTCACAAAAGACTGGATCGCAGATCAAGAGTCTGTGCTGAGCGATCTGACCGGACGATTGACGGATTGTGCGAACATCTGACCTCGACACGCCAGCCTGTTGTCACGCCAGAACGTCGCTTTGAGAAATCATCTTCGCAGTCCCGGCGTTGCCCAAAAGCAACACTCATGTCGAACCGGCAACTGAGTGAAACATGTATTCTGAAAAACGGCCAGTCGTCCCGACGAAAACTGACTCCGTCGCGTGATCAAGTATGCTGAGCGAGTTGGAAGCGCAGGCCGCAAGACCGACGGTTTCTTGCAGCCGTCAAAACGCTCGACACACAAACTCACCGCTCAACACTTGGCAGGAAACCGGCACATGTGGATCTCTGAGCAGATTCTCTATCAACTCGCAAAACTGATGCATCAGTCGGAAGCTGCCCATTCTGACGACATGAAAGACGCATTGCAGTCGGAAGAAAACTACGCCGAATATCGACTGACCAGGGCCAGGGAAATCACCGACGCTGCCGAACGATCCGGTGTGCAACTGGCGGGAGAGATCGTCCTGGATCTGGGATGCAGCGACGGAGCAATTTCACCCTGCTACCTTGATGCGGGGGCATCAGAAGTCATCGGCGTCGACATTGATGCCGAGGCAATCCAAATCGCAAAACAACAGCCTGCTCGGAACGGACTCTCGTTCCACCTGAGTGACACCGACCGACTTCCGCTGGACGACCAGTCTGTCACGGTCATCGTCGCCTACGACGTTTTCGAGCACGTTGCAAAACCAGCCGTCCTGCTTGAGGAATGTCACCGCGTACTGGCACCTGGCGGTCAGCTTCTGATTGGCACCTGGGGCTGGCACCACCCATTTGCACCGCACCTTTGGTCCACAATGCCCGTTCCGTGGGCTCATGTATTCTTTTCAGAAAGAACACTGCTGCGGACCTGCCGGCGCGTTTATCATTCAGACTGGTACACGCCGAACATGCATGACTTCGATGCAAATGGTGAGCGAATTCAGAATCGATATCTCAACGAGTCAATCGACACGGACTATCTCAACAAGTACTTGGTTCGCGACTTTGAACGAGCCTTCGAAGCGAGCCCACTCGACTGGACATTGCGACCACAACCTTTCGGCTCACGTCTTGCAGGCTGGACTCGTCCGTTTCTGAAAACGCCGTGGATAAGAGAATTCTTCACGGCGTACTTCTGGGCAGTCCTCACTCGGCCCGAAGAATCATTCACAACTACAGCCTCGTCACCTCGCCGCGAATCCGCTCTTCAACCGACAGCCTGAGTCCACTTCGCATCACTGTACGAAATAGTTTTTCAACGCAGTCCCCGTGTGGCTGACTTCTGCCGCGTCAACCAGATCTCGTGGCGAACCGTTAACAATGACTTGCCCGCCGGCTTCTCCGCCTTCAGGGCCGAGGTCAATGATCCGGTCGGCGGATGCGATGACGTCGAGGTGGTGTTCGACGACCAGCACACTGTTTCCCTCTTCGATCAGGCGCCTGAACAAAGCGAGCAGGCGAGCGACGTCGGCTGGATGGAGTCCGGTTGTGGGCTCGTCCAGGACGTACAGAACTTTCTCCTCTCCACCTTTGCCGAGTTCTGCGGCCAGTTTAATTCGCTGAGCTTCGCCACCGGAAAGTGTCAGCGCCGACTGGCCGAGTTCAAGGTATCCCAACCCGATATCGCACATCACTTCGAGCGTTGACTTCAGTTTCGGAAAGTCTTTGAAGAAGTCGCGAGCTTCGTCGATCCGCATTCGCAGCACGTCACCGACGCTGCTGCCTCGATACTTCACACCGAGCGTTTGGGCGTTGAATCGAGCACCGCGACAATCGGAGCACTCGACATGCACGTCCGGGAGAAAGTTCATTTCGATGCGTTGGGTTCCTCGGCCTTCACATTCTGGGCAGCGTCCATCTTTCGCGTTGAAGCTGAAACGTCGTGCCTTGAAACCTCGAACGCGAGCGTCGCGAGTCTTTGCAAACACCTTGCGAACTTCGTCCCACATCCCGGTATGAGTCGCCGGGTTCGAGCGTCCCGACCGACCGATTGGTGACTGATCGACCACAACCAAACGATCGATGTGCTCAGTTCCAGAAATGCTGCGACAGGCGATGTCGAGCTGTGACAAATCCGTCGGCGGTGGCGACGCATCGTCGGCTGTCGAAGCCCGACGGCTACGGTACGACTCGTTGATCGCATGCCGTGCGGCGGGGATCAGCGTGTGCGTGATCAGCGACGACTTGCCACAACCGCTGACGCCCGTAACGACGGTCAGAACTCCGAGTGGAATCTCGACGGTCACATCCTTGAGGTTATGCCGACTCGCTCCTTCGAGCCGCAAATGCCGCCCAAATTCCTCGATGGATTTGTCTCTTACAGACGATTCGTCAGACAAATTGAAAGGTGAATCTGAATCCGTCGACATCGCTGCGGCCGTCGGTGAGTCGCCAGTCAGCTCAGTCGGCGGTCCGGCCCACAGCACGGATCCGCCTTCCTTTCCGGCTCCGGGGCCCAGATCAACGAGCCATTCTGAAGCCTTCATCAAATCAACATCGTGCTCCACGACGAGGATGCTGTTCCCTCGATCTCGCAGATCTTTGAGGATTTCAATCATCCGATTCGTGTCGCGGGAGTGCAGACCGATCGTCGGTTCGTCGAGCACGTAGCAAATCCCGATCAATCCTGATCCGAGACTGCTGGCGAGGCGTGCTCGCTGAAACTCGCCACCCGATAGTGTCGGCGTCGGACGATCAAGTGTCAGATAGTCGACGCCGACGTTCAGCAGGAATTCGAGTCTCGACGCCACATCCGGAAGAATACTCTGTGTGGCCTGAGCTGCTTCCGGAGCCATGTTCAGCTCGACATTTCGAATGAACTCTGCGGCTTCGGCCACGGTCATCGCCGTTAGTTCATGCAGTTTCGTTTGGGAAAATGTGACGGCACAGGAAACCGGACCGAGCCTGGCTCCGTGGCACTCCTCGCAAAGCGGCTGCCGAGTCAGCTCGGTACGCAATTGGTTTGTCTTCGCCTGGACTTCCGGTGGAACTTTTCGGCCGAGCCCGCGACACGCCGCACATGCTCCGTAAGGACTATTGAAGCTGAACGATCGAGGCTCCAACGGTGGAAAACTCGTGCCGCAATCCGGACAACAGCAGCGGCTGCTGAAGAGTTGATCATCCCATGCATCGTCGACCTGCTCGCAAACCAGGCATGAACCATCGCCATGCTTCAACGCCAGCTCGACGGACTCACGCAAACGATCTTCGATGCCTGGCTTGACGATAATCCGATCGACAATCGCTTCGATCGTGTGCGCATCGCTGCGTGGTAGATCCGGCGGCGATCCTGCATCAACGATCTCGCCATTAACTCGCGCACGGACGAATCCAGCCTTGCAAATTTTCTCGAAGACGTCGCGATGAGCACCTTTTCGCCCGACAACCAACGGCGCAAGAATCATGACCTTGCGACGTTCACCGAGGGCAAGAATGCGTTCGACAATTGTCGCTACACTTTGCTGCGAAACAGGAACGTTGCAATCGGGACAGTGAGCCTGCCCTGCCCTCGCGTAAAGCAGTCTTAAGTAATCGTAGATTTCGGTAGTCGTTGCGAGCGTGCTTCGAATCCTCGCAGAACCGACTTTCTGATCGACACAAATCGTCGGCGGCAAACCGGTCACCGAATCAACGTCGGGACGTTCAAGCTGCGTGAGATGCTGCCGAGTTCGCGCCGAAAGACATTCGAGATACCGACGCTGCCCTTCCGCAAACAGCGTGTCGAATGCGAGAGAACTCTTCCCGCTTCCGCTAACGCCGGTAATCACGACAAGCTTGTCTCGCGGGATATCGACATCGATGTTCCGCAGGTTATGAACCCGGGCTCCACGAACTCGAATCCAGTCCCCGGACACGGCGCTCTCGTCAGCTTCTGAAACGACCGCCGCGGATTGCGAAACACTATTCGACATGCAAATCGTAGATTTCTTTGAGGAGCCTGCTCAGAAGCTCTTGTCGCGTACAGATCTGGATTCAAGCCACAGAGAGCACAGAGGCCTCAGAGATTTTTTTCACAGCTACTCGGAGGCCTCTGTGAACTCTGTGGCTGAAACGTCACTGCTCAATTCATCGAACTTTATTCGAAGTGAGTTTTTAATTAAGAGTCCGATGAGGCTTGGGCCTGCTGAATTTTCGTACCGACTTCCAGCAGCTCTTCAAGTTCTCTCACGCAAATCTGAGTCGACCGGATTGCCATCATGAAATTTGTGTGAACCGAGACCTGTTTCGCGTCTCGCTCGAATTCGACGGTTGCTTTCTTCAGTCGCCCGATCTTTTTGCGAAGCATGTGCAGATACTTCGCCGGATCGCTGACTTGAGTCTCCAACGCGCGGCACGCATCGAAGATCGTACGTGCGACGCCCATCAGTCCGTCGAGTTCGGGGTAGTCTTCCACTTCTTCGCTGTGTTTAACAAATGTACGCACCATCCACGCGTGCGACATGATTTCGTCGCAGCGGTTGACGACTTCCTGAAGATTATTGAAATTTTGCATGCGGGAATGTGCTTGAGGAAGCAACCACGAAATACACGAAAGAAAATTTGTCTGAAGTTTTGTTGGAGACTGACAGACGGATTCAACCTGTCGGCCTGGTTTTCGTGTATTTGGTGTATTTCGTGGTTGTAAATTTTCAGGACTTCGTCAGGCCAAGCCTGACCTATGGAAGTTAACGAGGGCCGGGGGCGTTGGTTGACGATGCGTTTCGATCTTCGCCGGGAGTCGTTTGTCGATAGTCTTTCTTGTTTAGCGCCTTGCCGGTTTCTCGGGCGAAGGAATCGTGAGAAATATCTTCAGGGACGCTGTCGTGGGTTTCGTCGATCCACGTTTCCAGCACGCTGGCTAACTGCTTTCGCTGGGCTGCGAATTTTGCCTTCCCGGCCAGGTTGTTGAGCTGATGCGGGTCGGATTTCAGATCGTAAAGCTCGACCGACGGCCGGGGTGCCAGGAAGACATCCTTCTGAGCTGCCGTCAACTTTTGGGCGTCTCGCTTTGCCTGAAGGCTGACATGCGACGGTGAACGCACGGAATCGGCAGGCCCTTGCAGAGCGAGGTACGGCCGCGAGTTTTTCATGAAGAGAAATCCGTTACCGCGAATTCCTCGACCGTGAGCTTCGTAGTCGTGCCAGTTGTGTTCGGAAAATGCGTACTTGCGAATCGCCGACGAAGAATTCTCGAACAACGGCTGCATGCTGACTCCCTGCATCGATGGCGTCGGTTTCAAACCTGCGGCCGACAGCACGGTCGGTGCGAGGTCGATCACGCTGACGAGACTGTCGCTGGCTAAGCCAGCTTTCTTGATCCCCTTCGGCCAGTGCGCGACCAGAGCGGTCTTCATGCCCGAGTCGTGGATGCGAGTCTTCGCACGCGGAAACGGTCGTCCGTTGTCGGCCAGGACAAAGATCAGCGTGTTGTCGAGTTCGCCCTGCCTTTTCAGTTCGGCCACGACAGCTCCGATGTAGTGGTCGAAGCGTGTCACTTCGTTGTAGTAAGACGCCAGGTCTTCGCGAGTCGCCTGATCGTCGACGAGGAACGGAGGCACGATGACGTCTTTGGCTTTGTGCATCGGTCCGTAGCGATCGGCGCCCCACTGTCTGTCGGCATCCCACCCGCGGTGAGCATCGTACGCGGCGAACCAGAAGAAGAATGGTTTGTCCTTGGGCCGGTCTTCCGTCGTCTTAACCCAGTTGGCGTGTCCGCCGCTGTTGCCTTTCGATCTGCCGCCGTCGACAGAATCAAATGGCTTCGGCCGAGTTTCACCCTTCGGCCCCTTAGTCGCCGTCATGTGATGCTTGCCGCTAATCGCGGTGAAGTAACCGGCGTCGCGGAGCAGTTCGGGAAACCAGGGAATGTTCCACGAAATCGGCTGGTGCAGCTCGGCCGCCTTCCCATTGTTGTGTGGATATCGGCCCGTGATGATGCTCGACCGGCTCGGACTGCAACTACTTGCCGTGAGATATGCCTGGTCGAAACGAATTCCGTTCTTCGCCAGAGCGTCAATATGCGGCGTTCGAGCTGCCGGGTTTCCGTAGCAGCCGTAGTCGTTCCAACTGACATCGTCGGCGATGAAGAAGATGACGTTCGGGCGGTCCGCAGCTTCGACGTGAGTCGGCTGACCGGAAAACGTCAGGGCAAACAGGCCAACGATGGCCGGAATCAATCTTGTCATGGGATTTCGTCCTGCGGTTTGAAAAGCGGGCAGCCCAGAGGTTAGCTCACCACCACCCGACCGTGAAGTTTCCGGGGTCGAACGCCGCCCCGGTGGAACCGACATGCCAGCGCGTCGAATGAGAGTTGCTTTGTTCACTGCGGACTTCCCCGGCCAGGCGTGGCAGGCGGCTGATATTCGCCTCACTTCTGTAATCAAGAAACCATATCTAACCCAATCTGCCGTCGAAACCTCATCTCGACATGAATTCAGAGATGCTCGTATAAATCCGCCTCTCATCACTTCGGGAAGATTCTATCTCCGGTTGGCGTCCTGCCTGTCGACTTCCTGCCTCAACCACGGATGGTTGCCCTCATGCGCAAACTCCCACCATTTGTTGCTTCCGGCCTGTGTCTGTTGATTGTCGGATGTCAAACGCCGATGTTCAGCGATGGGCTATTCAGCTCGCTCAACCCACAAAAAACGCTGACCACTGAAAAAGCATCGTCAGGTACTGACCGATCGGTCAGCGCGACGAAGCCACGGATTGGTGGTCGAGGATGGCGGAACGCATCCTCAAAAGCGGCCGAAACGCGAGCAAAGACTCCAGCGATCGGGATCAACAACGTCGGCCGTTTGCGGGAATTTCTCGCCAAAGGCAACGACTCGATGCAGAAGGGCCTCTACGACGACGCCCGCATTCAATACGAAACAGTGCTGAGTATCGAACCGCATCACGCGACCGCGCATCACATGCTCGGCCGAATCAGTGACATGTCCAAGCAGTTCGAAGAAGCAGAGCGGCATTACCTGGAAGCTCTTAGTGCGAATCGTGAAGACGGCTACCTGCTAAGCGACCTTGGCTATTCGTATCTTCAGCAGGGGCGCCTCGGCGAAGCTCGGCAATATTTGATGCAGGCCGTCACGCGCGAGCCAAACCTGGCCATCGCCAAGGTGAATCTGGCGGCAGCCTATGCCTACTCCGGAGATCCGAAGGGCGCGCTCGCCTGGCTGCGTCAGGTTGGAGACGAGCAGCAGGCTCAGGAAACGCTGACCGGCATCACGTCCAGGCCGGCTCCGTGGATCATTAACCGAGCCAACGGATCACTTGCCAAAGCTGGCCCGACCATCAACGGCGACGGCGGCGTCATCGACTCAAACGGGCAGGAACTTAACACCTGGTCGCAAATCCAGGCAGAAATGGGACGACTCAAAAAACAGGGAGCCGAACGACGGCAAGCTGAGGGAATTCTCAACGATTACGAGGAAGACTTGCGAGTCAAGCGGGCGATCGCCGCGGAACGAGCGTACGACACTCGATCAGGAGCACTGAACAACGACGCCGACCTGAATCAGCAGATGCGTGATATTGAGCAGGCATCCGGATCGAACCGCCGCTGGCCAGCAAATTCAGGCGTCATGCACATCGGCCCTCCGGGACAGTCGAACGGCACGCCACAAACCAACGCTCCGGGGCAGTTCCAGCCGCAGGGCAACGGAAACGTGGCACCTCAGCCTAACTGGAATCCTCAAGGACAGAATCAGCAGTATCAAGGTGGCGGGCCCGCACGCGGCGGCGATCCTCAGAGCCAGAACACGCCTCAACAGAATCCTTACGCACATCTGTTAAACCCAGCGGGGCCACTGGCAGTCCCGCCACAACAGCAAGGGCAACCGAGGCAGCAGACACCGCCGTTCCAGACGAGTGTGCAAGGGTCGTCAGTACCGCCACAGTTTCCGGGTTCGCCGTACGGACAGTCTCAACCACCGAATACGTTGGCCGTTCCTCAAAACCTCGCGCCGAATCAGTACCAGAGCCCGAATCCAAACTCCGGTCAGCCGAACCGTGCTTCTCCACAGGGGCAACCGAATCAGGCTTACAGACAGTACGGCGACAACGTTTACCCCGGCACGAATCCCGCGTTCGAGTGGTCGAACCCGCAGAATTCGGGCCGAATACAACCACCATCGCAGCAGACTGCCCCACAACGACTCTCTCCTGACGCTGTGCCGCGAGACCAGTATGGAAATCCGATTCAGAGTCTGGCTCCGGCAAATCCTGCTTGGAATGGTCAACCAGGAACTGCCCAGCCTGGAGTTACACAGCCACGGCAAGGTAACACTGCACCAAGCCTCGGTTTCTACGGACAAAGCGGCAGCCCTCAGAACACGGCACCATCTGCGGGGCCATACGATGGTCGTGTTCCGCAGCTAAACACTCAGCCTTCGCAAGTCCCGACAGGTCAGTTCGGACAGTCGAATCAGTTCCCGGCTGGCAACGGTTACTACTCACAAGGTCAGTCCTCGCCGCCAAATCAACTTCAGCCAATGAATGGCGGAAACAATCCTCAGCAAATTCAGCAGCTCGGCTTCAACGAGCAGCGGCCGATGGCTCGCATCGATCGAGGCCAGCGGATTCAGCAGTATTCCGAAGCGGACCGCCAGGCCATGCGACTTGGCATGGCCGCCGGGTCCGGAGCTCTCGCACCGATCAACACCAGCCAGAGTCAGACTCAGCAACAGGGACAGCCAATTGGAAACGGCACGCACCAGAGCAATTTTGTTCCGAATGGTGGCCCGCAGCAGCCAGCAAACCTGTACGAGAGCAACTCCCGCTTCAGCTACGACCGTACGTCAGGCCAAACTCAGCAACCACAGCAGTTACCCAACCAGGAATTCCCCGGAGCAGCGCCGCCGTACTCCCAAGGAATCCCAGGTCAGGCCAACATGCAGGCTCCGGTCCGACAGATTCACGGCCAATCGCTCGCTGACCAGATGGGGCTCGATCCTCAGACTGCCCAACCGTGGTTGCAGATGCCAACGTCTCAAGCCGACGTCACTCGGCCAGTCGCGTTCAGCAACTCGACTCAACCGGCCGAACAGCGGAGTGCAAACTGGCAGCAACCTGGTCTGAACAATCAGCCGTGGCAGAATCAGGTGCTGGCATCGCCGACGACCCAGGCAAGCTTCGGACAACCACACATGACTAACCCACACTTGCGACCAGCAAATTCGCAGAATGAACAGCCGGCGAACGGCCAGGCAGTTCAGACAGCATCGTGGCCAAGTCAACAATAGCCGTTAGAGCCAATTACCGTTGCCCCACTGCCACTGCACGGCGGCATCCTCTACAACCCGCCTGTGCAGGCAAGGCTAAATTCGTGAGGCCGACCAGCAACGTCCCGGACTGAGAAATTTACTTCAGAGAATCTACCGACGAGGATTTAGATATGGCCAAAGACAAAAAAGCCAAGCAGAAAGAACGCGAACGCCGAGTCGCCAAGCAGAAACTGGCCGACCGCAAAGCCGCACGCGACAAAGCCGCGACCGACGCAGGACAGCCAAAATCGCAGTTCGCGAAATTCGTCAAAGAAGCCGTCGGCTCTGACGACAAGCCCGCCGACGATCGACACGGATTCCCTCCCCCAAATTAATCTGGTTGTCGTCAAACGCGAGTTGGCATTGTGGCTGCCGAACAGCCCTCTTTCATTGACAATAGACCGACTTGCGAACCACTAATAGACACGAATAAACACTAATTCCTTCTGTCAAATTCGTGTTTATTCGTGTCCATTGGTGGTTCCTCAGAATGATCTTTCCGGTCGCTTCAGGTCGTCAATTTTTCAAGGTATTTTCGATATGTCTGCTCAGGAAGTTCCGCTCGAAATCGATTGCCCATCTGTCAAAGCCAAGGTTGATGCCGGCGATCAATTTCTTTTCGTCGATTGCCGCGAAACGTCCGAGTACGACGCCGTCAAAATCGAAGGGACGACGCTGCTCCCGATGAGTGAAATGGCCGAACGAGTCGGCGAACTGGAAGAACACCGCGAGTCTGAGATCATCATTCACTGCCATCATGGCGGTCGAAGCCTGCGAGTCGCCAATTGGCTGAGGCAGCAGGGATTCTCCACAGCTCAAAGCATGGCCGGCGGAATCGACGTCTGGGCGGTCGAGATCGAACCGGGCATGTTGAGATATTAAATCGTCGATATTGCCCAACGAGGGTGGAGCCGACAGAGCTGGTGCCTATAATCTGCGATCCAATTCTTAGCTTCGGCATGCCGTTGCACGTAGATTATTTCGACGATTCATCTCCAGCAGCCACTTCATCATCGTAATTCCGGGAACGCCCGTTTGATCGCCGGCCCGATTTTCAGTCGCGAAGTTCTGACATTACCGCGACAATTTCGTCACTACCTGATCCGTTCAGGCTATATCGGACTGCTGTTCGTCCTGTTGTGGACGGCCGGGCAGGTCACGTTCGGCTTTCAGGATGTCCGCGGAATTTCTGCGATGGCCGGTTTCGGCCAACAGGTATTTCAGATCCTGGCCTTCGTGCAACTTTCCCTGGTGCTTTTCTTTTCGCTGCTGTTTACAGCCGGAAACATCGCACAGGAAAAAGACCGACAGACACTCATCCTCTTGCTGATGACAGACCTGTCGAATCACGAGATTGTGCTGGGCAAACTCTTCGCCAGTGTCCTACAGGTGGGCACTCTAATTCTGATTTCGGCCCCGGTCTTCCTCTTCCTGCAACTGCTCGGTGGAATCGCCGCTCACCAGATTTTCTGGCTGATAGCCATCTGTTTTGTGACGGCGTTGCTGGCCGGGAGCTGGGCTGCACTCATTGCGTTTCTCAAGGAAAAGACATTTCAAACACTCGCAACAAGCGTGCTAGGTCTGGTCGTTTATCTGGGAGCCATCGAAACGATCGTCGCTCTATCGCCTGCTCATTCGATCGTCGGCGAGTGGGCCGCAGCATTCAGTCCGTTCCGAGCCGTGCTGGAGATCACCTCACCACTCGCTGATCCGTTGATCACAACGCCAGGCTCGCTTCCCGCGGTCGATTCAGTGATCGCACTCTGTCTGTTGTCGGCCGCTCTGACGGCAATCTCAATCAACCGGCTGCGAGTCTGGAACCCGTCTCGAAAACTCTTCATCCAGCCGGAAACGGAATCTGCTGATTCAGAATCCGGCGAGTCGGCATCGGTCGTTCGCCATCGCCGAATCTGGTCGAACCCGGTCATCTGGCGGGAAATGCGAACCCGCGCTTACGGCCGCCGAGTCGTCTTCATCAAACTGGCCTATCTGTTCATGGCCGCAACGATCTTCTACAGCGCGATTCTATCGGGCGATTCGGGCGAGTTGATTCTCGGCATGGTTTCGCGACCTGTCTTCGCCTTTGTGAGTCTCGGTATTCTCGGGCTGATGCTGATCAACGCGCAGGCTGCCACTTCAATCACCAGCGAACGCGACGGGCAGACTCTGGACCTGCTCGTGGCCACTGATATCTCCGCGAAAGAGTTTGTCTACGGCAAGCTCGGCGGCGTTCTCTACAACACAAAAGAACTGGCCTTGATTCCGCTGGCAATCGCCGCATGGTTCGTTGCTGAAGGATCAATGACGCTCGAAAACGGCATCTATCTGGGAATCGGTTTTCTGTCGCTGGTGTCCTTCGCCGCGATGCTCGGTCTGCATTCAGGACTCGTTTTCTGGAGCTCCCGCCAGGCCATCGCAAACAGCATGGGCACGATCTTCTTCCTCTTCATCGGGATCTTCATCCTGATGATTCTGCTGGTCGAAACGCGCGGCTCATTTGGAAACCAGATCGGCGCGTTCATTCTCTTCATTGGTGTTGGCAGTCTCGGACTGGGGCAATCGCTCACGTTCCGCAATCCGTCGCCAGCCCTGTGGATGGCGGGTGGGCTGCTCCCCGTGTTGACGTTTTACGCGATCACGACATTCCTGCTGGGCGGCACACTGGGCGTTTCGCTGTCAATCGCCGCCGCTTACGGATTCACAACTCTGGCGATGCTGGTTCCGGCAGTCAGCGAATTTGACGTCGCATTAGGCCGAAGCACTTCCGACAAGGGCTGATACAGTCACTAAAAATGCAGGCACTGCTTGAGAATCCCGACGCTCTTTTGCTGATGTCGGCCATGCTGTGCCTGTTGATCGGCTCCGGATTCTTTTCGGCCAGTGAAACGGCCCTCTTCTTTCTGTCGACGGAAGAGATTCAGACGTTTCAACAAAACGATCGTCCGAGCGAACGCATTATTGTCGGTTTGCTCAAAGAACCCGATCGACTGCTGACAGCGGTCCTGTTCTGGAATCTGCTGATCAACCTGACCTTCTTTGCCTGCGGAGTCGTAATCTCGGGCAAGCTGGTTGCAAGTGGAAATAGTGCTGCGGCCGGGATCTTCGGCATTCTGAATCTCAGCCTGATGATCGTGTTCGGCGAGGTTGTCCCGAAAAGTAGCGCGGTAATGTTCCGCCAGCCACTGGCTCGCCTCGTCAGTTTCCCGCTGGCATTCGCTGTCCAATTGTTTGACCCGCTTGCTCCGACGTTTGAATCCGTCACGCGTTCGCTCCGCCGTGTGTTTTGGCCGGAAATAAAACGTGAGCCGTACCTTCATCCAGAAGATCTGGAACAGGCCATTGAGAATTCCGCAGGCAATCAGTCAGTTCTTCGCCAGGAACGCCTGGTCCTGCACAACATTCTCGATCTGTCCGAGATTCCCGTCGAAGAAGTCATGCGTCCCCGAGGAACCTATCGAGCGGTGGCTGCTCCGGTGCATCTCTCGGACCTTGCCGACACGCCCATCCCTGCTGACTACCTGGTGATCCTTGCTGAAGAAGGCGACAACGTCATCGGGGCCGTTCCGCTTGCCAGCTTCACAGTTCTGGCGAAGCAGAATCTCGAAAACGCAGCAGAAGAAGTCATTCACATCCCGTGGTGCGCCCCCGTCGCCCAGGTTCTGCAGCGTCTGGAAGATGCCTCGCTATCACTCGCGTCAGTTGTCAACGAGTTCGGCGAGACCATCGGCGTCGTCACTTATGAAGACATCGTGGATTCGATTCTGTCAGCAGAACCCAGCCGCGCCAGGCGAGTCCTGCAACGCGACCCTGTTCAAAGCAAAGACGAAAACACCTGGCATGTCGATGGCATGACCTCGCTCCGTTATCTCAGCCGTCGTCTTAATATTGAGTTCGAACCGGAAGTCGATGGGCAGGTCACTGTCGCTGGAGTTTTCCACGAGCAACTGCAGCGCATCCCGGAAGTCGGCGACCAGTGTCAGTGGCAAGGTTTTGAATTATCAGTCCTTGAACAGACTTCGCGGCAACACTTCGTCGTGCATGTCACCCCGCAATCTTCAACCGACCAGAAAGGCAGCTAGGTAACGCATGAATTTCTGGCTGCTACTGGCAATCGCGGGCTCGCTGTTTGTCGTCGGAGTGCGTCTGTCCGCATTCTTCAGCGGCTCAGAAACCGGCTTTTACCGAGTCAGCTTTCTGCGGCTAAGCATTGACGCTCACACCGGTGACAGTGTTGCTAAGCGGCTGCTGTGGTTCGTTCAGAACCCGGAATTCTTCGTCGCCACGACGCTGGTCGGCAATAACATCGCAAACTACCTGACAACCATTGCCATCGGTCTCGGAGCGGAAGCGTTTATCGATTCGCCCAGCAGCGTTGTCGAAGTTGGAGCAACACTACTTTTTGCTCCGGTGATCTTTGTCTTTGGCGAGTTGATGCCCAAGAACCTTTACTTCCGAGCCCCCACAAAACTGCTCCGCAACAACAGTCGCTTATTCCAGTTGTTCTACCGATCGTTCCTGCCAGCCTCGATGCCCCTAGTCTGGATCGCGCGACTGCTTGAAAAACTCAGTTCCGCGACGTCAAATCAGGTCGACTTCCTTCTCGGCCGCCACCGCCTGATCCAAGTCCTTAGCAAAGGACACGAACACGGTGTCCTGACCAATCAGCAGGGAATCCTTGTGCATGGCCTGCTGCACGACGCAACGCGTCCAATCTCTGAAATCATGATCCCTACCGAAACAATTCTCGGAGAAGAGGAGAACGCGAGTCGCGAAACACTTCTGGAATACGCACGTGAAAATCATCTGACTCACATCCCCGTGCGACGTCACAAATCTTCGACTGACTGGTTCGGGTATGTCCGGGTCCTCGATCTTGAACTTGGTTCCCGCCCCGCGGAATCAATGGTTCGAATAATGCCCCGAATTCCAGCTGAATCGACGCGACTCACGGCCCTGCTGGCAATTCGTGACTCGGGCGAAAGCGTCGGAGTCATCACAGAAGGCGACGATGTTCACGGCATCATCATGGAAAACGTGCTGATCGATCACCTGATGCACCCGCTCGGCGCCCCAGGAACGCGAAGCTCAGTCCCGTCGGCAGGTACCGCAGTATCAACCGCGGAATAATTGGGCCGGAGTGATTTTTTGCGGTAACCCTGGCCGGACGCAGGCTGTCCACCATCCTCTGCATCTCCACCGAAATCGTTTTCCGCAAAACGTTCAACATCAGCCAACTGCTCAACAACCATGATCACGATAGACGGCTCACAAGGCGAAGGCGGCGGACAGATTGTTCGCTCGTCGCTCGCGCTTTCACTCGTTACGGGGCAACCTGTCACGATCGAGAACGTTCGCGCCAAACGATCGCGTCCGGGGCTCATGCGTCAACACCTGACAGCGTTCCAGGCAGCAGCCGAGATCGGCAAGGCAGTCGTCGAGGGTGACGCAATCGGCTCATCGAAAGTCATGTTCCATCCGCACGAACTTTCGGCGGGCGAGTACAACTTCAACATTGGAACGGCTGGCAGCACGATGCTCGTTCTGCAAACTGTTCTGCCTGCGCTGATGGTTGCGGACGGTCCGTCTCAAGTCATTCTTGAAGGCGGCACTCACAACCCGTTCGCTCCGCCCTTCGATTTTTTACAGAAGGCTTACGCACCACTCGTTGCACGACTTAGTCCGAAAATCGAGATGACACTGGAACGGCCCGGCTTCTATCCCGCTGGGGGTGGGCGAGCCATCGTCTCGATCGAACCCGCCGGTCAGTTAAAAACGATCAGCCTTCTCGATCGCGGCAGCCTTTCCCGTCGCAGTGTCCGAGCGTTGGTCAGCAACCTGCCAGCCCACATCGGCGAACGTGAATGTCGACGAGTTATCAACAAATGCAACTGGGGGCAGGAATCTGGCACCGTTGAAGAAGTCACAAACGCCCGAGGCCCCGGCAACGCGCTCATCGTCGAGATTGAGAGTCAGCACGTGACCGAAGTTTTCACCAGCTTCGGTGAGAAAGGCCGGCCTGCCGAGGCTGTCGCTGAAAAATGCGTCAAGCAAGTTCGGCGATACCTGAAGGGGGACGTTCCGGTCGGAGAATACCTGGCAGATCAGTTGATCCTGCCACTCGCCATCGGAGCCGGGCAAGGCACAGGCGGCGGGCGATTCCGAACGCTCAGCCTGTCGCCACACTCAACAACGCACCTAGATGTAGTCCAGAGGTTTCTTGACATCCAGGTCGAAGTCGAAGAGAAGGATCGAGATGAGACAATCGTCTCGATTCAACCGGCAACGACTAAGTAACCCTGGAAACGTCATGAATCACATCGTCGGCCTCGACATCGGCGGAGCAAATATCAAAGCCGCGCACAGCGACGGTGAGTCCCGGTCTCATTCGTTTCCGCTGTGGAAGTCTCCCGAGAAGTTAGCCGAAACGCTGACGAGCTTGATTGGCGACTGGCTGCCGTGCTCTGGCGTGGCCGTCACAATGACCGGCGAACTGGCAGACTGTTTCGCCACAAAAGCCGAAGGCGTCGACAAAATCCTCGCCGCAGTTGAACACGTTTCCGACCGAATTCCCATCGCCGTGTGGCAAACAGTCGGAGAGTTTGTCGACGCTTCCACCGCTCGAGAGTTCTGGCAACTGACCGCCGCCGCCAACTGGCACGCGCTCGCGACTTTTGTCTGCCGAGTCGCTCCGGAGGGAACTGTGCTGCTGCTGGACATTGGCTCGACAACGACCGACATCATTCCACTTCAAAATGGTCTCCCGAATTCAAGCGGCCGCACCGACTCGGAGCGTCTGATCTCTGCGGAACTCGTTTATTCCGGAGTTCGTCGCACACCGGTCTGTGCCGTCGCCTATTCAGTCCCAATTGAGCGGCAGGTCACGGGCAACGGATACGCTCAACTCGCCGCCGAATTCTTTGCAACAACCCAGGACGTCTACCTTCTGCATGGAGACGTTTCCGAAGATTCGGCTGACCTGGACACTGCGAATGGTCAACCAGCAACGATCGCCGGGGCTCACGATCGCCTCGCCCGACAACTGTGCTGCGACCGGTCAGAACTTTCACTGGACGAAGCAAAGTCCGTCGCCGACTTCCTGGCCAACGTTCAACGACAACGAATCAGCGGAGCCATCGACCGTGTGCTGACAACTCTCGATTCACCATGCGAAGCAGTCATCGTCTCAGGCGAAGGAAGCTTCCTGGGCAACCAAATTCTTGACAACCACTCAAAGCTGAAGGATGTCTCGCGGCACTCACTCACCAAAATGTTCTCGCCCGAAACATCAACCGCGGCCTGCGCCTTCGCCATCACCCGCCTCGCCAGCGAACGACTAAACACATTCACCGACACAGACCTGTCGAACCTGCTGTCAGCCGACCAGTAGGCCGGACCGAGCGCAGCGCTGTTCCGGCAGTTAAGTCTGGTGACATTCCGGAGCAGCGCTGCCCTCGTTCCAGCCTACGAATTCGCCACCAACTCATCGTCACCGTCAGAAGATCGGGTAGATAAACGGAGCGACTACCGAACCGCTCAGCATGACCAGCAGACCGACCCCCAATAGCACGATGATGATCGGTGTCAGCCACCAAGCCTTGCTCTCGACAAGAAACTCGACGAATTCCCGCAGCAGTCCCGGCTGCTCTTCTTCGGCTGCCTGAGCAAAACTGACAGCGTCGTCCTTCGTCGGCTCGGCACTTTCAGAAGTGTTGGACTCTGGAGTGGATGATTCAGGAGTATCGCTCATCGTTATGCCGTCTCATCTGTTGGGTGGGCATCGCCCACCGATTCAAATCGCGGAAGGGAACATTCGCCGCTGGTCACATTTCTGGTGGGCAATGCCCACTCTACTTCTTCTTCAAAATATAAACGACGTCTTCGGTATCCGGGCCAATCGTAATCGGCTGGTCGAGGTCGTAGGCAAAATCATAAACACCAACGCACTCGAAAGCGGGAACTTTTTTCAGCAGAGACTTCATTTGTCTCGCCGAGTAGGTCCGATAAAGCATTTCATCCTCAATCTTCATGTGCTTTGTCGGCGTGTAGACGTCGATCTTCAGGCCGAGATACTCCATCCGCTTTTTCGTGTCGATCCCCTTGCTCCACATGTAAGTGTTGACGGCGAGGTTCCCGCGCCGAGCGTGCCATGCTTCGTCTTCCATCCGCTCGCCTTCGGACGGAATCAGGTGCAGGCCGAGGATGTACAACCCACCTTTCACCAGCGAATCGGCCATACACTGTAGATGAGCCTGTGCCAGCTTTTCTGTCGGCAGATGTCGGAACGTGTTGATCGTGTTAAACGCCGCGTCGACTTTACGTTTCAACTTGAAATCGGCCATATCCTGAACGACGGCCGTCTCCGGGAAACCTTTCTTTTTGAAACGCTTGTTGCAGAAATCGATGGCGTTGGCGTTGAGGTCGTTGCCAGAGACCTCGTACCCCGCCTGGGCCATCCGGTAAATCAGTCGCCCGGTGCCGCAGGCGGGTTCAAAGATTCTGCGAACCGGACGCTTGGAAAACCGGTCGAAGCACGCGGTCAGAAAATCGAATTCCGCTCGCCAGTCTGACCCGAAAATCAGGTCGTAATAAACCGGATAGTCATAAAGGTCTCCCTTGACCGATTCCGTCATCGCTCGCTCCGCATCATCAGTTGAGATTTCGTTTACCGTTGAGGGGAGCGTGGTAACGGTTCGCCCTGACGATCTCAACTGACTGACAAAACCGGGGTCCCGCTGGTCAGACAATGAATCCATTTCGTCCTCTCGCCTTCGTTCTTCTGTCTGCAACGTTCCGTGTCCCGACTTTCGAAGAACCGCTAAAGTCCGCCGCTCCCGTCCGATCAGCTTTCTGAAAACAGTCCCGTGTCGCAGCCTCAGCCAGCATTCTCCGAAATTCGCCGCCAGATTGGTCAAGCCATGCTGGCCGACCAGTTTCGTCTGCGCCGGTCCCTGGACTCTGTTCAGCGAGCGGCAAAAAGCAAGAAGCCATTCGACCGGAGCTTTCAACGGCTCAAGGATTCGCTAGCCAAGTCGATCGAACTTCGCGAGAAACGGGCTGCGAACCTGCCAACTGTCGAGCTAAACGCCGACCTGCCAGTCAGTGCTCGACGCGACGAAATCGCCGAGGCCATCGAGAAAAATCAGGTAGTCATCCTCTGTGGCGAAACAGGTTCCGGGAAATCGACACAGCTTCCACTGATCTGCCTGAGCATGGGCCGCGGCGTTTCGGGGACGATCGGGCACACGCAGCCACGCCGGATTGCCGCTCGGTCGGTCGCCGCTCGAGTCGCTGAAGAAGTCGGTTCGTCGGTCGGAAAGGCCGTCGGGTTTAAGATTCGCTTTACGGATACAACAAGCCCGCAGACTTACGTCAAGCTGATGACGGACGGCATCCTGCTCGCCGAGTCTCAGGGCGATCGGTTCTTCGAGCAGTACGACACGATCATCATCGACGAAGCTCACGAGCGGTCGCTGAACATCGACTTCCTGCTCGGTCGGCTGAAGCAGATCCTCTCGCGGCGGCCGGATTTGAAAGTGATCATTACGTCGGCCACGATCGACGCGAAACGGTTTGCCGACCACTTTGGGAAGGGCGACAAGCCGGCTCCTGTGATTGAAGTTTCGGGGCGAACGTACCCGGTCGAAATTCGGTATCGCCCACCATTCGATCCTGACGCAAAAGATGCCGAGCAGCCTGCCAAACGCGGCAACTCACCGAGCAATCGCCGCCGGTCTGAAGCCGACATGCAGGCAGCCGTGCTGGACGCGGTCGATGAGCTGATGCTCGACGGTCCGGGCGACATTCTGATTTTCATGCCGACCGAACGTGATATTCACGAAACGGCGAAATCGCTGCGAGGCCGACTGCTCGGAAAGATTTCCAAAGGCCAAATGACTGACATCCTGCCGCTGTACGCACGGCTGTCGACCAAAGAGCAAAGCCGCATCTTTCAGACTCAGCCACATCGCCGAATCGTCATCGCGACAAACGTCGCCGAATCCTCGCTCACGGTTCCGGGCATTCACTACGTCATCGATTCCGGCACCGCGAGAATCAGCCGCTATTCCGCGCGGTCGCGCATGCAGCGGTTGCCGGTCGAGCCCGTCTCTCAGGCCTCGGCCAATCAGCGAGCTGGTCGTTGCGGCCGAATCGGGCCGGGCATCTGCATCCGCCTTTACACGGAAGACGACTACAAGGGCCGCGACGCTTACACCGCTCCGGAAATTCAACGAACCAACCTGGCGTCCGTCATTCTGCAAACCACCGCATTGCGGATGGGGCCGCTTGAGAACTTTCCGTTTCTCGAACCGCCCCGCATGGGAACGATTACGGACGGCTACCGCAGCCTCTACGAACTTGGGGCAATCGACGAAAAAAACTCGATCACCGAAGTCGGGCGGCAACTCAGTCGATTACCTGTTGATCCGAGAGTCGGTCGGCTGATCCTGGCCGGACATGAAGAGAACTGCCTGCACGAAGTTCTGGTCATCGCCGCCGCGTTGGAGCTTCAGGATCCGCGAGACAGACCGATCGACAAGCAACAGGCAGCCGACGAAGCTCATGCGAAGTTCCAGGATGCGAAGTCAGACTTCATGGGTTACCTGAAGCTTTGGGACTTTTACCACAAAGTGCGGAGCGGAGCCTCACGCAGCCAGCTTCGCAAAGCGTGCCAGCAGAACTTTCTTTCTTACAACCGGATGCGCGAGTGGGTCGATATTCACCATCAGCTCAGTGAGCTGGTCGCAGAAGTCGGCCTGAAGCCAACGAAGCGGCAGGACAACTTCGACGCCATTCATCGAGCCCTGCTCACCGGCTTCCTGGCAAGCATCGCGTTGCTGACTGACAGGCACGACTACACAGCAGCCGGCAGTCAGAAAGTCACCATCTGGCCGGGCTCGGGATTGTTCAGCGAAAAACCGAAGTGGATCGTCGCTGCCGAACTGGTTGAAACGACAAAGCGATACGTTCGCACGGTTGCCCGCATCAATCCCGACTGGATTGAGCCTATCGCCGGGCACTTGATGAAGAAAACCTACAGCGATCCGGAGTGGGACAGTCAGGCCGGATCGGCAATGGCATTCGAAAAGGTAACTCTGTTCGGCATTCCCGTAATCCCTCGCCGCCGCACGCGATACTCAAAGGTCAATGCGGAACTCTCTCGCGAGATGATGATTCGGGACGGCCTTGTCGAAGGGCATCTCGAAATCCAACTCCCGTTTATCCGTCACAACGCTCGGCTGATGGAAGAACTGGAAGGACTGCAGACTCGAACGCGTCGATTCGACCTGGTCGTGGACGACGACGAAAGATTCGAATTTTACGACAAGCGAATTCCGAAAGACGTCGCGGATATTCATCACCTGAAACGCTGGCTGCGAAAGGCGGAAAAGAATCGTCGCGGCCTGCTCAACATGCAGAAGGTCGATCTTCGTCGAACAGGCACAGAAGAAGTCACCGGGCAGGAATTTCCCGACGCCGTCAAAGTCGGCACGATTCAATTACCCATCGAGTATCACCTTGAACCGGGCTCGCCCGAAGACGGAGTGACTCTGGAACTTCCGCAGGAGGCGTTCAACCAGATTGACCAGAATCGGCTCGGCTGGCTGGTACCAGGGTTGGTCGAAGAAAAGGTCGCCGCCCTCATCAAATCGTTGCCGAAGTCACTGCGTCGTCAATTTGTCCCAGCCGCCGACACGGCAACGCAGGTTGCTGCACAACTGAAATTCGGTCAGGGAAACTTCGAACAAACCATCGCGAGGCTGTTGACTGAGATCGCTCGCGAACCCGTCGCCGTGTCTGATTTTCAGCAGGAACGACTCCCGAATCATTTGCGAATGAACGTTCGCATTGTGAACGAAGAAGGTGAGTCCCTCGCTACCGGGCGAGACCTCAAGACCATTCGCCAGACGATTGGCAGTAACGCATCGTCCAGTTTTTCGAAGATCGACGACAATCGTTGGCAACGCGACGGGCTGAAAGCCTGGGACTTCGGTGAACTGCCGGCTCAGGTCACCGTGCATCGTGGCTCGATTGAGCTGAAGGGCTACCCCACGTTAATCGATGAGGGAGACTGTGTTTCTCTCAGACTCCGAGATCTGCCCGCGAGATCGGCTCTGGAAACTCGAGCCGGAATTCGGCGACTGACGGCAATCGCGCTGGCGCGTTTCGTCAAAGTTCAAATTGAAAACATTCCCAGACTCAGCGAATGGGTCATGCTGAGTGCTGCGATGGGCGGTGCCGTCGCGTTTCAGAAGAACCTAGGCGATCTGATCGTCGACCGAGCGTTGTTCCCTGAAAAAGGTCCGTACCCGCGAACCGAAGCGGAATTTCAACAGCGAGTCAAAAAAGCGAAGAGCATGATTCCCGTCGCGACGCAGGATGTCATCGTCCTGGTCGGAGCAATCATGACGGGGTACGCGGCCCTGCGAAAAGCGATTAACTCGACAACCTCACCGCACTGGAAGTACGCCGCCGACGATGTCAAAAAACAGATCGCTGCGTTGACTAAACCTAGTTTCCTGACGGATGCCGCCTGGGGTTGGCTGAGGCAGTACCCGCGCTACTTCGAAGCGGCGACTGTTCGACTGCACAAGCTGCCTAAGAGCGGAGCGCAGAAAGACAGCAAGGCTCAGCAGACGATCGAAGACCTTGTCGGGCTGTACGAATACCGAGCCGAGGAACACCGCGAGCGTGACATGTTCGATCCGAACCTCGAACACTACCGCTGGATGCTGGAAGAGTTTCGCGTTTCGCTGTTCGCTCAGGAGCTACGAACAGCGATCCCCGTCTCCGAAGTGCGTCTCGAAAAACAGTGGGCGAAGGTCGAAGAGTAACCGTTCTCACCAGCTTCCATAGTTCCGTAGGGTGCATCTCCACGCACCATCCAATTCTCACTCCGCATCTGGTGCGTCGAGACGCACCCTACTTTCTGACAGAGCGGCGCTGAGCTTGTTCCGGCCTACAAAGAACGCGTCAATTGTTCTGAGAATTGTCTTCCGACGCGTACCGTTCTGCCGTTTCAGCCGGGAGCTTGTCCCAGTCTTCACGGATTCGATTCAGGCCGAAGCGGACCAGGTCGTAATCCTGACTCAGTCGACGCAGCACCGGAGCCTCTTCGCCGTACGGATCGTCTTCGAACTTGCTGGCGATGAAGTAGGACTGTCGCCCTTGCTGCTCGTAGTCGATCAGGTGATCTTTGTGGTCAACCGCCTGAAGCCGGTTCAACGCTTCCGGAAAAACCCCCGTCCAGAACAGCGTATAATCACCGATGTGACGGTGCAGTTCCCGCTTTGGTTTGGCTTCGCGTTGCCCGGCTTCGCTGACCATGTCGACGACTTCGACCAAGCGGCGGCCCTCGACATCTCGGAAGCGGTACATTTCGGCCGAACGCGTGAAACGAACGAGCATCTCGACCAGGTAATCGGTCAGCACGGGATCGGCGACACCGAGGTCGACCTGGAACGTGTGCTCGGTCAGGGCTGAAAAGAGTCGTCTGAGCGAATCTTCGCTGGTGACGAGTGGGATCATCGGCTGCTCCTCCGGACCAGTCTGCTTGAGCCGGTCGGTGAGCGGTGTGTCGTCAGCCGGTCTGGCCGATGCACCGTCCACCTTGGGCAGAAGCAGCGAACTCCGGTTGAGCCGCGACATCCTGAAGTGCCAGAGTCCGGGTGGAGAAGCTCCCTGTCGCCGGGCTGAGTTCAGCTCGACGCTGCCGGATCGACGATGCCCTCTTCAGGAAGAGAACGAGGTGAACCGGCGACTCATCGCAGACGGTTCTTTGCCCGGGTATTCGTAGTTTGGAAGCAGAAATCCCGGACTAAGAGGCAGTATCTCCGATGAATTCAGGTCAGGAAACACTCCGCCGCGAACGCCCGCGAAATCGAGGTTGTCCGTCAGCCGGAGATCAGAAAACACGAATTGAAGAAGTGACTTAAGGTTTCTATCGGCAGTTGCCGATAGGGGGGATTGAGTCAATTCTACCGAGAGATTTATTTCGTCCACAATGCGTTATTTGGCGTGGGCAACAACCTTGCCTGGCGACCAGAAATTGCCTTGCAGCGTCGGGGGAATGGTCACTAGCATGCCCGCCTCAGTTGCCCAATCGGAAAAGTTTGACAGCTTCAGACTAATGAATGGGACTCAACTGAGCCGATCATCGCACTGAAGCCGGCATACTGAATCGACTCTGAAAACAACCAGAACGGCGCCGTAGCCAAGTGGCTAAGGCAACGGATTGCAAATCCGTCATGCGTGAGTTCGAATCTCACCGGCGCCTCTTTTTAACCCGCAACCTGACAACAGGTTGCGGGTTTTTCTTTGCGCCGGCACGTGCTCACATTTCAGAGAGTACCTACAGTCGTCTAACAAACACGGCGTTTTGCTCAGTCATCTAACGGTGTACAAGCAGAAAGCCGGTTTGAATTGGCTGTAATCAGCCCGAAGCACGGCCGCCAACGATGTGCACGACCTGGCACTATTGAAGCACCGCAACTTATCGTGAATTGAGAATTTGCAGGAATTCCGAAGGCAGATTGTCAGGGCTCGTGCATAAGCCAATTGGAAAGCCTCTGAATTGCGTCGGTGGAATTGGGATGTCTGACTCTGCACATGACACTTTTACACAGCTCTACGTCGCACACGAGCAGGCGATTTATGGGTTTGTGTTCTCGTTGCTGCACAGCCGGGCGGATGCGGACGACGTCATCCAGGAGACCATGACGCAGCTCTGGCAACACTTCGATGATTTTGACCGATCGAGGCCGTTTCTGCCGTGGGCCAATCGGTTCGCTTATCGACGAGTCCTCATGCATCGGCGGCGGGAAAGTGTTCGCCGGACCTACTTGAGCGACGACGTTCTTGAGTTGCTGGCTCAGGATTATCCGCAGGCAACGGATTGGGAAGAGTCGCGGCGTCGAGCACTCAGGACGTGTCTGTCGGGCCTGACCGCGGAACAGTCTGAATTGCTGAAATGCCGCTATGAGACAGAAGAGTCGCTGATTGATATTGCCGACCGGCTCGGTCGCTCGGTTAACTCGCTTTACAAATCTCTACAGCGGATTCGCCAGAACCTTGTGTCGTGTGTTGAAATGCGGCTGGGCTCGGAGGCGAGCCGATGAGCACGACATTTAATCGAGAACGGCTGACTGAACTGGCAGGACTCCTTTGCGATGATGAGATCAGTCAGGAAGAAGTCGCAGAACTCGAGTCGGTACTGAAGTCGAGTCCGGACGCGCGGCAGTTGTTTCACCTGACGGTAGCGGTCCACCGTGATCTACAGTTCTGCAATATCGAGGCAGTCGACGCCGCCAAGCCGGCGGATCAACGGATGGCTTCGAAACTAGCCCCATCAGATCCGTCGATCGAATCTCAACCGGCCAGGGCCAGACCTGCACCGCGACGCTCAACGGCCGCAGTAGTTACGGCTGTGATCGTTCTTTGTCTGGCCGGCTATTTGAATTTTCGCGGCGGAGACAATGCTCTCGACTTACTCGGCGACGTAACAATTACCGACCTTGTCGACGTCGAGTGGGCCGACGGTGAGTCACGACTCCATGTTGGTCAGAATGTGGGAAAGCGCCGACTCCGCATCAATGCCGGATCGATCCGACTCGCCTATTCAGATGGGGTTGTGACCACAATCGATGGACCGGCCGATCTGGAACTGGTCTCTGATCAGCGGGCAATTCTGCATCAGGGGCAGTTGGTCGCTTTCGTGCCTGATGGTGCTCAAGGATTTCGAGTCTCAACACCGGCCGCTGAAATCATCGATCTTGGAACGGAATTTGGCGTCACAGCAAGTGAGGACGGCACGTCAAACATCATCGTTTTTGATGGCGAGGTGGAGCTGTCTCCGAACAACAAACCGGATGCCCAGTCACAGAAGATTGCGGCAGGTCTCGCCTGGCAAATCGATCGTGAGGGCAAGGGGACAAGGGTCGAATTCCGTCAGGCAAGTTTCGAAGTCCCTCGATCTCTACTGCGTCGTCGCCGCATCATCCGCGAGCCGTTTCGATCTGCGAAGTCATTTCCTGGCAGGCAACGAACAGGCTGGACGAGTCCTTGGTCACTTAGCGGCATCCCTGAAGATGACCTCGCAAAAACAGTCAACGTACTGGTAGAAAACCCGCTCCTGCCAGGCACGCAAAACTATCTGACCGTTCATGCAGCCAATGACCTTCGCGCAGAACCGCTCCGTTTATCGCTGAGCCGTGCATTTGCTTCGTTTGATCAGTTCGACGTTACCGTCCCTTACACCGTTGAGTTCTGTTTTCGCTTGGAATGTGCCCCAGCAAGTATTCGTCAAATTCGAATCTCCTCGGCGGCTACAGACCGGGACGACATCGACGAATCGATGTGGCAGGTGAGAACTGTCCGCCCATCAAAGGATTCCAGCGAGCTGCAATGGCGCGTCTACCATCCGGAAAGCGACAGCAATCAGTTCGAGATGCTGCCAGTCGCCCAGGGGCAGACATACCGATTCCTGATCGAAGTCGATCCCGTCGTAAGACGCTGGCGGATGACTATTTCCGACGGGCAACGGACGATCTGGAACACTTTACGAAATGGCGATCCACTCAGGCTTAGCAGCGGCACTGTCGCTGACGGTGGACTGTTGCGGTGGAGTGTCACGGGCAAGCCCGGTTCAGAAGTGAAGTTCTCACTGGATGCCATCCGCATCCAGAATCCCCCATTGCCCGCGGTGGTCGCCTCAGCGAAGTGATTCGAACACTCTTCAATGGACTGCGTCCAGGATACATCAGGTCGCTGAGAAAGACGTAGCGATCAGAGGTTACAACAAGCAGAAGCTACATCCGCGCGCCGTCGGCCGATTTCTCGATTCACGGCATTTTGTGAGGCAGGTTCTGACGGCATGAGCATATGCCGTATGGGCATGGAGTATTGCTCGTCGTTGAAACTCGCCGAGTATCAATATCAATCCTTGACGTTCAGTCCGAGAAGTAGTCCCGATGATGCAATTCAAATCTTTGCTCACTCTGTTCTTTGCGCTAGTGGTTGTCAGCCCGGTCGCGGCAGAGCGGCCGAACATCCTGCTCATCACGGCTGACGACATGAACTGGGATTCGGTCGGCTGCTATGGCTGCCCGGTTGATGACATCACGCCGAACATCGACCGATTGGCACGTTCTGGAATTCGTTTCGAGCACGCTCACGTTGGCTCAACCGCGTGTACTCCGTCACGTATGGCGATCATGACGGGCCTCCGCGGGCATCGCAGCGGCGGCGAAGGCTTCTTTCATCTCCGGTTTCCAAACGTCACGAATCTGCCGCAATTGCTGCATGACAATGGGTATCGAGTCGGCTTACTGGGCAAGGTCCACCACAGCACCCCTTACGAGAACACACCGTGGGACGTCGCGAAAGAAATGAGACGCGACACCGATGAGTTTGAGAAGGAAACCGCAGCGTTCGTCGACGGCTCGCTCGCAGCGAGTAAGCCCTTCTTTCTTGTGGTGAATTCTCACGATCCGCACCGCCCTTACTACAACATCGACAAGTCAAGTAGCGGAGGTGGTGACGAGCCGACCCGAATCTTTCAACCGAGCGAAATCACGATTCATCCCACGATTCCAGACCACGCGGACGTGCGGCATGAGCAGGCCTGCTACTTCTCGTCCGTCCGCCGCTGTGACGACGTTGTAGGACGAGTCGTAAAGCTGCTCGAGGATCGCAAGTTGACTCAGAACACGATGATCGTTTTCCTGTCCGATCACGGAATGGCCGTCCCGTCAGCCAAATCCAATTGCTACGTCCAAAGCACACGCACTCCGTTTATCGTTCGCTGGGACGGCCATGTTCCGGCAAAACAAGTCGACACAGCCCACATGATCTCCAGCATGGATCTGCTACCGACCATCGCAGAGGTCGCCGGCATCGCGACTCCCGAAAGACTTGATGGACGTTCTCTCGTCCCGCTGTTCCGAGGCGAGAAGCAGCGCGGCCGCGATCACATTTTCACTCAGTACTACATGAAGATCGGTCAGACCAACTACCAGATGCGGGCGTTCCAGGACACGCAGTCGATGTTTGTCTTCAACCCCTGGCACAACGGAAAACCGGTCTACAGCACTTCGTCAATGGGTGGGTCGATCTTCAAGACGATGCTGAAACTGGCAAAGACAGACGCCGCGTGGGCCGAGCGGTCCGAGTATCTGCTGACTCGCGTTCCTGAAGAGTTCTTTGACCTTCGTACCGATCCGCACTGCCTGGTGAATCTGATCGACGATCCCGCGCATCAGGAGCAGATCAAGGTATTCCGCGGGCGAGTTGCCCGGCACTTGAAGCAGACCCAAGACCCGATGGCAGAAGTTCTGGAAACCTGGCGCCGGACGCACTCCGTCGATGAGATGGTCAACACGTACAAGGCCATGTGGGACAAACACGGCATCCCGGGGCGAGTTGCATCGAACCCCGTCAACCGCGAACGCTGGGAAGATACTGCCGACAAGCCCAAACGCCGACGTGCAAGCTCGAAGAAAGACAGCAAATAGTTCCAATGCGATAGTCGCTGACACGATCGGCTCAACAGCTTTTCAAACGAATGTCCGGTCGACATTCAAACTCCAATGGATCGCTTATTCCAATGAGACCAACACTCCTGACCGCTACTCTTCTGCTGACTGTCACCGTAGCACAGGCTGCTCAGCAACCCAACATTTTGTTTCTCTTCAGTGACGATCACGCCCTCAGGACCATCGGTTCCTACGAAGGTTCGATCAACAGTACGCCAAACCTGGACCGCATCGCTCATGAAGGTGCGATCTTTGACCGATCGTTCAACGTGAACTCAATCTGCTGTCCAAGCCGGGCGGCAATTCTCACTGGCAAACACAGTCATGCCAACGGGATCACCGGCAACGGCTCGCGCTGGGACGGTAAGCAGTGGGTTTATCCCAGAGCACTGGCAGCGGCAGGCTACCAGACCGGCTTAATCGGCAAGTGGCACCTTGCCGGAAATCCGACCGATGAGTTTCAGAGTTGGGAAATTCTAACCGGCAAGGGCGGTCAGGGTTCGTACTACAATCCTAGATTTCTCAGTGCCGCTGGCGAATCCAAAGTGGAGGGCTATTCAACCGACATTATTACTGACAAATCTCTCGACTGGCTGAAAAACAGAGATGCGACGAAACCGTTCCTTCTGTGTGCCCAGTACAAGGTGCCGCACATTCACCGAATTCCATCCCCGCGACACATCGGACTCTATGACGAAGTCGAGTTTCCAGAACCGACGACACTATTTGACGACTACGCCACGCGACAGCCATTCGTCAAAGACGTCTGGATGGGTCTGCGCGGAATGCAGGGGCACGTCCTCAATGTGGCTCCGACGAAAAAAGAACTCGCTGCGAACCCCCGCTCGATGCCGTCATTTCTGCAGGAGATGACACCGTCGCAACGCGATGCCTGGCACAAAGCCTACGACTCACGCAACCTTGAACTGCGTCGACTTCAAAACAATGGGCTCCTCGACGGACAGGCAGGCCTGCGCTACACGTACCAGCGATTCATTAAAGACTATGTCCGGTGCATTGACGGTCTTGATGACAATGTCGGCCGAATTCTCAAGTACCTCGACGACAATGATCTCACGCAAAACACCATCGTGATTTACAGCTCGGACCAGGGATTCCTGACTGGCGAGCACGGATGGGCCGAAAAACGCTGGATGTACGAAGAGAGTTTCCGGTCGCCCCTGCTGATTCGCTGGCCGGCGGCCATCAAACCAGGCACCCGTGTGTCCGCACTCGTGCAGAACATCGATCTCGCCCCAACACTTCTGACCGCAGCCGGTGTTTCAGTTCCTGACGAAGTTCACGGCGTCCCACTTCAGCCGGTCCTCGACGGGACGACCCCGGACAACTGGCGAGAGGACATCCTCTATCAATACTTTGACGGCGGTACACCAGCAGCCCGCGGTGCTTACAACATGCCTCGACACAATGGAGTTCGAGACAGTCGGTACAAACTGATTCACTTCTATGATCACGATGCCTGGGAATTCTACGACCTACAGGCTGACCCAAGAGAAGTCTCAAACCGCTATCGCCATCCGCGCTACCAGGATGAGATCACTCGCCTGAAGCAGCGGCTTGTGGCGTTAAAGCAACAGTACGGCGTTTTAGAGCCGCCGAAGCTGATCAGTAAACACAGCAGGCAATCGAAACACGGAAAACAGACTGAGCCGCAAACCGAGTGAATCGCCAACACAAGTTTCAAATGCAAATCAGCGAGGAGTAGACAGCATGCTTACCAGAATTACATTCATCGCCTGCCTTGTTGCGACTTCTATCGCGTCGGCCGATGTTCGCGTTCCGCGATTGTTCGGGGACAACATGATCCTTCAGCAAAACACCAGTAATGCGGTGTGGGGATTCGCCGATCCCGGTGAGAAGGTCACAGTGACAGCGAGCTGGGGAGCGAAGGCAAACGCCGTTACCAATCAGAAGGGTGACTGGAAGGCACTGCTACCAACACCGGAACACGGCACAGGGTATTCCTTGACGATCCGTGGCAACAACGAAATAGAAATAAAGAACGTTGCGATCGGTGAAGTGTGGCTCTGTGCTGGCCAGTCGAATATGGGCTGGGCCGTTCGAATGACTTTTGGTGGCGAAGAAGAGGCCGCAACCGCAGACGCCCCCGGCTTTCGTATCTTTCGTTCGTCACGCGAACACTGGCACAAGCCGCTGAAGGAGTCTCGTGATCGACTGGCTCAGTGGAAACCGTGCAATCCAGAATCGGCTGCAGCATGCTCGGCCGTGTCTTATTACTTCGGTAAGAAACTTCACGACGAACTTGGAATCCCAGTTGGCATTATTCAGCAGGCGTACGCAGGCACTCCCATCGAAGCGTGGATGCCCTGGGAGATTCAGAAGGACGATCCACGAGCACAGGCTCACCGAACTCAATACATCGAGTCGGGCGAACGTCAGATCTCTCGGATGGGCAAGACAGTCGAGAAGGCGATGAGTGACTACGAGTCGGCGTTGAAAGAGTACAACGCACTGCTCAACAGCGGCGAAACGATGAAGAACAAAGTGAAACCACTCGCGCCGCCAACCATTGTGCAGCCGGCAACGCTTGGGCACCAAATGCCGGGGAACATTTTCAACGCCATGATCCACCCCGTCAGGCCTTACGGCATTCGTGGCATGATCTGGTATCAGGGCGAACGCAACTCCAAGAATGTCCCGCAGGCGATGCACTACCGCAAGCAACTACCGCAGATGATCGAGTACTACCGCAAGTCCTGGCACAAACTGTCGGAGGGGAACACCGATCCGAAGTTCCCTTGCTACTTCACTCAACTGCCAAGCTGGAATCCACCTCAAACTGAGCCAGTCGAAGGTGTGCGTGCAAGCTGGGCGGTCAACCGGGAAATGATGCGTCTGGTGACTGCGGAATGCGAAAACACGGGAATGGCCGTCGCGATCGACACGGGCGATGCAATTCAGCTGCATCCAAAGAACAAACGGCCCATCGGATTTCGTCACGCCTACCTTGCCCTGAAGCAGACCTACGGAAAAGACATTGTCGATTACGGTCCACGATTTCGCTCTCACCGAATCGAGGGAGACAAGCTTGTTCTGGAGTTCGACTCGGTCGGCAGCGGACTCATACCAGCCAGGAAAGAGTCAATTGACAGCTTCGCAATCGCCGGGGCCGACCAGCAGTGGCACTGGGCCGATGCCAAAATAAAAGGCGACACGGTGGTTTTGTCATCACCGGGTGTTAAGAAGCCGGTTGCCGCTCGGTATGCGTGGGCCATGAATCCATCGCAGCGCAACCTGCTTTACAACAAAGAGGGATTGCCGGCTTCGCCCTTCCGAACAGACGACTGGCCGCTGTTTGATCCCAAAGCCGAAATTGTTGATGTGCTGAAGCCAGCAAAGGCTGAAACAAAGGCCACGAAAGACTGGGACCGCCCGCAAATGACTCAATGAGCATCGTGTCAGGATTCCAGTTGATCTGGAACACCTGGCAGTGACGATTTCCCCTTACTTGCCTCGCCGTCGATCAACCCATTTAAAGGACTCTCCTTCGAACTGCGCCCGAAGTGTGCCAGTTTTAGGGCCGTGTCCCTGGGGAGCCAGCTTCTTCGGCACCCGTTCACGATACTCGGCGATCACTCCTGCGTGGGTCGGAAGCTGAGCGAGGTTGTTGTGTTCGCCGGGGTCTGTCGTGATGTCGTACAGTTCTTCTTCACCATTGCCGTAGCGAGTGTATCGCCACTTCTGGTTGATCAATGCAAAGCTGTCATGATTGCCCTGAAGCACGATGCGGTCAGTGGCGGATTGCGGTTGCTTCAGAACGGATGCAAGCGATTCGCCCTCATTCTTCGGATTCGCTGGCAGGCCACAGAGCTCCAGCAACGTCGGGTAGGTGTCGAGCAGGCTGACAGTCGTGTCGACCGTGGCTCCCTGTGCAATTCCGGGACCTGCCCAAATGAACGGAACATTCGACGTCCGCTCCCACAACGTGTGCTTCGCCCAGCAGCCTTTCTCCCCGAGGTGATACCCGTTGTCGCTCCACAGAACGATAATCGTGTTGTCCGAGTAAGGCCCTTTCTCCAAGGCATCCAGAACTCGCCCGACCATTGCGTCCGCATAAGACAACGCCGCAAGGTATCCACGGACGGCTTTCTTTCCCGACTTCAACTTGCGAATGACACCGTCGTCGCGATTCTTGCGAGCCATCGTCCTCTTCTTCAGTAGAGGCGGCAGGTCATTGAGGTCTCCTGGATGCATAACAGGCTGTCCGATCTCCGCGAGCGGATGCATCTTGAAATACTTCTGCGGCACAAAGTTTGGTTTGTGGGGAGCGTATAGGCCAAAGCCAAGAAAGAAGGGCTTGTCGTCACGATCAGCTTCCTTGCTGAGGAATTCAGCGGCCCAGTTCGTGCAGATTGTATCTGCCATCTGCTCTTCGACCTCGTCCGGAAGAGTTCCCCATTCAAGGTGTGAGTTCAGCCGCTTCGGCTCTTTGTCAGGATTCTGCTTCTTTGCGAGTTCGTACTTATACTTCGCAACCTTGCTCGTCGGGACCTCTGCCGGCAATGGCGCACCATCGCCCCACGAGTTCAGATGCCAACCGATCTGTTTGTTGGCCTGGTTCCAGATGAAGTAGTCGTCCCATCCTCGCATGTCGATGAAACCCGGCATGTGGTGATACAGCTTGCCGCCACCGGTCACGTTGTAACCGTTCTCGCGGAACCACATCGGCAGGTCTTTGATGGCGGGATGATTTGCTTCGGCAAAGTGAGGTTCGTCGTAGTAGCACCCCGTCGAGTGTGGATTCATCCCCGTCATCAACGACGTGCGCGAAGGAGCACAATACACGGCCGACGTGTGGGCATACCGAAAGGCCACGCCTCGCGCCGCCAGCCGATCGAGGTTCGGCGTCTTCGCGTGTGCGATCCCATAGGCACCAACCCAGTCGTTCCAATCGTCGACCGAAATGAACAGGACATTGGGTCGATTGGCAGCATTGGCGGCCGGCGCAACCATTAGGAGTAAACATGCAAAATATACGGCTCTCACGTGATTGCTTCCTGTCGGAACAGTTTCACAGAACATCGCCCCGGGGTGGACTCTTTGACACCCGACAATGCAGTTCTATTCGGAGTCTAACAAGAAACACTGTCCCGATTCGACACGGCCAGTACGGCGACCTCAATGGACACCTGTGAGACGTCGCGTCAATGAAGTCTGCTTACAGCTGCTCCATCAGTCAGACACAGAATCTGCGATATCACAGTCAACGCAATGCGCGGAATAATTTTGACCGCTGTTTCATGTGATTCGTCGACTCGCCTTGGGATCGGTGAGCTCGAAGGACTACGAAGCACCTCGGCCGGATCGGTTGGTTTGGAATCAATCGATCAAGATTGTGTGTGAGTGCCGCGTTCGGAGGTGTGCAGGAACCGAAAGGGTGTTTGTTCCCCCGCTCAGACACACTCGTCCAAGAATGCCGGACGCTCGATCACGTCACTCGAGCGGAAAACTATTAGAGCACGATGAGAAACGCGCGAAATCCGCGACCAGCTTGAGCACTCCCGAGTTTCGGAATCGCGGAAAACAACCGCAATCTTCGTGTGAATTGCCACGCTAAGTCAGGTTCAGCTCTTCCGGTTGTAACGAATGTCTCGATAAACGTTGTGGCGCCGTCTGTAACGGAAGTTGTCGCCCGCATTCCGGTGGGAACAGTGTCACAACTCCGACGATGACGACAAAAGGTTCTGCTCGTCTGGGTGGAAGTTTCATCTCAGAACGCAGAACCGGGCCGCCGTCACGACTTGACGATAACTCTTGCCACCTGTCCGGAATCGCCAGAATGACGTATTCACGCCTCGCCCCTGCTGCTCACTATGCGTGCGCCGCAATGATACTGCTACTCCTCAATTCAGTGTTCATGACTGAAGGGAGTGGAGACGAAGGCGGACCGTCCGTCTTTCGAGTTGCCCAGCCCGAGGCCTCGCAACCTCGCGTTTTGCAGAGTGCCGGTGGCAATCAACAGGAGCCGGTTTGGTTCACGGGTGATCTGGAATCGCACGCGACTGGATCAAGTTCAGAGCATCATTCGGAACACACGATTGAAGTCGCTGGTTACAACGAGGCCATCGGTGATCAC
Organism: uncultured Planctomycetaceae bacterium; assembly: GCA_943787265.1. Classification (GTDB taxonomy): domain Bacteria; phylum Planctomycetota; class Planctomycetia; order Planctomycetales; family Planctomycetaceae; genus JABMPE01. The sequence goes on along the minus strand of CALSLT010000041.1, from coordinate 35,705 downwards.
GCTGCTGCAGAATCGGAACCACCTTCATTGCTACAGGAAGCGGGTTGTCGAGCCGGTTGCTCGCCCACATGCGAAAGCTGTCTCTGGCGAATTCCGGACATGATGGGCGATCTGTTTCGGCTTGGTGGCCAGAATCAGACAACCTTTCGCCCGCGAGTAGTCAATCCGCCAGCTTCGACAGGAATTGTTGTACTGGACGTGGCCAGCAATCGGCTGGTCTTTGTCGATGGCACGGGCACTATGTTAATTCCGGGGAACGCCAACTTGCTGCCAGTGGGTACGACGTTTGACACATTCCGTGAGCCTGGCGGCGGCGTGCTGACTCCGACAACCAACGCTGGCCTCACCGGACACTTCGGTCTGCAGCGGCAGCAGAATGTTGTCGGCGGCGCAACGACAAACGGGACACCGTTCGACGTGCTTGAACTGGGCACGACTCAGACGATTATTGACCCGATCGGTGGAAGCATGGCGGTTTCGCCGCAGCACACGGCTCACTTTCGCATTACCACCAGCACTCCGGTGAACCCTGGATTCGGAAATGTCGGACTGGTCAAGCAGGCGATGGGTGGCAGCCCTCTGACGCGTGACAAAATCTTCTTCCACTACGACTACTTTGACAATGTCGCATTGGGGCCAGGGGTTAACGTCAATCGGTTCACGCCAGGTTTCGAGAAATTGATCTTCGATGATCTGACATCCTTCGAGCTGCGGGCTCCTTTCGCCACGACGCTGGACTCAGACGTCACGATCAACGGCTCGACCAACACCAGCGAAGTTGAGTTTGGCAACATCACGCTGGCTCTGAAACGAGTCCTCGCTCAGGGCAATGATTGGGTCGTCAGTGCGGGCCTGCAACTATCACTCCCAACAGCCAGCGACCTCAGTTACAGCATCACCGACGGAACGCGGACTGCCGAGTTTCTACGGATTGAAAACGAGTCCGTGCATCTGATGCCTTTCCTGGGTGCCGCGATGACTCCGACAAGTCGGTCATTCATACAGGGGTTTGTTCAAGTCGATGCAGACAGCAACGGACAGCCCGTCCTAACCGCCGTTAACGCTCTTAACGGCGGCTCATTGCAGCAGGCGGGAACGCTCGAAGATGCCACCTTCATTTATGTGGATCTGAACGCCGGCTACTGGCTGAAGCAGGAACCTGCAGACTCTACCGACACGATCACGGGCATCGCGCCCATGTTCGAGCTGCATTACAACGCGTCGATCAGCGATTCCGATCAAGTCACATTCTCACCGCTCGGTTCAATCGGCCAGCGTGGGAGAGACATCGAATTCATGAACGCGACGGTCGGCTGCGTCTTTGAACTGAACCACACGGCGAATTTGACGCTGGGCTATTCGGTGCCCCTGGCCGGCGGGCAGGACGAAGAATACGACGGGCACCTGCGAGTCATGTTTGCTCAACGCTTCGGCGCAAGGTAGCTGGCGATGGATCAGCCGCGAGCCGTTTCTGAATCAATTCGGAAACGCACCTCGCCGGCTTTGTAAGAAAGTCGACCGCTCCAGCGACGCAAAGCTCCAGACAACGCGAATTCGTCAGCGACACAAATTTCAAAAAGACAAAGTCGACAAACTCCGGCAGTTCTGAAGATCAGAACACACGCCGTTTCAAAGGATTGAGGTGAAGCATGAGTTTCAGTCACTGGCTAAACAATCTGAAAAACCGAATCCAGCCACCTGCTCGCAAGCGTAAGCGTCGCCACAATGCTCGACCGAATTCTGCGTCGCTGCAGACAGCTCTGAACTCAGCAACAGAATCACTGGAAGACCGCATTCTGCTGACTACCGATGTCACACTCGCCACAGGTGTGCTCGTAATCGCCGATGTCGATGGTGCGAACACCAACGACCAGCTTGAGATCAGCTACGCTGGCGGTACTTACACAATTACCGATACAGGCGGAGCGATTCTAAACACAGCGATCGCCGGGGCAACTGGCGACGGCACCAGCACCGTTACGGTTCCCGACACGGGTGTAACCAGCGTTGTCTTTGACACGCTGAGCGGTGATGACACTGTCACGGTCAACAGCCTCCAGGCGAGTCTCCCAGCGGGCTTTGCGATTAACAATGGCGCGGGAACCGATATCGCAAACTTCGCCGGTGCGCTTGATATTGGAAACGGCCTCATTGCAGTGACTGCTGAAACGATCAACATTGACGCCGACCTGAGCACCGGCACAGCCGATCAAACCTTCAACGGAGCCGTCGTGCAGGGAGCCACTGTGACGCTGAATGCGGGCAGCGTCACGTTCAACGGAACGCTCGACAGCGATGCGGCGGATACCAATAACCTGACCGTAAATACCAGCGGTGGTGGAGCGACCGAGTTCAACGGCGCCGTCGGGGGCGCGAATCGGCTTAACTTCCTGACGACAAATGCTGATGGCGTGACTCGAATTAACACCTCGACCTTCGCGACGTTCAACGACCAGCGTTTCAACGATGCCGTGGTTCTCGAAACGGACACCACTCTGACAACTATCGGCGGAGCGGCTGAGATCGTCTTTTTCTCGACTCTGAACAGCGATGGCACGCCGCGAAACCTGATCGCTAACTCGCCATCCACTACCAGCATCCGAGGGGTCATTGGCAATGTCTCTCCTCTGGCCTCGCTGACCACCGACGCCGGCGGCACCACGAACATCAGCGGAGGCGTAGTCACGACAACCGGCGGTCAGACTTACAACGACAGCGTGTCTATCTTGTCAATCAATACCACGCTGCTCAGCAACAGTGGCGGAACTGTCGCATTTGCCTCAACCCTTGGCACAGGTGCCAATGACACATCCATCGTCGCTGACGAGATTGATTTTGGTGGCAACGTTTCCGGAACAGGTTCACTGACCCTGGCTCCGAATTCCGCTTCCGCAACAATTGGAGTAGGCGGAGGCGCCGGCACGCTGGATCTTTCCAATGCAGACTTGGCCTTTCTGCAGGATGGATTCAGCTCGATCACGATTGGCGACACAGCCGCCGGATCCGGAGCCGTGGACATCCAGCCTGCTACCTTCAACGACCCTGTCACAATCGCCGGTGGAGACGTAGCGGTAAACGGCGCTCTCGCGAACGCAGTCGACTCCGGCATTAGCCTCCAGGCAAACGGAACACTGACAGTTTCGTCGAGCATCGCAACGACCGGGTCTGGAGCCTTCAGTGGGACAGCAACGCGGAACATCCTCCTGAACAGTGGTTCGAGCATTACGACAGTCAACGGCGGGATCACACTGGATGCGAATTCGGCCGATTCCGGAACAGGTGCGTTCAACGGCATCTCTGTATTGGGTGCGACAATTACTACTGCGACCGGAACAGTTTCGCTGACGGGACGCGGCGGTTCCGGCAGCGGTGGAGACTTCGGTGTGGCCCTGGAGACCGGAGCCAGAATCTCATCAACTGCGGCCGCTGGAGCCGGCGACATTACGCTGACAGGAGTCGGCGGGAGCGATGGCGCAAATCGGGGTGTGAGTGTGACATTTTCGTCCGTGATCGAGACGGTGTCGGCAGACATTTTTCTTGACGGAACCGCGTCGGACATCGGTACGTTGGTCGGACTCGGGGCGACGGTACGCTCAACTGGATCGGCGACGATCAATCTTACCGGCGACTCCGCCGCTTCCGACGACGTGGCTGTGGCTGACGGTTTGATTGATTCCGGTACGAGTGATTTGCTGATTGACGCAAATACGGTCCGACTGAATACCGGTTCGCCACCGACTCGCGGACTGCGAGGCAGCGGAAACCTGGTGATCAAGCCACGAACCGCCGCGACGACCATCGGCCTGGGGGGCGGCTCCGGAACGTTGAATCTGACAGACTCTGAACTTGCCCTCCTGGACGACGGCTTCAGCTCGATCACGATTGGCGATGGGACATCCGGCGACATTGATGTCGACACGGCCACGGTGACCGACCCGCTGACACTCATCACCAACGGCGAGATTCACGATAACGCCGGCACTGACATCAACGCCGGCATGAACACCGTCACCGCCGACGGCACGATTGCTCCTGGGCAGTCACCCGGAATCCTGACGGTCACGGGTAACTTCGCCTTTGCCGACAACAGCACACTCGAAATTGAAATCGGCGGGACGTCTCCGGGTGAAACTGCTACAGACCACGATCAGGTAGATGTCACCGGCTCGGTCACCATCGGTAGCAATGTGGCCCTGTCAACTTCGTCGTTTGGTGGTTTCACGGTCACCTCTGGCGATTCCTTTGTAATCATCAACAATGACGGTGCAGACGCAATCTCCGGAATGTTTGCCGGACTTCCCGAGGGAGCCCTGATTTCTGACTTCGTAGGGGACGGCGTAGACGCGGCTATCACGTACGTCGGCGGAGACGGAAACGACATCGAGCTGATTCCCACGACCACCTTCGTCAGTGTGAGCGGTGGAAACCTCGACCTCACATCTACTGGAGATGCGGACGACAGTCTGACGATCGAGATTGACGGAGCGAACTACCGCATCAGTCGAGTGGGCGGTGGATTGACTGCCGTTGCGGGAGCCACACCCGACGGCAACGATCTTCTCGTCCCGGTCGCCTCGGTCACTGGCGTGATCAATGTCACGACGTCAGACGGCGACGACGATCTCGAAGTGGACTACAACGGCGGCATCATTACGTCGATCATCAACTACGACGGTGGCGGGCAGACATCTGGAGACTCGCTGACCTTCACGGCCGCCACCGCGACCAGCGTGACGCACTCGTTCACGAACGCGAATGACGGATCAGTCGACGTTGTGATCGGCGGGATGACCTCGACGATCAACTACACCGGACTGGAGCCGATCAATGACAATCTGAACGTGGCCGACCGCGTGTTCGAATTCACCGGATCTGACGAGCAGATCATGCTCACCGACGACGGGGACATCGGCGACGGGCAGTCGTTTATCGACTCCGACCTGGGCGAGAGCGTCACGTTCAACAACCCGACCGGCAGCCTGACCATTGACGTCGGTACCAACGGCGGCTCGGGCATGGATCTGATTGACGTTTCAGGCCTGGACTCGATGTTCGACGCAGACCTGACCATCAATGGCGAAAACGACGACCTCGTCACCTTTATCTTCGATCCGACAGATGTTGGAACGGGTAATGTGTTTGCGACTGGAGTCGCAGTCGGTGTGGTCTTTGGCGGATCAATCGCGACCAACGGAGGCTCATTGACCTTCGAAACGACCGAAGAGATTTTCATTGCCGGCGATGTTTCCAGCGGCGGTGGAGACATTATTTTCAACGCTGATACAGATCAGGCTGTCACCCCGGACGGGTCAGTCGTGATCGAAGATGCGATGGTGACATCCGGTGGCGGCCGGATTGTGATTGGTGGGGGAGCTGACCCCACGATGACTCCAACCATCGGCACCGCTGCCGCACCACATCCCGACGGCGTCTACATTCACAACTCGATTTTGAATTCGGGCATCGGTGACATCTCGATCCTTGGTTCTGCGGCCAACGACGAGGACGGCGTCGATATCGGAGGTGCTTCGACACTCATTACCACGACTGGACAAATCACAATCGATGGAACCGGAACGGGACTCGACGACGGTGTCGACCTCCATGGCGCGTCTTCCATCTCAACGACAACCGGTGATATCTCGATTTCAGGGACCGCCAGCGGAGGCGCAGCCGAAGACGGAGTCCTGATCAGCGGCAACGGTGTCGGAATGGAAACAACCGTTTCCACACAGGCAGGCAGCATTACGATTACCGGAACGGGTGCAAACGACGACAGCGGTGTCGAGTTCTCGGGTTTCGTCATTGTTGAATCAACCGGTGCATCGGGTGCCGGAGCAATCACGATTGATGGAACGTCGGACACGCCGGACAGAACGGACAGCGAAGCCGGCACGTCTATCCTCGAGTCCATCGTGCGTTCAGTCAGCGGCGCGATCGACATCGCAGGAACGAGTGCGACGTTTGACGGTCTGGCGTTCGATTTTGGTTCTTCAGTTCAATCATCGGGAACCGGCGCCGGTGCTGCCACCATTACGCTTACAGGTAACGGTGGAGAGTTCGCACTGGTAGTTGCGGACGCCACGGTGTCTTCCGTCGACGGAAACATCATGCTGGATGGTACTGCTGGAACGGATGAAGGGACACTTCTGTTCGGCGGTGTCGTCGAGTCAACCGGAACAACAACCGACGCTGCTACAATCACGATCGACGGTACCAGTACCGGAGGAGACGGAGTCGCCATCGTCGACTCGGGCGGGACCGGGAGCCAGGTCAACAGTGTGGCTGGTGCGATTTCGATTACCGGTGACGCTACGGGTGGAGCGGGCGATGGAGTGTTCCTGGACGATAGTTCAAGAATCAACTCGACTGGCACGGGTCCCACAGCGGCAGGGATAACGATTGACGGGACATCCGGAACGAGTCAGGGAGTGGAACTCGTTGGAGTCATCAATACTGTCGACGGCGCGATCAGCATTACCGGCGATGCCACAAACGGAACAGAGGGCGTCTTCGTCGACAACGCCATTGCGGCCACTGGAACGGGAGCGGTGTCGATCACCGGAACCGGAAACCCGGCCAGTGGAACTCCGACCGGTATCTTTTTCGACGGCACGGTAAACACCGACTCGGGAATGATCACGGCGCAGGCACTGGTCGGGCGAATCGCGATCGACAGTGACGAATTTCTCAGCTCTGAATCCGGGGACATTTCGGTCAGTACAACAGACACGGCGGCGACCGGCGACGATATTGAATTGATCGGTGTTGGTGCGATCAGCAGCGTTTCCGGTCGGATCACTCTGACATCAGGCGACGATGTGATTCAGCCGTCGATGGCAAGTATCATCACCAACGGAAACACGATCGACATTACCGTCGACGCCGGTGACGCCGACCCGAATGTCGGTGGAAACGCTGATTTGATGGGCATTGTGTTTGGTGACTCGCTGATTGGTACTGGTGGCCCCGATAATGATCTGATTCGTCTGCCATCTGGAATGTTCGGTTTCAATGGCGTCGCCACGCTCACCGGAAACGGCGGTGATGACACACTCGTCGGCGGCGATCAGAACGACTCGATCAGCGGAGGTGCGGGGGCTGACTCACTCGACGGCGGCGGTGGGTCTGACACGCTGAGTAGCGGTGCGGGCAACGACATGATCAACGGTAGTGCCGGCGCCGACCTGTTCCAGTGGAGTCCAGGCGACGGCAGTGACACGTTCGACGGTGGAGCAGACGCGGACTCGATTACGATCGGCACGGGAACGGTTACCTCGGTGACCCACAACTTCGTCAATAACTCAGACGGATCGTTTGGGGTCGATGCGGAAACGGTCACCTACACGAATATTGAACCCATCATTGACCAGCTTACGGCGACGACTCGCACGTTCACGTTCACTGGTGGTGCAGAAACAATTTCGCTGACCGACGACGGAGACGCCGGGGATGGCCAGTCGATGATCGACTCAAATCTTGGCGAAGTCGTCACGTTCAACAATCCATCCAGCACGCTGACGATCAACGCTGGATCAGGTAGCGACACCGTCAACCTGACAAGTCTCGACTCAACATTCGACGCCGATCTGCTCGTTCAGGGCGACGGTACCGCGATGGCCGGCTCGGCATCGGTCAATGTCAACGGAAACGTTGATACCGGATCTGGCGGAGTGACCATCGGGACCGGCGGCAATGTCACACAGGTTTCGCTCAACGGTGGCTCGCTGACCACAACCGGTAATGTCTCTTTGCAAACGACAGACGCGATTGTTGATGGCGACGCGAACGTCGACGTCACAGCATCAGGACTCCTGCTGAGCGCGGGAGAGAGTATCGGCAGCACAGCCGATCCCCTGGAAACAGCAATCGCAAACCTTGAAGTTGCCACAACACGCGGTCTGACAGTTACTGAAACTGATGACTTGACGATCGGCGGCGTCGACGGCGGTACGACGGGTGTCACGGCAACATCAACAATTGCGATAACGGCGGCCGGTTTAATTACGGTCGACGAGGATGTGACCACAGACGCCGGAAACGGTGGCGATCTTACGATAACGGGATCGGTTTCTGTCAGTGCGACGGCGACGGTTTCGGCACTTGATGACGATGTCTCGTTGACTGGTAACGATGATGGTGACGACGACATTTCTATCGACGGAACGATTTCAGCCGACATCAACATCGATCTTTCTGCCACGCAGGATATTCTCGTAAATGGCCAGGTCTCCACGGTTGCTTCCATTGGAGAAATCGAATTCAGAGCTGACAGTGAGCGAAACAGTGCAGGTGGAGTGGTCATCGGAGTCTCCGGAGAGATCGCCGCTGCAGGTTCGTTCGTCTCGCGTGGGTCGTCCACTGTCGCCGCTGGCGACGGAAACGGGTTGGCACTTTTCGTGGCCGACGATGGTGCGAATACGCAAGTTTCCGCTGCCGGTGGCATTCGTCTGGTAGGCAACTTCGTCGCGCCCGGCGAGTCGATCACCGTCAACGGTATTACGACGATGACCACGACCAACAGCGGTCTGACGATTCAAGCCAACGACAGCATTAACATTGGCCCCAATGCAGTTCTGACTGCTCAGAGTCGTTTCTTCAGTTTCATCGCTGATGCTGGCAGCGTCACGCTGGCCGACGGGTCTGTTTTGAGTGGCGGTGATTCCTTTGTGTCAATCGACGCCGGTCAGGACGTTTCCGTTTCGAGTATTTCGACAACCAGCGGCGTAGGCATCCTCGCCGGTGGTGCCATCACGGACAGCGGCACCACCGCGGTGAATGTTTCTGCCAGTTCGCTGGCTGTGAGGGCCGGAACCGGCGTCGCGACATTAGCAAATCCGCTTGAGACTCAAGTTGGCAGACTCGCGGCGGAAACCGCAACTGGAGACATCGTAATTTCCAACACCGGTTCGTTGGAGATCGCAGAAACCGGCATTGACGACGGCGGCGGAACCATAAACGGTGTGTCAATCACAGGTGGCGGTGGCACTGGCGAGATTACTGTGACGACGACCGGTGCGTTGACTCTTAGTGCCGCCGTAACAAACGCTTCAGCCGGTGACGTCACTTTGACGGCTGTCGACGCCGCTTCAGCCGGACAGAACCTTGCGATTGGTGCCGTAGCCGTCAGTGCAACGACGGGGGCAGTTACCTTCAATGTGGGCGACAACCTCACCGACGACATGAACTCCAACGTGTCGACCGCCGGCAATATTGTGATCAACATCGACGATGGTGATCAGGATGCGGGGACGGGAGCGACTGCGATTCTGCAGGGAACAATCACCGCAGGCAGCCTTACTATCAATGGTCAGGGCGATGACGATCAAGTCGATCTGTCCGGACTGCAGAACGATCCTGCCGCGACTCTGAATGGCAACGCCGGCAACGACACCCTGACGGGAGCCGACGGCGGTGACCTGATCGTGGGCGGCACCGGTGATGACACAATGTCAGGCGGCGGAGGCGATGACACCGTTACGGCAGCAGGCGGAGGCGGCACCGACAGCGTGGACGCGGGAGCTGGCAGTGACGTTCTGCGAGTCACCGATCCCGCCAGCGGTGGTTCCGGAATGATTACATTCAACGGCGGTGCTGACAGCGACCTGATCGAACTGAACGGCAACCCTGTCGACTCTGTGACTCATTCGTTTATCAGCAACTCGGATGGATCGATCAACTCAGTATCCGGAACGACCACTCACGACATCGTCTACACCGGCCTGGAACCGATTAACGACAACCTGTCGGCAACTGACCGAATCTTCGAGTTCACTTCAGCGAACGATGAAACCATCACGATTACGGACGACGCGACAGCCGGGAACGATGTGACAACGATCGACTCGACAGAAGGCGAGATCGTTTCGTTCGTGTCTCCGACGAATTCGATGACGGTCGACGTCAATGCAAACGGTGGTAGCGGTGCGGATACGATCAACGTCCAGGGCGTTGATTCCATGTTCGACGCCGATTTAACGATCAACGGTGGGGATAACGACCCCGTTGCTTTCCAGACGAATGCCACAGACGTTGGGACAGGGAACGTCACCGCACGCGGATCAGCGATCACCGTCCTTAGCCCTGTGACAACTGCCGGTGGCAATCTCAGCTTTGAGGCCACCACAGACGTGTTTGGTCTCGCCCAAATCAGTAGTGGCGGCGGCAACATCATCTTCAACGCAGACACCGACCAGGCGACGGCCCCCGGCGGATCAGTCGTGATCGATAACAGTGCAATGGTGTCTTCCAGCGGCGGTAATATTGTCATTGGTGGAGGAGCCGATCCGTTGACGACGCCCGCGATCGCTCAGGCTGCCGGCGTGATGGTTGGAGTCAATGTGCGTGGTGCTGTACTGGATGCAGGCACTGGCAATATCTCGATTCGCGGGGCCAGCGACATATCTGGTAACGCCGTCGAACTGGACAGCTCGGCCATTACTTCAACCATTGGTTCGATCACGATCATTGGTGAGTCAACAGGCAGTATGGGCATCGCGACCGTGATCCGCCCCGACACCACAATTTCCACAACGACCGGAAATATCTCAGTCACTGGGAACTCTTCCGGGATGGCAATGAGTGGGATTTCCGCCTCTGCAAACACGAATGCGGGAATTATGACGCAGACGGGCGCTATCGATATCGTTGGTACGGCTGGAACAGGAAACAACGGATTCACGACGGGCAACGGTGTTGAGATCAGCGGTCCCTTTGTGATCTCATCCTCAGGAGCGGCTCCGGCTGGTGGAATCACAATCACCGGGACTGCCAGTACGGCCGGTGGCCCGTTCGGCGGTGGGCGAGGCGTTTTCATGAACATCGGCGCCACGGTCACTTCGGCATCGGCACCAATCATCATCAATGGGACGAATCCGGCCGACAGCGGCGTCGTCGTGGGCGCCATGTCAGCAGTCCAGTCGACAGGAACAGGAGCGACTGCAGCCAACATCACGATCACCGGAAACGGAGGACCTGGTGGATTCGGAAATGGCGATGGAATACGCACCGAAGGATTGATCAGCTCGGTCGATGGAGACATCCAACTGACCGGATCGGCGCCGGGTGGTGATAATTGCGTGGAAGTGGGCGCCTCGATTCAAGCAACAGGCGACGGCAACGTCACGCTGACGTCCCCAGACACTGTTGCGGCCGGCGAAGACATTGCGATCGGTGCTGTGACAGTCAGCTCCACCACCGGTAACGTGACGCTTAACAGTGGCGACACCGTCATCATCGACGCGGGAGCAACGGTCTCAGCGGGGATGCTGCTTCAGATCAACGTCGACGCAGGAAACGCGGATCCGGGCGTCGGCGAGACGCTTACATTGCAGGGAACCCTGAGTGGCGGGTCAGGAATCACGGCGACGGGAGATTCCGATGACGATCAACTCGACGCGTCTGCAATCTCTGCGGCGATCACCCTGCAGGGTAATGGTGGCAACGACACATTGATCGGCGGTTCAGGCAACGATTTGCTTGAAGGAGCCGCAGGCGATGACATGCTCACCGGCGGAGCCGGCGATGACACAATCGACGGCGGATCAGGCAATGAACTCATCGTGTGGAACAATGGTGACGGCAGCGACGTTATTGATGGCGGAGCGGATACTGACGAACTCGAAGTGAACGGTTCGACCGTCAGTCCAGCCGGGGACATGATCACGGTTTCGGCGAATGGGGCTCGGTTTGATTTGACTCGTGCGGATGGTGGGGCTGGTCTCGGGCCGTTCTCGCTGGATGTGGGCACGATCGAAACGCTGGACCTCAACACGCTCGATGGTGATGACGATGTGACCGTCAACGATCTGACCGGGGTTTCCGACCTGGCGATTTTGCAGATTGACGCGGGAGCGGGCAATGACACGGTCGACGCGTCGGCTCTGCCGGACCTTGGTCTGACTATCCTGCTGGAAGGCGGCGACGATAATGACACGCTGACGGGGGCAGCCGGGTCGTCGATGATCAACGGGAACATGGGCAACGATACGCTGATTGGCGGAGCTGCAGCTGATACGATCATGGGCGGCGGCGGCGATGATGTCATGAACGGCGGAGCCGGCGGCGACATGCTGTCCGGTCAGGCTGGCGACGACACCATGACCGGCGACCTGGGCGATGACACAATGAACGGTGGCGCGAACACCGACCGCATTGTCGAGTCCCGCGACGCCGACTTCGATCTGGGCGACGCAACGTTGACGATCAGTCCGGCGGAAACCGACTCGCTGGTCGATGTCGAAGAAGCCGACCTCAACGGCGGAGCATCGGCCAACACGATCGACGCGTCTGACTTCTCGGGAACCGCCACGCTGATGGGCGGCGACAATGACGACACGATCACCGGAGCGATGGGTGCTTCGGTCGTCAACGGAAACATGGGCAACGATTCGCTAACCGGGCTCGACGCTGATGACACGCTCATGGGCGGCGGCAACGACGACATCCTGAACGGCGGAGCCGGCGGAGACATGCTGACCGGACAGGCAGGCGACGACACCATGACCGGCGGACTGGGTGATGACACGCTCAACGGCGGAGCGGACACCGACCAGATAATCGAGTCCGGCGACACCGACTTCGATCTGGGCGACACGTCGCTCGTCAGTCCGCTGTTCGGAACAGACGTCTTGACGGACGTTGAAGAAGCGATGCTGACCGGTGGGGCCAGCGCCAACACGATCGACGCGTCCGACTTCTCGGGAGTCACGACGCTGATGGGCGGCGACAGCGACGACACGATCACCGGAGCGATGGGCGCCTCGGCCATCAATGGCAATATGGGCAACGACGACCTTACCGGACTCGGCGCGGCCGACACGATCATGGGCGGCGGCGGTGATGATGTCATGGACGGCGGAGCCGGCGGCGACATGCTGACCGGTCAGGCCGGCGACGACACGATGACCGGCGGACTCGGTGACGACACGCTCAACGGCGGAGCGGACACCGACCAGATCATCGAATCCGGCGACACCGACTTCGATCTGGGCGACACGTCGCTGGTCAGTCCGCTCAACGGAACGGACGTCCTGATAGACGTCGAAGAGGCGGACCTGACCGGTGGAGCATCAGCCAACACGATCGACGCATCTGACTTCACGGGTGTCGCCACGCTGATGGGCGGCAGCGGCAACGACACAATTACCGGTGCAATGGGAGCTTCGGTCATCAACGGGAATGCAGATGACGACTCACTGACGGGGCTCGGATCCTCAGACACGATCATGGGCGGCGGTGGCAACGACAACATCGACGGCGGAGCCGGCAACGACACGCTCACCGGCCAGGCAAACGACGACACGATCATCGGAAACACCGGCGACGATAACATCATGGGCGGCGACGGCGCCGACCTGATCAACGGCTCGCTGGGCAACGACACGATCAGCGGCGACGCCGGCGACGACCGCATCCAGGGCAGCAACCAGACCGACTACCCGGGCACTCCGCTCAGCCCAATTCCCGACCTCAACACGCTCGGCCTGACTGACCAGGACTCCCTGCTGGGCGGAGCCGGCTCTGACACCATCGCCGGAGCCATCGGAGCTGACTTCATCGACGGAGAAGCCGACGCCGACATCATCGACGCCCAAAGCGGCGGAGACACCACCAACGGCATCGACACCATCGTCGGAGATATCGCCGACTTCATCTTCAAAGACCCCGAAGACAACGTACTTTAATGCAGGCCATTCGCGAATCCGAAAATCCTGCAGACAAGAATGCGGCATCAAATCGCGAGGGCTTCTTTGAAGAACTCGACCAAACCATGACTCACTACCGCAACACAGCCTTTTCATTACCTTCCATGCGGTGCAGATGGTCTGAATCCATGTAGAACGTCGTCTGTAACTCCGGCGTCCCGTCTTTCTTGATAATCTGAATTGACGATATCCGATCCGACCGGCATGCTATTTGCCAGTGTCGTTTAATGCGCATTCTCAACGCACTTAAACGACAGTTTGTCATTAAGAATCCTGTTGGCAGACATAGAGTGGCAATTTACTACACGATGGGTGTCGATTGCGGCTCGGACCGCGAACTTGCCGAGCGTATCACGCGGCACTTCGATGGCTTTACCATCGCAGTCCCTGATGCTCCCCCGTTGGTCTGCAAGTCTCAGTCGGAAGAGCACCGCGACATCCATTTCGTTTGTGTGTATCCACGCGGAATGGGGTTTGCCACGCTTCCTGAATCTGAGCGTCGTCCGGAACTTGCCAACGATGATACGGAATCGTTAGTACGTCAGGTCCTCTATGCCGAACTCCCCGTCTTGCTCGGCTTTCGTCGAGCCATGTTTGGTGCCGAATGCTTCGATCAAATCACATTTGCCACGCCCGAAGAAGATTCGGACATCGACTACGGCTACATGATCTCATCCGAATCCCACTTCCCGAATCCGCCGGATGATCGTACTTGCGAGCCGTTCGCGAATGGCTACCGCATCGTGACTGGCATGCACGCGTAGTGCATTGGTCGCCGTATTTGTCTGCCAACACAGCATCTGCCGCAAGGGCCCTGCGGGCACGCCTTCGTCTTTCATTCCACGGGCGCTCGCGTAAAATGGATTCATGGTTGTTCGGCGCTTCTCGCTCCGATTGGGGCGGCGTCGGCAATGCTTCCCGTTGTGCGGACGAATCTATTGGCCGACGATGACGCTCCAACGCTGACTACCGACGACAATGGCATTTGGCGCGATGACCCAAATGGAAAACGTTTTCGGCATCGCATGGGACGAAATCCACGCGATCTCTGACGCGCAGCTCGACTGCTTCACCAAACACCGCAGCTACATTGAACTCGACTTTGAGAACGGCCACTTCCTCGAACTCTATGAGGACTGGCCCGGATTCGACTCGTTGCTGCCTGCTATTGCCGCACGATTCGGGTTTGCCGACGACAGGTTTTCACCTATTCCCGCAATGGCTCCGGGGGATGATCCAATTGTGTTTTGGCGTCACCCGTAGCGCCCGCCGCACAACACAGCATGGCCGCAAAGATTCGGCGCAAGGCCCACGTTGACAAGTGCTCCACGAGTCGTGGACGTGTTGGGAATCCACTGTTAAACTGCCACCAATGCATGAAAATCAACGTCGAGATTCTTATCTGAACGACGATTTTTCTCGGATTCTGAGCACGCCATCGCGAACGGATTCACGCTCGGACCTGTCATCAGGCCTGAGCGTTTTTTGTTCGTGAAACGCCAATAAACCGATCGACCAATTACAGGAAAAGACAAGACCAATGAGCGGCCCTAACTTTGAGAAAATGGAACTGATCCCCGTCATCGCTCAGGATGACGAGACTGGCGACGTACTCATGCTGGCCTATATGAACGAGGAAGCATGGGGCGAGACCGTTAAGACCGGACGCGTCTGTTATTACAGCCGCAGCCGTTCGAAGCTATGGCGGAAGGGCGAAGAAAGCGGCAACGTTCAGGAAGTCAAAAGTATCTTCTACGACTGCGACGCCGACACGCTGCTCATTCGTGTGAACCAGATCGGTGGCGCCGCCTGCCACGAGGGTTACAGGAGCTGCTTCTTCCGCAAAGTCGACCCAGCAACCGGCGATGTTGAAGTGGTCGGCGATCGCATGTTTGACCCCAAAGAAGTTTACGGCAAGTAGCGTTAAGGGCCGCGTGCTCAACCTGGTTGAACCTACCGCTCGTAACTACTTGCCACGATCGCTGAAGACTTCCGGCAACGGGCTGGGTCACGGTAGGAAGAAACTCAGCCTGGGAGGCGCAGCCGCTACGGGTGCAGACTCAAGATCTGCTGACTACACTCCTGTGAACCATGGACGTTCCAGGAGGGGTAATCATGGCAGAACGGAAGCTACGATTTGACGAAGGGGAAGCAGCCGCAGTCCGGCATCCCCACATCAGTGCGCCAATCGCAAATGGCCAGTCAGCCGCCACTGGTGTTGGCGTCGCGCCATTAACTGGCGAAGCATCAGCGGTTGAAGAGTCACTGGAAGGCTCCCCGTCGCCACTCGAACGAGCAGTTCGACAAAAGCTGACTTCGGATCCGGAAGTCAGTATCTCGTCGCTCGTTGTTCGCCAGATCGAAGGCGGCATCTGCCTGGAAGGCACCCTCGAAACGCACGGCGACCTGACCGACGTCGAGCGTCTGGTTCGGAGCGTCGCAAGCGTTGACCGAATCCTCAACCGCCTTGTGGTTCGCCCCCCTGATGCTTCCGGCTGAGAAACGTTGCCGCAAATCTGAATAGCAATGTCTCGTCGAAACCAGAGCTTGCCATTCGAGAACCACCAGTAACAGGCCATTAGATTTTACGTTCAAAAATGACAAAAACAGGTCTAGGCCTGATAAGTCGCCTTTGATATTGTCCCGACCCTTATTCGCACGAAATATCGGCGTCATACGAAATGGCAAGGAGGCCATCATGACCGTTCGTCATCACGAGCAGCCAGAACTGGCGGTTCAGATCCGCTGGCTGATTCGTCGAGATATGGCGGATGTTCTGCGTATCGAGCACGAGAGCTTTGAATTTCCCTGGACGGAAGAAGACTTTCTGAGTTGTCTCCGTCAGCGAAACTGCATCGGCATGGTGGCAGAACACGAGCAGAAAATCGTCGGATTCATGATCTATGAGCTTCACAAATCGAAGCTCAACATCCTGAATTTCGCAGTGGGTGATGAAGCTCGCCGCAGCCAGGTCGGAACTCAGATGGTTCAGAAGCTGGTCGACAAGCTCTCACAGCAACGCCGGAACGAGATCATCCTGGAAGTTCGCGAGACGAATCTTTCGGCTCAATTGTTCTTCAGCAATCACGGATTCCGAGCGGTTTCGATCCTGCGAGGCCACTACGACGACACAACGGAAGACGCATACATCATGCGGTACCGACTGGAAGAGAACAGCGACATGCTGCTTCCAATGACGCTGCGAAATCGCATCTCCGAATTCGACGCTGCTTGAAATCGCCAGCCGCAACGTAAGCAACGCTTAAACCAGAAACGCCCTCTCATCAGCTCTGTTGATGAGAGGGCGTTTTAGTTTTTCAGGCCCGGTGAGTGCATCATTTCCGCGAACGGGGCATCCCGGTCAGGTATGAGAATTCCGGCCAACGTCTGCGAAGGCATGACGTGACCGATTCCTCTGCTCCTCTCCCTGGAACACTTTACGCGACTGGGTTTCGGAGTACGCCAATGTGTTGAATTTCGGCGTGAACGTCATCGCCAGCTTTGAGGTACTTGTTCTTTGCCGCGCCAACACCCGCCGTAGTCCCCGTCGAAATGATGTCGCCTGGCTCCAGCGTGACGAAGCTTGAGATGAACTCGACGATCGCCGCAACCGGGAACACCATTTCGGATGTCGATCCGTCCTGCTCAACCTCGCCGTTCACCTTGAGTGTCAGATGCAGGTCCTGAGGATCGTCGCACTCGTTGGCTGGAAGCACGCACGGCCCCATAGGACAGAAGGTGTCGTGCCATTTGCCGTGCAGCCAGTCGAAGAATCCGTCCTTGGCGCGTTCTTCACGTTCCGAGTTCGGCTGAAACTTGCGATCTGAAATATCGTTAATCACCGTGTAGCCCGCGACGTAGTTCAGCGCGTCGGCTTCAGAAACACCTTTGCACTGCTTTCCGATGATCACGCCGAGCTCCAATTCCCAATCGACATGGTCGGGCGAGACTTCGGGAATTCGGATCGGATCGCCGGGATTCGTCAGCGTTGTACCCGGTGGTTTCATAAAGACGTAAGGAAAGGTTCGGTTTCTTTCCGACGCCCGTCCGCCGCCTTCTTCGATGTGCTTCGCGTAGTTTCCAGCAAGCAGCAGCAACTTCGATGGGCTCGGATTCGGAACGAGCAGTTTCACGGCTTCTGTATCGAGACGAAGCTCGCTCAACTCCTCATCCATGTTGTTGGCAAGTCGAGCCTGGATCGCTTCAACAGTTTCCCGTAATGATCCACCGGGCAGATGCGCGATCAAATCAGACGAGTCTTCAATCTCAATCCCGGTGTGATCCGACGCCGCAGCAACTGGTATCACGAAGTCCTCATCGTAGAAACCAATCTGAATTTTCGCTTCGTGCTCAAAACGGCAAAGTCGCATTACTCAGTCTCCTGCCAGAGATATTGGGAATTCGTAATCTTGGAATTTTTGCTGATAGAACGACCCTGGGACCAATCGACACAACTTCGCGAAAATCAGACGAGCATTGCCCGCCGTGCTCCTTACTGATCCGGTGGCGTCTCCGGTTCCGGGTAGATCGGAGCATGTCGAACAGGAGTCTCAAGCACCAGCAGACACATCGCCGTCATGTAGAGTCGCCCGGCTTTGTTCGCATATTCGTCCAGCGATCCGGACGGTTCAACTGGACTCCAACTTCCGGCAACATCGGTGGGGGCCTTGCGGCTTCCGCGACGTTTCTGCCCATCCACGATGAGATTCTGCACGTTTCCGAACCAGAGTTTGTAACGCTCTCCACCAAGGTTATGCAGCGTCTGAGCGACGTAGTACCACTCGTAAACATTGCGTTTACCGTTTGACCATTGCGGGGCGAACTCCGGCCGGAGCAACCAGTCGACGCCTTCGGTCATGGCAGGATCATTCCTTGACCATCCCAGCCATTGGCGTCCCAGCAGACCGCACGCCGTCATTGCACGGCTCGCTTTTCCAGCAGGGTCACTTGGGAGATACCGATAGAGTGCTCCGTCCCGCGTTGCCACCTGGTCGAGAAAGAACGATACGCGTCCGAACGCTTCAGGCGGAACTTCAATACCTGCCATTCGAGCGGTGTTCAGAGCCATCAATCCCCAGCCTGTCACCGACAGGTCGCCCATCGAGTCTTTTTCCTGAGGCTGGTATCGCCAGCCACCTTCCAGAGGATGTTGCGAAGTCAGCAGAAATTGAACCGCCCGTTCAGCGGATGCAGCCAGTTCCTCATCACCGGTCAGTGCGTACGCTTCGCAAATCGCGATCGTGGCCTGCGAGTGTGCGTAGAACGCGGTCTGACGTCCGAGTTCTGTGTGGTCGTGGTAGTCGCCGTCCTGTTTCTGGATACCTCGCAGCCACTTAAGCCCCTTCTGCACGGTCTCCTGATAGTCGCCGTCATTTTGCGTGTGGCCATCGCCGAGAAACGCCAACAGAGCAAGTGCTGTTGCGCCGGTGTCCGTCCTCAGTACGGAGTATCCAGCATCCGGATAGCCGGCATGCAGTTGCCAGTTTCCGCCTGACTTCTGCTGACGCTTAAGCCACTCCAACCCTGACTTAATCGCCTGCTCGACGGAATTCTTAGTGCCAGTCCCACCAATCTTTCCCATCGTTCGCTTCGGCGTCCGCAGTGCCAGCGACTTGGCGACGTCTGCAGGCTGAATCGAGCGAGCGATCTTTGGCTTGGTATCGACCTTTGGTTCTGTCTTCTCAACGACCTTCGGCGTCGGCCGCTGATTGAGCTGCACGCTCTTAATCTTCACCGGAGCCATCGCCGTCGGAGTCACTTCTTTCTTTGTCTCAACTTCGTAGTCCCAGCCAAAGCTGAGCGGTCCTTCGCTGTCGACATCAATCCGCACGACAAACAACGCCATGACCAGCAGGATGACGGCATGCACAGCAGTACTGACAGCGACACCGGGGATCCCCGTCTTAGCCTCTTTCTTCAGAAGCTCGACCGACGACTTTTGCTGGCCAGCCGAGTCGTCAGCAACCTGAATAATCGCTGGCGTTTTCGGTTTCTTTCGCTCAGCGGCCTTCCGTCGCCCCGGCGATTTCCGCGCAGCACCACCAGCCCGACGACGTTCGGAACTTCGACGAGGTTTTGGCGATGTGGGGTCTGGCGAATCAGACATGCCTGCTCAATTAGGCGTAGGGAAAGTGGGCAGGCCAGTCTATCGGTATGACTCTGCCGGTGAAACTGGCGAACCAGCTTAAGTTTACGCCTTATTGGGCCAGAGGAATCTCCAACTGAGACGGCACGGCAACGACCGTTTTCCCGTGAGCGTCCGCCGCTGCTTTGATTTCAGCGATGACTTCCGGATGCTTCTCGGCGACGTTCCACTTTTCCGACGGGTCAACTTCCAGGTTATAGAGCACTGGTGGGTCGTGCTCGATCCGTTTGTTGTTGCCCGTGTACGATTCCTGCGTCGCGAAGTGAGCCTTCCACGGCCCCTTCCTCAAAGCCATCAGCCTTGTCCCGCGATAGTAATAGACAATGTCGCGAGGGCTCTTTGAATTCCCCTTCAATGACTCGGTCAGATCGTAACCGTCGACGATTCGGTCTTTCTCCAGGCTGGCTCCCGCCAGAGCAAGACTTGTCGCGTAAATATCCATCGTCGTGCCGAGTTCGGCGCTCACTTGCCCGGCGGGGATCGTTCCCGGCCACCAGCAGATGCTCGGTTCTCGCATTCCGCCGTCCCACGTTGTGCCTTTGCCTTCCCGCAGCAGACCGGCAGTGCCGCCGTGATCATTGAACGTCAACCACGGACCGTTGTCACTCGTGAACCACACAATTGTGTTGTCATCAAGTTTCAAATCACGCAGCGTCTGCAAGACGTGTCCGACACTCCAGTCAATTTCTTCGATCACGTCGCCGTAAAGACCTCGCAAGCTCTTACCTTCGAACTCTTTCGATCGAAACAGCGGAACGTGCGGCAAACTGTGCGGCAGATAGAGAAAGAACTTTTCGTCTTTGTTCTTCTTGATGAACGAAGCCGCCTCTTCTGCATACCGACGAGTGATCGTCGTCTGGTCAGCAGGTCGTTCGACGATTTTGAGATCCCGCATCAGCGGAACGTTCCAATACTCAACCTTCGGATCCCAGAACGAATCCCTTCCGCGTGGAGCGTCGTTCACTCGATCCATGTCGTTTGAGTAAGGAATCCCGAAGTAAGAATCGAAACCGTTACTCGTCGGAAGAAACTGTGGAAGGTGCCCGAGGTGCCACTTCCCAACGCACGCCGTCGCGTACCCTTGTTTCTTGAGCCCTTCGGCAAGAGTCACTTCACTCGCCGGAATGCCACCGCCAGAGTTTGGAAACAGCACACGCCGTTTGTCGCTGCACATTCCGCTGCGAATCGGAAGCCGCCCGGTCATCAGCGCCGCTCGACTCGGAGTACAAACTGGCGATGCAGAATAAAACTGCGTCAGCCGCACGCCTTCCACCGCCATCCGGTCGAGGTTCGGAGTCTTGATTGTCGGGTGCCCAAAGCAGCTCAAGTCACCATACCCGAGGTCATCGCAAAAGATGACGACGATATTGGGAGACTCCGCTTTGGCGGCGAAGGCGAAGTTCGACAAACTGGAGACAGCAATCAGTGAAAGCAGAAATCTAAGCAGCATCACAACTCCCTGAGGTTTCCTGGATGTTTTTTTGAACGCAGAGGCCGCAGAGTTCAAAAACGCTGAGCAACAAGAGAGTTCTCCTTTCTCTCCGCGAGTCCTCAGCGAACTCTGCGTACCGTTCTTTTGGTTTAGCGTTAGTTGGTCGACGGCTCCGGCCAATCGAGATGTCGATGCAGGAACCGATAAGTCGCCTGCCCGTTAATCGAATGAGGGCCGTTGAAGAATTCGATTTCCGCTCGGTCGCCAATCCCAAGTTTGACGTAATGCCGTCGGACCTTGGAGAACTCCCAAGCGACCCATTCATCCGGAGCAACGCCGTCATCATGGCCACGTTCGACCATGAAAGGGCGAGGTGCCATCAGCGAAGACAGCTCGGCGTAGTTGGCAACGTGGCCCATGTTCCATTCGAAGATTTCGTACTCGCCCGTAAAGAGATAGCTGTAACGATCTTCGTTGCTGACGTTCTTCTTGACCCACTCGTTGAAATCCGCCGAGCAAATCGACAGGCAATACCCGACTCGGTCCTTACCTTGAGTCAGCATTGGCGGAACTCGGACAGCCGTCTTGCCACCGTAAGACAAACCGTAAAACGCGATTCGATTGGAATCAACGTTTGGCAGCGTCGCGAGCCAGTCGAGCGTTCTCTGATGCTGAGGGATAATGTAGCTGAAGAGCGACCGCTTGAGCGGGTTCGACTTTCGCTGAAGCGTCCTAAATCGATCCTTGCCTCGATAAGGATTCTGCGGCGCGTACGTAATAAAACCTCGTTTACAAAGCACCGCTGCGAAGCCCTTGTAGTAGTTCCACGATCGAACAGAACGATCCTCGGTAATCGCGTCCATCGGCCTGCCTTCCAAACCGTGCTGACACACAACGACCGGCCGCTTCTCGCCAGGTTTCAGATCCTTCGGCAGCAGCAAAATGCCCCCCGCAACAACGTCGCGATAACAATCGAGCGTAATTTCGTAACCAAGATACTCCGGCTCGTCGAGAACCAGTCGACTCTTTGCGTTCATCGGTAACGTCATCTCGGGCAAGCGACCAATGAGTTCATCGTAAGTCCAGTCTCGCAGCGAAGCCGACGTCGCCTCCCACTTCTCAACCGAAGACCGATCGCCTTTGGCCCAGACCTTGTCTCGAACTTTGGGGCTAAGTCGCATCAGATTCTGAACATGCCGCTGCAATTCCTGGCCCTGTCGTAACTCGCGGTCGTGCGAAATGTCAGCCAGCGTCGCCATGACGCCGTCTTCCAGCTTCAGAGGCGTTTTTAAGTCACTGAAATCAGCTTTCTGATCAAGCAATGCATCGGCGAAAGACTGAATCGCTTCGCGAGTCCCGGCATTTCCATCCCCTTCGCCACTGGAAAACAGCAGACACTTCTCACCCGCTTCCAACTTTTCATAAATGGCGACGGCTCGATCGTATTCTGAACGCACTGTTCCAAGCGTGGCCGTTTCAACACGTCCCGGCGCCGCCCCCCCTCGGCAGCCACTGGCAACTGCCGGCGGCCCGGAACTTTCTGGGACCTTGCAGGCTTCAATCGTCAACTGACGAGGAGCGATCATCCCGGCGATTTCGGCATCCCCGAATTCCGACAGCAACGCCCAGACATTCCGATAAATCGGCTCTTCCCAGACAGCTTCGCGCGTCCGGAAATACCCACTGACCAACGTGGCGTCGATCCTTGTATCCAACGCGGACGAATACATCGCCAGCAGGCCACCTTCGCCAACTCCCGCGACACCGATCGGTACATCAATGTCGAGCGACTTCATCCATTGCTCAAAAAGATCAACGGCGGCCAGAGTTTTTTGAACTTCGTAGCCGATCACATGGCGGCCCATTTCGAAAGCCTGCCGATAGATGAACTCACGATGCGTCTGATTCGTGCAGGCGACGTACTGGCTTGTTGAAAACTCGCTGCTCCGTCCGAGAAGCATTGGCACAACGACAAGACATCCGTTGTTTGCCAGTCGCCACGGAAGCTGAGCCGAAGCCGGGACGGCATTCCCGTCCAATCCGCAAAACGCCTCAGGAGTCCAGTCCGCATCTGGGAGCGCTACGACCGCCGCATTAACTCCTTCAGGTTCGAGCAGAAGTCCTTCGGCAGTAACTCCATCCAGAACCTGCCAGCGAACGCGGTGCACCGTGATGTCGTTCGACCTGGCAATCACTTCGGAGCGATTCAACGAGTTCAGCATCTCGAACCCGTACTTACCTGGCGACAATTCAGTCAGTCGCTGATCGACTGCGCCGATGTATTCTCGAAAGCGTTCTCGGTTCGGGGCGGTGCTTCTTTCGTAGGCTTCGGTGCTGCTGAAGTCGCGGTTCCACATTTTTTCACGACGAGCTGGTGATGCCGCAAGTTCTCTCAGACAAAAGCGATCGATGCCGTCGACCATGAATTCGTCGAGCGGCTGAGTGATCGTCAGCGGCTGCGTGTCTGGCAACGTCTTATCCGCGGCGGTGCCGGCCGACGAGAGCTGCAAAGCTAACGTCATTACGAGACACGTCAGGCGGGCGGTATTCCTCAGTTTGTGAGTCATCAGCGTGCTTCCTTTGCAGCCACAGAGTGAGGACCGCAACCGGAGCGGCCCCATACACCTGTCTGGCGATAGTTAAGTGTCGAATCGCTACTCCACAATCACAAGCTCCTGAATCACTCCCGATTTGGTGAACTTGCCGATCACAGTTTCGCTCTCGGCCTGGTACCCCAGAAATGTTCGGTATCGTTCCGTGCCGCCCAGCGATCGGTAAAGCACAAGGTGCTGCTTCCCAACCTTGAGCCGAAACGCGCCGGCACCCACGGAATCAATTTCAGTAGCTCGCGTGACGGTGAGCTTTCGCCACTCCGCCTGAGCAGCTTGTCGTTCTGGCGCCCAATCCAGAACGATTGGCGCAAACAACATTCCGGAGTCCGTCGCGTGTGAACAGGTCAGGCACGGCTGATCGCTGTCCTGATCGAGGCCAATCTTTTCGGACGTGCCCACGCCAGGATCCTGCGGCATTGTCAGCGGAAATACTCGAACTGTTTTCTCACCGGCAGTCAACAATTGCTCTCGCCCATTCTCGACGGAATCAAGCGTGACACCATCGGCAAGAGGTAACTGAGTAGCCAGTTCGACTCGGCTCGGGTTAGCCCCGGAGATCATGTCTGCAAAGACCGCGAAACTGTCGGAGCGTGACAGGTAGAGATAACGATTAATCATCGGCCCGCCTTCGAACTCCAGTTGAAGTTCAAGGTAGTCGCCGTCGGAATCGGAATTCCAGCAAATGCATTCCCATTCGGCTTCCAGTTCGAGCTGCTCGTCACCTTCTGCTATCTCAAGTCCCCACGAACCTGACAACAATGGCACTCCCGCGACTGCCAGTTCCAAATGAACTGGCTCATCATCAAATCGCACGGTCGCCACGCTGGCGTCAGATGCCCACGAACTCCGCAGGCAGGCAGTGTCGGTTTCATCAGATTGCCACGACGGTATGGCCGCTTTGCTGATCTTCTTTGCGGCTCGCCGCTTTGACTTCTTCGTTGTAGCTTTTTTCGCAGTGCCTGCTCCGTCTTTCAATGCCTTAAATTTTTCTGCACCGGTCTGAACGCCAGAGACACCGTATGCCCAATTCAACGCAGCGACGGCGTCTTCCCCGTTCGCACAGCTCATCAGTTTCACATCCGCACGGACCGCAGCGGACAGTCGTCGCAACATTTTTTCAAATCGCTTGCTGGCAGAATTCTTCCAAAGTGACTCGCCAAACAAATTGCTGATCAACAGTCCGTCGGACCAAAGGCTCAGAAACGGAGACAGTGAATTGTAGACTTCAGCAACTGGCACTCCATCCGCGTCAGTCACCTGCTGAAGCTGATCGCCCAATGCGGTGCGACCTGCACGCAACAGTCGCGGAGCCCCTTTCACATCGTCAAAGAGTGATCCGCAGACCAGAGGCAACAGCCCAGCCTTTAGCCACGTGGCGCGAGTCTCCGCGGAGTCGTCAAGCAGCTCCTGCCAATCTTCAGTTTCGGCCGCCGCGATGAAACTTTCCGATTGAGCGAGCGCCGCCGCAAGTGTCGCTCGCCACAAACCGCCAATCACTTCAGCAGGAAACTGACTGCCGTAGAGGGCCAACACTTCGCAACACGCAAGCAACGCAGCCGGCGTTTCCTCAGCTTCAGCACTGCCATGACTCAGCCAGAGACGAAGCAGCTCGGTTGCTTCGCGACTGAGACGCGACGTCGACTTCACCTGCTTCTTCAGATCGCCCTTAGGTGGCCGCTTAGCCGGAGTCGTCTCAGAGCGAACTCGAGCTAAAACAGCGAAAATGGAACCAGAGTCCGCAGCCGTGACAGAATCATCGAGCGTTGAAAATCTCGGTTTCTCACCGTTCGCTTCCGAAGCTGTTCGGTCGAGACATTGCTGCTTCCAGCACATCCCGATCGTTCGCAAGTTGAAGTCGGAATCCTTGCTGCCGCACGCCGCAGAATCAGTCTGACGCCACTCCACAGAACCAAGAAAGTCATCGCTGGAATTATTCAGCAGCCCGGAAACAGGCAGCCCAAATCGAACCTGAGTTGTCATGACCACTCAATATCAAGAAACAAAAGTAATAAATACGATTAAGGAACCACGAATGGACACGAAGAAACACGAATTTCAATGCAGGAAGTATTCGTGTTTCTTCGTGTCCATTCGTGGTTCAAAAAATGTGTCAAATGACAACGTACAAACCGTCATTCACCATCAGAATATCGATGAGTCGGCACTGGCCGGCCCGGCCGGAAACTCTGAGTCTGTCGAAACTCAACGGTCGCGTCGATCTGCTGGCCGGCCACTTCGACGCAGGAACGGACGACCTTCTCAAGTTCTTCGGGATCGCACGCGACTCGGGCGTTGACGATCAAATCAACTTCCTGGACATCGCAGTTTGACGGCAGAGAAAGTTCAGGTTCGGTGGTGCTGCTGACAACGTTGGCAACACCGAAGAAACCTTCCCAGAGTCCGATCGTTTTCAGGTGAGCCGTCTCAGCCCCCGAGGCAGCCAATTCCGTCTGCAGCTTGGCAACGACGTCGAGAAGTAATCCATCCAGCGAAAACTTCTGATCGGAAGAAACGTGAACGCTGCTGTTCAGCCAGCCAAGTTCCGCTTCACCGTCGGCGTAGGTGTCATAATCAATGTCGAGCACTCGCCGGCCGAAGTCTCCGTCCTGATCGAGCAATTGCGTCAGAGCTTCGTATCCTTCGCCCGTCTTCGCAGAAACTCGCAGCACCGGAATGCCGGGGCAATGTTCGTTGATCAGCGACGTCAGCTCGTCAGCCTGTTCCTGACTCAACTCGTCGATCCGGTTAATAAGAATCGCGTCGGCTTCTTCGATCTGCTTTTTCAGAATGTACGCGGCCTTCGGTGAGAAGCCGGCCTTACTATCATTTCGTAGAACTCGCCCACCGTGACTCGGCTTCAGGATGACCGAGTATGGAGCGATCTGAAACGTCGCGTTGTACAAGCGTTTGATTGGCTGAATGACCGTCGCGACAAGATCCGTGCAGCTTCCGACCGGCTCGGCGAGAATCACGTCCGGGCGTTCGCCTTCGCTCAGGCCGTCCATTGTCGACATCAGCTCGTCAAAGTTGCAGCAGAAACATGCCCCCGCAACCTCACCAACTTCGAACCCCTGCGATCTCAATGAATTCGTATCAACCAGGTCGGCAGCCTGGTCGTTCGTGACGATGCCGACCCGCTTGCCCTGTTCCATGTAATGACGGGCCAGGCGAGCAAGCGTGGTCGTCTTACCGGCTCCAAGAAAGCCGCCGACCATTATGTACCGAATCTGATGAGTCATTGCGGGTGTTTCAGAAGAAAGCGTTCAGCAATTGATCGAGGCAGTAATTGGACACCGCAACTTCGTGGAAATCATCACCTCTCGCGCTTGCGGGAGAGGTGACATATAGAGCCCAGAGTGAGCGCTCGTGTTTACGGCAAGGCTCCAGACTGCAGGTCCTTCACAACTTCGGCGAGAATCGAGGGGTCGGCTGAAGCGATGACATGCCGGACTCGTTCAGCCGGAATCTTCAGTCGCGTCATGATGTCTTCAGCCGTCTTCCACATCTTCTCTTTTTTCTTACCTTCAGACAGGTACAGGTTCGTCACCAGCTCGCTGAGTTTCTCTCCGTCGATGCTCTCACGATTATCGTAATATCGCTTGATGATGCCTTGCTGATGTTTTGAGTAGTCTCGCGATGCCATGCGATCTTCCTGATTCGCGTGTTGTAAAAATTTAACTGCCGGTGTGACGTCTTGCTCCGAAGTCGCTGCACTATTTCTCTTCGATTCGGTAAAGGTGCGTGTCCGTTCGCACGAACAGAGCATCCCCCGCAACAGCTGGCGATGCCATGAAGCCACCATCAAGAGTGCTCTCCGCCACTTTCTCGAATTGCTTCGAAGCGTTGACCACTACCGTCTTGCCATTCTGGCTGAAGAGATAAATTCGTCCGTTCGCGAAGAGCGGCGACGCCGAATAATTTCCTTCGATCCGCTCTTTCCAGTTCTCAGCCCCGGTTCGAGCGTCCAGGCACATCCCGATGCCCTTGTCAGTGACGAAGTAAAGCTCGTCATCAATCAGCAACATCGACGGTTTTTGTGGCAACTGACCATCTATCTGCCACTCGACGAGCGAGCCATCTTTCGCCTCCGTCCCGTCATAACGAACGGCCAGCAACCTCGGTCGAATAAAGCTTGTCGATACGAAGACCAATCCTTTTCCGAATACCGGCAGCGGGACTGTCGAAAATCCGAGCGTTCCGTAGCTGGCCTTCCACAGTTCTTTGCCATTGGCCGGATCATACGAGTAAACCCAGTCGGCCCCCGGCGAGACAACCTGCGAGCCGCGTTCTTCGTCCTCGATGATTGCCGACGTGCTGTAGCACTTTTGAAACTCGCGTTTCTCGTTCATCTTGCCAGAGCGTTTTGTCTGCCACAGCGTCTTCCCGTCTCGCTTGTCAATCGCGGCGACATACTGAGTGTCGATCCCGTCGAAGTTGATAATCAGGTTGTTTCGCCACAAAGCCGGCGACGCTCCCGGACCGTTCTGATGATCGACGTGGTGCTCGGCGTTCACCCAGATGATCTTTCCCAATTTTGTGTCGACAGCCACCGTCCCGTAAGTTCCGAAGTGGCAGTACAGTCGGCCGTTTTCCAGAATCGGAGTCGGCGAGGCGTAACTGTTCAACGAGTGAATCGGCTCAGGCTCGTCGACCTTCACCAGTTCAATATCGTGCAGCAATTTTCCGGATGTTCGACTGACGCAGATCGCTCGCAAAGAAATCGAGCCGGCGATCTCCAGGCCGCGAGAATTCTTAATTGCAGCCAAACGCTCCTTTTCTTCAGCCTCTGAAAGTTTCACTTCGACGGCCGAAGTCACCCAGATCTGATCTCCCGAGATCACCGGCGACGAATGCCCGGTCCCTGGGACTTCCGTCTTCCAGACAACGTTCTCCGTCTCGCTCCAGGACAACGGAAGTTTTGTCGAGTCGGCATGACCATTGGCCTGCGGACCTCGAAACTGTGGCCACTCGTCAGCGGCTCGTGCGTTAACAGCAGCCGACATGACGATGGACAGCGCCGTGCCAAGACAAATTGCGAGTTGCTGATTCACAGTTCTGCCTCACGTAATCAGGGAGTCAAAAGGAGCGTGCGAGTCTAGCCAATGCTGGTCATTTGAGAAACCAGCGGAGAATCACAACACGTCGCCGAATTGGTGCATCGACCGCGGCGTGGCACGATTTGCAGAGCAGCCGTGCTCAGTAGTTGAAGAGGTCGGCCACCGTGTGTGACGTCCCGCCGGCCAGGTTCAGAGCGTCTCTGACCTTGCACTTCACATTCGGAGTCAACCGGCGCCCCTTCATCGCCCTTGCCACCATCTTGTGCGTCATCTGCACGGTTGAGGCCGCGACAATGTCGTGCGGTTTCAGATTGAGAGATTCCATTAAGGCAGCAATTGGCTGTTCGCCAAGATTGCGTTCCAGCGTGTCGTTCATCTTTACGGTCGATCTTTGTTGATGGCTAAATCCGCCGACGCAGCAGATGCCCTCAAACACTGAGGCGACTCCCTCCAACGCCGACAACGGAAACTGTAGCTGATTGATGCAGCGACTCGCGACCTGCTCCCCCTCTTCGAGCCACAGATCGGCGTCAGTCGGTCCCCTCGGATGACTATTTTCAAATTGAGGAGTACACCTCCCGGCCTAATGGCATCTAACAAGACTTGTCGTCATACGCCAGAACCAATCTTCGAAAGTGCAACCCGCCACGCAAAGTGATGCGAAATCACACTGCAATGAGTGATCCTAAGTAGATCACATCTGTACCTCGCAGGATTTCCCTTAGGTGATTCACTCGCGATCTGCCGATACCTCAGTCGTCAGCGGTAAACCGCAGACGGCGGACAGTCGCCAGAGATCGACTCAAGCCGTTTTGGAAATTGCCGCAGGTTTCGCAACCAACGCGTCGCTGAGCCCTGGACCGGCCTCAGCGACGCCCACACAAAGGAGTAGGGACAGATGGATATCGCAACATTGTGCCAGG
The DNA here is from genome assembly GCA_943787265.1 of uncultured Planctomycetaceae bacterium. Lineage (GTDB taxonomy): Bacteria > Planctomycetota > Planctomycetia > Planctomycetales > Planctomycetaceae > JABMPE01. The sequence continues at coordinate 5,830 of CALSLT010000041.1, read as the reverse complement.
ACATTCGACAGCAGATCGCAGCGTTTCAGACTGAGTCGGATGCGTACGCCGCGCAGGTCGAAAGAGGCAACGACATCTTTGAAAGTTCGCGAGCTCAAAGTTTCTCAGATGGAGCCGCTGAAGCACTGACCGCCACGTTGCGACAGCTCGAAGACCTTCGAGATATGCAGGAATCGGCTCTTGAATGGGATAACCCTTCCGTAGACGAACCCTGGGAGTCGGGCATCCTTTCGTAGCGAGTGCCCCTGAAACTTCTTGCCAGGCCCGGCAACGGAAACCAGTTCTTCCGTTGTCGGCCACGCGTCTTCTGCGCCACCCAACTCACGAGTATTCATACGAGCCGACGTTTGAACCCATTCCGAGTTGTTTACTGTGTTTATGAGCGTTGAGTTGTCTGATTGATCCGATTGGCAGATCCTGCGTTTAACGACGGGCTCACGAAAGAGCCTGTCGAACATCCACGCAAGCAGGAACTGCAATGACGGATGCTGCATCCGAAGAAGTAGCCGATCAGGTCGAGATCTCGTGCCAGGCGTGCGGATCGACATTGCTGCTGGATTCAAACCTTCGGACAACAGTCTGCCCGTACTGCGCCTCGCCGTCGGTCATCGAGCGACCGCCGTCTGCCAACCGCCCTGCCCCGTCATTCGTTGTCGGCTTTGTTGTCGACCACGACCGCGCCGCAGAAGCCGTTCGAAGCTGGATCAGCTCGACGAGCATCTTTGCCCGCTCCGACTTCAAACAGGCGGCCCCTGAACTGACTCGCGGAGTCTACCTGCCAGCCTATCTTTACGGAGCCGTCGCTGACTCAAACTACTCTGCAAGAATCGGCGAGAACTACACCGAAACCGAGACGTACACCACGACCGATTCCAAAGGAAACACGGTCACCAGAACGCGAACCGTGACCAAGACGGAATATCGGTCACTCAGCGGCGACCATTCCACGTACATCGTCGACGTAGTCGTGACAGCTTCCGCCGGCGTGACGAACGAAGCTTTAGAGGCGATCGAACCTTTCGACCTCCGAGCTCTCCGTCGATACGAGCCGTCTTTCATCTCTGGCTGGCTCGCCGAAGACCCTTCCCGTTCGAAGGACGACTGTTTTCAACTCTCGCATGACGAATCAGTCGCCAAAGTCGAACAGATGCTGCACGACTTTATGCCAGGTGACTCTCATTCCGGCCTGCAATTTGAAACACGCCTTTCCCAGGAAGTCATCGACCTCGTCCTGCTGCCGGTCTGGTCTTTCGCGGTCCGGTATGCAGAAGATCGACCGCCAGTTCAAATCCTGGTAAACGGTCAGACCGGGCGAGTCGGCGGCAAAGTTCCGATTTCGGCAATCAAAGTCACCATCGCCGTCTTGATCGGCGTGGCCATTGTCGGCGGATTCGCACTCGCCATCGCCTCCAGCCATTGAGGGAACTCGTGACGACAGCCATCCAGAACTGTGAACGTTGCGAATCGCCTCTCGAAACGGGCGACCTCCGCTGCTCGATCTGCGGACAGGCCTCGCCGGCAGATCGCCCGCACGCTGAAACTCTCACCATTCAGATTTTGCGTTGCAAAGGGTGCGGAGCGGCCACGGCCTACGACATCGAACATCAGGCTCCATCGTGCACATTTTGTGATTCGGTCGTGGAAGTCGAAACGGTCGACGACCCGATGGAACAATCAGAAGGCTATCTGCCATTCACGACTGGCCAGGACGAAGCTCGTAAGGCAATGCGTCATTGGCTGAGCTCTCTCGGCTGGTTCCGCCCATCGGACCTCACGACGTCCGCACGGCTGGAACAACTCAAACCGCTGTGGTGGGTCGGCTGGGTATTCGATGCTGAATCGGAAGTCAGCTGGGCCGCCGATTCAAACGCAGGATCGCGACGATCCGCCTGGGCACCACACTCCGGCCAGGTCAACATGACGTTCGACGACATTCTGGTCTCGGCGTCCCGTGGTCTTTCGCAGTCCGAAGTTTCCGCAATCGGCCCCGGCTGCGACCTCGGCTCCATCCGTGATCAGCCGGAAGGTGCTCAGAACGCGACGATCGAACAGTTCGACCTGCAACGCTCACAAGCGAGGCAGCAAATCATCGCCGCCATCCAAAACATCGCCGCCGCCCGAGTCGAACAAAACGAAATCCCCGGCACCAGCTTCCGAAAGACCAGCGTCTCGGTCGTACTCCGAAAACTCATCACGCGGCGAATCTCGCTGCCAGCGTGGGTTCTTGCCTACCGCTACAAAGGCCGGCTCTACCGCATGGTCATCTCCGGCCAGGACGCGTCCTACGTGACCGGAACGGCACCGTACTCAATCGCGAAGATTATCTTCGTCGCGCTGTGTGCCGTCGTTGCGTTTCTTGCTTTCTTCGCAGTCGTCGCCGCTCGCTGATTCCTCAAACGTTCAGCCCGCGTCGGGAATCTTCCGGCGTAAATATCCAGCGTCAGTCCGTCGGCCGAAGCGAGGCCACTGCCTCGTCGACACTATCAAACAAACCAAGAAGAGTATCTGCCTTCGTCGCTTCCAAAGCCATCGTCGCGAATGACTGCACTCCGGAAATCCCGAGCTGACCGTTGCCCCGATCCTTCAACCGCCCAGCGGTCGCCATTAGAAACCCAATGAACGCTGATCCGAAGTACCGAGTCTGCGAAAGGTCGATCACCACTCGTGCCGGCGTTGCCGTATCTGCGAGTTCGCGTATTCCGTCGAGCCGTGCCAGATCACTTTCGTAGATGCTCGCAAAGTCCGTCCCGAGACGAACCACTGTCACGCCATTTTCAACGGAAATTGCAATCTGATCGTCACCGGACATTTTAAATTGCCTCCAAGCAGTTACAGAATCACCAGATGCCCGAGCGTCGTCCGGGCCATGATACGATGACGACGAACTGCGGAACCGGCAACAGAAGACGGCCTCGCATCATGGGACGCCATCAAGCGTTCCGATAGGCTTCGGCCATGCCAGAAGAGACCGCCGTCGAGCAGCCCACAAAAAGCCATTTCCGAAGCCCCATCTGGCTGATGGGCGCGCTGCTGATTGTATTTCTGATCGTCACGTTCTGGTCATGGCAGTCCGAGGGGATCGTGTTTGATCTGGCCCGAACTGACCAGACCGCGGCCTGGAAAGTCGAACGACTCCAACAGTTCTTTGAAGCCTGCGGGCCGCTCGCCCCGATCGTTTACGTCGCGTTTGTCACGATCGAAGTCGTCGTCGCTCCGATTCCGGGGCTCATGCTGTATGCGCCTGGTGGAGTTGTATTTGGCGGATTTGTCGGCGGCCTGTTATCTCTGATTGGAAACGTGCTCGGCGCTGGAATCGCCTGCGGCATCACAAGAAACATCGGCTCAAGCTGGCTGACTCGCTTATTCCCCGAGGACTCCCTGGAGAATGCTCAGTCCGAACTCGACCGTCGAGGAAGCTGGCTGATTTTTCTTCTGCGAGTGAACCCGCTGACGTCGTCCGACCTGGTTTCGTACGCGGCGGGCTTCACGAGAATTCCCATCGGCAAAGTCATGCTCGCCACAATGTTCGGCATGGCCCCGCTGTGTTTCGCGCAAGCCTGGCTGGCCGAAAGTCTGTTCGTCGCCTACCCGTGGCTGCTCTATCCGCTGCTGGCAGCCGGATTCGTTTACGTCATTGCGATCGTCATCGTGATTCGCCGACTGTCGGCCGGAACCGAGACGAAACTCTCGGAAAACGATAACGTCTCCGACGGAGCTGACAGTTAGCGTAGCCGGATTCGCAAGAATTCGGCTACGCACAATCAGCCCCGAAGTCTTGCAACTCCGGCTACCGCTGTTGGGCAGCAACTTCGCCCGGTGTCACCGGCCGATGGCGGACGATCTGGGCTTTGAAATCGCCGAGGCTTTGCCAATGAAGAGGTTTGTTGAGGTCGACTTCGGTCACGGCGACCGATCCCCACTCTTTAGCCTGAGCCAATGGCTTGCCGTCGTGGCCGTACACGGCTGAGATCATCCAGTCGGAAGACACGTCGGTGTACGTGCTGCTGATAACGTAAACGTGATTCTCGCAGGCTCGCGCGGCGCCGAGCAGCGGGTTACAGCCCCAGACCGGCCAGGCAATCACTTCCGCACCGTTGTTACTTAATTCGCGGGCGACTTCCGGAAAGAAGCCGTCGTAGCAAATCATCATTCCGACTTTTCCGAACCGAGTTTCAAAGACGGGATACTCGTTGCCAGGCATGATGCCGCCTTCGACCTCTCCGCGAGGCAGAGTGACCTTTCTGTACTTTCCTGCAATCTTTCCATCCGGTCCGATCAGCACGGCGACGTTGTAGACAAGGTGCTTATCCCGTTCGAGCAGCCCGGCAACAACGTACAGATCGTGCTTTTTCGCGAGCGTACCGAAGTAGTCAGTGGATGGCCCCGGCACTGGCTCGGCAACATCGACGTACTTTAGCCCCGTCCCGTAGTACGTCAGCGTTTCCGGCAGCACGACAAAGTCAGCCTTCTGGTCCGCAGCGTCGGCGATCAATGAGGCAAACTGTTCGCGTTTCTCTTTTGGCGTCTTTCCTTCACGAGGTTTGTAATGAACCGTCGCCAGCCGAACCTTTCGTGGTTTCGGCGCGGGAATCTTCGTCAACGAAATGTCCGACCATTCGACGCGAGCGTTCGGATCGCCCCATCGAAAGTGCAGCTCAAGTCTCGCCTGAGTGGCGTCACTCGGCACAAGATAAGTTCCGGCGACTTCCGTCCAGCCGGCTTCTGTTTTTGCATCCGCGGGGAACTCAGGCTCGGCGCGAGGCCGCTCACCCGGCCGGTACGAAGCAAACGACGGCTCGTCATGCCTGACATTTCTACCAGCGTCGTCGAGCCAGATAATTCGAGCGGTACCGGTCCGCCGAATGTGTTCAACATTCTTCGCTCGTCTCGACGCCGAGAATCGAAAGTAGGCTCCCCCCTCAATCGAGACTGTCTTCTTCCACACACCGGTTAGGCCATTGCGATCGTCGGACTGAATCACCAACGCTCCGGAACCAGTTCGTCCGCCGGTCGGCACCCACTCCGCCGATGGCTGAATTTCGGCACGAGGCGATTCGAAAACCCAACCGTCGTGCTCTATTTCGCCAGCATTCAACGATTGGCTTACCTGGAAGATTCCAACGGCAAATAACGTCAAAACAAGTCGGCTCATCACAGTGCTCCCAGGCAGAAGATTGGCACAGCATCGGTGCGAGCCAGTATGGCCTGCCGATGGAACTTCGAAAAGCGAGGGTCAAGCTAATGACGATGGCTACTCACCAACTTCCTCAAAGCTCAATCTGCGGATGACGCCTTGAAGGCAGGAAAGCGACTCCGATTTCGGTCCCACCACCGTGCCCATAACTCGATCGCCGGATTGCCATCAGTGAGTGGCCGTCTCCAATCTTCGGGACTCAGTCCCTGAGTTTCGCCGGTCAGTCGGAAGAGAGCTCGTGCCGTCTGGTACCGAACTTCCGGGCTGCCGTCCTGAAGCAGCGGCAACACAACAATTCACTGAGCAACACCGATGGAGCAAGGTCGGCAACAATCGCCATTGCACTCGCACGCCGGCCTGGATCGTTTTGTGAAATCGGAGACTGCACGTAACGAATCAAGGGTAAAACGCAGTACTCGCCCAGGCTGCGAATTTCCCGCTCATAAAGCATCGACATCTTGGAATGGCCGATGCGAGCCAGCAATTCGTCGACACGTTCATTCAGCTCGGGATCGCCATGCCCCTTCTTCGCCAGTAAGGGATGAATCCAGCTCGCCGAAAGAAGCGAATCGCCAACGTCATGCGAAGCCGACACCTTGCCGTCGACAATCCTCGCTCCTTCACCCGGCCTTAACT
>CALSLT010000040.1 GCA_943787265.1 uncultured Planctomycetaceae bacterium | reverse complement strand
GTTGCTGAGGCGACGTCACCGATCGCCGCGTTGGCCTGCGAGTTGAACGAGCTGATGCCAGCAACAAATAGCTCGGTACCGATCTGTACAAAGTTCGGCCCGCCGGTATCGCCCGGAGCGATGTTGCTCTCGGTGTCGTCGTCAAAACTCCATTGGATCAACGTCGGAGTCACGATATCAACAGGCGTGGTCCCGGAACGTTTTGTTCCGAACATCCCGTCTTCGCCGTTCGTGCCATCGCCGCCGGCCCCAAATCCAACGATCGTCAACAGGTCGTTGATTGCTGGCGCGTTCCGGTATAGCTGACTTGGCACAACACCCGTGGCGTCACGATCGAGTTCGATGATGGCCAGGTCGTTGGCTGCGTCAGTTCCAAGTTGCGTCGCATCGAAGTTCGGATGGACTGATATCTCGACGCTGGAGAACGTCTCCGTGCCGAGTGTGAAGCGAGCATCGGTCGCGGCCCAGTCCCATCACGTTCTGAGCTGATGTCAGCACAAAGTTGGAAGCGATCAACGTCCCGGTACTCGTTCCGGCAGTCGCATCCCCGACGATACCGACCGACTCAAACAACACGGTGTCTGTGCCGTTAATGATGTTTGCTGATTCCGTGCCGGCAGCAGCCTGCAACGGCGATGCCTTCAGAGCAGCGGGGCCGACGTTCACAGGGTTCGACGGCGGGGCAACGGCAGCGAAGTTGATAATGTCGTCGCCGTCGCCGCCAAACAGCGTGTCGTTCAGGTCGAACGATCCCAGGATCGTGTCGTTTCCGTCACCGCCGTCGACAAAGATCGAAGTCGGCTGCCCGTTGTTGGGATCAATGAACGAGAAGTCAGCGGCGATCACGCCGGACAGGTCGATCAGGTTGCCGCCCGCTCCGCCGATGACGCGAATTGAGCCAATCTGACTGGACTGGACGGTGGCTAAACCCGAGTGCTGTTGCCCATTGATGAGGAGCTCCAGGTTGCCTTTTCCGTCTGTGCTCGTGCCGATCGAGATGGATTCGTCGGCGTCGGACAGGACGACCAGCTCGTTGTTCACGAGCGAGGCGGCGGCCGAGAGATAGACTCGTTGCTCCAGGCTCTCCGACGAAACGGCCGATCTTGCGCGGCGACGCTTGCTTCGCCCGTTAAGCTTCCTGTCCAACAGTTTCTTCCAGGTGGTAATGTTCATAGTCCCTTCCCTGGACCGGAGCTATCTGCTGCTCGGATCGCATTCCATTGATCAGACTGGAGTTACGACAAGGGTGGACGGAGTTTTCCGACTCCGACTCCTTCGATAGTTCCTGACGCTCCGCCGATCACCACCCGCAAAACGGGCTCATGACCGACACAGCCGGCACCATGCGCGTAATCCCGACAACGGTATCGGCCGGAGCAATTGGTATATCTGACACAACAGGTATCAACCGTCAGAACTGGAAGAACAGCTACACTCGACCTAATCCGGAAAACTTTACCACGCCCGCGCAGTGTCGAGATCTGGCGATTGGGCTCGGGCAGGGGACCTCGCCTCTACCAGTCAGGTTGTAAAGCGCTCAAGCATCCGCAGAATGCGTGCGTCCGTTGCCACGCAACGGGCGCAGTTGGCTGCGTCACCGCCATCTTGAACTGCTGAAGGCTCACCATGAAGCTGATAATGACCGCAACGCTCGGACTGTTTGGATGTTGGCTTTCGCAGCCCGCCAGTGCCGCAGTCGAGCGACCGAACATTCTGATCGTCACCGTCGACGACATGAACTGCGACTCTGTGGGCGCCTTCGGCTGCAAACTTCCGGGGACGACGCCGAACATCGACAAATTGGCTGCCGAGGGGATGCGGTTCGAACATGCCCATGTTCAGGTGGGAAACTGCTTTCCTTCCCGAAACGTCCTGCTGTCCGGCAGGTATCCTCATAACACGGGGGTCGAGGGGTTTTTATCAGGTCACGAAGCCCGACTATCCGCACATGGTCGATCTGATGAAACAGGCCGGCTACTTCGTGGGAATTCGCGGCAAGGCGACTCATTCAACGCCGTACCATCCTTACGCGTGGGATGCTGACCTTTCGGTTATCGATGGGCAGAAGCAGGACGTTAAGAATGCTCGCTCGTACTACGCATCGACGAAACGAGGAATTGAACTGGCCGCCGCTGCAGAAAAACCGTTCTGCCTGAACGTCAACATTTCCGACCCTCACAAGCCGTTCTACGCGATGGGCAAACAAGGCGACGTTGTCAAAGACTCGAACGTCCCGTCGCACATTTTCACGCCAGAAGAAGTGCCTGTCCCCGGGTTTCTCTTTGATCACCCAGACGTTCGGCTGGAACTGGCCCACTACTATTCATCGGTCCGTCGAGCGGACGATTGCTTTGCGGCGATCATCAAGGCGCTGAATGAATCAGGAAAACGCAACGACACGGTCATCATCTTTCTCTCCGATCATGGCATGCCGTTGCCGTTTGCTAAAACGGCACTATGGAACCACAGCACGCGCACTCCGTGGATCGTCTCCTGGCCAGGCGGTGACGAAATCGGGAGCTACTGACGCCGATCATATGATTTCAGCCGTTGACATGATGCCGACACTCTGCGACATCGTGGGGATCGATCATCCTCAAGGTTTCGACGGGTACTCATTTGCGCCGATCCTTCGTGGGGGAAAACTGCCGAATCGCGAGATGGTCTACAAGGTCTACAACGAGAACTCTGGCGGTAATCGCAGTCCGATGCGCAGTGTTCAGTCAAGGAGTTTTGGCTATCTATTCAACCCGTGGTCGGACGGAAAACGTATTTTCAAAACAGCGACGACCGGGACGCTGACGTTTCGCGCCATGCAGAAGCTGGCGACGACCGACGAGGCTATTGCTGCTCGTCTCAAGCTGTTTCAGCATGGCGTTCCCGAAGAGTTTTATGACTACGAACATGATCCAGACGCGTTGAACAATCTGATTGACGATCCGAAATACTCGCGCCAGCTTGCGGAGCACCGTGCGGCGATGCGGAATTTCATGCAGCGGACGAACGACCCGATTCTCGAAGTGTTCGAGCAGCGAGACGACGCAACCCGACGAAGCGCCTACGTTGACCGCGTTCAAGCGGAAGCTGATGCTCGGCGGAAATCGAAACAGAAGAACAAGCAGACGCAGGCTCAGCGAAGAAGGAACGCCAGACTCTTTCAACTTGCCATCCCGAAACAGGCTGTCGCTGGCGATAAGCTTGTCGTCACTATTGACCACAAGCTGCCGCCGCAGTTGAAGACTCAACAGTTTCACGTAACTCTCAAGGATGGTTCCGGAAAACGGATCGAACGGGTCGTGAAATCAGCTTCTGGTCAGGGGCAACTGCAGGTTACGTTTCAAGTGCCAGACAATCCTGAGCTGACCGCTCTGTCTGTTTCAGCATTCGTCGGCGAAGACTATCCCAACAACTTGCTGCACCGAACGGAAGGGCCCGTCTCGGTCGGTAAATAGTCTCGAAGCTTCGCCAACGTCTCTGGTATGCAAACATCCATCGATGCCTGCGGTTTCAGAAAGATGTCTACATGACCTCGCAGGCCGCTAGAGATCTGCTTTGGGCGATCAACAGCCCATCGTTGATTCGGACGTCGATTGAGCACTCGTCTTGTTGGCCAGTTTGTGAGGCTGCAGAGGTTGCTTCGAAGTCACTCCAGAACTTCTGCGATCAGCATGCCCGCCATCGAGTCGGTCAGTACTTCGAGGATTTGGTCCACTTCTATCTGAAGGCCGTCCGAAACTATGAAGTTGTCGAACATGGACTCCAGATTCAGGAAGGTGGTCGAACGGTCGGAGAACTGGATTTCCTTTATCGAGAAGCTGACGGAGGCCTGCATCACTGCGAAACGGCCGTGAAGTTTTACCTCTACATTCCAGAATCAAATGAATCGGGTAGTCAGTTCATCGGGCCCAACGCTGCCGATAACTTCGAACGCAAAACTCAGAGGTTGTTTGAGCATCAATTGAAGTTGAGCGAAGCAAGATTCCCGATGGTTGTGAAACGGGAAGCGTTTGTGAAAGGCCGGATTTTTTATCACCCGCTGAAGGACGCGCCGGAAGAACTTCCGACCGCACTTGCGGCCGATCATTTGCGTGGGGTATGGATTCGCGAATCGGAACTTGAATGGCTCAAGTCGAGCGGAGCGGATACGAAGTTTCGAGCAGCCCGTAAGCCGCTCTGGCTTGCTCCGGATGTGGCGACCTCTGACGACTCGGAGTTGAGAAGTGCTGACGACATTTGTGACCAGCTCCGTCAGCATTTTACGGAGCGGCGAACTCCGCAGTTGATTAACGCTTTGATTACGCACGACGATTTCTGGCAGGAATCTCAACGCATCTTTGTTGTTTCCGACCAGTGGCCGAACGACGCACGCTGATTGACGTTTCTGAATGTTGGATCGGCAGCTTGATGACTCGCCAGACTCAGCGGTGTCGGATAAAAATTGTTGCGCATTCCTTCAATACTGAATTTGTTGACCGGACAGGCCAACTTATAGACTCTGCGAAAGTGACTCATGACGGATCGTCTGCTTACTGGGATTCCTCGACTGGACGAAATGCTTGGCGGCGGGTTGTTACCTGGCAAGCTGACGGTCGTGGTCGGGGCAACCGGGATTGGCAAAACGCAACTCGGTATTCAGTTTGCCAGAAAAGGCTTGGAGCAGGATGGCGAGAATGGAGTCATTTTTGACATGACCGCACGCGGCGATATGCAAAACCACGCCGACTACGCGGATCGACTTTTCGAATGGAAACTGCGAGAGAAATTGGCCGGTCAGAAAGTGCATCCCCATGAAATCTGGGATCGTGAGACCGGGCGTTTCGACTCGATGCACATCTTTCACCGTGCCGGCCGGCGAGTCACCATCAGTGATATGGAACTCGACGATTGGAAGTCGTGGAAGGTCGATCTGCAGAAGAAGATTGTGGAAGCGATCGGCTTCTTCTATGGCAACTTCGTTCACGGAGTTCGGCGTTGCGTGATGGACGGTATCGAGCCGACCGATCGCCCCAGCGATTCGTTTCAGTTCCACATGTTCGAATACATCTACCATCAGATTCTGCGAAAGGAGTCCGACTGGGTTGCCCGTGATTTGTTCCGTGCCCAGTTTCGACAGAATGCGGAAACGATTGAGAAGCGTAACTACAACCACGAAGACATAGGTTGTCTGCTGCTTTACACGTGCCACGAAATGATGATTGACGAGCTGATCGAACGGCGAATTGAATCAGGCGACGTTCTTTCGAATGCGAACACAATCATTCTGATGGGCAAGTATCGTGACGGTATGAAAATGGGCCGAGCACTTTGCGTGGCCAAGCATCGCGGCAGCGCTGTCGATGAATCCATCGTCCCGTTCGAGATAGACGATCACGGCATTCAGCTTCCTCAAGCGTAGGCTGCGACCGTTCTTGTGTGGCGTCACTGCAGTTCCGGTTCCGCCCGTACGATGGCTTCGCCGTCTGGATCGAAAGTGACTCGAATTAGATGGGGCCGGCAGCAGACCGGGCAATCCTCGACGTACTCCTGCGAGGCTCCACCGGTGCCGTCAATTGGGATGACGATTTCTTCCCCACAGGAATCGCACACGTAGCTGCCATCGTCCATCATGGACTCGATCCTTCGTACGCTCAGTCTTCGGCGTGTCGATGATATTCGACGTCGATCACGTCATCTGCCAAAGGCTTTGCCTGGTCGATGTCTGGTGCTCCTGGTACTGGACCGGGAAAACCTGCTCCAAATCCCTGGACGCTGGCTGCAGCCTGCACCTTGAACGAGTCTCGAAACCGACTCCTCAGAAATGCTCTAACGGGCGGCACCAGCAGGGAGAAACCGACGACGTCTGTCATCATTCCCGGAGTGATGAGCAGGACTCCAGCGACGAAAATCATCATGGCGTCGACCATGGATGCAGCCGGCATTTTGCCTTGCTGAGTCTCTCGCTGAATCGCCAGCCAGGTCTGCAGTCCCTGGCGTCTTGCGAGACTTGCGCCGACGAAGCCGGTGATAAGGACCAGCCAGATAGTTGTCGCGGCTCCGAGGTGCTCACTGACCAGCATGAGCAGCCAGAGTTCAATCAGCGGAGTCAGCACGAATAAGAGCAGCAATCGCCCAAACACAAATCTTCTCCCGAGTCACGTTACGTTCAGTCAGTAGTCTGCGTTGTCTGGCGGCCAAGTGCCACCGACGCAGCAGAGTTGAACGCGTTCTCAGACAACAGGATCTGAAGGAGCCGCGGCGATGTCATGGATTGTTTCACGACTATCGGACTGGCTGGGCGGCAGGCGACTGTCCAGGCTGATTGGATTCGAAATGGGCATTCGTGACCGCGTCTGTAGCAGATGTTTCGACGCCGTCGGTTCTTAAAATGCGGCCAGTAGTCTGAGGCTGGCGGTCGGTGCGTGAGAACGTCGTCCCATTGGTCGGAAACGATTCTATTGTGGTGACGATCGTTTTTCGCTGTTCGAAAGGACGCTGTCCGGGGACTTCGACAGTCATATCCATTTGCCGTGAAACTCGGCTCATCAGTGGCAGGCCGCTGGCGCGATCAATTATGCAGGACCCAGTGATATTGCCCTGCTTCAGTGAGATCGACTGTTTGGCAGCTACCTGTTGAATCGGGCCGAGTTGCGACGCTTTGATCGGTTCGATCGTGCCGAGAATCATGATTGATGCCTGGTCGCGTTCCAGCTTGCTAAGCGTGTATCCCGTTCGCATTTCCATTGGCAGAGGACGCATGATGGTCCGCGTTTTCGTCCACTGTTGGTTCTCTCGTACCGCCGTTTCTCGTCCCGATGCTTGAGGATCGTATGGGAGCAGACCAATGCTTTCGTCAACAAAGTTCGCGAAGCCTTCGTCTTCCTGAGTCGCGACGATTTGAGTCAGCAACTCCTCTTGCTTGTGCGGGGGAGCGTGGCGGACGCAGCGTTTAAGAAACTGGTCAAACTCGATCACCTTGATGATCCGATTGTCGGCCCCGATCCAGAAGCTGAAACTGTTTCCGGCAAGTCCATGATAAACCTGCAGGGCGTCTGGCACGTACGATGGGTTGGTCTGGGAATCGTACTCTGTCAGTTCACCGAGAATTTCCTGCCTGTACTCAACGCGTTGATAACGTACTCCCAGTTTGCGTCGACCAATGTCTTCCTCGTCGACCGTAATTGCGAACATCAATGCCAAGCTCGAACGACTTGTAACCGGGCCAACAGCAGACTCCTGTACCAGCTTCTGTTCGATCGTCTTCCGCAACGGAAAACGGTCGCCTACCTTGAGCGAAAAACTGAGGTCGCCTTCTGCTACCTCATGTGCCCGCTGCGTCGCTGCAGTGCTGGGTGACTTTATTTGATTTGCGGAACCGCTGAGAAACGGATCGTTTTCGGATGCTACCGGGATCTCTGGAGCTTCATTCCCGCCGCCAAGTAATCCATCCATCGAGCCTTCGCCACATCCGGCCAAGCCGACGCCAGCCATCATGAGGACGATCACAATTGACTGCTCACGAGTCCATTCTCGCAACATTCTCAAGTCCTTTTGAGATTTCAGTTATTGTTTTGGCCAAGCCCGCAGGCGCGCATCCAGTCCTTGGATCACGGCTACAGCGGCAGGACGATACCAACTCAGTCCTGATCTACAAACATCGGTTCCGCTGTGTCTGGTGAAAGGAACCGATGGCAGGGACAGCGAACACAAACGGGCCGAGGAATCTTTACACCCTGCTGCCGATGGAAGGCCGAACAGAGTCACTCGTCGTCAGCGTCCAATGAAACCTGGACCTCGCCGTCAACGACTCGGGTGACGAACGTTCGTGCGTTGAATTCCGGTTTGCCCTGATCGAGATATCGACCTGATCGCAAGCAGAAGTTCCAGTGGTGAATGCGGCAACTCACGACTTCACCCTCAACCGCACCGTGTACCAACGAGGCCCCGGCATGCGGGCACTCATTGCTGATCGCCAGAAACTCTCCGCCAACGTTGAACAGCCCAATCATCTGGCCGTCTATCATGACCATCTTCGACTGGCCAGAACCAATTTCGGCAACGTGACATACTGTTTGGAACATCGTGATACTGACCTGCCCCGTGAATGAATCCATTTGTTAATTGGCAGTTTGGGTGGCTGGCCTTGCCCTCCGTTTCTAGTGCATTTGTTAACTGAGTTTTCCTTCTGTGCCTAGGTCGTACGGACATTCATCTTGCTGTTTGTCGTTAGTTTGAATGAGGATGTCTATCGTCTCAAGGATGAGCACGATGGTCCGACGTCATGAACTGAGCGATGAACAGTGGAATGTGATCAAGAGTTTGATCCCGGGAAAGAAAAGTGATCCAGGGCGGACAGGTCGTAACAATCGATTGTTTATCAACGCCGTGTTGTTTGTGCTGAAAACTGGCATTCCCTGGGAAGATCTTCCTGGTCGATACGGAAAACCCAACTCGGTTTGGAAGCGGTACGATCGCTGGTGTTCCCGAGGCGTCTGGGAGCGGATTTTCCTGGCCATCGGTGAGTCAGGACTGACAGACGAATTGCAGGAAGTACAGATAGATTCTACCAGCATCAAAGCTCACCCGGTCGCTTCCACCGGACGCCGCCTGGCAGATGAAAAAAAGAAGACGCTGACGAACGACGCTGCCTTGGCCGTTCTCGTGGCGGACTGACGACCAAAGTTCACGCAGTAACTGGCAGGAGCGGCCGGCTTGTCACCTTCCAGCTGACGGTCGGTCAACGTGGCGATGCTCCTTTGGGAGAACAGTTGCTCAAAGACTTCAAACGCGGTGATGTGGGCACCATCATCGCTGACGCCGCGTACGATTCAGACGCGATCCGCAAGCGTGCCCGACAGCTCAGGGCAAAGGTGTGCATCAAGCCAAATGCCGGACGCAAAAAGAAAAAGAGATACAACAGGACGGTCTACAAACACCGCAATCTCATCGAACGATTCTTTGGAAGAATCAAACGCTGCCGCCGCATCGCCACACGCTACGAGAAAAAGCCGGCGAACTTCGCCGGCTTCATCTGGCTCGCAGCACTAATCACAGACATGGTCTGAATGTCCGTACGACCTAGGCATCCAGATGTGATCGCAGGGGCGGTTTCCATCTGCCGAAGAATGTCACGCAATCGCTTGGCGGAATGTCCGCATCACCGAATTCAAGAATGAGGCCAGCAAATCATCCAGAGCCCGAAAATAGAAAATGGGAGCAAATATGCACAATGGATCTTTCGTGTCAGAATGGCTGTTTCATTCAACCGTAATCTGCTTCCACAAATCATGGGGAATACCAGTTCGGAACGAGGTTGCCGCGGAGAACCAGATAGGACTTAAACCAACGCATCATGAGTTAACGGTTTCTCTAGGTGCACTGGCAAATCAAACATCGTCCTGGTTGGTAAGTCTCTGCGTCGGGTTTGTTCGTTTCGGTCGACGACTCCGCCGCACGTTCGAGGTTTTGCGTTGCGAGCGGAGTGTGGCACACTCCATAGACCAGAGCGTGTACTAATGTGAATAACCAGAGTCATAGACTCCCCCCACTGAACGTCATCAGAATGACTCACTTTCTAATCGTTTCGTGCGTCCGGGTTGCATGACGGATGTCCTTTAGTTTTCTTTAATCTGCTGATTCGGAATCTTGTCGGGCGGAAATCGGACCTACGAGACTGATCGAGCAATGTCGCGTGGCGTCTGCTCGGTCTACACTTCAAATAACCAGCGTTGATCATTGGCAAGCCTCGCCTGTGCTGAAACTTGCTCAGTGTTGGAAGCGAGTATTTCACGGAGTTAATTAAATGGTTGACCAGGAGTTTACGGGAAGGATTGCATTGGTCACAGGTGGTTCGAGAGGTATTGGGCGAGCCTGCGTCGAGATGCTGGCCCAGCACGGAGCCAGTGTGGCCGTTAACTATCGGGCGGATATCGATGCTGCTCGAGATGCTGTTCGAGCTGTGACTACGGCGGGGCAGCGAGCAATCGCCGTACAGGCCGACGTGGCCGACGAGCATCAGGTTCAAGCCATGATTGAGACTGTTGAGCGGGAATTCGGGGCGGTAGACCTGCTCGTCAACAATGCAGGCGTGTTTCATTTCCTGGATCACGAAGCGACTGACCTCGAAATCTGGAATCAAACGATGGCCTGCAATCTGACAGGCGTTTTCAACGTAACGTGGGCAGTCAAGCAGAAGATGATTGAACGAAGGTTCGGGCGGATCGTGAACATGTCTTCGATTTCTGCCCTTCGAGCTCGGGCGAATGCAATTGCATACGCCACCAGCAAAGCTGGTTTGACTGGTTTTACCAAGAGCGTTGCGGAGGCATTGGCCGGCAACAATATTCGGGTGAATGCGATCGCCCCTGGTCTGATCGACACTGATATTCTAAATGGCGTCAAACAATCACAGCTCGACAGCCTTGTTGCGGCTACACCGTTGGGACGCATCGGTACCCCAGAAGACGTTGCCGATCTCGCACGGTTTCTTCTGTCTGATGAATCGCGATTCATCACCGGTCAAACACTCGTCGTCAGCGGCGGGCGTGTAATGTTGCCTTGAGACCATCCACTTCGGATTCTCATTACTAAATTGGCGATTGGCTCTACTTCTGCACCGTCGCATTTGGCTGATTGCCGTGACCTTCGTCCAGTCTGGCGGTAGTCGTGAAAGTTGCGTAACTACTGGTGCCGGTGCGTGACTAATTCTTCCAGTAGCAGACCAGAACGCGGGCCGATCGAATCCGCAGCAGATGTCGACAGAGCGTAACGCCAAGCAACCTATACTCAGCCCCATTTTCCTGGATCGAGTCGATAGTATTTGGCCAGCAGTTCAAACAACTCTGCATGTTCTTCCTTTAGCTGCCGTGGTTTCTCGAAGAACGTCTCACTGGCAACAGCAAAGAATTCTGCTTGATTGGTTGCACCGTAGTAATCGAGTAGCGTCTTTTGGCGACGTTCTGTTGCGCGAACAAGTGTCTCGAATTCTGATTCACAGACCCTGTGCCATCGCTGCGTTGTTGCGGTGTCGCCAAATGTGAGGCTGCCTCCCATTTCGCCGTCGAGACCATCAAGGCAGTGAGCGAATTCGTGGATGACCAGGTTGCGTCCGTCAAAGGGATTCCGGGAATCACTTACGACGTCCCGCCAGGAGAGTACCACTTGACCGTTTTGCCAAGCTTCACCAGCGTGCCGTGACTCTCTTCCGACGATCAATCCGCCTTGGCTCTGCCGGCGCACGGGATCAGGAAACACAATGATTGTGTTGACGTGCTCGAAGTAGAAGTCGTTCACGCCCAGTAGAAGCAACGCGGCTGTGCCCGCAATGGTCACTTTGATCTCATCTGACATCTCCAAGCCGTCATGAGCTTCCCAGTGTTTTTCAGCTGTGATGATTCTGGTAATCGCTTGGAGCTTGTTCTTCTCGACCGTGGACAGCCCTTTGTAGTGGCCCACATTGGCTTTGAGGATCGATTCCCAACTAGACGACCAGGGTTGTCGAAGAATCATTTTTCTTCGTCTGTTTCTGAACCAGTTGAACATTGAATATCCATTGAAAGGAATTGGGATGCTACCGTGTTCGCGAACGGTAACGATGGAATTGAGCAGACGTTCTCTACAATCGTAAGCGTCGGCTCCGCGTTCAGGAACACAGCCGAGGTGTTTTCGGTCGCTGGTTGCCGTCGATGTCGGACAGAAATTCTGGGACCGACACTGGACGCAGTGTACCAACCGATCCCGCAACGATTTACGGGCTCATCCGGTAAGTCGGGGCTGTATTTATCCGACGAGTGTTTTGTGAATGGTATGGAGTGAGAGGATTCGGAGTTTGAAGAGTTCGAGGTCGCGGTATCCAAACGCCTGTCGCTGGAGCAGTTTCAGTTTGTTGTTGACGCCTTCCAGCGGGCCGGTAGAGATCGAGTCGTCGTACCAGGCCAGCAGACTCTGCCGGTGTTTGTGGAGAGTCCGGGCCATCTGTTGCAGGACACGGATTCCGGTCTGTTCCGCTCGCCGGCACCAGGCGGTCAGCCAGCGTTCGGCCTGAGACTTTGTGGTTTGCTCCCAGAACTGTCTGAGGTCTTCCTTCAGGTAGTACGCCGTCGCCAACGGAGCGTTCAGGGATAGAGCGTCTTGCAGTCGCTGATGTTCGTCGCGATCGTCGTCCAGGTTCTCAGGATTCTTCAGCAGCAGCCAGCGGGTCCCTTTGAGCACGGCTTTGTGCGGGGCGTCTGTGGCTTCGCGATACAGGTCACGGCGAAGCTTCGTCAGCTTCTCGTTGAACAGCTTGACCACGTGGAATCGGTCCAGCACCAGACGGGCTTCGGGCAGAAACTCCCGCACCGCCTTGAGGAAGCCACCGGCCATGTCCGAAGCCACCGCTCGCACCTTCGCCCGAGACTGCCTGAGTCTGCGAAAGAACGGCCGAAGCGTTGCAGAACCGCGTCCCTCACCCACAAACACCACCGCTCCGGAGTCCAGGTCCAGAACCAGCGTCAGGTACTTGTGACGTTTCCCGACGTAGACCTCGTCCACCGCCAGCCGCTTCAGATACTTGAGTTTCGACCGACCGAACTTCCGCTTGAGTCGTCGCTTCTGAATGTCATTGGCCAGGTCCCACGAAATGCCCAGGTGACGCGACACATCCTGCGGCGTCATGAACCGCAGCAGTTCGACGACGTAGCGTTCGAAGACCCGAGTGTGCTGTTTGTGCGGCTGTGTTGTTTGTGCGGCTGTGTTGTTTGTGCGGCTGTGCTGTTTGTGTGGCTGTGTTGTTTGTGCGACGGGGCGAACGACACGACCACACGCCGCCTGGAGAAACACTCCTGACACTCGACTTTCGGCACTCGCATCTCAATCCACGTTTCCCGCGAGCCGATGGGAACGGTTCGCCAGCGACGTTCAAACCATTCGACAATCCGTACCTTCGAACTCCCGCAAGCTGGGCAGCACAGCTTCTCACGAGCCTGAGCCACCCGAATCGTCATGCCACCACTGTGAAACTTTGTGGCCTGGTACTGGTAGCCCCGAATCCCGAACCCATGATACAAGAGACTGGTGGACATGCTGGTTTCTCCGTTCTGAGGAAGGTGTAGCAACCCCCTCACTGAAATCAGCATGTCCGCTCTTCACAACCAACAGTCCCGACTTACCGGAAGAACCCGATTTTCGTAACGTCTTTGCTTCCCAGTATTGCAATCTGTCTGCTGCGAACGGTGCAATCAGGTCAATGTTACGCCAGACGTGGTAACGAGGCGGCCTTAGAGGTGGAGCATTCTCGGGCTCTATCCAGTGAGATATTCCAACCCGGCGTCGGTTGAGTCGGTTTCAGTGACATGCAGCATGTCGGCAACCACAAGCGAGCGGCCCCGTGGGGCATTACTCGACTGGTGATCTATTCATTACCGTCATTCGGACGGACGCCTGATGAGAAAACAGAAAACGTTCGGTTGCGCGACTGAGTCACATACTCGCCAGTACTCGTTCTTTGTAACGATGACTCTGAGGCTTTGCGTTAGCCCATGACTGTTGGATACCTGAAAGATTTCCAAGAATTCTTTCATGAGACGGTTATGCCAGAGAAATCGAAGCGTGTACGTCGTTCATTCAGTGATCAGTTCAAGCAGGACGCAGTCGACCTTGTCGTCAAGCAGGGGTACTCGTTCAAGGCGGCAGCGGACGCCGTTGGCGTTGGTGCGAAGAGTCTCAGGGACTGGCACGCAAAGTTGGCTCCTGAGCCTGAACCGTGCGATGACGACGCCTCGGCCGCTGCGTTGCAGGATGAGTCAAGCGTCTGAAGAAGCGTTTGCAGCGAGCTGAAATGGAACGTGAAATCTTAAAAAAAGCCACAGCGTATTTCGCGAGGGAGTCACATTGAAATACGCATGGATCAAGCAGCATCGTGACTCATTTTCGGTGAAATCGATGTGTCGAACGCTCGATATCAGCACGAGCGGATACTACAGGTGGCTGAAGGCCGGGCCCGGCTTGAGGGTTCAACGATCGGCTCGAATTCGCACATCGGTCAAGAAGGTGTACAACGAGTCCCACGGAATCTATGGCAGTTACAAAATTGCTGATCGACTCAAGAAGGATGACTCTCTGGAAGCAGCATGCCGTAACACAGTCGCCACGGCGATGCGTGAAATGGGGCTGAAAAGCAAGGTTGCAAAGAAGTTCTCGCCAACAACAACCGTTTCTGATCCAGCAAAAGCGGCCGCACCAAATGTTCTCAACCAGTCCTTCAAAACCGACGCCCCGAACAGAAAGTGGGCGACCGACATCACGTACTTGCCGACGACTGCCGGCTGGGTTTACCTGGCTGTTGTCCTGGACCTGTTCAGCCGCAAGGTCGTTGGCTGGGCGATTTCTGAAAGTCTCGCCACACCACTGGTCAGTTCGGCTCTTCGTAACGCCGTTGAATTACGAAAGCCCGATACGAACGGCTTGCTTCATCACAGCGATCGAGGCTCGCAGTACACCAGCGATGATTACCAACAGACTCTGAAAACTCTCAACATGACCTGCTCGATGAGTCGTACGGGTTGCTGCTACGACAATGCCGTCATGGAACGTTTCTTCTGGTCGCTCAAGCACGAGTGGACGAAGTTCGAATCCTTCGACAACATCTGCGACGCCAGGCTCAGCGTCTTCCAGTACATCGACACTTTCTACAACTCAAAGCGAATCCATCAGACCCTCGGATACCGAACACATGACGAATGTGAAGAACAGTATCAAGCAAAACTAGTGCTTCGTCAGTCTTTGGAATTGGGGTTCCCCGGTACTGTTGATTTTGAGACAAGTCTGGCAACCATGGAGGGTTGCTATGCAGAAGAAATATGTGGTTCGTTTGGCAGATAACGAACGGGAAACGCTTCTGAGCGTGGTGAAGAAGTTGAGCGGGTCATCGCAGAAAGTGCGGCGGGCACAAGTGCTCTTGAAAGCCGATGCTGATGGTCCGTGCTGGACGGACCGCAGAATCGCGGAGGCCTTTGGTTGTCGAATTAATACGGTAGAGAACATTCGGCAGCGGCTGGTGACGGAAGGTTTCGAAATTGCTTTGAATGGAAAGCCACGCGAAACGCCGCCACACGAGAAGCTCTTTGATGGTGAGCAGGAAGCGAAAGTGATTGCTCTGCGTCTGGGTAAACCCGCCCAAAGGTTTTGCCAACTGGACTCTGCGTTTGCTCGCCGAGAAAGTCGTGGAACTGAGCATCGTCGAATCGGTGAGTCACGAGACCGTTCGCCAGACGCTGAAAAAAACGGCATGACGCGACGGAAAATTCAGTACTGGGTCATTCCACCGGAAGCGAACAGCGAGTTCGTTGCTTGTATGGAAAACGTGCTGGACACGTACGCCCTGCCTTACGATGCAGACTTTCCAGTGCTCTGTATGGACGAGCAACCGGTGCAATTGCTTAAGGAAACTCGCGTCCCGATCGCTGCCAGTAGACAGCATCCACGCCGTGTTGACTACGAATACGAACGCAACCGCCAGCATTTTCATGTTCACCGAACCACTTTCCGGCTGGCGCACGGTGCATGTTCGCAAGCAACGCACCAAGGTCGATTGGGCTGTTGAGATGGAAGAACTTCTCCGCACGCGATACGCGAATGCACAAAAAGTGATTCTGGTCTGCGACAATCTGAATACGCACACCATGGGAGCTTTCTACGAAGCCTTTCCCGCCGACAAAGCTCGCGAGCTCGTCCGTCGCCTGGATTTTCGCTTCACTCCAAAGCACGGCAGTTGGCTGCCCCTTAATCATGAACAGGGCTCAGAGAACGAACTCAGCTCCATGACGCGTCAGTGCCTGAAGGATCGCCGCATCGTAGATATCGACGAACTTCGAACAGAAACGAATGCCTGGTCCGCTGCCAGCAACGACAGGCAGCGAGGTGTCGATTGGCAATTCACAATCGACAACGCACGCACCAAGCTCAAATCCCTCTACCCGCAAATCAAAGTATGACGAAGCACTCGGCAAAGTCGGTCAAACTTCCCGTCACGAAGAACGCCATTGAGAGCATCATAAAACACATGCCCGATCGAAGCTGGCAGCTTCGCCGTGGCCACCCACAGTTCCTGCTGCCGCTCCGTTCGACGCTGACCAAGAGACATCCGATACTCTCCATCACCCAATATCAAGCCCCCGAGCAGGATAGCGCGAACTCATCTTCCGTCCAAGGTAGTCAGACGGCCTTCTTCAACGGGCTGTTAGGATCACTATGAAGATCCCTTTGTATCCGCTTTCATGCGGACTCAACTATGTGAAACATCGGCCTTGATCAATTGAACATAGGTGTGGGATAAACCACGCCTTCGTCAGCCGAATTCAAATAGTCGTCAGGAAACTGCATCGTGAGACTTTTGAAGCTGTTCTGTTTCATATTGATCATCACTGCCTATTCGTTGCAGCTTCGCGCAGATGTCCTTGTCCTTAAGGGCGGTACGTCTCTCAGTGGCGACCTGAAAGGACTTCTGTCCGGCACGAACAGAACTGTTCTGCTGCCAGGTGGCAGAAAGATTACCCTCGATGACTCGTTATCTTCGCACGTCGGTGTTAAGCCAGAAGATATTCGAAGCAACTCCAGGCACGATGATTTTTCTTACGGCAGCACATTCTCGAATGGCCAGCTCATTGTTAGCGTTCGCTCTGCACAAGTTGTCAATACAGACGAAAAAGATAAGCAGAAGCTGCAGATAGGTATCCTTGTCCGAAATCTGCACGAACGAAAATACCTGCAGATCGCCGGGCAACCAAATTCGAACAACGACACCTACGAGTATCAGCTTCGGGACGATGCTCAGAATGAAGTTCGCCGGGAAGCACAACGAGAAGGCAGAAAAGCTCACCTCGACTTATCCGACCTCGATCGGATTCCTCCCGAGGCTGCTCGCTTCGCATTGCTAACGTTCGAGACACCTTTGCTGAAGACTCAATATCTGATTCTTAGTATCAGCAATGCCATGTTTCAAACGGATCCCCAACGTACGCCCCCTTGCCCGCTCCGATTGTTGATTCCAATCGATCAAATCTCGCTTCCCGAGAAACGCGTCGAGACAGCACGACGAGCCATTGAAAAGTATGCACGAACCGACATCGAGGCAGACGGAAAAACTGCAGCAGGCTTGCTCCATGGACTCGACGACTACGACGACAAGAGTTTCAGACCGCTCTATGACAGTCACTTTCTCATGGTTGCTGACAGAGCAGTGTCGCGACTTGAGTTGTCACCGGAATCAACCAATCGCGAAAACATCGAAAAAGTCCTGACGGAAGCTGCACGGTCAATCGATGAAAGCATCCAGAACGACGTTGCTGTCCTGAGGAAAAGAGTCGCAACAGTCGAGTTGAAGTATCTGATCGCGACAGTCAACGAAAAAAATATCAAAACAGCACTAGAAACATTCAGTGCATCGGAGAGTACAGCACACAATGCCGAGTTGACCGCCAAAACGAGAGCAGCTCTTGCGAATGCACTGATGTTGCGTTCGAAACAACATGTAGAGATGGGCAAGATTGAGGAAGCCATCGCCGACTTCGAAGAAGCTGCAGCGTTCGAGGCTGTCACGGCAGCGTTGGACGGCGCCAGACTAGCACTGGTTGATGCACTGAAATCGCGATTCCATCATTCAATGAGCGTGACGGCTTATGACAAGGCCGCGTCTGAATATGAACGGCTATCGCGGTTGGATCCGTCGTCGGCTATTCAGTTGAGCATTGCACTCTCAGCATCAAGACCTGACTTACTCGAAAAACTACCTGCACAACTTCTGGCGACTTTGAATTCGCAAGCATTGGCGAAACTTCCGCCTGCGGTGCTCGTAAAGTTGAGTCCGGTTGCCCTGCAAAATCTGCCACCAGCAGTACTCATAACACTGCCGCCGTATACGAATTCACTCGGCATGAAGTTCAAGCTCTTGCCGGCAGGTCATCTCGCCATCAAGCGGGACGTGTCGTTAAGCCAGGCGTTTGAAATTGGCGTCCACGAGGTCACTCAGCAGCAGTTCATGCAACTGATGGGAACAACTCCCCCCAAAGGCCTAAGCCATCCTGCCGAAAATGTAAGCTGGAATGATGCTACAGCGTTTTGCCGCAAGCTTTCACAATTGCTTGAGGAGAAAACTGCCGGTTACATGTATCGTCTGCCGACAGAAGCAGAATGGGAGTACGCGTGCCGTGCAGGATCCGAGACAACGTTCAGTTTCGGAAACAATGAAGTACGGCTGGACAAGTTTGCGTGGCACGATGCAAACGCCAGGAACACTACTCACTCTGTTGGTGAATTGCTTCCCAATGCGTGGGGGCTCTATGACATGCATGGGAACGTGTGGGAGTGGTGCTCTGACTGGCACGGGGAATACTCCAAAGGTGCGTTAACAGATCCGATCGGCCCAGCCACGGGAACGTATCGAGTATGTAAGGGTGGCAGTTTTGGTTTCACGGCGTGGAGTTGCAGGTCTTCAAACCGCTACGGAAACACTCCCGACAGTCACAGTACCGACTTGGGTTTCCGCGTAGTTCGTCACTTCGTGAAGTAACAACCTCAGCCTTGTCAGTCCCCAGCTTCCCCAGACGCCGACCAACGATCAACAGGATCGCAGCCCACGTGACTCCAAATTCAACAGGTGCTCAGGCGAGGCTCAGGATCATCGCAAACGCCAGGACAAAGAAGACGGCAGCGAAAATGTAGCATTTTCCCCAGTAGGTGCTGCCCAGAAAGCAAAAAGCAAATCCTGATGCCGCCGCGAGGCTTGGGTAGAGTTCAAGTTCGCCTCCGACATCACCTCCCAACATCAACTGATGAGAGATTCCAAGAACGGTACAGGTAATGAAGAAGCCACCCCAGACAGCCCACATCTGTCGTTCAGCCGGATTTTTGGGAGCAGTCCATCGGATCGGGTTCGCCAGAACAACAGACCGATTAAGACAGTCTGTGAAACATGGGCCAGAGGCAACTGCGATTGCCCACTTGTGGTGTACACCTGAAATAGTTTTTTAGACGGCTAGTTTTGCTTGATACTGTTCTTCACATTCGTCATGTGTTCGGTATCCGAGGGTCTGATGGATTCGCTTTGAGTTGTAGAAAGTGTCGATGTACTGGAAGACGCTGAGCCTGGCGTCGCAGATGTTGTCGAAGGATTCGAACTTCGTCCACTCGTGCTTGAGCGACCAGAAGAAACGTTCCATGACGGCATTGTCGTAGCAGCAACCCGTACGACTCATCGAGCAGGTCATGTTGAGAGTTTTCAGAGTCTGTTGGTAATCATCGCTGGTGTACTGCGAGCCTCGATCGCTGTGATGAAGCAAGCCGTTCGTATCGGGCTTTCGTAATTCAACGGCGTTACGAAGAGCCGAACTGACCAGTGGTGTGGCGAGACTTTCAGAAATCGCCCAGCCAACGACCTTGCGGCTGAACAGGTCCAGGACAACAGCCAGGTAAACCCAGCCGGCAGTCGTCGGCAAGTACGTGATGTCGGTCGCCCACTTTCTGTTCGGGGCGTCGGTTTTGAAGGACTGGTTGAGAACATTTGGTGCGGCCGCTTTTGCTGGATCAGAAACGGTTGTTGTTGGCGAGAACTTCTTTGCAACCTTGCTTTTCAGCCCCATTTCACGCATCGCCGTGGCGACTGTGTTACGGCATGCTGCTTCCAGAGAGTCATCCTTCTTGAGTCGATCAGCAATTTTGTAACTGCCATAGATTCCGTGGGACTCGTTGTACACCTTCTTGACCGATGTGCGAATTCGAGCCGATCGTTGAACCCTCAAGCCGGGCCCGGCCTTCAGCCACCTGTAGTATCCGCTCGTGCTGATATCGAGCGTTCGACACATCGATTTCACCGAAAATGAGTCACGATGCTGCTTGATCCATGCGTATTTCAATGTGACTCCCTCGCGAAATACGCTGTGGCTTTTTTTAAGATTTCACGTTCCATTTCAGCTCGCTGCAAACGCTTCTTCAGACGCTTGACTCATCCTGCAACGCAGCGGCCGAGGCGTCGTCATCGCACGGTTCAGGCTCAGGAGCCAACTTTGCGTGCCAGTCCCTGAGACTCTTCGCACCAACGCCAACGGCGTCCGCTGCCGCCTTGAACGAGTACCCCTGCTTGACGACAAGGTCGACTGCGTCCTGCTTGAACTGATCACTGAATGAACGACGTACACGCTTCGATTTCTCTGGCATAACCGTCTCATGAAAGAATTCTTGGAAATCTTTCAGGTATCCAACAGTCATGGGCTAACGCAAAGTTCCATGTTGAGCAGCTTATCTCGAAGCTTTCCATTGAATGTCTCGGTGAATCCGTTCTCCCAGATGCTGCCTTGTTTGATGACCAACGTTTTGACGTCAACGTTCTCCGGCTAGTGACGCGTTTGGTGATGCCGTGAATTCCGCTCATTGTCTGAGTCGATGTATTGCAGCGGGCCACGATGAATAAGCAGATCATTTAATCATGCCAGAACAACTTCGCCGTTTAGATTTAGAGACACATCGATCGCTTGGCACTCTCTGGGGAAGTCGCCGATCATCGTCAGTAAATGGCATTGTCAGCATTCTCTCGATCAAGTTCCTTCAAACGCTTGGCCTGATTGGTGCGAACTCCGCCGTAATCTTTCTGCAAGTGGCAATAAACTTGACCGGTCACGCCAACCTGACGACTGGAATCAGCAACATTCTGCCCCTGAGATAAAAGGACATCTGTCTCTCGAAGCTTCTGAATTATGTCTTCTGTCTGAAACCACTTGAATGGCATCTCATCGCTCCCAACCTGTCACCAAAACCCTGAACTTACCGCTAAAAAGTGGGTCGCAATCAATGGAACGGGTCACATCGGGGAGCTTTTCGGGCCTGTTTTCTTTGTAGGCTTTTTATCTCTTGGTGACTTTGCGGTTTTGGTGGGAATAGAAAACAGGTCCTGCGCATCGCAACCATAACCGGTTGCCGGCCAGTATTTTGATTCGTGACCTGGCACTGGTCACTGGAAAGGCCATTCCGATGAGTCCGTATCGTCGATGCCTCGCTGTTTGCCTGTTGGTGCTTGCTGGCTGCAAAGCTCAGTACTTTCACGCGGAGACAGAGGTCTCGCCAGACGGTTCAATTGCTCGCGCGATTCTGCAGCCGAAGGGCAGTACGCCGAAAGCTGCTCAGGATTCTGAGTCCTGGGACACGGCCGGGTGGACTTCTGAAAAGTCGTTCGCAGATTTCGAAGGTGGCATTCGCGAAATGAAGCTTTCGGAAACAGGCTCGGACTACTTCGCCGCCTGGTGCAGATCGAAATCAGCCACCGACCTCCCTGATCATTATGTGAGGCTGGCCATCGACGAGTGTTTCAGCAGTCACTTTGAGCGACAGTTCAAACGCCGTGATCTGGGATTATTGACCGAGTTCACCTGGCGGGAGACTCTGACAGATGTTGTGACGCTGGAAGAATTCCGGAAGGCTCGCGCAGAGGGAATCGATCTGCTTTGTGAGATCGTCGCCCTCACGCTCAACACCGGTTTGGGCGAGGAGTACGACGCGTCGAAACTGATGGCCTGGTTTCGGAATGAGGGCACGGCGTTCGTCCTGGGCATCACCGATTTGTTCTACGAGTTCGGAAGAGCCAGTGCCGAAAGCATCGATGATGATTCTCGGTCCACTGCGTTTCAGAAGCGGTTTTTCGAAATCTGTCAGCAGCATGGCTTCGGTGAAATCTTCAACGATGAAGATAGCCTGGAAGAAAAACTGGTTCGCCGAGTGGCCACAGAGATTATTCGCGAAAACGTTGTGCGGCGCGACGGTGAAGCTCTGGGCGAAGAGGTTATTCACGGGCTGCTCGGGGCGGCTGGCCTTTCGAGCGATCACGAGAAGCTGCCAATCGCCAAGGCTCTTCTGAAGGAGTGGAAGCTGGTGATCAATAAACGCGATGGTGGCAAAGAAGCATTTGAAACCCAGGCTAAGAATATCGTCTCGCGCATTGAGGGGGTGCACGGTGGCTTTCTGCCGGTATCGACGGAGCAATTTCGCTTCGTCATGACCTCCCCTGGATCGATTGTGCAGACCAATGGAGAGCTGTTGGCAGATGACCGCGTCCGCTGGCAGTTTCGAGGTGCAGACGCCTGGCCTTCCGGTTTCACGATGATCGGGCGATCGCTGCTGGACGAATCGGGGGCCGTCGATGAGCTCAGCGACGGTCGGGAAGGACTGAGCCGTGGGGCAATGATTCGACTATACGACCTGGCTACGGAGGATGAACGGGTGATTGACGTCCTCAAGAAATGTAAGAGCGATGGTCAGCTCGCTCCTCTTCGCAATCTGGCCGAGGCCTCTGACGACGAGAATCTTGCAGTTCTGAGTCGCAAGGTGCTTAGCCTGCTGACGACACTTGGTGGCGAGTAATTGCGACCAGGATTGTTGGTAAGTCGTTTGTGAGTAGATGGTTGCGGTGGACGATCTGCTTAGGCCTTGTTGTTGCCCAGTGATGGATGCGCATGTTTCCTTGCCGTCTCTCGTTGTTTGAAAATCGACGTCGGCGATGTTACCCTGCCGCGCGCGTTTGCGCCTGTTTTCTTCGGCTGAGCGGTACATCCTTCCTCGCCGAAATACTTCGTTTTTGATTCATTGAGGAACTGACATGGCACGACCAGTGACACTGTTCACCGGCCAGTGGGCAGATTTGCCACTTGAAGAACTCTGCAGGAAGGCTCGAGATTTCGGCTACGACGGGCTGGAACTTGCTTGCTGGGGTGACCACTTCGAAGTCGACAAAGCTCTGTCAGACGACACGTACTGTGCAAAGAAGCGAGATCTGCTTGAAAAGCACGATCTCAAGTTGTTCGCCATTTCGAATCACCTTGTTGGCCAGGGCGTTCTGGACAATATCGACGAACGTCACAAAGGAATTCTTCCTGAGTACGTCTGGGGCGATGGCGATCCGGCGGGCGTAAATGAACGCTCTGCCGAAGAAATGAAAAACACTGCCCGAGCCGCTCAGAAGCTCGGCGTCAGCGTTGTAAACGGCTTCACTGGATCAAGCATCTGGCACCTGATCTACGACTTCCCGCCAGCGAGCCGGGATATGATCCAAGGCGGTTTTGATCTGCTCGCTGAGCGTTGGAATCCGATCCTCGACGTCTTCCAGGAATGTGGAGTGAAGTTCGCTCTGGAAGTTCATCCGACAGAAATTGCGTTCGACATTTACTCGGCTGAGTGGGCGTTGAAGGCTCTTGATAATCGGGAAGAATTCGGATTCAACTTCGACCCTAGCCACCTGATCTGGCAGGGCATCGACCCTGTCGAATTCATTCGAGCCTTCCCGGACCGGATGTATCATGTCCACATGAAGGACGCTTCGACGACGCTCAACGGTAAGACTGGCATCAACAGCAGCCACATGCCGTGGGGCGACGCTCGACGGGGCTGGGATTTCCGCAGCGTTGGTCGTGGAGCCGTCCGATTCGAAGAGATCATTCGAGCCCTCAACATTGTCGGCTACGACGGCCCGCTGTCAGTCGAATGGGAAGACATTGGGATGGACCGCGAGCACGGTGCTCGTGAATCCTGCCAGTTCTGCAAGAACGTGGACTTTGAACCGTCGAGCCACCGCTTCGACGATGCATTCTCCGATTAGTTCAAAATCGATAGACGCAGAGAACGATCAAGGCCCGGCAGCTTCAACTGCCGGGCCTTTTTTGTACGCTGATTTCGCCACGGTCGACAGTCAGTCGACCTGTCGTACTTCTTCGTTCGCGATGTTCCCGTCAACATCGTAGTGACGGAACGAGAGTTGCGGTTTATCATCGGGCTGTGCCACTTCGACACGCAGAAAGCCGCCTTGGACATTGAGGTACTTGTGCATCGGAGAGCGATACTCGTTCTTCCAACCACCCGCGTGTTTGTTGGATGTTGGTCCGCAGGCGTATTCTCGTACTCCGGTCTTGGGATCGACTGAGACGTACTGCCAGTGGCGGTCTCCACAGACCACGTACAGGTTCTTTTGAGATGCAAGGAACGCTCGGACTTCGTCACCTTCGTGAGTGAACCCTGCGTTGGCATGGTTGTCGTTCTTGTTCTTCCGGTCCGGGCCGACGACGGGTGTTGGGCTGATCAGAACTCGGAAAGTGGCGTCTGTGTCCGTTCTGACGGGAAACCGAACTCTGGTAGCTTTGGAAGCTGGTCCGCCGCTGCGTGCATCACACCCGTCGTGCCTGCCGACGTGCCGGTGATGTAAACTCGGTTTTCGTCGATGTTGCATGTCTTCTTTGTTTGGTCAATCGCCGTTTGAGTCATAAGACAGCGTGACGGTTGTTAGTTTTCGAGTGCGGCTGCTGACTCGCGAGCGAGTGCTTCACGGAACGCTCGGTCCTGAAACTTTGCGGCAGACTTTCCTTCAGCCGCCATCAGGCCTCGCAGGCTGTGCCCAACGCCAGGGACGATTTTGATCTGGCAAGGGATGTTTTTCTGCTGAAGAGCTGCTCGGTACGTGACGGCAGATTCTTTCCAGGAATCGTCGTCGCCACAGATCAGCAAAACTCGCAAATCATTCTTCCGCAGAATCGGGTGGTTCTTTGCGAGGAAATGGTACGTGTTGTTCTGCTGGATCAGCTTTGGATCGGATTTAAGATTTCGTTCCAGGATGTCGAGGATGAATCGACTTTGCGTGCGTTCAAGATCAACGGCGCCGCCGCCGTAGGCGACTGCCGTGCCGAACAGGCGCGGATACTTGGCGGTGAATTTCAGTGCCCCGCTGGAGCCCATCGAGAATCCATGAGCCGCTCGCCCTGCCCGCGTCGCGATTGTTCGGTACTGCTTGTCGATTTGCGGGACGAGTTCGCGAATGATCATGGATTCGATCATGACTTTTCCGTCGTGATGATCCATGTACCCGGATCGAAATCCATTTGGATAGACGAGGATCACCGGTCTGACTTGATCTGCTTCGTAGAGCTCGGCCCATGACGCGGCGGTGTAAAGGCTCGAACACTCATTTCCACCACCGCCGTGCAACCAGTACACGACCGGGTATCGTTGTTTGCTGGTTTTGTAGCCAGGCGGAAGGACGACGGAGTAACCAACGGTTGTCTTCATTGAAACGCTTTCAAACGTTTCGTGGACGAGCCCTGGTATCTTCTCGAGCTGCTCCTTTGACGGAGCCTTCACCCACTGGGCAGCTACGATGTGAGATTGTGCGGCGATTATCAGAATCGCCAAGCATTTCAGAGTGCGGGGTAATGTTTTCATGATCGCAGTCTGCTGATGCATAAGGAATGGCGTCAATCAATCGGCGTTACTTTGCCGTTGCCGTGGGGGGATGATCGGGGGACCGAAACGCGAATTGACCGGATTCGACGCTTCCGCCTACGGTACTTGTGGTCGTGCCCAATCGATGTTGTGTTGGGGGGCTTAGTTCTGCTCGAAGTGCCTTGGAGAATCGCCGTTGTTGGTCTGGAAGTGTCTGTTGACCATCATTCTTGGATGCCTTGGTGGGTGTGCGAGTTGGCCGATGTCGTCGAAGTGGGCAATGGACGACGTTGATTACGCAGAGAAATACTCCCAGCCCTATGGTGACGACAAACCGATCCGCATGCTGAAGCAGATGTTTGACGCTCGCCATGTCGAAGGTAAAACCGGAGTTTTTGCTGGTGGCGGAGGCGGGGGATCTCCAAGTACCGGGGGAGCGACGGTCGGAGGTTTTGCCTATCCGAACTACTGGACCGAGGTTGATCTTGCACTAACGGGGCTGGCCGGAACCGGGGCTCACGATTGGTTTATTGGACCGGAAGCTGGAATTCGATTTCAGACACCGACGCGAATTGCACCGTTTGCTGGAGCAGGGGCATTCCTGGGCGGAAATCGCTACAGCTCTCCGGCAGAGGATGATCGAGAAGACAACGACGACGATGGCTCGATTGACGAGCGAGGCGAACGAGAAACTAAATATAAGGCATTCGCCGCTGTCTACCCGGAAGTTGGAGTCCACGCCTGGCTGACTGGAACGACTCGCCTGACGGCAAGCGCGCGTTACTACGTTACCGAAGAAGGTCGAAAGGACGACTTCTGGTATATCGGTTTGGCTTTGGGCTGGAATCTCAGTGGTGGAGCCGGCGGAGAAGAATATCTCGAGGTCGTTGATCGAGCTGAACCGGATGTGCCTACGGACGAACAGCTTCGCCAGGTAATCGAGAATGCAATCGGACCTGCCGGCAAACGCCCAATTGACCAGACGGGATTGCAGGTCGGCTCTGACGTTGAGTAGCCAGTTACCCGATTGGCGTGCAGAGTTGTAACTCGACAAGTCGGCAATTGAAAAAGCCTCTGCCAGATTGAATCTGACAGAGGCTTTGATTCTTTTCTCGAAGTGTCCGATGTTGGCGGCATTCGAGGATTGCTTCTCAAACTTAGACGGAGAAGCTGCTTCCGCATCCGCAGCTTCCGGTGGCGTTCGGGTTGTCGAACTTGAAGCCTCGTTTGTCGATTCCGTCCAGGTAGTCGACCACGGTTCCCTGCATGAACGGAGCGAATTTGCCGTCCATCACGACTTTGACTCCGTATTGGTCGGAAGTGACGTCGTTTTCTTCGTTGACCTTGGTGTCGAAGCCCAGCGTGTGTTCGAAGCCGCTGCAGCCACCGGCTCGGACGACGATTCGCAGAACGGCTCCGTCTGGAACGTTCTTTTCGACGATGAATCGTTTGATCTCGGCAGATGCTTTTTCGGTCAGACGAACTGGCGCGTCCGCGGCGGCAGGATCGGTGACATACTGCGATGGTGCTTCGAGCTGCTGAAGCGGTTGCGGTGGAGCTTGTGCGGCTGGGGCAGCTCCGTGTGATGAGCAGCCGGACGGGTTCGATCCGCAGCAGCCACCTTGAGCGGCCTGGGCATCAGCCTGTTGAGCGGTCGTGTCTGTCGACATGGGAGCCTCTTCCTTCGAATCTGAAAATGGCGTCCGGAACGCTGAATGTTCGGGACTATGGACATTCTAAACGGGGCCGTCCCCGTGACTTCACATAAACGAGCGACGAGTATAGGCACTCTGCCTACGCTCGGCGAGACATTATCGATGGCGTGTTGGTTCGTGCAACCCGACCAGAGCATTCTGGACAGAAGCTGTCACATCTGAGCCACACGGTGCAAAAGCTGCGGGAAAATGGAGATTTCGGCTATGCTTGTTGGGAATCCCGGAGAATTCTCGAAAAGTCGCGCCCTGTTTCGCTGGCGACGTCGCCAGATGCTCAAGGTCAGTTCTGTATGACTCTGTCACCGAATATCGGCCCGAAGGAACTCGAGCAATACCGGGAGTACCTCATGACGATCGCTGATCTCCAGATTGAACCCGTCCTGCGACGAAAACTTGACGCGTCCGACGTCGTTCAGCAGACCATGCTGGAAGCTCATTCCCGGCTGAACGATTTTCGTGGCTCGACCAGTGCCGAGCTCGCCGGCTGGCTGAAACGGATTCTACTGAACAATCTGATCGATTGCGTGCGAGGGTACCGTCGGGAGCGTCGCGACATCGCGCGAGAACGATCGCTGGATGATTCGTTGAACCGATCGTCGCTCCGGCTGGAAGCGTGCCTGGCGGCGGAGCAGTCTTCGCCCAGTCTGAAGGTTTCGCGAGATGAAGAAGGGCTGCAGCTTTCCGAGGCGCTGTCGCGATTACCGGACGCCCAACGCGAAGCACTCGTCCTTCAGCATTGGCACGGCTGGTCGATCGATCAGATTGCCAAGCAGATGGGGCGGAGCAGGGCGGCTGTTGCCGGGTTACTGAAACGCGGACTCAAAGGTCTGCGGGAAGAAATGAAGCGGGAAACGGACAGAAAGATTCCGTGACTCTCGCAGTTTGAGATTTCGTTCATTTTCTTCCGACGCAGGCGATCGCAATGAGCAACGACAGTTCAGCAAAGACGCGCGAAGATTTGGTTGACGAGCTGATCGCCGACTACATGGACCTCACGCAGAGCGGCCAGGCTCCGGCGAAGGAAGACTTCATCGCGGCGCATCCTGAGTTTGAGGAAGAGCTGCGAGAGTTTCTCGACGATCAGCAGTTCTTCACTGCGAGAGCCAGTTCGCTGACCGATCCATCGACAGACGTCGGGAATTCCCTGCAGCCGACTCAGGCCTACGGTTCATCGGAAGAAATGGAATTTGCCAGTGGCTTGCTGGAAGGGGCAGGGAATTTCCAAACTGAATCTGCGGCATCGGCAGGTGGGCGAGTTTTTGGTGACTACGCCTTGCTGGAAGAGATTGCCCGCGGCGGCATGGGGATTGTCTATCGAGCCGTGCAGACTCGGCTGAACCGCTCGGTCGCCGTCAAGCTGATTCGAAGCGGTGAATTGGCTTCGGGCGACGAGTTGCAACGGTTTCACGCGGAAGCTCGCGCGGCGGCCAGCTTGCAGCATCCCAATATTGTCGCCATTCACGAAGTCGGCGAGCATGATGGTCAGCACTTTTTCTCTATGGACCTGGTGGAAGGCGTCAACCTGTCGGAGTTCATCCGCAAGAAGCCAATGGCCGTTCATCAGGCGGTTGAGATTCTGGGATCCATCGCCGGCGCGATTCAGTATGCGCATGAGCAAGGCACGCTGCACCGCGACATCAAACCGTCGAACATTCTTATCGATGATGCCGGTCGACCTCACGTCACCGACTTCGGATTGGCAAAGCAGGCGACATCCGACAGCGATCTTACTCGAACCGGCGAAATTCTCGGCACCCCCAGCTACATGCCGCCCGAGCAGGCGATGGGCGATCTTGAGAAGATCTCGGAAGCGAGTGACGTCTATTCGCTCGGGGCCGTGCTTTATGAGTTGCTGACTGGCCGTCCGCCGTTCAGGGCGTCGACCGCCGTCGATACGTTGCTGCTCGTTCGTGATGCCGAAGTCGTCTCACCTCGGCTGCTCAACGTCTCGGTGTCGCGAGATCTGGAGACGATTTGTCTGAAGTGTCTCGAGAAAGAACCATCGCGGCGCTATGTCAGTGCCGGTGACCTTGCTGAAGATCTGCGACGCTTCAGCAATGCTGAAACAATCCTCGCGCGACCAGTCGGTGATCTGGAGCGAACGGCCCGATGGTGTCGCCGCAATCCGCGCGTGACTCAACTTTACGTATTGATTCTTGCGGCGATGTGTCTGGTCGTTTTCCAATGGGTGCGAGCTGAGTCAAACGCGTCGCTGGCTGTGATCGAGGCAGGCAAGGCGACGAAGCAGGAAGAGATTGCGGTGCGTGAGGCTCGTCGAGCGGACGAGCTGAGAATTGAAGAGCAGAACACACGAAAACGCGCACAGCTTGCCGAGCAACGTGCAACAGCCGCTGCCAGAGAGATGTCGCGGCTGGCCGAATCCGAACAGCAGGCCCGTGCTGAGAAAGAGAAGCTGCTCTATTCCGCTCAGATGAACATCGCGATGCAGGCTGTAGAGCGGGGAAACATGCGGCGTGCGTCTGATCTGATTGCGAACTACGGACCGGGAACGCTGCTTGCTGATTTGCGAGGCTTCGAGTGGTACTACTTGTGGCGGCTGCTCAACGAAGCTGGCAGCACCTCGATGCAGCATGGGAATCATGTTTTCAGTGTCGCTGTGACACCGAACTCAAAGAAGCTGGTGACTGGCTCTGGATCGGCAACGATCCAGGTGTGGAACATCGCGACGGGTCGACTGCTCAAGACAATGACCGGACATGACCAGTCGGTAATTGCTGTTGATATTTCACCGGACGGCAAGCTCATTTGTTCCGGCAGCTATGACAAGACGGCAAGGCTCTGGGATCTGGAGACGGGAGAGCTACTCCACACCTGGAAGGACAATCGTCACGACGTGGTGGACGTTAAATTCGCACCAGACGGGGAAACAATCGCGACGGGCAGCCGCGACGATACCGTGCGTCTTTACAACGTCTCGACCAGAAAGCAGATCGAGCTGTTTGATGAACACACCGATGATGTCACTGCCGTTGCTTATTCGCCGGACGGCGGCTTGCTGGCTTCGGCAAGTTCTGACCTGTCGATTCGAATAAGACAGTTGAGTACGGCCGAGACAGTTCGAACGTTGCGTCGAGTCCGGCGAAACAGTGCCACGTCGCTGGCATTTTCGCCGGACGGAGTGATCCTGGCTGCCGGAAGCACCGCGGAAGGTGGCTCGATCATCCTGTGGGATTACGAGCTGGCGACGGAGCGAGCGATGCTGACCGGGCACAAAGGTTTCGTCGAGTCGATTGCGTTTACGCCTGACGGAAAGCAGTTGGTCTCGGGCTCGCGCGATCAGAGCGTCAGATTCTGGGATATGGAGACGCACGAAGTCGTTGACATCAAACACGGACACGCTGGTTATGTCCTGGATGTTGCGTGCCTGCCCGACGGATCGGGAATTGTTTCTGGCAGCAAAGATGGCTTCGCTCGAAGCTGGACCACAGATCAAAATGCTCCGGCGGACGTCGCGGATGTCGGCACGGGGATTGTCGCGCTGGACTGGTCTGAAGTGAATAACTCCGTTGCGGTTGGTACGTGGGGATACGACGTTCAGTTGTTTGATTCCGCGATGGGCAATCACAGAACCAATCTCAGCGGCCATTCTGGTGCAGTAGTCGCGGTCAAGTATTCGCCGGACGAATCGATCCTTGCAACGGCCAGTCGTGACGGAAGCGTCATTCTGTGGGATCCTGTCGAAGACGTTCAGCTTCGACGTTTCTGGCATCCTGCTGGCAAGGGGGCCGACCTTCGTTGCCTGACGTTCTCGCCGGACGGAGAAGTCATCGCCGTCGGAGACGACGACGGAAACATTCACTTCTGGAACGTGGATGATGGGGAGCTGGTGCGGTCGCTCGTGCAGAAAAATCGATCGGGGAAGCCGGAGTCCGTTTCGAAAGTGGCGTTTCATCCGGATGGAACACAACTTTATTCTACGGGCCGTTATCTCTACATCTTCGATCTGGAAACCGGAAAGCAGACTTATCGAGGTGGGCACGTCAGCACGGTGAAGAGCATTGCTGTTTCACCCGTGGGCGAGTACCTGGTCACAGGCAGCCGTGATGAAACAATCCGAGTGCAGTCTTACCAGCGAAGAAAACTTTTCTCGCGGCTGGAAGGGCACTCCAACGTCGTCTCGTCGATGGCTTTTATGCCGAACGGTCGTCACCTTGTCTCCGGCAGCTACGACCGTACCGTCCGAATCTGGGATATCGAAACGGCGACGGAACGCGCGATCCTGCCCAGCCACGCCAGCGAAGTGAACGCTATCACCGTTTCCGATGATGGGAACACAATCGTTTCGGGAACGCAGCAAGGCAAACTGCACTTCTGGCGAGCGGCCAGCGAGGAGACCGTGGTCAGCGCCAGCGAGACGCAACTCATCCAGTCCAAGGTGATCAACAGCAGCCGGTCGGTGGAACTGATTCGTCAAATGCGCGGAACCATGAGATACTTTGGCACTCCCGACGGACCGGTTGTCGAGGCGGTTCAGCTTCGAGG
The DNA here is from genome assembly GCA_943787265.1 of uncultured Planctomycetaceae bacterium. Classification (GTDB taxonomy): domain Bacteria; phylum Planctomycetota; class Planctomycetia; order Planctomycetales; family Planctomycetaceae; genus JABMPE01. The sequence goes on along the minus strand of CALSLT010000040.1, from coordinate 44,274 downwards.
AAATATCGTCAACGATGATTCACTGACCGCGCTGCACTCGTTAACCCGGCTGCGCGAGTTGAGCCTGTTCAACACGGGCGTCGTCGGCCGAGGACTGGGGTATATCAAGCATCGGGACGTGCTGGAGACGTTGCACTTGATCGGAGTTCGATTGGCGGATCATGGTGTCTCATCGATCAGCCTGTTTCCGAATCTCAAAGAGCTGAGTCTTGGAATGGGCATCCAGCCTGAAGACGCACCCTGGGTATCGCTCGTGACTGATGCGACGATGAACCACGTGTCTAAGTTGTCCAATCTGGAATCGATCACGCTCGACAACACAGGGGTCACCGACATCGGCCTGTACCGTCTGCGAAAAATTCCATCGCTGAAACGAGTTCAGGTGTTCCGGACGCCAGGCGTTACCTCAGCAGGCCTGATCCTCCTTCGAGTGGCACTCCCAGACTGCGAAATCTCCGGCGACATCGAGGATGTCGACACAAAATCTTCCGCTCGCTGACAATCGCTCTTGTCGCGAAGACGCGCGAAGTGGCTGGCTGGATGATTCGTGGCGACATGCAATCGGCAGCGGCGGCCTGTCTCTGACATTTCATTTGTGCGAATAATTTCTGGATTACAGGTTGATCTACTGTCGATGCAGTATAGACTGTGTCTTCAGTAGGTACGGTGAATGCAGTAGGTTGTCTCGCGGAAGGGCGGAATCTGGTATGGGAAACATCAAGTCGCAGCCTTCGGAGTTTGAGCTGCAGATTCTGGGAGTTCTGTGGGACCACGGAGCGTCGACCGTCCGCGGGGTTATGGAGCATCTCCCTGATGGGAAACCGCGGGCCTACACGTCGGTGCTGTCCGTCATGCAGGTCATGCAGAAGAAAAAGTTGCTGAAATCAAAGCGGCAGAAAGACGGGCTGGCGTATGTCTTCTCACCGACGAAGACTCGCGAGCAGATTGTCGGACCATTGCTCGACGGCCTTGTCAGTCGAGTCTTCGGTGGCAGCGCGGCGATGGCAGTTCAGCAGCTGCTGACTCAGAAGTCGGTTGAGTCCGAAGACTTGGATTCTATTCGCAAGTTCATCGATCAGATCGAAGACGAACGATCGGGGAAGTAAAGACCGAATCGTAGAGTGGGCAAGGTAACCCGACGCGTTAGCGAGGGATCGTCAGAATTGAATCCCTCGCTAACGCATCGGGTTACCAGAAATTCACGAGGCATGACTGGTGCGTCAAGACGCACCCTACGTAACTCTTGTCAGGAGAAGTCGAGATGCTCGATGCCATTCCTGTTTCTGTGTGTCGGCTGTTGATTGAAACGCTCGGGCATTCGCTCTGGCAGGCATGTTTGATTGCCGTCGCCTGTTGGCTGGTGCTGCGAGTCTTGCCGGCTCGACGAACGAATCTCCGATACGTCATTTCCTGCTGCGGACTGCTTGCGATTGTCGGTGCCAGCCTGGTGACTCTCTCGTTGCTCGAACCCGGCTCCGCTGGAACGGTTGCGTCTGAGAATCATTTGCAATCTGAAACGCCTCGATTCCCCGATCCACGATCGCCATTTTCTGCACCGGGGCACGAGTTGATTGTGGACTCCGTAGTTTCTCCGGTTTCGGAAATCGAAAACCAAGCTGACGTTCAAGAACTTTCTAATTTCCACGCCGGCCGAACCGCCGTTCCGGAAGGGGCAGCACGCCTGCTGAATTTACTATCGCTGATCTGGGCTGTTGGAGCGTTGGTGATGCTCGTTCGGGTTGTTCGATCAGTTCTTCAAATCAGGCGTCTTGGCGCTGAAGCCGAATCCGGTCAGGTGACGAGTGACCTGCTGGATCGAATTCATGCTGTCGTTGCTGAGGTTTCCAGGCGGCTCGGTCTGCGATTGACGGTTAAGGTTCTGATCAGTAGTCGAGTGCAGGTTCCGGGCGTTGTCGGAACGTTCTGGCCGATTCTGCTCATGCCTCCGGCTCTTGTTACAGGCGTGCCGCTTGATCAGCTTCGCATCGTCATTGCGCATGAACTGGCTCATGTGCGGCGGTACGACTTCCTCGTGAATCTTGCTCAGATGGTGATCGAGGCTCTGCTGTTCTTTAACCCGGCCGTGTGGTGGATGAGCCGTCAGATTCGCATCGAACGCGAAGCCTGCTGCGACGCGATGGCCGTATCGGCGACGGGCGAAGCGATTCCCGTCGCGCGAGCACTGGTCGAAGTGGTCGCTCGACTTCGAGAGTCACTGGGCGAGTCAGCCGCCAACGGATTTGCCGTCGCGGCGGGAGTTCAGCAACTGGCTGAGGATCCCTCGCAGGAAAGCTCTCTGCTTGACCGCGTCCGTCGGATCATCGTCCCTGAACAGCGACCGCACGTCCGACTTCCGTGGTACAGCCTGTTTGGATTTCTGGTGGCCTTCGTCGCGGTTTCGGCGGGCCTTTACGAAGGGGCGGACGCGACAGTCAAGGCCGTTCAGCGAGCCCTCACGCCGAAAGAACGAGTCGAAGAACTTGCGCGATTGAAGGCAGAAAATACGGCCGTTTTCGTGCCGCCTGGAATTGGCGTCGAAACTGGAAAGGCAGATTCGGGTAAGGGCCAGTCAGTTGCTCAGAAAGTAACAGTGCATGTGACTGTTCGAACCGACGACGGATCGCCAGTTCCTAAGGACGTTTGGTTGTCCTGCTATTACCAGACTGGCCACTCATCGACGCAGAAGTCGTTGAGCAGGCCAAAGAAAGACACGATTGAGTTCAAGACAACGTTAAAGGTCCCAGCCTGCAAGTTTGTGATCGGAGCACAGGCACCAGGATTCGCATCATCATCGACCGATCCAGCGACAGTATTTTTGACCGACGGTGATCGAAACGTCGAGGTCGTACTGACTCGAGGATTCAAATCCTCAATCCAGATTCTTGACAACGATGGAAGCCCCATTGCTGGTGCTCGTGTGAAATCATCCGCAAGGATTGGTCTTGGCAATGGTTGGTCGTCACTTGGGGTGAGAGAGTTCAAAAGCGATGCGGCAGGGATAGTTAAGTGTGACCAGTTGTCCGGGATGGAGCATGTCGTCGAAGTTCGAGCGCCGGGCTTCGAGGGAGCCGAGCGAACACTCAGGTTTTCGGCCGGTAAGACAATGGACTGGCGGCTAAAGTCGGCAACGCCCACACGGTTACGGTTTGTGGATGGACGGTCTGGAAAGGCAGTGTCCGGCGCGCAGGCCGTTATTTTCAGTAAAAGCATCGACAGTCCTTCGCATAGTGGCGGACATAGTTACGGCGATCCTCGAACGAAAAAATTCGAGGCCTCAGATTGGCGAGTCTTTGGAACGTCGGACTCGGACGGACTGCTGACGCTTGACGAGTTAAACAACGGAACTCGCTATCTCTTTGCGATCCTCGCGGACGGGTACGGGACAAAGTACATGCCTGAGGTGCGGCCAGGTGACGCAGACGTGGTCGTCGAACTGGAAGCACCGATCAATTTGTCCGGGGAGTTGACCGGAGCAGTCGATCGACTTCAAAAAGAACGGCGAGGGAAAACTGGTTACCGGCTGCAATATCGCAATGACCTGACGTTTGGCAGTCGCCGGCACATTCATTCGCACCTTTACTACGCGACAGCTGATGCAGATGGCCGTTTCGAGATGAAGGATGTGGTGCCTGGTAAAGTGCAACTCTTCCTGCCCGATGGGACTAAGACGATTATTGTCGATAGGTCTCGGTCGGATCTTTCCTTCGAAATCAGGAAGCTGGACGCCTCAGCTGATCCGAAGAATGATGCTGGTTCGAACGTCGCTGCGGCGTTGAAGAAACGCGAAGTGATTCTTCGCCTGGCCGGTGCGACGGCTGATGCACCAGCTCGCGGTTACCTTTATGTCACGTGGCAGACTCCGACCGAGTCGCAGAATGGTCCACTGCCGATTGTCAATAACGAGGTTCGGTTGAATGTTCCGTTATCGACCGATGTGACTTTCTGGGATCGGGACATCGTTGGGTATCGAGTGATCGTCGATAGAAAACCCGTCAAGGTTGTGCAGGGCGAAGGGCCGCAGATTATCAATATCCCGGCTCAGCTTGCCGGCGGCGTTCACGGCACGATTGTCCGCTCGGATGGAACGCCCGCGACGGATGCAGATGTGATGGCATTTGCCGTGGAGCTTCCCAAAGGGGCTAAGGCTAATCGGGACGTCAATCCCAACAGCCGTTCTCATAAAGCTTCATTCTTTCGGACGCTTCCGTTTGGCGGGAAGTATGTGATGTTTGCTCGTGAGAATTTGGACGGGGCAATGAGCTGGGCAGCGAGCGATCCATTCGTCATCGACGACCAGAATCCGATTCAGGAGATGGAACTGCGAATGCAGCCTGGCAAGCGGCAGGCCGTCCGAGTTCTCGCGGACGACGGGGAGCCGCTGGCGGGCGTTTCTGTGCAGTTTCACATTCGAGTTTTTCGAGCAGGGACGCGGGATGGGTCAATTTTTACTCTGGAAGCAACGACGGGCGGGTTTGGCATCGCGACATTCGCTGAGTCACTGCCAGCCGACGTTTCATCAATCCTGGAATTCGAGCCCGCGATCAGTGTGACCGGACCGGCAGGCCATGTGGGCTTTACCGGGAAATTGAGCGAGCTCTCGCAGGTCTCGCCAGCGATGTTCGAGCTGAAGCTGGACAAAGGAGTGTCAGCGTCAGGGACAGTCGTGGATGCTCAGACGGGACGGCCTGTGCCCAATGCGAAAATTCGCGTCTACCCGACGAACTTTGATGCGGCAAGATTCAGGGAGAACATCCGGACGACGACTGACGCTCGCGGCGAATTCCGTTTCGACAATCTTGAGCCCATGAAGTACGCAGTCCAGATTGATGAAGCCATGCCGAAGGGAACAGTGATCATCCCGAAAGGTGGAGGATATTCAATTAGATATCCCAGCGGAGTTACGAGTCTTTCCCTGACTGGCGGCGACATTGATCCGGTCTTCTGGGAAGTGGAACTCTACCCAGGCGGCAGCCTGCGTCCGGCGGCTGATTAATTGTTGAGAAAAAGAGTGAAGGGATAGGTGAAGGATGTCTATTAAAGGTTGTGCGCCGGGCTGGGTGGCGCGTTGTCCCAAGTGTCCTTACCAAGTGGATTTGGAGTCTCTTGGTTGGACTCGGATCGGTGCTTACTCGTGGGGAAAACGACACTCGGTTCACTGTCCGGATTGCAATCGAACTCGGTGGATGAGGATTCTTCACGTTGACGAGAACGGCGAGCCAGATCAGCCGTTTGGTCTTGTGCTCCGCAAAGTTCTCGGGCTTCAACTGCTCATCTGGTGCGGCGTGCTGTTTGTTCTTGCTCTGATCGCGGTCGTTGGCATGGCGGTCGTGAAGATGCTGTAAGTCGTGGTGGCACCATAGTTCGAGGTCACATTGCCGAGGGAATCCGCCAGAACTATCATTCTGGACAACCGCGGCACGGACGTCGCGTCTCGAACTCTCCTGTAAGTCGGCTTTTTGCCGCGATGTGGTTTGAATTCGAGTGACTTTTTCGAGTTTCAACAGCCATTGCGATCAGGATGAGACTCCCGCCGCTGCGAATTGGACATGGCCATGACAGCCACCGCCTTGAGGAAGGTCGGCCGCTGATTCTTGGTGGTGTGACCGTGCCTTTTGAAAAGGGGCTGGTCGGGCACAGCGACGCAGACGTCCTGCTTCACGCGGTGACGGATACTCTGTTGGGGGCACTCGCGCTGGGCGATATCGGCGACTGGTTTCCGAACACCGATCCACAGTGGAAAGGGGCCGATTCAGCCGTTTTTCTTCGCGAAGCCGTTAAGGCTGTGCGGGAGCGAGGCTGGAGTATCGCAAATCTGGATTGCACGATTTTCGCAGAACGACCAAAACTGGCTCCGTGGCGGAAGCAGATTCAGGAAAACTTGGCCGAATTGCTGGGGATTATGGCGGATCAGGTGAATCTCAAAGCCAAGACCGGCGAAAAAGTGGGACCGATCGGTCGCGGCGAGTCGATCTCCGCCGACGCCGTCGTTCTGCTTTATCGAGACGACACAACAGAATAACCGAGCGGCAGCGGTCGCCCGTTCACGACTTTTTCAAACAGACAAAACTTTCAACACAACGATCTGATTATGACCCTTCGCATCTACAACACGCTGACTCGTGAAAAAGAAGACTTCGTCCCTGTAAACCCCGGAAAGGTCGGCATGTATCTGTGCGGGCCGACGGTTTACAAGCCGGCTCACATCGGGCACATGGTCGGGCCGGTCATCTTTGACACGATCAAGAAGTACCTGGCGTACCTCAGCTACGACGTGACCTGGATCGTCAACATTACCGACGTCGACGACAAGCTGATCAACAAGGCCAACGAACTTGGCGTTGAGGTCGGCGACCTGGCCAAAGAGATGACGCAGGACTACTTCGAGAATCTCGAAACGATGGGCGTCGACTCGATCGACCGCTTCCCGTACGCCACCGAGCATATTCCGGAAATGCTTGAGATGATCGGATCGCTGATTGAGAAGGGGCATGCATACCCACTCGACGGTGACGTCTACTTCCAGGCAGAAAACGACGACGACTACGGGAAGCTCAGCCACCGAAACATTAACGAACTGGTTTCCGGCGAACGCGTCGAAGCAGCGGATCGCAAAAAGCATCCGGCGGACTTCGCATTGTGGAAGGGCTCGAAGCCCGGAGAACCATCCTGGGATAGTCCTTGGGGGCCGGGACGGCCGGGCTGGCATATCGAATGCTCGGCGATGAGCATGAAGTATCTCGGCGAAACGCTGGACATTCACGGCGGCGGCCTGGATCTGCTGTTCCCGCATCACGAAAACGAGTTGGCACAATCAGAATGCTGCACGGGTAAGCCGTTCTCGAAGTACTGGCTGCACAACGGCCTGATGCAGGCCAGCGGGCAGTCCGGAAAAGTCGGCGGTCAGCATGATAAGCACGGTGACGTTCCCGACATGGACGCTCAAGTTGCCGGCAAGCTGGCTGGTTCAGCCGGAGCAGAGTCAGTGAAAACGGCTGTCTTCGCGAAGCATCACCCCGAAACCGTTCGCTTCTTCCTTCTCGCGACTCACTACCGCAGCCCCATCGATTTCGGCGATGAACGGATCGAAGAAACGGGGCGATCACTGGAAGGCTTCTACCGACTGATCGAAACCTTCGGACGAGTTACGGGGCAGGACTTCTACGCTCTGGAAACATCCGCCACGCGTGAGCAAAGCACGCCTCTCGATGGCGAGCCATCCGGATTCCTGGGCGAGGTGAAATCACTCCGTGATCGATACTACGAGTGCATGGACGATGATTTCAACACCGGCGGCGCTGTGGGCGTCCTGTTCGACCTGCGAAAAGCCATCAATGGATTCGTCAACGAAACCAAACTCGACGGCGACGGAAAGTCTGACGAACAGAACATGGCAGCCTTCGTCACCAGTGTCACGTTGTTGAAAGAGCTGGCGGGAGTTCTCGGCGTCTTCAGCAAGCCCGTCGATTCTGGCGACGGTGGAGCCAACGACGAGCTTGTCGACGGCCTGATGCAACTTGTCATCAGCCTGCGAGGCAGTCTGCGAAGCGAAAAGAACTGGGCACTGGCCGACACAATCCGAGACAGTCTCAACGAATTGAAGATCACCCTCGAAGACCGTCCCGACGAGACACTCTGGCGGCGAGAATAGATTCGCGGGTGGCACAGCCAGAATGGCTGTGTCGCGTAGAGCTTGTGAATTTATTCGAGAGCTTCAAAACGAGGTGGCTGAGATTTCGATTTCGTAACTGAAAACGTGAATCAAGCCCCTCTTCAAGGACGAGAGGCCTAGATTCAGACAGGGCAATTCTCGGTGAAATTTGTCATGCCGAGTAAATTCACAGCCTCGTAGCGACATGATGCCCCATCATGCGTGGACGTTTGAAATAGGAGCGTTCAATTTAAATCTGGAACTGAGGATGAGGCATCTTGTGCCTGCGGCACCCGACCGCAAGCGGTCGGGCCACTTGGGAAGTGGAGCGGTGTTTGGTCGTTAGCTGAGGCAATCTTTGTTCGAGAAACGGGAGTTCTACGATGTCCAGACTGTTTGCCGTGTTCACTCTAGCTGGTGGTATGGCTGTGGCGTGCCAGGCTCATGACCCGTTCCCGGAAGCCAAATCGATCAACGCTGAAGTCAAAGACAAGGATGGTTTGATTGACCATTCAATAGAATCTGTAATTAGATTTGTGCCGGATGCGGAGCCACCATTTCAACTCAACGAGGCAGTAGCTAAGCGATTCGTTGAAGAGAACAACAAACACGCCGATGAACGGCTTGATGCCATTATGGCTCAGTTGGCTGACTTGGTAGCTGAGTATCCCGATTCACCCGCCGCCGAATTGGCTAAACGTATGGTTGAGGAATCGGATTACTATTTGACGGACTATGGCAGACTCTATCCAAAGGGGGCGATGATTTTCGGTGGCGTAGTCCTTGTCAGATGACAGCGACCGCTCTTCGATGTGTCATATTGCCAACTGTGGAGTTCCAACTTGCCGAAATGAGAAGCAATGAGTGAGTTGAGTCCTCAATCCAATCTGCGAGCCGTGCGCGTGCTGGGGATCGATCCTGGGCTCAACCGAACCGGTTATTCGATCATCGAACGCTCGGCGAGAGGTGCGGTCCTGCGCGAAGGTGGCGTGATCCGGTCGACGAAGGACTTGCCTCTGGCTGAGCGGGTTCATGAACTCGCGATTGGGTTACGGGAAGTCATCACCGAGATGAAGCCGACCGTTATGGCGATTGAGCAGGTGTTCTCGCACGTCGCGCATCCGAAGACTGCCATTTTGATGGCGCACGCTCGCGGAGTGATTCTGTTGACGGCGGCCGAGGCGAAGTTGCCGGTCATTCATTACACGCCGACGCAGATTAAGAAGCTGCTGACAGGAAACGGCCAAGCCAACAAGGAGCAGATGCAGCACGCCGTTCAGCATGAATTGCGGTTGAAGAAGTTGCTCGAACCGAACGACGTGGCTGATGCTTCAGCTGTAGCGTTGTGCCATTACCACAGCGTTAAGCATGTGCTGGCTGACGTGCAGTCTCAGATTGAGTCGTGATCAGACTCGTCTGTTGCAGCCTGCTTCGTCAGAGCTGCTTTCTTCTGAAGCAGAAAGCCAAGATGGTGCGTCAGGTGGTCAACGTAAGTTTCGATGAGATCAGCAAGCGAGACGACACCGACAATACTGTGAGTTCCGGCTCGTTCGAAACTTTCGTCCGGAAGCAATCGTAGGACTTTTGCGAACTGCCGCCGGCCGATGCGAAACAGCTCAACGGCATCTTCAATCGATTGGTGATCGCAGTGCAGTCGATCGACGTAAGCAGACTCGTGCGCATAAAGCAGTAGCGGCTGCTCTTCCGTGATGACGCGTTTCATTCGATCGATTGCGATTGAGTCAGCATCGGCGAGGTGAATGACCAGTTGCTGGATTGACCAACTTCCTGGGCCTATCTGCTGAAGAATCTCTTCAGGTGTCAATCCGGCGACGGCATCAGCCAGTTCCTGCCCACCAGCTTCGAATCGTTCAATCAGCCCGCGATCCATGTTGATGCCTTTACTCGCTGTAGAATGGAAAAAGGCCTGCCAGTTATACCACTGGCAGGCCTGATTTAGCTTTCAACTCAGACAGAACATGGCCTGTCTGGTTCGCGATGACTATTTCGTTTTTTTGACGTACGCGTAGTAGCCACCGTATTGAGTTCCGTCAGCCGTGAAGAACAGGCTGCTCAGGCGAGTCCTTCCTGCTTTCAGCGAAACGTTGAAGACGGTTTCCTGGTCGCCGAGATTGATCTTGCTCGACTTCCAGGTCTTGTCGCCGATAGTCAGCGTTGCTCTGACGGCCGGAACTGATTTGCCAGGTTTGCCTCGGTAGGGAGTCTGACCTGGTACGTCGGCACCGGGGGGAAGTTCCTGGTCGATCGCTGCCGAGGTTTCGACAGGCCAGCGTCGGATGCGAACTTCGTAGTTTCCATCGGCGACGACGTTCACATTCCAGAATCCGGTGACGGCTTTGGAGTTCTGAGCCATTCGGACGTGTGACTGATTCCACGGCGTCGATCCGGTGGTGATCCAGTCGTGGCATGTCAGCGTCGCTGGATTTCCGCCTTCAGCACCAAGGTAGATGGCGACATCCTGTTTGAATGTTGGCAGCAACTCAGTCCACCACTCGTCGTAGAACTTCGTCAGTCGATCGACAACCTGCGGATTGGCTTTCGCGACGTTTTTCTTCTGACCGGGGTCAGCGCTCATATCGTAAAGTTCTTTGCCGTTGTTCAGACGCCAGCGAGATGTCATGACGGCACTCTTGCGCCATTTGATCGGGTCTTTCACTCGTTGAGAATCTGTGACCAGAATTCGATCCGGCCAGCTTTCCTTTTCAACTCCGTGCAGCAGTGACTTGATCGATGTGCCGTCAAACTTCACGCCCTTGGGAGCGGCAACACCACATAGTTCGATCAGCGTCGGGACGACGTCGACGTAGGCGGTAATCGGTTTGACGTCTCGTCCACCCGTCAGGTCACCTTTCGGCCAGTAAACAAAGAATGGAACTCGATGGCCGCCGTCGTATTCGCTGCCTTTCTTGCCTCGCATTCCGGCGTTGAAGACGTTGGCGCCGCTGGATGTTCCGTTGTCTGTCGTGAAGATGAAGATGGTGTTGTCGGTCAGGCCTTCGTCGTCCAGGAAGGAACGCAGCAACCCGACGTTACGGTCGATGTTCGCGATCATGCCGAAGAAGTTGGCGGTTCCAACTCCGAGTTCTTCGTAGGGTTTTGAGAACTCCGGTGGAGCGTGCATTGGTCCGTGCGGAGCGTTGGTCGCGATGTACGTCAGAAAAGGCTTGCCAGCTTTCTTTTGAGATTTGATGAACTTCTTCGCGTAGTCAAACCAGACGTCGGTGCAGAATCCTTTGACGGCTTCGGGTTTGGAGTTGTGAAAGTAGCTGCCGTCGAAGTAGGCGTTGTCCCAGAAGTCGGGAGTCTGACCGACTCCGCCGCCGCCGTGACGCATGACTTCGTCGAACCCGCGATCTTCCGGACGAAATGGGAAGTTATCGCCGAGGTGCCACTTGCCAAACATCGCCGTCGAGTAGCCAGAGTCTTTGAAGATTTGCCCAAGTGTGACTTCGTTTTCGCGGAGCATCGATCGGCCCATGATCGTGTGCCAGACGCCGGTTCGGTTCGTCCAGTGTCCGGTGAGGAATGCGGCTCGCGTCGGCGAGCAGGTCGGCGCGACGTGGTAGTCGAGCAGTCGCACCGACTCGGAATGCAGCTTGTCGATGTTCGGCGTTTTCAGTGTCTGATTGCCGTGACCAGCTTAAGTCGCCGTATCCCTGATCGTCGGTAATGACGATAACGACGTTCGGCTGGTCGGCAGCCTGCAATTCGGCGAGTCCGGAAACGGCAGTCAGTGCCGCGAGGAAAGTCAGCAGCATTCTCATCAGGTGTCATCCTTTGTTGAATTGTCGACAGAGTGTTTGCTATTTGGAAAGGAAAGGTTCGGAAGTCGCCACGTAAGCTAATCAGTGTTTTTAATGTTCGGGCCGTTTGTAGAAATGTGATTCACGGCCGCTTTGACGTGTAACTGGTCGGCGACTCCAAGTTCGCGGCCGAGAGCATAAGTAAACAGCTTCCCGGCCATGCAATTCAGGAAAAGGTCTTCTTTGGTTAAAAGAACTTTCTGCAGACCATCGACACCGACGAACTCCGTGCCGTCGATCATCTTTGCCGAAGCGTCGATCACCGGATCGTTCTTCCCGATCCGCCCTTTGTAGCCGAATCCTTCCTGGTCACCGCCAATCACCCGCGGCGTTGAAGTTTTCCAATGCGAACCCGAGCGGGTCGATCTTGTTGTGACAGCGGGCGCATTGTGGCAACGAACGATGGATTTCAAGTCGTTGTCGAACCGTGGCTTTGTCGAGACCGGGAACTTTCGGAGCGATGTCTCCAGCGTTGGCGACGGGCAGTCCGGGGTCAATACCCAGCAGATTTTTCATCACCCACGTGCCGCGTCTGACTGGCGACGTTCGAGTTCCGTTCGACGTGACGGACAGAACGGATGCCTGAGTGACGATACCGCCACGGTGAACTCCGTTGGGCACAGCGACTCGGCGGAAGTGGTCGCCTTTGACGCCAGGGATTCCGTAATAGCGAGCGAGGCGTTCGTTAACGACGACAAAGTCGGACTTCACGAAGTTCATGACGTCGAGGTCGTTGTTGAGTATCTCTGCGAAGAAGGACTTCGATTCTTTGACGATTGAGACTTCCAGGTGGCGGTCGTAGCGCGGGTAGAGATCGCTGGCTGGTGGGTTCGAGCCAACCTCTCTCAGGCTTAACCATTGCCCGGCGAAGTTCTCGACAAATGCGGACGGACGTTCGTCGTTCAACATTCGCTCGACCTGTTTTGCGATGACAGTCGGATCGGCGAGTTGCCCCGAGCCTGCGAGGTCGAACAACGTGTCATCGGGCATCGTGCTCCACAGAAAGTAAGAGAGCCGGCTTGCCAGTTCATGAGGATTCAGGCGTCGTCCCGCAGTCCGTGATGTCGTAGTGGGGCGATCGTTTGTTGGGGCGGATTTCGAAATGGGACGCGAGGTCGAAGATGTGCTCGGTGAGGTGGGGCTTGGTTGCGGTCTGGGTGTTTTTGGTGGTGCGCTCGGTTTTGGGGCTGCAGTCGGTTGATTAAGAGCTTTGGTGAGCGCGCGGATCAACGCTCGATCCCGCGCGCTGAAGTCGCGGAGCGGAACTTGAAAGACGCTTCCGTTGGTTCGCTCGAGTTTGACTTTCAGGCCATCAAGGCCGACGACTCGGCCGCGGATCTTGCGTCCGCGATTGTCGACGAACTGGCGAAACAGCCTGGTTTCAGCCGGGGTGAACTGTGACGCTCCGGTTGACGATCCTCGAACCTGAGCGAGCACCGGGTGACCGAGACTCTGCGCGTGTTCGTAGGCATCGAGTAGGTCGCGTCCGGAGAATGTCTGGTCATCAATTGTCTGGACATCATTTCTGCGATGGATATTTTTGGCCAATGGCTGGCTGCTGCTCGATGGTTCGGCCAAGTAGAGGAAGTGTGGAGAAACCAGGACTGCACTGAGAGGTGTCTTAATCGCTTCTCCAAATGATGACGCGTCTGCTCTGACCAGGTCGAAGAGCTTGAGCTTGTCGTCGATTTCGGAGTCGCTGACGGAACGGCGATAAGCTCGCTTCATGAATCGCTGAAGAACCTGCCTTGCGTAGCCTCGCTCGTCACTTCCGGCCAAGGGCGAATCGAACAGGACGCGGCGGTGGCTTGCCGGTGGCCATTCGTCGTAAACGGGACCTTCGAGTTCAAACCAGTCGACCCACAGCTCCGGTCGAGCAAAATTGTCGTGCCCCTGCATCCAGAAGTTCTCAAGTTCCTTCGGCACGCTGTAGGCGTATTCGACAGTGATGCCCGCCTTCCACGTCGTCATGCGCGTTCGCATTTCGTAAAGCTTCGGCCTGGCGACGGAAGCGTCAACGTCGACCTCGCCCACAACGATTGGCTGCCCTGCCAGATTGACGATCAGTTTCAAACGAGGCGGGCCGTAGTCGTACATGCGGTCGGTACGGAAATGTACGAGGTCGCGTTCGAACTGCTCGTCGAGCCATTTCTTCCCCGCCGGATTCTTCTGCATCTGCTCGTTCCGTCGATGGTTCAGAAAGCCGCGAGCCGACTCCACGACGTCACTGCGCGACGGCACTCGGCCGCCGGCACGAATTCGAATGATGTATTCACCTTCGTAGGGCAGCTTGAAATCGCGAGCGTTCAGTTTGCGATCCCAGCTTTCGTGATGCATGACCCGGAAGCCGTTGTCCGCCCGGTTCTTTCCGCCGTTCACGATCAATCGTTGACCATCGTACGTGACGCGGTTCGAATCGGAGTCGCCAGATTCGGGCTCGAATCGCCACCGCAGGCTTGATGGCTGGGGGCCTTCCACAAACGCGAGGTCGAATATTTCCTGCGCCGCCTGGTAGTAGAGTTCCAAGTGAAGCGGTGAGAGTGTCAGTGCTCCGCCGTTGTTGTCGAAGCCGCCGGTGGGGGGATCCTGAGGAAAGCGAGAAGGATCGAAGTCAACGCCGACGAGGTCACGGATCGTGTTGCGGTATTCGGCTCGGTTCATCCGTCTAAGGACGATGGCGGAATCGCGTCGGTGAAGCTCTACACGAGCCATTTGCTGAGTGATCCAGTCGACGACCGCGGCGACGGACTGTTGAGTCGGCTGAGGTTCGTCTTCGGGCGGCATTTCGTGGCTGTTGAGAACGTTGATGACCTCGCCCCACCGAGCTTTGATCACGACGTCCACGAAGTCGGCGTTGACTTGCGTGTCAACTCGAAATTCACCCTCAGCTTCTGCCGGGCCGTGGCACCTGACGCAATGCTGCCTGAAGAATGGGGCGACGATTCGCTGGAATCCGGCGCTGTCGGGGGCGAAATCGGAATCAGCAGCCGTTAAGTCCGTGACAAGTGCCAACTGCAAAACAGGGGCGAAGAGTAGGGCCAGCTTCACCTGATGCGGCACCGTTGCTCGTGTCGTTTTTACTGTGTTCATAGTTCCGCCCTTTCGACTGACTGACGGCAGAACTCGCGATGAGCCACCAGAAGCTGGTTCAGGATACGAAGTCGCACGCGTTCCGTCAGCCTTCGGGCAGGCGTCAACCGCGAATGCTGCCGTGTCAAAGCGTGACGGTTAATCCAACCGTGGGGGATGCGACGACCGATGGGGGCAATTTCCGATCACATCGGAACTTACGACTGTGACTGACACTTCAGGCGTGACGATCAGTGGTGTCATGTCGCCTGGCGAAAGGAACGCGCCTTCGTTGCAGTTTCTCTGTAACGAGACCAACTGGTCAGTGCGAATTTCGTCGTGAAACTGCTGACACGGAGGTCGAGCCATCAATTCATCGGTGCTGGAAACAGTTGCTTTTCTGAGCGGCGTTGCGTTGATGGTGTCCACGGCGGCTGTCGCTGTCTGGACCGTTGCACATTCGCGGGCATTCCAGATTCCGACTGACGAGTCACCGACGGTTGAGGACGACGCGTTGCCGCGGACGGCCTTGTTGATGGGGCTTAAAGGGACGGACCCTCAGCTTGCTGAAGGGCTCCGGCGTCTTCTGACACAGAATTATCCGAACTACGAAGTTCATTTCGTCGTTGATTCGGTCAGCGATCCCGCATGGGACCTTGTCGAGCAAGCGATTCGAGATGCAAACGCGACACACGCTCGAATGCTCGAATTTCAGGACATTCCGGAGAACGGAATCGTCAACTGCACGAACAGCAAAGTTGTGCAGGCAATTCGTGAGCTGGACGATTCGTTTGAGGTCGTGGCGATGGCGGACGGCGACGTCGTCACCAGCGAAAACTGGCTGAGAGAGATTGTCGCGCCGCTCGTCAGAGACCCAAAGATTGGAGTCTCGACTGGTAACCGCTGGTTCATTCCGCCTCAGTCTACGATTGGGTCACTCGCGGCTCATCTTTGGAACGTCGCGGCGATCAGCGTCATGTACCACCTCAGTATGCCCTGGGGCGGTTGCTATGCGATTCGGATGAGTACGATCCGCCGCGGTGGGCTCATTGAGAAGTGGGCGAAAGTGGCGGCCCTCGACATGCACACGACAAACGAGATGCGGCAACTCGGCCTGAAGGTGCATTACGTGCCGTCGCTGATGATGGTGAATCGTGGTTCCTTCTCGCTGCCGTTTGCCGTGAACTGGATCCGGCGACAGTTGACGTGGGCTCGACTCTACAACCCTGCCTGGCCGGCCATCGTTGTTCATACGAGCGTTTTTGTTGCCACGATGCTGGCTGCTGCTGTGCTGGGCCCGGTTTGCCTCTACTTCGGAGCGACATCGCCAGCGTGGTGGGCAATCGGTGGGCTGAGCAGTTACCTCGTGATACTGACCGCGCTGACTGGCTTGATGGAAGTTCGAATTCGAGCCTGTTTGAGCCGTGCCGGTCAGAACGTTGAACCGTATTCGTGGTGGACGTCGATCCCCGTCATCGCGGCAATTCCGGTCACGCAAATCGTTCAGTTGATCGCGGTTCTACAGGCAACGTTTCTCAAACGAGTTGCCTGGCGAGGATCGATTCTCGAGATCAACGGCCCGAATGACATTCGAGTCATTGATGAGCAGTCGAAGACACCGCTGACTAATGACAGCGCCACGAAGGCCGCATGAACCTACTTTGAGGACACGACATGAAGGTCGCCATACTTGCCGGGGGAGCTGGCACTCGCCTTTCCGAAGAAACGGTCATGCGTCCAAAGCCGATGGTCGAGATTGGCGGTCGGCCGATTCTCTGGCACATCATGGAACACTATGCCAGCTTCGGACATCATGAGTTTGCGATCGCTCTGGGGTACAAGGGCGAGATGATTCGAGACTTCTTCGTGTCGGAATGTGCCACCACCGGCAGCGTGCGAGTCGACTTCGCGAGTTCACAGGTTATTTCGCACAGAAGCGAGCAGAGCACTGTTGGCTCGGACTGGGGCGTCGATCTTGTCGACACGGGGGAGAAGACAAACACGGGCGGACGCATCAAACGGCTGCAGCCATTCATCGGCGACGAAACGTTTTTGCTGACGTGGGGCGACGGCGTATCTGATGTCGATCTCGACGCACTGCTCGCCTTTCATCGTGAACACGGCCGATTGGCGACGGTGACCGCAGTGCATCCGCCCGGGCGATTTGGCTGCCTCGATCTGTCTGGGACATCGGTCACAAGCTTTCACGAGAAGCCCGAGCAAACAAACGACTGGATCAACGGCGCATTTTTCGTGCTGGAGCCGGAGATCTTCGACTACATCGACGGAGACGATACTCAATGGGAGCTTGAGCCGATGGAACGGCTCGCTCAGGAAGGGCAGTTGCAGGCCTGGAAGCACGAAGGCTTCTGGCAATGTATGGACACGCTGAAAGAGAAGCATTTTCTGGAGTCGTTGTGGGACTCCGGTAACGCTCCGTGGAAGACTCGGGAGAACGCTGATGAAAGTTCTGGTAACGGGCCATCAGGGATACATCGGAACGGTACTCGTGCCGATGCTGTCCGCCGCCGGGCATGAAGTAACTGGCATCGACAGCGGGTTGTTCTCGCAGGCCAATCTGGGAGCGGCTCCTCAGTTGCCTGACCGGGAGCTGAGGCTTGACGTGCGCGACATTGACGAGTCGCATCTCGACGGCATCGAAGCGGTCATTCATCTCGCGGGGATCTCGAACGATCCGTTAGGCGATCTGAATCCTGAGAGCACGTACGCAATCAATCACCGCGCGTCCGTGCGTCTTGCGGAAGTGTCGAAAGCGGCCGGCGTCGAACGTTTCCTGTTTGCGTCATCGTGCAGTCTGTACGGGGCAGGGGGGGAGCATGAAATTCTGGATGAGCAGGCGACCTTCCGCCCGGTAACGCCGTACGGTCGGTCAAAGATCATGGTCGAACACGACGTCGCTCGCCTGGCGGGGGACGACTTCAGTCCGACCTACCTTCGCTGCGCCACGGCGTACGGAATGTCGCCACGGCTCCGAGCGGACCTGGTCGTCAATAATCTGACTGGCTTCGCAGCGCTGGATGGTGAAGTGTCTGATGAAGAGCGACGGAACTCCGTGGCGGCCGCTCGTTCATATTCGAGACATCAGCGCCGCGTATCTGGCGATTCTGGATGCGCCAAGAAAGCTCGTTCACAACGAGGCCTTCAATGTCGGGCGTTCGTGTGAGAACTACCGCGTCAGCGAAATTGCCGAAATGGTGCGGGATCATGTGCCGGGAAGTGCCATTCGGTACGAAGACGGAGCCGGGCCTGACAAACGTTGTTACCGAATCACGTGCGAAAAGCTCGAGCAGACTCTGCCGGCGTATCAACCGGTGTGGACAGTCGAGGCCGGCATCAAAGAGTTGCGAGACGCGTACGAAGACTTCGCCCTGACTAAGGATGCGTTTGTCGGCTCCGATTTTCTGCGCATTCGCCGCATCAATCATCTGATCGACGCCGGGCAACTTGACGACACTCTTCGCTGGAAAGACGGGGTCCAGAAGGCGGCGTAATCATTTCGGCAGAAGATCACGGAACGATACACGTAGAGGGTTGGCAAGATGTATGAATCGATTGACGGCTGCAGAAGCTGTGGCAGTGCTGCACTGAAGGATGTTCTGTCACTGGGGAATGTTCCGCTTGCTGATGCTCTGTTGTCAGATTCGGATCTGAAGAATGAGGAAAGACGGTTTCCGTTGAATGTCGCGTTTTGTTCGGACTGCTCGCTGGTGCAGATTCGAGAAACGGTCGCACCGGAGATCCTTTTCGGCGACGACTATCCGTACTTTTCGTCGTTCCTTCCGGCGTGGGTTGAGCATTGCAGACTCAATGCTGAGGAGCTGGTGGAAAGCCGGCAGTTGGACCATGACAGCCTGGTCGTCGAGATCGCCAGCAACGACGGCTACATGCTCAGAAACTTCCATGACCGCGGCATCCCGACGCTGGGAATCGATCCTGTTCCGGGGCCGGCGGCCGCGGCCGAGAAGCTGGGGATTCCGACGTTGCGTCGATTCTTTGGTGCTCAGCTCGCAGAAGAACTTCGAGCTGAGCGATCCGGTGCCGATGTGATTATCGGGAATAATGTGCTGGCTCACGTTGCTGACCTGCGAGGGTTCGTTCGAGGCATCAGCACGCTGTTGAAGTCCTGACGGCGTCGCCGTGATCGAAGTTCCCTACGTCCGCGAACTGATCGATCATTGCGAGTTCGACACAATCTACCATGAGCACCTGTGTTACTTTTCAGTGACTGCGGTGAATCATCTGGTTTCACAGCACGGACTGCGTCTGGCAGAAGTTCGGCGTTTGCCGACGCACGGGGGATCGTTGCGACTGTTTATTGAGCATGGCTCAGAGCCGTCGGCTCAGGTGCAGTCGTTGCTGGCAGAAGAGTCTGCTGCGGGCCTCGACTCGTCGCAGTATTACGACACGTTCGCCAGCCGGGTTTCCACAGTTGCAGAGCGAGCTGGTCACGCTGCTGGAGGGACTGCGAAGTTCCGGCCACTCGATCGCCGCCTATGGCGCGGCTGCCAAAGGGACGACGTTACTCAATTCTTCTGGCGTCCTTCGGGAACACCTTGACTTCGTCGTTGACCGAAACGTTCACAAACACGGTCGATACATGCCGGGTCTGCAAACTCCAATCTACGCGACAGAGCGATTGCTGACCGAACGTCCCGACTACGTGCTATTGCTCGCGTGGAACTTCAAAGGCGAGATCATTCAGCAACAGTCCGAGTATCTCTCACAGGGCGGACGTTTCATCGTCCCCGTTCCGGAAGTAAGCATCGTTGACAATCGCTCATGGTTGTCCGCAGCGTCGTGATGTCCTGTGTTGGAGTGACGCCAGATTACCGGTTCGTCGACAACTTTGAGTGAGCAACTATGGCGACTTCCACGCAACGGAATTCCGATCAGGCAGCGGCTACGGAAGCGCATGGCAGTCCGAAACCGTGTCCGAACTGCCATGAAACACGCAGTCGGGCAATCTATTCGGTAGACAGCATTCCGGCGCACAGTGTTTTGTTAATGCCCACCCAGGATGCGGCGACGAAGTATCCGCGAGGCGACATGCGCCTGTCGTTCTGCGAAGCGTGTGGTTTCCTCGCGAACTCGGCGTTTGACGTCACGCTGAATGAGTACAGCCCGGACTACGAAGAGACTCAGCATTTTTCGGCGAGATTCAATCGGTTTGCGGATGAACTGGTTGCTGATCTGGTCGAGCGATTTGGAATGCGCAACAAACGCGTTCTCGAGATTGGTTGCGGGAAGGCTGAGTTCCTTCGACGACTCTGTGAGGCTGGCGACAATTTTGGAATCGGAGTCGACCCAAGTATCCGGCCCGAGCGATTTTCGGCCGAAGCCCGGTCAAAGATGCAGTTCGTTTCGGAGCTGTACTCGGAAGAGCATTCGGACCTGAAGGCGGACGTGATCCTCTGCCGCCACACGCTGGAGCATATTCAACCGACTCGCGAATTCCTGGACGTCGTCCGTCGTTCGATCGGCGATCGACGAGACGTGCAGGTCTGTTTCGAGCTGCCTGACGTTCGGATCGTGCTGGAAGAAACTCGATTCTGGGACGTCTACTACGAGCACTGTTCATACTTCAGCGCCGGTTCGCTGGCACGGCTGTTTCGCGAAGCGAGTTTTGATGTCGTTGATCTTTGGCGAGCTTACGACGATCAATATCTACTGCTGGTCGCCGAGCCAACAGAACGACCGACTCAGGCGGCGCTGCCCATCGAAGACGATCTGGCAGAAATGTCAGCGCTGGCTTCAGCATTTGAAACGCATAGTCAGAAACAGATCGCCCATTGGCGAGATACGATCGGAACGTTCCATCGCGAAGGCCGCAAACCGGTGCTCTGGGGAGCCGGTTCGAAGTGTGTCGCGTTTTTGACCACGGCGGGGCTGGAACACGAGGTGGAAGTGGTCGTCGACATCAACCCGTACAAAGCGGGGAAATTCCTTCCGGCAACAGGGCACCCCGTGATTTCGCCGGAACAGCTCAAAGGCTACGAACCGGGCGTCGTGGTCGTGATGAACTCGATCTATCTGGACGAAGTGCAAAAACAGCTCGACCAGCTTGGCATCGATGCGGAAGTAGTCGGGACGTAATCCTGCCGCGTAAAGTCTTCGAATGAGGGCGGCTGAGCCGTCTCAGAACGATCTGGTAGCGTGGGCGAGTCTTCGCGTGCCGGACGGCTACGAGCGGTATGAGGTTTCCAGGATTGGTGCAGCGAAGATTCTCGGCCAGTCGAGTGACTCGGGAAGAACAGTCTCGCTACAATCAGCCGACTGTTAGATTGCTATCCACAGCTCGACCAGAAGCTGCCTCACCAGGAGCCACCCAATGAAGTTCAGCGTTTGTGCCCTTGCGCTCGTAATAGCCGCCGTCGTTCAGTCAACAGGTGCCGCCGCCGATCCGGTGAAGGCGTTGATCGTCGATGGCCAGAACAATCATGGAGCGTGGCCGAAAACCACCTTCATGATGAAGAAGTATCTGGAAGACACGAAGCTGTTTACGGTCGACATCGCACGAACAGCGTTCACGACAAACGGCGAAGCTCTGCTGAAGGAGTTCCCACTCGAAGGGTTCGACTCGACTCCGACCAAGCCGGCAAAGACCGATCCGAACTTCCGACCAGAGTTTGCGAAGTACGACGTCGTCATTTCGAACTTCGGGCACGGAGCCGCTCCCTGGCCAAAAGAAACGCAGGAAGCCCTCGTTTCGTACATGAAGAGTGGTGGCGGGCTCGTCATCGTTCACGCTGCGGATAACTCGTTCGGAGATTGGCCTGAGTACAACGAGATGATCGGCCTCGGCGGCTGGGGCGGACGAAACGAAAAGAGCGGCCCCTACGTCTACTACAACGACGCGGGAAAACTTGTCCGCGATACGTCGAAGGGGAACGGCGGACATCATGGCCCACAGCGACCATTCTCCATCCGGATTCGAGACAACTCACATCCAATTACGGATGGAATGCCCGCCGAGTGGCTTCACGGTAAGGATGAACTCTACGACAAATTGAGAGGCCCAGCCGTTAACATGCAAGTTCTGGCAACGGCGTATGCTGACCCGAAGGCCGGTGGCAGCGGTCGTCACGAGCCAATGCTGATGACACTGACTTATGGAAAAGGACGAGTCTTCCACACGCCGATGGGACACGCTGATTACTCGCAGGAATGCGTTGGTTTTATCGTTAGCCTGCAACGTGGAACCGAGTGGGCTGCCACAGGCAAAGTCACGCAGAAGATTCCATCGGACTTTCCCGCAGCGGACAAGGAAAGCAGTCGCAAATTCTAACGAACGACTGTTTGTCGGCTCGTGTAGAGAATCGGCCCCGCGTCGATTCTCAGTGGTTGATGTGGATATTCCAGCCAGTGGGGCAACACACCGATTGACCAGTCACTGTGATGCTGGTTAGGTTGAATCAATGACTGATGAATGTCCCAATTCAGAATCGGAGCCCGAGGGAGCCGGACTGGCAAAGCTGCGACAGCAGTGGCCGAGATCGGTGCGGGTCATCATCGGGCTGGTTCTTTACGTGTTCTCAATCGGGCCGATGTTCTGGCTCTGGTACGAGGCCGAGAACATGGGGGGCAGCCCGGTCGTCCGAGTGCTCTACGTGCCGCTGAGACTTCTCTGTGTGATCCCTCAGGTCGAAGACTGGCTGAACAACTACATCAACTGGTGGATTGCTTGAAGCCAAACGAACGGTTGCTGCCTCACAAGCAGTGTCGGTCTAGGCGAGCAGCCTCATGTGGACGGGCTACTTGCGAGTCAGTTCAAACTGGTTGAGGTCCAATCCGCAGGCGGGTCAGTTGGTATCGCCGTTCGGGCAGAGTAAGCTGCCGCGTATCCACAGATACTGAGGACTCCGCATTATCTGACTCAGAAGCGGCTTCCAACTTCGGGAGTGTTTGTAGATCTGGTGACTGCCCCGGGCTTCAAACCCGGCGAGACCTCTGAAAAGAGGTCTGGTGGGTTCGATTCCCATCCACTCCCGCTTTTCATTCTCAGCGGCTGTCAATGACTCGCTGGAAGACTCAAACCCGTTGCCCTGCAACGGGTTTTGTCTTGCGCTGTCCGCAGTTTCTGATGTCGGCTCCGAAGCGTCCGGCGCTTCAATCAGTCTCAACCGAGGGCGATCGGAATCAGGCGGTTGTCCAACCTTTTGTCCAACCATGCGCCCAACCAAATTCGACGGCTTGCTCGAGCCTTCCGAATTGCTCACCGGGTTTTGAGGTTTCTGGACGGAAGCGGATTCAGAATCCGGTCGCGTGGTCGTCCAGTTGTCGGCATCGGTCGTACCGGTTGCCCGCAGAGCGACTGAATCCGCTTCCGGCTGGTCTGATTCCGGAACTGGCAGAAGCGGTGGCAGTCCATCGACCGCAGCGGCCAGGTCATAGAGATTCGCGTGAGTGTAGCGGCCAATCGTAAGCTCGACGGTCGTGTGCCGAGCCAGCTTCTGCATGGCTTTCGCCGATGCTCCCGATCGTCCCAGCCGCGACAGGTACGTGTGACGCAGCGAGTGAAAATCGGCGGTTCCGTCTTCGGTGTTGTAACTGAGAAACCCGGACCGTTCTCGAGCTTCGCGTTCGTCGTCTGATTCCGCTTCTTTGATCCAGGCCGCTCTCGCTTTTCTCAGGTCGTATTCGATCAGTTTTGCAGCCTTCGTGCTGTGCAGCCCATTCGCCGGGCCACAATCGGGCCGTCGGAGAGAATTTTGCCAGCCACGGACGCAGGATGGCGACCAGTTCTGGCGGCAACGGGATCTGGTTGCCACGTCCGGCTTTCTCGTCAGCGGCGTCGATTCGCACGGTTGGGATTCCGAGTTCCACTCCGTCAGGTCGAAGTGAGCCGGCGTCAGGCTGGCCAGTTCGCTGGCCCGGAATCCCGTTCCGATGGCGACTGAATACAGCGTGAACCGTTCCCAGCCGGTCAGGTGCCGAATCGACCGTTCCTTTTGAGTCGTCGCGAGCAAGTGCTGAATTTCTTCCGTCGCCAGTTCGCGACGGACGCGGCGAACATCTTTGGTTGCGTTGCCGCCCTTCAGGTGCGACAAGCGGTTTTCGCCAGTTCGCCGATCAGAGACCAACCAAGCGCTGAATTGTTTTACGGCTGTCAGGTAGTGGTTGACGGTCCGTTGTCCGAGTCCGCCCTGTTTCAGCTTGCCGAGTTCGCGCTGAACACGACTGGCGGAAATATCTGCAATGAAACGGAACTTACTGCCGTCAACGATGCGTCGAACGCGAGTTTCGATGAGCTTCCAGTAGTCAGACGAGCGGCCAGCATCGTGCAGGCTACCGACGAAATCGTCGATGTGCTTTGTCAGCGGGGGACAGAATGCCAGCTTTCAAACGGATCGACTAGACCAGCCGATTGCAGCAACGCCTTCCGCTCCAAATCATGGAGCATCTGTCGAGCGACCGTTTTTATCAGAGGCAAGTCTGATACGATGCTCAACTCCTTCGGCGTCACGGTAGCGGCCATACCATGACCTCGACTTCTCGACGATCTTGCGGGCATCAGGTGTGTTCTTCGAACAGCGTTTCCCGTCACCGTCCACATATCGGTGGACCGTGTTGCGGTAAAGATGAGCCATCGGGGCAACCCCTCTCGAAAACGCCATGCCGCGGGCCAGTCGTTTCGAGTCGACCGGGCACCGCGACACAGCAAAGGTTGTTTCGGGAGATTCTACAGCAGCACGTCAGGATTCGTAGTCCGTTCTGAACCGTGTAAGCATATGCTTCACAGCTCCCACATTACTCACCACGAATTTATGTTCGCGTTGCATATAGAATTTCCGTGCTTAGTATTGAAAACTAGGCTTCAGTCGGACATCGGCTCCAGCATCTGGCGTTCTTCGGCGAGTCTGACAGACTGATCGAAACTGGCTCGGCGTGTTTTCGTGTTTGCTAGCTGGAGACATCGAACCTCTCTGGCAACCTACACCGTTTGACGGCTTGTCGAACACGTCTCGACGTTCCTCGACGCGGCGGTTTACGTCGTGGCTTTTTCCGATTGGTGTTCGGTGGTCGTGGGTTTTCTGACGCGGCACGCTCTCGTTTGATCCGAGTATTCGGCGGAGCTTCAATCCCAAGTCGCACGCCACCCCGGCCAGTCTTCAGAATCAGAATTCGAACGTTGCCGATCTGAATGGCTTCCCCATTCTTTCTTGTCAGTACAAGCATCGCGTAACCTTCCATGTGACGGAGAGACTTCCCGCATCGCTTAGCGCATTTGGGAAGTCTCGATGATGTGTCCGGCCGGCAGAGCTTCACGCCGTAAACGTGAAGAATTTTGTCGGTCGGTTTTCATTGTGGTCTGGTTGAATTCCAACCGAACCGGTTCGACGAACAGACTAAACGCCTGTCCGCAGTACGTGATTTGCCATTGAAATTGACGAGCGGCTTAACAGTGGCGGAGGCCGTGGCAACTGTTCCCGGTAGATTGTGTTTGACGTGTGATTCATATTACGAATTCACTTTGCATCATGGGCTCGCTCAACATTCGAGATGCTTCCCGGTGGCCACCCTGGCGACCGGATGGCGTCGGCCTAGATCCTCCCGAATCGCTTACAAAGCCGTTCTTGACCAGCCAGCGACGACGCGGTTGTTCTGTGTTACTTGGAAGGTTCAGAGCTTCTTGGATTTCTGGGACCGTCGCGCCGTTGGCCGCGTGCGACGTGAGAAACTCCAACACACGTATTGACATGGCCGGGACGGTCGATTGAATCTTTACACCAGCGTCGTAACTGATTGAGCTTCTTCTATGCGGAACCTGAGTTGGCCGGCGGCGAGTCTGTTTCCTTCGTCGGGAATGGCCTCGTCGCGCCGTGTTCTGTTGAACGGGGAATAGCGAAAGTTGAGTGGGACGTTCCATGAGTTCGATCCTTCTCGTCGAGTGCCCTCGAAAATGAGTCTGTCAGTAGCGATATAAACCGGCCTGCTTTTCGAGACAGCCAGCGTGCCGTGCC
Organism: uncultured Planctomycetaceae bacterium; assembly: GCA_943787265.1. Taxonomy (GTDB): domain Bacteria; phylum Planctomycetota; class Planctomycetia; order Planctomycetales; family Planctomycetaceae; genus JABMPE01. The sequence goes on along the minus strand of CALSLT010000040.1, from coordinate 18,751 downwards.
ATCGGTTTGCTGTGTTGCTGCAAGGGCAGGGCGGATGTCTTGCGGCAAGGCTCGCCGCGCGTCAGCTCGTTCGGTGATGTCCCGGTAACTGTCTCGAAACTGAGCGTTGAGCGTGTCGGAACGGTCCGTCGCCAGTCGCACAGCTTCTGCCAGCCGCCGAGTGACTGGATAGCTTTCCAGGTTGAATCATCGAGCGACTTCCTGGCATCGGCCTGCCTATAGGCACCGAATCGGCGAACGGCTTTCCGAGCATCTTCCAGAGCCTCCGACCACGGCCTCGATTCACCATTTAGAGCCTCCACGGCGAAACGCCGCACGGTGGCGATGTCCGGCCACTTGCCTATTTCGCATACGAATCGCGCCATGGCTACGGCCACCGAGTCAGCGGGCAGATCACACAGACTGGCATACCATGCCGCCACCTGTTCCCGGTCGAACTCGACGCGACAGCCTTTCGCGATGAACAACAGCAGCGGCTTGAATTCATTCCTGGTCATACGATTTCACTCCAAAACAATGTTGCGAGCCTTATTGGTCACGGCCAGTACGGATCTGGCGGACGCGACAACCGCGATCCGCTCAATGTCAAAACAAATCCCAATTCAAAACGAACTCAGCGCTTCCATCGTCTGAGCAGCTCGACTGTTGGCGGCCGGTTTGTTCTGGTAACGTCCAGCAGCGAGCTTCTCGATATTCCATTGCGGCCCGTCGCTTTCGCGTTTAAGCAGCCAGTTCAGTGAGAACCACGGCTTGCCGTGCACGAACGGTGAACATTTCACCGCCTCGATGACGGCTTCCGAATTGCTCAGCAGCTCGCGAATGTGTGCAGCTTCTTTGCTCTGTTGAACGCTTTCGCAGGCCGAACACAGCGACGGTAGCTCGCGCGACTCGACAGGCTTCGCGATATCAGGTGGCAGCGAGTTCCACAGTTCGACCAGTCTCGACAGCTCCGCTGGAATGACGAGGTCAGGCTTACCTGTTTTATCCGTCGACGCTTCAGTACTCGCGGCGAGGTTTGTTACGGAACTTGCACTGTCTTCCGCCACGTCGTCTGGGGTTACTTTGTCTGCTTCGGCAATCTCCAGCCAGCGATCGACAGCAGTGTGGGCAGAGCGTCAAGTAGATTCACCAGCGGGCAGCCGGTTTTAAAAGCGATGTCTTCCAGTGAAAGCGGCCCGTCCTCGTCTGCCAGAGTTCCACGACAAAGACACTTCGCCGCGACTTGCACGACCAATATCCACACTCCGAACCTGGCGGCACCGTTTGGGACTTTCAATCAGCCGTCGGTAGCGTGCGCCATCATGCTTCACGATGATGGCCACCCACTTCATGGGCCTTTTAAGTTTCCGCGACTGAGCGACTTCGAAATTCTCATCCCAGCGACGAACTCGAAACAGCTTCCCGGCGTACCTGGCGAGTCGGCTGTTGGTATCGTCGATCACGTCCAGCAGCTCGAGGATCGACACGCGAACCGTTTTCCGGCAGCTCGTCGCATTCAGAAACCAACGTGGGCCAGCTCCGTAGCAGACCGATCAACGGACTTGATGAGTTCCGGATTTTTGGCGTGAACCTGATCGGAGCGTGTGTTATCTTCCTCGTACATCGTAGGACGGTCCATGAAGGAATAGTGTGAGACGCGGCGGGGCTTGTGCCTGAGAAACCTTCACCCCAACGCAATGAACAAACGGCAGCACGGACGCAGCGAATTCCGTCCCTAAACACGAACGGCAGGCAGGACGCGAATTCAGCGTCCTGGCCTGCCGTTCGTGTTTTCGGTGAGTGACTGCCACGTCTTCCGGTCGAGCAGCCGGCCTGCCCGCTCGGAAGCGGACAGCCAGCGTTCGACCGTTTCGACCGTCGCCAGCGGACGCCACCGCGAGGACAAAGCGAGCTCGCGCGGCCCGAGTCTTGCCCAGCAGCTTTCATGCGATGCAGCGTCGCCAGCGACACGGCCAGCAACCGGGCCAGCTCGCGAGCATCAATCAGCAGGGAAGTAGCGGCCTCGTCATCCGTAACGGGTTTCGTTTGAATGATCATCGACGGCCCCCGTTCTTTACCGGCGGACACCCTTGCGAAATCCACGTCAAAATCAGCTCACGCTGAAACCGAGTGAGCCTTCCGACTTTTACCGGCGGCGGAATCATCCCTCGCTTCACCAGTCGAAATACATGTCGCGGCGAACAGTTCGCCAACCGAGCCACCTCCCGCACATCGACCAGCGCGGAGCATTCTCGGGCAATTTCTCGCGAAACAATCATCAATCAACCTCCCGTCAGTCAGAGTCAATTCAGGACACTTGATCTGATGCGGGAAACTAAGATTGAAATCAGCGGAGGTCATCTCCGAAATCGGTAGGAATCTGATTCTCGCCGATATCCGTCGATTGGCCTTTGAGGGCAGCGTGTTTAGCAACGCCCTTTTTTAGAATCCACCAGACGCAAGCTGGCCCGCGATTGACTGTGCTATTGATCCAGCCGACTGCTTTCAGTGCGCTGAGACGGTCTCTAAACCCAGAAGCGGGTTTCTCGACGGATTCAACGCTCGAATGGATGTTTTTTTTTTCGCCTTCCTCGGTCCTCGTCAAAAGCCGTTTCCGCGATGAGGAAGTTCAGTATCGCAACATCTTCGGGCTGCGCCGTTCGATCATTCACGACACTTTCGGCGTTGAGATTCGGTGCGATTGATTCATTCTCCGTGTCGCGATTGGATGGTGATTGCACATCAACACTCGACGCATGCAGCTTGGTGGCGCAAGCGTGAGAGCAATTGATCTACGAACTCGCTTGCTGCTCCCGCCGGCAATCGCCAGTGGTTTGGAACATGCACACCACACGCTTCTGCACATTCAGCAGCGAGATCAGTCACTCGCTGCACGACACGATATCGCTCGAATTCAGGGTCGATCGATCTGGCAATCGTGGGACCGCAACGCTCACCGACTTGCCCCCAAAGGCTTTCCGGGCCGAATCGCTGTTCGAAGACGTACGCCTCAAATGGGTTAGTGGGCGGGTCCGATGTATCCCTTACGCGTCGCTCGGCTGAACTGTTTCCCGCCTCGTCTTCATGTGAGGCAAGCAACTCTTCATATACTGCTTCGAACGTTTCCTGATATGACTCTCGCAAGCCGTGGTCGTTTTCCCATTCGAGGCGAAGCGCGTCGACATCGACGGTCGTTTCAGCAGGCCAGCGCCGCCACACGGGAAAAGCTAGTCTCAGAATATCCAACTCATCGAAACGGAGTAAGCTTGTCGGTATGCTCCTGACGAAACGCCTCATCAACGTTCATTAGCAAAAAGTGACATATCTGACGCAGCGCTCTGGCGTCGTCAGATGTCGTGATTTCGATGGGGTATTGGAGCGTCCGTTCGATCCAGACTCGCAGGCCAGCAAGGAAGACTTTCACGGACGAAGGACTCCAGGAACCACCCGTCGACGTACCATCGATACGCAGTGATGCAGTCTGCATCGTCGCATTGATCCAATAGCCACGCACCAGCGGCCCGTTTGTTAAACTCGATGACGACAGAGGCGGCTTCAGCTTCGCCTGGATCATCCGGGCCGCTGGGCGGTGACTTCATTGCGACGATTGATTTGCTGTCGTTCTTCTTCCGTCAGTTCGACCGGGTTGATGTAGTCGATGGTCGGCTTGAATTCACCAGTTTCGATCCAGTGATGAACATCCTCAAATGATTGTTGCCACGTTTTCTGGCAAGCGTCGTCAAAAACTCGCCAGATGCCATCTGGCTTTTCGAGCTCAGCCGGAAAGCGATATTTGACCGTTTCATACATGTCCTTGGATGGGGCTGTCTTCCCACAGCATTTCGAGGTTGCCAGTCGAGAGCGTGGTTCATCCGTAGCGGGGATTTCCGGGGCGGATGATTCGGCCCCACACGGTATCTCGAATTGGCGATGCTACGGCGATACTCTCGCCGCCACTCAATAAGTGTGTGCGTTCAACGTCTATTGCGAAATCGCTCAGACAATCAAAGTCACTTGGCTCGTGAAAAATGGGCAAGGGACCAGGCTGGTCATGTTGACGTTCGAAGTCCGTCTCGTGACTCGACGGAATCCGGATGTTGAGTGGAATGTGAACCATTTCGAATTCCCTTGTCGCACGGGTCGGGCCGGATGCAGAGCGGGCAAGGGAAGAAAGCCGCCACTGTTACCCGGTCCGCTTGGTTGCTGAGCGTCGACTCTCGGTAACCGTCCCGCGTGTTCTCGATGTGACCCGCCAGGCTGTAGCCGCGAGCGAGTCAGAATCCGTCTGGAAGTCACTGCCTCACCACCCATCGACCAATCCGGCCAGTGACTGCGCCGCGAGACTCTTTGCGACTTCCGACACGATGAGATCCTGCCATCTGCCACGCCTCAGAACAAGCGACCACTGCCGTTAATTGAGGCAAGATTTGATCACGTGACGCCGTACTGGCTCGGGTCCTCCGGCGAGCCATAAACGCGCGCGGGTTGGAAATGGCGGAATTCGTGTCCGTAACCGCTCTGAGAAGGTGCCTCCCTCCCTCGTTTTCATCCTGCAACCGACCAGCCGAGACGGCGACGATCAGAACTCTCGACCACCTGCGCAGCCCGGAATCCACGATCGACTACCGCCGTAGTCGGCAGTAGGCCGTCGTCGAAGACAGAACAAGGACACCATCCGCGAGCCAGCCGCATGTTGTCCACCTGGGTACGGGCTCACGTGGTCGCTACTGGCTTCTTAGAATGAGTTTGTAAATCCATACGTTCCCATGATCACCGAAGGGAAGATGCTTGCTCTCATTCATCCAAAAAGGACGTGAAGGTATCGCTGTTGCCTGTGCCTTCGTAGCGATCTTTCTCGTCTTCGACGCACTGGGTTACCTAGGGTTCCTTTGGGGAAACTCGGAACGTCTGGAGTTCTGGCGCGATGTGCTGGTTTTGGTGTTGGGCATACCCACTGGTTGGGCTGTCGTGAGCATTCAACGCAGCGAGGAGTCTAACGAACTAAAACGGCGTGAAGAGACCCGACGAAACGCGTTGCTTGCTGAATTGTCGGAATCCGCGAAGGCGAATGCTGTCTACACAAAACAAGTTGTAGGCCAACTCAACAATAGCGCTTGGCCAACTTTCCGGATGGATGTTGTGTTCTTTGCCAGCAGTACGCATCTCTGGCATGACGTGATCCAAGAACTGGATTTAGCAAGTCATGCCGGCAAGTTGCTTTTCGAGCTGAATCATCTGAATGAACGACTGTCGCTGCTGCCCTCAATCATGCTATCGAGCGGCAGCGACGTTGAATTTGATTCGCCAGATAATCTATTTATGTACGAAAAATGGCTGGAACTATTGGATCATTGGGAAGAGCAAGAGTGCCTTACTGAATTTCTACGAATCAGAAATTTCGACAGGGCACTTAGCAGCCTGCCAAAGCGACATCAGTTTCGAATGTATGATGTCGTTGTGGGCACAATTATGCTCGCGGATTCTACCCACAAGGCTTGCATCGAATTTCAAGAACTGGTCGAGCAGCGGGTAACAACCTCGAAATGGTGAACTTTCCATCGGTAAGCTGGTGGAAGAAAGCCCCTCCGTCTCTCGCCGCAACCAAACTCGAACGCCGTTCCGTCGAATTCGCTTCAACGACTGACCAGCCCGAAATCCACGATCGACTACCGCAGTAGTCGACGGTAGACGACAGCCGTCCGTCGTCGTCGATGGTGTCTCTACAGAACAGGACAGGACATCACAAAGACACGACAGCACAGGGACAACAAACCTCGTTGCATTCACGCTCGACATCGATCCCGAGCCGTCTTCTCCGACCCACAGAAAGGAATCCATATTCCTATCGTGGTTCCGCTCTTTCTCAAGAATTGATACTGGTCGCGGACGTCTCAGACACCCGCCGCCGTGGATAGACCGAATCGTCCAACAGACCGGCCAGTCCCCGAAATCCGCATCCGCCCGACCGATTCCGCACCGGTGCGGAATCGGTTTCTGTTCTGCTCGACTGGTATTTCCCGACTGAAACTATCGAATCACACCACGGTCGTCGTCGATGTTTCTAACCGGTTAGGAAACTAGGAGACCGGATGATTAACGTCCTCGAGTCCTCGATTGGCGTCCTCGTTCATGAGTTTTTAGGAAAAGAAAGTGTTTCTATTACCCCAACTGTTCCCCTATGCGTCTGGAATCAAAGGTCAAAAAAGTACCTACTCGGTACGGAAGCTAGCCATCGGTTGGGTGTTGTAATTTTGCCTTCCTGGTAGAAATTTGTTCGCGTCTTTCTTTGAATAGATTTTCTCGCTTCGGCTGAGCCGCCCGCATTCGCCGTTTCAGAAGGGAAGACGTATTCGTTTCGGGCTTCGCTCATTCGCGGTGTCCGCGCTGTTGTCTCCGCGCCGTCCTGCTTCAATGCCACCCGAGAACGGCGCCTGCAAAGAACTCAAGCCGGTTTGAGTTCGGCCCATCGCGCACGCTCCACACTCACTGCCGGTCCCGAGCTGTCGTCCTCCGAGCCACAGAAGAGGAATCCGGATTCCTTTCGTGGTTCCGCTCTCTCTCGAGGTTTGAGGACTTGGTCGCGAACGTCGACGAACGTCCCACACGTCCGCCGCCGTTGATGGACCGAATCGGCCGACCGACCATCGCCCTGCAATCCAAACCGGTTCGGTTCTGTTTCAAGACGGAACACCCGAGGACCAACACTCCCGCGTCTTTTTCGCCACTCCTCACTGCAACGGAAAATGCAGTGTCCACGGAGTCGGAAACGATCTAGTCGGGTCTTCCCGAGGCGAACGTCGGATATCTTGGAATGGAACGCACGGAGTATAAGTATAAACATTATTTCGCGTAGAAAAGTCGCTCGAGTGACGCTCATTCCGACTGGTCAGATACGCCAATTTTTGGACGTAACGATTTCGAAGAATGGAGAAGACGTTTGCGAGGTCCAACGGCGCCCCTTGTTGCGGCGTGACTGAAACTCCTCAGCCCTCGCGAAATCTCAATCAATCTCAATCGCTGCCAGTGGCTAATTCAACTCTTGGGGTTTACTATCGGTCCTGGACAGACCCGAACACAAACAGGGCCGTTGCGGGGGCAATATTGGAACCTGCATCGAACGCAGGCCCAATTGTCACGAGTAAGTTTCGAAATCGATCCCATCGCTGATGGCTAATCACAGAATCGGAGTCCGTGATGACGGCACAGGATGCAGCAAATCTGACACTGGCAGATGGAGTCTCGACGGCTGACATCGACCACCTGTTGACTTCGCAGTTCGCGGTGGCGTGGGCAGGTGAAGGCGGGGAAGAACCTCGCCTGGGCTGGTGGCGGACGGAACTGTGCTGTGACGACGGAGGGGCAGACCTGTTCCAGCGGTTGCTGCCCGGTTCTCACGAGTGGGCCCACCCTGCAGTCTGTTCGAGAGGCCGCGCGACGGGCTGATACTCGCTGTCGCGGTGACAATCACGATCCTGACCGGCTGCTGTCATTGTTCAGGCTGGGTTTCGTCATTGATGAGCGAGCCGAAGAGCGGATTGCTGACTTGAAGCGGTCTGCAGGATCGCCGCTGGTGGCTTTGCCGGGTCTGAAGTCCATCGTGTCAGCTGAATGGTCACGCGACGCGTTCTCGAAGTGGGTGACCTCGCACGGCTCTGCAAACTCTGTCAACGATCCAGCGGGGGTGCGTCTGCGAGGCGAGCCGCCGTCGTCACTGCGCGAGCTGATCGATCATCTGGTGGCGGCTCACCACCCATTCCCCGACACGTATCCTCTTCCACACTACCGGAGGGGAGCATGAGCGGGCGTCCTGCGGAGCAATCGCATATTCACACACGGCTTCTCAAGTGCCCGCTGGAAGTCGAACATGCGCGAGCCTACTGGCAGAACTCGGCCGAGACCGAAGCTGCCGAGACGGTCCAGCGAGCGTTCGAGGAATGCTGGTTCGGCGCACGCAGTCTACCGCGTGTGGAAGGTCTGATTACCAACTTTCGGGAGCGGTTTTGACGCGATCCCGACGGTGATCCCCGTACTTTCCGGCTGGCAGGAGATGGACACGGCGACGCGAGCTCTCATCTGCCACTGGCATCTGCAGTTCGCTGATCCACTGTATCGACTGTTTTCGGGCGAGTTCCTTGTCGGACGCCTGCAGGACGGGCGGCCAACCATCAGACGTGACATCGTCACAGGCTGGGTCTCGGAGCAGACGGCCGACCGCTGGAAGATGCCGACACGCATCAAGTTCGCCAGCCGGTTGCTGGCGTGTGCGTGCTCTGCGGGCCTGGTCAAAGGCAGTCGCGACCCGCGAACGCTCCAGGTTCCAAAAGTTCCCGATGTCGCACTGGCCTACCTGCTGTACCTGCTGCGGGAGATCGACTTCGCCGGCACGCTGCTTGACAATTCGTATTTGAAATCGGTCGGACTGTCCGGCCACGAACTCGAAGCCCGGCTGCGACGCCTACCTGCGGTTCGTTATCAGCGGCAGGGTGACATCATCGACATGGACTGGCAGTTCACCGATCTGGCAGAGTGGGCAGCAGCGACTGTTGCCCCGCGAAATCGACTGTCCGACGCGGAGGTCGCATGAGTCAGGGCCTGTTCGCGAACCAGTCGGTGCAGCTTCAGGATGCGTTTGACGCATTGCGTAAGGACTTGATCCATGAAGACGGTCCACGCATCAGCACGATGCGCAACTATCGCTTCGCCATCCTGCAGTACCTGCCCGCTGACGAGTTCAAAGTTCGAACTGAAGTACAACGCCTGACCGGCGACCTGGTCGGCAACGGCTGGATGGTCCTGTCCATCAACCTGCAGAAGCTGCTACTCGATCGAGTCCGGGCTGAAGGCGACGAGTGGGTCAAACGCGTCATTGAAATGGAAAAAAAAATGCACGCGATCGGTCCGGACCGCAGCCTGAGCTATCTGCAGGATCGTGTGGCGCCGCTCATCGAGGGGCCGGAAGGCATCGCTGCCGACTGCAGCCGGATTATCTGCGAGCACGCGGAACAGCACCCGGATCAGCGTGATCGCACCGTCGCCCTGATCGGTCGGGCTGGAGCCCTCTACCCGTTCTTCCGTTCCTCGTCGTTGCTGAAGCATCTGGATGGCCGCACGATGAATGTCCCCGCAGTCCTGCTGTATCCGGGCGAGCGGCGGGGCAGCAAGGGGTTGTCGTTCATGGGCATGCTGAACCCCGACAGCGACTATCGGCCCCGTATTTATCCCTGAACTGCCTGCACCGAGCTGACTGCCACATTGAGCCTGCATCCATGAGTGAATCACAACTGATCAAATCGCTGTTCCAGTCGGACGTCACCCGGGACATTCCTCCGGTCGTCTACTTCCATGAACAGAACCCGGTGAAACTGGCCGACGAGGTTGGCGAGTACATCATCACGGGCGGCTGGCCCGAGTCGCATCCGAACCACAAACGGGTCCCGGACGGTATCCACGAGCAGTACGTGCGGCTGTTGAACAGCATGGCCAGTGAACTCGACAAGTCGGGCGGTCCCGATCTGCCCAACGCGTGGATTTCCGGCTTCTACGGTTCCGGTAAGTCGAGCTTCGCCAAGCTGCTGGGGCTGGCTCTGGATGGCGTCGCTCTGCCATCAGGTGGCTCGATGGCAGACGCCCTGCTCAAACGCGACACGTCGCCGCAGGCCGAAGAGTTGCGCACGGCGTGGAACAATCTCCGACAGAAAATCAGCGACCCGTTTTCGGTGGTCTTTGACGTGGGTGGCTTTGCGAGGGACAACGAGCAGATTCACTCGGCGATCGTGCGGCAGGTGCAGAAGAAACTGGGTTACTGCAGCAAGGACCCCATCGTCGCCGACCACGAACTGAAGCTCGAACGTGACGGCGAGTGGGATCGCTTCCAGTCCGCCGCGCAGGAAACACTGGGGCGGCCGTGGGACGAGGTGAAGGACAACTCGCTGGCTGGCGAAGACTTTTCACTGGTCCTGTCGACGATGTTTCCGGATCACTATTCCGATCCAATGGCGTGGTACATGAGTCGGGCCGGGACGCATCAGGCTTCGGCCGCACCACGAGACGCCGTTCACGCCATCCGCGACATGATGACCGGGCGACGCAAGGGATCGACGCTGTTCATCGTGGTGGACGAAGTCTCGCAGTACGTGGTCGCCAGCAAGGATCGCGTGGACCGGCTGCGGGCCTTTGCCAGCGAGCTGGGTTCTGAGCTGAAGGATCAGCGTGGCTGCTGGCTCTCGGTCAGCAGAAGATTGACGAAGAAATGGACGACTCGTGGCTGAGCTGGGCGAAGGACCGGTTCCCGCAGAAGCTGCGAGTCCACCTGGCACCGACCAACATTCGCGACGTTGTCCACAAACGCCTGCTGCAGAAGACAAAAGACGGTGAAGCCCTGCTCAAGGGCCTGTTCGACCGGCATCGTCCCGACCTCAAGCTGTACGCCTATGGTTGCGAGAACGTCTCGGCGGATGAGTTCGTCGAGGTCTACCCGATGCTGCCGGGACAGATCGACCTGCTGCTGCAGATAACAACAGCTCTGCGAACCCGGTCCGCACGGGCACAGGGCGACGACCAGGCCATCCGTGGGCTCCTGCAGTTGTTGGGCGAGTTGTTCCGCAGCCAGAAGCTGGCCGAGCAGCCGGTTGGGCACCTCGTGACGCTCGACCGGATTTACGAAGTGCAGCACACAGCCCTCGATTCCGACGTGCAGCAGAGCATGGCGAGGATCATTCACGAGTGTGCCAACGACACATCCGACCTTCGCGTTCGGGCGGCCAAAGCCGTCGCACTGCTGGAGCTGATCCAGGACACACAGGCAACGGATGCGAAGGCTGGTGGCTCAGTGCCTGTTCGAACGAGTGGACAGTGGCAACCAGTCAGCCGCAATCACCGAAGCTCTGGAATCTCTGCGTCGGGATAACCTGCTGGCGTTCTCCGAGAAAGAGGGGTACCGCATTCAGTCCACTGCCGGCGAGGAGTGGGAAACGTGACCGGCGTGACATCGGGGTCGGTCGCGAGTCGATCAGCACCACGATTCAGGATGCCCTCAAACTGTTGATGGGTGGCTCCGGGATGGACAAGCCAAAGTTTCAGGGAAGACATTTCCCGTGGTCGGCAAAGTTCTCGGACGGTCGTCGTGCCAGTGACGAGACAATTACCGATCCACGTGACGCGGCAGCGGTACAGATCGACTTCCGCTTTGTGCCGACATCAGAACAGGCAGAGAGCAACTTGGATCAAACAGAGCGAAGAGAGTGCATTGCAGAACCGCGTTGTCTGGGTCTGCGGTGACACAGATCAGATGGAGCAGATTGCCCGGCACCTACTGCAGTCGAAGCGGATGATCGAAAAGTTCGAACCCCGTAAAGAGTCGCTCACCCCTGCCCGAAAACTGCTGCTGCAACAGGAAAAAAACCGGGAAGAGGAACTGCAGGGGCAGATTCGGCAGACGGTCACCGGTGCGTGGCTGTCCGGTCGGATGTACTTCCGCAGCAAGCCGTTCACGCCGCAGGATTTCGGGACGACGTTCACCGCTGTGCTGCAGGCCGCAGCGACACGCGTTTTGCCTGATCTATTTCCCAGCTTTGAACCCACTTCGGTTCAGCCGTCCGAACTGCTGCAGCTCATCGAGCCGGAGTTGTCGGCTCCTGCACCGAAGTTCATCGCCCCGCTGGGCATTCTGGAACTCGACGGAGGCCGTTACGCCACCTCGTGTCACGGGGGCGTTCCGCAGCGGATTCTGGAGAGTATCAAGGGCGAAGGATGGCATCAGTGGCGTCGGTCTGTTGAAGGCCTTCGAAGGCCCGCCGTACGGCTACACGACGGACCTGGTTCGAGCGTGCGTGGCCGGTTGCTGCGTGGCGGACAGCTTCGCATTTCAGCCGGAAGGCGGCCCTGAGATCACGGCCACTCGAGACGCCGGAGTCCGCGACCTGTTCGACAAGGACCGTCCGTTCCGGCGAGCAAACTTTTTTCCAGCTGGTGACGATGACGTCGGTAAGAAGACCATCAATCGCATTTGTCGGTTCTTTGCCGACACGCTGCACCACGAGATGGACCGGGAGCCCGTCGCCATTGCTGATGCCGTTGCGACGCACTTCGTCCCGCAGGCCAAGCGTCTCCGTGAAGTGGTGTCTCGCCTGAACCGGCTGCCGGGTTCACCCGAGCTTCCGAAAGAACTCGACGAACTCACGGACGCTTTGGGGGATTGCGTCAAAGCCTGTCGGCAGACGAAGCCGACCGTGCTGATGGTCAGGAAGCATCTCGACGCACTCAGTGACGGCATCAAGATGCTCAAGCTGTTCGATGCCGAGCTGACCGAAGACGCCATCGAGGCCGTGGAAAAAGCGGGTTCCGCCGAGAAGTACCAGATCACTCAGCTCTGCGAGTCCGGCGTTCTGGCCAGCGACGATCCGACGGTCGAGGCTGATCCGCAGTCACCTGGCCAGCGACCGGCCGTGGCAGGACATCGGCGGCCTCGACGACGATCTTGAAAAAGTGCGGGAGGCGTATGTTGTCGAGCGGCAACGGCTGTTGACCTGGCAGGAGACACTCGCCGACGAAGCCCGAGCCCGACTGCGGACGCGACCGGGCTTCAGCACACTGACCGCCGAGCAGAATCATCGCGTGCTGCGTCCGATTGGTCAGGCTCCGACAAACACCACTCCCGAAGCCATCGCTCCCACGTTGTCCGCATTGAGGGACACGTTCGAGATTCAGTTGCAGCGGGCGGAAGCCGATGCCAACGAACTGCTGGACGAGATACGCAGCGACGTCGAAACCATCCCACTTCGGAAGGTGCCGTTGAACCTGCACAATCGCGAAGTGGAAACCGAGGCCGACGTCGATGCTCTGGTCGGAGAAATTCGCGAGCGGTTGATGGAGTACGTCAAAGCCGGTGAACGTGTCCGGCTGGTTTAGTCAGACGAAAAATAGAAAGACTGAACCATGTCAGACACACCACACGACAGACGCATGACGCCCGCAGCGAAGTCGAAGCTGCGAAAGGGTAATTCGCGGGACCGAGAACGGCACCGACAAGGGGCTGCGCGGGGCGCTGCTGCTGGCTTTGCGCGAGGAGACTGAGCGGGAATATCAGCTCAGCATCGGCCGCGTGCAGATTACGTCTCTGAATGAGGAACGCCGGGCGAAGCGGCGGCGTCTGGAAACCTGGCTCGACGAGCAGACTCGGGCGGAGACCGGGAAGCACAAACGCTCGACCGACGACTTCCTGCGGCAGGTCGAGAAGCAGGCGGCTTATACGCTGCTCAACCGGCTGGTCATTCTGCGTATTACGGAAGCCACCGGTCTGCGGAAGCCGAAGGTCGTCACCGGCGGGTGGAACAGTTCTGGCTACAAGGACTTCCGTGAGTTCGCGACCGATCTGTGCCGGCACCAGGGCGATCCGTCCGAAGGCTACGCGTTTCTGCTGCGGCTCATCTTCGAGGACCTGGCGATTGATCTGCCGGGTCTGTACGGCTCGGCGGGGATTGCGGATTTGGTGCCGGTGCCGGCCTCGGTGCTGCGGCGTGTGGTGGAAGCGTTTGACGATCCGGAACTGGAAAGCTGCTGGACCGACGACATGACGCTGGGCTGGGTCTACCAGTACTGGAACGATCCGGATCGCGAGGCACTGGACGACAAGATCAACGACGGCGGCAAGATCGAGCCGCACGAGATCGCCAGCAAGACGCAGATGTTTACCGAGCGGTACATGGTCGACTGGCTGCTGCAGAACAGTCTCGGCCCGATGTGGCTGGCCATGTGTAAAAAGCACGGCTGGACGGCCGAGGTCGCGTCGCTCGGCGTACTCGACGAACTCGAACGCCGCCGAGTCGAGTGGCGGGCGAAACGCGACGAACGCCAGACCGCGCTGGCCGCCGAACAGGCGAAACAGCAGGCCGATCCGTCGTACGAGTTCGACGAAGACGCGCTGCCGGGCGTCTCGCTAACCGAGTTGATGCCGCTGCACACGGACATGGAACGCCGCTGGGCGTATTACGTCCCGCAGCCGATCCCCGACGACGCCGTCGAGCAGGCACCGGACAGCGTCCGCGACCTGAAGATTCTGGACCCGGCGGTGGGGTCGGGGACACTTCCTGGTGGTGGCGTTCGACCTGTTGTTCGCGCTGTACGAGGAAGAAGATCGACACCGCGCCGTAGGGTGGGCCGACGACAGGAGTCCCACCGACGCAGCCGATCCGGATGATGGTGGGACTCGTTCCTCGGCCCACCCTACAGACTGGTCCCCTCAACAAATCACCGAGCACATTCTCGAACACAACCTGCACGGGATCGACCTGGACCCGCGGGCGGTGCAGATTGGCGCGGCGGCGTTGTGGTTGAAGGCTCAGCAGGTGTGTCCTGAGGCAAAACCCCGGCAGCTCAATCTAGTGGCGTCGAACCTGCAACTGGGGAGTCTGCCGGACAACGACCCGGCGCTGGTCGAGCTGCGGCAGGCGGTCGAGCAGGAGTCGGGCATCCCGGCGGCATTGACGGACTCGATCGTGCAGGCGCTGGCCGGAGCCGATCATCTAGGCAGTCTGCTCAAGGTGGATGCGGCCATCGAATCGGCGATCACTGAGCACGAACGCACGATCAGCGATGACAGCTCTGATGATGACGACGGAGACTTCAAACAGAAGAAGATGTTTGCTGATGGGCTGATGGAGCAGCAGAAGCTGCGGTTCTCCCGCAAGCGGGCACAGTTCAACGTGCTGACGGCGCTGGAGTCGTTTCTGCAGCGTCACACCCGCGCGGACGAACTCGGCCTGCGTCTGTATGGAGAACAGCTCGCCGCCGGCGTCCGGTTTGTGCGGATGGTCCGCGAGGGCTCGTATGACCTGGTCGTGGCCAACCCGCCGTATCAGGGCACGTCGAAGATGGCCGGCTCGAAGTACATCGAGGCGAAACTATCCACTCGGCAAAGCGGACCTTTATGCGGCGTTCCTGTTACGCGGTCTGGAACTGGTGCGGGAAGGCGGCGTGTCGTCGATGCTGACGATGCGGAACTGGATGTTTATCAAACAGTACTCGGACATGCGGCAGCATTTGCTGGGGACGTACGAGTTGCGAGCGCTGGGCGACCTGAGTTCCGGGGCGTTTGACGAAATCAATGCGGCGCAGGTCGTCGTGTCCGTCGCGATGGCATCGTTCTGCAGGCACGCGCCCAATCACGGGAAGAGCGTCGCGATTCGCCCGTTTTCGGATGAAACCCTACTGCGTCCCGGCGAAACGTCGCGGAAGCGAGCGGCCACGCTGTGCCATTTGGGCCGCCATAACTTCGATCCAGCCGCGCTGAAGGTCGTGCCCGAGTGGCCGCTGGTTTATTGGTGGGATGATGAGTTTCTCGAAGCCTACATCGTGACTCCGAAGCTCGCCGAAAGTTCGCCTGGTCGTTTCGGTGCGAATACTGGAAACAATGCGAGATTCACTCGGTTCGCGTGGGAACCTCCGCATCTCTCTCTGGTTCGGGTCCGCGCCGCGTTGCCCCTAGATGCGACAGCACGCATTCATGGACAGTGGGCACCGTACGTGCTCGGCGGAAAAGGGCGTGTCTGGCAGGAACCGCTCTTGAATGTGATTGCGTGGCAAAACGCCGCCCTCGAACTCAAGACCTCTATTGAACACAACTATGGTACGAGTGCGATCGCATGGAAACTTGCGAATGCCGACCATTACTTTCAACCGGGGGATTGCTTTCACTCTACTCGGAAGCGAGTTTAGTGCCCGCATTCATCGCTGGCGCAGCGTGGATAGACAGCAAAGGCTCGTCTGTGTATCCGTCTACACCAAACATCGCTGTGTGCCAGATGAATAACTCATCAGCACAAGTGGTGATGAAGTCACTGAACCCAACGCTCTCTTTTCAGGTAGCTGACGTCAATCGGCTTCCTCTCTTCCCGATCGCGAACGCGGACGACATCTTCGCTCAGGTGGAATCTGCGTTCACGGTTCACGAATCGCACCATGAAATCTCGGTCGAGTTCCGGCAGCCGGGGCCGTCGCCGTGGCGTGCGGCTCAGGCGTGGGCGCAGGTCGCCGTGGATCGACCCGAGAACTCGCCGCTGCCCGAGTACGTCGAAGAACTCGACCCCGAGCCGCCCACCGATCATGTCAGCTTCGCCGTCGGGGTCGCCCTCGGACGCTTCGGGGCCAGCGGCGAAGGAATTCTTGATCCCCGCACTGGTGAGCCGACGGCGCTAGCCGCGGGCATTGACGCCGCCGACTCCCGTTCGACTCCTGGTTCGTCCAATGAAATACCCGACGCTAGCGCGTTTGGCTCACCGGCGCTCCCGCACGGCATCCTGTTTCTCGACGGGGCGCTCGATGGCCACGATCTGCGCGACTCGCTTGGGCATCCGGCGGTGAAAATCATTCTCGACACGTGGGAGACGTACGGGCCAGACATCACCTCGGGAAAGAAGCAGCACACGCCGGTCCGCGACTGGCTGCGTGAGAAATTCTTCAGCGACGTGCATCGGCAGATGTACGAGAACCGTCCGATTCACTGGCCGCTCTCGTCCGCGAAAAAGACGTTCGTCGCGTGGGTCACCATCCACCGCTGGGACGAGTCCACGCTGCGCGTGCTGCTGGCCGATCACCTGGCTCCGACACTGACCCGGCTCGACGGAGAACTCGACGACCTGCGCACCGCCCGCGACGGCGTCGATCAACGCGCCGCCCGCGCCGCTGCAGACCGCTTCAGTGACGTGAAGAAGTGGCGTGAAGAACTCGCCGAGTTCATCACCCAGGTGGAACAATGCGCCGACCACGGCCCGCCCCCGACATCGCCGGACGCGAAGAAGTGCCCGCCCCGCGAGGTCGATGCGCCGTACGCTCCGGACCTGGACGATGGCGTGATGATCAACAGCGCCGCCCTGTGGCCGCTGCTGGCTCCGCAGTGGAAAGACCCGCAGAAGTGGGGGACCGAACTGGCTCTGAGCAAGGGAAAAAAGGACTACGACTGGTCCCACCTGGCAATGCGCTACTGGCCCACCCGTGTAGATGAGAAGTGCCAGAAAGACCCGTCTTTGGCAGTCGCCCACGGCTGCTTCTGGAAATACCACCCCGCGCGCGCCTGGGCTTGGGAACTCCGCCTGCAGGACGAAATCGGTCCGGACTTCCGGATTGAAGAGGCCCCATACCGAGGCGACGCCGGAGACGTTGAACTCCGAGCCGCCTTCATCGCCAACCACCCCGACGAAGCCATCGAGGCCGTCGAAAAAGAAGTCAAGCGCCGCCTCCGCAAACACGAAGAGCCGCTGCAGGAAATGCGTCTCCTGGAGCCGGGCATCTGGTCCGCCGAACCGTACCGCTGCTACGAACTGGAACTAACCGTCCTGGAAAAACAGGGAGTAGAATTCCACATCCTCGCCCCCGACGAACCCGAGTCCCGAGCCGAGTTCGAATCGTCTCACCCCGACCACGTCACCCGTCGCAAGTCCCTGCTCGCTAAGGCCGAAGAAAAGCTGCTCTTCCCGGACGCAGCCCCAGCGAAGAAGAAACGGAAGAATGCGACGAAGAAAAACGCCGCCCGCCGTAAAAAGGCCACCACGCCGGATGCCGTCGAATGATCAACGCACAATCAGACACATCACAAGACAGCCGCATGACGCCCGAAGCGAAGGCGAAGTTGCGAAAGGTCATGCGCGGGAGCGAGAACGGTTCCGACAAGGGGCTGCGCGGGGCGTTGCTGCTGGCTTTGCGCGAGGAGACTGAGCGGAATACCAGCTCAGTATCGGACGTGTGCCAGAACACGTCTCTGAATGAGGAACGCCGGGCGAAGCGGCGGCGTCTGGAAACCTGGCTCGACGAGCAGACTCGGGCGGAGACCGGGAAGTACAAACGCTCGACGGACGATTTTCTGCGTCAGGTCGAGAAGCAGGCGGCTTATACGCTGCTTAACCGGATGGTCATTCTGCGTATTATGGAAGCCACCGGGCTGCGAAAGCCGAAGGTCGTGACCGGCGGGTGGAACAGTCCCGGCTACAAGGACTTCCGCGAGTTCGCGACCGACCTGTGCCGGCACCAGGGCGATCCGTCTGAAGGGTACGCCTTTCTGTTGCGGCTGATCTTCGAGGACCTGGCGATTGATCTGCCGGGTCTGTACGGCTCGGCGGGGATTGCGGATTTGGTTCCCGTACCGGCCTCGGTGCTGCGGCGCGTGGTGGAAGCGTTCGACGATCCGGAACTGGAATGCTGCTGGACCGACGACATGACGCTGGGCTGGGTCTACCAGTACTGGAACGATCCGGATCGCGAGGCACTCGACGACAAGATCAACGACGGCGGCAAGATCGAGCCGCACGAGATCGCCAGCAAGACGCAGATGTTTACCGAGCGGTACATGGTCGACTGGCTGCTGCAGAACAGTCTCGGCCCGATGTGGCTGGCGATGTGCAATAAGCACGGCTGGACGGCCGAGGTCGAGTCGCTCGGCGTGCTGGACGAACTCGAACGCCGCCGCGTCGAGTGGCGGGCGAAGAGGGACGAAGGCGAGGTCGAACTGACCGAGTTGATGCCGCTGCACACGGACATGGAACGTCGCTGGGCGTATTACGTCCCGCAGCCGATCCCCGACGACGCCGTTGAACACGCACCGGACAGCGTCCGCGACCTGAAGATTCTGGACCCGGCTGTGGGGTCGGGCCATTTCCTGGTGGTCGCGTTCGACCTGCTGTTCGCGCTGTACGAGGAAGAGGCAAGGCATCGCGCCGTAGGGTGGGGCCGACGACAGGAGTCCCACCGACACAGCCAATCCGGATGATGGTGGGACTCGTTCCTC